>CAWDLF010000001.1:0-357500 GCA_963803105.1 Terriglobia bacterium
GGAGGGGGTGGGATTCGAACCCACGAGACCCTTTCGGGCCTAACGGTTTTCAAGACCGCCGGAGTCAACCACTTTCCTACCCCTCCGAATTAACCTCTCGAAACATTGTAACTTGCGACCCGATTTAGTGACAGTACTGCCCTGGATTGGTGCCTCCCGCGCGACACCGTCACTGAGTTGCCTTGTAGGCAAGCCAAGACAGCAAGATATCGGCCGCCACAGCACTCCCGTGGGCCGACCAGTGGTTGTCGCACAGAAGGAAGTAGGAACGGTAATCGCCGCCCGACAGGGCGTCCATTTCCGGCAGCAGGTACTTGACCGGAATTCCGGCTTGTTGCCCCCGTTGTTCCATCAGCGGACCCAAATCGTCTTCGTGCGATTCATGCTCGCTTTCGCGGCAGTCCTCGTGAGAACTTTTTGCCGTTTTTCGTAGCAGTACGGGTACCCCTTGAGCGAGCTCCCAGGGGCCGACGGCAATATGCGACTCCATATTGCCCGTTGCGCCGAGTCGTAGTAGTGTGCTGCGATGCCACATAAGCCCACTAAGCGCGCCAAGGCCACTATCAAAAAGGGAGGCAGGAAAGCCATGTCAGCCAATAACGAAGAAAAGATTCCCGGAAACGGAGACATTCGGGAAGGAGCCAATGTAGACAAGATTCGCGACATTCTCTTCGGCTCGCAGATGCGCGACTACGACAAGCGCTTCGGGCGTTTGGAAGAACGCCTGGCGAAGGCCGCCGACGCCCTTCGCGACGATCTCAAGAAGCGCTTCGATTCCCTGGAGTCGTTCGTTCAGCAGGAAGTGGAGTCGCTTCATCAGCGATTGAAAAGCGAAAAAACAGAGCGCGTCGATGCGATCAAGGAACTCACGCGCGAGACGCGAGATAGTTCCAAGGCGCTCGAGAATCGATTGTCTCAACTCGACGAGCACCTTGCGTCCGCCCAGGGCGACTTGCGTACGCGAATCTTGGATCAATCAAAGGCGCTGTCGAATGAAATCCACAAAGCGCACAGCGAGATGGAGTCCGCCCTCGAACGCGAGGCTGAATCCTTACGAAACGAGAAGACCGACCGCGCGACGCTTGCCGATTTGCTGACGGAGATGGCGCTACGGCTAAAGGATGAGCTGGAACTTCCTGGGAAATAAGCGCGAGCTCGCCAGAGCAGGCGTCGTCCGGCGTTCGAATGCTGAATTTCGCCGTCCCGAACTTCTATGGCAGATGATCCCGTAATTCGGCTTCCTCTCGATCCCGAGGAAGATGTGTCGGCCGACGCCGGGCAATCATTTGAGAAGCTCCGCCACCTGATTCTTGCGCCCGAGCAAGAGGATCTCGCGCGCCTGCGCGAACGCGTCGAGAATCCGGAACAACGCGCGAGCGACCTCAGCGCCGTGCTGCCCGAGGCTATCCAGTTGCGCCGCGAGCAAGGTGGAGAGGATGCCTTGGGAGAAGCGCTCGCTCCCACCGTCGAAGCCGCGCTGCGCGAATCGGTTCGCAAGGACCCCGGAACCCTCGCCGACGCTCTCTTCCCGGTAATGGGCCCGGCCATCCGGCGCTCCATTCTGCAAACGCTTCGGTTTATGTTCGAATCATTCAACGAAGCGATGGAGCAGAGCCTTTCGCTTCGCGGGCTGCAGTGGCGCTTCGAAGCTCTCCGCACCGGCCGGTCCGTTTTCCGAAGTCGTGCTGCTGCATAGCTTGGTCTTCCGCACCGAGCAAGTCTTCTTGATCCACAAGAAAACGGGCCTTCCCCTCTGCCATGTGGTTGCGCCGGCCGTGGCTATGCAGGACCCCAGTCTCGTCTCCGGAATGCTTTCGGCCATACAGGATTTCGTGCGCGATTCGTTCCAGTCGCCGCAGGGGCAAGCGATCGAAAAACTTCAAATCGGCGAACTCGAGGTTTGGATCGAAGACGGCCCTCACGCCGTCATCGCCGCGGTCATTCGCGGCATGGCTCCGCCGGCGTATCGCTCGGATTTGGTCGAGGCAGTCGAAAACATTCACCGGAAGTTCGGCCAGCAGCTCGAACGGTTCCAGGGCGAGACCGCTCCGTTCCTATCCGCCACGGAAGATCTTACGGATTGCCTCGAAGCGCACTATCGTGAAAAACAGAGCCTACGCCCGAAGCCCTACGTTGTCGTCTTTGCCAGTGTTCTGGCGATCCTTCTTGGTGGCTGGTGGGCGTTCAGCGCATGGCGGAATCATCAATGGCGTGGCTACGTGAACTCTCTTCGCGACCAGCCCGGCATTGTCGTGACCTCGTTCGGGCGCCAGGGCGGACATTTTGTGATTAGCGGCCTGCGCGATCCACTCTCCGCCGACCCGCAGGTTCTGTTGCGAAGCTCGGGACTCGATCCGCGCCAGGCCGAGTTCCACTGGGGTGCTTACTACGCCCTCGACGATCCGATTCTTCAGCGGCGCGCCGTGGCCCTGTTGAAACCCCCCGCGGGCGTCAGCCTCACAGTCGTGGACGGAACTTTGCACGCACAGGGAATCGCACCCGACGATTGGCTGGCAACCTTCCCCTCGCGTGCGTCAACAATCCCTGGAATTCGTGATCTGGACGTGTCCCATCTGATTGGCGCGACCGAAGCCGAATTCCAGCGCCTCGCGGGCGTCATTCGGTCGACGGTGCTCACATTCCCGGTCGGTAGCGCGGAGCTTTCCTCCGACCAATCGACCTCTTTGAAGCTGCTGGCCCCTCAAGTAACGTCGTTTCTGCAGAAGGCGCAGCTACTTCATAAGAGCGTGGCCGTGGAGGTCATTGGCCACAGTGACAGCACGGGTCCCGAATCGACCAACGAACCTCTCAGCAGGAATCGCGCCGATGGCGTTGCTCGGGAATTGACGCGCGCCGGCGCGCCACGCGGCTCCGTGCGCCCCACGGGCGTCGCATCCACCGAGCCTCTGCGGCCGGAAACCGATGAGGAAGCCCGACAAGAAAATCGCAGCGTCACGTTCAGCGTTTCCGCGGCCGCTCCTCCGAAGTCCTAGTGTAATGTAGGGGCATGCTTCAGAAGAAAATCTGCATGCTGGGTTCGTTCGCAGTGGGAAAAACCAGCCTCGTACGCCGCTACGTCGAAAGCATCTATTCCGATGTCTACCATACGACCGTGGGCGTCAAGATAGACAAGAAGACGGTGCAGCTCGGCCCGCAGGAAGTCACCCTGGTTCTTTGGGATCTGTACGGGGAGGACGAATTCCAAAAGATGCGCTGGTCCTACGTGCGAGGATCCTCGGGCTTTCTGCTGGTAGCAGACGGCACTCGCCGCCTGACGATTGAAAAGGCGCTTTCGCTCGAAGAAGGAGTTCGGCAGGCTGTTGGTTCTCTCCCTTTCGTCTTCATCCTTAATAAGGCCGACCTTGCGCCGTCGTGGGAAATTGATCCTGGTCTGGAGGGCCAGCTCGCCGGCAAAGGTTGGGACGTGATGCGAGCGAGTGCGAAAACCGGCGAAAACGTGGAAGCAGCGTTTCAAAAGCTAACTGAAAAAATGCTCGGTGCATGATGTCTTCCTTGCCGACCGAACTTCTTCAACTCCTGGGTTACGCGCTTTGCGAGCACCGCGGCGACCGACAATTCGTTCTGTTGTATGACCCGCCCAGATGGTTTCAGGAAGTTTGGGGCAGCGAGGCCGTCGCCGGCGAAGTCCTGTCTTTGGCCGACCGCTCTCCATTCCTTGAAGCATTTCTCCTGGACGCGGAAGAGCACTGGAATTCCGATGCGGCTTGGCCCGTCGAATCCGGCGCCTGGGTTGAGAGCGTTGCCGGGGGACGCGAAATCCCGCTCGAGGCCCGCGCCTGGCGCCTCATGGGGAGGCGCATTCTCTCCATCCACAGCGCACAGGAAGAATTTCAGGAGCGCACCCGCGTTCTGCAAACCGCCCGCGACTCTTTGCTGGTTCACGAACGCCTGCTGAAGGAAATTCAAAAGAAAGAAATTCTGCTGCATTGCATCATTCACGATCTCTCCCAGCCGCTTACCGCCATGCGAGGCTGCTTCGATGTGCTCGAGCACGAAGCGACGACGCCAGGCTCGAAGCGGCTGATCGAACTCGGCAGACAACAATCGGAACGCCAGGAGAGCATGATTCGCGACGTGCTTCAGGCCTTCGCCATGGATATCGACTCCGCGATGGGAGGCGGTGAAGCAGTCCATACCGCGCCTAGCCTCCTCACCTGCGCCGAGGAAACCGTAGCGGCCTTTGGACCGGTGTTCCAGTCGCATGAGGCGGCAATTCGCCTGGACGCGGGAGTCGATCGCGACGCGCGCTGGAGCGTTGTGGGCGAAAAATCACGCCTCATGCGCATCTTTTCAAATCTCATCGAGAACGCACTTCGCCACGCACCGAAGGGGTCCGTCGTCAGCATTGGATTGTCCGATGACGGCGGCTACGTGAAGGCTTTCGTGGATGACGAAGGTCCCGGCCTGCCCAAGGAATTCAAGCCTTCCGAGGCATTTGCTCTTTTCTCAAAGGGCAAAGAAGGCGGAGGCAAGGCCGGCCTGGGGCTCTACTTCTGCCGCATCACCGTCGAACGCTGGGGCGGATCCATCGGGTGTGAATCGCTTCCACATCGCGGCGCCCGCTTCTGGTTTCGCTTGCCGCGAGCCATTCGCGCGGACTCAGCGGCGCCTTCCCTGCGCGCTTCCGCGCAAGCCGGCCCACGCAGCCAAGCGCCTCTGAAGATACTGCTCGCCGAAGACGACCCCGCGATCCGTGAATTGACGGGAGTCTTGCTCGAACGCGAAGGCCATGAAGTCCTCGCCGTGAAATCCGGTCTGGAGGCTTTCCGCGCTCTTGCCAAGCGGCGGTTCGACGTGGTGCTGCTCGACGAAGAAATGCCGGGCATGAGCGGCGTGGACGTCACGAAGAAAATTCGCGCCCGCGAAACGCCGGGCGGCGGCCGCCAAATCATGTTCGCCCTCACCGGCAATAATACGGAAGAGGACCACGCGCGCCTGCTGGCCGCGGGGTTCGACGCTTACCTTGGCAAACCGTTCCGAGCGGAAGAGTTGAACCAAACCATCGCTCGCTTTACCCTCGGCGCAACCGCAGCTCCGCCCAAACGCGGCGAACCCGGGGCCGCGACGGCCGCTGATTCCTCTCTCCTCGCCCGCGTCGGCGGCGACCCAAAGCTTTTGCGCAGCATCGCCAAAACGTTCCTGAAGGACTATCCGGTAAAGCGTCGCAAGATCCAGCAGGCCATCGCCCGCAAGAACGCGCCTGCGCTGGCGTCCGCTGCCCATGCCCTGAAGGGCGCGGTTGCTATTTTCGGCGCCGAAGACGCCGTGGAAAGCGCTCGGGACCTTCAGCAAATGGGCCGCCAGGGTAACCTTTCGGCGGCAACCGCGGCCTTTCGTAGGCTCGATGAAGCGCTTGCCAGATTGGATACCAAACTGAGAGAATACGCCGCGCCCGCGAGCCGAAATCCTTCCATGTCTGGCCGGGGTAAACAGCCCGCACGGAAATCTCCACACCGCGCGAGGCGGGCTCCCCGTCGCTGACTACAGGCGCGGTTTTAGGGTTACGTACGGAGCCTCTCATGCCCGATATCCTCATTGTTGATGACGACGCCACTACCCAAAAGATGATGCGAGGCATCCTGAAGTCCGCCGGCATGGCCGTTTCCACCGCCGCCGACGGCCAAGCTGGATTGCGAGCGCTGCGAAAGAAGAAGTTCGATATCGTCTTCCTCGACATCTGGATGCCGAAGATCAGCGGCTTGGACCTGCTGGAGCTTCTCCGCGACGAGCCTTACATTCCCAAAATCGTAATCATGACCTCGGACCAAACGTCCGAAACTCTTTTGCGCGCCTTGCGCGGCCGCGTGTATCACTTTCTCGCAAAGCCCGTGGAGGCCCGATTGCTGCTCGACCTCGTCAACGAAGCTCTCTCGGCCGAGTCGGCCAGCCCCCCGATCGAAGTGCTTTCGGCAACCCCCAACTGGGTGGAACTCCTGGTTCCATGCGATCGCACCATTACCAAGCGCGTGCAAAGTTTTCTGGCGCGTTTGGAAATCGATCTGCCGCAGGAACAGCGTGAGGCCATTGGTCTCGCGTTTCGCGAACTCCTGAATAACGCCGTGGAATGGGGCGGACGCCACGATCCCAATCAGAAAGTTCGGATCTCATTCGTTCGCACCGAGCGCGCCATCGTCTATCGCATCGATGACCCCGGGCCCGGCTTCCGTCTCGAAGAACTGAAGCATGCCGCCATCAATAATCCAGACGACGACCCCCTCGCTCACACAGCGGCGCGCGAGGAAAAAGGCCTTCGTCCGGGCGGCCTGGGCCTCATGATGACCAAGGCTCTGGTCGACGAGCTGGTTTACAATGAGGCGCGCAACGAGGTCATGCTGATCAAATATCTTTGAGGCTTGAAGATCAGTATCCGAGGTTTCGCAGTAATTCGGCGACGGGGAAGGGGCGCGACGCCTTAAGCGTCAGCCCGAAAAGCCGGCGCGGGTCAGTGTCGTAGGCGAAGGAAAAGTCGGCGCCGCGAAAAAGCTCCGCAAAGAATGTCTGGAAGTCGGCGCGGAGGGCTTCGCGGGTGGCCTCGCTGTTCGGAGCTACCAGGCGGTCGTTAACGAATACCTCAATCTCCTGTCCGTTGAACCGCAGTTTGCCACTTAGCCGAGGCTCCTGCTCCAAACGTTGGAAAGCGGTCAGCGCCGCGTGCGCCGCC
Source organism: Terriglobia bacterium (assembly GCA_963803105.1). GTDB lineage: Bacteria > Acidobacteriota > Terriglobia > Acidiferrales > UBA7541 > Palsa-295. The sequence goes on from CAWDLF010000001.1 coordinate 6,683, forward strand.
TGCCGCAAGCACTCTTGATTATCTCCGTCCAGCGCGGCTTTGCGGTTGTACCGCACGCCCAAGCGATCGCCGGTATTGTCCACGCTGTAGTCCGCCTGTAGGCCGATGAGAATAACTCCCGGGCCCGCCGGCACGTGGCGATAGTCGGCCACGTCGAGCAACAGCTCCTCAAACACCTTCTGTTCGATCCACGAATGGAAAATGGGTACCAACGGCTCGAGATCGACTTCTTGTGGGTCGCTCGCAAGCAACTTCACATTCACATGCTGAAGATTCATCCGAAAATGTTCCTTTGTAATTTCGCGGCGCGCTACACAGCGACGGAAGTGCCCAGGCGGTTGTAGCAACTGTGCGACGCATCGATGAAGAGCTGTGCCTCGTCGATCAGGTACCGCGTGTTGTCCGGCGTGCGCGGCTCTTTGCTCTTCGCGTGCGCATCGAAGAAGTACTGCGCGAACTTTCCGCCGGCGAAGGGATCGAAAAACTTCTCCGTGTCGTAGTAGCGCAAACGGAATTCGGAAACGATCTGTTCTTCGTCGTCCGAAATATTCGGAAAGCCGATCTTCACCAGCGCTTTGGCCGCGTGCACCATCGCGTAGTAGGCCAAGTCTCCCGCCTTTTTCACTTGCCCGGCATCGAACGCCAGTTGCGCTTCAAATACTTCGCGCTCGGCTGCGGCCAGATCGAACTCCACCGAAGAAACTACTTCTCCCGCGCACTCGCCCACACCCAGATCTTCCAGGCTGTATTCTCGTGGATCGCCCCAATCGCTGAAGAATGATCTGTCGCCGGCCGGAGGTTTCGTAAGGTCATCCAGAAGCTTTTTCAGCTCTACTTTTCCGACGCGTTTCACGAACTCCTTGAATGTCTCTTTACCCTCGCGGTTAGCCACGTAGTGTGACGTCAGGCGCGTGACCACCTGTGGAATATTTTTCGACGGCACCGCCGCCACCGGCAGCCCGTAGGAACCGCCGTTGTGTTCCCACTCTCCGCCAAGCACCACCTGGAAGTGAGGGACAGCAAATCCGCCGACCTTGCGGCTGACCCCGTAGAATCCAAGATCCGCCACGTGATGCTGCCCGCAGCTGTTAAAGCATCCGCTGACCTTTATATGTAGGTTCTGTACCGCTTCATCCAATTCGAAGCTCTTCTCCTCCAGCCGCTTGCGCAACTCGGCCGACAATCCTCGCGAAGAGGAGATGCCCAATTTGCAGGTGTCCGTTCCCGGGCAAGAAACAATGTCCAGGATGGTGCCCGCGCCCGGCCCCCCGAGGCCCGCCGCGGCTAACTCCGTATAGAGCTCTGGAAGGTCGGCCTTGCTGACCCAGCGAATCGCGAAATTCTGCTCGACGGTGGTGCGAATCGTTTCCTTCGTGAATTTCCGGACGATATCGGCAAGCGACCGCAACTGATCGGAAGTGATGTCGCCGAGCGGAAGCCCGACGGTGACCGTCACGTAGCCATCCTGTTTCTGAGGACGAATGTTGTTCTTCCGCCAGCGCTCGAACGCAGCGGAACCCGTGGAAGGTTGGGCGCCCGCGGGCCGAAGCGCCGTTTCCGTCTCGCGCAGCTCGTCGGCGATGTAGCTCGTCCATCGCGGATCGTAAGGCAGCGTCTTGCGCTCCTCCAGAACCAGTTCCTTGAACTTCTCGATCCCCAGGTCGTTCACCAAAAACTTGATACGCGCGCGATTGCGATTCTTTTTCTCGCCCAGCCGCCCGAACACGCGCGCGATAGCCTGCGAGAGCGGCAGAATCTCCTCCGGCGGCACAAACGAATCGAACAGCTTCGCCATGTAAGGGACCGTGCCCAAGCCGCCACCGACATACATTTCGAAACCAATCTTTTCTTTTCCGTTTTCCGTGTGTTTCTTGGCGATCAAACCTAGGTCGTGCATGTTCGTAAGTCCGCAAGCGTGCTGCCAGCAACCGCTAAACGCCGGCTTGAACTTGCGCCCGAAATTCTGGCAATCCGGATGCCCCAGCAAAAAGCGTGCGAGCGCCCGGGAATAGGGCGTCACGTCGAAGGCTTCGTCCTGGCAGACGCCGGCGTACGGGCAGGCCGTCACGTTGCGGACGGAATTTCCGCACGCTTCGCGCGTGGTGATATTCGCAGCCGCCAATCGCCGCATCAGGCTGGGCGTGTCCTCGATGTGCACGTAGTGGAGCTGAAAATCCTGCCGCGTAGTCACGTGGGCGATGCCGTCCGAGTATTCTTCCGCAAGGTCGGCCATGGTTTCCAATTGCTCGGCATTCATTCCGCCGCCGGGAATCTTGATCCGCTGCATGCCCGGCGCGTCCCACATCGTGTTCGGACCCTTGGTCAGCGAGCCGGAGGGGTAGATGACCTCCTGGGCTTTCTTTCCATCGTGCCGCTGGCCGTTGTCATACCGCTGGCCGTAAGTCCCGCGGCGCAGGCGCGTTTCGGCGAACAGGCGCTCGTCCATTTTGCCCTGCTTGCGTAGCGCCACTTCTGTATCGAAGATGTCGATCTCGCGAGCCATCGCTTCCGGCAATTTTCCGGAGAGCTCCGCGGCCCACTGTGAATTCGAGACTTTCATTTCAGGTCTGCCTCAATAAAAAACCCGCCCGGCGAACGATCTGTCCGGCGGCGGGTCAGGATGTTGGCTAATCTGTGGTTAAGAACTAGCGTTTATCCTTCACACGCCTGCTGGTGGCGGGCAACAACACCCCATGCCGATGTGTGAATGATAGCGCACAAATCAACGCTACGCATGGCCGCCGCGATTGTCAATAAGAAGCTGCCGCAGCGACGCCATCTCGCGCGCCTCGGTGTACACTGGCGCGAGGGCTTGCACTCGGGGAGGTAACTTGCCAATGGCGTCCTATGTCACTTCCATTCTCGCCGCAGCACTGTCAGTCGCCGTGTTGTTCGCCGCGCCTTTGCAGGCAGGAGCTCAGTCGCCCGGCGCCGCAAAGGAGCCTGCGGGCTCCCGTAAGTTTGCCAAGCTGAGCGATCAATTTGTGAAAGAGTCGCTGGTGCTCTCGCCCTCCAACGCTTCGGCAGCTGGATACCACTCCTACGTGGATCCAAAAACGGGAAAGAAAGTCGACCTCGACGCCCAGCTCGACGACTTGAGCCTGGATGCCATGGCCAAGCAGCGCGCTTTCTATGCCCACTGGCGCGAGCGCTTTCGCAAGGAAACCCCCGTGTCGCGGCTCGTTCCCCAGGACGCCGCCGACTGGCAACTTATCGACGATCAGATCGGGCTGAGCCTTTTGGAGTTCGATGAGATCCAAAACTATCGCCACAACCCCACCGTGCCGGTGGAACTCATCGGCAACGCCATCTTCCTCCCGCTGACCCAAACCTACGCGTCCCACGATGTGCGCGTTGGTGACGCGCTCTCTCGCGTCAGCCAAGTGCCGCGCCTGCTCGATCAGGTGAAGGCCTACCTGAACGATTCCGATCCCATCTTCATCCAAACGGCCATTGAGGAAAACGACGGCAACGTGGACCTGATCCAGAACACCCTGGCCAAAGAAATTCCCGACGGCTCGCCGCTCAAAGCTGAATACGACCGCGTCGCTCCGCCGGCCATCGCCGCGCTGAAGAGCTTCTCCGACTGGCTTCGGGAAGATCTCGCCAAGCGCCCCTCGACTCACACCTGGCGCCTCGGAACCGACCTCTACGATAAAAAGTTCCGCCTGGTGATGGAAACGGACGTCACTCCCCAAGCCCTGCTCGCCGACGCCGAGCAGCAACTCCGCGAAGTGCGCGCGGAAATGCTGCAGCTCGCCCTGCCTCTGCATGCCGAAATGTTCCCCAGCCACGGCGAGCACACCGACCTTACCGGCCGCGATCGCGAGAACAAGATCATCGGGGAAGTGCTGGACAAGATCGCCGACGACCACCCCCGCCGAGATCAACTGCAGCAGACGATCGAATCGGACATCCTCAGCATCACTCAATTCATTCGCGATAAGAAAATTGTCTCGCTCGGCCCACGCGACAATCTGAAGGTCATTCCCACGCCGCCCTTCATGCGCGGTATCTATTCCGTCGCCGGATTCCACGGCGCGCCGCCGCTTGAACCGCAGGCCGAGGCCGAATATTGGGTTACGCCCATCGACCCCAAAATGCCTGAGGCCCAAGCCGAATCGAAGCTGCGGGAATACAACAACTACATGCTGAAGTGGCTCACTCTCCACGAGGCTCTGCCGGGACATTATGTCCAGGGCGAACACGCCAACGACATTCAGCCGGAATCGCGCCGCTTGCTTCGCGCCATCTTCGGGAACGGCGCGTACGTTGAGGGTTGGGCGGAGTACGGCGCCCAAGTGATGATGGACGAAGGTTTCCTCAACAACGATCCGCGCTTCCGCATGACCATGCGCAAAATCCGCCTGCGCCTGCTGGCCAACACCATTCTCGACGTGCGCATGCAGACCATGGGAATGACCGATGCCCAGGCCATGGACCTCATGACCAAGGACGCATTTCAGACCCAGGCCGAAGCGGAAGGGAAGTTAGTGCGAGCCAAGCTAAGCTCCACGCAGCTGCCCACTTATTTCGTGGGCCTTCGCGAATGGCTGGAGCTGCGCCAGAAATATCAGGCTGCGGCGGGAAAGAACTTCGACATGCTCAAGTACCACGACATGGTTCTCGACCAGGGAGCGCTGCCCGTTCCCATCGTCGGAAAGCTGGTCATGCCCAGCGCCTCCCAATAGCGGGGCCGGCCAGACTGACAGCGACGCATTCGCAGCCACGAGCGAAGGGTTATTTCAGGTAGCTGCGAATAATTTCGATCACGTCTTCGGCCGCCTCTTCTGAGGACTTCGAATTCCTCGGCATGTGGTTGCGGACGTGATCCTCCAGTAACTCGCCCATCAGACCGTTGATGGCCCCGCGCGCTGCCGCCAGGCGCTGTAGCACGTCGGCACAGGGTTCGTCGGCGCTCAAGGCCCGTAAAGCGCTCTCGAGTTGCCCGATGATCTTCTTGGTACGAGTTACCAAATCCAGCTTTTCTCGCGATAAATGGGACATTTCTCTTGTCTACCCTAGGGGGGTATGGTATCAAGAACCTGGAGCGGAGACAAGTATACCCCGCTCTTTTCACGCTTCGTTAATGCATCACCGGGACGCTTGCGTGTTCTACTGCTGGGTCGTCCCCGCTGTAGGCGTTGTCGGTTCGAATAAACCGGGATGGATCTCCACTCCGAAAATGCTGCTCCGCTCCTGCCAATTCGGCTTGCGAATCTCGCTGCTCGCGTTGCTGTGCCTTGCGCTCTCCACGCTTGTCCGCGCTCAAGCGTCAGATGCGACCCCGTCTGCTGCATCCACGCCCGCAACACCGGCAGCCCAATCCGATCAGCAACCTCCGGCTGCACCTCCGTCCGCACCCGCCCCGGCCTCGGATGATTCAAGTCAGAGCGAACCGCTCACCGTTTTCCCGCATTCGGAAACCAGCCGCTATTGGATTTCAGGCCAGGCGAACATCGTTCTGCAGTGGCATCCCGAGTTCCCTGCGGAATACAGCGGCCCGCACAGCCTTCCGCCTCTTGCGGACAACGCCACCTCACAGGTCTTGACGCTGTATCTCGGTTACGAACTCACCTCGACCACGGAAGGCTTTCTGGATATCGAAATGGCCGCGGGCCACGGCATCGGTGCGGCGTTCGGCTTGGCCGGCTTTACCAACCTCGACGTCGTACGCAATCCGACGCTTGGCGAAACACCCTATCTCGCGCGGCTAATGCTGCGCCAGATCATCCCGCTCAGCAACGAGCGCATCGAGGTCGAGCGCGACCCTCTCCATCTCGCCACTTCGCTTCCCGCGCGTCGCATTGAGATCCGTGTGGGCAAATTCGGCATGGCGGATTTCTTCGACCTAAACACGTGGGGATCGGACAGCCACCTGCAGTTCCTCAACTGGACGGTCGACAACGACGGCGCCTACGACTACGCCGCCAACACGCGCGGCTACACCGATGGCGTCATCATCGAATACGACGATCACTGGTTCACCGCCCGTTTCGGCGAAGCGCTGATGCCCAAGGTCGCCAACGGCATCTATCTCGACGCCGACGTGGCCCGCGCTCGCGCCGCAAATCTCGAATTCGTAGCACAGGGGAAGCTCATCGTCCATCGCGATGGCGCGGTGCGTCTGCTCAGCTACCTGAACACCGCAAACATGGGAAACTACGAGCTGGCCAACGCCGAATTCCTTGCTGGAGAGACGACCACTCCCGACATCGTCGCCACTCGTCGCCAGGGCCGCCACAAATACGGCTTTGAGCTTAACTTCGAGCAGGAGATCACGCCGGCAGTTGGAGTTTTTGGGCGTGTGGGCTGGAGCGACGGCCGCAACGAATCTTTCGCCTACACTGAGGACGATCGCACGATCGAGCTAGGCGCCTTCGCTCCCGGAGAATCCTGGCATCGCAAATACGATCGCGCAGGCGTCGCATTCGTCGCCAATGGCATCGTAGCCGCGCATCAGCAATATCTGGCTCTAGGAGGTTTGGGGTTTATTCTCGGTGACGGGGGACTTACCTACGGCCCTGAAAAAATCTTCGAGGGATTCTACACCACGCATATCTGGCGCGGGTTCTTCGCATCTTTCGATCTGCAGCACATCAACAATCCCGGCTACAACATGGTTCGCGGCCCGGTGCTCGTTCCCACGATTCGCTTCCACGCCGATTTTTGACGACACCCTGCCGAATGGATTTTGCTTTTCTTCGCAGAGGCGCTGCTTGCTGCGCCCGCTGGTCCACAGGCTCGACGCGTCATCTTGCTCTTTGTAGGGGCGGGTCTGTGACCCGCCCTGCTGCGGCTATTTCTGTCCAGCCGGGGGCGTGGGAGTGGGCGCGCCGCCAGGAGTCGTGCCGGGCGGCGGAAATCGCGGCTTCAGCAACTCGAGCGCTTCGGGAGGCAATTTATCCGCGCTCGCTACGAAAGCCGCCACTTGCCACATTTCCTGGTCGCTCAACCGGCTCTGGTAGCTGGGCATTCCGCTCAACCGAATGCCGTTCTTCACCTTCCAGTAAGTCACGCCCACCGGATCGTCGGTGACCATCCCGTCAGCGCTGAAGAGCAACGGCGCGGGAGGATAAAGCACGTGAGTCTCGCGCGGGGGCACGCCCGCTGGGAACCCGTGGCAATCCTGGCAGTCCGCGTGACGGTAGACGCCTGCCCCGGCGACAATATCTTCCTTCGTGAAGCTCGATAGGTCGCGCTTCGGCGCTTCCTTATTGATGCTCGCGTAGAGTGCGCCTCCGGCGATGAACTTCTCCAGCGGAAATGGACGATCCGCAACACCGGCCGGCACGTGCCCGGTAAAGAAATAGAGCGCCAAAAGCACCGGAAACGCCACAATTCCGATGATCACACCGACCAAGAACTTCCCCATGTTCGCGCCTCCCACGGCGGCCAGTACCGCCGACTAATAACACGTCGGGCAATCCGGCACCACCTTTTTCCGCCTTCACTCCTTATGAAATAAATCTCTGGCTTGCAGTTGCGGCCTGATCTGGAAACAATGGTGCGGAAAGAACGATCTGGGAAGGATCCTGGCGCATTCCGTGGGGAGGAATCACTCATGTTTCAAAGCGATCTGCTGAAGGGCCGCACCATCTTGATCACCGGTGGTGGAACCGGCCTCGGCCGCGCCATGGCGCTGCGCTTTGCCGAGCTCGGCGCGCAGCTCTTTCTTGCTGGACGCCGTGAAGATCCGCTGAAGCAGACGGTCGCTGACATTCGCGCCAAAGGCGCCCGCGCAGCCTACGTCTCGGCCGACATCCGTGATTTCGCCGCCGTCGAGGCCATGGTCGCGGCAGCCGAAAAGGAATTCGGCGCCGTCGACACGCTCATAAATAACGCCGCCGGTAACTTCATCGCCCGCACCGAAAAACTTTCGCCCAATGCCTTCAACGCCGTCATCGGCATCGTGCTGCAGGGAACCTTCTATTGCACGCTCGCTCTCGGCCGCAAGTGGATCGCCGCCAAACAGCCCGGCACAATCCTCAACATCGTCACTACTTACGCTGACTCCAACAGCGGCTCGGGCTTCGTCGTGCCTTCCGCGTGCGGCAAGGCCGGCGTCCTGGCCATGACCCGCTCGCTGGCAGTCGAATGGGCGCGCTATCACATCCGCGTGAACGCCATCGCACCCGGCCCGTTCCCAACGCAGGGCGCGTTCTCGCGCTTGCTCCCCTCGAAGGAACTCGAAGAAAAACACCGCGAAGACAATCCCATGAAGCGCTTCGGCCGTCCCGAAGAGCTGGCCGACCTCGCATCTTTTCTCATCAGCAAGCAGGCAGACTATATAAACGGCGAATGCGTGGTCATCGACGGTGGCCAGTGGATGCGCGGCGCCGGCCAATTCAACATCTTCCTCGATCTCCCCGACTCCGCTTGGGACGAACTCGACGCCTCGCGCAAGCGCTGACCTAAGTTAGAATGGAAATACTATGAGCATCGACTCCGCAGACCGCCTGATCGTAGCCCTCGATGTTGACTCCGCCGAGAAGGCCCAGCGAATCGTCGAGCAGCTCGATGGATCGGTGTCTTTCTTCAAGGCTGGGCTGGAGTTGTTCGTCATCGGCGGCACGGGCATCGTCGACTGGCTCATCGGCCGCGGAAAGAAAGTCTTCCTCGACCTGAAATTCAATGACGTGCCGGAAACGGTCACCCGCGCCACGCGCGCGGCGGGCGGAATGGGCGTCAGCTTCCTCACCGTCCACGGCGCCGGGCCGACGGTCCGCGCTGCCGTTACCGGGCGCGGCGACAATTCCAATCTGAAGCTCCTGGCCGTCACGGTGCTCACCAGCTTTGACGCCCAAGACATCCAAGACCTCGGCTTCCCGGTCTCGGTCGAAGAATTGGTCATCCACCGCGCGAAAAAAGCTCACGAAGCAGGATGCGATGGCGTAGTAGCTTCGGGGCAGGAAGCAAAGAAAATTCGGGAAGCCGTTGGCCCCAATATGCTGATCGTCACGCCGGGAATTCGCCCGCGAGGTGTCGGCAACCAAGATCAGAAACGCGTTGTCACTCCACATGACGCCCTGGCCGACGGCGCGGACTATCTCGTTGTCGGCCGCGCCATCACCGCCGCCCCCAATCCCCGCGCCGCCGCCGAAGCCGTTCTTGCCGAGATGCGCGAGGCCTTCACCACGCCAACTCAATCAGCTCGCTAGCGTTCCTTCCTTCTGCTGTGATCTTTTCGTAGCGGCATCCGCCGCGGCGGACCGTGCCCACAAGATAACGCAGAATTTACCGCCTGCTGTCCTCGTCGCTGCGTCAAATCCTTACACGATGCCGCGAAGAAATCTTTGAGCGGATGTGCTAGGGTATTTAGGGCTGTTGCGGGCATTCCGGTCCGCCCGGTCTGGAGTTGGAGCGCCAGAGTTGGAACGAACGAGTTGCAGCCGAAAGGATATGGGCTCATGGAAGGCGAAACCGTGGCCATGCGGTGCGAGAGGCGACGTCGGAAGCCGATGGCTGCTTGCCCGTCGCCCACCGCCTCAACCCGGATTCCCGGCCTGCGCAAAGTTGTTTCTAATCGCCAAACAAAATGGACAGAAAGCCCTCTAACCCATTGAAAACAAGACGCCGGGGTCGATTCTAATCGCCAAAAATTGCGGTCTTTGGGCCCAGATAATGACCCGAAAAATCCTATGTCCAACATTACAATAACCTTACCGGATGGCGCGGTCCGCGAGGTGCCCAGCGGCACCACAGCCGCGCAAATCGCGCACCAGATTTCACCGCGCCTCGCCAAGGAAGCTCTCGTCGCACGCGCGGACGGCGATCTGATCGATCTTTCGCGCCCGCTCGACCACGCCGTTAAGCTCTCGATTCTCACCTCGAAAGATCCCGACGCCGTGCAGGTTTTCCGGCACTCGGCCGCGCACCTTCTGGCCGCCGCGGTGCTTGAACTGTATCCGGACGTGAAGCTCGGCGTTGGCCCGCCGATCGATACCGGGTTCTTCTACGAATTTCTGCGCGACGAGCCGTTCACGCCTGAAGACCTCGAAAAGATCGAGGTCAAGATGCGCGAGCTGGCCGCGAAAGACATTCCCAACGAACGCAAGCTGATTCCCAAGCCCGAGGCGCTCGATCTCTATCGCAAATCGAATCAGGAATTCAAATGCGAGCTGGTGGAGGAAAAGGCCGACGACCCGATGGTCTCCTTCTACACCACCGGCAAATTCATCGACTTCTGCCGCGGCCCGCACATTCCCTCCACCGGCCGCATCAAGGCTTTCAAGCTGATGAGCGTCGCCGGCGCCTACTGGAAGGGGCAAGAGGGAAATCCGCAGATGCAGCGGATTTACGGCGCGTGTTTTGTGGATCAGAAGGAACTCGATGAATATCTGCACAAGCTCGAAGAGGCCAAGCGCCGCGACCATCGCAAGCTCGGGCAGGAACTCGACCTCTTTCAGCATTCAGGAAGAAGCCGGGCCGGGGCTGATCTTCTGGCATCCCAAGGGCGCGCTCATCCGCAAACAGATGGAAGACTGGCTGCGCGACGAGCTGGCACGCCGCGGCTACGACCTGGTTTTTACGCCGCACATCATGCGCCTCGATCTGTGGAAGACCAGCGGCCACGCGAATTTCTATCGCGAAAACATGTTCGGCCCGATGGAAGTGGAAAAGGCGGACTATCAGCTCAAGCCCATGAACTGCCCGGGCCACATCCTGATTTTCAAGTCGCACCTGCGCAGCTATCGCGAGCTGCCCGTGCGGCTGGCCGAGCTGGGCACCGTTTATCGCTACGAACGCTCGGGCGTGCTGCACGGCTTGCTCCGCGTACGCGGTTTCACTCAGGATGATGCGCACATCTTCTGCATGCCGGAACAGATCGAGAAGGAAATCCAGGATTGCATCGAGTTTGCCTGGGAAGTGCTGCGCGTCTTCGGATTCAGCGACTACGTCGTGGAACTTTCCGGAGGGGATCCCACGCATCCGGAGGTTTACGCCGGAAGCATCGAGGATTGGAAGCACGCCGAGGATGCGCTGACGAACACTCTACAGCGCCTGAAAGTACCGTACAAATACATTCCCGGCGAGGCGGCCTTCTACGGCCCCAAGATCGACGTGAAGCTGGTCGATGCCATCGGACGGCCGTGGCAGCTAACCACCGTGCAGTTCGATTTCAATCTGCCGAAGCGCTTCAACCTCGAGTATGTAGGCGAAGACGGCTCGCGGCACCAGCCTCTGATGGTGCACCGCGCCCTCTGGGGCTCGGTCGAGCGCTTTTTCGGCGTGCTCATCGAGCACTATGCCGGCGCGTTCCCGGTGTGGCTCGCGCCGGTGCAGGTTTCCGTGCTCCCGCTGAGCGGAAAATTCGAAGAATACGGAAAAGTCGTCGCGCAGAAGATTAAGGAAAACGGTTTCCGCGTCCATCTGGACGACCGGAACGAAAAGCTGCAGGCCAAGATCCGCGACGCCCAGATGCAAAAGATCCCCTACATGCTGATTCTGGGCGGCAAGGAAGCGGAGGCCGGCACGGTTTCCGTTCGCCACCGTGCCAAGGGCGACCTTGGACCCCGGCCGCTCGATGAGTTCCTCTCTGACCTGCGCGAAGAAGCCGATTCCCGTGCCATTTCGTAGCAGTGATTTCCTGCGCTGGGGCTTCTTCGCCTTGGCTATCGTTTTGTTTGGGTGCGCCGGAGCCGCGCGGGCACAATCGGACACCGACTCGGAGCCGGACCAGACCGGCGTCGTCCTGACCAAACTCCGCCTTCCTGTGTACCCGCGCATCGCCCGCACCGCGCACATTACCGGGGATGTCGAGCTGAGGCTTCAAATAGGCCGGAACGGAAGCGTTCAGTCGGTGGAATACATCGGCGGGCCGCCTCTGCTGCAGCGAACTGCGATGGAGAGCGCGAGACAATCCGAGTTCGACTGCCGCAAATGCACAGAAGATGTCACGACATATCACTTAATCTACTCGTTTGAGCTTCCAGGCGACCCTTGTAAGCCAGCTGAGGCGCAAAAGGTTACCATCTCGGAGAATCGAATCCGCATTGAGGCGTCGAACCTGGGCCCCTGCGATCCTGCGGTGAGGCGGTAGACGTGCAGCGCTACGACCGGCGCGTTGTTCCCCGGTAAATACCCTATTGCGGGGCGCTGCGAAAGACATGCTATACTTTTCGCCCTGTCTCCCCGCGAGAGCTTTTTGGGCGCAGCGGGGATGCGGAAGCAGTTAGCAGTTCGATTTTCGGAGGTGGGTTTATCGCAGAACGAGGTAGTCCAGGCGGGCTTCGCATCAACGAGCGCATACGCGCTCGCGAGGTTCGCGTGATCGATGACGCGGGGAATCAGCTCGGGGTGATGTCCCTGTTCGACGCAATGAAGACGGCGCGGGACTCGGGATTGGATGTTGTGGAAATCTCGCCCACCGCTGTGCCACCCGTCTGCAAGCTCGTGGACTACGGCAAGTTCCTCTACGAGCAGAGCAAGAAAGCCCACGAGCAGAAGAAGCACCAGAAGAGCTCGCATATTAAGGAAGTAAAGTTTCGGCCGTCCACGGCGGAACATGATTTCCAGGTTCGCAAGAACCAGATCATCCGTTTCCTGGGCGATGGTTACAAAGTAAAGGCCATGATCTTCCATCGCGGCCGCGAGATGGCGCACCAGGACGTGGGCCGCGCAAAGATGGATCGCCTGCTCAAGGAAATCAACGAGCACGCGCAAGTAGAATTCGGCCCGCGCATGGAAGCGAATATCCTGCTGGCTCTGCTGGCGCCGAAAAAGGGTGCTACGGCTGCACCTCCGGCGCGCCCGTCGCAACCGGCGGCCGGCGGCCAAGCCTAAAATTTCGTCGTGTAAGAGGACCTGTGAAGAAGAACAAGAAACTGAAGCTTAAGACGCACCGCGGCGCCGCCAAGCGCTTCAAGATGACCTCGACCGGAAAGATCATGCGCTGGCACTCCGGCAAGCGCCATCTGTTGGGCACCAAGCGACCGCGCCGCCAGCGCAAGTTGGCCGGCAAAGTGGAAGTGCATCCGTCGGACGTTCACAACATTCGTCTCGCGCTTCCTTACGGCGTCTAGTTTTTGCATTTGAATTTTTCCGCGCCAGGCAGCGCGTAACCCGCCGCGGCGGGCCTGCCGGCCGGAGCAAGCCGCAATTTTTGGCTTGCGTCGCTCCTGACCTGAGTAGCTTCAGAGCTGGAGCCCATGAACACGCCGCGGAGAACCAGCGTAGTGCGTGTGCTATCGCATGCCGTTTTCGGCTGCGGCGGCCCGGCTGTGCGCCCTCTCCGCGTGAAATAATCCATTTTGAAATGAAAACAGGAGAAACAGAGCCATGCCCCGAGTAAAACGCGGAACCAAGCGCCGTGCGCGCCGCAAGAAGCTGCTGAAACACGCCAAGGGATTCTTCCTCACCAAGGGAAAGCTATTCCGTTCGGCGAAAGAGGCGGTGAACCGCTCTCTGCGTTACACGTATCGCGATCGCCGTGTGCGCAAGCGTGATTACCGCACGCTGTGGATTCAGCGCATCGGCGCTGCGGCCCGCGCCAACGGCACGTCGTACAGCCAATTGATTCACGGGCTGAAGGCCAGCGGCATCGAGCTGGACCGCAAGATCCTGGCGGATATGGCGGTGCGCGACGCCGAAGGCTTTGCGATGCTGGCCGAAACGGCCAAGCAGCATCTGAAGGCCGCGCCGGCAAAACCGTCGCAACCCGCCGCGTAGTCTAAATGTGTGTGAGCAGGCGGACGCTAGAGCAGATTGTTTAGATCGTCCACGCTGAGCCCGCACTGCTTGAGGATGTCCGAAAGTGTCCCCTTGGCGAGGGTGGCGTGCTGGGGTACGACGGTACGGAAGACTTTGTCGTTCGCGCGCTTTTCCATTGCGACGTGGCTGCCTTTTTGGCGAAGAACCTCGAAACCGGCACGTTTGAGAGCGCGGACGAGCCGCTCTCCGGATACGCTCGGCAACCGGGTCATGCTATCGAGCGACTTCGACGAATGTCCAGAAGGTTTGCTGCGAGGAGTCCTGTGGCGTCGGGCCGCCCCAGGTTTCCAAATACAGTTCGATGGCTTCGCGGAGATTAGAGCGGGCCGATTCAACGTCCGGTCCTTGTGACGTGACACCCAGTTCAGGGCAACGGGAAACGTACAAATCGTCTTCTTTAGTAATGAGCGCGGAAAAACGGTAATTCATAGGAAGATGCTAGCGAACTCGGCCTGCACAAAGCAAGCCCGGGCAAACCGCCCGCCTGAAGGCGGCCGCTACAAAGGCCCCTCATCATGACGACGACGGATTCGGCAAAAAAAACTCTCGCGCAGCTCGGCGTCGATTCTCCGGAAAAACTTACATCTCTCTTCGCCGAAGTACGCGGAGTCTTTGACTCCACAATTGCCGAGGAAAAGCTGGATTGGAAAGCGGCTCGGGATACATGGCTCAGCCGCAAGTCTGGGATTCTTTCCCAGATCACGGACAATTGGCTGAAGCCTGCCTCGAAAGAGCTCAAACCCATTGTCGGTCAGGAGCTGAACAAACTTAAGGCGCACGTCGAGGCGACGCTCGCGGCAAAGCAGAAAGAAATCGAAGCGGCGGCGGAGCAAAACACGGCGGCGCGTGACCGCGTAGACCTTTCGCTCCCGGGCGTCGAGCGCGCCATCGGCACTTCCCACCTGATCCGCCAGACTTACGAGGAACTCGAGCGCATTTTCCTTTCCGTCGGCTTCAGCGTAGTGGAAGGGCCGGAGATCGAGACACCTTATTACAATTTCGAGGCGCTCAATATCCCGGAGCACCATCCTGCGCGCGACAACATGGACACGTTCTACATTGAAGGCGCGCGTGGCGGCCACCTGCTGCGCACGCATACTTCGCCGATGCAGATTCGCACCATGGAGAAGCAGCAGCCGCCGGTGCGCATCATCGTGCCGGGTAAAGTCTATCGCCGCGACAATCCTGACTCGACCCACGGTTACATGTTCCACCAGATCGAAGGGCTGGCGGTAGACACGGACATCACCTTCTGCGATTTCAAGGGCACCGTCGAATATTTCGTGCGTGAATTTCTGGGGCCCAAAGCGAAGACGCGCCTGCGGCCGAGCTATTTTCCGTTCACAGAGCCGTCGGCCGAAGTGGACGCCACCTGCCACGTGTGCGGCGGCTCGGGCTGCCGCGTTTGCAAGCAGTCGGGCTGGATCGAACTCTTCGGCGCCGGCATGGTCGATCCGGCAGTCTACGGCTTCGTCAAATACGATGCGGCGAAACTTTCGGGCTTCGCTTTCGGCATGGGCGTGGATCGCCTGGCCATGATGAAGTACGGCATTACGGAACTACCGCTGCTGTTCCAGAACGACGTGCGCTTCCTCCGGCAATTCCCATGAAGATTGTCTACGACTGGTTGAAAGAATTTGTCGACGTACCGGCGCCCGCCGCGGAGCTGCGCACGCGGCTTTCGCTTGCGGGCGTGGCTGTCGATGCCATCGAAGAGAGCGCTGCCGGGGCGGTGCTGGATGCCGAAATCACGGCGAACCGTCCGGATTGCCTTGGCCACTACGGCGTGGCGCGCGAAGTGGCGGCGATCTATCGCACGGCGGTGAAGCCACTCCAGCCTAAGCTCGCTGAGGCGGCTGAAAAAGCGTCCGACGCAGCGCGCGTGGAGATCGAAGCGCCTGAGCTTCTGCGGCCGCTACACAGCTCGGGTTCTGCGTGGGGTGAAAATCCAGCCTTCGCCCGATTGGCTGCGCAAGCGCCTGGAGGCGATCGGGCAGAATTCCATCAACAACGTAGTCGATGTGACGAACTACGTGATGTTCGAGCTCGGCCAGCCGCTGCACGCTTTCGATCTCGACAAGCTCGCCGAGAAGCGCATCGTGGTGCGGCAGGCGCGCGCCGGAGAGAAGATCCGCACGCTCGATGGCGCCGAGCGCACGCTGGCAAAAGATATGTGCGTGATCGCGGATGCTTCGCGGGCGGTGGCCATCGCCGGCGTGATGGGCGGCGCGGAAAGCGAGATCGGGTTCGCCAGCCGCAACATTCTGCTGGAGTCCGCATGGTTCGATCCGATTTCCGTGCGGCGGACGTCGAAGGCGCTCGGGTTTGCGCACCGAGGCTTCCTATCGCTTCGAGCGCGGCGCCGACCTGGAAATGGCAGAACTTGCTTCGCGCCGCGCCGCGGAACTCATCCAGCAAGTCGGCGGCGGCGAAATTCTGGCAGGGGTAGTGGACGTGTATCCGCGCCGCGAGGCTCCCGCCAAGATCTCTGTATCCCGCAAAGAGATTTTGCGTGTGATGGGCGCGGACGTTCCGGATCGCGATATCGAAGAAATTCTCGGGGCGCTCGGATTTCAGCCCGCGCGCAAAGGCGCGAGCGGTTCGCCTGATGCCGTTTGGGAATGCGTTCGGCCCTCCTGGCGCGGCGATGTGGCGCGCGGCATCGACTTGATTGAAGAAATCGCCAGGCACTACGGCTACGACAAGTTTCCGCCGCGGCTGCCCGCAGCGAAGCAGCCCGCACATCGCCTGCCGCACGCCGAGGCGCTGGATCGCCTGCGCGAGCGGCTGATCGCACAGGGATACCAGGAAATCGTTTCGATTCCGTTGGTGGATGTTCGTCGCGACGAGATCTTTCGCGCGGAGGGCGTGGACCCGGCGGTGATCGGCAATCCGCTGGCGGAAGATGCGTCGGTGATGCGATCAACGGGCGTAGTCGGCATGATCGGGGCGCTCGAATGGAACCTGAATCACAGCCAGCGAAATTTGCGCCTATTCGAAATCGGCAAGGCCTACGAACTGCGCGCGGGGGAGCCGGTCGAGACTCCGGTGCTAACGCTCGGCGCGAGCGGCCTGGCGCGCGAGAAAACGATCTTCGAGCCGGCGCGTGAATTTGGCTTCGCTGACCTGAAGGGCGACCTGGACCGCATCGGCCAACTGGCCGGAGGATTCTCCTGGCAGGCGGGCGGCCCGGCATGGCTGGCCGGAGGACGCTCCGCGCAAATTTCGTACGGGATTTCGCACGGCGAGATGCCCGCCGGGTCATCGTTTGGACTGGGCGGCCAGCTCGCGCAACGAGTGGCCGACCAACTCAAGCTTCGCCAAGCCATTTTCGTCGCCGAGTTGCAACTCGAGCCGCTCCTTGCGGGAATCGAAGCGGATCGCGCCGCGCGGCGGTTTGCGTCGATTCCGCGCTTCCCGGCCGTGGAGCGCGACTTCTCGCTGGTGCTTGCCGATGGCGCGACCTTCGCGCAAGTTTCCGAGGCGATCCTCGCGCTGGGCATTCCGGAGTTGCGCAAGGTCGAACCCGCGGACCTATTCCGCGGCGGCCAAGTCCCGGTCGGAAAATTCTCGCTAATGATCCGCGTAACCTTCCAAAGCATGGAAACGACACTCACCGACGCGCAGATCGCCGAATTTTCCTCCCGCATCGTCGCCACCCTCGAAAACCGGCTTGGCGCAGTCCTCCGCACGACCTGACCGCTCGACGGGCACGGCCCTCCGCGGCGGGTGCCCCTACAGGTCTCCCGGTGACAAGGCGATTGCACCAACGCCTGCAATGGCCGACAATGCGTCAACCGGCCAATCTGAAGGCGGGGAGCCTAACGTGAAAATCGAAATCTACGACCAGGTCTACAACGTCAACGCCGAGGACAACGAAGAATACCTGAAGGAGCTCGCGGCCTACGTCGACCAGAAGATGCGCGACGTCGCGCAGGCGACGCGCACGGTAGACACCGTAAAGGTGGCCGTGCTGGCAGCACTGAATGTGGCCGACGAGCTTTTCACGGCTCGCCAGCGGCAGGAAAAGATCGAGGGGCCGTTGCGCAAACGCGTTGAAAAGTGCGTGGCCCTGGTCGAAAAGGCGCTGGAGCACTCGAACTAGCGCCGCCGTGCCCTTGCGGGTACCGGCAGGGCACAACCCATTTGCGCGGCGTGCCATCTGCTATATGATGGTTTCCTAGGTTGTTCCGGCCCTGAGGGATGCGCAAACCACGGCAAATTCGGCTCTTGATCGTTCCGGTGGCTCTGATCGCCGTGCTGCTGGTGTGCATGACCCTGGGCAGCGTATGGCACCACCACACCGGCTCGTCGGATGCGACTTGCCAGATCTGCCACCTGAATCACCAACCTCTGGAGCGGTGGCCTGCCGCAGACCGAACTCCGGCCTTGACCCAGACCGGCCCCACACCTGACCTTCCCGATTGCCGCGTTGCACCCCGCATTGTCGTGCGGCAGATTCCCGCCCGCGCGCCTCCTGCCGTCTAAAACCTACGCCCGATCCGCGCCGCCGCTTTAGCTGCGCACCGATCCACGTCCGTTTTTGCGCTAGAGGCTGGGATATCCATGATTAGAAAATTCTTCTTCTTTCCGTTGTTGGTGCTCGCTGCGTTACTGGGGACGCCCGCAGGGACGCAGCAGGCGTTTGCGCAGACACCGCCTGCGCCACAACCTTCGCAGACGCAAGGCCCGGTGAAAATCACGCTGGACGACGCCATTCAGCTGGCCCTGCAGCGCAATCACACGCTGCTGGCCGCGCGCACGACCATCCAGCAGAGCCAAGCGCAGGAAATTACGGCGAACTTGCGGCCCAATCCCGTGCTGCTGGGCGACGCGCAGTTCATTCCCATCTTTCAGCCGAGTGATTTCACCTCCACTTACCTGGACAACTCCGCGCAATTCGATCTGGGCGTGAGCTACCTCTTCGAGCGCGGCAAGAAGCGCCAGCACCGGCTGCAGGCCGCTAAGGATCAGACGGCGGTGACGGAATCGACGGTGGCCGACAACGAGCGCACGCTCACCTTTCAGGTGGCCACGCTGTTCACCAACGCGCAACTGGCCGAATCGAGCTTGGATCTGGCGCAAGACGATCTAAAGAGCTTCCAAAACACGGTGGACATCAGCAAAGAGCGCTACCGCGCAGGTGACATCGGCGAAGACGATTATCTGAAGATCAAACTGCAAATGCTGCAATTTCAGACCGACGTTTCGCAGGCGCGGCTGGCCAAGGCTCAAGCGCTTTCAGACCTGCGGCAGTTGCTGGGATACGAAGCGGTATCGCCGGATTACGACGTGGCGGGCCCGTTCGACTACGTCCCGCTGAAGGCCGGTGTCGAGGACTTGCAGATGAAGGCCCTGATTTCGCGACCGGACCTGCGCGCCGCCGTGCAGGGCGTGACCGCCGCTCATAGCCAGTACGATCTCGCCGTGGCCAACGGCAAGCGCGACGTGACTGCGCAAGCGAACTACACGCACGTCAGCGAGGCCAACACTGCATCGTTCTTCGGCCAGATACAAATCCCGATTTTCGACCGCAATCAGGGAGAAATCGCGCGCACGCGGTACGCCATCGAGCAGGCCGACGAGCAGGAGAAAGCGGCTAACGGGCAGGTACTCACCGACGTGCGAGACGCCTATGAAAGCCAGCGGGCGAACGACGAGATCGTCCAGCTTTACCGCTCCGGTTACCTCAATGACGCACAGATGGATCGCGACATCAGCGAATACGCTTACAAACGCGGCGCGGCAAGTTTGCTCGATTTTCTGGATGCGGAGCGGAGCTACCGCGCCATCCAGCTTGCCTATCGCCAGGCGCTTGCGGCTTACCTGCTCTCACTCGAGCAACTCCGCGAAGCCGTAGGAACCAGGAGCCTGCCATGAAAACGCCACGAACCTCGAAACGATTGGGCTTGTTGATCGCGACGGCGCTGCCGTGCGTTCTCGCGCTGGCGGGATGCGGTGGCGGCAGCAGCCAGATGACGTCTTTTTCGTCGCAGGAATCGAAATCCGCGACTCCTGAATTGTTCACCATCCCCCAGGAGCAGATGTCGCACGTGCAGGTCGTGACCATCCAACCCACCACGCTGACGCGCACCCTGCGACTCACCGGAGCTGTGGCCTACAACGCGTTTAAAACCACTCCTGTGATTACCCAAGTAGGCGGACCCGTCAGCCGCATCCTGGTGGTACCTGGCGAGCACGTTCGCGAGGGCCAATCGATGCTCGAAGTAGCCAGCCCGGATTACTCCCAGCTGCTCGCCGCTTATCTGAAGGCGCGCGACACTTTTCGGGTGGCGGACAAGAATTATGCGCGTGCGCAGGATCTGTATCAGCACAACGCCATCGCCGAACGCGATCTATTGCAGGCGGAATCGGACCGCATCCAGGCGCAGGCGGACCTCAACGCTTCCGAGCAGGCCATGAAAATCCTGGGGATCAAGAATCCCGATGACCTTGCCAAGGCGACAACGTCGTCGGCTCAGGTTCCCCTGCTAGCCCCGATTGGAGGCGAAGTGGTCGAGCGGCTTGTGTCGCCGGGGCAAGTGATGCAGGCCGGGCAGACGCAGGCGTTCACCATCTCCGACATGAGCGACGTGTGGGTGCTCGCCAATGTGTATCAGGGCGACCTGGCCTACGTGAAGATGGGCGACAACGTGACGGTGCAGACAGACTCGTATCCCGATACGTTCCACGGAAAGATTTCGTACATCTCCGCGGCTCTGGACCCTAACACGCGCACGCTGCAGGCGCGCGTGGTGGTCGACAACCCCGGCGAGAAATTGAAGAAGGATATGTATTGCACGGTGACGGTGACTGCCGGCTCAGTGGCCAACGCTGTGGCCGTGCCGGACGCCGCCGTGCTCCGCGACGACGAAAATGAGCCGTTCGTTTACGTGGTGACCGGCTCTAATCAATTTGGACGGCGCTCGGTGGGAATCGGCCAGAGCCAGAACGGACAGACGCAAATCCTGAAAGGGCTTTCCGTGGGAGAGATGGTGGCGGGCAATGGCGCGCTGTTTCTGCAGTTCGCCAATTCGTTCCAGCACTAATCGCGACTCATAAACGCACAACTATGATCCATCGCATCGTCCAATCCGCTCTACGCCAGCGCTTTCTGGTCTTGATTATGGTTGCACTCATGGCCATCGCCGGCGTGATTTCGTTCCAGCGCATGCCCGTCGACGCTTACCCCGATCTTTCGCCGCCCATGGTGGAGTTAATCACGCAGTGGCCCGGCCACGCCGCGGAAGAGGTGGAGCGGTTGGTGACGCTGCCTATCGAAGTGGAAATGAACGGCGTGCCGAAACTGAACGTGATGCGCTCGATCTCTTTGTACGAGCTTTCGGACGTGATTCTGACTTTTAACGAAGATGCGGACGACTATTTCGCGCGGCAGGTCGTCTTCGAGCGGCTGAGTGACGTCCAGCTGCCGACGGGCGTCAGCGCTTCACTCGCGCCTCTCTCCAGTCCCTCAGGCCTAGTGTATCGCTACGTGATTGAAAGCCCGGACCGCACGCCGCAAGAGTTGAAGACCTTCGAAGACTGGGTCATCGAGCGCGAGTACAAGCAGGTGCCGGGCGTGGCGGACGATTCGGGATTCGGCGGCACGGTGATGCAGTATCAGGTACTGCTCGACCCCGCGCGGCTTTACGGGTACCACATCACCGTTCCGCAGGTGATCCAGCAGCTCTCGGTGAACAACTCCAACGCCGGTGGCGGTTTCTATTCGCAGGGCGGGCAGTTCAATTACGTGCGCGGAATCGGACTGCTGCGCGACACGGCGGACATCGGCAATGTGGTTGTGGGCGCGCAGAATGGTGTGCCGCTGCGCATCCGCGATGTCGGCGACGTGACCATCGGCAACGCTCCGCGGCTTGGCAAGTTCGGATTTAACAAGAACGACGACGCGGTTGAAGGCGTGATCCTGATGCTGCGCGGCGAGCAGACGCAGAACGTGCTGAAAGGCGTCGAAGCCAAGACGAAACAGCTGAACGAGCAGATTCTGCCGCCCGACGTCAAGGTGCGGCCCTTCTATGACCGCAGCGACTTGGTGCAGCTGACCATCGACACCGTCGAGCACAACCTGATCGTTGGCATGATTCTCGTGCTGATCGTGTTGATCTTTTTCCTGGTGAACATCCGGGCGGCCGTAATCGTGGCCTTGACGATTCCGTTGGCTCTGCTTTTCTCGTTCATCTTCTTGCATGCTCGCGGCGTCGCGGCCAATTTGCTTTCCATCGGCGCAATCGATTTCGGCATCATCATCGACGGCACGTTGGTGATGGTCGAAAACGTTTTTCGCGAGCTGGGGCTTCGTGAGGGCCAAGAATACAGCCTGCCGGAAGTGATTCTGGCGGCCGCCAAAGACGTGGATCGCCCGATCTTCTACTCCGTCGCGGTGATCGTTGCCGGATACATTCCCATCTACGCACTCACCGGCCCGTCCGGGAAGCTCTTCCAGCCCATGGCCGACACCATGTCCATCGCGCTGGTCGGAGCGCTGATCTTGACGCTGACGCTGGTGCCGGTGCTGTGCTCGTATTGGTTCAAGAGCGGCGTCCGCGAGCGAGTGAACAAACCGTTTGAATGGTGCCGCGAAAAGTATGCCCGCCAATTGGCCTGGTGCCTGGATCGTCCGAAAACGACCATTCTGGTCGCCGTGCTGATTTTCGGGGCGACGCTGCTGCTCATTCCCTTTATCGGCGGCGAGTTTATGCCCCATCTGGACGAGGGCGCGCTGTGGATACGCGCCACCATGCCCTACACCATCTCCTACGAGGACGCTGCGAGTTTCAGCCCACAGGTACGCAACATCCTGATGCAGTATCCCATGGTCACCGACGTGGGCTCCGAGCTCGGCCGTCCCGATGACGGCACCGATCCGACTGGGTTCTTCAACGATGAGTTCTACATGGGCTTAAAGCCGTACGGCGACGCGTCCTGGAAGAAAACCTCCATTCACAATAAAGCCGAGTTGACCGAAGACCTCCAGAAGCGGCTGGCCGCCTTTCCAGGAGTGATTTTCAATTACACGCAGCCCGCGGAAGACGCCGTCGACGAAGCGCTCACCGGTCTGAAGAGCGCGCTGGCGGTAAAGGTTTACGGACCCGATCTGAACGTCCTGCAAGATAAGGCGCTCGAAATCAAGCGGCGCCTTTCCCAGGTAAGGGGATTTACGGAACTGACCGTGGTGCGCGAGCTCGGGCAGCCCACTCTGCTGATCGACGCTGACCGCGACAAAATCGCGCGCTACGGCATCAACGTGGCGGACGTGGAGGCAGTGGTGCAGGCCGCCGTCGGCGGCCAAGCGGCCACCCAGGTGATTCAGGGCGAAAAACTATTCGATCTGGTTGTGCGCATGAAGCCTGAATTCCGCCAGAGCCCCGCCGAGATCGGCAACCTGCTCGTCGGCACGCCCTCAGGCCAGCAGATCCCGCTCAGCGAGCTGGCCAACATCCGCGAGGCCAGCGGGGCATCTTTCATCTACCGCGAGAACAATTCTCGTTACATCGGCGTGCAATTCAGCATCGAAGACCGCGATCTGCAAAGTGCAGTCGACGAAGGAAAGCGCGCCATTGCCGATGTGCAGAAATCTCTGCCGCCGGGCTACCGCCTCGATTGGGGCGGCGAGTATGGCGAATACCTGGAGGCACGCCGACAGATCGCAATCATCGGCCCACTGGCGCTGCTGCTGATTTTCATGATCCTGTTCGCGCTGTACGGCAATTTCAAGTTCCCGCTGGCCATTGCGTTCGGCGTGCTGATCACCGAGCCCGTTGGCGCGCTGATAGCGCTCAAGCTTACACACACGCCTTTCAGTGTTTCGTCCGTGCTTGGACTGCTGGCTTTGATGGGGGTGTCGGTCGAGACTGCGGTGATCCTGGTGTCGTTCATCAACAAGCTGCGGCAAGAGGGCATGGATATTCCCACCGCCACGCGCGAGGCATCGCTTCTGCGGTTGCGGCCCATCATGATGACGGCGCTGGTGGCGTGCTTGGGCTTGCTGCCGGCGGCACTCTCCACCGGCATCGGTTCCGATACCCAAAAACCGTTTGCCATCGTGATCGTGGCGGGTCTGATTTCGCGTTTGTTTATCGGCCTTTTTGTGAATCCGGTGCTGTATGAGAGTGTTGCTCGCGAGGGCGACGTCTTGCAGGTCTGATCTTGCTATGGCGAAGAAAATAACTTCTCGGCTGCTGACCATCGTGCTGGTGCTGGCGATCTGTGCGTTCGCCACCCAGGGCATCGCCCACTCGCACGGCGTCACCCACGACGAAGATCGCTGCACGTGTCAGGTTTGCCACATCGGGCACGCTGCGATTCCGCAGGCAGCTCACTCGGGTGAGATAAAAAGCTCGCTTCTGGTCGTAAGGTTCGTCCCGGCCGAGGAGTCCGAAGTTGCGGCCGAGGCGATCGCAACACCCAGCATTCCCCGCGCTCCTCCCGTCTAACCCTTCCCAAAC
Organism: Terriglobia bacterium; assembly: GCA_963803105.1. Classification (GTDB taxonomy): domain Bacteria; phylum Acidobacteriota; class Terriglobia; order Acidiferrales; family UBA7541; genus Palsa-295. The sequence continues at coordinate 30,859 of CAWDLF010000001.1, forward strand.
AACACAAATCTCTTGGCACGCGGAGCTCGTTTGCCGCGCGACCCGATCTCCACTTCTACGCCCTGCGCCAGAGCGCGCGTGGGCCGCATTCATACAGGAGAAATCCGATGAGATTTCGGGAAGCGCTTTCGGCGTTTCTGTTTTCGTTCTTTTTTCTGGTGCTGGCAATAGCCACGCCGGCGCAAAGCGGCAGTTCCGGCACTATCAACGGCACGGTGGTCGACCCGTCGGGTGCAGTGGTTCCCAACGCAACTGTGACAATTCACAACCCTGTGAGTGGACTCGAGCGCACGACAGTCACCGATGCATCGGGTAATTTCAGCTTCGTGAACATTCCCTTTAACCCTTATCACCTGAGCGTCACGGCGAGCAACTTTGCTCCGCACGCGGAGGACGTCGATGTTCGATCCGTTGTCGCTACCACGGTAAAAATCAGTCTGGAATTAGCCGGCTCGACCACAACCGTCACGGTGGAAGCAGCCCCGGATCTCATTGAAAACGACCCGACCGGGCATACTGACATCGACCGGCAGCTGTTCGAGAAGCTGCCCCTTGAGAGCCAGTCTTCTTCGGTGAGTTCGCTGGTAACTTTGGCGTCTCCCGGTGTGGCCGCCGATTCCAACGGCCTTTTCCACGGGCTTGGCGATCACGCAGAGAATTCCTTTTCCATCGACGGCCAGCCCATTACCGATCAGCAGAGCAAGGTGTTCTCCAATCAGATCCCGGTGGATTCCATTCAGTCCCTGGAAGTGATCGAAGGAGCCCCGCCCGCCGAATACGGCGACAAGACGAGCTTGGTGATCGACGTGACGACTCGCTCGGGCCAAGGCGTTACCACGCCCCACGGCAGCATCACGGCGTCGTACGGCAGCTTCGGCTCGCCGGGCCTCAACGCGGACCTCTCATATGGAGGCCAAAATTGGGGGAACTTCATTTCGCTGAGCGGTCTGAATACCGGGCGATTCCTTGACCCACCCGAGTTCGTGGTAATGCACGACAAGGGCAACACCGAGAACCTTTTCGACCGCGTCGATTACCAGTTCACGCCAGCCGATGCTCTCCACTTGAACCTGGCTTTCACGCGTTCCTGGTTCCAGACTCCGAATTCGTTCGACGCCCAGGACGCCACCGCATGGTCGGGACTCGTGGTCGCCAATGGAGGCGTCGGGCCTACCGGCCTACCCGTGGGGCCCGCGGATCAGCGCTCGCAGATTTTGACCTACAACATCGCCCCGAACTGGACGCACCTTTTCGGCTCGACTACCGTGTTCAACTTGGGCGCTTTCGTCCGCCACGACCAATACAACTACTACCCGAGCGGCGATCCTTTCGCCGATCTGGCGCCGGGTAATTTGCAGCTAGAATCCGTCAGCCAACTGCGGTTCCTGACTAACGCCGGCGCCCGTGCCAGCGTCTCTTATGTAAAAGGGATCAACAACATCAAGGCCGGCATCGTCTACGAACAGACGTTTCTGACTGAAAACGACAAGCTCGGCATTGTCGACCCGACGCTCAACGCCCCATGCCTGGACGCCAACGGCAGTCCGGTATGGGTCGGTAATCCGACTGTCAACAATCCCGCCAACTGCGGGACGGCCACTTCGACCAACCCTGCCCTCTACCCGACACCGTTTACCGCTAATGCAGCCTTCGATCCGATTTTAGGCTGCTACGACCTGACGCGGGCGGCTCCGTTGCCAGTTTCGGACGGATGCCCTGCGGGACAGACCACCAGCACGCTGTACGAGTTTCGCGGACACACGGATGTGAAACAGCTGGCCATGTATGTGGAGGACATGATCACAAAGGGGAATTGGGCGTTTAGCCTTGGCATTCGCGGTGATCTGTACAACGGTCTTTCCATCGCTCGACAAGCGGAGCCGCGAATAGGCATCGCTTACAACGTGAAGCAGACCAACACTATCTTGCGCGTTTCCTATGCGCGGGCCCTGGAGACACCTTTCAACGAAAATCTGGTGCTGTCTAGCATCGGATGCGCTAACCCGGTGTTGAATCCGCTTCTAATCTGCTCTTCCGATACGCCCACGCCGCTGACGGCAGGCTTCCGCAACGAGTTCCACGCCGGGCTCCAACAGGCGTTCGGCAAACACGTGGTCTTCGACGGCGAGTACATCTGGAAATACACGCATAACGCCTTCGACTTCAGTGTGCTGGGCAATACTCCCATCACGTTCCCGATCGAGTGGCACAACTCCAAGATTCCGGGCTTTACGGCCCGCGTTAACCTAACCGACATCCACGGTCTTACGGCGTACGTGGTGATGTCCAGCGTTGCCGCTCGGTTCTTCACGCCGCAGGTCGCCGGGGCCGGAGCGGTTCCGGTCGTCTCTGTGCCGGGAGAATTCACGCCGTTCCGGATCGACCACGACGAGAAATTCAATCAAACCACGCACGTGCAATATCAGCCATGGAAACGCGGACCCTGGCTTGGTTTCAACTGGAGGTACGACAGCGGTCTCGTGGCGGGGCCGGTGCCCTGCGCCGGCGGCAATTGCGCGAACGGGCCGAATGGGACCGACACGATCGTGGATGTGTCGGCGTTGTCCCCCGATCAACAATTCCAGGCTGGGCTCTTCTGCGGCTCCGTGCACGCAACCCCGCCGAGTCCGGCGAATCCGCTGGGGACTCCAATCAGCCCGACGGGACTGTGCCCGGCTTCGCAGTATGGATCGAACCTGGTAAAAATTCCGGCCGCCGGCACGGAGAACGACGACCGTAACCCGCCACGCGTCGCCCCGCGCAATCTGTTTGACCTCGCGCTCGGCGATGACAATTTGTTTCACAACGACCGTTACAAGTGGAGCGCGCAGATCACGGTCATCAATCTGGCCAATCAATACGCTCTGTACAACTTCCTCTCCACGTTCAGCGGTACGCACTACGTCACGCCGAGAACCATAACGGGGCAAATCGGCTTTCACTTTTAGCCTTGCTTCGAAAGGGAGAGGCGGCCTTGCGGCGGCCTCTTCCTTTCACGTTCTTCCGGTAACACAGACTGCCCGCAATCTACCCGCGCGTGAGGTTCAATCCTACTTGATACCCAGTTGCATTTTTCTTGTTGACACCTGTTATCAACTAACGTATCTTTCCTTCCTATTATTGTAACTTCGTATCAACTGAAAGGAACGGCCCCGTGACTTTCGATTTTGTCTCTGAATCGCCGCGACAGGCGCCGCGCGGCCGTACGTTGTGGATGGTGATGGGGCTGTGCTGCCTGTCGCTGCTCTCCGTGGCTCCGCGCGCCGTGGCGCAGGAAACACCCTACTTCGTCGCCTACTCGCATCACCTCGAAGAGCCCGACAACCTGGACATTGAGATCTACGCCAACTACGGCACCCAAAAGGCCGGCAGCGATTTCATTGCGCCGTGGATGGAGCTGGAGTACGGCGTGACCGCGTGGTGGACCACGGAGTTCTACATTGACTCGCAGACGACGTTTAACCAGAGCACCTTGTTCACCGGCACTCGCTGGGAGAACCGCTTCCGCCCGCTGATGAAGGAGCACTGGATCAACCCGGTGCTCTACGTCGAATTTGAAAACACCAATGGCGCAGACAAAACCCTCAAAGAGGTGGTCGGCTTCGATAATCAGTTCGACCAAGCGGTGCCCAACTCCGAAGCCAGCAAGGAGCATGAACACGAGATCGAAACCAAGCTGATTCTTTCGAGCGACTACAAGGGCTGGAACTTTTCCGAGAATTTCATTGCGGAGAAGAATCTTGGCCACGAGCCGTGGGAATTCGGCTACGCCCTGGGCGTGAGCCGGCCGCTACGCTTGGCTGCGACGCCGCGGGCTTGCAATTTTTGCCGCGAGAATTTTGTGCTCGGCGCGGAGATGTACGGAGGTTTGGGAACGGCGTCATCGCTCACACTGTCCGGCACTTCGGACTATGTTGCCGGAATCGTCAGCTGGCAGTTCCCGACCGGCCCCACGTTGAGCATCTCGCCCGGATTCGGACTTAACAACAACAGCCACACCTTCCTGCTTCGCTGGGGCCTTTCCTACGAAATCGACGGCTTCGGCCGCAAACTCAGGAGCCTCTTCCGATGACGCGCGCTCTGATTCCCGCCTTGCTTCTACTGGCATCTCTTGTTGCGGCCGCCGCGGGCGCCGCCCGTGAAGCGCAGGACCACAGCACCGCTGCTGCCGTGCTCGCCCCTATCGCCAAGGCCCCCGCGAAGGCACGCGTTCGCACGAACCCATACGACGGCCAGCCGGACGCGATTGCCGCCGGCGAAAAACTCTTTCGGCAACACTGTGCGGAATGCCACGGCGAAGACGCGCTGGGGAAGCGCGGTGCCGCGAACTTGCGGTCACCCCTGGTGCAGAATGCGACGCCCGGTCAGCTGGCCTGGCTGCTGCGCAACGGCAATTTGTGGCATGGCATGCCTTCGTGGTCCGGGCTGCCCGAGCAGCGCCGCTGGCAAATCGTCTCCTATCTGAAAAGTCTTGGGACCGCGCCGACTCCGGGAAAACCTCTGAAGGGAACTGAGGGACAATGAGAAATAAGTCGGCACTTCTGGCCATAGGCCTCGGCGCGGCATCTCTCCTGGCAGGCTGCGTGGCTACGCCCTCCAGTGATTTGAGCTTCGATCCTCCGGAGCAGACGATCGGCGAGCGGCTGTTTCTCGAAACGCGCTTTGCGGAATATTTCGCCGCGCACATGACCAGCGTGAACGCACCGCTAGCCTCGGGCGATCCGGTGGTGGCCCAGGTTCAAAATGTTTACAGCGCCCCCATGCCGGGGCCTTTCGCGGGTCAATCGATCAACTGCCGCACATGCCACTTCGTGGATGAGTTTCAGGGCGTGCCCAACGCCGGCAATCGCACATATGCCGATTTCACCACCCGCAGCCCGCTGCCCCTTCCCATGAACGGCTTTACGACCACTCCACGGAACTCGATGCAAATGGTGGGCTCGCTGCAGCCACACACGGGGTTCACGTTCCTTCACTTCGACGGCCAGTTCGCCGATCCTGAGGATTTGGTGCGTGAGACGTTCACGGGCCGCAACTTCGGCTGGGGCGCGGACCAATACCAGCAAGCGCTGGCGCAGATCGCGAAGGTGATCCGCGAAGACAACGGGCAGGGTTTGCTTGCCTTGTCCTACGGCGGCCTGTCTTACTCCGCCACGTTTCTTGGCACCGGCTCGAACGTACCGCCTCAGTATCAACTGCCCGCAAAATACCGCCTGGACGTGAGCTCCGCGAGTGATGAGCAAATTCTCGACGACGTGGCGGCGCTCGTCACGCAGTATATGCAGAGCTTGCTATTCCAGCAAGACGACCAGGGACGCTACGTCGGCTCGCCGTACGACATTTTCCTCTTCCTCAACAATTTGCCGCGGCAGCCGAACCCTAACGAAACGGAACAGCAGTACGATCAACGCCTGTTGCAGCAGATCAATGCGCTCTCGAATCCCAAGTTCGTCGACGGAACGCAAGGCAAGTTCCGGTTCCACACGCAGCCCTTCGTATTCGGCGCTACCGAACTGGCGGGATTGAGAGTCTTCCTCACCGCAGCCAATGGAGCCACCGATGGCTCACAGCACGCAGGCAATTGCGTCGCATGCCACGTGGCGCCAAACTTCACGGACTTCGGTTTCCACAACAACGGCGAGTCGCAGGAGGAATATGACGCAGCGAACGGCGCGGGAGCCTTCGCGTCGCTCGCGATTCCCGGGCTCGCGCAACGCAGCCACAACTATGACGCGTACCTGCCTGTGACGGCCACCCACCCGAACGCCAGCGAGCGGTTCCGTCACGCCGCGGTATCCGGCAGTCCACAATTTGCCGACCTGGGCCTGTGGAACGTCTACTTGAATCCCGATATTCCCAATCCTCAAGCAAATCTAACCTCGGTCGTCTGCGCCAACAGCCAAAACTGTGCAGTCGATCAAGGTCTAGCGACCACAATTGCCCAATTCAAAACGCCCACGCTCCGCGACCTGGAAGACTCAGCGCCCTACTTCCACAATGGCAGCAAATTGAAATTTACGGACGTCGTGATGTTCTACATCCAGACCTCGCAGCTCGCACGGCAGGGGCTTCTGCGCAATTCGCCGGCAGAATTCCAGTCCATGTCCATCAGCCAAGCCGACGTTGCCGCGCTTTCGGCGTTTTTGGCTTCGCTCACCGAGGACTACCACTGACGCCGACGGCGCCGGCAAATTTTCCTGTTACAATTGTTGCGGAGCTGGCCTGCGACGCAGGTGACGCTGCGAAAGCCTTTTGAACCAATGCTGGATCCCAGGGAGCTTGCGTCGTCCTGCCCTTGCGCATGTCCCGGGCGGCTTGCCGCAGCGGGAAAGCCTGAAAGCAGGCGCCGGGCACCCACCTATTCACGGGGTTCAGGGCCTAGCATCGCACGGCGAAGTGGACCGCTCCTAATAACGCCGCACCGCGAGTAACCGCGAACTTGAAAATTTTCTTCATCGGCGACATCGTCGGCTCTCCCGGCCGCAAGATCGTGCACGAGCGCCTGGCCGACATTTTGGCGCAGCGCGAGGTCGATCTCTGCATCGCCAACGGCGAAAATTCGGCATCCGGCTTCGGCATTACGCCGCGCATCGCGCAAGATTTGCTGGCCAACGGCGTCGAGGTCATCACCGGCGGCAATCACATTTGGGATCGCCGCGAAATCATGGAGTTTTTTCCCCATGAGCCGCGCCTATTGCGGCCCGCTAATTTTCCCAAGGGCGCCCCGGGCAGTGGGCTCTACATCGGCCGCTCGAAAAAAGACGTTCCCTACGCCGTGCTGAACATGCAGGGCCGCACTTTCATGGTCGCGCTCGACGATCCCTTTCAAGCTGTCAGGTGCGAGCTCGCTAAAATTCCATCGGATGTGAAAGTCATCTTCGTTGATATGCACGCCGAGGCCACCTCCGAAAAAGTCGCCATGGGCTGGTATCTCGACGGCAAAGTTTCCGCAGTTGTCGGAACGCACACGCACGTCGCCACTGCTGACTGCCGCGTGCTTCCTGCCGGCACCGCTTACATCACTGACGTGGGCATGACCGGCCCGCACGACTCCGTGATCGGCATGGATAAGCGCGGCGTGCTGCAGCGATTCCTGGACGCAATGCCCGCGCGCTTCGTGGTTGCCGAAGGCGACATACAAATGAACTCTGTGCTCATCGACGTGGACGAATCCACGGGCCGCGCGCGCTCCATCGAACGCCTGAATTTCCGGCTCGATTAGCAGAATCCTCACAGCCTGTTGAAACTGCCCCTGTGGAAAACTACTGGGTACTCCTTTCACGGGCTTGCCTGCGATGGCCCTGTTTTACGCCATTCACATACGAAATTTGCCGTCTCACATCGCGAAATTTGCCTGTGGAAAAAGTGTGGATACTATGTGCAGCGTGGTGCTCTGCTTGAATCAGTTTTCTCTTGCTCAACGCAAGGCGTTTAGGCAGAATCCGTGCTCGCGTTTCCTAGTTGGAATTCTTTAAGCGAAGGCACTTATCGGTTAGCGCAAGCGGGGGATAGGCTCTTGCGCGTTCAAACCTAAAAAGCACAAAGCCGCCCATTTGCCCCCCGGGCGGCGGGGGGATTTCCACAACATTTCCACATCGGTGGAAATCGCAATAGGGGCTGATTTTTTCGATGACTCTTTGGGATAAAGTTCTACAGCACACCGAACGGCGCGTGAATCCTCACAGTTTCGCCACATGGTTCCGTCCCACCCGGCAAGAACGTTCCGAGGACGGCCGGCTGGTGATCCGCGTGCCTTCCCGAACCTTCCAGAAGCGGCTCAGCGGCACCTATGGCGAGCTGTTGCGCGCCGTGCTCTCTGAAATTGGCCATCCCGAGATACAGCTCGACTTCATCTTTGCCGAACAGGAGCTTCCGGTGGTGCCGGTGGTGTCCCAGGCCAAGCTGGATTTCGACTCCTCGGATGCCCATCTCAATCCGCGCTACACGTTCGATACTTTTATCGTTGGTTCCTCGAACCAATTCGCGCACGCGGCCGCCGTTGCGGTGGCCGAGCAGCCGACCAAGTCCTACAACCCACTCTTTCTCTACGGCGGTGTGGGACTTGGGAAGACGCACCTCATGCAGGCCATCGGGCACGCGCTGCGGCGGCGCAATCCGGCGCTGCGCCTTACCTACATCAGCGCGGAGAAATTTACCAACGAAGTGATCGCCTCGATCCGCTTCGAACGCATGCCTGCCTTCCGCGAGCGTTTTCGTAACATGGACGTCCTCATGGTCGACGACATTCAATTCATCGCCCGCGCCGAGCGCACCCAGGAAGAATTCTTTCACACCTTCAACGCGCTCTACGACCAACAGAAGCAAATCGTCATCTCCTCCGATTGCCCTCCGAAGGAAATTTCGGCGATCGAGGAGCGGCTACGCTCGCGTTTCGAGTGGGGATTGATCGCCGATATCCAAATGCCGGACCTCGAAACCAAGATCGCCATTTTACAAAAGAAGGCCGACAGCGAGCACTTCAGCTTGCCGAGCGATGTGGCCGAATTCATCGCCCGCGCTATCAAGTCGAATATTCGCGAACTGGAAGGCGCGCTGATCCGCCTGGTTGCCTATAGCTCCCTCACAGGGATCGAAGTGAACCTGCAGACGGCTCAGCAGGTGCTGCGCAACATTATCGAGACTCAGGAAAAGCGGGTCACTATCGAGCAGATTCAGAAACGTGTCGGCGAGCACTTCGGCCTGCGCATCCAGGATCTGAAGATTCGCAGCAACTCCAAGGTCATCGCCTTCCCGCGACAGGTCGCCATGTTTCTGGTGAAGCAGCTTACGTCCGCCTCTCTGCCGGAAATCGGCAAACAGTTTGGCGGAAAGCACCACACTACCGTGCTGCACTCAATCAACAAGATCGAGACCTTGCGCCAGGTGGACAAAGATTTAAACAGAACGATCAACAGGTTACTCGACTCATTCGGTTAGGCTTCACGCGCGGAACTGGAGTTCGCGCGCTTTTCGGCTGTGGACGCTTTGTGGAAGATCCCGCAACGCCGCATACGCGCCTGGTTTTCAACACACACGCGCAGCGATCCACAGTATCTCATTCGCACTAATAGGCGTGTTTATAGGCAGTTGAACGGGTTTTCCTAGGATACACAGATGCGGCGGCGACTACGGTGTTCATAAGTTCATAAAGTAAGAGAAAAGCAGTACAGTACCCGCAGCAAAATTCACAACGAGGATTGCCCGAGATGGAATTCAGCGTAAAGAAGTTCGACCTACTCGAGGAGCTGCTACTGACGCAAGGAGTGGTCGAGCGCAAGACCACCATTCCAATTTTGTCTCACCTCTTGTGTGAAGCGAAGGGCAATCGCCTCACCATCACAGCCACGGACCTTGAACTGAGCATTCGCACGTCTTGCGAAGCGAAGGTGAAAAAGGAAGGCGCCGGCACGATCCCGGCGAAAAAGCTGCTCGAGTTGGTGCGGCTGCTTCCCGATGAAGAAATTCGATTCAAGCTTTTAGAGAACCACTACGTTCAGGTCACCTGCGATCGCAAGAACTACAAGCTTGTAGGCATGTCGAAGGATAATTTCCCCGCGCTGCCAAATTTTCCGCACGCCTTGGTGAAAATCCCCGCCAAACTACTTGCCGGCGTCATTGCCAAGACCACCTTCGCAATTTCACTGGAAGAATCACGCTACACCTTGAACGGCGCACTCCTCGTTCTCAAACCGGGTTCCCTCACCATGGTCGCCACCGATGGCCACCGCCTGGCCATGGTCGAGACGGACCACAAATTTGAAGGCTTTGGCACGGAGACCCGCGTGCTCGTTCCCAAGAAAGCCATGAACGAAGTGCAGCGTCTGGCCGCGGAATCTGGCGACGACGGCACCATCGATTTCGCTCAGGACGAAAGCCACCTATTCTTCCAATTCGGCCCGCGGCTGCTCACCTCGCGCAAGCTCACGGGCCAATTCCCCAACTACGAAGCCGTGCTGCCCCGCGATGCGAATAAGACTGTCGTGCTCGAGCGCACCGAGCTGCACGACGCGCTGCGCCGCGTCTCCCAGCTCGCCGACCAGCGTTCGCATGCGGTGAAGTTCATGCTCGCTAAGGAGGGCCTGGAGATTTCCGCTTCCAGCCCGGAGTTTGGGGAAGCCAAGGAAATCATCGAGAAGGAATTCAACGGCGAGACTATCGCTATCGGCTTCAATGCCCAATATCTACTCGATTTCCTCAGCGCCGCGGCCGATGGCCCGATCAGTTTCGAGCTGAAAGACGAGCAGTCTGCCGGCCAGCTTCGCCCACTGGGCGATGAATCTAGCCGCTATCGCTACGTCGTGATGCCCATGCGCATCTGATGCGAGGCGCTTCGCGCAACGCAGCCTGCTGTTGCTGCAGCGACAACTCCTCGAAATCTTAGTCTGTGCGCGGTACGCGCCTACAACCCCCAACGTCTGCGAGGCCCCTCGTCATGCAATATGACGCCATCATTGTCGGCAGCGGACAAGCTGGTGCGCCGCTTTCGTATGCGTTAGCGGACCTCGGCTGGAAGGTCGCCCTGATCGAGAAGGGCCATCTGGGTGGCACCTGCATCAACAACGGCTGCACTCCCACGAAAACCATGGTGCATCGTGCGCTTGTGGCCCATTACGCACGCGACGCCGCTCGTTGGGGTGTGCGCGCGGAGAACGTGAGCGTCGATTTGCCCACAATCGTCGCGCAGAAAGACAAGGTGGTGCAAAGTTTTCGTGACGGCCGGCAGCGGCAGATCGACAGACGTCCGAACATGCGCCTCTATCGCAGTCCCGCGCGTTTCGTGGGACCACATCAGCTCAACGTTGCTGGAGAACTCCTCGAGAGCGAGAAGATTTTCATCAATACCGGCGGCCGCCCGCGCATCCCCGCAATCCCTGGTCTTGACGGGGGTCTCGACTCCGTGAGCTACCTCACCAACGAAAACATCATGGACCTCACGACCGTCCCTGCGCACTTGCTCGTTCTGGGGGGCAGCTACATCGGACTCGAATTCGGACAAATGTTCCGGCGATTCGGCAGCGAGGTTACCGTTATCCAAGGCGCTGACCAGATTGTGCCGCGCGAAGATCCGGAAGTCGCCGCGGAGCTTCAGAAGGTTCTGGAAGCGGAAGGAATAAAATTTCTGGTCGGCGCGCAAACCACCCGCGCGGAGAAGCACGGCGAATCGATCACGCTGACTGTGGAGATCGGCGGCAAGTCCTCCACCGTTTCGGGATCGCATCTGCTGGTGGCCACCGGTCGCGCGCCCAATACCCACGATCTGGATCTCGACAAGGCCGGTATCGCCACCGATCAATTCGGGTTCATCCATGTCGACGGCAAACTCGAAACCAGCGTTCCAGGTGTGTGGGCTCTTGGTGACGTGAAGGGCGGTCCGGCTTTCACGCACATTTCCTACAACGACTACCAAATCGTTTATGCGAATCTGATCGAAGGCAAGAATCTGTCGATCGATCACCGCATCGTGCCCTATTGCCTCTTCACCGATCCGCAGCTCGGCAGCGCCGGCCTAACCGAAAAAGAAGCGCGCGCCAAAGGATACAAATTGAAAATCGGCACCGTGCCGATGTCTCGCGTAGCCCGTGCCATTGAGCGAGACGAAACCGCCGGCTTGATGAAGGTTATCGTGGACGCCGCGAACGACCGCATTCTCGGTGCCACCATTCTGTCGTCCGATGGCGGCGAAACGGTTCACGTCCTGTACACGCTGATGCTCGCCGATCTCCCGTATACGCTGCTTAAAGGCGCTGTTTACATTCACCCAACATTCGCCGAAGGACTTTTCGCCCTGTTGGATGCGGTGAAACCGGTAGCCTGAAGACGCTACGATTCGGGTGCGCGACGTCTGGCTGGCCTTGTATCAAGCCCCCTATAAACCATTGAAAACAAATGGCTAGGGCTGTTTTCATGCTCCAGATTCGCCTTGTGCATTTGCCGCCCCTCAAGTAAAATTTGAAGGTACAGACGCCTCTTCAAACCGCACTTTGTTGCAGAGGTTTTAGTGAGGCTTCGCCGCGTCCTCCCGAGTTTTCGGAACGGGACGGGATGGAGCTGTGAGAAACCCTTCGAGTCCCAGCTCGAACGAGATTTTCGAGCGAGAGCGGGGCCAATGGGCAGGCAAGTGTCGGGCACATTCCGCGCGACCGCCTTCCCGAAAAATATGAAACGCAGCTCAGGTCTGAAGGCCTGAGGTTTTTCCTAGTCGCACGCGCAGTCCGCAACTGAGGAGACACTCAATTCATGGCTGATAAAGAAGCTGCCAAAAATCCGGCAGGCGGGCACAAGTACGACGCCACTTCCATTAAAGTTCTGGGCGGTCTGGAAGCGGTGCGCAAGCGCCCCGCCATGTACATCGGATCGACCGGCGAGCTCGGCTTGCACCACCTGGTTTGGGAGGTGGTGGATAACTCGGTCGACGAGGCCATGGCCGGCTACTGCGATGAGATCAACGTGACAGTGCACGACGACAACAGCGTGACTGTCGTCGACAACGGCCGCGGCATTCCCGTGGACATGCACGCCACGGAAAAAAAGCCCGCCGCCGAAGTGGTTCTTACGGTTCTGCACGCGGGCGGAAAATTCGATAGCGACACCTACAAAGTATCCGGCGGATTGCACGGCGTCGGCGTGTCGGTGGTGAACGCGCTCGCCGATTGGCTGGACCTGGAAATCTGGCGCGAGGGCGAAGTTTGGGAACAGTCCTACGAAAAGGGCGTCCCTACGTCGAAGCTCAAAGCTTCCGGCAAGACGAAGAAGACCGGCACAAAAATTACGTTTCACGCCGATCAGTCCATCTTCACGACCATCAACTACAGTTTCGATACGCTTTCGCAGCGCCTCCGCGAGCTGGCCTTCCTTAACAAGGGATTGAAGATTACGCTCGACGACGAACGCAGCGGCAAGAAAACCGAGTTTCGCTTCACCGGCGGTATCGCCGAATTCGTCAAGCATCTGAACCGCGGCAAGGGCACGCTGCACGACACGCCGATCCATATGGAAGGCAAGCGCGAGCAGGTAGATATCGAAATCGCCATACAGTACAACGACAGCTACACCGAAAATATTTTTGCCTTCGCCAACACTATCAACACGGTCGATGGCGGCACGCACCTTTCCGGATTCCGCTCCGCGCTCACGCGTACCATCAACTACTACGCGAATTCCTTCGGCATGCTCAAGGAGCAGAAAGACGAAGTCTCCATCAACGGCGACGACGTTCGCGAGGGACTGGTGGCCGTTGTTTCCGTCAAGCTGCCGCAGCCCCAGTTCGAAGGCCAGACCAAGGGCAAGCTCAATAGCGACATCAAGGGTCTAGTCGAATCGCTGGTGAACGAAAAACTCGGCGAATACTTCGACAAGCACTCTTCCATCGCGCGAAAAATCATCGGCAAGTGTATCGACGCTGCCCGCGCCCGCGAAGCCGCGCGCAAGGCTCGCGAGCTCACGCGCCGCAAGTCGGCGCTGGACTCCTCGGGCCTGCCGGGAAAACTTTCGGACTGTCAGGAACGCGATCCCGCGCGCTGTGAGATCTTCCTTGTCGAGGGCGAATCGGCGGGCGGCTCCGCCAAGGGCGGGCGCGACCGCAAGTATCAGGCGATCCTGCCGCTCAAAGGCAAAATTCTCAACGTCGAGAAGGCCCGCTACGACAAGATGCTGGGCCACGAGGAAATTCGCGCCATCATCACCGCGCTGGGCACCGGCATCGGCAAAGACGATTTCGACGCATCCAAGCTTCGCTACCACAAAGTAATTCTGATGACCGACGCGGACGTCGACGGCAGCCACATTCGCACTTTGCTGCTGACCTTTTTCTTCCGCCATATGCGCGAGCTGATCGAGAAGGGGCACATTTATATCGCCCAGCCGCCGCTCTTTCGCGTGAAGCGCGGCAAAATGGACCGCTACATCCGCGACGAGCGCGAATTTTCCCGCGAACTGATGAAGCGCGCCACCGAGGAGCATGTGGTCAAGGGCAAGACCGGCAAATCGCTCGAAGGCGGCGACCTGACCCAGTTCCTTTTGAATGTCCAGGAATACGAACAGGTCGCCGCAAAGCTCGCGCGCAAACTGCGGGAACCGAAGCTCATCGAGCTACTGGCGGAGAGTGAACTGGAAAAGAAAGTCGACTTTGGCGACAAGAAAAAACTGCAAGAGCTCATGAAGGAGATCGAAAAAGCGAAGCTTGAGACCGACGCCAAGCTCGCCTTCGACGAGGAACACAGCCTGTACGAGTTAGTGCTCCAGAATGGGGGCGAGCGCCGTGTGAACTGGGCGCTGGCTGCTTCGCCCGAGTACAAGCGCCTGCGAACGCTGCATCAGGCCATTGCTGAAAACAACAAGCCCCCTTTTACCATCGCCCATAATGGGGACAAAGAGGCGAAGGAGAGTGCCCAGCAGCTCTTGGAATACGTGCTCGAAGACGCGAAAAAGGAATTTACCATCACGCGGTTCAAGGGCCTTGGCGAAATGAATCCCGAGCAGCTTTGGGCCACTACCATGAACGCCGAGACGCGCACGCTGCTTCAGGTGCGCCTGGAAGACGCCGTGGCCGCCGAGGATATTTTCTCCACGCTCATGGGCGAAAACGTCGAACAGCGCCGCAAGTTCATCGAGGAAAATGCGCTCGATGTCGTGAACCTGGATATTTAACGCGACTGGAATGTCGATTTACCGCCGCTATTCACTAATCACTGAGGGTTCTAATGGCTGACGAGCAAAACCAGTCGATTCTGACGCCGGTCGATATCGAATCGGAAATGAAGAAGTCGTACCTGGATTACGCCATGAGCGTAATCATCGGGCGCGCCCTGCCCGACGTCCGCGACGGCCTCAAGCCCGTCCACCGGCGAATTCTCTTCGGTATGTATGAGCTGGGTCTCACCTCGACTAAGGCCTACCGCAAGTGCGCCAAGATCGTCGGCGAGGTGCTCGGCAAATATCACCCGCACGGCGACACGCCGGTCTACGACGCGCTGGTGCGCCTGGCGCAGGATTTCAACATGCGCTATCCGCTCGTGGACGGCCAGGGGAACTTCGGCTCCGTCGACGGCGATCCTCCGGCGGCCATGCGTTACACCGAAGCGCGGCTTTCCAAAATTGCCGAGGAAATGCTCGCGGACATCGAGAAAGAAACCGTCGATTTCACTCCCAACTTCGATGAGAGCGAAAAAGAGCCCGTCGTCCTGCCGACGCAGATTCCCAATCTTCTCGTCAATGGTTCGACCGGCATCGCCGTGGGCATGGCCACCAACATTCCCCCGCACAATCTGAAGGAAACGATCGAAGCCACCATCCTGCTGATCGAAGAGCCCGACGCCAAGTTGAACAAGGTGATGAAGCTCGTTCCCGGCCCCGATTTTCCGACTGCGGGCTATATCTACGGCCGCGAAGGAATCGAGCAGGCCTACAAGACCGGCCGCGGCAGCTTCCAGGTGCGCGCCAAGGCCGCCATCGAGCAGCGCGGCAAGGATCGCCAGGACATCGTCGTCACCGAGCTGCCCTACCAGGTCAACAAAAAGAACCTGATCCAGCACATCGCCGAGCTGATCAACAACAAGAAGATCGAGGGCATTGCCGACATTCGCGACGAAAGCGACCGCGACGGCATGCGCATCGTCATCGAGACCAAGCGCGACGAAGAGCCGGAAATCATCCTGAACAAGCTTTTCAAGATGACCCAAATGCAGGAATCGTTCGGCATGATCCTGCTGGCCATCGTCGCGGGACAGCCGCGCGAGCTCGGCCTGCTTGAACTACTGAGCTTGTTCATCGAGCACCGCGTCGAGGTGGTGCGCCGGCGCACGGAATATGACCTTCGCAAGGCGCAGGAGCGTGAACACATCCTGCTCGGCTACCGCATCGCACTCGACAACATCGACGACGTCATCAAAATCATTCGCGGTTCCTCCAGCCGCGCCAACGCGCGCGAGAACTTGCACGAGTTCTTCGAGAACAAGACGGTACGCGTCCTAGTCGGCGGTAAGGAAACGGCTCTCAAGGGCGTCAGGCTCGATGCCAAGAAATACGGCATCACCGTGGCCAGCTCGGGCGAAGGCTTGGGCCTCAGCTACATCCAGATCGACGCCATCCTCGAACTGCAACTGCATCGCCTGACGCAGCTTTCCGTCGATGAAATCCTGAAGGAGCTCGCGCAGATTCGCGAGCGCATCGCCGAGCTGCAGTCAATTCTCGCCAGCGAAAAAAAACTCAAGGGCGTCATCGTCACCGAGCTGCGCGAAATTCTAAAGAAGTATGGAGACGAGCGGCGCACGCAGATCGTCGATCGCGTCGAGGAAATCAAGCTCGAAGACCTGATCAAAGACGAAGAAATGGCCATCACGGTCAGCCACGCCGGCTACGTCAAGCGCACTTCGGTCGAGACCTATCGCCATCAATCGCGCGGCGGCAAGGGGCGAATCGGCGCGAAAACGCGCGACGACGATTTCGTCGAGCACTTCTTCGTCGCCTCGGCGCACAGCTACATTTTGCTGTTTACCTCCAAGGGCCGCATCTATTGGCTGAAAGTTTATGAAATTCCCGAAGCCGCTGCGGCCACGCGCGGCAAGGCCATCAACAATTTGGTTCGCTTTCAGGAAGGAGAGACGCTGACGGCCGTCGTTCCGGCGCGCAACCTCGAAGAGGAAGGCAGGTATGTTTTCCTGGCCACGAAAAACGGCACGGTGAAGAAGACGGCGCTCGCCGAATTCTCAAACCCTCGGCCCTCGGGCATCATCGGCATCAGCCTAGACGCAGATGATGAGCTTATCGGAGCAAAGCTTACCGACGGCAAGCAGATGATTTTCCTCGCAAGCCACGACGGGCAGGCGATTCTATTCCGCGAGACGGAAGTTCGCTCCATGGGCCGCGCCGCGGGCGGCGTGAACGGAATGGATCTCGCTAAGGGCGACTTCGTCGTCTCGATGGATGCAGCGCAGGTCGACTTCGGCATCATCCAAAAGGAATACAAGAAAGAGACTCAGGATTTGGACGAGCTCGAAAGCGATCAGATCCGCGAGTCGCTCACCTCGCTCATGCTCACTGTGGCCGAAAAGGGTTACGGAAAGCGCACGCCGCTCGCCGAATATCGCGTCACGTCGCGCGGCGGTAAGGGCGTGATCAACCTGAAATCCACGGACCGCAACGGCCCTGTGGTCGCGGCGCTGCAGGTGCGCGAGGATTCCGACGTCATGATCATCACCGGCCACGGCAAGGTGATTCGCGTGCACTCCGGCGAAATCCGCGAGGCCGGCCGCTCGACCCAGGGCGTGCGCCTGCTTCGTCTTGATGAGGGCGACCGCATCGCCGCCGCTGCTGCCATCCTCGAAGAAGAACCCGGCGCAGAGCCCGAAAAGAAGTAACACAGTTCGGGTGCTCGGCAACTGCTCGGTACTTGAACCGCTAACAAGCTAAGCCCCTGCTTGCTCGTCTCTGGTTCGTGTCGATACCTCCGCTACCGCTGTGACTAAGCGGACTTCAGCGAGCGCTGGGGAGATCCAAGCGACGCGCTAAGGCGGCGAATCGTTTCGCGAAGGCGTACGGCGAGGCTGACGACGGTTTCGAGGCGCTGGGTGTCCGCGGCCGTAAGGTGCTCGCGATGAGCGAGCAGAAGCTCGGAGTTGCCGAGAATGCCGGTGAGCGGATTGTTGATCTCGTGGCGGAAGATTTCGCCGATGTCTTCGGGCCATTCGCCGAAAGCAGAGGCCGGCAAGCAAGGCGAGGATTCAGCGGCGCGCAGCCGACGCTCGATGAGGCCGGCCGCCAGCGCGAAGTAATCGCCCTCGCGGGCTACAAATTCGATGGCGCCTTCGGCAACCAACGGCGCGGCTTCGACCTGGCGTTCGAGCGGCGCAAGCAGAATGACCGGCGCCACAGATACAAATTGTCGCAGCGATGCAGCGAGCGGCGCAGAGCGCAGTATCGAGTCGTCGACCAGAATGGCAGCAGGCGCGTCACGCAGGAACAACTGTCGCAATTGTGCAAAGCTGGACGCGACGGCGGCTGGCCCCTTTCTGCCGAGGCGCTCGATTTCGCGAGCCACGCGTTGGGCAACGATCGGGTCGGCCGCGCCGATGAGGGCGCCGCGTACGTCGGGCAGTTTGGTCACGCGAGCGAGTGCATCGATAGCGGTCAAGTTCCAGACTCCTCTTCAGGGTATTCCTGCAGCGTCCGCTTGAGAGCCGAGCAAGCCGTGCACGGCCAGTTTCAATTCCTCCACCAGAAACGGCTTGATCAGATAGGGCACGCGATTGCCGTCGAGAAATTCCAGCGTCCGCGGAGCGAGCGTGTCCCCGGTGATGAAGAGGATGCGATGCCGCATGGGGCTGCCTGCGCGCACCAGCGAGTCGTAGAAGGCCTGCCCATCCAAACGCGGCATTCGGAGATCGCAAATCACCAAGTCGTAATGGCTCCGCGCAAGGCGCGTCAGGCCGTCCTGGCTGTCGAGCGTGGCTTCGACGGCGTGCCCCTCCTCGCGAAGCACGTCGGCGATGAGTTGAGCTACGGTAGGTTCATCCTCGACCACCAGGATGCGGCCTTTGGGCGCGGCGCCCGTGCTGGAATTTGAACCGGGCGCGAAATTGGGGTGTGGCGACGGCAGCGCCGAGGAAGTGACCTCGCACACGGGGATCTCCACCACAAACTTCGCGCCGCCTCGCGGCAAGTTCTCGACGCTGACCTCCCCGCCGTGCTGATGGACGATGCCGTAAACGATAGAAAGCCCAAGGCCGGTACCCACTCCCGGAGGCTTAGTCGTAAAGAAGGGATCGAATATTCTCGAAACGACGTCCTGCGGGATGCCCGGGCCGTCGTCGGATACCTCAAGCAGGATAAGGTCGCGCGAGCCGAAGCGAGGACCGTCGAGCGCGTGTGCGCTGCGCACCAGGATGCGCCCTTGGCCTCTGCTTTCAAGCAGGGCCTGCTCGGCATTGACCACCAGATTCAGCACCACCTGCTGCAGTTGATAAGGGTCGGCCATTGTTTCCGGGAGGTCCGCCGCCAGGTCGCACTCCACCAGAATGTTTTCCACTTTCAATTCGTAACTGCGCAGCGCCAGAGCGCGTTCGACGATTTCGTTCACCTGGACGCGGCTGCGCTCGGGCTTGTTCTCGCGTGCGAAGTAGAGAAGGTTTTTCACGATTTGGCGGGCGCGCTCGGCCTCGCGGCGCACCTTGGTGGCTTCGGTTAGCTGGGCCGGAGAAAGGCCGCGGCCCAACAGGAGCTGGGCGTAGCCCATGATGGCGGTAAGAGGATTATTCAGCTCGTGGGCGATGCCGGAGACGAGTTGCCCGAGCGCGGCCATTTTTTCGGTCTGCAGCATCTTCGACTGGATTTGGCGCTTGCCGGTAACGTCGGTGAAGAGCTCGAGCCAGCCGACGGCGCGGCCTTCATCGTCCAACACCGGGCGCGAGAAGCGCTCGAGAATGCGCCGCTGAGGATGCGTGAGATCTAGATCGTCATACACAGGCTCGGCGGCGCCATGGAGGAATGATCGAAACGGCTGGGCGAAGGCCTGCGGATCGCGAAAGCGCCGGCCGACCAGTTCATCGAGCTCCTCGAAATGAGCGAGCTTAGAAAGATCGGGGGCCTCCAGGCCGAAAAGCTCTCCAAAGCGAAGACTCGACGCGCGCACGCGTCCCACCGCGTCGTAGAGAATCACAGCGGCTTGGACGGACTCGAGGATGCTGCGCAGCTCGGCATCGGTATGGCGCCATTTGGCTTCGGCACGCTGCACGACAGGACCTTCTTCCAGGCAGAGAAGCAAACTTTCGGAGCCCGGGAGAACGGAACGCAGCGTAATACGAACCGGAAAGCCGGTGGAGAGCGAGGTGTCGATTTTCCGGCGCGCGTCAGGCGCTTTAAAGAAATACGGCAACTGCTCGGCGGATGGCCCCGGCAGGAATTCGCCCAAGCCCCGGTGCGCGTGAGCCTCTCGAAGGTGCAGCAAGTCACGCGCTCGAGCGTTGGCCTTTTGAATCACGCCACTCAGATCGACCACCAGCAGGGCCTCTCCGCTGGAATCAAAGACAGCGTCGAATAGCGCGCTGACGTCCATCTGAGCGGCCGGCGCGGCGGTGGGAGATGAATTTAGGGGGCCGCGAGATGTATCGGTCACCGGGGCCATGGAAGCGGGCACGTCGTCCTGAAAGGCCATCGTCTACCGATTTCCCCACACGATCCAATAGCTGGCGAACAGGGCGATAGCGACGGCCACTGTGTAGTCGAAAGCGCGGCGCAGCGGCCCGCTGAACCGAATAGATTGGGCGAAGCTAGAATATGTGCGCACACACTCCGCAGTGCATGTGCTTGACCAAGATGCTCAATGCGTGGAAGTCATCGAGCCTCAGTGCGTTAGCGAGGAATTAGCGAAGCGACTTGCCGAGGGCTATTCCCAAATTGGCACCCACGAGGTTGCGACTTCCCCGTCTAGGAATTTTCAGAATGAATAAAAATCGAGAACGGCGGACACCGGCAGAAGCGATCAGTTCGGGCGCGGCGGTGCTTCGCTGTCGTACTGCTTGAGCTTGCGGTAGAGGGTGGTCTTGCCGATGCCGAGCAGGCGCGCGGCGGCGAGCTTGTCTCCACCGGCCTCGCGAAGAGCGCGCAGGATAGCGCGGCGCTCCAGTTGCTCGAGCGGGAGCAGCTCGTCATTCTGGGGCGTGCGCTCGGTGGCGCCGTACTGCAGGTTGGAGGGCAGATCGCCGACATGTAGGATGGGGCCGGACCCGAGCGCAACGGCGCGCTCCACGGCGTTCTCCAGTTCTCGCACGTTACCCGGCCAGTCGTAGGCCAGCAGGCGGGTCATGGCGTCCTCGGAGATGGTTCGCACCGTGCCCTGCGATTCGTTGAACTTCTCAAGGAACGAATTGACCAGCAGGGGAATGTCACTCTTGCGCTCGCGCAAGGAAGGTAGCTTGATCTGCACCACGTTCAGGCGAAAGAAAAGATCCTGGCGGAACTGGCTCTGCCTGATAGCGGCTTCCAGATCGCGGTTGGTGGCGGCGATCACGCGAGTGGAGATGGATACTCTTTCTGTGGAACCGACCGGTTTCACTTCCTTTTCCTGCAGGACGCGCAGCAAGCTTGGCCTGCAGGTCGATAGGCAGGTCGCCAATTTCGTCGAGAAACAGGGTGCCGGTGTCGGCGGCCTCCATGAGTCCGATCTTGGCGTGTGTCGCGCCGGTAAAGGCGCCCTTCACGTACCCAAAGAGTTCGGACTCGATGAGCGTAGGAACCAGAGAAGAGCAATCCACGGGAACGAATGGCCTGTTGTGGCGCGAGCCGGAGAAATGAATGGAGCGTGCGACCAGCTCCTTGCCGGTGCCGCTCTCTCCGAGGATAAGCACGGGATAATTGTGCTGGCTGACTTTTTCGATCAAGCGGTAGACGCGCTGCATCTTGGCCGAGACGCCGATCAGCCCTCCGAAGCCCGGCCGGGTGCGCAGCTGTTCACGCAGCACCCGGTTTTCTTGGTTGATTTCCAGGGCACGTACTACCCGGTCCAGCTTGCCGCGCAATTCGGGAATGTGGAAAGGTTTGGTGACGTAGTCGGCGGCGCCCATGCGCGTGGCTTCAACCGCGCTTTCAATCGTGCCGTATTGCGTGAGCACGATCACCGCCGTCTGCGGATAGGTGGCTCGCACGCGCTTTAGCAGCTCGATTCCGCCAATCTGTGGGACACGCAAGTCGGTGAGGACAATCTCGACGGGAAACTGGTCCAGAATTTCCAGCGCCTGTTCGGTGGTCGAAGCGGTGCGCGTGCGTAATCCGGACTCGGCGACCACGTCGCGGCAAAGATTGCGCGTCGCATCTTCATCTTCGACGATGAGTACCGTGGCTGGGACGGGGCGCTCGGCGCCTTGGGGCGCTTCTGTTCCGCTGGCGGACATATGTGCTCCTTTGCAATTCCCTTTGCGGAATTCGAATGCAAGATCTGCGCCAGTCCGGAGGGCAGGGGCCATTGAAATCACAGCCGTTAGGACTGAAGATGGGGCTTCGCGAAAGGAGTCTAGTGCCATAACGGGACGATGAGCAAGATCGTAGAACTACGGAGACGCATAACATGATGTATCTCAAGGGGGTACAGCTTTGGGAAGGGTCTAAATACCGAATTGGAATCGCCTCCCAATCGTGGATACAATATGCGAAGAAACCGGAAACGGGGCGAAGCCACCCTCGGCATCCCGGGCGACATCTAAGGAAAGATCTTGTGGCTGCGCCTTCTCCCCAGTGGGAGGCGGACCTAGCAACGCGCATACATTCATACATAAAGGAGAACGAAATGGAACGCACGATTCGAGTTCCCGCAATAATGGCTCTGCTCGCGCTGTTTGTTATTCCCATCCTATCCCCCGCGTGCCTTTTACGGGCGCAGGGTAATCCGAGCAATTCAGACGCGACAGTTGCACCGGATGAAGTCCAAGCCGGCACGAGGTTGCTTATGCGGTTGGACGATCCGATCAGCACCAAGGGATCGAAAAAAGGTGATCGGTTCACGGCTGAGACGCTGGATCGGCTGTACAGCGCAGACGGAACGGCTTTGACGCCGGGAGCCAAGATTCGCGGGCACGTCGATCGAGTTGACTCGGCGGGCAAAACCGGAAGAGCGCGACTATGGCTCACCTTCGACGAAATTCAAACACCGAATGGATGGCTGCCTTTGATCGCCATGGTTACGGCGGTGCCGGGCGTCCACTCGATTCGCGTGGACTACAACCGTGAAGGGGCCATCGAAGCTAATAGCACTAAACGGGACGAAGCCATCCAGGCAGCAGCGGCCGGAGCGCTCGTGGGCGCGGCAGCCGGAGTAGGGTCCAAAGACCCGAAGGACGCAGCAATGGGAGCGGCCACGGCAGCAGCGGCGGCTTACATGGTCTCGGCTGGTCTGGGGCAGGAGATCTCGCTCGAACGAGACACGAAAGTCGAGGTAATCCTCGAGCGTTCGCTCTTCTTCAGGCGGATCTGATCGCCATTCGTGGCCGCCACCGAGCGGCGCGGTTCGCTTGGCATTGCTAGGGACTGCTGGTAGATTCAAGTCTTCCATGCCCAGCGACAATTCTAACTATCAACGCATCCTCATCGTCGAAGATGAGGACAACGCACGCAAGGGCTACGAAGCGCTATTGCGCAAGTGGAACTGCGACGTTCTAGGTGTGCCCAGCGGGGAAGAGGGGCTCGCGAAATTGGCTGAGTTCCGGCCGCAGGTGATTGTGGCGGACGTGGAGCTTCCTGGCATGAACGGCCTGGAATTCCTCCGCCAGCTGGGCGACGAAATCCAACGCATTCCGGTAATCATCATTACCGGGCGCGGAAGCGACGAGCGCGTTGTGCAGGCCATCGAAAGCGGCGCGTTCTGGTACATCGAAAAGCCGCTGAAACCCCCCGTGCTGCGTGCCCTGCTCGATCGTGCCCTGGGGCGCGTGCGCGACCAGCAGGCGGTGGCGGTGCTGACGCGGCAACTGCGCAACGCCGGCAAGCTGGGGACGCTGATCGGTTCGTCGAAATCCATGCAGGAAGTAATGCGCCAGGTGGAGATGGCGGCGCCGTCGACAGCTTCGGTGCTCATCACCGGCGAAACCGGGTCGGGCAAAGAAATGGTGGCGCAATCGATCCACATGCTTTCTCCGCGCGCCAACAATCCGTTCATCGCCATCAATTGCTCGGCGATTCCCGAGTCACTGATGGAGAGCGAAATTTTCGGGCACGAGAAGGGCGCTTTCACAGGGGCTGCCGAGCGCCGAATCGGATGCTTCGAGCTGGCCAACGGCGGCACGCTGCTGCTCGATGAGATTGGTGAAATGCCCGCTCCCACGCAAGCGAAGCTCCTGCGCGTGCTGGAGGAGCGTAAGATCCGTCGACTGGGCAGCAAGGTGGAAACGCCCATCGACGTCCGCGTGCTCGCGGCGACAAACAAGAATCCAGAGCAGGCCGTGGCCGACGGGCACCTGCGCCAGGATCTCTACTTCCGGCTGAACGTCTTTCACATTCACTTGCCGCCGCTGCGGGAACACAAGGACGACTTGCCGCCGCTGGTCGATCATCTGCTGGCGGAGATATCGGAAAAACATGGCAAACGAGTTTCCGGCGTGGGCGCGGACGTGATGGAGATGCTGCGCTCCTATCCTTGGCCGGGCAACGTGCGGGAACTGCGCAATGTGCTGGAGCGCGCCACCATCGCGACTGAACGGGAGACCATCGGCCGTCAGCACCTTCCCACAGATTTCGGCAAGGGGCCGGTG
Source organism: Terriglobia bacterium (assembly GCA_963803105.1). GTDB lineage: Bacteria > Acidobacteriota > Terriglobia > Acidiferrales > UBA7541 > Palsa-295. The sequence goes on from CAWDLF010000001.1 coordinate 55,089, forward strand.
GCGGCCAGCGGTGCGCTGGACGGTATACGCTTTCCGGTGGGCACGACCGTGGATGCCGCCGAACGCGAACTGATCGTGCAGACGCTGGCGGCGACCAGCCAAAACAAGACGCGGGCGGCGGAACTGTTAGGAATCAGCTTGAAGACGCTGCACAACAAGCTAAAGGAATACGAGGCGGGGCGAAAAGATGCGTCTCAGCCTGAAAACTAAATTCACGCTAGCCTCCTCGCTGCTTGTATTGGCGGTGGTAGGGGTCGTCTCCGGGCTCTACTTGGCGCGGCTCACGCGGCAAACTCTGCGCCAGGCGAGCGACAACGCGAGCTTTGTGGCCCAGCAGGTGTATGACGCGTGCGGCAACGCGCTCAAGGAGGCGGCCGAGCGCGGAGCCGCTCCGGCCACAGCCGATCCTGCCGACCTACGCGCTTACGTCCGGACGTCGTTCGACAACAGCAGCACGCTGAATTCGCTGATCGAGTCCGACGTTAGCATTTCCCCAACGCTCTACGAGATCACCATCGCAGACAGCGATGGAGTGGTGCTGCTTTCGAGCGACGCATCGCTGCGCGATCAGAAGCTGGCCGTGCGCCCCCCGGTGAGTTCGCTGGTGCGCGCCGGCTTTTTCGAGCAGTTGCGCGCGCTGTACGGGCCGCCACAAATCTACGAGTTCTCTCTTCCGTTTCAGTTGGGCGCGGCTCCCTTCGGCGCCATCCGCGTGGGACTTTCTTCCGCGCTGATTCGCGGGCAGATTTCCCCGGGACTCATTTCGGCGGGCTACTGGGCGCTGGGAGCCGTTTTGCTTTCAACGCTGCTGGCGTTCTTGGTTAGCACCGTGACGCTGGCGCCGATTGGGCGGATTTCCGCGCAACTAGACCGTATCTCCGCCGGGCAGTTCGATCCCGGCCTCACCGTCGCGCGGGCCGACGAACTTGGCGCGGTAAGCACAAAGATCACTGGCATTGGCAAGCAACTGCACGATGTGCGCGAAATCTTCAGCACCCTCCGTGCGAATTTGGACCAAGTGATGAGCGGCCTGGAGGATGGGCTGCTGCTCTTCAACGCACAGGGACGCGCCGTTCTGGTGAGCCCGGCGGTGGAAAAGTTTTTGGGGGCGCGCGCGGAGGACGTGCGCGGACGGAAGGTGACGGAGATTTTTCCGGCGCGCCATTCGTGGCGTGAGTTTCTGGATATCGAAAACGAGCATATCGCTCCGGCGGAAGGCAGGGAAGTCACGATAGGCTCGGGCGCGGGTTCGCGCCGCATGGGCATCAGCGTCCAAGTGATCCGCGAGCAGGGCGCGCGCATGGGCACCTTGGTCACTTTGCGCGACGTAGAGTCGGTTGAGCGCATCGGCAATCACTTGGAAGTTTCCGAACGGCTGGCGGCTCTGGGACGCGTTACGGCCGGCGTAGCGCACGAAGTGAAAAACCCGCTCAATTCCATGCGCCTGTGGCTGGAGGTGCTGAAGGCTAATATGCCGATAGAGCCCGAGCCGCAGCAGGCCGTGAAGATGCTGGATAGCGAAATCGACAGGCTGGACCGCGCCGTGAAGACTTTCCTGAACTTCACCCGGCCGCTTGAGTTGACGATGGAAGAGTCCGAGCTGCCGATGCTGCTGGAAGAAACCCTAGATGCAGCGCGGCCGGAGATCGCCAGGGCTGGACTGGCGTTGAAGACCGACCTGGCGCCGAGCCTGCCACCGGTTGTGGTTGACCGGCAACTGATACACCAGGTGGTGCTGAACCTCCTTCTGAATGCGTGCGAGTTTACGCCCACAGGCGGAAACATCGGACTGACGCTGCGGCGCAACGGAGAATTCGCTGAGATCTCCGTGGAGGATACAGGACGGGGAATTCCGGCGGGGGACCAGAAGAAGATTTTTCAGCTTTTCTTCACCACGCGCCCCGGAGGAACCGGCATCGGCCTCGCCAACGCATTTCGATTTGTGCAATTGCACAACGGACGGATAGAATTCGAGTCGAAAGAAGGACGCGGCACGATCTTTCGCGTAGAGCTGCCGTTTGCGCGGATGATGGAGGCGCCGGCCGGGAAGCTCAGGGACTTTAGCCAGCCCTTCGCGGCCGAAAAGCTTTGATGTTCACCCAGTCCAGCCGAATTCGGACCGGCCTGCTACTGCTGGCCGGCTTGCTTGCGCTTGCCGTCACGGGTTGCGAGGACAAGAACGTTCACGCCGCCGCACCGGTAAGTAAAGCCCCGGCACCCGCAGACCCCGTGCACCCTATGAGCGTGGCGCCGGATACCACAGCGGCGCCGCCTTTGGAAGCGGCCGTTGCGCCTCCCGCACCGCCCGTAGCTCCCACTGGCGTAGCGCCATCCGTCACCATTTCCACGGCGAAGCCCCCGGCACCGCGCCGGCCAGCCGGCCAGTCAGGGGCTGCAGCGGAGGTCGAAGCCGCGCCGCACCCCGCCGCGCCGCAGATTTCTCCGCAGCTGTCGCCGGAGGATCAAGCCAGCTACCAGCGCAAAACGACAGATGATATCTCTACCGCGGAAGCGAATCTGCAGCGTGCCAGCGGCAGACAGCTGAACGCAGCGCAGCAGGATTTGGTCGAAAAGATACGCAGCTTCTTAGGGCAATCGCGCGATGCCGGGAAAGGTGGCGACTGGGTGAGGGCGCAAAACCTTTCGCAGAAAGCGCGGTTGCTGTCGGCCGAGCTGATCGAGTCCTTGTAGAATCGTCGGCCGGGACAAGAAACGGAACCCCGGCCCTTGGCACGGCCCACACATTGTGGTAAACATTTCCCATGTGAACGTCCCGTTACATCAAGGAGGGAGCCAATGACGAGCCAGGAACTACGGACGTCTCTGTTGGTGGCCGATCCCGAATTCAAGCGCCTCGCGGAAGAGCATTCGCAGTGTGAATCGCAGTTGGAAGAAATCCTCAACTGCTCCTACCTCAGCGGAGAAGACCTTATCCAGGAAGGTAACTTAAAGAGGCTCAAACTGCGTCTGAAGGATCGGATGGAATCGATCATCGCGCAGCACCAACGTTCATTTGCAGCGCACTAAAGGGCCGGTTGTTTCTTTCTCACCTGTCGTACAATACCTCCGCATTCGCATCGCCAGAATCATCGCCGGAACCAGCGCATTGTTGCCCAGTCGAGAGAAAGCCTTTCTGCCCGAATGGTAAAAGAAGCCTACAGATTTGCGATTCCGCCCCTGGCCGCCGGTGCCGTGTGCTTGTTCTTTCACTGGCACTGGGCTGCGGGGATACTGTTTTTTCTGGGGCTGTTCGTTTTCTATTTCTTCCGCGATCCGGAGCGAGTCATTCCCTCCGAACCCGGCGCGGTGGTTTCGCCGGCCGACGGTCACGTGGTGGTGATCGTGGAAGAGCCGCTTGGCGAAAACGGTCCGGTGGGGCGGCGCATCAGCATTTTCCTTTCGATCTGGGACGTGCACGTGCAGCGTGCGCCGGTGGCCGGGCGCATCGGGAGCGTAGTATATAAGCCGGGGAAGTTTTACGCGGCGCTGCGGGCCGCGGCCTCGGAGAAGAATGAGCAGAACGTGATTTCCATCGTTACTGACCGAGGCACGTTAGTCTTCAAACAAATCGCCGGAGCCATCGCGCGGCGCGTGTTATTCTGGAAAACAGAAGGCGAAACTGTGGCCCGCGGAGAGCGTGTGGGCATGATCCGCTTCGGCTCGCGAGTGGACATCTGGCTTCCGATGGAAGCGGAAGTGAGCGTTCGGCGGGGACAAATGGTGAAGGGCGGCGAAAGCGTGTTGGCAAAATGGAATTCAACCACATAGATTCGATCGGCCAAGAAGAAGAACCCCGGCGCCCGTTTCGCAATCACCGGTTGCGCCGCGGCGTTTACATCCTTCCCAGTGTGTTCACCGTCGCGAATCTCCTCTGCGGATACTACGCAATTCTCGCGACGCTGGAGGGTTCCGTTTCCGACATGGACAACGCCGCTCGGGCGATCGGCATTGCGATTATCTTCGATTCGCTCGATGGGCGCGTGGCGCGCGCCATGGGCACGAACAGCGAGTTTGGGAAACAGTTCGATTCCCTGGCCGACATCGTGAGCTTCGGAATGGCCCCCGCGTTTCTGGCCTACGCGTGGGGCATCCACACGCTTGCGGCAGCCAGCGCTCCCGAAGGATTGCCCCTGATCCAATTGGGCTGGCTGGTTGGCTTCATCTATCTGGGCTGCACCGCGTGGCGGCTCGCGCGGTTCAACATCCAAGGTATGGCGCAGGGCAGCCGCTTTTTCGCCGGAATGCCGTGCCCGGCTGCGGCGGGTATGATCGCTGCCACGGTGCACTTTTTCCGGACGCCTATCTCCGACCCGCGGCTCTCCGTGCTATGGCTCGTGCTGCTGATAGTGCTGGGCGCACTGATGTCGAGCACGGTCCGCCACTATAGCTTCAAAGACATTCAGTGGACGCGGCGGTGGTCCTCGCTCCTCGTGGTGATGCTCGCCCTGTTGGTTGGCGCGCTCTGGTATTTTTCAAGGCCTACTTTGATGATCATAGCGACCGCATATCTGGTCCACGGAATCGTGCTACAAGTGGTTCGTTTCGCCCGCCATCGTCTCGCTTCGCGCCACGCCTGAGCCATGCCTTCCACAGCCGGTCAGCCTTTTCGTACTGCCATCGTGGGCGCTTCTTCCCTGCTGGGGAAGGAGCTGAAGCAGGTTCTGGAGGACCGCAACTTTCCTACCTCAGATATCATCCTGCTCGATAGCAGCGCGATGGCTGGCACGTTGGCCGAAGCGGCCGGAGAACCAACCTTCATTCGTGCGCTCGGCGCAGACAGTTTCGAGGGTGCGCGCTTCGCATTCTTTGCGGGCAGCGCCGCTGATACCGAGCACAATTGGCAGACCGCGCAGAATTCGGGCGCCACGGTGATCGATCTGAGCGGCGCGCTGGCGGCTAGCCCTACGGCGGCCGCTGCAGCAAGGATTCCAGCGTTGGCCTCAGCCTTGCCGCCACAGCCTGCGGCGAAAGCCAATGGCTCGCCGCAGCGCATCGTCTATTCTTCGCCTTCTCCGGCGGCGATCATCGCTTGCACGATGGCCGTGGCCCTTCGCCAGCCGCCGGCTGAGAGGATCGCGATGTTATTCTTTCCCCCGGTTTCTGAACGCGACGTGGCAGGCGTGGAAGAATTGGAAAACCAGACGGCCAGCCTGTTGTCCTTCCGCGAAATCGCCAAGCCGATTTTTGGCACGCAAATCGCTTTCAATCTGCTCACAGGCTACGGTGAGGATAGCCGCCCCGCCCTTGGTGATGTGCGCAGCGCGATCGCTGGCGAAGTGGCGCGCTACCTGGCAGGGCGCGTGCGCGCCCCTGCGATTCAATTGGTGCAGGCGCCTGTGTTTTACGGGTATGCTTTTGCCGCCTATGCGGAATTTGCGGTGGCTCAGTCACCCGAAACTCTCACCGGAACATTCTCCGGTTTAGGGGTAAAGGTTGCGGCGGCCGGTGAACCCGCTCCGACGAACGTGAGCGTTGCGGGTGAAAGCGAGATTCACTTGGCACGCGGCGAGCCTGATCCCAACGTGCCGACGGCCGTCTGGCTGTGGGGAGCGGCTGACAATTTGCGCCTGGCAGCCACGAATGCTGTGCGCATCGCGGAGGGATTGCTTGCCGACGCGTGAAAATCGCGGTACCCGCTATGTGGCGCGTGCGGCGCGTCTGCTCGTTGCTGCGCTCGCGATCAGCATCGCCGGATGCGGTTACCACGTGGCCGGCCACAGCGAGAACCTGCCCTCCGGATGGCAGGCGATCGAAATTCCGGCATTCAAAAACGACACCCCGCGCTATCGCATCGAGCAGGTGTTCACGGCAGCAGTGATTCATGAATTCCTGAGCCGCACGAACTACAAGATCGTTCAAAGCGCGGAATCCGCCGACGGCGTGCTCAATGGAGAAGTGTTGTCAATCGACACAAGCCCTGCTCTGTTCAACGCGACCACGGGTGAAGTGACCGCGACACTCGTCACCGTGCACGTGAAGGTTTCGCTGGTGGACAACAAGACCGAAAAGGTCGTCTACCACAACGATGACATGGTGTTTCGCCAGGAATACCAGATTGCCACGGACGTAAACGTCTTCTTCCAAGAACAGGACCCCGCGCTCAAGCGAATGGCGCAAGACCTAGCGTCGCATATCGTCTCGAACGTCCTGGAAGGTTTCTAATGCCCGCCGTTTCGCCCAACAAGCTTGCTGAGCGGCTAAGCCAGGGAAAGCCCGTGGCGGCGGTGGTTCTGTTGGGTACCGACAGCTATCTGCGCGAGATGTGCCGCAGCAAGATTATCGAAGTGTGCGTTCCTGAGGCGGCGCGGGATTGGGCGGTGGCGCGCGTGTCGCCGCGTGAGAGCTCGTGGGACGAAATCCTGCAGCGCGCCGAAACCATGCCGATGCTTGCGCCGCGTCAGGTGATCGTCATCGACGAAGCGGAATCGCTGGAAGATCTGGGAGACAAGTCGCGCGATCAAGTCCTGGCGGCGCTGGAAAAATACTTCGCGTCTCCCGCGCCCTTTACTCTGCTGCTCTTCGAGGCGGCCGAGCTCGATGGGCGCCAGAAATTCTCGAAGCTCCTGCATGAAAAAGCCCTCGTCGTCGAGCTCACCATCGGTAACGAATCCGCGGCGGAGCTGGCGGTGCACATCGCCAAGGAGCGCGGCGCGGAGCTGGACCGCTCGGCAGCTGCCATGCTGGCCGACATCCTGAACAGTGAGCCGGCGCGCATGCGCATCGAAATCGAAAAGCTGGCCACTTACGTTCAGGGCAGCGGCCGCATTACCACTGCGGATGTCGAGGCTTTGGTTGTGGCGGCGCGCAAGAATACGGTATGGCAACTCGCGGAGATGCTGGCGAGCCGCAAACGCGCCGCGGCGCTCGCATTTCTCGATAACCTGCTGCGCGAGGGCGAGCAGCCGGCAGGAATCGTTGGTGCGCTGGCGTGGATGTACCGCAAGCTTATCGAAGCCCGCGACCTGCCCGCAAACTCCAGCGGATTCGAGGCTGCTCGCCAGTTGAATATGCGCCCGGAGGCGGCGGAAGCCGCGGTTCGTCAGGCTCACCGGGTTCCGAAGAAGGATTTGCTAGCCGGGCTGGTGGCTTTGGCGGAGGCGGACAGCGAACTGAAATCGGCGAATCCCGATCCGCGCGCGTTCATGGAGTTCCTCATCGCGCGGCTGACAGACTCCGCGTCGTCGCCCGTTTCGCGCAGCGCTTAGAGCCTATGCAAGGAAGAGCACTGCAATTAAAAAAGTGCCGCAATAAAAAAGCGCCCGGAAACCCCCGGGCGCTGTTCGCGTGCCTATCCTGTTCGAAACGCTTCAGCCCTTGGTCTTCTTGGCTTTGAGCGCGTTGAGGGCCAGCGTCAACCGCGACTTGTAGCGATTCGCCGTGTTCTCCGCGAGCGTGCGCTTGCGGATTGACTTATCCAGCTCGGAAAAGGTCCCCGGCGCGAGCTTCTCGGCTTCAGCTATGTTTCCCGCAGAGAGCGCGGCGCGCATGCGGCGCATCGTGCCGCGAACGCGAGTGCGGTTCATACGGTTGATGGCCGCGCGGCTTTCCGCCTGGCGGATATTCTTCAATACCGATTTCGTCTTCTTCCTGTGCTTTACGGGCGTGCCCTGAGCCATTCGTTGCTCCTTGTGGAAGCACTAAGATTAGCCGACCCGCGCAGCCCTGTCAATTTGGCGCGGGCCCGTCAGGGTGCTCGCCGGTGGCGTTCGCCGGGTGCTTGCAAACGAACCTGACGGGGCATAGGCTCGTTTGTCGGACAGAACGGACCAGATCGGACACGCAAAGGCCATGACCACGAGCAAGGGAGAAGCGAAGACCGCGGAAACGGGGCGTCTCTATGTGGTGGCGACGCCCATCGGGAATCTGGAGGACATTACTCTGCGGGCGCTGCGAATCCTCAAAGAGGTTGACCTCATCGTTTGCGAGGACACGCGGCACACCATGAAGCTCCTTTCACATTTCGATTTCTCGAAGCGCCTGGTCAGCTACCACGAGCACAACGAAATCACCCGCGCGCCGGAAATCGTGATCGAGCTCGAGGAGGGCGCGCAGGTTGCGCTGGTGACCGATGCCGGCACGCCCACAGTTTCCGATCCGGGATACCGCCTCGTCAGCCTATGCGTGCGCCACGGGATTCCGGTGGTGCCGGTGCCCGGCGCCTCCGCCTTTGTAGCCGCACTGACTGCTTCGGGTATGCCGACCGATGAATTCATCTTCGCCGGATTCCTGCCGCCCCGGCAAACGGCACGGCGGAAAGCGTTGCGTGCCCTCGCGGAGGAGCCGCGCACGCTGGTCTTTTATGAAGCGCCCCATCGTGTGATAGACACGCTGGAAGATGCGCTGGAAATCCTGGGCAACCGCCCGGCCGTTCTGGCGCGGGAAATCACCAAGGCGTTTGAGGAATTTCAGCGCGGCCACATCGAAAACCTGTTGGATGCCACGCGAAAAAAGCCGCCGCGCGGCGAAATCACACTGCTCATCGGCCAAGCCGACGGGCAACCGGCCCATGCCGCAGGTGAAGAGGCGCTGAAAAGCGCCTTGCCGCTGGCACGCCGCGTAGAGGAAATCATGAAGGCGCGTGGCAGCGACCGCAAAGCAGCGCTCAAGGAGGCCGCCCGCGAGCGCGGACTCACGCGCAGGGAAGCCTACAAGCAGTTGCTAGTGACGCGCGACGAGTAGGGCCGACAACGGCTCGTGCCGGCCCGCTGCTAGCCGGCGGAGGACGCCGGAGCGGTAAAGAAGGCGTCGACGCGATCGAGAATTTCCGTTGCGCTCTGTGCGTGGTGCACCGCCTGGCGAAGCTCGCCTCCATTACGCACGCCGTGCGTGAAGAGCGTGGCGAACTGTTTCATCTTACCGATGGCGTCGGGCATTTCCGCATCGATCAAGTTGCGGAAGTAGGCGGAGAGCAGCCGGTAGCGATCCTCTTCGGTCGGCTCGACGAAGCTGCCGGTGGCAAGATAATCACCGATCTGCCGGAAGATCCAGGGATTCGAGGAAGCCGCGCGCCCGATCATCACCGCGTCACAGCCCGTTTCCTCGATCATGCGCACGGCGTCCTGCGGCGAGCGGACGTCGCCGTTTCCGATCACTGGAATGCCCACCGACTGCTTTACCGCGCGAATCACGCTCCAGTCAGCGGACCCGGCATAGCCCTGCATGCGCGTGCGAGGGTGAACGGCGATAGCCTCGATGCCGATCGCCTCGGCCATGCGCGCCACGTCCACGGCGACAATGTTGTTCTCGTCCCAACCGGAACGAATTTTGATGGTCAAGGGGATGCGCACCGCAGCGCGCACCTCTCGCAGCAGCTTCTCCAGGTGCGGCAGATCGCGCAGCAGGCCGGACCCGCCGCACTTCACCACTTTTTTCACCGGGCAGCCCAGATTGATGTCTATCTGGTCGAAGCCCAGGTCTTCGGTAAGCGCGGCTGCGGAAGCCATTACCTTGGGATCGGAGCCGAAGATTTGCGCGGCGATAGGATGCTCGTCCTCACCGAAGTAGAGATAGCGCAGCGTGCGCGCAGCCTTGCGGGTCAGGCCCTCCGCGCTGGTGAATTCCGTCATGATCAAGCCGCAATGGCCCAGCGAACGGATCACGCGGCGAAAGACCGTGTCGGTGACGCCGGCCATGGGAGCGAGGATAGTGGCCGGGCAAATGTCGAGGTCACGAATGGTGAGTTTTTCAGGAAACATAGGGCCGCTGCCTAGCCGATTTGGTCTTTGCGCGTCTGTTGCGATTCTATCGCAGGCGCTTGGCGGCGCGCCTTGGCCGTGTCCAGTTCGGCAAGCAGGGCTTCCCTCGAGCCGCCGAAAAAATTTTCCACCACTTGCGCGAGCGCCTGGGCCCGCGCGTCTTCGGCGCTGAGCTTCGGACGATAGACATAGGCGCGGCCGGCCTTACGGCGCTCGACCACACCCTTGCGCGCCAGCCGATCCATGATAGTCATGATCGTGGTGTATGCGCGTGCGCGCCGGGCGGCCAGAAGATCTCGAATCTCACGCACCGTCGCTTCGCCCACCGGCCAGAGCGTGTTCATGCAGTCGAGCTCGAGCGGCGCAAGGTCCAGAACCGCGCGACGAGGGGAGCGGGATTTGACTGCGACTGTGCCGAGAGCTTGTTCCACCGAACTCATGCGCGGGCCGTCATCCTTTCTGCGAAGCCTTCGCAGCTCCTGTTTGCTCCGCGGCGGCAGTGGCAGTGGAATCTGCGGACAAGAATTTCCTGGCGCGAAGCAACGTGCGGCGCAGGGCGGGATTGCGCTCGGTCCACAGCGCTACGCCCGAGTCTTCTCCGGCGTCACCCAGCGAGGCGCGCACGGCGCCCATCTTTGAATCGAGATCGTCGATAAAATGCAGCGCCACGGCCTCGGGAAACTGTGGCAGCGATGGCGAGCCGAATTCATACGAGCCGTGGTGGCTTAGGATCAGATGTTGCACCAGCGTCGCGAGCGGCGCGGGAAATCCGGGAATGCCCTTGATCTTGTCGCGCACCATGCCCGCGCCGATGGAAATGTGGCCGAGTAGACGCCCCTCATCCGAGTAGTCGATTCCGCGCGTGTAGCGCAGCTCGTCTACTTTGCCGATATCGTGAAGCACCACGCCGGCCAGCAGCAGGTCGCTATCGAGCTCCGGATAGTGCGCGGCCAGTGCGGAGGCCAGCCCGATCAGGCTGACCACGTGCTCGAGCAATCCGCCGATGTAAGCATGGTGCATGGTCATGGCCGCCGGCGCCCGCTTGATGCGCGGCGCGATCGCGGGATCCTCGACCACTTCCGTGAGCAGCCGCTTGAGCCACGGATTTTTGACGGCCGCGATTGCCCCGCGCAGCGTGGCGTAAAGCTCGTCGATGTTGCATTTCGTGTGCGGAAGGAAGTCACCGAGCTCGTACTCGCGTTCGGCGGTGGGAATGATCTGCTCGAGCGTCAATTCCTTTTGGCCGTTGTAAAGCTTGATACGGCCGCGTATCTGAATAACGTCGTCCTGCTCGAACGTGGCCACCAACTCGGTAAAGTTGTCCCACATTTTCGCGGAGATGGTGCCGGTACGGTCCGCGAGTTCCAGCTGCAGCCATGATTTCCCCGTGCGCGGAGAAGTGCGGATCTCCTTTTCGCGGACGAGGAACAGGGTCGCCACGGCCTGGCCGTCGCAAAGATCGGTAACGAAGTGAGACTTCTTCATCCGTTGGTATTCTGCGATTTCTTCTTGGATTTCTTCTTGCTGGTGTCGTCCGGTGTGGGCGCCACTTCCTGAATCACGGTTCCCCCAGCCACGGCGGCGGAGTCTGTGTAACCCGGCTTGACCATCACGTAGCTTTCTTCGCGCAGCTCGCCAAGATATTTGCGCAGCGCCGGGTCCATCTTCTCCATGTAGAGCTTGTTGGTGATCTCTCCCTCGACCTTTTCGAGCGGCTGTATGCCGGCCTGGTAGTGATCGAGCACCTTGAGAATGTCGAAAGCCGGTCTTCGTCTGAATCACGTCGGTCAATTGGCCCTTATCTAGTTTGAAGACCACATCCGTCCAACTGCTGGTCGAGCTGGCCGTGCTCGAAGAGGCCCAGGTCGCCGCCATCCTGCGCCGTGGAACCCTCGGAATATTTCTTGGCCAGGGCCGTGAAATCGTCGCCCTTCACCAGGCGATTGTGCAGGTCGTCCGCTTTTGTGCGCACGGCGGCGATCTCTTCGGGGGTCTTGCCTTCCGTACTCAGGAATATTTCGGCCAGCGCAACTTGTTCGGGCCGGTTGAAATCGTCCTTGTGCGCGTCATAGTATGCCTTCACTTCGCCACTGCCGATGTCCATGCGGCTGCCCACTTCATGCCGGATCACTTCCTGGGTCAGCAAATGGTTACGCAACTGCGTCTTGTAATCTTCCCAGGGGATGCCCTGCGATTCGACGGCCTTCTGCAGCTCTTCCATCGTGGCCAGATTATTCTGCTTACGCACCTCATCGAGCCGCTTGATCAAATCGGTCTCGACGTTGATGTCCATGTCTTTGGCGCGCTCGATCAGCAGTTGCTGGTCGATCAGGTCGCGCAGCAGGTCCTTTTGCTTCTCTTTTAGCTCCGTCATCATGCGGTCCTGCGGGCAGCCCTGGCAGTCCTGCTGGACTTCCTGCGCCATGTCCTGAAGGCTCTTCTGATAATCCGACAGCGTGATGATCGAATTGTTCACGCGCGCGATGATGTCCTCAATGACGGTGCCTTTCGCCTGCGCTGCGGCTTGCGGTGCCGCAGCCAGCATCAGGGCCCACGGGAGCAGCGCTGCACTAAATAAAATGACTGGTTTTTTCATGATGGGTCTCTCTTTGAAAATTCTATCCCTACGCTTGTAGTTGTAGCAATACGTTTCTGACGGCGTCCATCACACTGCCCCCGGACGCCGCCGTAGGTCCGCCCGGTCCGCTCTTCCACCCCAGCCACAGCACGCCATTGGGATCCAGACGCAAATCGCGCCGCTTCCGAATTACCTTCACGACGCGCTCGGGGCCCAGCGGCGTGTCTTCGTGAAACTTGATAGCCACTTGATCCCCGCGGCGGTCGATGGAAGCAACCAGCAGCTTCTCGGCGATCGCCTTCAACACTGCATAGTCGAGCAGATTCGCCACCGCAGGCGGTGGCGGCCCGAAACGGTCTTCGAGCTCTCGCCGCACTTCGTCCTTTTCGGCATCCGAGGCAACCCCGGCGATACGTTTATAGATGCGCAGCCGCAGATTTTCGCTTTCTATGTATTCCGGGGGAATGCGGACGTCCTGGCCAAGGTTGAGCGTAACGCGGCGCTCCGGGGCTACCGCTTCGCCTTTACGTTCAGCCACGGCGCGCTCCATCATCTGGCAGTAAAGGTCGAAGCCCACGGCCTCAATGTGGCCGTGCTGCTCGCCTCCCAACAAATTTCCTGCGCCGCGCAGCTCCAGATCGAGCGCGGCGATGCGGAATCCAGCTCCCAGGTCGCTGAATTCCTTGAGCGCGGCCAGCCGCTGGCGGGCGATGCTGGTGAGCGTGGTATCAGGCGGAATCAACAGGTAGGCATAGGCTCGCTGGTTCGAGCGGCCCACCCGGCCTCGAAGTTGGTAGAGCTCCGAAAGCCCCATACGGTCAGCGCGATTGATGATGATGGTGTTGGCGCGGGGAATATCGAGCCCGTTTTCGATGATGGTCGTCGAGACCAGTACGTCCGCTTCGTCGCGGATGAATTTCAGCATCACCTTTTCGAGTTCCGCCTCGCGCATCTTGCCGTGCCCGACCACGATGCGCGCCCGCGGAACGAGCCGCTGTATCATGGCCGCGAGCGAGTCGATGGATTCCACGCGGTTGTGAACGAAGAATACCTGCCCCTGCCGCGCCAGTTCCTCTTCCACCACGCGCTGCACCAGCGTCTCGCTGAACGGCGCGACCGTCGTCTGGATCGCCAGGCGATCCTTCGGCGGCGTCTGGATCAGGCTCATGTCCCGCAGCCCAACGAGCGACATGTGCAGCGTGCGCGGGATGGGCGTGGCGGACATGGTGAGCACGTCCACGTTCTTGCGCATCTCCTTCAAACGCTCCTTGTGGGCCACGCCGAATCGCTGCTCTTCATCCACCACCAGCAGGCCCAGGTCGTGAAATTTCACGTCCTTTGAGAGCAAGCGGTGCGTGCCGATCACGACATCCACCTTGCCCCCTTCCAGTTCCTCCAGGGCTTTCTTCTGTTCCTTTTCCGTGCGGAAGCGGCTGAGCATTTCGACGCGCACCGGGAACGCGGCGAAGCGCCGGCGGAAAGTTTCGTAATGCTGGAAGGCGAGCACCGTGGTCGGCGCAAGCACGGCCACCTGCTTCGAATCGCCCAGGGCCTTGAAGGCAGCGCGCATGGCCACTTCCGTCTTGCCATAGCCCACGTCGCCGCATAGCAAGCGGTCCATGGGCAGAGACGCTTCCATGTCGCGCTTCACGTCATCGATGGCCTTCTGCTGGTCGGGCGTCTCCTGAAATTCGAAGGCGTCTTCGAATTCGCGCTGGAAATTCGTGTCCACCGGAAACGCGTGGCCGGGCAAGGTCTTGCGCTCAGAGTAAAGCGCCAGGAGCTGGCCGGCCATGTCGCTCACCGACTTGCGCACGCGCGTCTTGCGCGCCTCCCAAACTGCTGCGCCGAGGCGGTCGAGCGTGGGAGTGACGCCGCCCAGCGACTGATATTTCTGCACTAGATCCAGCCGCGAAAGCGGCACGTAGAGCCGCGCATCATCCGCGTACCGCAACAGCATGAACTCGCCCGACGCGCCTTCCACGGCCACCTGCCGCAGACCGTCGAACATGCCGATGCCGTGATCGACGTGAACCACGAAATCGCCGGGCTTGAGGTCCGAGAAATCGCTGAAGAAGCTGGCGGTCTTGGGCCGCGACCGCGGACGCTGCGGCGGCGGCAGCGTCTCGAATAAGTCGGCGGTGCCGTACAGCACGAGCTGCGCTTCGGGAAACACCACTCCTTCACCCAGCGGCGCCTTCACCAGCACCATGGCCGGCGCGTTGGCTCCCGACTCCTCCTGGGCCAGGCGCGTGACCGTGGCGTTTTCCTCAAGTTCACCGACACGGTAAGGCAATTCGTATTCGTGGCAGATATCGGCAAACCGCTCAAGTTCTCCCGTGCTGCCCGCTGAGACCATCAAGTGCTCGCCGGCGCTGAGGCGCGTGCGCGCTTCGGCCATGAAGGCCGCCACGTTTCCGTGGAAGCTCGCGGTCGGTTGAGTTTGTAGAGTGAAAGGCGCGGCGCCCTCCGAGGCCAAACCCAATTGCTCAATGCCCAAGCGCGGGAACAAATCCAGCGCGAGCGACCATTCCTCCGGGCTGAGCAGATAGCGGCCGGGAGGCTCGGCGAGCGGATCGTCGGATTCGTCAAAGCCCTGTTGCATCTCTTCGCGATACTTTTCGATGGCCCCGGCGAGTTCGGACGGTTCGTCGATCACCACCACCGGGTCGGTGGCCAGATCGAAAACCACACCGTTTCGCTCCTCTAGCAGCAGCTCGCGAAATTCCCACCCCGGATAAAAGCCCGGAGGCAAATCCACATCATCGCCCAAAGCGTCGCGTGAAGAGTTGCGTGACGACGCACCCCGCCCTCCGGCGCGCTCGAGCACCTCCGCGCGGCGTAGCGACTCGGCCAGAGGTAGCAGCGTGGCGCGCTCCATGGGGTTGGTCGAGCGCTGCGTATTGGGATCGAAGGCACGAATGGATTCAACCGTATCGCCCAGCAGCTCGATGCGCACCGGCTGCGGTGCCTCGGGCGAAAATACATCGATCAAGCCGCCGCGGACGGCATACTGCCCCGGCATCTCGCAGGTAGTTTGCTTGTCGTATCCTGCCGCAAACAGGAATTGCAGAAATTCTTCGTGGGGAATGGCATCGTCGCGCGCAATGGTGCGCGCTAGCTGCCGATAGAATTGCGGATCGCGCATCTTCCACAGCGCCGCTTGGATCGGCGCGATCATCAGGTCCGCATCGCCGGTGGCAAATCGCCACAACGCCACGGCGCGCGCCTCCGAAATCTCCGCGTGCGGTGAGCGGCCTTCATAAGGCAGTGTGTCGTGCGCCGGAAGATGCACCACGCGGCGCGCGGGTTCTCCCGTCACTGCGCGGTAAAACCACCGCAGGGGCTCCACCAACGCTTCGGCCCGCTGATTTGATTCCACGACGAAGATCACCGGGCGGCCGAGTTCCGCGAGCGCCAGCGGAACCAGCAGGGCCTTGGCGGGATCGGTGAGTCCGGCAAAGCGCACTTCGCCTTTGTTGCGGCGCACAGCGTCCAGCCCTTGTTCGACGGCGGGGCGGCGCGCCACGCGACCCAATAGCTCCGATACCAGCGGGAGAATCATGCGCGCGCCTTGGTGATTCGTTCGATCAGATCTGTCGTGGAAAAGCCAGGTTCGAGAGGAATGCGTACCACCTTCCACGTTGTCGCTTTGGCAGACTGAGGACTGCCAGGCGAAGTCGCTCCCGAGCTATCTTGCGTCCTTCCTTCTACGACGATGTCGGGTGCGAGGATTTGGAGGAATTGTTCGAGCGGGCCGTCGACTTCGATTGCGCGATCGACGCAAGCCAGCGCGGCTAGTATCTCCGCGCGCTCCGCTGCGGGCGTAACCGGCCGCGCGATTTTCGACGAGGCACCGGAGGCTTCGCGGACGCGGGCGTCGCTCTCAACCGCTACGACGAGGATGTCGCCCAGCGAACGCGCGTGCTCCAGGAAGCGAATATGGCCGGGATGCAACAGGTCAAAGGAGCCGTTCGCGCACACTACCACCTTGCCGTCGCGCTTCCAGCCGCCCCGGTGGGAAATTAGCTCAGCTTGCGAAACAACGTGACCCAAATCGTCTGTCCATCGGCCCGCTCCCGAGAGAGAGGCCAAGCACCAATTTTAGCACGCGCGCCGAATTTCCCCGGTTCACCTCGCGATTAGCACCCGGGCGGCGAAACTCTCACGAAGAGTTAGGGACTAGGGTCATTCATGTAGCGGACACGGAGCGCGGAATTTTTTGCGGGGCGACCGGGATTTTTTACCGCGAGTACCGCGGACCTCATCCTGTAGTTTCAGCGACTTAGCGTTGGTTCCCAACGTGCCCATACAATTTCGTCAGGGGAAGGATAGCGGAGGATCCCTTCGGGGATTGAGGGCTGGGCCCGCTACCTTCCCCGGCCACTCTCCGCCGCGATTCTGACTCCTCCACCCCTCGAATTCTCGGCGGAAGTGCCTTGACACAAATGTAGCCCGCGCCCGCGCCGCCGAAACTCCGCGCACATTCACTCCAAATCGGATAAAATATTTCAGGCAAATGGGGCGTGGTCCAATCGGTAGGGCACCTCACTGTTAATGAGGACGGTGTTGGTTCGAGTCCAACCGCCCCAGCCAACACCTCGACTATCTGTAGAGGGGCCTGTCGCTCACAGGTACTCAAATGTTTGACCAAATGTAGTCTTGATAGCCTGCAGTGCCTTCTTGATCTCTGCTGACTTCATGACGGTCGAATCACGAAGCATCAGATGATAGAAAGTCGCCCACATGATTACTGCGTCTGAGAAGTAGATATCGTGTTTAGGGCCAATTAAGGAATAGCAACGGGAATCAGCCATGACCGCATCGAACAGCCTCTTATTAACGACTTCGCAAGCCGAAAAGAACAATCGCCTCTTGTAGAGATAGGGCTTGATCTCCTTTCCAAACGCCTCGAAAGAAATATCATCCAGCGTAAACGAAATCGTGTCCTTACTCCCGTGACACGAAATGTGCAGATAACGTAGCCCCGAATCATAGAAACGCTGGAAAACTTCCCTCTCTGCTTCCTTCCATGTTCGTATGTACCAGTATTCCGCCTTCTTGCCGCTCAACAGAAGTATGTCCCTTAAAATACGCCCCTCGAATCGTTGTTTGAGCTCATCTTTTGTCCGAAGAGATTCAATTATGAAAACACCGGCCTTCGTTGTGCTCATGGTAGCTTAGCCCCTAGAAATTAAGATTTAGTCAGGGTAAAAGGCGTCCAGTAGATAACCTATTCCGATTTATCCGGGGGTGGCAGTTCTTGTCCGGTCAGCGCGTAGTAGGGATCGATCATCACGTTGTAACGAAAGTTGACCAACCCCATAAAAAGCAAAGCGGTTTGTGATAGGTACTCCACTTCGGCGGCGGCGTTTTCGATGCCCTCCCCAAGGCTGTCGCCGTGGATAATTTCATGTCGATAACGATCAAGTTTTTCGAGCCGGTCCCTGTCATAAGTGTAGTTATGCATGGGACTCCACTTCTCGGGAGGTTGGCACTTGGCAAAGAGCAGATCGGCTTTCTTTAAGAGAGATTCGTACTCAAGTTGTTTGAAATACTCATCGAGTTTCCTTCTTAGAACTTCGTCGTATCCTAGTTCACGAGCGTCGGAAAGCTTTATTTGCCTCTGATCCAGTGTCGATTCCCAGTCACGCGGGGCGACTAGCGCAATCACGCGGCAGTAATCCAAGGCCGCACCGTCAAGCATCGAGTGAGAAAACACGATGGACGCAGCATCCACGCCCACTTGACCGTGTCGGACTGTTGCTTCAGTCATTTCCTCGACGAGTTTTCCCGGGGGGATCGCCTTGAAGAAGCCAGCTTTGTCACGGAACAGTTTGTCGTATTCTCCTCCCCGAACCATGCTGTCAACGAATCTCTCTTTCTCTAGCCTAATATTGTCTCTCGCGGCCTTGATTCCTTGATCTGACGTCACCCGAAAACGAGAGAATGAACGATTGACGGTTAGTCCAGCGCTTGAAGACTTGGTTGAAGAGCTTGTCGGCCTCTGTCATTTGACGTGCACCTCGTGCTCGGTCTAAGCCGAAGTTCAGTGCTGCGAGCCAAGCGTCAGTCGCGAATCACCGGAAAGCTCGCCTCGGTCCAACCGCGCCATCCGCCGTCCATGGACACTACGTTGCGGTAGCCCATTTTCTGAAGATTGTCGGCCGCCAACGCCGAGCGAAAGCCTCCACCGCAGTAGAGCACCAGCGGCGTGTCTTTATCCGGCACCGCTTTTTCAATGTCGCGCTCGATAATGCCCTTGCCGATATGCACGGCTCCGGGAATGTGGCCGCGCGCCCACTCGGAGTCTTCGCGCGTATCGATCAGCACGAACTGTTCTCCCGCGTCGATTCTCTTTTTCGTCGCGCGAACATCCTCCTGTTTGACTCGCTTCTTCGCGTCCCGCACCAGATTCAGAAAGCCTTCGGGATGATCCGTTGCCATGTTTTCTCCTCGCTGCCCGCGCGTAAATCGTTATTCGCCCGTGAACCCCATTATCCTTTCAGATCGAAGTCACTTCATGTCCCGCCAGTTGGGCCCGGCCTTCGTTTCCACCAAGAGCGGCACGGAAAGCTTGTAGACGCCCTCCATGACTTTTTTGACTAGGCTGGTCAGCCGCGCCAGCTCTTCTTCCGGCACTTCGAACAATAATTCATCGTGAACCTGCAGGATCATGCGCGCCTCAAAATCCTTCTTCAGCAGCGCGTCCAGCTCGATCATGGCCAGCTTGATCAGATCGGCGGCGGCGCCCTGCATCGGCGTATTCATGGCCGTGCGCTCGGCAAAGTTTCGCAGGTTGGGCTGCGGCGAATTGATTTCGGGAATGGGGCGCGTGCGCCCGAAAAGCGTCTTCGTGAATCCCGTCTTGCGCACCTCGGCGATCTGCTGGTCGAGGTATTTTTTTACTCCGCTGTAGCGCTCGAAATAGGCGGCGATGAATTGCGAGGCCTCGCGCTGGTCGATGCTCAGTTGTTGCGCCAAGCCGAACGGCGAAAGTCCGTAGATCACCCCGAAGTTGATTACCTTGGCGACCCGGCGATGTTCGGGAGTTTGCGCGAGGGGGCCTACTCCGAATACCTCTTGCGCCGTTCGTGAATGAATGTCTTCCCGGCGCTGGAAGGCCTCCACCAGCACGGCGTCCTTGGAAAGATGTGCCAGGATGCGCAGCTCGATCTGCGAATAGTCCGCGGACAGCAGCAGCCGGCCTGCGGGCGCCACGAACGCGGCGCGGATTTCGCGCCCCAGCTCCGTGCGCACCGGAATATTCTGCAAATTCGGATTCGCGGAGCTCAGGCGGCCGGTCGCCGTGCCCGTCTGGCTGAATCGAGTATGCAAACGGCCCGTGGCTGGGTTGATCAGTCGCGGCAAGGCATCCGCATACGTGGACTTCAGCTTCGCTAGCTCGCGGTATTCCAGCACCTTCTTCGGCAGGTCGTGGAGCAGAGCCAGTTCATCGAGCACCTCTGCGGCCGTCGAACGCCCCTTCATGCGGCTACGCCGCGGTGGTTGCAGGTTCAGCTTGTCGAAAAGCACTTCCGCCAGTTGCTGCGGCGAGTTGATCTTGAATTCAAATCCCGCGAGATCGTAAATGCACTTCTCAAGTTTGGTAATTTCTTCCTGGGCCTTGGCAGAGAGTCTCTCCAACTCCACCCGGTCGACGCGCACGCCGGTCGTCTCCATGCGCGCCAGCACGCTCGCCAACGGCAGATCGATTTTCTCGTACACTTCCGTCAGACCCTGCTTTTCCACTTCCGCGCGCAGAATCGGCGCGACGCGCAGCAGCAGATCGGCGCGTTCGCCCGGCGCGCCGGAGAGCGTCTGATTCAGTTGCCGCAGCACCACTTCTCCGAACGCATGATTCGCCGTCGTCGGCCGCAGAAGATAGGAGTAAAGCATTACGGCGTGGCGGATCCCGTGAATTTGCCCAGGCGTCTTTGAATCCATCATTGAATGCGGAGCGGTCATGATCTGAAACAACTTTGGATCATGCACCACCTTGGGTCGGTTCGCGTCGGCGAGCCAACCGCTCATCGCCGCGAGCGTCTTATTCTCCACATCATTCGCCACCGTGCGGCCCTGCCCGATCTTCGTGGACACCTCCAAACCCAAGGCGCGCGCCCCGAAGCCTTCTTCTTCCGGATCTTCGGAATCGAGCGCAAGCCAAGCCGCCGCTTCGTGTCCGCTGCGAATCGTTTGCAGAAACTCTTCCAGCGCGACGGGCGAATCGAGCGCGGCGTAGTCCGTCGGCCGGTCATCTGTCAACGGCGCAATCTCCCGCAGTAGGGACGTGAAGCCCAGCTCGCCATAGAGCTCGCGAAGCGCATTCGCGTCCGGCTCCTGCAACCGCAGCGACTCTAGCGAAAGCGGCGGCACAGGCGCGTCCGTCGGGATCTGTGCGAGCTGCTTGCTGAGCCGCACAAACTCACCGTATTTTTCGAGCGCTTCGCGATAGCTCGATCGTTTTACTTCGGCCGCGCGCCGTACCGCCTCCTCGGCGCTGCCGAACTGTTGAATCAACTGCCGCGCGCCCACTTCGCCGATGCCCGCTTTGCGCCGCTCGCCCGGCGCCGGCTTCTCATTCGGATCGCGGGCGCCGGGGATGTTGTCGATCGAATCGCCCATCAGCGCCATCACGTCCGCCACTTTCGCGGGCGGCACGCCCATGATTTCTTCGACTTTCTTTTCGTCGATCACCAAATCGTTCTTCGCCGGATTCAGCATCCGCACGCGCCCGCCCACCAGCTGCATCAGATCCTTGTCGCTGGTGATGATGAAAACATCCACATCGTGATCCGCCGCCTGGCGCGCCAGAGTGCCGATCACATCGTCCGCCTCGTATCCGGGGTACTCCAAAATGGGTAGATGCATCGCCGCGCAGTATCGCCGCACAAATGGAATCTGCACGGAGAGATCGTCCGGCATAGGAGGCCGCTGCGCCTTGTAGGACGCGAACAATTTGTCGCGAAACGTCGGCGCCGCCACGTCGAACACCACAGCCACGTAGTCCGGACGCAGTTCCTTGTGCTGCAGGAGCCGTCGCATCATGGTGGAAAAAAGGTAGGGCACTTTTGTGGGAATTCCCGCCGCAGTCTGCAGGCGATCCATCGGCGCGAAAAACGCGCGAAAGATGTAGCCCATCGCATCCACCAGGAAAAGCCGCTTTGGATTTTTTGTTGGCATGCGACTAAGGGGCTTCGCTTGGTACGGCGGCGCGACTTTCTCGCGACGTGCGTTCCATCTCGCAGGAGTGGGAGTATAGCAGAGGCGGAGCCACCCCCTTGGCAGGGCCGCCCGGCCGCACGGGCCGTCCGCAGGCAACCGTGCCGATTTGTACCGTCGTATGATACTTGTGAAATATTCGAGCACCCCCCCGCGTATTCACCTATGGACAGACCGAAGACGACCCGGCCCATGAACGAAGCGGAACTGGCGGATTTGTTGTCCCAGGTACGGGCGGGAAGCGCCGACGCCTGGGGCGAGCTTTACACGCGCCATGCGCCTGCGATTTTCCGCTTCTGCCGCCGCGTGTTGCCGGCTCGCGAGGATGCTGAAGACGCCACCACGGAAATCTTCATGAAGGTTCACCAAAAAATCGGCAGCTACGATTCCTCCAAGCCCTTCATGGCCTGGCTTTATAAAGTGGCGGGCAATCATTGTTGGGATATGCTGCGCCGCCGGCGCATCCGGCAGGATCTCGAAACCGGCGAAGTGGAAACC
Organism: Terriglobia bacterium; assembly: GCA_963803105.1. Lineage (GTDB taxonomy): Bacteria > Acidobacteriota > Terriglobia > Acidiferrales > UBA7541 > Palsa-295. The sequence continues at coordinate 77,082 of CAWDLF010000001.1, forward strand.
ATGCCGCTCGAGCATCCCGATCCGAGCCAGCTTGAGCGCCTGATCGACGAGCGGGCAGGCAAACAGGTGCGCGCCGGCCTGGCCCAGTTGCCCGATCGAGCGCGCATGGCGCTTACCTTGCGCTACTTTGCGGACATGACTTACGACGAAATCGCCGAGACGCTCGGCGTGCGCCGTGAATTTGTGGGCGTGCTGCTGCTGCGCGCGCGCCATCAGTTGCGTGCTGCGCTCAGCAGCGGCCAGTTGCCGGAGTTTTCAGGGAGGGGCTCATGAACGCATTTCACCGAGCCGGAAGTCCGCCTTTCGGCGACGGTCCGGATGTTCACTTCGATGAAATGACGGGCCTGCTCCTTCTCGAGGGCCAACTCGATGCCGACCGCGTGCGCGAACTCTCCCTGCACGCGAATGCATGTGCCAGCTGCCGCCAGCTTCTTCAGGTGCTTCAGAAGGAAAACGTCTGGTTGCGCGAAGCACTCGGTACCGAGGAAGGGCCCGTACCCGCTCATTTGCTCTCCGCCCCGCAACGCGGCCAGACCCACTGGGGATGGATCGCAGCGCTGGGGCTGGGCTTCGGTGGCGCGTACACCCTCTGGACCGGCTTTATCCAGCCGTGGCTCGACCAGGCCGGAGAAGCGGGCTTTTCGCAGGGAAATATTCTGGCCATGCTTTTTTTCACTAGCGCTCTCTGGAAAGGATGGGACGCGATGCGAACAACAATGGAATTGTTAGCGGCTGGCACTCTGATGGTGCTCGGTGTCTGGATGCTCCGAAGGCAGCTGAGGCGTTTTACGCCGGTGGCTTTCGTGATGGGGGCGCTCGCCCTGTTTCTGGCGCTGTCTCCTTCGGCTGTAGCTGCGGGGATCCATCATGGCGATCCCAATTACGTCCTGCCCGCCGGCCAGCAGTCACAGGGCGATCTGATCGTCGCTGCCAACTACACTCGCATCGACGGAGACGTGAACGGCGATCTGATCGTGTTCTCCGACAGCGTCACCGTGAACGGGCATGTCAAAGGCGACATTCTTGGCTTTGTCCAGGAAATGCGCGTGAACGGCACGGTGGATGGCAACCTGCGCGGCGGCTACCACTCGCTGGTCCTGAACGGCAGCGTCGGGAAGAATGTCTCCGTATGGAACGCGAATTTCGATATGGATGCGAAAGCCACGATCGGTGGCTCCGTGATCGTGGCTGTCGCCGATGCCGAACTCGACGGCCCGATCGCCGGCGACCTGCTGGCTTTCGGGAATTCCATTACTATCAATGGCCTGCTGGCACGCGACGCGCAGATCCGTGCGCAGCGACTCACTATAGGCTCTGAGGCCGACATCAAGGGCAGCACAGATTACATCGGAGGGCGTCAACCCGATATTTCGCCGAGAGCCAAACTCGCCAGCCCCGTCCAAACCACCATCCAGCGGCGCGGCCCGAATTATTCTTCGCCCCGGTTCTACTGGCACGAGACGCTGTTCTGGGGCGCCGTGTTTGTCTTAGGTCTCTTCACGCTGCTCATCGCGCCGGGATTTTTCTTTGACGTGACCGCTGCGAGCAAACGCATCGGGCCGTCACTCGGCTGGGGCGCGCTGGTTCTGATTGTCACGCCGATTGCTGCCGTGGCCGCATGTTTGACCATTGTCGGCCTGGGCGTGGGAGCCGTTCTGCTGCTCTGGTACGTAGTCGCGATCTTCGGGGCGCAAGTGTTTGTGGGCGCCTGGCTCGGTGAAACCCTGCTCGGCTCGGCGGTCGGAGTAGGCGCGACGATTGGCAGGCTGGCCCTTGGCTTGCCATCATTCGGCTCGTGGCCATCCTACCCTTCATTGGCCCGTTGGTTCAAACGGTGGTCATCGTTTGGGGTATTGGCGCCCTGGCGAGGGCCGTGCACCGCCGCATGCGTCATCAGGTGGTCATAGCTCCTGTCGCTGCTTGATATTCCAACCGCGTCCGCGCGCCGGAACTATTGGCGGCGCGCGGCTCCCTCTTTCGGTACAATCGCGCGTGCTCGGCCGCGCTTTACCTGACCGCGGCGGCCGGCTCCAAGGAACTCACTTTTGAGCTTCGCTCAGCGCATCCGCGAAATCCGCGCCGGTTTCGCGCCAGCCTTCTGGGTTGCAAACTTCACCGAAATTTTCGAGCGCCTCGCGTTTTACGGTTCTAGCGCGGTACTGGCGATTTATCTCAATGAGCAGCTGCACTTTTCCCCTTCGCTCACAGGCTGGCTCATCGGAATTTTCACCGGCGTTGTGTACTTCCTGCCGATTCTGGGCGGCGCGTTGGCGGATCGCTTTGGCTTTCGGCGATCTTTAATGTTTGCCTACCTGGTACTAACGCTCGGCTATTTTCTGCTGGGTTCGCTCTCCGCACCCTGGATGGAATCGATTCGCCACGCGATGGGTGATAAGTGGCTGGTGCTCGCCGTCCTTCTGATCCCGACGATTGGCCCCGGACTCGTGAAGCCCTGCGTAGCGGGCACCACAGCTCGCGCCTCGGCGGAAAATGTTCGCTCGCTCGGGTATTCGATCTACTACACCCTGGTGAATATCGGAGGGGCGTTGGGACCTATCGTGGCTTGGCTGGTTCGCAAGAAATTGAATTTGGGCATCGAAAACGTATTCCGCATGGCCTCTTGCAGCGTTTTCTTGATGTTTGTGGTCACGCTATTATTCTTCCACGAAGTAGAAAACCCGGAGCAGTTCCAAGTGCGCTCGGTGGGAGAGGCGCTTAAGAATATGGTCGTGGTTCTGGCCAACCTGCGCTTCGTTGCGTTCCTCTTGATCACATCCGGTTTCTATATAGGCTTCGGCCAAGTCTACGTCTCCATGCCGCTTTTCATCCGCGGCTATGTGGATGCGAACGCAAACCCGGACTTAATCATCTCGACGGAAGGTATCACTGTGATCTGCTGTCAGATTCTAGTGACTTACTTAAGCCGCAAAATGCCCGCAGTGCGTGCCATCGCTCTGGGGTTTCTGGTTTCGGGTCTCTCGTGGGTTTTGCTCGCTCTGCACCCGACCGTGCCGATGCTGGTGGCTACCCTCGTGGTACTCGCACTCGGTGAGGTTACCCAGGCTTCGCGCTACTACGAATACTGTTCGCGTCTTGCTCCGGAGGGCCAGCAGGGACTTTACATGGGGTATGCCTTTCTGCCCATCGCCATCGGGTTTTTCATTGCCGGTCCGCTCGGGGGATATTTGGTGCATGAGTTTGGAGTTGTGCTGCACCGCCCCGCGGAAATGTGGTGGGTGGTCGTCGGGATTGGGATTTGCACTGCGGCGCTGATGTGGCTCTATGACAAGACCGTCAAGCCCCAGTCCACGGCTGCCGGCCTTTTCTAGTTCCACCCGTTCCTAATTCATCAGCCGCCGCAAATTTTCGATTGCTTGCCGGGCGAGCGTGTAGCGCGGCTCGATGCGCAGCGCATCTTGAAAATAACCGCGCGCGCGAAGGAACTCGCGCTTGGCAAGGTACGCGCGGCCCAGATTGAAATACGGGAAGTGGCGCGGCTCGTAGCGCCGCGCTTCCGTAGCATGTTCCAGCCACGGAATGGCCTCATCGTAGCGTCCCAGTTCGATCAGATAGGAACCGATATCGTTGTATGGATTGCCGAAGTCGGGATCCACGGAGATGGCGCGCTTGCACTCGGCGATGGCGTCGTCCACTTTTCCCTGAAAGCGGTAGGTCCAACCTAGAAACGTGTGGGCCTCAGCGGTAGGACACATTTCCAGCGAATTTCTATAGAGCTCGACCGCGCGACTGAACTCGCCTTCCATTTGCGCCTGATAGGCTTGCAGAAACAGCTCCCAGGCCTGCTCGCGTTTATCGTCTGACACTTTTATCTTTCACCGCTGTTCTTTTCTGGCGCCCACTTCCACTACGGCCTCGGCTGTCGTCACCACTCTCGCGCCCATGCTCTGCAATTCGCTCACGGTGCGGCGGCTCGCTTCCGCATCCAGAGTCTCCATCGCGTCCGTCACGATTGCAACCTTGCGGCCGCGTGCGAGCAGACCCCGAGTTGCGAATTGCACGCAATACTCGGTAGCCACACCAAAGACGACGTACTCCGCGTTGCCGCCCAGCCGCTCGACGATCTCGCCAGCGCGCGGATTACTAAATACATCCAGCTGCTGCTTCTCGATCACGACCTGCGGAGCGCTCAGGACGTCGGAGGGCAATGGCGTCGCCGCATCGTTCTCAATCACGCGAAAGCCGTCCAACATTCCCTGTGGAATGATCTCCGCTCCCGGCGTCCCGCGAATACAGTGCGGCGGAAAAGCTTCGAACTCTGGATCGTTCACAGTGTGCGCGCAACGGCTGGAGACGACCAGCGTGCTGTTGGCGCGCGCGGCATCCAGCAGGCGTTGGATGTTGGGGATGATCTTCTCCGCGCCGGGCACGTAGAGCGCACCTCCTGGAAGCATGAAGTCGGCTTGTGCGTCCACTTCCCAGAGAACGATTTTGCGTCTCGCCATTTCGCCCCGCTCCCATCGCCGCCGTCATTTTGCCGCCGAGCGTTTCACGCGTCGGCGGATCTCGGCGAGCAGTCCGTCCAGGCGCTTACTGTAGCGCACGGGATAGACGGCCGTACGGTTGAGCTGCCGGTAACGCTTCGGCAGGCGGGCAACACCGGCCAGGCATCGCTCTCGCAGCGCAGGGACGGCCTCTGCGGGCCCCACGCGCCTGCCCTGGCGCATCACTTCGACCAGCAATGGCTCGCCGCCATCGTCGCGCTCGCTTTCCAAAACGATCTTGTCGTTTTGAAATTCGCCGGAACGCTTCGAATATCGCAGTACTTGCTTGCGTCCAGGGTAGGTGGTTTTCAGCCGCGTTAGCTTGGCCGCTTCCAGCACCCGTCCGCCGCGTTCGACCTCCACCAGCTTGTAGATCAAGTTCAGGTGCGGGGCATCGCCGGGGGTGGCGAGAGCCGTGCCCACGCCGAACCCATTGATGGCCGCTCCCCGTGCCAGCAATTTCGCGATCCTGAGTTCATCGAGGTCGCCCGAAGCGAAGACGCTTACGTCCTTCCACCCCGCGCGATCGAGCTCGCGGCGCACCCATTTGCTGTCCTTCACCAGATCGCCGCTATCGAGCCGCACGCCGGCAGGCTTGCGACCCGCTGCAATGATTTGCCGCACCGCGTTGTGCACGTCGTAGGTGTCGAGGAGCAGCACGGAGTGTTCCGGGAAGGCGTCGAGAAAATTGCGGAACGCCGCGGCCTCTTCATCGTGGGCCATGACCCACGAATGGGCTTGCGTGCCATAGGTGGCAATGCCGAACTGCTGGCCGGCGAGCACGTTTGAGGTACCCGCGCATCCGCCGATAGCTGCGGCGCGCGCCGCGAACAAACTCGACTCGCTGCCATGCGCGCGACGAGCGCTGAAGTCCACCACTTGGCGCCCTTGAGCCGCCGTTACCAGGCGCGATGCCTTGCTCGCGATCATGGTCTGGTAACTCAGCGTCGCCAGCAGGTAGGTTTCCAGGATCTGCGCTTCGATGATGGGCCCGGTGACGCGCAGTAAAGGCTCTCCGGGAAATACCAAGGTTCCTTCGGGCATGGCCCAAACGTCGCCGGTGAAGTGGAACTTGCCGAGGTAGTCGAAAAATTCGCGTCGAATGTGGCGAAACGCAGGATGCTGCCGCAGGAATTCGATCTCTTCCTGGTTGAAGGTCACATTCTCGAGGAAGCTGAGCGCCTGCTCGAGGCCAGCGGCCACCAGGTAGCTGCGGTGCGGAGGCAAGTGCCGCACGAACAGCTCGAAGGTTGCGCGCGCGTCGAAGCCGGTCTGGAGATACCCAGCCGCCATGGTCAATTCATAGAGATCGGTCAGGAGGCCGGAGTTTTCACGCATGAGCTTCCGAATCGTAGGCCGGGAATTCAGGTTGAAGCGGCCGCCCGGAGGGGCGGCCGCACAAAACACAAGCAGCAAACGCGCCTCCGGGCGTGTGCCGAGGAGACGCTCGAAGCAGCGGCGCGATTGAGCGCCGAATTAGGGCCGGACGGCGCTACTTCAGGATTGCGTCTTTGAAGGCCTTGGCCGCGCGGAGGCGAACCACGGTCTTTGCCTTAATCTTGATCGCTTCGCCGGTCGCCGGGTTGCGGCCCATGCGCGCCTTGCGGTGCGCCTTCACTGCGCGGCCGATGCCCGGGATCACAAACTTTCCGGCGCCCTTGGCTTCTTTCACGGCGAGCTTGAAGAGCTCGTCGAAGAATGACGAAATCTGCTTCTTGGATACCGGCTTCTCAGGTGTGCTGACCTTGTCAGCGAGATGTGCAATGATCTTAGACTTGCTCAACGGTGTGGCCATCGAATTCTTTTCCTCCTCAGAATGTGATTGCTGATCGGCTTCGGGCGTCCCGACGCCGCGTGGCACTATAGCTGTCCAGCCTTTCGAACGCAAGCGAAACGTGAAAAAAAGCCCGCAAAACCGGGGGATTTCTCGCACTACGGAGTTGCCAGCGCCTCATAGAACAGCGCCACCGCTTTGATGCCTCCGAAATAATTTTCGAGCGAGATGTGTTCGTCCGGCGCGTGGGCGTTTTCATCCGGCAGTCCGAAGCCCAGCAGCACGCAGGGAATCTTGAAAGCGTCATGCATTTGCGTGACGAACGGAATCGAGCCGCCCTCCCGCATGAACACCGCCTTCTTTCCGAATCCGGCCTGCAGCGCATGAATGGCCTTCTGGAAGATAGGATGCGAATAAGGCGCCACCCACGGTTTTCCCGTACTCAAGCATTCGAATTTGGCGGTCACCGTCTTCGGAAGCAACTCGTGGACTTGCCGTTCCACCAGCTTGGCGATCTTCACCGGATCTTGATGCGGCACCAGCCGCGTGGACAACTTCGCAGAAGCCTTCGACGGGATCACCGTCTTCGCGCCTTCCCCAATATAACCGCCCCATATGCCGTTCAATTCCAGCGTAGGGCGAACCCAGAGCTGTTCGACGATGGTAAATCCTTTTTCTCCGCACAGCGCCGGGGCGCCGACCGTCTTGCGGAATTCTTTTTCTTTCCACGGCAAGGCATTCAGCGCTTTGCGCTCCTCGCGCGACAGCGCGTCCACATCATCATAAAAGCCGGGCACGGCCACCCGGAAATTCCGGTCGTGCAGTTTCGCGATGGTCTCCGCCAGAACCGTGATGGGGTTCGGGACTCCACCGCCAAAAACTCCGGAGTGAAGATCCTGTATCGGTCCGGTCACTTCTATTTCATAGTAATTCAGCCCGCGCAAACCGTAGGTGATCGAAGGAACGCCCTTCGCCAGCATCGCCGTGTCGGAAACCACCAGCGCGTCGGATTTCAGTTTTTCACGATGCTGCCGCACGAAGTCCCATAGATTGACGCTGCCTACTTCCTCTTCGCCCTCGATCATCACTTTGATGTTCACTGGAAGCTTGCCGTGGGCTTGGCGGAGCGCTTCGAGCGCCTTCATGTGGATGTGCACCTGCCCTTTGTCGTCCGCCGTGCCGCGCCCGTAGAGATTGCCGTCGCGCACGGTAGGTTCGAACGCCGGCGAAGTCCACAGATCCAGGGGCTCGGCGGGCTGCACGTCGTAGTGCCCGTAGAACAAGATGGTCGGCTTGCCCGGAGCGTCGAGCGATTCTCCGTAAACCAGCGGATGCATTTTCGTGGGAACGATTTCGACTTTCTGCATCCCCGCGGCGCGCAGCCTCTCCGCCACCCAGTGAGCCGCGCGTTCGATGTCGGATTTGTGTTCGCTTTTGGTGCTGACGCTGGGAATGCGCAGAAATTCCTTCAGCTCGTTCAGATGACCTTCCCGCTTCGAGTCTATGTAGTCGATCAGTTCCATTTAGGGTCCCCGTTCCGGAGGCCAAGGCACACAGCGCCGCAAGAAGGCGCAGAAAATGCGCGGCTACTTCCCCCCGTTGCCCGACTGACATATCACGGGTGGAAGGCGTTGGCTATGAACTTTTTGCACTCTGCTTCTTTGAGCACGGGGCGGCGATCCGCGATTGACGTCCCAGCCCGGCACACCGCACGATATAGGTTGACCATGCCAGAGACGGAAACAAAGGCGCAACGCCGCAGCTCCCGGGTCTTCACGCGTATAGCCGTGCGCGCGACTGGCAAGAACGACCAGGGGCGCAAGTTCCGCGAGGTCAGCGAGACAATCGTTATCAACGCACACGGTGGCCTGCTCTACCTGCAGGACTCGCTGAAGCTGGGCGCGGAGCTGGTGCTCGCTAACCCCGCGACCGAAGAAGAACAGGAATGCCGCGTGGTGTACCTGGGCGACTCTTCCGAAAAGGGCACACGCGTGGGTGTGGAGTTTCTCTCACCCAGCCCGCACTTTTGGGGCGTCGAATTCGCGCAGCAAGACTGGCCCACCGGCGCCTCTCCTGCCCCCGCTCGCTAGCGCCCCTCGTCTCAATCTGGAAGCCGCCGCTTTTTGTACCGGGTAGCCGAGAGCTTTGCCCTTCGTTTTCAGGCACTTGCGACATTTTGTGCTGTCTTCCGTGTACCGGGTAGAAACACCCATCTCGGTACTGCGCCCCGCCGAGCCTTACTTCCTTCACGTTCTCTAGCTCTACTCATAATTTTCTTTCACAACTAGGCTAGAAGGTTGTGCCGAGGACGTCAAGAACGAAGGCCTGTGGACATTTTCCCAACGATCCCGTGGGCGCTTAGTTCCGCAGCGCTTTGATCAGCCCAGGGTTGTGCGTCACAGATGACGGTGATATAACCGGACGTATAGGGATTCAGGGGCAGCTGCACAAGCTGGGAATACCCCGAGCGATCCGGAGGAGTGCTCCACGGTGAAACTCCATAGCTGGCACAAATTCGTCTTAATACTAGCGGTCTGCGCCGCGGGATCGTACGCGCTAATGGCGGGTGCGCCAAACTCGCCGGACCCGAACAACATCACCGGAACGCAGGGTTTGATCCTGGTCGACAAGCTCGGCAGTCGCGTCCGCTTCTTCACTCCGGACACTTATAAGGAGCTGTCGAGCATTGACGTCGGCACCAAGCCGCACGAGATCGCCATTTCGCCGGACCGCAAGACGGCCTACGTCACGGTGTACGGCGACGGCGTCTACGGAAACAATCCTCATCCCGGGCACACCATCGCGATCATCGACATCGCTTCGCGGCAAATGACGGGAACGATCGACGTCTCGCCCTACATAGCTCCGCACGGGCTAATGATCGATTCGCACGGCATGCTGTACGTCACCTGCGACCTCAGCCGCAAGTTGCTGATCATCGATCCGCAGAAGAAAAGCATCGAAGCGGCCATCGATACCGAAGGCACCGGGCACTTTCTAGCCATCTTGCCGGATGCCAGCAAGGCGTACGTCGCGAACAAGAACGACAAACCGTTCATTAGCGTGATCGACCTGAAGACACGCAAAATGATCGGCACGATTCCCGCGCCGAACGGCACGCAGGGCATTACCGCGTCCCCCGACGGCAAGCATGTGCTGGCCGTTGATTTTGCAACACCCCAGCTGATCGTGATCGACACGGCGACCGATAAGGTGGTGGACACCGTGCCGCTGAAGGGCTCTGCCGAGGAATTCCGGGTGAAGTACAGCCCCGACGGCACAGAGATCATGACTACCGCGTCGAATGAGCCCACGGCAAACTTGCTGAAGGCCGCCGACCTGCATGGACAGCAAATCGTGCTGACGGTCGGCAAGGTTCCCATGGGCATGGCCTTCGCGGCCGACGGGCGCACGGCGCTGGTAGCCAACCATGGCGAAGGGACTGTGTCGGTAGTGGATTTGAAGGAAGGGCGCGTGACGGGCAAGTTTGACGCCGGCACGGGCATCGAGAACGCCGCCTATTACTAAGGGCGCTGGTTACCCCGCGATCATCCCAGTCGCGGCCGGCTTACCGGTACCGGCCTCTGCATCCCGCCCTCAGCGGCGTAGGGTACGGGAGGCTCCAGGCATCCCAATTGCCCAGGCAGGCCATCTCTAGTAGTCTCTACGATTGCGCTTGTGCGTTTATTCTGACCTGAGGATTTCGGGGGCGACCGATTTGCGGCGCGAGTTTCGCTACACCTTCTGGCTAGGGATCTGCTGTACGGCCATGCTTCTGGCTGCCTGCCAGCAAACGATCAATTATCCGGTTCCCAAAACCAGATCTCTCAGCCCATCGAGCATCACGGCCGGTCAGCCTGGATTCACGCTTACGGTGAACGGCTCCAGCTCTACCTTTACGCCGGCGTCATACGTTCTGTGGAATGGACTGCCTCGCGTCACATTTTTCCAGACCGTCAATGTGCTCACCGCGCAGATTTCGGCAAGCGACATTCAGAACGCTGGCCAGGCTGACGTCAGGGTGTTCACCCCCACGCCGGGCGGCGGCACGAGCAATCCGCCTCTGGAGTTCACAATCAATCCGGCGCCGAGCCCAGCGCCCCGGATCACCGCACTGTCGCCCTCGGGAGTAACGACAGGAAGTGCTGCGTTCCCACTGAGCATCACGGGCACTAACTTTTTCACGCAATCGACCGTGACGGTGAACAACACGACTCGCCCATCGGCTTTCATCGACTCCACGACTCTGCAGATAACCATTACCGCGGCGGATGTTGCGAACTCCGGAATACTTCAAATCGTAGTTGTCAATCCGCCGCCGGACGGCGGGAGCTCCAACGCATTTCCGCTCCCCGTATCGAACCCCTTCCCCGGTATCGGGTCGTTGAACCCCACGTCGGCTCAGGCCGGAACAACCCCTACCGCGCTAACGGTAAACGGAACCGGCTTCGTGCCCAATTCGGTAGTGCTGATCAATGGCGCGCCGCACACGACCGTGTTTGGGGGCTCGACGAGCGTGGGCATACTCCTCACGGCTGCCGATCTAGCCGCCGGTGGCATCGACCAAGTTCAAGTGTTCAATCCCTCGCCAGGCGGCGGCACGTCAAACATTTTGCCTTTCCCGGTTACTCCGACGGATACCGCGGGTCTGCCGGTGATCGTAGATCTGGCGCCCAATGGCGCGCAGGCTAACAATGGAATTTGCGGTACCTGCACGAGCGGAGTTCCCACGCCGGCGACGGCAGGGCCGTCGGTAAGCCAAACCGGGGAGTTCGTGGCGTTTGCGTCGAATTCGACAAATTTGTTGTCCGTAACCACGCCCACGAGCGGTCTGAGCGACATTTTTTTGCGGGACACCTGTCTGGGCATTGGCGGCTGCATTCCTGCGACCTCTCTGGTGAGTGAATCCGCCAGTGGAGGCGCTACGGATGGGCCCAGTTCCGAACCATCCCTGGATGGCGCCGCCGCAAACGTCGCCTTTACGTCCACGGCGAGCAACATAGTCAACTACGTCGTGGTGCCGGGCGGGGCTCGGCAAGTCTACTGGACACCCGCCTGCGCCAGCACCACTTGCGCGGCCAGCCCCACGGGGTCGGCAGTGCTGGTTTCCATTGCCGCGGATGGCTTGAGTGCGGGCAATGGTGAAAGCTACAATCCGTCGATCAGTCCTGATGGCGAGTTCGTAGCGTTTGTGTCGTTGGCCACCAATCTCGTTACCGGAGTCACCACGGCGGACGGCGTCACGCCTCAGGTTTATGTGCGAGACACGTGCGACGGCGTTACGCCTCTGACGGTAGCCCCCACGTGCACGCCGCTGACCTACCTGGTTTCTTCCGCGGACGGTGTGACGCCGGGGAACGGCCCAAGCTCGCATCCTGTGGTGGGCAACGCCGGCGGCTTCGTGTCTTTTGTTTCCACGGCGCGGAACCTGGGCGCCTCGGCGCCGAATCCCGCGGGTACGCAACAGATCTTCGAGCAGCAGGAGTGCCTGAACTCCACGGGTTGCACTCTAGTCACGACTCTGGCTTCCACGCCCGACGGCGTGACCCCGGCGAGCGGAGTGAATGCCGAGCCCAGCATGTCGCCTGATGGCCGCTTCGTGGCCTTTGCTTCGACGGCCACGAACCTGGGCGTCACGACCGGAGGGATACAGCAGATTTTCGTGCGCGACACTTGCACCGGAGCATCGACCGTGCCGGCCTGCACGCCCTCGACGGTGCTCGTATCTAGTCCAGATGCTTCCACATCGCCGGCGACGCCCGGCAACGGCATGAGCGAGAATCCCAGCATCGCTCCGTGCGCGACGAACACCACGACGACGTGCAGTACCGGTCAGCTGATCGCTTTCGCCTCGAACGCCACGAATCTGGGCGCCGGCGTTGTGCAGAACGGCATCGAGAATATTTTCGTGCGCAACACCTGTCTTGCATTGCCGACCACCACCACCGGATGCACGCCGCGAGTCGGCTTGGCCAGCCAGCCCGCGGGCAGCACTCCGGCACCGGCCAACGGAAGCGGCAATGCGCCGTCGATGAGCGCCGACGGACACGCAGTAGGCTTCTTCTCGGCCGCCAGCAACTTGGTCAGTGGCGACAACAACGGCTTGGCCGATATATTCCTAGGCAGCTCTTCCTTCTAATTGCCGTTTCTAATTTTTCGCGTGAGATCCGTGACGTTTGTGGCGCGGCGGCCAGAATTGGACGGGTTTTGGGAGCGTGCTCGGCTCCTTTTGAGAACCGTTGTCCCCGCGACGCCACTCCCAAACCCGCAAGTGCATGTTACGAATCGTGAACGCCTGCGTAGATGACTCGGAAGGCACATTTATTAGGTACGCGAGTTTTAGTACCCTTTGGGGTAGCTACACACGACTTCGGGAGGGGTATGTTGCGCAAGATATTGGTGAGTATAGGTTTGCTGGCTTCGGTGGTGGCAATGGCAGCTTGCAGTTCCAAGCCCGCTGCGCCGGCGCAGGTCTCCGCCGAAGACGCAAATCGCAAGAATCCCACACCGTTGAATGCCGACTCGATCAAGTCCGGCAAGGACCTCTACCACAGCGCCGACTGCGCTCTTTGCCATGGCAAGGAAGGGGACGGCAAGGGATTCGAAGCCAAGGACATACGCATGAACGTGCACGACTGGCGGGATGCCACCTACAACAAGAGTTTCACGGACGGCCAGCTGTATTCGATTATCGTCAAAGGAAAGGGCGGCATGCCGGCATACGAGACGCGCAACACGTCGGACCAGATTTGGCTGATGGTGGACTACATCCGCTCGCTAAGCACGAACTAGTGGCTGGAGTTGGGCTCCGACGCCGCACCCTGCGTTATGCCTGGTGTGGGTACCCGCAACGTGACTTCCGTGGTCTTGCCGGTGCGGATCAGCACTCGCTTGGTCCAATCGGAAAATGCACCCCGAGCGTAAGCGCGCAAGTCGTATTGTCCCGGCTCGTAGCGCGTGAACTGGAATCGGCCCTCAGCGTCCGTGTGGGTGGCGTGCGCGTTCATGCCGTCGGACGTTTGCATGGTCACCGTCGCGCCCGCCACTGGCTTGCCCTGCGCGTCCATCACCGTTCCGGCCAGCGCTCCGAGCCAACTGCTGGCGCTGACCGCTCCGGCAACCGTAAGTGCGACGGTCAACATTATGAGCAGCAAGCTGACTGGCGGTCGACGCAGTATCGGCTTGCTGCGCGTGACTGACGTTTTAGATGGCATGGATGGGTGCCTCCGGCCTCCATGTTAGACGCCGATGGTCCCAGCGGCAGCGCGTCGAGCGCCGAAGTGCTCCGGGCGTCACCTGTCCCGGCGTCCAGTGTCCGGATTTCCTTCCGTTACGGTTGCAAGGGCAGAGCGCTGTCCGGGATGCCGTTGTGCCGGGCGTCGTCGTAAAGCGCGTTAATCTGGCTCAGGACGGTGCTGCGCTTCTTCTGTAGGTTATCCATCTCCACCGGCCAGCTATCGGCTTTGACTCCGCGGGGCCGTGCCGACTCCGTCCCGTTACCGGTCGGTTTTCCGTCGATGGCCGCCTGCAGCTCTGCAATCTGATCGTCGAGCGGCGGGACGCTCGCCTCTAACTTGGTGATTTGGTCCCGATACCACTTGGCATCTTTACCTTTGGAAGCGGGCTTCTGGCCGGCAGAAGAGGACTTCGCCGTGGAAGATTTTGAATTCGAGCCGAAAGTCGAAATTGCAGACTCGTTCCGCAGCTCACCCACATCCTCGTTGGTCCAAACCTTCTTCGCGGGCGTCTGCTGCACTGAACTCTGCGCCGGAGTTTGCCCGGAGGCGGTCGGCGCCTCAGCCGCCGGATTCGACGTAGGTGCTTGCGCGTGCGCCAGCAGGGGGCACGCCGGTACCACACAAACCAAGACGAACGAAAGTATAAGCGCGCGATAGCTCATAGTGCCTCCTTCGCAGGAACTTCGGAGGAAGTCAGGATCACCCTAGCTATAACACGCGCGCACGGGGAAAGTTATGGGTCTCCCGGGGTCGGTTTCCCAGTCGCTAACTCCTTCTGTATGGCCAAAAGGGCTTGGCTGGGCGGCCCGATCCGCTGGTAGTGGCTAACTTCTATGGTCTGGTGCTGCTCGAAGGAGAAGAGAAACTTTCGTCCGGAAAAGTCATATTGATAGCGCATTGGCAGCCAGATGCCCGGCGCCACTTCAGCTTGTTCCATGGAGACCTTGCTGCCGCGGGCCAGCCTCCCCAGAATGCCTCCGCCGAAATAGATGTCGCTGGTTACGTCCGCTTCTCCGCGAGCCAGTTGGCCGGTCTCGCGATCCACCCAAATCTTACCGGTCACGTGCGCCATGGCATCCTGGTACATCGAGTGCGGATGAAAGTTCGGATCGGGAGTAAGCGTGAAGACGTCGCATGGCCTGCCGTTCCACACCTCGCGGTCCTGCCATTTCACTACGAAGGCAGTCTGAGACATATCCACAAATTCGGCCCTTTCGTGCTGGCGCTTCTGATATTTTTCGTATGCCGTCTTGGCCCGTGGATCGTTGGGATTGGCCATCATCTCGAGTATGCCCTGCAGCGTTTCCAACTGGCGCCGGTATTCGGCCGGATCGCCGGGGTTCCCTGGTCCGTAAGCGCGATCTTCATCGTTCCGCCGCCGGTCGGAACGACGCGATAGGTTTTGTCGAGAAGCACGCGGGGATTCGCGCCGGCGGTGCGGTCCAGATAATGCTCGATGCGCTCGTATTGCTCGAGCGCTGTGTCGTCGTTGTGCTGATTTTCGATCAGCTTCGCGGAGCGCTCGCGCACCTCGGCGTCGGAAGGCGCTGAGACGCCCGCTGCGGCTTGTGGGTGTGCAGGTCGCGGACGCGCCGGTGCGCCTCCCGCCCGCAGCGATCCCAGAGCCAGGGCGACAATCGAAACGATACTGCGTCTTAGCATCACGTCGAGACGGCCTGTCCTTGATTCCCGTTACCGGTAACTAGTGTAGCGTTTAGGGGGCTGACCTATTTGGATGCTTCCGGGGCCGTTTTCAGTTCCGACGAAACGACTAATGGACTCCGGGAATCAAGGGCTGCTTTCCCGTCGGGTCCGAAAACGTAGGGATAGCCTTTGGGATCCACGGGGATCCCGTTCAAGAGGCCCGCCGCGCGCAGATCGGCCGTTGACGACGGATACTTCCCGAACCGCTTCCGGTACTCGGCCGCGAGGTCATCCAAGTGGGACTCATCGTCTTGGGCCTTGAGCTGGCGTAGCATTGCTTCCGCGCGCCACCGCACTGACGGGTCCTTCGTCGACTGATAGAGGTCCGACCAGATCATGCGGGATGTTTCGATCGATCCACCTTGTGCCGCCACTCTGGCGGCCATCATTTTTAGAAACGGAGGCGCATGCGGGACCTTACTGCCTTCGAGATATGCGGCCGCCGAGTCCGGGAAATCCTTCATACGCCAGTAGTAGAGAAATCCGAGGTCGGAGTAGAGTTGCCATTGATCCGGATTTGCTGCGATGCCGCGTTTCACAAGCTGTACCGCTAGATCGGTGCGACCGGCGCCCACTCCACCCGGCTCCGACAGAAAGATCGCGCCGAAACGGTAAGCGACGATTAGCTTGGGATCGAGCGTGGTGGTGATGTCCAGCAGCGGCCAAAGCAGGTCGAACTGCGCGCCGCGTACTCCGATTCTCTCGCCGTAGTACTGAACGACGCGGGTCCAGTAAATGTCCGCCAGCAGCGCGTCATAGCCCAGACTCAATTTTTTCACTGCAGACGGAGAGCTGAGCAGTAGAGCGTCCGATCGCTGCTCTGTTTGGGCGTGTGCGTCGATCCGCATCTGCAACGCCACAGTCGCGGTAAACAGCAAGGGGATGCCCAGGGCGGCCGTCAGGAGCGTGCGGGTTTGGCTGGGAGAGCTCACTTCAGATTGCGCCTGGAGAAAATAGCCGAAGCACCCAGGAGAACGATGGTGACGTAGAGCGCCGCGTACAGAGTGTTGTGCCAAACCATAGAGAACGGTACGCCCTCACCGTGCGCCACGGCAGCGATCGCATTGAAGTTGTGAAAGTTGGGAACCAGATAATAGATTGCCCGGGTCGCGGCTTGCAGCGCAGGATTGTGGGTCAGCGCCCCGAATTCGCGAATGTCACCGGCAAAAATGCCGGTGACGAAGATGCCCAAGGTGAATAGCGTGGAAAGCATGGGGCTCGAGAAGCACGAGAAAAACAAGGCCAACGCAGTGATGAGCGCGAGCTCCAACAGAATAAAGTACACCGCTGCCAGGATGGCTAAATCGGAGCGCACGTATGGATGGCCGACGTAATAGAGCGCCGCAGCCAATCCTAGCGTCATGAAGCATGTATTCACCGCCAGCGTGAGCAGTAGGCCGCCATACTTGCCGGCCAAAAATTGCGACCGCCCCACCGGTTTGGATAGCAGGCTGTAGAGCGTGCGCTTTTCGATTTCTTTGGAAACCAGGCCCACCCCGATGAAAACCGCCATAACCACTCCGAAAATCGAGATGGCCGAAAGCCCCAGATTGATGATCACCAACCGTTCGATGCCGATGGAAATCTGCCCCACCAGAATCGCGGCGCCCATCATCAGCAGCGCGAAAAAGACCAGGTTGTAGAGCACGCGGTCGCGCACCGCCTCACGGAACGTGTTGACCGCTACCGCTGCAGGCGCACCGATCATCGCGAAACCACCTCAACGGCGTGTGCCATCGCCTGTTCCCGGCCCACCAATTTGATGAAATAGTCTTCGAGCGACGGGCGCACGGGCGAAACCGACAAGATGCGCGCCTCGCAGTTCCGCAACTGCTCGATCGCTTCGTACAGCTCAGCCTCTGGAACTTCCACGCGTGTGCGTCCACCGATGGTGGTGGCTCCCCCAGTCAGGCTCGCGGGCAGCGCCCGGTCGGCGCGCGCTTCAAATAGAATCTCCATGGATTGTGCCTGCACGGACACCATCTCGCTGGGCGCGCCGACGCCCTGCAGTTTGCCACCTACCAGCACGGCCACGCGGTCGCACAGCATTTCCGCGTCGGAGAGTATGTGCGTCGAGAAAAAAACGGTGCGGCCTTCGCGCTTCAACTCCAGGATGATGTCGCGCACTTCGCGTCGGCCCACGGGATCGAGCCCCGACATCGGCTCGTCGAGAAAGACTACCTGCGGATCGTGAAGGATGGCCTGCGCCACGCCCGCCCGTTGCATCATGCCCTTGGAGAATTTTCGCAGTTGCACGTCCGCGGCCTGCGTCAATCCCACGCGCTCGAGAAACTTATCGACCCGCCGCGAACGCTCGGCCGCGCTATAGCCGAAGAATCGCGCGTAGTAATCCAGCAGCTCGCGCGCCGTCAGGTAGTCGTAGAAGTAAGGCTGCTCCGGCAGGTATCCGATGTCGCGATGCATGCCGACGCTCTCGATCGATTTCCCCAGCACGCGCGCCGTTCCCGAAGTAGGGAAGATCAGGCCCATCAGAAGTTTTAGTGTGGTGGTCTTGCCCGCGCCGTTTGGGCCTAGGAAGCCGAACACCTCGCCTCGCTCGACCTGGAGCGTGAGGCCGTCGAGCGAGCGGCGGCTCCGCTGGTGGAAGAATCCGATGGGGTAGTCTTTCGTGAGCCCCAGAATTTCAATCGCCGGCGTGGACATGGCAGTCGATCAACAATTATCAATTTTTTCTCGCCGGCGTGCCCATGTCAACTGGGTACTGTTGCTTGAAACGGTACAGCCGGGCGCGCTCGGGCGTCCGCGAAGATGTAGTGGAAGCTGGCTTCCCTACCACTACCAGTAGACGCCTTCGACACCGATAGCCTAATATTTTGTGGTCGGCCTGCTAATTTTTCTTGACAAGAATTAACCAACCGCCGATACTTCGCTCCCAGATTCGAGCAGCGTGCGGCTCTTGTTAGCAGCGCCAACGAGCCCGCGTTGTGACCGAACCTAGTTGGATCAAATCGCAAAAGGGACGTGCCCAGCTCCGGCCCGCCTAATGTTTTACCGGGCCTTAGCGGCGCTTTTCTCTCTTTTTCGTTTTTTTAGCTGTCTTCTCTAGGGGCGAGGACAGGCTTTTATCCCGGTTAGTTCCTGCAATGCGTGTATCCCAATTGATACACGCGACAACACCCTGGATGCCGGTTGGAGGTAGAATAGAGGAAGCCTTCTTCCGCTCGGCACCCCGGCCAACATTTCGGCAGTACCCCTGCCGGCGCGGAGGCAGATGATGGCGGAGACAAGAACGGTACTAACTTCCGGTATGCAAACCGAAATCAAGCAGCGCGCGACTGGCCTGGATTTTCAGCGCAAGTTTACTGACGGCAAGGTGGCGCCCTTCGACGCCGTCGAATGGGAGCGCCGCACCGCTCTGATCGGCAATGATAAAGGCCAGGTGATCTTCCGCCAGGAAGACATCGAAGTGCCGAAGTCGTGGTCGCAGACGGCGACCAACATCGTCGCCTCCAAGTATTTTCACGGTAAGCCCAATACGCACGAGCGCGAAACCTCCGTGCGCCAGTTAATCGGCCGCGTCGTTGGCACGATCGTCCGCTGGGGCGAAGAGGGCCGCTACTTCGCGAGCGATGAAGCGAGAAACGCCTTCCGCGACGAGCTCACCCACCTGCTGGTGGAGCAAAAGGTCGCCTTCAACTCTCCGGTATGGTTCAACGTGGGCGTGCAGCCCAAGCCGCAGTGCTCGGCCTGCTTCATTAACTCCGTCCAGGACAGCATGGACTCCATCATGAACCTCGCCAAGACCGAGGGCATGCTCTTCAAGTGGGGCTCCGGCACGGGGACGAACTTTTCGTCGCTGCGCGGAAGCAAGGAATCGTTGTCGGGCGGCGGCATCGCCTCAGGCCCGGTAAGTTTCATGAAGGGCTTCGACGCCTTCGCCGGCGTGATCAAGAGCGGCGGCAAGACGCGCCGCGCCGCCAAGATGGTCATCCTCAACGTGGACCATCCGGACATCATCGAGTTCATCGACTCCAAGACCAAGGAAGAGCGCAAGGCCCAGGTGCTGATCGAACAGGGCTATAACTCGGCCATCGACGGTGAGGCTTACTCCTCGGTTTTCTTCCAGAACGCCAACCACTCGGTGCGCGTCACCGACGATTACATGCGCGCCGTTGAAGAGGATCGCGACTGGTGGACCCGCAACGTGGCTGACGGCAAGCCCGCCGAGCAGTTTCGCGCTCGCGACCTGATGCGCAAAATGGCCGAGTCCGCCTGGCAGTGCGGCGATCCCGGCATGCAGTACGACACCACCATCAACCGCTGGCACACCAGCAAGGGTACGGATCGCATCAACGCCTCCAATCCTTGCTCGGAGTACATGTTCCTCGATGACACAGCCTGCAACCTTGCTTCCCTGAACTTGCTCAAGTTCCTCGGCTCCAACGGCCAGTTCGATGCCGAGGGTTTCCGCCATGCCGTGGACGTCACCATCACCGCGCAGGAGATCCTGGTCGATAATGCCAGCTACCCCACGGAAAGAATCGCGCGCAACTCGCACGATTACCGTCCGCTGGGCATCGGTTATGCGAACTTGGGCGCATTGCTGATGTCGCTCGCGCTCCCCTACGATTCCGACGGCGGTCGCGATTTCTGCGGCGCCATCACCGCCCTGATGACCGGCGAGGCCTACGCGCAGTCAGCGCGCATCGCCGAGCGCATGGGGCCGTTCGGCGGCTACATGCGCAATCGCGAGCCTATGCTGGACGTGATTCGCATGCACCGCGATTCGCTGCGTCCGATCAAAGAGGAGAACGTCCAGCCCTCTCTTCTTCGCGCCGCGCAGGAATCGTGGGACAGCGCTCTGGAGCTCGGCGAGAAGTTCGGCTACAAGAACTCGCAGGTCTCCGTGCTCGCTCCGACCGGCACCATCGGCTTCATGATGGATTGCGACACCACCGGCATCGAGCCCGACCTCGCGCTTGTGAAGCAGAAGCGGTTGGTGGGCGGCGGTGTGATTAAAATCGTCAACAACACCGTCCCGCAGGCGTTGATGAACCTAGGTTACTCGCCCGAAGATGTGGCCAAGATCGTCGATTACATCGACGCAGAGGGCACCATCGAGGGCGCGCCGAATTTCAAGGACGAGCATCTGCCAGTTTTCGATTGCTCGCTCACTCCCGCCGGTGGCGGCCGCTCAATCGCCTGGCGAGGACATTTGAAGATGATGGCCGCCGCTCAGCCTTTCCTTTCCGGCGCCATCAGCAAGACCATCAACATGCCGGAGGAGTCGACGGTCGAAGACATCATCGAGGCCTACACGGAATCCTGGAAATTTGGTCTCAAAGCCGTAGCCATCTACCGTGACAATTCAAAGGGCTCGCAGCCTCTTTCCGCCGCCGGCAAGAAAACTGACGATAAGGCCGCTGCGCCCGCTGCCGCGCCCGTGGCCGCTCTCGCCGACGCTGCCGCGCCGCACCAGCAGGATCTCTTCCCCGGCACGAAGCGCCGCAAGCTACCGGCCGAGCGCAACTCGATCACGCACAAGTTCTCCGTGGGCGGCCACGAAGGCTACATCACGGTCGGCATGTATGACGATCGCCAGCCGGGCGAGATCTTCATCAAGATGGCCAAGGAAGGTTCCACGCTTTCCGGCATCATGGACGCTTTTGCCCTGTCCGTCTCCATCTCGCTTCAATACGGCGTGCCGCTCCGGGCGCTGGTCGACAAATTCGTCAACTCGCGCTTCGAGCCTTCCGGCTACACCGGCAATCCGGATATCCGCTACGCCAAGTCGATCGTGGACTACATCGGCCGATGGGTGGGCGGCAAATTCATCTCACCGGATTACCTCGATCATGATGCGCATGAGGCGCAGGAGGAAGCCGCCCAGTCAGCTCCGGCTGCCGCAGCTCCTGCGGCCCCTGTCGCTACTCGCACCGCCGACCCAGGGGTTTCCACGCGGGCGCGTGCGGCTATCGAAGACGCGCCGTACTGCTCGGAATGCGGCATGGTCATGACCCCGAATGGAAGCTGCTACAAGTGTGCGAACTGCGGCTCAACCTCCGGCTGCAGCTAGAACCGATTCGCAAGGCCGGCAAAGAAATGAAAAGGGCGCCCGCGTAAACCGGGCGCCTTTTTTATTTGTGCAGACGCAATCTGCCGCTGACAAATCAAAGATATCGAGAGAAAGAAAAGCTCATGAGGGAAATCCTGCGGAAGAAGAAAAAGGGGGCCCACCCAGACCCCCTCGCATTTGCTCTACTCCCCAGTCCGGTCTTCTCGGCGCGGCGAGAACCGGCCCACCCCGGGATAAGAGACAGCCGGGCGGGATAAGTGCAAGCTCCGTGCCATCCTGTGCGAGATCGTTTGCTCCTATCTATCTTACTGTTTACAAACCATTTACACCAACGGCCGGGCGATCCCACATGATCGAAGTCCCCTCCAAATCCACTTTCTGAGAACTCCCACCGCCTTTAAATATGTTCTTTGGAAGGTTGCGGCGGCGTCGCAAATTTGCGACGCGCAACGCGCCATGCCAACCACGCGGGTGTGCCGAAGATCACCAGCAGGAAAAGTCGGGAAGTTTTCAGGCGCCGATGGCTATGCGCAGGGCGGCCGCGACCGCCTCGCTCCAACGGGCGACGTCCTGCTCTTTTTCAGCTTCGACCATTACCCTGGCCAGCGGCTCGGTGCCGGAGTAGCGCAGCACAACGCGCCCAGACTTGCCCAGTTCCGTCTCCGCCTCGCGGTAGGCTTGCATGACCTCGGGCAGCGAGTCGAAAGCAGGCTTCGAGCGCACTCGCACGTTCGTGATCTTTTGCGGGAAAACTTTCAGGTCACCGATCAGAGTGTCGAGGGGCCCAGCTACCGACACCAGCGACGCCATCTTGACGGCCGTGAGCATGCCGTCGCCTGTAGTGGCGTCATCGAGAAATAAGATGTGGCCGGACTGCTCGCCGCCGAGATTCGCGCCGACGCGCAGCATCTCTTCGAGCACGTAGCGGTCGCCCACGTCGGTTCGCACCAATTTCAGGCCCGATTTTTCCAGGGCGCGCTCCAGACCCAGATTTGCCATGGTCGTGCCCACGATCGCGCTGCCCTTCAGCAGGCCCGCCGATTTCATATGCCGACCCACCGCCAGCAGTACGCCGTCGCCATCCACGAGTTTGCCCGATGCGCTGACGAAAAGGGCGCGATCCGCATCGCCGTCAAACGCCACACCCAGCGCCGCCCCGGTTTCCACCACGCGCTTTTGCAGCGCCTGCGGATGCAGTGAACCGCAATCGGCGTTGATATTGCGCCCGTCCGGCGAGTTGTTGATGGCCGTCACGCTTGCGCCCAGGCTGGCGAAAAGCTCGGGAGCGAGTTTGCTGGCGGCGCCATTGGCGCAGTCCAGCACGATTTTCATTTTCGCCAGCTGAGCCCCGGAGAAAATACTTTGCCGCAGGCCCGCCAGATAATCTTCGTGCAGGGCGCGGTCACCGCGGTAATCCGCGAATTCGATCGCGCGCAGGGCATTCGCGGCAGGCCGCGCGCCGTTCTCCGACAAAATCAACGCTTCCAGGTGCGCCTCCACGGCGTCCGGAAACTTCATGCCCGAGGAAGAAATCAGCTTCACGCCATTGTCATGGTAGGGATTGTGCGAAGCGGAGATCACCACGCCGGCGTCGAACGCTTCGTGACTCACCAGCCACGCCACCCCCGGTGTGGTCAGCACTCCGGCGGAAACCGCCCGTGCCCCCGCGCTCGCGAGACCGTCGGCGATGCGTTCGGCCATGTGCAGGCCGGATTCGCGCGTGTCTCGCCCTATCAACACGCGCGCCGGCGCGCCACGCCGCCTCGCTTCGGCGACGGCGTGCTGCCCAAGCGCCCGGCCGATTTTGTCGAGCGTGGCGTCATCGAGCGGGTATTCGCCCGGAATACCGCGAATTCCGTCCGTTCCGAAAAGCTGTTTTGCCATGGGAATCAGTTCCGATGCGCTGAGAGGCGCGATACCGGATTTTAACATCGACCGCGCGGGATGGAATCACTCCGCGGCCGAAAATTGCCGGAGGGTTACTCTCGAATTTCTCCCTAGCCCGCGCACCCGCGCCAGCCGTTACTCAAACCTGACACAACTAATGCCGGCGCGCCGCCCTATGTTATGGTATGACCATGCAGCAGCAGCCCCTCGAAGAAACGAAGGTAATTCCGGCCAATTCAAGCAGCGGCCAGATCATCGCCGCGGGCATCGTGATCGCTTTCTGTTACTGGGCGTCGACCGTTCTGGTCACCCTGCTGGTCGCCGTTTTGATGGCTTATTTTCTCGATCCGGTGGTTTCGGTTCTGGAAAGAATCCGTATTCCGCGGGCCATCGGTTCTTTGCTGATCGTTTTGCTGACCCTGGCACTGCTCTCCTTCTTGGCATGGTCTCTCGTCGACCGCATCGATCAGTTCGGGCAGGATTGGCCGAAGTATCGCGCGCCGTTGCGCGAAGGCGTCGCCGCCATCGAGGGCCGTCTGGCAAACCTGGAAGCGCACGTCTCCGAAATTGAGCCTGCCGAGCACGTCGCGCAGCGCGTCGTGAGTGATACGCATCCGGTGCGAGATGCCATCGTTGGCAGACTAGGCTCGCTTTCGGAATTCTTTCTTTCCGCTACCTTCATTCCGTTTCTCGTCTTCTTCATGCTCGCTGGAAAGCGCCAGGTGTGGCACGCCACCATGCAGCTTTTCCCGGCTTCCGAGCGCACCGAAGTGAAAGACACTCTTACCGACGTCACGCTTGTGCTGCGCGGTTATCTGATGGGCACCGCCTTGGTCGGACTAATTCTGGTACTCGCCAGTTGGCTCTTCTTTTGGGCGCTGGGGCTGGATTTCCCGTTCCTGACCGGCCTGGTGTCCGGTCTTTCCAACTTGATTCCGTACCTCGGGGCGGTCCTTTCCTGGATTCCGCCGCTGTTCATGGGCCTCAAGCAATTTCACACCGTTAGCTCGTTCATCGGCATCTGCGCGATGCTCACGCTGTTCCACATCGTCACGGCGAACCTGCTGGTGCCGGCGCTGGTCGGCTGGCGCGTGCGGCTGAACGCGCTCGCGCTCACCGTCTCACTTTTCTTCTGGGGATGGATGTGGGGCGCGATGGGCTTGATTCTCGCGATCCCCATTACCGCGGTGATTAAGGTCATCTGCGACCACGTGGAACCCTGGCAGCGCGTGGGCCGCTGGCTCAGCGCCTAGCGTCCTCTCTCTTTTTTTCTAGTTCCGCCTTCAACCTGACGTAGAACCGTGCAGGCGCGCGATCGCGTCCGCAAGCTCCCCGGGTTTCCGCGCCTGCTGAAACAATCGGATCGCCGCAACGCCCGCTGCTCCTGCGCGCAGGCATTCCAGGCCGTTGCTCTCGTCCACTCCGCCGATGGCGATCGTGGGAATCCCCACCGTGCGGCAGACTTCAGAGAGTCGCGCGAGTCCTTGCGGCGCCCCGAACGCCTTCTTCGACGGTGTCTCGAATAACGGCCCAAAGAAAATGTAGTTCGCCCCAGAGCTTTCTGCTCCGCGCGCCTCTTCCACGCTGTGGCAAGAAACCCCGATCAGTGAATTCGCGCGGAGCATTACCCGCCCGGCACCACAGCACCACTTCTCGCGCGGGCATCGATTCTCTGCCTAAGTGGACACCCGCCGCACCGGCCGCAAGAGCCACGTCCAGCCGGTCGTTGACGGTCACACGGGCGCCCTTCGCGTTGCCCAGAGCCACAGCCGCGCGTGCAAGCGCGAGCAGCTCGCGCCCCGGTTGGTTTTTTTCGCGGATCTGCACCCAGGCCGCTCCAGCATCGATCGCCGCGCGAATATGCTCCACAATTTCTGAATTTCCCGGGGGGCCATCAATGGCGCGGAGAGAGTCCCGGCCGGTCACGTAGCAAACGATGGGCTTGCGGTGCAGTCTTTCGTGCGGTTTGTCAGATGCGGCTGGCAACGGCGGCAGCCCGGTGGCGGAACGCTTCGAGTGACATCACCACGTTCATGAATCCCAATCCCGAAATCGCGCCACGCATAAAGGGATTTTTCAACCACAGAGCGAGCGCCGGATACTGGTAGAGGAAATAATTGGTTTCCCAGTAGTCCGACCACGGGGCAAGAATCAGAGCCAGGCCCAGCAGCATCCACAGGGAGAGAATCGCATAGCGCACCGGGCCGTTTTTCATCGCGTAAGATTATGGGAGATTCGCGTCCTGCTGGCAACTGCGCTTGCGGATTTAGACTTTTTGCAGTACGGCGATGCGGTCGGCCACGTCGCGATAGTCGATGTTCATCGCGTAGACTTGGCGGAAGCTGTCCAGCGCCGCGGGAGACTCGCCCGCCGTCGCCAGCGCCACACCCAAGTCGTAGCGCAGCGCCAAAATCGTTTCCTGGTCGATGCCCGGCGTGTTGAGGGCGTTCTGATACCACAGGGCTGCGATCTTCGGCTCGCCCTTGTCCATAAAGGAAAGCGCCAGCAGCGTCGCGCAGTTCATCTGGTAGCGGAACGGGCGGCCCTTCTGGATGGCCTTGGCCACTTTCTGGAATTCCCCGATGGCTTCGTCGAGCAGGCCCATTTCGCGATACGCGATACCCAGGTTGTAGTGGGTTTCGAGATCTTCATCTTCATCCGCGATTTCGCCCAGCTCGCTGCGGAACTCCTGGAAGACTTCCGCCAATTGATTCAAATGCTCGGCGGCCGCTTCAGGAGCAGGTTCAGGGACAGAGCGCAGACGCTACGGGCTGAGCCAACACGGATTCCGCGGAAATGGGCGCAGGTGAGGAAGCGACTGCCTCGGTTTCAGCCGCAGGGCTTTCCATGTCTTCTACTTCTGCCGCCAGCTCCACGAGGAAATCTTCCGTCGTCTCCGCGCCCTTCTTGGCGGAAGCGCTAGCCGGTTCCGGCAGCAATTCGAGTTCGAATTCAGCAGGCGCAGGCGCCACGGCTTCATCGAGTGGTCCGTCGGCAAGAGCAGGTTCCTGTTCTTCTTCGATGAGCTCGATGGTTGGCTCGCCGTCCGTGGCTGCCTCGCTCTCGATTTCGCTCGCTTCCAGCTCCGGCTCCGTTGTCGCGCCGCTCTCGACTTGGCTAATTTCGATAACCTGGGGTTGTACTTCGGGAACGGCTTCCGCAATCGCCGGCGCTTCTTCGGGCTCTGCCTGCACTTGCGGCTCCGCAGCCAGCTCTAGCTCCGGCACGGCCTCTGCAACTATTTCTGGCGCCGGTTCAGCAGCGGGTTCCGCAGCAGGCTCGGGTTCTACCACAGCTGCCGCGGCAGGCGGCTCAATCACTTCCTGCACCATCGCTTCCCACTCGTCCGAAAGATCTACTTCCTCCCCCGGCGCTGCTGGTTGCGCGGCGGCCGCAACCTCGACCGTAGGCTCCGCGGCTACTTCGGCCGTCGCATCCGGCTCGATCGCGGCCAGCGGAATCTCAAATTCAATCGGAGCGCCAGACGCAACGGACGCAGCCTCGCCCTCCGGTGAAAGTGTAGCGGGTGCCTCGGACGGCGGCGGTATAGCCCCCTCCACCAACTCGATAGGCGGCGCAGCCGCTGGTGCGCGCGGCAATTCCTCGGCGGTAAGGCCGGCAAGTTCCTGAAAGCGCTGGCGGAGTCCGGCGAAACGATCCGCGTTGACGGTGTCTCCGCGCTCGCGATGAATCTGCTCAAGCTGCGACGCCAGTTCCGCTGTGCGGCGCTGGTTGCCGGCGCCAACCTGCAAATCCAAAAGGCGCTCGAGCGTCGGCGTATGCCGCGGCGCGCGCTGCAGCACATTCTCAAGAAGGTGCGCAGCCTTCTGCACCAAGCCGTAGCTCGAAAAAAGGTCTACGTCCGTCAGGGCCTGCGCGATGTAAGCTTGCGTTTCCTCATCCAGAGGTTCTTCCACCACGGTGGGCATCGCTTGCGCCGTGGCCGCAGCATGCGCCTGCTGGCGCAACTCCTCACCTTGCGTGGGTTCTTCGGCTCGCGCTTCGGGTTCCGGCGCGGCTGGTTCCACAACCTGCGGAAACGCCGCTGGCACCCCCTGCTGGCCGCGTAGCTTCTGCAGCCGATCCACCAGGCGCTCATCGCCCTTGTTGCGGTCGATCAATTCCAGCATCAATTCTTCAGCCCGCTGCTGATTCCCAGCCGCGGCATAGATGTCCACCAACTGGCTAAGCGCTGCGCTCAAGCGGAAGGGATCGCTGCTATGGCGGCAGAAATCCGCCATCATTTCCAGCGGCTCGGTCTTGCCCGGCATCTTTTCGCAAATCTTGTTCAGCGCGCCCACAAACTTCTCCTGCTCGCCGGTCTCGATCAGGGGATCGCGCAGTTCGGAAAGAAGCGGAAGCGCCTCTGCGGCGTTGTCATTGTCGATCAGGTAGTCCGATACTCGCAGCAGCAGCCCGCAGTGGGAGCTTCCGCGCACCAATTGGTTGCGCGCGCGATCCGCCGCCGTTTCGTTCCTTCCGTTCTTGAGATCCAGATCCACCAGCAGGTTGGTTACTTCGCCGCCGGCGTCGGCCTCCGGATGCTTCTCGAGGATAGCGACCGCGTGCTCTTTCTTGTCCGTCATCGCCAGAATCTTGGCTTTCAGCAGCAGCGCGGCGGGATGGTTGGCTTCGACTTCCAGCGCGCGCTCGATCAACTTCTGCGCTTCTTCCGAGTCGTTGCGGTCGAACAGCCGCTGCGCGTAGTTGTAATACGTCTGGGCCGCTTCTTTCTTCTGGCCCATCACGTTGTAGAGTTCCGCCAGCCGCATCTGCACGCGCGGATTTTCCGGCTCCACTTCAAGCAGCCGATGCAGCACTTCCACGGCCTTCTGCGCGCGATTGGCCTTCAGATGCGATTCGGCGATTTGCAGGAAAAGGGGACGCGCCTCGCTGAGCACGCCTTGCTGAACGTACAAGTCGGCCAGCCGTTCGAGCGGCGCCATTTCCGCCGGCGCCAGCTTGGCGATCTTTTTATAAATTGCGATGGCTTTGCTGTTGAATCCGTCGTTCAGGTAGACCTGCGCCAGCCGCTCGAAATATTCCACGGCCTGCTTCATGTCTCCCTGGCGCGCGAACAGATCGCCCACCGTCATCAGCGTGGCTTGATCCTTCGCGTCGTGCCGCAGGACCTGCTGATATTCGGCGATCGCCTGGGCCACTTTGCCCTGGTTGAGAAACTTCAGCGCGCTTTCGAGTGATTTGCTCTTATTGAAGGCCATGGACCAGTTCCGCTCCGTTCCGTGTCTGCCTGAGCCGCGAGCCCAGATCCGACCGGTTCGGTTCGATCCAAAGGTTAGCACGCGCCAAAAACGGGGGTCTATGAACCGCCTAGGGGGTGGTGACGAAGGGGATAACAGTGCCGCTGGGGGCTCGGGCCCCCGGTACCCCTGCCCACCGGGGTATTTTGCCTCTGTAGCTCAGGTCCGCCCTTTAGACCTGAGGGTGTTCCGGGCCCCTGTGAGACGCGACAGCCGCTTCCAGGCCGGTTGTGCCTCGGCTTTGTAGCGGCCGCCTGAACTTGTCCCGAGCCTGCCGAGGGAGGCGGGCGTCTTTTAGAGCTTCACTTCGCTGACCTGCACGATGGGCTCCACGTTACTGTAGTTAGGGACATCCGCCATGATTTCCGTCGCGTGCGGCCCGAAAGCCGCCTGGAACGCCTCCACGGAGTCGAACAGCATGTGTGCCATAGTCGCGTAAGTCATCGCCGCGCCGGGCGCCCCACCCGCCAGCCCTTGCTCCACTGAAATACTCTTCATCGTAGAGCCCAGCTTCTTCTGCACCATGGGAATGTGGTTCTTGAGGTAGTAGCCCATGTCGAATTTCAGGCTCGGGCTGTAGGGATAGAAGATGCTCACCTTGATCATCGCTCCGCTCCCGTCTGCAAATATTCCGGTATTTCTATTCGCCGTCCAGCGCAGCGTCGCTCCTTGCCTTTGTAGCGGCCGCCTTTAGGCGGGCGTCTTTGACTTGCTCTCCCGCGCCCAATCTTTCCATATTTCCGTTTCGTCGCTGGAACGCGCGGTGTGTGCTTCGGTCTTCGCAGCGCTCACACCGCCGCGGCATTCGGCTCCGCCTCCAGCGGCAGCGGATTCTGCTGCGCGCCGACCGCCCAGCAGCGCGCCTCGCGCACGGGCGCGTACGAAAATCGGTGCAGCGGAGTCGGCCCGTGGCGCTTCAGCGCCTCCAGATGCTCCGGCGTGCCGTATCCCTTGTGCTGCGCGAGGCCGTATTGCGGATACAGCTCGTCGAACTCCTCCATGCGCCGGTCGCGATCGACCTTCGCCAGAATGGATGCCGCGGCGATCGACACCGACCGCGCGTCGCCATGGATCAGCGCCTTCTGCTCGATGGGCAGATCGATCTCGATGGCATCCAGCAGAAGATAATCAGGCATGGGCTTCAGCTGCGAAATGGCCGCCACCATGGCTTGGCGGCTGGCCTGATAAATATTCCACGCGTCGATGCGGCTGGCGTCGATTTCCGCCACGGCCCAGGCCAGTGCGTGCTGTCGAATGCGCTCGGCCAGCTCGCCGCGGCGCTCCGGAGCTAGTTTTTTCGAGTCGTCCAGGCCCACGATTCGCCGCCGCGGATTCAGGATCACCACCGCCGCGACTACAGGCCCGAATAGCGACCCGCGGCCAGCTTCATCGAGTCCGGCGATGCGCTGCCATCCGCGCTGCCGCGCTTCGCGTTCGTACCGGGAACAGCAGAGTCGTCCCATCGCCGCGAATTCTAACACAGTGGCAGATTCCGTTTTTGCAGCCATCGTGTAAGGATTCTCTTCCGGTAGACCAAGCAAGATTTATGATGGTCCCAGCCGAGGGAGGACAAATGCGCCTCGCGCGAGTCAAGTTGTTCCGCGCCGCCTGGATTATCGGTATTTTCTCGCTCTTCTTTGTGCCCGCTGCCGGTGCTTTCTGTCCGTCGCCCCCAATAAAACCAAACGGCGAGTTCTTTAAGCGAGACATTGTTTTCATTGGCACCGTCGTCTCCGTTCGATATACGGACGCCGATTCTGATCATATTGATGGGTGGTTCTACCAGGTGCGCGTGGAAAGACTTTTTAAAGGGCCGGTCCAGAGCAAATTCACAATCTATACAGAAAATTCAAGCGTCCGATTGCCTCTCGAACAAAATCATACGTATCTCCTTTTTGCCGACCGCACCGACGGACGCCTTGTAGTCGACAGCTGCGGAAATTCCGGCTTGCTTTCGAAGGCCGGCGAGACCGTTCAGAGCATCGAACGAATCTCTCACGCTCCCCCGAATGGCGAGATTGAGGGCTGGGTCATTGCAGAGATCGGTGGCCGCTATGGCAACTATGTTTCGGGCGTACGGATAGCCATTCGCGACGGCTCCAAGGTCTATACTGCTATCACAGACAAGGATGGCCGCTTCCATTTCCGAGTACCTGCGGGGCGTTACAGTGTGGACTTTGATTCCAGTGAGCATTACTTAGACACCTGGGAGTTCGTTTGGTATGACGCGCATGGCTTCCCGTTGCACGCTGGTGAGACCGCCTCCCTTCAGTTGGTTCTCATGGAGCACCAGAAGGATTGACACCTTACCTCGCGACCGATCGTTTTGACCGTATCCCCCCGAGCGAGGGGTAGCATAACCAGTAGTTGCAGAAACAAAAAAGGCCCGCACCGGAAAAACCGATGCGGGCCAAAATCGAAGACTTTCCGAGCCTATTCCCCTGAGGTTGCCGCAGCCGCCACCGGAGTCGCATCGACCCTCGCGGCCCTCTTGATGCGCGCCGCCTTGCCCTTGCGTCCGCGCAGATAGTTCAGCTTCGCGCGCCGCACGCGACCCTGCTGCACCATGTCGATCGAGCTGATCATCGGTGAATGCACCGGAAAAATGCGCTCCACGCCGATGCCAAAGCTTACACGCCGTATCGTGAACGATTCGCCCAGCAGCTCGCCGCGGCGGCTCATCACCACGCCCTCAAACGGCTGGATGCGCTCTTTGTCGCCCTCGCCTTCCTTCAGGCGCACGTGGACGCGAATCGTGTCACCCGGGCGAAACACCGGATGATCCTTGCGAAGTTGTGACTCCTGTACCTTGCCTATAATCGGTTTCATGGCTCTTTTTCCTTGCAGACCCGCTCGGGTGGGGCCAGCGCACTACGCGCAAACCCCAATTATAGCGAAATTCCGCCCAACCTGCCTATACGAAATTCCTTCCCGCTGCGCCCAAGAGGCTATGCCGCTCAATCTAAGCGCTCCGCTATTTTCACCGGCGGTGCTGTCGTGTGGATGCTCCGCCGCTTTTGCCGTTGGTCGTAGGGGCGCTGCTTGCTGCGCCCGCCGTCGCTCTGCTTTTCGTAGGGGCGGGTCTGTGACCCGCCCTCTTCAGCTTGCGGCCGCTACGGCGCCGTGCACGTATAACTCTCCGCCTTGTCCGCATCGCCTGTTCCCTTATATCGGGGATAGCTGGGATAGCGGCACAGCGGCTTCGATCGCTCGACAGTATACGGCGGCCGGTTGTCCTTCACCGTTTGCACCAACGCGTCGGGCGGCGTCTTTTTATTCTCCACCCAGGCTTCCAGCACCGTCAACAAATCGACGTATTGCGGCAGGCGCGCGCCCGTGGTGGCGCTCTTGCCCACGCTTCCGTGGCTCACATTCGGCGAAACGTAGTAGCGAACGGAGCGATCCACCTTTTTCTGTCCGAACTTCTTGGTCACCGTTTCGTACAGATGCATTTGCGCCCGCGGATTTGAAACGTAATCGGACGCCGCCGTGTACATGATCAGCTTGGTGTGCCCCGCAAAAAATTGCGACCAGTCCGTCGGTACATCGATGGCGGTTGCGATTCCCTCAATCTGATCTTTCAGATCGGCGAGGCTCATCTTCAAAATATCGTATTGAGGATTTTTATACCGCGCCGCCAGCACACCCGCGTTACCCAGGTTAGCGTGATTGGGATCGGGTTGCGTAGCCAGGAGCAGCCAACCCATGGGGCCCTCCGCTCCCGTCGACCAACCCGGCCAGGCGGGTTCGCCATTCAACGAAAATCCCCACTGCATCGGTGCGTGGAACGAATTCACGGTCGCCATTTGCGCATCCGACAGGCAATCGTTGCCCGTGTCCGCGCCGCCCGCGCAGCGAATATGCGCCAGCGGGTCAGGCGTGACGGAAGAATCGAGCTTGCGGTTGCACGCGTAGTAGTTGTTGATCACTCCGTCTTCCAGTCCGTCGAGCGAATCGCACAGCCGCAGAATCTCCTTGGCGATGGCCGCGCCCTTGGCCGGAGGAACCCATGCGCCCGGGGCCATCTGCTCTTTCGTACGTATGCCGCCATTCATCTGCAAGCCCGTGAGGTAAGCCAACGAAACCGAGGAAACGATTCCGTCGTAATCCTTGGGAAAGCGCGAAGCGGCCATCAGCGCTTCGCGGCCGCCCTGCGATTCACCTGCGAAATAGTTCACTCGCGGCACAACGCCGTACATCATGGCAATGACGGCCATGGCCGCGTCGTGCGTTTTCTTCACCTGTGCGTAACCGTAGTTGGTGAAGGCCTCTTCGCTCCCCATCCACGCATTTGGCCCTCCGGCAGGGGGCCCACTCGGTGCCGGCCCGGCATTGGGCGGAAGAGGCGGTGGATTCGAGTTTCCGCGGCCCGCGAAGGTCCATGGCCCGGCCGCGCCCTGGTGGCCCCCGTCGCTCGCGTAAGTGGCGTAGCCCTGCGCTATCGGAAACGGTGCGTCGGGTGGATACGCGGGGCCCTGCGGAGATCCGGCGCGGTCGCGCGCAAACGCGGAGATCAGCGGCACAAAGCCGTCCTGCCCGTTGCCGCCGATCTGAAACGCCTTTCCGTTCCATATCGTCGGAATGTTCACCTCAAAGTTGATCGGCGGCGCCGACGGATCGACTGGCGCGATCTGTCCGTGCACGTCACAAAACTCCGGCACGTAGTCGGGAGATCCCGGAGTGCCCCAGCCCTTGTTGATCTGGGCCGAAGTGATCTTCGCGCCGCCGGTCGGCAGGCCTATCTGCGAGGCATCGATCGTTTTGTCTTCGAGAAAATTGCACGCCACTTTGGCTTTGATCGTCTGGTCCGACGGCTTCGAGTCGTTGGCATGGGCGCTGCCAACGAAGACCCCCGCCAGCAGGAACCACGCAGCAAAATTGCGAATCGTCATGAACATCTCTCCTCTAAGGTTCCTCAAGGGTGTTACTCAAGGCGCCGTGCAGGTGTAACTCTCCATCTTGTCCGGGTCGCCACTACCGTTGTATCTCGGGTACTTCGGATAGCGGCAAAGCGGGCGCGACCGCTGGACGGCGTACGGCGGTTTGGCGTCCATCAGCGTTTGCGGGACGGCATCGGGCGGCGTGGTTCCTTTTTCAACCCAATCCTCCAGGTAGGTCACCAGGTCCATGTAACGCGCCTGCGGAGTTCCGTCCGTCGCGCTGAAGCCCATGCTGCCGTGGTTGGCGTTCGGAGTCACGTAGTACCGCACCGACTTGTCCACCTTCGTCTGCCCGGAGCGCTTCGCGACTTCTTCGTACATGCGCGCCTGCGCCCGGGGATTGGTCAGATAATCCGTGGCGCCGGAGTGGTAGATCAGTTTTCCGCCGTGGGCCAAGAATTTCGACAAGTCCGCCGGCACGTCGACCAGGGCCGACAAGGCTTGGATCTGATCCTTCAAGTCGCTGAAGTCATGCGTCAGCGCGTTGTACTTTTCCGGATCCCCATAAATCACTCCCAGAAGGTTTCCCACCGGGCCCATGTTCCCTGCGGGCGAAGGCTGCACGGGCGAAATCAGCAGCCATCCGAGCGGCGGAGGAGACGTCTCGGCGCCTGCGGGCTCGCCGGGCCAATCGGTTTCGCCATTGGCCATCGGGAAACCCCACTTCATCGGCGAATGGAAAGCGTCCAGCGTGGCGATCTGAGCATCGGAAAGGCAATCATTGCCGGTGTCTGTGCCGCCTGCGCACCTAAGTTTCGCCAGCGGATGTGGTGTGACCGTCGGATCGAACAGCCGGTCGCACGCGTAGTAGTTGTTGATCACACCGTCGGTTCGCCCGTCGAGCGCG
Source organism: Terriglobia bacterium (assembly GCA_963803105.1). Classification (GTDB taxonomy): domain Bacteria; phylum Acidobacteriota; class Terriglobia; order Acidiferrales; family UBA7541; genus Palsa-295. The sequence continues at coordinate 111,272 of CAWDLF010000001.1, forward strand.
TCGCACTGCCGCAGGACTTCCTTGGCCACCGCGGGCGCTTTGGCCGGCGGCAGCCATGCTCCGGGCGCGAACTGAATCTTCGCCCGGTAATCCGGGCTGATGAGGATTCCCGTGAAATAGATGAGGCCCACCGACGAAAGCACGCCGTTGTAGTCGTCGCCGTAGCGCGCCGCGGCCATCAGCGCTTCGCGTCCGCCCTGCGATTCGCCCATGAAGTAGGTGAATTTCGGCTTTACGCCGTACAGCTCGGCCAAAATCTCCATGGCCACGTCGTGCGTCTTTTTAATCTGCTCGTAGGCGAAGTTCTTCATCGATTCCTTGTTGGCCAGCCACGAAAAGTCCATGCGCGGCGGCGGGCCTCCTTGCGCCTGGCCCCCGGCTCCGGGAGCTTGCGCTCCACCGTGCCCGGAATCGCTCCCGTACGTCGCGTATCCATCAGCGATAGGAAACGCGCGATTCGGTGGATAGGCGGGACCCAGCGGAGATCCCGCTGTGCCGCGCGAAAGCTTCGCGAGAAAGGGAATGAAGCCGTCCATGCCGTTGCCGCCGATTTGGATGGCCTTCTGATTCCAGTTCGCCGGAATATTCACTTCGAAATTGATCGGTGGCGCCGCCGGATCGATCGAGGCGATGCTGCCCTTGATGTCGCAGTAGGCCGGAACAAAATCGGGCGTGCCTTCCTGGCCGGATCCAGGATTCGTCTCCGCGGAGCTGATCGTTGCGCCCTTCGTCGGCAAGGCGATTTTGTCCGCGGGAATTGTCTTCCCGGCCATCGCGGTGCACTCCAGCTTGGCTTTGGGCGCTGCACCGGCAGGTGCCCCGACAATCCCCAACAGCAGCAACACGCTCAGATTCCGAACGACGGTACGCAGTGTCATGATTTCATTGCCCCCGAGGAAGCGACGGTACACAAAGAGTACGCTGATCTTGGCGGAAATGTATCACATCAGGCGGCGGTTTTAGGCTAGATCGGGGCGGTTGCGGCGAGTTTTCTCAAGCGCCATCTCGCGGCGCCAGCGGCGAATCTCTTCGTGGTTTCCATTTACCAGCACTTCCGGCACGTCCCAGCCGCGAAACGACTGCGGCCGCGTGTAGTGCGGATAGTCGAGAATCCCGCGTTCCGCGGGTGCCTGCTGCACAGAAGACGAAGACTGCCGCGCTCGCTCGTTGGCGTCGGCGGCCGGCTCGCTGAACGACTCGTTCACCGCCGAATCCTCATTGCCGAGCGCGCCGGGAATCAGCCGCGTGACCGCGTCGACGATCATCGCCGCGGGCAGCTCACCGCCCGACAGCACGAAATCGCCGATGGAGATTTCGTCGGTAGCTAGATGCTCGGCCACCCGCTCATCGACGCCTTCATAGCGCCCGCAAAGCAGCACCACGCGATCGAGCTTTGCGAACCGCCGCGCTGCCTCCTGCCGGAAGAGCTTTCCCGCTGCGGAAAGCAGCACGATGGCCGTCCGAGAGGGCGCCGGCGCGGTACCTAGCAGCGATTCCACGGCTTCGAATAGCGGCTCGGGCTTCATCACCATCCCCTCGCCGCCGCCAAACGGCCGGTCGTCTACCGTGCGGTGCCGGTCGTGCGTGAAGCCGCGCAGATCGCAGACCTGCGTCTCGATGAGTCCCGCCTGCCGCGCCCGCCGGACGATGCCGTACTCCAGCGGCCCGGCAAAAAACTCAGGAAAAATTGTGATGATGTCGAATCGCACGGTCGCAATCGTACACTTACTTCTGATTCAGTTCGCGCAAACCTTGGGGGAGAATCACTTCGATGCGCCGCGCGGCGAGGTCCACGCTCACGCAGATTTCCTGAGCCAGCGGGATCAGCAGCTCGCCTTTTCCCGTATTCACTTCCAGCAGCGGTGTGCCGCCGGTAAATTGCACGTCGCGGACCGGGCCGAGCGCTGCTCCGCCGCGCTCCCACACCTCGCAGCCGACCAGGTCGTTTACGTAGTAGCTGGCGTCCGGCAGCGGCATGCGCTCGGAGAACGGGATGCGCACTTCGTAGCCCACCAGCTTCTTGGCGTCATCAATGGAATCGGAGCCTTCGAAATGTAAAAGAGCCTGGCCGCCGCGGGCCGTCGTCAAGCGGCAGCCGCGCAAACCTATGCGCCGCGAGCCGCTACGGGCGCTCCATAATTCTACGTGCTGCAATTCGTCCAAGCGTTCGGGAAAATCGGTGAGAATTTCAGCGGCGACTTCGCCGTGCCGGCCGTGCGGACGCAGGATGCGTGCGACGGTGACGCCCGCCGTTTCTTCGGTGGCCACTCTATTCGAGGATTTCCAGCGTGTAACGCTTCTTCAATTTCATGCCGGCGGCGCCCAGAAGCGTGCGAATCGACTTGGCCGTGCGGCCTTGCCGTCCGATCACTTTGCCGAGGTCTTCGGGATGAACGCGCAACTCGAGCACGGTCACTTGTTCGCCTTCCACGGCATTCACTTGAACCTGCTCGGGATGGTCAACCAGAGCCTTCGCGATCTCTTCCACCAGATCCTTCATGAAGCTTCCTCCAACCGCAGGCCGGACTCGCAGCAAATACTCGCTTGCGCGTGAATTTGAAGTAGGAGTATGGGCTCTACAGAACTAGGACGCTTCAAGCAGGCTTGGGGTTGCTGCGCAGGAAGCTCCGCACCGTGTCGCTGGGCTGAGCGCCCTTGCTGAGCCAGTAGTCCACGCGTTCGGACTTCAAGTTGATCAAGGCGGGCTTCTTCGAGGGATCGTAGGTTCCCACGATCTCGACAAAACGGCCGTTGCGCGGCCGCGTCTTTTCGGTGACCACTACGCGGTAAAAAGGGTGTTTCTTCTTGCCGATTCGGGCAAGACGGATCGTCAGCACTGGAAATTCCTCCTCGTCTATTCCTTAGCAGTATAGCGGACGCCGCCGGGATTCACCAATCTGTATCTCCGGCGTCAGCGCAGCAGCCACAGCGGCAAAGCTGCCTCGGCGCACTGCTCGATCATCTGCTGGTCGCGCGCGGAAAAGGCGTTAGCGCGGTCGCTTTCCACGTCGACTGTGCCGATCACCCGTCCGTCGGGAGATACAACCGGCACGATAATTTCCGAGAGTGTGTCGCCGAACGCGGTCAGATAGCGCGGATCGTTGCGGACGTCGCCGACGATCACCGCTTTCTTCTGCTCGATGGCCGCGCCGGTTAGTCCCTGGCTCGCCGGAAACGACGGATGCTCCGGCGCGCCCGGTCCGCTCCAGGCGATGACCGAGACGATTTCCGGACCCACGTCGTACACGCCGACCCAGCGATATTCGCCGAGCTTTTGAATTCGCTCCGCGAGCCGCTTGGCTTTCGTCGCGCGGTCGTCTCCGCCCATGGCGATCGAGCGAATCAGGTTCAGCGTGTTGTCGACGATGATTGGCATGGCTGCGTTAGTTCCCTAAACCCCTAAGAGAGTCCCTCGCGTAGAACGCTTCGGGATGACCATCCTTGTCGAATGGTCATTTCATCCCGCGAGCTTGCCGAGGCCTTTCAGGCGGCCGGCGCGGGCCAGGCTGCCGTACTGCTTCATCATGCGGCGCATGTCGGCGTATTGCTTGAGCACCTGATTGACTTCCTGAACAGTGGTGCCGCTGCCTTTGGCGATGCGCTTGCGGCGCTTGCCGTCGATGAGATTGTGATCGGCGCGCTCGCGCGCGGTCATGGAATTGATGATGGCTTCGATGGATTTCAGCTGGCCTTCGTCGACCGAGGCGTCTTTGGGAATTTTGGCGAACGGCCCGACCTTGGGCAGCATGCCCATCAACTGCTCGATCGAGCCCATCTTGCGGATTTGGCGGAGCTGGTCGCGGAAATCCTCGAGGGTGAAATCGTCCTCGCGCATCTTGCGTTCCATCTCGCGCGCTTGCTTCTCGTCGACGGTTTTCTGGGCGCGCTCGATGAGGCCGAGCACGTCGCCCATGCCCAGGATTCTTCCCACGATGCGGTCGGGCAAGAACGGCTCGAGCGCGTCGTATTTTTCGCCGACGCCGACGAACTTTACCGGTGCGCCGGTGACCTTGCGGATGGAAAGCGCCGCGCCGCCGCGCGCGTCGCCATCGAGTTTGGTGAGGATCACGCCGGTGACGCCCAGGCGCTTGTGAAATTCTCCCGCGGAGCGCACCGCGTCCTGCCCGATCATGGCGTCTGCCACGAACAGGATTTCCGCGGGGTTCAGTTCGCGCTTGAGCGTGGAGAGTTCGTTCATTAATTCATCGTCGACGTGCAGGCGGCCGGCGGTGTCCACAAGGATCACGTCGCAGGCCGAGAGCTTGGCTTCGCGCACGGCGCCGCGCACGATCTCAAGCGGCTTGTCGGTGCCCGCGCCGGGCCAGATGGGCGTGCCGGTGGCCTTGGCGACCTGCGCGAGTTGCTCGCGCGCGGCGGGGCGGTAGACGTCGGTCGAAACCACGATGGGACGATGGCCGTGCTCGCCGAGCCATTTGCCGAGCTTGCCGGTGGAAGTGGTTTTTCCGGAGCCTTGCAGGCCGCAGATTAGCCAGACGGATGGAGGCCGCGAGGAAAATTGCGGGCGTGCCTCGCGTCCGAGCAGTTCGGCCAGCTCGTCGCGCACGATCTTGATAACTTGCTGGTCGGGCGAAAGTTGCAACAGAACTTCCGAGCCGAGAGCCTTTTCGCGGACGTGTGCGATGAATTCATCGGCGACTTGCAGGTTGACGTCCGCGTCGAGCAGCGACTCGCGTATTTCGGCGAGCGCCGTGTCCAGATGCTCTTCGGTGAGCTTGCCCTGGCCGCGCAGATTCTTGAATGCGCGCTGTAGCTTGTCTGTGAGTGTTTCAAACATTTTTGGCTAGGCTGTCCCCGCTTGATTTTTCTTCACCATCAGGAAAGAGGCAAAATTCGCCGTAGGCGCCGCTTGATCCACGAAGCTGAACGTACCGTTCTCTTTCATCTCCTGGGCGGCGCCAATCAGCGCGCCGAACGCCACACGAGACAAGACGGAGCCCAAGCTGATTCGTTTCGCACCCGCGGCGGCAAGTTCCGCCACCGAAAACGCCTGCCCCTTAATGCCGACAAGCACGTTCACGGGCCGCGGAGCCACGGCAGCGCATACCGCCTTGATCGCTTCGAGGCTCGGCAATCCCGGTGCAAACAGCACGTCTGCTCCGGCCTCTGCGAATGACTGAAGGCGCCAGATCGTGTCATCCAAATCAGGACGACCGTGAATGAAGCTTTCGGCGCGCGCCGTCAGCGTGAATGGAAACGGCAGGGCTCGCACGGCTTCGACGGCCGCCGCAACGCGTTCCACCGCGAGGGCGCGGTCGTAAATCGGGCGACGGTCGTCGCCACTGGCGTCTTCTACGGATCCGCCGACGATCCCCGTGGCGGCAGCGAGCCGGATGGTTTCCGCAACCGTCTTAGGGTCGTCGCCGAAACAATTCTCAAGGTCCGCGGCGACTGGCAAGTTGACTGCTTCGGCAATCGACCGGCAGTGCGCCAGCGCTTCGTCACGCGCCACCATTCCGTCGCGCCGACCGAGCGAGAGCGCAAAGCCGCCGCTAGTGGTTGCCAGCGCTTCGAAGCCTATTCCCGCCAGGATGCGCGCGCTACCCACGTCCCATGGATTCGGAATGATGAACGCCCCCGGGTCGGCTGACTCAGCCCGCGCTCCAAACGCGGCGCCGAGTCCGTGCAGCGCCCGAAATTTATTCGCCTTCTGAATTTGGCTCAGAGCCATGTGATCGTTTTTGCGGCGTTCGCGCGTGCGGCACGCCGTCCGTTGTTTTTTCCGTGGTTCATTCTAGGTGACACGCTCAGAGCGGTCAAACCACTGGTCTGGCAGACCGAGACCGAGACCGAGAAAACGATGGTCGAAGGGGTCGGAATAAAGTTCCGGGCTGGTTCGACCCCGGTCCTTTGTTTTGATGAAGTTACATGGGGGTGAGTCCATCGAGGCGTTCCGGGCTGGGTCGAAGGGTCGGGCCAGAATGGGAAGCCAAGGAGACACGGGAGGCATAGGAAACAGGCCGCGCACGGCCGCCTCTGGCCTTCTCCTTGCCGTCCTCTGCGTCATGTGCACCGTCTGCCTCATCTCTCTTCCTTGCCTCCTCGCCCCATTGCACCCTTGCAGCTTCTTTGCGCCGACTACGGGCGCTCACACAAGCTTGAGCGCAGGATGGACGAAGGTCAATATCAAAGGCCTGTGGAGATTTAAAGAAAGTGGCGAGTGACTGGAGCTATTCAGGAGGAGCTGGCGGGCGACTACATGCCGCGGATGAGTCAGCGCATCGGAAGGCGCGCATGCGCGCATCGTTTTTTCGGAGCGCTTAAGCGCTCCTTCCCCCGCATGAATGCGGGGGCTGAAAAACGTTGGCTCGGAAGACGATTGGTACAAAAGCAACGCAGAACGCCCGCCCCGGGCAGGCTCAGAATAAGCAAAAACGCCCGCCTGAAAAGCGAGGCGGCCGCTAAAAATGCAAATCAAAATCAAAGGCTGCCGCGCTAAAGACCGCGGCGCTACGTTTAAACCTTGCGACCGAGGCCTACGGCGATACTTGCTCGCCGGAGTTCACTAACCATCAAGATCAGAGTGGCGGCAAACCGAAGCCGTGCGCTGGCCGCGGGGCTACACTTAAACCTCGCGGGGCGTGCTAGAATCGCCTCGTTTACTGAGGATTTTCGAGCTTATGGGAACAACAAAAGAGACGGCGGTGACGGGGCTTTTCGGCGAAGTGGGACGGCGTGAGCCGCTGACCACGGGCATCTTGTCCTCGCAGGAAATTTTCGAGCTAATCCAGAACCAGAAGATTCGTTCGTTTGCGCCGATTGAGGCCTCGCAAGTGCAGCCGGCGTCGATCGACTTGCGCCTGGGCAACGTGGCGTACCGGGTGCAGGCCAGCTTTCTGCCGAGCCGCACGTCGAAGGTGAAGCAAAAGATCGACGATCTGAAAATCGCCGAAATCGATCTTACCAAGCCCACGCTGCTCGAGCGCGGAGCGGTGTTCGTGATTCCCGTCGTGGAGCAGTTGGCATTGCCTTTCGATGTCGGCGGCGTAGCGAATCCGAAGAGCACCACCGGACGGCTGGATATTTTCACGCGGCTGGTCACGGAAGGAGGCCCGGATTTCGAGGCCCATGAACTCCAGTTCGAGCAGGTGCCCAAGGGATATAAGGGCGAGCTCTACGTGCAGGTGGTTTCCCGGACGTTTCCGATCGTGGTGGGCGCGGGGACCAAACTGAACCAGCTGCGCTTCGTGCGCGGCAAACCGCCCGCGGCCAGCGACTACGCGCTCGAGCGCGTCGAAGAAGGACTGGTTTACTACGAAGACGGCAGCGGGCCCGCGACAGTGGTCTTGGACAAAGGGCTTTTGATGTCCATCGATCTTGCCGGAAGCGGCGAATCGAGCGTGGTGGCGTACAAAGCGAAGCGAAATTGTCCGGCGGTGGATTTGAGCAAGGCCGGCGCGCACGACGCGACGCAGTTTTGGGATGCGATCACCGCGCCGGCGTCGAAGCGGCTGGTGTTGGATCCCAGCGATTTTTATATTCTTGCGTCGCGGGAACGGATCAGCATTCCCTCGAACTGGGCAGCGGAGATGACGCAGTTCGATCCTTCGATCGGCGAGTTCAGCGTGCACTACGCGGGATTTTTCGATCCTGGATTCGGCTACGGAACCGCGGGAGAAATCAAAGGCACCAAAGCGGTGCTGGAAGTGCGGGCGCACGAGGTGCCGATTTTGCTGGAAGACCGGCAGGTTGTCGGCCGGCTGATGTACCACAAGATGGCCAGCGTGCCGGACAAGCTTTACGGACAGGGAATTGGATCTTCCTACCAGCAGCAGGGACTGGCGCTCAGCAAGCAGTTCAGGGTTACTCCTACGGCGGCGTCTGTCGCCGCTGCGAAACGCTGATCGGCGTTCCCCTCAAAATTCAAGAACCGCACCCTTGAAAGGCACAAGGATGCGGCACCCGAATACGTCTTCCCGGATAAAAGCGTGCGATGTGCGCGGGCGGGTCACAGACCCGCCCCTACTGGGGAGAAGAAGATGCGGCAGTCGCCGGTAGGAAACGCTGAACTGGTCGCGATTACGCCGCTTTGGTGACCAGGCGGCGGGCGGCGAGGGAAAGCATCAGGCGAGAGAATCCGCTAAAGAGCATGCTGATGCCGACCAGTGTGCCGATGACCCACTCGGTGCTCGACGGCCACGTCCTCCAAATCATGACCGCAAGGATCAGGGTGATGACGGCGTCGAACAGCACCCAGCCGGAGCCGGGAGCTGGGCGGAGATGGAATCCGAGGACGAGCTCCAAGATTCCCTCAAAGAACAAGTAGATGGCTAGCGCCAGAGTAAGCGAGGCGAGGCCGGCCACCGGATGGATCAGCAGGTAGCCGCCGAGCAAGATATAGAGAACGCCGAGCAGCACCTCCCAGAGAATTCCGCCGCCACGATGCGAGTGGAAGGCATACACCAGATGGGCCACTCCACTGAAAACGAGCAGCCAGCCGACCAATAGGTTGATTGCGACTCCGGCAACTTCAGGCACGGCGATCGCCAGAAACCCAGCCAGGATCATCAGGATGCTGATGACGATGGACCAACCGGCCGTCTTTTTCACAACAGTGCCCACGGATGTAGCGCTCATGACGTGCTCCTCCTTCGAATAGAAAACGGGCTCGCCAGCCCGTTGCTGGGGCCACTTGTATGTGAATTGGGTTCGGAAGTCAACAGGGGTGCCGTTACGCAAGAAAAAGACGCCCGCCTCCCTCGGCAGGCTCGGGACAAGTTCAGGCGGCCGCTACAAAAGCTAAACCACGAGGGTTCCCACAAGAAGCGCGAGGCAAGGAGGAATGGAAAAACTAAGACCCCACCTGTCGCTGGGAAACGCGCCAGATGGGGCACCCGGAAATGCGAAAAAGCAAAACCCCAAAGCAGATTCCTCACTGCGTTCGGGATAACAGACTGCCTGCGCGTGGGACGCGGCTGGCTTCCGGATGACAGCGTTTCGCACGTGGGCAAACGCCGGACGCGCTCGTTGGTGCCGCGGCGGCTAGTCCAGGAAGATGGGGAGGCAGAGGGGGGCTTTGACGTGGAAGTCGAGGCGGGCGATGTCGGCGAGGGCGCGATTGAGGGTGCCGCTGTCGCAGGCTTCGACGGTCATGACGAAGGGCAGCGCATGGGGCGGAAAGCCGGGCTTCTGCAAGAGGGCGTCGATGCCGATCTCATGCTTGGCCAAAATTGCGGCGAGTGCGGCGACGATGCCTGGCCGGTCGCGCACGATGAAGCGCAGGTAGTGCGGCACGGTGAAGTCTCCGTTGACGGATGCAGGGACTTCGGCCGCGCCGGGCATGGCTTCGGGCGACGCTCCGGCATTGCGGGCAATTGCATACAGATCGGAAACGACGGCGACCGCGGTGGGATCGCCTCCGGCGCCGTAGCCGGAAAAAATCATGCGGCCGGCGTATTCACCGGTAGCGGTAACGATGTTCTGGCTGCCCTGCGCGTGGGCCATGAGCGACGCGGAGGGAATCAGCGCGGGCTGCACGGCGGCGGCGAGGCTGACGCTGCGATTTCCCCGAGCGTCTTTTGACTCGACGCGCAACGCCAGGGAAATCTGGCGAATGGTGCAATCGAGCTCGCCGGCGTATGTGAAATCGATGGCCTCGATCAGCCGAATGGAGCGGCAGGGAATCTGCTCAGAGCGGACCCGCAGACGTAGGCCGGCTTGCGTGAGAATCACGAGCTTGGAGCGGGCGTCGAGGCCATCAACGTCGGCGCTAGGGTCTGCCTCGGCGTAGCCGAGCTGTTGAGCTTCTTCCAGGGCGGCGTCAAAACTGGCGCCGTCCTTTTCCATTTTGGTGAGGATGAAATTGCAAGTGCCGTTCACGATGCCGGCGATTTTGTACAGGCGGTCTCCGGCGAGGCCTTCTTGGATTCCGATGATGGCTGGGATGCCTCCGGCGACGGAGGCGCCGAATTCGAGGCGCTTGCCCATCTTGCGCGCGAGGTCGGCAAGCTCGGGGCCGGATTCGGAGACGAGAAGTTTGTTGGCGGTGACGACGGACTTGCCGGCGCGCAAAGCCTCGCGCACCCATTTTCCGGCTGGATCAAGGCCGCCGATAAGCTCGACGACCACGTCGACATCGGAGGCAAGGATGTCGGCGAAGTTCGAGGTCCAGCGAATGTGCGCCGGGAGATCGGGCGTCTTTTTCTTGTGCACGTTGCGATTGCAGATGTGCGTGAGCTGGAAAGGGCTGCCGTGACTGTGCGAATCGTCGCAGAGGATCTTGGCGACGGAGCGGCCCACGGTGCCGAAGCCGACGATAGCGATCTTGAGTTTGCGGCCGGCAGCCGGGGCGGACTTCGGGGTCTTCGCGCCCTTCACTGCGGGTCGTTTGGACTTGCCGGCTTTGGTCGGGCGCGGTGCGGACACTGGTCGATTACCTCGTCTCAAGATTTCGCCAAGATGTTGCCAATGTTGATTGCTACGCGATTGCCGCGCCGGCGCGCCGCGCGACGGAAGGCGCCGGCCGGGGATGCATTCTATTTTCCGGGAGGAGCCGAGGTTTCGTCCAGCGGAGAATGCGGGGAGTTGCGATAAGGCGCCGACGGTGGGGCGTAGGAGCTAGAACGCGAATACTTGCTGCGGGTGGGACCTCGCATCGGAAAGTGGCGCGGGCCGCGGCGCTCCACCGGACGGGTCACAGACCCGCCCCTACGAAAGGCGGAATCACGCTTGGCTGCTTAGCGGTGGTTGTACCGGAGATGGGAGACAAAGCGAAGATGCCGGGCTGAAGACCCCGGCGCTACGTTTAAACCTAACGTCAAAGGCTGAAGCGAGGTGAAAAGCGCCAATGCAGAGATTGGCGCTCCCGGGGAAAGGTATGACACCGCGGGACAGCCATCAAAAGAAAGATGCCGTGCTCCCTCGGCTACGCTCGGGACAAGTTCAGACCATGGCGCTACGTAAACCCAAAAGCGCCCGCCTGAAAAACGAGGCGGCCGCTATAAAAGCTCCGAAGGGCGCTGGCTTGACCGGGATGGTGCGGCTTGCTATGTTCGAGAATTACACTGGGCTCATTCTACCCAGTGTATAGCTGGCCTCGTGGTAGGGGGCCGCTCCACCGATGGGCCTGAAGAAAATCATCATACGCGGCGCCCGGCAGCACAATCTGAAGAACATCAGCCTGGAAATCCCCCGCAACACGCTGACCGTGGTTACCGGGCTGTCGGGATCGGGGAAATCCTCGCTCGCGTTCGACACGCTATATGCCGAGGGCCAGCGGCGCTACGTGGAATCGCTCTCGGCCTACGCGCGGCAGTTCCTGGACCAGATGGAGCGGCCGGACGTGGATTCGGTGGAGGGGCTTTCGCCGTCGATTGCCATCGAGCAAAAGACCACCACGCGGTCGCCGCGCTCGACGGTGGGCACGATCACGGAGATTTACGACTACCTGCGCGTGGTGTACAGCGCTATCGGCACGCCGCACTGCCCCAACTGCGGGAAACCTATCGCGCGGCAATCGACGGAGCAGATCGTGCAGGCGGTGCTGGCGCTGAAGCCGGACGACCGCATCATGGTGCTGGCGCCCATCGTGCGTGGGCGCAAGGGCGAATATAAAAAGGAATTGGAGAAGTACGCGAAGGAGGGGTACGTCCGCGCGCGCGTGGACGGCGAGCTGGTGAACCTGGACGAGCCTGTGCCGCTCGACCGGCGGAAGAACCACACCATCGAGATCGTGGTCGACCGGCTGCTGCTGAAAAGCGGAGTAACTCGGCGGCTGGAACAGTCGATCGAAACGGCGCTGAAGCTGACCGGCGGATTGGTGACCATTGCGGTGGTGGGCGGCGAGGAGCACGTCTACTCGGAGAAGCTGGCGTGTCCGGATTGCGGAATTTCCGTGCCGCAGCTCGAGCCGCGGTCGTTCAGCTTTAATTCGCCGTACGGCGCTTGCCCGGAGTGCCACGGGCTGGGATCGAAATACGATTTCGACCCGGCGAAAGTGATTGTGGACTGGACCAAGCCGCTCTTCGAGGGCGGGCTGGGGCCGGGATCAGGCTCTTCGCCGCTACAGCGCACGCTGCGAATCGCGGCGGCGGCGCACGGCTTCGATCTGGAGACGCCGTTCGAGAAGCTTCCGCGCAAGGCGCAGAATTTAATTCTGAACGGGAATCCGGAGAATGGCGGCTCGACGAAGGGATTGAACTTCGAGGGTGTGATGGCACATCTGGAGGCCAACCTGGCGGAGTCCGGGTCCGACAACTATCGCGAATGGCTGACGCAGTACATGTCTCCGGCGCCGTGCGCGACGTGCGGCGAACGGCGGCTGCGTCCGGAAAGCCTGGCGGTGAAGATCGCGGGGTTTTCGATTGCGGACTTCACAGCGCTGCCGCTGGGAGAAGCGCGCGAGGCGGTGGAGAAAATTCGCGGGAAGCTGACGCTGCGGCAGAAGAAAATTGCCGCGCGGCCGCTGTCGGAAATCGCGGACCGGATTGATTTTCTGCTGAATGTCGGGCTGGGCTACCTGACGCTGGAGCGTTCGGCGGCCACGCTTTCGGGAGGTGAGGCGCAGCGGATTCGCCTCGCGACGCAGATTGGTTCGCGGCTGCGCGGCGTGCTGTACGTGTTGGACGAGCCGTCGATTGGATTGCATGCGCGGGACAACGGGCGGCTGCTCTCCACGCTCGAGACGCTGCGGGACTTGGGAAACACGGTACTGGTTGTTGAGCACGACGAAGAGACGATTCGGCGCGCGGATTTCGTGGTCGACTTGGGGCCGGGCGCCGGGAACGCGGGTGGATACCTGGTGGCATCGGGGCGGCCGGAGGAGATTGAAGCGAATCCCGCATCGCTGACCGGGCAGTATCTTTCGGGGAAGCTGAAGATTCCCGTGCCGGTCGAGCGGCGCAGTCCCAACGGCAAAGCGATAGCGGTGTTGGGTGCGCACGGACACAATCTGAAGAACATTGACGTGACGATTCCGCTGGGGCTGCTGACAGTGGTGACCGGCGTTTCGGGCTCGGGGAAATCGACGCTGGTGAACGACATTTTGTATCGCGCGCTGGCGGCGAAACTGTATCGCTCGATGGAGCGACCGGGAGCGCATCGCGCGATTTCGGGGATCGAGAACATTGACAAGGTGGTGCAGATCGACCAGGCGCCGATCGGGCGGACACCGCGGTCCAATCCCGCGACGTATACCGGCGTGTTCGCGCCCATCCGCGAATTGTTTGCGATGCTGCCGGAATCGCGCGAGCGGGGATACAAGCCGGGGCGATTCAGCTTCAACGTGAAGGGCGGGCGGTGCGAAGCGTGCCAGGGGGACGGGCAGCGGCGAATCGAAATGAATTTTCTGCCCGACGTGTACGTGACGTGCGAGGTGTGCCGCGGCAAGCGGTACAACGCGGAAACTCTGGCGGTGCGCTACAAGGGATTTTCGATTTCCGATTTACTGGGCATGAACATCGTCGAGGCGATCAAGGTGCTCGAGAATATTCCGGCTATTCAGCAGAAGCTGCAGACGCTGGTGGATGTGGGGCTGGGCTACGTGCAACTAGGGCAGTCGTCGACCACGCTTTCGGGCGGCGAGGCGCAGCGCACAAAATTGGCGCGCGAACTTTCGCGGCGGCAGACCGGGCGCACGCTATACATTCTCGACGAGCCGACCACGGGGCTGCACTTTCGACGACGTGAAGAAGCTGCTGGACGTGCTGAACCGGCTGGTGACGCTGGGGAATACGGTGCTTATCATCGAGCACAATCTCGACGTAATCAAACAGGCCGACTGGATCATCGACCTTGGCCCGGAGGGCGGCACCGAAGGCGGGCGCGTGGTGGCGCAAGGCACGCCGGAACAGGTGGCGCGGACGAAGAAGTCTTATACCGGGCAAGTGCTAGCGCAATCGTTGGGCGCAGTGAATGGGCAGGAGCGCCGCGTGGAGTGAATGGCCGCGTCCGGCGAGTGGAGTTTCGCGATTGGTGCGATACACTCGCTAGGGAGGACTCGGCTGCTGCGGCGATTCGCGAAGATCCCGCGCGATTCCACGAGATCACCCCAAAACACAGATGACACCCGACCCAGACGACTATAACGGGGGAGCGTTTTTCGAGCCTCCCGAGCCGAGCGAATCCCTGTCGCAATCTGCTGCGCCCGAGGCACTGAGCGGCGGGTCTGCGCCGGATGAGCGCGTTCCGCTCGCGTCGGCGGAGCCGGTGGGCGACCCATTCGCTGATAATTCACAAACCCCAGACGATTCGCAAGCTCTGAACAAGTTCAGTACTCCGGGCAATTATCAAACCCCGAACGGTCCGCGAATCCCGAACGATGCGCGAGTGCCGTGGGGATGGTTGGATATAGGGCTGCTGGCGCTGCTGGCGATTGGTGCGACGTTCATTTTCGGAATCGCCATTGTGCTGGTGCTCGCGGCGTTTGGCGTGAGCCCGTCGCACCTTCAGAAGTCGGTGAGCGCGGAGGGCATGGTGGCGGTTGTCGCGCAGATTCTGGCGGACCTTTCCGTGTTGGTTTTCCTGGCGGTGCAGGCGCGGGTGCGATTTCGGATGCCGTTCTGGGAAACGCTGGGGTGGCGGCGTCTCGACACGGGGGAGATTCCGCGCGGGCTGGCATACGCGGCGCTGGTGTTCGGAGGATTTCTTTTGGCCGTGCTGGTGACGCTGCTGGACTCCGCGTTTCCGGCGAAGGAGGCGCTACCGATCCAAGCGCTGCTGGCGGATCGGCGCACGGCGATCCTCTTCATGCTGACGGCGGTGTTGGTTGCGCCGGTGGTGGAGGAAACCGTCTTTCGCGGATATCTGTATCCGGTATGCGTGCGCAGCTTCGGGATCAGCTGGGGAATCCTGGCGACGGGAACGATGTTCGGGCTACTGCATTCCGTTCAGCTGTGGGGCGGCTGGTGGCAGATCGGTTTTCTGGTGCTGGTGGGGATCGTGCTGACCGTTACGCGCGCCATCACCGGTACGGTGGCGGCCAGCTACGTGGTACACGCGAGCTACAACGCGCTGCCGGTGATCGCCTACGTAGTGGCAACGCATGGGTTTCGGCAGGTGCCTCCGCTGCACTGAGGGACAAAGGCCTAAGCCAATGTTTCCGCCGTTCCGGCGCCGAGATTCCTCATCCGTCGCCACGGCGCTACGACAGAAGAGAGGAACCCCAAAGGCAAAGACGCCCGCCTAAAGGCGGCCGCTACAAAAACACGGAGCCCGGGCCGTGAGAATTACTGTGCGGGCCTGGTGGACACGGAATCGGTTAAAATGGCTGGCGCGCGAAACGAATGCGTAAGTGGACGTACGGGCGAGCATGCTAAAAGGCGCGCAAACTGGCGCGGCGGAGAAAACTTTCTTGCATACGGTTGAACCTATTCAGTGGACCGGCGAAGGAGTGGTGCTGCTGGACCAACGGCAGCTGCCCGGCGAAGTGCTGTATCTGACGTACACGGATTACCGCGAGCTGGCCAAGGCCATCACCGACATGGTGATTCGCGGGGCGCCGGCCATCGGAGTGACGGCGGCGATGGGCGTGGCGATGGGCGTGGAGCGCTCGCAGGCGAAGTCGATCGAGGAGATGCGCGCCGAATTCGCGGTGATTTGCGAGACGTTCGCGCGCACGCGGCCGACGGCGGTCGATCTTTTCTGGGCGATCGAGCGCTTCCGGAAACGGTTCGAGGCGCTCGCGCGCGAGTCTGCGAGTGCGAATGGCGCCGGGCAGCTGGCGCGGATCCGCGCGGGGTTGGTGGCGGAAGCGCAGGCGGTGCACCAGGAGCGGCGCAACGCCGATGAGTGCATTGGGCGATTTGGTGCGGAGCTTTTGCCGAAGGCCGGCCGGGTGATGACCCAATGCAACGCCGGGGCGTTGGCCACGGGGGGCATCGGCACGGCGCTGGGCGTGATTCGCATGGCCGTCGAAGCAGGCCAAAAGATCGAAGTGCTGGTGCCCGAAACGCGGCCGTATCTGCAGGGGGCGCGGCTGACGGCGTGGGAGCTGCACGAGGATGGAATCCCGCTGACGCTGATCACCGACAACATGGTTGGCCACTTCCTGAAGACCGGCGGAGTGGGCGCGGTGGTGGTGGGCGCGGACCGCATCGCGCGCAATGGCGACACGGCGAACAAGATCGGAACCTACGGCATGGCGGTGCTGGCCCGCGAGCACCAGATTCCGTTTTACGTGGCGGCGCCGCTTTCGACCATCGATCTTTCGATTGCTTCGGGCGAGCAGATTCCCATCGAGGAGCGTTCGGCGGAAGAGGTGACGCATCTGCGCGGCATGCGCATTTCGCCGGACGTGCACGCGGCACATCCCGCGTTCGATGTGACCCCATCTCGGCTGATTACGGCAATCATCACCGAGCACGGCGTGGCGCGCGCGCCCTTCGAGGAATCGCTCGCGCGGCTGGCCAAGCCGCGGGCCTAGAATTTTTTAGGCAGCGGCGCAGGATTTTCTAGGGCGCTGCGCAGGCGAAGTTCGCTGCGTCATCGGTGCTTCCACTTCCCTTGTATTTGGCAACCTGCGGATAGGGGCACAGCGGGCGCGTGCGGTCGACCTTGCCTGCCGTGCGATGAGACGCGGGAATCTGTTCCGGCGCTTGACCCTTTTCCACCCACTGCTCGATCACCGTCATCTTGTCGAAATCATCCGTGCCGTCTCCGCCGCGGCAGTGGGCCATTCCCGGAACCATAAATAAGCGAATGGACGCGGCGGTTTTGTCCGCGCCGCCCGCTGCGTCGACGACATTTTGGTAGTAGTTGACGCTGTTTTGCGGGGCGATGAGCTGATCAGCCCATCCGTGGTACATCAGGAGCTTGCCGCCGTGGGCGAAGAAGGTTTTCAGATCCGGGTTGATGGCGTTATTCACGCCGCCGTCGACTTTGTCGGCCTGGGCCACGTCGCCATCGAAATTCATCTTGTGATAGTCCCAGTCGGGATTTTTGAAGACCACGTATCTGAAGGTGTCGATGGGAACCGGAAAGGGTTGCGGGCCTGCGAGGCCGGCCCAGCCAAGCTCGCTGCCGGGTTCCAGGCCGGGGAAAATCTTTTCGCCGGTGCGCGGATTCACAAGGGGCGCATAGATTTTCTTGGCCGCGTCGATCTGCTGCGTGGTGAGGCAATCCGCCGAGTCTCCCTCCTTACATTCGAGAGAAGAGACATCGAAGCGGCAGAGGCGCGGATCGCCGAGGACTCCGTCTTTCACGCCGTCGAGCCGGTCGCAGGCGGCCAGCACAGCCTCATGGAGCACGGGATATTTTTCCGGCGGGATGTAGCTATCCGGATCGTTGTGCACAGCCTGCGCGACGGCAATTCCCGCGGCCTGGAGATGCATCATGTAGTTGGCGGGAGCGCCGGCGATGATTCCGTCGTAATCAGCGGGATAGCGCTGCGCCTCGGTGAGGGCCTGCTTACCTCCCGTGGAACAGCCGTTCCAATAGGAAAAGCGGGCAGGCATGCCGTAGTAGGCCGCGATGATGGATTTGGCCTTGAGGGTCATCTCATGCTCGGAACGATAGGCGTAGTCGACGAGTTTTTCCGGGTGATCGAGTGCGAAAGTTCCGCGGCCGCCGACGTGGCCGGTGTCCGTGGAGCTGGCGGCGTATCCGCGGCGGATGGCGTCCGCGAGCGCCGTGTAGCTGATGGTTCCGGCCCAGCCACCGTTACCGACGGCCTGGAATTTGTTGTTCCAGCCGGCGACCAGGAGCCAGACTTCGACTTTGATGTCGGAATCGGCGGTGGGCTTCAGCGTAGCGGCCACGCGGCAGAATGCGGGCAGATCACTGAACGACGGAGCCGGCGGAGCGACGTTGCCCGCGGGAGCCGGATTGGGGTTGGCAGGCATGGTAAACGCGCCGGCCTTCACGGTTTCCGCTGAGGTGACGGTGGCGTTCGGCAGCGCGAGAGAAGCAAGGCTTTCGCAAGTAGCGGCGGCCGCCGAGGACGCGGTGAAACATCCGACGGCGGCGAATGCCGCGGACAAGATGAGGGCGGCGCGGCGAATGCGCATCGGCGAAGCCTTCGAGCGAAGTTGCGGATTCATGTGAGCCTCCCGCGGCGGTCGGGTTTTAGCAAGGGACGGCGCACAGGATATACGCGAGGTAGTTTGCGTGCAACAGGGCGGCCTAGCGAAGCGCGTGCCGCAGGGAAAAGGCCGATCAGCCGTTGCAGCGATGCGAGCTAGCGGTTCTTCTTGGCGAGCTCGCCGTTTAGCATGCTTTCGACGAGGGGCTTCAGGACGCTCTGCGAAAGCAGCTCGTGGAGTTGGGGTTCGAGCCGTTCGAGAACCTTTTGCACCACAGCGTCCACGGTCTCAGCGCTTACTTCCGCTTCGTCGCGCGCGTCGGGATGAAAATCCGGCGGCGGCGTGAGGAACGGAATACCCGCGAGCGCCTCGCGGTTGGGCGGAGGAGCGGTGGGGATGCGCTCGCTGAATTCTTCCGCGAAGGATTCGACGGGGACCGGTGGTTCTTCGTGTAGGTCGCCGTTTGAGGCGGCGTTCACGTCACCATGCAGATCATGGTGCAAGTCTTCGTGAAGCTCGTCCTGCGGCTCGGCCCCCTGCTCTCCAAGCGGATATGAGGGTGCAGGATATTCGGGCGCGGGAGCGAGCATGGAATGGGCCGCGGCAATTTCCTCCATGCGTGATGAGACTTGGGCCTCGGGCTGCGGGTCTTCGGCATCGAGCAGCGGCTCGGGAGTGACGTGTACTCCGGGTGATTCATCGAGATATGGGTCGCGTAGGGAAATCGAAGCGGGAATGTCGGTCGCCTCGGTCTCTAGCAAAGCTTCGGGAGTTACGCGAACCGCGGCGTGTTCCACGAGGTACGGATCTTTGTGCGACGCATCGGCGCTTTCCGGCTGGGGCATCAAATCCGGCGTGAGATTCACGGGTGCGTCGGCGACTTCCGGAGCGGCCTGGGGTGATGCATCAAAGGCTGCGGGAGCAGGAGCGAACCATGAGTCGTTCGCGGGCTCGGAAGAGAACGAATTCGGCCGGGGCGAGGGATGGAAAAACGGAACCGGCGCTTCATTTGCGTTCACGGGCGCATTCTCGGGCGCAACTCCGGCCACTTCCGCGAAATGATCGTGTTCGCCATTCGAATGCTCGCTAAAAGGGTGTTCACTGACCGGGGGCTCGCTGGCCAAGGGCTCGTCGCTCAGGGGCGCGCTGACAACGGGTGCACTGACCACAAGCGCGCCTGGCACTTCCCGCAATGCGAGCGGTGCGGCGGCTTCTTCTGATTGCTTGGGTTCTTCCTTTTTCTTGAAAAGGCCGGCCATCCATCCGCCGACGGAGGGCACCGCAGAGAGCGCGTCCATCCAGTGGGGGACGTGAGAGGTGGAAACTGAGTCGACTAAAACCGGCTCGGGCTGAATTTCGGGCTCCGCTCGAATTTCGGGCGTGGGTGCCTGCCACTCTCGAGCGACGACTGCAGGAGTTTCTTCGACCGCTGCGAAGGCTGGTGCGGAGTGCTCGGCGGCTAATGGCTCTGGAGCGGCTTTGGGCGCGTCGGCAGGATCGGGCGCAAACTCGAAAGCGCGGCCGGCGACGACGGGCTCCAAACCTTCATCGGAATCTTTGACCACAATGTGGCGCGGAGGAACGTCGTGCTCGGAGGGAAATGCGGCTTCGTCGTCAAAGGCGGGGCGGCCGCCAACTTCTTCGGGAACTTCGAAATCCATGGCCGCGCGGCGCCAGTCGTGTGAGGTATCGGCATCCTCGGAGTCTTCGTCGGATTCCGAGCCGGCATCGAACGGCTCGACTGGTTCCAGATCCTTGGCGTCTTCGAGCACGGAGCGACGGCCGCTCCCGAATCCGTAGACCAGCGCGGCTTCTTCGGGGCTAGGCTCGGGGAACTCCGGCAGCGGCTTGGGCTCAAGCTTCGCGGCGATCTCGATCTCCGGCTGTGGAGGCGGCTCGGGAATGACTTCCTTGGCCTTGGCGATCTCGGCGGCGACGCGAGGATTCTTTTCGAGTACCGAAGTGACCATGGCGATTAACGGGTCGGGCGGGACGAAGGGCTTCTTCAGGACGCCGTCGGCGCCTACGCGGCGAGCTTCTTTTTCGTCGAGCGGATCGAAAGCACCGACCAACAGAATGACGGGGATGTGCGAAAAGCGCTGATCCTTCTTGATGTATTCGCAGACTTCGTAGCCGCTGCGCACCGGCATGAAGATGTCGGCGAGAACGAGATCGGGATTCAGGTCGACCAGGCGGCGCACGGCAGCCTCGCCGTTGCCGACCGCAACTACCTGGATACCGCGCTCTTCGAAGGCCAGCGCGACCATCCTTTGAATATTGGTGTTGTCGTCCGCGATCAGAATCTTGGGCACTGGGATCCCCTGGAGGCACATGCCCGCACACAGCTGCACGCCCTCAAGCTATTGCAGCACCACAGAAAGTAAGCGTCAACGGAACCGAAGGACAGGATTGCTAGAGTTGTTAGCAGGGGGTAAACAGCGGCTTAGAAGGGTATGAGCTTGTGCAAACCCTTCTTTTTCTTACTGGTCGATTCGGTGGAGGAGTTAGCGGCGGGAGCAGTGGACGCCTTTGCCGCAGGCTGCGAGGAGGAGCTGCTGGAGCCGCCTCCCGAGGCGGCAGTGGTCGCAGTTGGCGCTACGGAGGTTGCGCCCTCAGGAACTGACGATGAGGCCGCCGGTTGCTCGACAATGGAGGCGGGCTGAGCGGCCGTCGCGGGTTCGGCTGCGGTTCCGGTCCCGCTACCGGAAGAACCCACGTTCGATATAGCCGCAGTGGTAGTCGTATCCGCAGTGGGAGCCGGCCCGGAAGGGGCCTCGATGATCTCAGCGCCGACGCCGGTGGTTGGAGCGCCGCCCGGGGAATCCGCCGGCACGGTTGGGCCTTCAATGACGTTGGTAGGAGCGCTTTCGCCGCTGTCGGCACCCGCTGGCTGCTGCGCGTCAAGGCCGAATGTTGGACCCACCGCGCCCTGCTTCAAGACTTCGGTCGCGGAAACGGCATCGTCCGGAGGATTGGGATTCGGCGCGCCGGCGCGGGCCGCGTCGACCACATCGGGGCCCGCCTTGAAGGCCGACATGGCGTTAAGCACGGCATTGGGATGGTGCTCTTTTTCCCACTCGCTATCCTTCTGCATGCGGGCCAGGGCTTCGGGATCCGCGGGAGGGACGGGCATGCCCATTCCCTGCAGGCGAGCCTTGGCGTCCGGCGCCAATTTCGACATCGGATATTCGGTCACGATGCGGTCGTAACACTTGGCGGCCAAATCGCCCCAGTGATTCTTGTCGTCTTCGTTCTTCGAGAACTTCTTGGCACGTTCGTAGATGGAGCTCAGCATCCACAGAGCGTCATCGGCCTGGCTATAGAGCGGGTAACGCTCGCTAACTTCCACGAGGCGCGCGGCGGCTGCGGGATAATCGGCCGGATTGGTGCGGGCGCGGACGTAGTAGAACTTTCCGATGCGGAACTCACCGTCGGCTATAACTTCCTGCACGTTGCGCAGGTTCTGCTCGGCCTGGGGACGCAGGGAGCTGGCTGGATATTTCTGCAGGAAAATCTGGAACTCGGTTTCGGCATTGAGCGCCTGGCTGTTATCACGGTCCGCTTTTTCCATCATGCGGTAGTGGGCCATGGCGACTTGCATTTGGGCGTAGGCGGCTTCATCCAGAAAGGGAAAGAAGACGATGAAATTTTTGTATTCGTCGATCGCCTGCGTCAGGTTCGACGTGCCACCCTCTTTGTAGTAGGAGTCGGCGACGGCGAGCTTGGCTTTGGCCAGGTATTCGCTGTCCGGGTAGGTATTGATCAGGGTTTGGAGATTGAGTCGCGCCTCGATGAATTTGCTGCGCTTTATGTCGTCCATGGCCCGGTCATAAAGAACCTTGTCGGGCTCGACCGACGGCGTGGCTGGCGTCGATTTCTGCGGCTTGGCTTTGGTGATCTTGGGCTTCTGGCCATAGGCGGCCCCAGGGCTAAGAACGCACGCGAGGGCTGCAGCGAGGGCGATTGCCGCTAGCGGACGCCATCCTGTGTGAAAAGCTAACATCTTCATCAGACCCTTTGCCTCACTGCTTCGGTGGCCAGCTTGCGCAAGTGGCGCGCCGCGGCGGTCGAATCCGGCGTATGGAAGATGGAAGTGCCGGCGACCAGCGTATTCGCTCCCGCCTGGGCCAACACGGCTGCGTTATCCGCGTCCACGCCGCCATCGACTTCGATGCGGAACTCGGCATTATAGCGCCTGCGCCATTCGTCCAGCTGCCGGATTTTATCGAGCGCCACGGGAATGAATTTCTGCCCGCCAAATCCCGGATTCACGCTCATCACCAGCACCGTATCGACCACGTGCAGCACGTCGCTGAGCATCACCACCGGTGTTGCGGGGTTGATAGCGACACCCGCTTCCGCTCCTTGCTCGCGAATCAGCGTCAGAGCGCGATCCAGGTGCACCGTGGCTTCCTGATGAACCAGAACGCGGCTGGCTCCCGCGCGCACGAAGTCTTCCACATACTCCTCGGGCCGCTCGATCATCAGATGCACATCCAAGGGCAAACGGGTTGCCTTGCGCAAAGACTCCACGACCGGGATGCCAATGGAGATGTTGGGGACAAAGTGGCCGTCCATGACATCCACATGGATTACGTCGGCCCCGCCCTCCTCTACCAGGCGTACCTCTTCGCCCAGCCGCGCGAAGTTCGAGGCCAGAATAGACGGGGCGATCTCAATGCGTGCGTACTTCATGGATGTACGAATTTTAGCACAGGGGTTTGATGCGCACAGGGTTAGCTTCCGTCACTCGGCCACCTGCAGGGCAATCACGGTATCGGCGTCGACGCGCTGGCCGCGGGCGGGTGTCTGCGCGATTACCGTGCTGCGCGCCGCGTTGGGGTCGGTAACCAAAGTGATCTTGGGCGTTCGCAGCCCTGCGGCTGCCAGCTTGGCCTCCACTTCCGCGAGCGGCAGGCCGGACACCTCCGGCATGGCGTAAGCCTTATCCTGCGATCCGAGCGAAACGAGCAGGTTCACGTGCGGGCTGGTGACCTGGGACGTGCCTGGGGAAGGATCCTGCTGGAGAATGGTGTCTCCGCCGTCGCCTGGGAGATGCAGGCTGGTAACTTCGCCGAGTTGCATGCCGGCGCGCAACAACTCGATCTGCGCCGCGCGCAGACTTTGGTCTTGAAGCGCCGGGATGGTCGCATTCTGCGGACCCAGGCTGAGCACCACGTGGGCGTTCTGACCGGTTTTTACCTGGGTTTTCGCTTGCGGGCTCTGGCGCACGACGGAGTCGACGGCCAGATTGTCATACACGCGGTCTTCCACGCGGATGCCTAGATGGCTGGCCTGAAGGATCTGTTGCGCTTGCCCGACTTTCTTCCCCACTACGTCGGGCATGCTTACGTCGCGGCCTTGAATGGCAAAGCGCATGGCCACCAAGGCGCTCAAAAAAGCGACCGAGGCGAGTATGAAGAGCAGCAGCGCCATGCGGGAAATCCACTGCAGGCGCTTGCGAAAGTCCATTGCTTTACCCCTGTGAAATTCCTTGAGACCAGAAGCTGAGACTAGCACGGGTGCGCCCGGCGGTGATCTGCGGATTTGGCGGGGATTGTGCGCGGATCATGCGTTATGCCGAGGGGGCCTAATCCCGGATGAGGAGCGCGGCGAAGAATCCGTCTGTGGCCCACTGGCCTGGCAGCGTGCGGAACGCTCCGGCCGTGTCGAACAGCTCCGCTGCGGAAACACCGGGAGCTAAATGGGGCGCGAGTACCTGCGCTCCTTCGTCGGCTCGAACGCGGCGCACCGACGGCACGCCGCGTAGAGCCTCGGCGACCACATCTTCGTTTTCCTCGGGCTCGATCGAGCACGTCGAATAGACCAGCCGGCCACCGGACGCGAGATGGCCAAGCGCGTTCGCCAGCATCTTCGTTTGCAGCGCATGAAACTCCGCGAGTTGCGGCGGTTCGAGGCGCCAGCGAATTTCCGGATGCCGCGCGAGCGTGCCGGTGCCCGAGCAAGGAGCGTCGAGAAGAATCGCGTCGAAAGGAGCGGCGAAGGGCAGCGGCTGTGCGGCGTCGAGCTGCGTTGCGTGGACGCCTCGTAAACCCAGGCGCTTGAATTGAGCTTCCATAGCGCGCAGGCGATGCGCACGCAAATCGCCGGCGATGACGGAGCCTCGCGGGCCGGCGGCGTGGGCCAGCGCAACCGTCTTGCCGCCCGGCGCCGCGCACAAGTCGAGCACGCGTTGGCCAGGGCGAACGCCGAGCAGCAGAGGCACGGCTTGAGAAGCTTCATCCTGGATGGAGATCTTTCCGACGCGGAAGGCTTCGGACTCCGAGGGGCTACCGCCGGAGGCCGCGAAAGCGTCTTTCAGCAGGCGGCCGGGTTCTATTCGGAGGCCGGCTCGCTCGAGAGCGCTGAGGGTTTCGCTCCGCAGGTTGGCGTCGTGCAGCGCGCAGCTCAGGCGCGGCGGGCGGTTGTCGGCTTCGAGCAAGGCAATCGTTTGCGGCTTACCGAAGCGAGCGAGCCAACGGGCGACCAGCCACGTGGGATGAGAGTGCAAGATGCCAAGGCGGTCGGCGGCTTCCAGGCCGGGCGGCAGTAGGTTCTCCACGGGAGAAGGAGCTTCTTCCGACAGCCGGCGCAAGACGGCGTTGACGAGCGAAGCTGCCGAAGATTTTCGCGCCTGCTTCACGAGCTCTACGGATTCGTTCACGGCTGCGCGCGCCGGAATCTTGTCCAGAAAACGGAACTGGTAAAGCGCCATGCGTAGCGCGAGCGCCACGGGCAAGTCGAGGCGGGCAACAGGCTTCTCAAGGCGGCGGTCGAGCAGGAAATCGAGCAGGCGGCGCCAGCGCAGCACGCCGAGGGTCAGTTCGGTGGCCAGAGCGGCGTCTGCCGCCGAGACTCCGGAGTGAAGCGCGGCATGCAGCAGGTCACTGGCATACGCGCCTTCCGATTCCACGCGGCGGAGAACGTCGAACGCGATTTGTCGAGCACGGGTTACAGCCATGAAAGTTTGCCGTCAACCGCCGAAGCGATCACCGGCGGTGAGGCGCGCGCCGCTGGCAAATTCCACGGCGGTCACGCGCTTGCGTCCTTCGAGCTGCACGAACTCGGCGCGCAGGGCGGTGGCTTTGGCACAGGAAACAATCAGCGCGCCTCCATGGGAGACGATAGCGCCCGGCACGGCCGGAGCAAACTCCGGTGTAAATTCCGGTTGCTGGGCCGGCCTGCCCCAAACGTGGCAGGTTTTTCCGCGAAATGTTGTGAACGCTCCGGGCCATGGATCGAAGCCGCGCATCCTGTTGTAGATCTTCTGTGCAGGAAGCGACCAGTCGATGCGCCCGTCTTCTTTCTTGAGGGGAGGCGCGAGCGTGACCTGAGAACTGTCCTGCGGCTCGGGCGTGATTTCTGAGCGGTTGATTTCTCCAAGCGCGAGCCGGCGCAAGGTCTCGGCTATCAAAGGCGCGCCAGCCTCGGCCAGGCGCGCGCTCAACTGCGGCGCGGTTTCGTCCGGGCCGATGGGTGTTTCGTATTTCAGCAGCATGGGGCCGGTGTCGAGTCCAGCGTCGATTTTCATAGTGGTCAAGCCCGTGCGCGTTTCGCCGTTGGCGATGGCCCACTGTATGGGCGCCGCGCCGCGATACTTCGGCAGAAGCGAACCATGCAGATTGATCCAGCCGAGGCGCGGAATGTCGATCAGGCGCTGCGGAATGATCTGCCCGTAGGCGATGATGACCACGGCGTCCGGCGCGGCGCCGGTGAAGAAATCGAGCGCGTCCGGCGAGCGCATTTTCTGCGGCTGAAAGATGGGCAAGCCGGCTTCGATAGCCACTTCTTTGACGGGCGATATGGTGACTGCCTGGCCACGGCCGCGCGGGCGGTCCGGCTGGGTGACCACGGCTTCGATTTTGAAATCCGGCAGCCCGATCAAATGGCGCAGGGAGGGCACAGCAAACTCCGGCGTGCCGCAGAAGATGATTCGCAGCGGCACAGCGCGCCTACCAGTCGCCGGCTTTTTTCAGTTTGCGGATCTTGCGCTTGATCATGTCGCGCTTGAGCATGCTCAGATGGGTGATGAAGAGGACTCCGTTCAAGTGGTCGATCTCATGGCAGAAGGCGCGGGCCAGCAGCCCTTCGCCCGCGCATTTCGAATTCTTTGCCTGTGGCGTCCTGCGCGCGAACGGTCACGTATTGCGGACGCACCACGTGGCCGCGAAACCCCGGCACGGAAAGGCAGCCCTCTTCTTCACGCTGCTCGCCTTCGGAGTGAACGATTTGCGGATTGGCGCACACGATTTTCGCTTCGGGATTCTTACCATTGGTCACGTCGATGACTGCCACGCGCAGGCTTAGCCCGATCTGCGGCGCGGCCAGGCCCACGCCCTGCGCCGCGTACATGGAATCAAACATGTCCGCGACGAGCTTTTGCAATTCGTCGTCGAATTTTTCGACGGGTTTGCCGGGCGTTTCGAGCACCGGGTCGCCGTATTTCACGATGGGATGAATCATTTTGCGTTTGTACCGTTCGCTGCTACCTAAAAGCCGATCTAAAAATTGTCGAGTTGGCGTTGGTAGCCGTCGAAATTGCGCCGCGTCTCTTCCAGCGAATCGCCGCCGAATTTTTCGAGAAACGCGCCCGCCAGCACCAACGCCACCATGGCTTCGCCGGCAACGCCGCCCGCCGGCACCACGCATACGTCGGAACGCTCGTAGGCGGCCTTCACCGCTTCCTTGGTGTTGATGTCGGCGGTGAGCAGCGCTCGGCGCAGCGTGGAGATCGGTTTCAGGTAGCCGCGCACGACGACGTCCTGCCCGTTGGTGATGCCGCCTTCGAGTCCTCCGGCGCGATTGTGAGGAGCGATCGAATCGCCTTGCGGGAAGTGTCGTACGTAATTTCGTCCTGCACTTCCGAGCCAAAGCTTCCGGCGTTGGTCACGCCGCTGCCGATCTCCACAGCCTTCACGGCCTGAATCGACATGACCGCCTGTGCGAGGCGGGCGTCGAGCTTTTCGTCCCATTGCGCGTGGCTGCCCAGGCCCGGGGGAAGCCCTCGCGCGACGACCTCGAAAATTCCGCCGACGGAATCACCGGCGCGCAGCACGCGATCGACTTCGGCTGACCATCTTGCCCTCGGTTTCGGGATCCACGCAGCGCAGCGGCGATTCGAGATTGTCGCAAATGGCGACGATTTCTTCCCAGGTGGCCACGCGCTCGAGGCGCACGTGGCCCACGGCGATCGCTGTGGCTTAGGATGACCACGCCAAATTCGCGCAAAAGAAGCTTGGCCAGCGATCCGACGGCTACGCGAGCGGCTGTTTCGCGCGCCGAGGCGCGCTCGAGAATGTAGCGCGCGTCGTGAAAATTGAATTTCTGCGCTCCGGCCAGATCGGCATGGCCGGGCCGCGGAGCCGTCAAGCGCCGCTGGGCGTCTTCGGCGCCTTCGCTATCCTCGACCGGCAGCGCCTTCTCCCAATTTTTCCAGTCGCGATTCTCGAGGCGCATGGCGATCGGCGCGCCGATCGTTTTTCCGTGGCGCACCCCGGCCAGAATGTCCGCCTGATCTTTTTCGATACGCTGGCGCGCGCCGCGTCCATGGCCCAATTGGCGCCGGTGTAGCTCGCGGCTGATGAACTCCATGTCCACGGGCACGCCGGCGGGCAGCCCGGAAATCCAAGCCACCAACGCTTGCCCATGCGACTCCCCAGCTGTGACAAAACGAAGCACTGTCAGTAGACCCTCGCCCTCGGAAGCAAACGGAGAATTCTACCGGACGCCCACCCCGCCGTAAAGCTCGCTGGGGGTCGCCGGGCCATTTGCTATACCTTTTTCAGACATTGCCCGCGCACCGATTGAATTTTCATCGGCAGATGTGCGTTCTGGCGGCTCTTCCGTAACCCGCGCTGCGAATCTCCGATGTTTACATCTATAATTCGATGATGGCGCTGTCGTCCCAACAATCGTCCGCACAGGGAACTCCCCCGGTCGCGCCCGGAGAGCCGCTCGTCAAGTTTAAAGATGTGTACTTGGGCTTCGAGGACGGCGATGTGCTGCAGGGCATTTCGTTCCATGTATTGCCGGGCGAGACCAAGGTGCTTCTGGGTACGAGCGGCTCCGGAAAGACGCTGATCTTGAAGTTGGCGGCGGGCCTGCTGCAGCCCGACTCCGGAGATATATGGGTGATGGGCCACCACCTCGGCCATATGCCGGAGACGGAACTGCTGGATTTCAGGCGTCAACTGGGATTCGTTTTCCAGGAAGGTGCGCTGTTCGACTCCGAAACGGTGGCGGGAAATGTGGCTTTCCGGCTGAACGAAGAGAACTTGCCGGCGGATGAAACGGACGCACGGGTGCGGGAGGTTTTGCGCTTCGTGGAGATGGAGCCGGCCATCGACCAATTTCCCGGCGAGCTTTCGGGAGGCATGCGCCGGCGTGTTTCGATCGCGCGGGCCCTCGTGGATCGGCCGCCGCTGGTTTTCTATGACTCACCCACGGCGGGGCTCGATCCGGTGACTTCGCAGACGATCATTACGTTGATCCTGCGCGGGCGCGACCTGCAAGGAGTGACTTCGCTGCTGGCAACGCATCGCGTGCAGGACGCGTTCGGCCTGGCCAATTTCCGTTTCGACAAGGCCAGCAACCGGGTGCTGCCGATTTCCAAAAATGGAGCTTCACCGGCGGAACAGCAGGCGGCCCGCGAGAAGTCGCCGCAGACCAATATACTGGTTGTGAATGAAGGCAAGATTTATTACGAAGGCGCCGCCGATGACATGCTGCATTCTTCGGACGAATATTTGAAAAAGTTCCTGGCTTCGGCAGAGTGATTCCGCGCGACCGGTGGAAGACGCGGGCAGCACGTCCTTTTGGCGGACATGATAGAGCAGCAGTCTAGGGTTAGATCGAGGAGGCAAGCGCCATGGCGCAACGAAAGCAATTGACGTGGTCGGAGCTGTCGGTAGGTCTATTTGTGCTGGCGGGACTGGCGTTGATCGCCGTTGGGATTTTCTACGTCACCGGCGCGGGATCGCTGGGTCCCAAGTATCAGCTGCTGACTTACCTTCCCGACGTGGATGGGATGAAGGCAGGCGCGCCCGTGGAGCTGGACGGCATCGAAATCGGCAACGTGCAGTCGGTGTCTCTGACGCCGAATCCGCAGGACAAGGCGCACAACATCACGCTGGTGCTGCGGCTCGACAGGAAATATGAGAATGAAATTCGCAGTGACTCCTCGGCGAGTCTAGTGACCGAGGGTCTGCTCGGCGACCGCTACGTGACGGTAAGCCGCGGGCTGACCGGAACAATAATACCGAAGGGCGGTGTGATTCCGGCGGAGCAACAAGTGGCCATGCAGGACGTCATCGCGCGCAGCTCGGCGCTAATGGATAACCTCTCCTCTCTCATCGCGCAGGTTCAAAAGGGCAATGGCACGGTCGGGAAGTTGATGAACGACCCGGCGCTCTACAACCATTTGGACTCCACCATCGGCAGGGTCGATTCCATGGTGGGATCGATTCAACGAGGGCAAGGAACGCTTGGAAAGCTGGTGGCTTCCGACGAACTGTACAACAAGGCTAACTCCGCGGTGGGCAAAGTGGATGACGTGCTGACCGCCGTGCAGGATCAGAAAGGCACGATCGGACACTTGGTTTACGATCCGGCCTTGTACAACAACGTGAAGGGCGCCACCGACAAGACCAACGCGCTCCTGGGTGACGTGCGGGCGGGCAAAGGAACGCTGGGCAAGCTGGTGACCGACGACGCGCTCTACACGAACTTGCGAGACACCTCGGCCAACGTGCGCGACGCCAGCGCCAAGATGAATTCCAACCAAGGCACGATCGGGAAAATGTTCAACGATCCGGCGTTGTACGACAACATGACGGGATTGACCGGCGATTTGCGTTTGCTGATCGCCGACTTCCGGAAAGATCCGAAGAAGTTCCTGCACATCAAAATGGGAATTTTCTAGCGGGGCCACGGTTTGTGGACTCTTGCCGAGGCAGGTTGCGCCGCGCAACTAGCTAGCATTTCTGCGTTGCACAGCGCAAACCTGCGACCCCGACAAGCTTCTACGAGGGCGTTTCGAAAATCACACTCTCGCAAATTTGACCTACACCAAGACAAGCCTTCACGGAATGCCACTCACTGTCGCTTTTATGGTTTGGCAAACGGCTGACTGAAAGAGAGACGGCTAACGCGCGGGACTGGGCTTCAATCGGCCACAATTCCGCATGGGCGTCATTACCGTTCGCCATCCCAACGAATTGTGAAGTTGTTTCTGCATGCCGATGTTGTCCAGCGTCCGCGATTTTATGGCAACAGCACGAAGGGCACAAGCAATGGCTGCTGAGCGGCAATAATCCTGCGTCGAACGGTGATCTCTCGCAGTCGAGCGGGAAGCGCGCCCGTCCTCTAGTCTTTTTCCGCAGGCGAGAATTCGAGGGCCATCGCTCGGATGCGCCGCAGATCGAGCTTGCCGGAGCCGAGCATGGGTAGCTCCTCAACTTGGAAGAATTGATTGGGCCGCGGAATCCACAGATTCGGCAGGCCGGACTCGGGAAGCTTTTCTAGAACGGCCTTCAAAGCCTCCGGTGCGAGCGTGTACAGCACGACCAGGCGCTCGCCCTTCTTTTCGTCGGGAACTCCGGTGACGGCGAAATGTTGTTCGTCGCCTGCCGATCCAGCTGGGGCAAGCTGCTGCAGAACATCTTCGACTTTGCCCTGCGGCACCATCTCCCCGCCGATCTTGCTGAAACGGCTGAGGCGGTCGGTGATGGCCAGGAAGCCGTCTTCATCTTCCGCGGCGATGTCGCCGGTGACGTACCAGCCTTCGCGCAAGACTTCAGCCGTTTTCTCGGGATTGCCCAGATAGCCTTGCATGACGTTTGGACCACGCACGAGCAGAAGCCCCGAAATTCCCGGCGATACAGGTCGATTGGTGTCCGGGTCCACGATGCGAACGCTCACACCGGGAAGCGGGCGGCCAATGCTGCCTCGCTTCGATCCCACCTGGCGAAAGCCTGCGGCGCGAAAATCCGGCGTGCTGACGGCCACGACCGGCGAGCATTCCGTCGCGCCATAGCCTTCGAGCGGACGAAGGCCGAAGCGGTCTTCGAAAGCCTGCGCTAGCCGCTCCGGTAATTTCTCGGCTCCGGCCAGCACATATCGCAAGCTGCCGAAATCTTCCGGCGAACACCTCCGCAGGTAGGCCTGCAGTAACGTGGGCGTGGTCAGCAGGAATGTGACGCGATAGTCGCTTACCATCTCGCCGACGGCGGTTAGATCGAGCGGGCTGGGGTGGTAGACGACGCTGACGCCCAGCACGGCAGGGAGCCAAAGTGTGACGGTGAAGCCGAAGGAATGAAAAAACGGCAACACGCCCAGCAGGCAGTCGTGACCATCGAACATGAACGTCTGAGCCATCTGCTCGAATGTTGGAGGCGATGTTGTAGTGCGTGAGCATCACGCCCTTGGGATCGCCGGTGCTGCCGCTGGAAAAAATGACGGTGGCGAGATCGTCGATGCCCTTTCGTTTGCCTCGACTGAGGTTCCGCTCGATCCAGGCGCCGGGCAGGAACCACAGCAACAATGCCGCGACATGCTCGCCCAGGCGCGGGGCGGCGGCGGTTTCTTCCAGCAGAATGGTTTTTCCCGGAATCTGTCAACGGGATTTTCTCCAGCAACGGCTTCGTGGTGATCACCGTTTGAAGGCCGCACTGCGCGGCGAGGAGGCCAGCGCTTCGTCCGAGGTGGTGTAGTTCAAATTCACGGGAATCTTTCCCGAAAGCACGGCCGCGAAATTCACGAGAGCCGCCGGCACGGAGGGAGGCAGCAGGATGCCGACCATTTCCTGGCCCTCCCACGTAGCACGCAAGCGCCGCGCGAGAAAGATGGCGCTCAGCAGCACGCCGCCCCATTTCATACGCGGGCGGCGCCTATCACCCATGGCGAAGCGGAACGGGGTGGCGGTGCGCGGTGCGCATCAGCGATTGGGGGAGCGTGCGCAGGTACGGTCTTGCGGTAGCAGAAATGCTTCGGTTTGCAGATTCTGCACGGCGCGGCGAACTTCGAACGGAGTGGCGGAAGACGGCAGCGGCTCGCCGAAGCTGACGGTGACCGGATAGGGGATGCGCTCGCGGCAGTTTTCCACAAGAAACGCCCGCGTTCGAAGCTGAAGATGCTGCCCCAGACGCCATCGAGATTCACGGGAATGATGGGCGCGTCGACGACCTTTGACGATGCGCTCGAAGCCGCGGCGAAAGGGCAGCATCTGCCCGATGCGCGTGATCTGCCCTTCGGCGAAAATGCAGACCACTTCGCCCGAACTTGATGGCGTCGCTCGCTTCGCGCAGCGATTGCAGCATTTCGCGCGGGACGCAGCTCGGCGGAGATCGGGATCGCGCGAATCAATTTCGCGAACGGCTTGACGTAGGGCAGATCGTAGATGCCTTTGAAAATCAGGAAGCGAATGGGCGCGGTCGGTGGAGGCGATCAGCAGCAGCGCATCGACGAAGGACATGTGGTTGGCGACGAAGAGCGCGCCGCCGGATTCGGGAATATTGTCGCGTCCTTTGACGCGGATGCGGTAAACGGAATGCGTGGCCACCCACAGAACGAAGCGCACCAGCGAATCGGGCAGCAGATAGACAGAATAAACTGTGGTCGACGAGCGTCAGCACGGCGCCATCTAGAAAAATTGCCTCCGGCCTCTGGTGCAAAACGTTCGAGAAAAGATAGTAGGCGCCGGAGGCGATAAAGATTCCGATGAAGGACAAGCATATTCGCCGCGGCGATAATGCCGCCCTTCTGGTCCGGCCGTGGGCGATGCTGAATGAGCGCATTGAGCGGCACCGCAAAAATCCCGCCGAAGAATCCGAGCACGCCGAGATGCGTTCCCACGGAAAAGAGCGAGTGACCGGCGCTATACATCAGCGCGCCGAAGAGTGTCATCCCCATCGCGCCGAGTGGAATGAGCCCGTATTCGATTTTCCCGCCGGAAAGATATCCCGCGGCAATACTTCCAATGCCGATGCCGATCGCCAGGGCGGCCTGCAGGTAGGTGGTGTGCTCGTCGTCAAATGCGGAGCACGTCGTGGCCGTAGATCACGATGGCCGTCTGCAGTAGCACGGCGAGGAAGAAGAGATAGGTATTCCCCAGTACCGCCCACCGGAGAACGCGATCGGCGCGGATAATTTTCAACTGGTCGCCAAAAGTCGCCCAGCGGATTTTTGCGATATTTCTTTTCGGGGTTCGCAGCCGGGAATGCGTGAAATGCCCAGGCTGGTTACAAGTCCAATCGCGGTGCAGGCCATCAAGAACAATCCCGCGACAGCCTCGCGGCCGGCGTAGCGCTCCGCGAGAAAGCCGGCAGCGATAGTTGCGGCGATGCTGGAAAGGAACGTGCCGAATTCGATGATGCCGTTGCCCCAGGAGAGGCGCGGCTCCGGCAAAAGCTCCGGCAGCAAACCATACTTCGATGGCCCGAAAACGGCTCCTTCCACGCTGATCAAGAAGACGCTGGCGAATTCCATTGGCAGGCTGCGCAGCGCCAAGGCGACGACGAAGAAGGCCATGACTCCGAATTCGAAAACTTTGGTTCCGATGGTCACGCTGCGTTTGCTGTAGCGGTCGGCAAAATATCCGCCGGTCATGGAAAACAAGACGAACGGAACCGCGAAGAGCGCGCCGACGACCGGCACAAGCGTATCCCTGCGCGCCTGGGGGAAATTCATGGCCAGGATGATGTAGGTGACGAGAAATTTGAGCCCGTTGTCGTTAAAGCCAGTCTGAAACTGCGTGAGGATCAGGCTCCAAAAGCCTCGCCGCCAGTCGCGCGGAGGATGTGGAGGGTGCGGCGGCGCTGGAGTGGGCGTGTTTTCAGCCATGGGTCAGAGGCGGGTCGAGCATCC
Organism: Terriglobia bacterium; assembly: GCA_963803105.1. Taxonomy (GTDB): domain Bacteria; phylum Acidobacteriota; class Terriglobia; order Acidiferrales; family UBA7541; genus Palsa-295. The sequence goes on from CAWDLF010000001.1 coordinate 145,108, forward strand.
AAAGTGTCGCCTCAGATGGAAATCCGTTGCCGAGTGTATCGCAAGTCGCGCGTCTCACGCGGGGCGCCTGGCGGTCGCCGTCAGAGGCGCGGCTTCAGGCGGGAATGCGGACGGACGGTTTCGCCGTGGCTGCAACCGGAACGGGCGATTCGCGCCGCGCATATTTTGTGGAGACGTAGTCGTTCAGAAGCTTCTGAAAGGCGGCGGAGAGCTCTTCGTAGGATCCCTCTAGGGTATTGAAATGTTTTCCGTCGATGTAGACCGGGCAGCGCGGCGTTTCGCCGGTGCCGGGCAGACTGATGCCGATGTTGGCGGCCTTGGATTCGCCGGGGCCATTGACGATGCAGCCCATGACGGCGAGCTTCAATTCTTCCACGCCCTCGTACTGAATTTTCCACTCTGGCATTTTGTCGCGGATGTAGCCCTGAATGCTTTCGGCCAGCTCCTGAAACGTGCTGCTGGTAGTGCGTCCGCAGCCGGGGCAAGCAGTGACGCTTGGCGCGAAGGCTCGTAGGCCGAGCGACTGTAGCAACTCGCATGCGGCATAGACTTCTTCGCGGCGGTCTCCGTTGGGACGCGGCGTGAGTGAAACGCGGACGGTATCGCCAATGCCTTCATCGAGCAGAATGCCCATCGACGCGGCGGACCATACGAGTCCCTTGGCGCCCATGCCGGCTTCGGTAAGGCCGAGATGCAACGGCTGGCGGGTCTTGCGCGCCAGGTCGCGATAGATTTCCACCAGGTCGCGAGGGCGCGAAACCTTGCAGGAGATGATGATCTGGTCATTGCGCAGGCCGGATTCAAGCGCCAATTCGGTCGATTCGAGCGCGGAAAGCACCATGCACTCGTTGATGATGTCCTCGGAAGTCTTGCCGAGATCCTGGTCGGTATTCTCCTGCATCTTGCGCATGACCAGCTCCTGGTTGAGCGAGCCGCCGTTCACGCCGATGCGCACGGGCTTGCCGTTGTCGCGCGCGATCTTGCAGATGGTAGCGAACTGCTCATCGCGGCGCTGGCCGTGGCCCACGTTGCCGGGATTGATGCGGTACTTGTCGAGGTCGCGGGCGCAGTCGGGATACTTGGTGAGCAGCACGTGGCCGTTGTAGTGGAAGTCGCCGATGAGCGGGACGTCCGAACCGGCGTCGAGCAGGCGCTTCTTGATTTCCGGGACCCTCGCGGCGGCCTCTGGGACGTTCACCGTTATGCGCACCAGCTCCGAACCGGCTTGGGCGAGTTCAAGGCATTGGCGTGCGGTGCCGGCGGCGTCGGCCGTGTCCGTATTGGTCATGGACTGTACGACGATGGGCGCGCCTCCGCCCACTTGGACTTTGCCGACCTTGACGCCGAAGGTGTTGTGACGCTTTTCAGGCATTGAGGATATTGTAGCGAAACCGGACGGTACGGCGCTAGCGGGCCGGGAAGGTACTCACCGTTCCGGTCCGAAGAGCGAGTTACGCCCGGTGCGAAACGGCCGAGGTCTTGCTGGCGCGCGGCGGAGGAATAATGGCCGCCATCTTACGGATCATGGCCAGAACGAGCCGCTTGTCATCATCGGAGAGCGACGTCGAATATTTTTTGATCTCGCCGAGGAAGCGAATCTCTTCTTCGGAGAGCTCGCCGAGAATCTTGCGAGTCTCGCGATCCTGGGGCGTATCCGTGCCGGGGAAGAAATCGGCGAGGTTGATCTCCATGGCTTCGGCGATCTTGGCCAGGGTCTCCAGCGACGGAACGGTGTGGCCGTTTTCGACGCGGGAGAGGTAGCAGCGCAGAAGCCCGGTGCGGCGTTCAATGTCGCCCTGGGATAGTCCGCGGTCGCTGCGGTAAGAGCGAATCACTGCACCAATGTTTACTCTCGGCTTTTCTTTCGGCATGCGTCACGTCCTAGAGGGTATCTTTCTCAACAACAGGTCGTATCTTACGAATTACCCCCAAAAGCGCAAGGGGGAATGTCGAGCGGATTTCCTGGCAGGAAACTCCCGGTGTGCGAAAAGAGATTGCGGCGCAAAAGAACTACGAGGCGGACTGTTGGATCATCGTCGGATGCAGCGAACCGCCCGGTGGCTTGCCGGCGCGCTTGTTGGTATAGAGCGTCGCATCGGCGCGCTTCATGAGTTGCTCCGAAGTTTCTCCGGGCCGGTAGTCGGTCCAACCGCGGGAGAAGCGGCACTGGATCTTGTGGCCGTCGTATTCGACTTCGAGACCCTCGACGCGCGCCATGACGTGCCGAACTTCATCTAGCCGGCACTCCGGCAGCAACACCATGAATTCGTCGCCGCCTAAACGTACGGCAAGATCCGAGCCGCGAATGGCTTTTTGCAAACGTTCGGAGAAGCACCTCAACACTTTGTCGCCGGCGGCATGGCCCAAACTGTCGTTAATCTTTTTCAGCCCGTCCAAGTCCATCAAAAGCAAAGTGAGCGGGCGCCCGTGACGATCCGCGCGCAGGATTTCCTCAGCCAGGCGTTGCTCGCCGGAGCGGCGATTGTAAAGGCCGGTGAGTTGGTCGAGCGCTGCCAGTTTGAAGACTTCATTGGTCAGATTTTCGACCTTGGTTATCGACTGGATCTGGTCGGCGATCTGATTCCGCATGCGCATGATCATGGTCTGCTGGTAGACGACATAGACGGTGAAGAGCAGCACGATCCCGATCAATGCGCGCACCGACTGACTCAGGTTAAACGAGGAGTAGTAGGCTTGCTCCCCGGCGTCCAGGAATGAGGGGAAGGCAAACGACGCCACCGCGATGGTCAATAGAATCAGTATTGCGACCGTGGAGGACCACAGCCACCACTGGCGGCGATCCAGCTTGTGCCAGTGAGCACGTATCGCTTCGGCACGCAATGCGTCCGCGTTTGGAGAGGGAGTTTGGTCGTTCATCCGTGTTTCCTAATGTTCCGTAGGCCAACACCCCGAATACCCCTAAGTATCGTGCTTCCGGGCGCGAACGCCATACGTATGTTCTAAGAAGTTTCCAATCATGAACCGGTAGGAATGTCTCTAATCGGTAGATCAAGACGGGCGTCTTCTTCCCCTCTGAGTTCTTTGGCCTGTAGCCCTTAAAGTACATGTTTACTGTACATTAACGTACCCCACCTGCTTCGTCTGCGGAGCGAACTCGCCTGTTTTCCGTGAAAACCGCGCCCGCACCGTATCCTACGCGACCGTAGGGGGTCACTTCCGAACCTCAAGGAGAGACAATGAAACTAGCCAAGGGAGTATTTCTGTCGCTGCTCGCGTTTGCCGCGTTAGCCTCGGCGTCAGCTCTAAGTGCGCGAGATCTGCCCAACATTCCACCTCACGTGGTGAGTGATCTGCCAAATATCCCACCGCACGTGACGAGCGACCTACCGAACATTCCGCCCCATGTGACGAACGACCTGCCCAATATTCCGCCTCACTGAGGCCGCCAAGTCATCGAAGCCCGAATGCCGAGCGCGCCGGTCGGACCGCTCATTGAAAAGGGAGGGGAATTTCGTCCCCTCCCCTTTTTTTATGCTAGGATTTACCGCCTAGACAATAGTTAGGATTGCAGTATTGGCTGTCGCGCAGTTGCGTTCATCTCTCTCCGTCCGGGGGGATCGTGGCTTTCTTGATCGTGCCGTGGGTGGGCATCGCGCTGGAAGCACTTCTTCTCACCAGGGCTTATCAAACCGAGTTATTCAGGAAGTATCCCTACTTTTATTCCTACATTGCCTGCGTGTTCCTTGCGTCGATATTGATCCTAGTACCGGAGATAAGTGCGAAGGGATATTGGGTAGCGCAATTTATCACGCTATTCCTGGGGTGCGGCATCGTGTTGGAGATCTTTCGCCACGTTCTTCGCGCATATCCGGGCGCGGAACGGTTGGCCAAGGGCGTGGCTGTTCTGGTTTTCGCCGTTACCACCGGCGTTGCCCTGCTTTACTCCCTTCGGGTGTCTCCAGATCCCCTGGCCGTGACGACGTACGAGCTGGAGAGAGATTTGCGGGTCGTGCAGGCCGTTCTGATTCTGGCGATATTGAGTGTGATTGCCCATTACGGGATCGAGCTCGAGCGGCAAATGAAGGGGATGATTTTGGGGTACGGCTTGTACATCGGTACGAGCCTAGTGAGCCTGGCGTTGAGAGCGTACTCTGAAACACGCTTCTTTAACGCTTGGCTGGTCGTGCAGCCCTCTTCTTTCGACATTTCCCTGATCATATGGGTGGTGGCGCTGTGGGCGCCCGTGGCGGTTCTTCAGATGCGGCCAGCCAGTTCCAACCTCGAAGCGGATTACGAAGCAGTTGTGGCCAGGACGCGACATGCCCTCCTCTTCATGAGATCGTACTTAGGAAAGGCAGCAAGGCCGTGAGGCGGGGGACACGGTGCCCAAGTGGGCGTATGATTCCGGAAACGATCGGGCCGGCGACCAGGGATATAGATCATGCATATAAGGAAACTTGTATCTTGCACAATATGGTGTTGAGCCGCGAAATTTCCTACGATGTTTCTTGGGCACGACCTCCCCTGGGTAGTCCGGTGCGTTCTGGTTCCCATGTAGATATCCAAAGGATGGCGAGGGCCTTGCACTATACGCACCCAGGTATCGGAAGAATTCGAACCAGCGGGGGTGTAATGCGTAATCGTTCTTCGGAGGCGAGCGGCAATTGATTCCGCTGATCCTATTTCTGGCCGTCGGGGTGCTGCTGCTGGCGGTACTGCTTTACCTGGCGACGCACTCATCCAGTGCGGAGGGAGCCGGCAGCGATCCTCTGCGCGAAGCGCGGCAGGCGGTGCAGGCCTTGGAGTCTGGGTTGCTTCCGCCCGAGCTGATCGGGCGAATCTTCGCCCGTGAGGATCTCGATTACGTCATTTCTTGCGGCTCTGAGCAGCTTAGTAAGACGTTTTTGTGCGAACGCCGGAGAATCGCGCAGTCGTGGGTAGGCATGGTACAAAAGCAGATTCTGTCGCTGCGGCGGTTCCATCGCATCGCGGCGAGGCAGCACGCCGGACTCAGCTTCCGCACGGAAGCGGGACTGGCCTTTGATTTTGCGGCGTTGCTGCTGGCGTGCCGCGCTCTGCAAGTGCTGCTGTACGTGCGAGGTCCGTTCGCCGCTCCACGCGTCGTAGAAGCGACGGTGGCTGCAGCGACGCGAGTCTGCGAAGCCTCCAAGCAATCCATGGCGTTTCTGAACCCGGCCTCGATCGCTGCGATAGGACACGGACCGGGCGGCGCGGCGGCTTTATAGAGACGCTCCTATGAACTGGAGAACAAAACGCGAGAATGTCGAGCGAGCAGCCGAGGATCTGCGGCGCCGCACGCTGGCGGAAATTCCCCGGTCGCTGGACCGGCTGATCTACCTTGCGTCTATGCGGGACTACAATACCGGGCTTTATTACCACGACGGTTTGGCGGGGCGCTTCACGCAGGAAGCGGCCTGCGAGGCTCTGGCGGATTGCCACCGGGAGGCCTTCCGCGATCTACTGGGAACGTCTCTGCAAGATCTTGTGGCGCAGATGGAAGCCTACGTCCAGGCCACGCGCACCAGCCCGTTCGATTTTGTCACTGCGTGGAAAAAGCTGGAGCCTTACCGGGTGGCCGTTCCGGTGCAAACCGATTCGCTGTCTTCGGAATTCCTCTTCTCGAACTTCAAGATCGCTTTGGCAATCTTGGAGGCTCGTCTCCGTCCCGCTCAGGCGGCAGCAACCGCATAGCCACGCCGGTAACCTGGCCGACGATCTCCGCCTCCGAGGGATAAGCGAATTGCCGCGTCGAGCAGCCGGAAAGCGGATGAGGAACAAGCGTTATCTGCGACCCGCGCTGTTCGCACCACGAGCATACGTACCCGTCCCGCAACTCCACGAAATAGATTGGCCGGTCGAATTCCGTGCGCCACTCCGCAGGCTGCGTGCGTGCGGCCTGGCCGTCGATTTGCACGAATGATCCGGGGCGCAGCAACGGGTACATGGTGTAGTCCTGCATGCCGATGAATCCGTATTGGCAATGGCGGACGTCGAGCTTCTGAAGCAGCGCGATGGGAATTTCGCCCCAAACCTCGACCATGCGGGAAATCAGGCTGGTGGTCTCCAGTGAGAAACTCTTGTCGAACCGGACGGGAAACGTGATGGCCTTCTCCGCGTCGGGAACCTCGTAAGAGGCCAGATGCGTTTTCTCCAGGGGCAGTGCCAACTGGTAGCGCGAACTGGCGGTCAGATCGATGCCGAAAATCGTAAGCAGATCGTTAAACTTCGTGCGGTAAATGACGCTGAGGCTGTAGAGCTTGTAAATGCTGGGAACGGAGTTTTTGTTCTCAAGCTGGGTCAACCAGGCGTTCGAGATGTAGAACTCCTCATTTTGTCGGTCTTCCGCGATGGTGCGGCTGAACTCCTCCACCTCTCGCGTAGTGACACCTAGGCGGTTCCGTAGTTCTCGGAGCTGGTCCCCTGGACGCATTATTGACCCACTGAAGCTGGCCCATTTTGAAATACCCGCGACCGCACTCACAATAAAGCTTTTAGGGGCGCGGATTCAACTCATTTCCATGATGGCATGGACGCTGGCGAGCATACCGGGCGAACCTCCACCTAGTACCCTTATGCTCGTAATTGAAAGCAATTGCAGGATCCTTGCGAAATAGTCTACGACAGCGGAAAAATCGGCAGCTTTTGCCAAAACGGGCAAAGAGTGCCCCCGAATGGCTCAGAACCGCGTATTCGACGGTTATGGGCTAACTTCGAGGTAACGGGTTAGTGGGGTACGTGCGTCGCGATAACTTCCATCCATCCGGCGTGCGAACCAGCTAGCCTCCGCGGCTGTCTCGGCCTGGACGTTTTCGTTTTCGTCACACGATTTTGCAAGATTGACCTTAATAACTCGGGCTGTGCCACGCTGGGGGCAACGAGAGTCACGACTTGTAAGTTGCTTGGGGGCTTACAAATGACTGAATACCATGAGAAGCGCGGCGTGCCCCGCTTCAGCTTTATCGCCTCGGTCGACATTAATGACCCCGCGAGCGGCATGCGACTTGCCGGCCGGATTTCGGAACTCAGCCGAAAGGGATGCTACATCGACGTACTCAACACTCTGCCGATGGGTACGACCGTTCAATTGCGCATCACGCGAGACCGCGGAACCTTCGCCACGGCCGGAAACGTAATCTACGTCCAGGAACCGATGGGCATGGGTGTTGCGTTTGCCGGAACTCCGCCAGATCAGTTGCAGGTCCTCGATTTGTGGTTGGAGGAGCTTTCGGCTTAACGGCGCCTGAAGCGTAGGAAGTATCTAGGCGTATGAGGCGTCGCCTGGGACGCTTGTTTCGTCAGATCATCCGCAGATCAAGCAACACCCCAGCTAGTTGGCGTTTCCACGGGCCAAAACCCGGGCGACGGTTCAGAGAATTCGACACCCACCTGAGCCAAGCCGGCGTAAACCGGGCCTTTGTAGGCAATCCGGCAGGCGCGTTCCGTGGAGTTTTTTAAACTTACCAGCGTGATCGCTTGTCCCAGCGCGACTCTCGCCGCCATCATTACCATCGCGCCGTGAGCGCTGATCGTCACCGTGAAAGTCTCCTCCTGGAAGCTGCCATTGCCGACCGACTGGCCGCGAACGAGCACCGGCACGTCTGCGAGAACTCGTTCACTGCGTCTTTCTCCTGCAGTCGCCATTTGTTGTGCCCCCTTGCCCGACTATGGCTCAGAACTGGCTGGGCGGCCTGTAAAAATCAGGTAAAAGAGCGGTGGAGTAAACGCCGAGAGTTGCGTTAGTCTCGCTTCCTCCGCCCGACTTGACATTAGACTAGATATCTGACAAGACAGTAGTATGAGGAATGCCCGTTCATCGCCGAAGTCCCATCCAGCGCCACGGCCCGAAGACGCCGGTGTCCGCCGCCGGCAGATCGTCGAATGGATGCGAACCCACGAAGGCCCGGTTTGCGGCGGGGAGCTGGCCAAGCACTTTCGCGTGAGCCGGCAATGCCTGGTGCAGGATGTGGCTATTCTGCGTGCAGGCGGGGAAGAGATCGTTGCCACGCCTCGCGGCTATCGCCTGCCTGTGGAGGCGTCGCACGGCCATCGCGCGATTTTGGCCTGCAAGCACGGGCTCGAGCGCACGCGGGAGGAATTGCAGATCCTGGTCGACCACGGCGTAAAGGTGCTGGACGTGATCGTCGAGCATCCGGTGTTCGGGGAATTGCGCGGCTCGCTGATGATCGAATCGCGCGCCGACGTGGACGATTTTCTCGAGCAACTACGCAAATCGAAGGCGTCGCTGCTGTCGTCGATCACGAACGGAGTGCATTTGCACACCGTCGAGGCGACGCGGCCAGAGGCCATTGCGCGCGCCAAAGCGGCGCTCCGAGCGCGCGGCTTTTTGTTGAAGTAAAGGTAACGAAGATGAGCGCAACACGAGAGCAGCGAGTCGAGCAGGCGCTTTTTCGAGGCGGGCAGGTGACGCTCGAAAGCGCGCCGTATCGCCGCGCCCTACGCGCGCTCATGGATGCGCTTCTGGCAGCCGATCGCGAGCCCGCCGATCTGACGGTAAAGGCCCTGGGAATTTCCAGCCGCCATTCCTCGGCCGCTATCGTGACGCGCCAGGCCGGCATCGCTGCCGGATTGCAGGAAATCGACTCTTTGCTCGAAAGTAGCGGCCTGGCCGTTTCGTTTGACAAGCAAGACGGAGAGACCATCCGGCCCGGCGACACTTTGCTGCGCGTTGAGGGAGAAGAATCGAAGCTGCTTTCGCTCGAGCGCGTGGGACTGAATCTGCTGCAGAGAATGTGCGGGATCGCGACCGCGGCGCACTGCATGCAGGAGCGAGCGCGCAAGCATTCCGCAGTGCGCATCGTAGGCACGCGCAAGACGCCCTGGGGACTGCTCGACAAGCGCGCGCTGCATGTGGGCGGCTGTGGAACGCACCGGCTGGACTTGGGTGACGCGATTCTCATAAAAAACAATCATCTGGCGTTGCTCGCCTCGCGCGAGGAAAACGCAGCCCCGCTGGCCATCGAGCGAGCTTGGCAGTTTCGCTCCGAAGCGGCGTTCATCGAAGTGGAAGTGAGAAGCGAAGCAGCGGCACGCGCGGCGGCGCAGACCTTTCGCCGGTTGCGCGAGGAGACGTCGGAAGACTATCCGTGCCTGTTGATGCTGGACAACCTCGCGCCCGCGGCCATCAGCGGCATTCTGGAAATGTTGCGGCTTGAAGGGTTGTGGGAGGACACGCTGGTAGAGGCGAGCGGCGGAGTTTCCGAAGCCACGCTCGAGAGTTATGCGGCCACCGGCGTGGATGCAATTTCTATTGGCGCGCTCACGCATTCCGTACGGGCGCTCGATTTGGGCCAGACGATTTCATAGCGACTACCTTAACTTGGGAGAGGCGGTACACGGCAATGTCCAGCACACTCGAACAAACGACAGCTTTTGAAGGGCGCTACACGCTTCCCTTGGTTGAAACGATCACCGACAGCGCGGCGGAGATTCGCCGCAAGCAGGAGCGCGTTCGCGAGTTGTGCAAGGAGCGCAACGCCATCCTGCTGGCGCATCACTACCAGCGCGCCGAGGTGCAGGAGGTCGCCGACGCGGTGGCCGATTCCCTAAAGCTGTCGCAGGCGGCGGCCAAGACCGACGCGGACGTCATCGTTTTCTGCGGCGTGCACTTTATGGCCGAGACGGCGGCGATCCTTTTGCCGGAAAAGATCGTGCTGCTGCCCGATCTGCGCGCCGGATGTTCGCTCGCGGCATCGATTACGCCCGAAGAGTTGCGCGAGTGGAAGGCGAAGTTGCCCGACGCTGTGGTGGTCGCGTATATCAACACATCCGCGGCGGTGAAAGCGGAAAGCGACTACTGCTGCACGTCGGCGAACGCCGCCAAAGTTGTCTCTGCCATCCCCGCCGATCGTCCGATTCTCTTCTTGCCGGATAAATTCCTGGCCAGCGTTGTGGCGCGGCAGACGGGTCGCAGCAACATCATTGCCTATCCGGGATACTGCCACGTGCACAAGACGATTCGTCCCGAGCAGGTGGTGGAAATGCTCGAAGAGCATCCTGATATTGAGCTGCTGCTCCACCCGGAATGCGGATGCGTCAGCTCCTGCATGGCCAAGGCGATGGACGGCACGCTGCCGCAGGATCGCACCTTCTTTCTTTCCACCGAAGGAATGCTGCGCCACATCGGCACGTCGGAAGCCAGTGAGTTTGCCGTGGGGACGGAGATGGGGATCATGCACCAGCTCAACAAGAAGTTTCCGGAGAAGACCTTCTATCCCGTGAATCCGAACGCGGTCTGCTCCTTTATGAAGACCATCACGCTCGACAAAGTGATCGCCTCGCTCGAAACCTTGACGCCGCGCATCACCGTGCCGGAAGACATCGCGCGCAAGGCGAAGCGCGCCATCGACCGCATGCTCGAGCTCGCCTAGGCCGCGGCATGCTGAAAATTGGACTCCTCGGCGTAGGCGCAATCGGTAGAACCATCGCCACGGCACTTGACCGGCGCGAAGTGGACGCCACGCTTGTGGCGCTTTCCGATCAAGATGGCGCGCGAGCCGAAGCGCTCTCGCGCGATCTCGCAAGCCATCCGCCCGTGCTCCCACTCGAAGAAATGCTTGATCGAGTGGATCTCGCCGTCGAGGCTGCCAGTCAGGCAGCCCTTCCGGAATTTGTTCCCAAGGCTCTCGCGCGTGGGCGCGACATCCTGGTAATGAGCGTGGGGGGATTGCTGGGCCGCGAGGAGTGGTTCCGGCAAGCGGAGGAGAAGGGTTGCCGGATCTACGTTCCGTCGGGAGCCATTGCGGGTCTGGATGGTATCAAGTCCGCATCCATCGGCAAGATCGAGTCAGCCATGCTGACCAGCCGCAAGCCGGTGGCGGCGCTTCGCGGCTCGCAATTCATCGTCGAGCGCGGAATCCAGCTCGATCAATTGAAAGAGGACACTGTAATTTTCGAGGGCCTGGCGGAGGAAGCGGCACGCGCGTTTCCGGCCACCTCGAACGTAGCTGCGTCGCTACGCTTGGCCGTCGATCCCTCGGCACCCGTGCAAGTCCGCATCGTCGCCGTGCCGGGCGGCAATGAGAATGTTCACGAAATCCGCGTGCAGGGGGAGTTCGGGCGGCTCACCGTGAAGGTCGAAAACGTTCCCTCGAAATCCAATCCCAAGACTTCGCAGCTCGCCGCGTTTTCCGCTATCGCCACGCTAAAGAATCTCACGCGCTCGCTGCGCGTGGGAACGTAGTCCGGCAATCTGAAGGAAGGGATAACCTGCAGGTACTGAGGCGCCCCTGCCACGTCGATTCCCGATGAAAATGGTGCTGGAGGAGGGAATTGAACCCACACGGTGCTAAGCACCACGAGATTTTGAGTCTCGCGCGTCTGCCAGTTCCGCCACTCCAGCGCCGGTAGCGGACTGCAGGTTAGCATGGCCCCGCGGAGCGCTCAAGTGACACGGGCCGCCCGGCGCTGATAAGATGCGGCCAGAGAGTTTGGAAGGCTACCCCAGAGTTTGGGAAGGTTTGGAGACACGCCTTTTCGAGTGGGCTCGCGCAGGCTTGGCGCGGGGAGAAGCTAAGAAAAAACGCCCGCCTGAAGGCGGCCGCTACAAGAGCAAAGGCACATTACGTTTCGAGTGAAGAATCTGGCGCTGCCGAAATTGATTCCGTTTCAACCTGAGGAGAAACGATGCGCATAAATACGATCGCAGTCTGTACGTTGTTTGTGGCCCTGTGTGCCTTCGCTATGACGGCCCAAGCGCAGGGAGAAATCCTCAGCCCGCCCGCCAGCCCAGCCGAGTGCAAATTCGCCGATGGGAAGACCGTTCACGTGGACTACTCGAGTCCGCGCATGAGGGGACGGAAGATTTTCGGCGGTCTGGTTCCCTACGGGGAGCCGTGGCGCGCGGGCGCGAACGAAGCGACCACTTTTGTGATCAACACCAACGTGACCGTGGGCGGCAAGGCCGTGCCGGCGGGCAGCTATACGCTGTTCACTTTGCCGACTGCGGACAATTGGCTGCTGATCATCAGCAAGAAGACGGGCGAGTGGGGAATTCCGTATCCAGGAGACTCTTTCGATTTCGCGCGCATTCCTATGAAGCTATCGAAGCTCTCTTCACCACTCGAGAATTTCACGATTTCATTCGACCAATCCGGTGCGGTCTGCACGATGAATCTAGAGTGGGAGACGACGAAGGCGTCGATCGCCATCAGCGACAAGAAGTAGCCGGCGCCGCGTGGCCGAACTGCGGCGCGTTTCAGCTATACCTCAACGCGCGACTTGGCTTTGGCGCCGTGGACTTCCGGTCTGACGATGGCACGGAAGACGCGGCCGCGTCCAATCACGTGCTCGCCCGACCAGGCCTCGACTTCGAATACCAGAAAGCGCCCCTCGTATCCCACTAACCTCGCGCGCGCGCGAATCGTGGCGCCATCGGGAACGGCCTTTAAGTGATCCACTTCGATGCGCGTGCCCACGGTTATCGCGCCGGGGGGAAGATTTGCTCGCACTGCGTTGGCCGTGGCGTACTCCATGACTCCAATCATTGCCGGGGTGGAAAGAACGGCAGGCAGGCTCGAATCGATCGCTTGAATGGTCCACTCGTGCGGCACCACGCGCTCGACGGTGGCTTCGAGGCCGATCCGCGGGCGGTTCTGTTCGATTGAATCTTGGGCCGAACCTTTGACCGGACCTTTTACTGCCTGCGGGGACGCGATGAAGAGGGCGGTCTTAGAGCTTCGCTGAGGGGCCCTCTTGGCTGAGCTCTTCTTTTTCGATTTCATGGAAGCGCGTCATGGCGTGATGCGGCGGCTATGTCGCCGGGCCTCAGGAAACTGCGCGTGAATTCCGCGACGGTGATTCCCAGCTGATTCCACAAGCGGCGTTTCAAGCTGCGATAATCCTGCGAGCCGCTGAAGACGTCGCGAATCAAATCGCGAAACGCGGGCGAGTAGTTCAGCAGCTGCACCATGCGCGTCGTGATAGCGCCGCCCAGAAAACTGCCGCGAAAGATCTTGCGGGCGATGTTGGCCGCGAATTCCAGGTCCGCGGAAAACGCGGTGCGCAGGCGCTCCGGATACGCTTCCAGTTGCCCTTCGATCAGAGCCTGGGCCAGCAGGTCGCCCGAACGCAGCGCGTAGAAGAGTCCTTCGCCGGTGATGGGATCGACGCAGGCCGCAGCGTCTCCGGCCATGGCCCAATTTCGTCCGACGATGCGGCGGCCGCGAATGGTCTGCGCCTCGGGCGACGGCAGAACGTGGCTATAAAGCTGGGCGCCCTGCGCCGGGATTTTCTCACGGCGCATGAAGTCCTCGAGGTGTTGCCGCAGCACGTGGGTCGACTGCTGGCCCATCTTCGCGCAGATGCCGACCGAAAGATGGTCGGCGCGAGGGAACGACCAGAGGTAACCCTCGAAGCAGGTAAGGAATTTTATTTTAATGATGTCTTCTTCGACGGGCACGAAATATCCGAGCGTCACTTCAAGATCCTTCGAGCCCAGCGCAGTGGTTTGCGGCAGCAGTTGATTGCGGGCTCCGGCCGCGAGCACCACGAAGTCTGACCAACGTTCCTCGCCGCCGACCATCAGCCGCACTTTGGCGCCGTGGGTTTCGGCACTGGTGACGCGCGAGCGCACCGTCACGCAGCCGGCTGCCGCGGCGCGATCGAGCAGCAGTCCGTTCAAAACTTTTCGGGAGTAGATGACGATGGGGTGGCTCATCTCAAAGCGCGCGCGATGGCCGCCGCCGGAGATCAACTCCGCGGTTCGAACGATTTTCTTGGGATGGGCTCCGTCCAGCAGGAAGGGATAGGCTTCGATGGCTTTGTGGGTAAGGCCGCCGCCGCACGGCTTCTCCCATGCGAGGTGCTCATCGAAAATGGTGACCTGAAAGCCGCGGCTAGCCAGGCGCTCGCCGCAGAGTGCGCCGGCAGGTCCTCCCCCGACAATGGCGATCTCTTTCATTTTCCTCATTTGGCCCGATGGGGATCCAGGTCCAGTGAGCAGGAAGAAAGCCGCGAGAAGCGCGAGTGCGGAAGTATAACACCAAGGAACGCTCCGTGCCGAGTTGCGCCCGGGGCGGGTTGCCTTGACCGTACTGCGAGGGTCGCATACACTAAATGTTTCGCAATCAATCGCAATGCGCGCTGAGACACGAAAGCGCCGCTAGAGGAGAAGGTCGTTGCCGAAACGCACTTATCAGCCGCATGTGCGCCGCCGCCACAAGAAGCACGGATTCCGCGCACGGATGAAAAGCCAGGGTGGACGAAAAGTTCTTGCACAACGCCGCAGCAAAGGGCGTCATAGCCTCACGCGCGTCTGACGCGCCGCGGCTCGATCTTCCGCGGAACTGCCGATTGGTGCACCGCGCGGAATATGATGCGGTGTATCGAGACGGGCGGCGGCGGACGGCCCGCGAGTTCTCCATTTTTTTCCGCCCCAACGGTCTCAAGCGGAGCCGGTTTGGCTGGAGCATCAAGAAGGCGCTGGGCGGCGCCGTGGTGCGGAATCGCATCCGGCGGAGGCTGCGTGAAATTCTGAGGTTGCACCGACAGGAGATTTCCCCGGGATGGGATCTGGTGATTCATCCGCGCAGCTCGGCGGCCACGGCGAAATTTACAGCGCTCGAGGCGGAGCTGCTGAAGCTGCTGCCTTCGAAGCCGCCCGAAGAAAACGCTGCGAAGTAGGCTCAGGCACGAAATCGGCAACGGCCTGGGTGCTACTGGCGCTGGTGCGCGTTTACATGGTTCTTCTCTCGCCCTTTTTCGGGGGTGCCTGCAAGTTTTATCCCTCCTGTTCGAACTACGCCTATGAAGCGATCGCGCAGCACGGAGCGCGCCGCGGACTGCTTTTGGCGATGAAGCGGCTGGGGCGCTGCCGGCCGTTCACGAAGGGCGGGTTCGATCCGGTTCCCGACGGGAGCGAAGACCGCGATACCAGTTACAAGATGGAAATGGATACGCGCCGGATGTCGCAGGGGCAACAGGAGCGGAAGCTGTGAAGGAAATGACCGACCAGACGCGAATGATTGTTTTCGTGGTGCTGGTCGTGGCAATCACGTTCATTTGGTCGCACTTCTTCACGCCCGCCGTTCCGCCCGCCTCGCAGCAAAAACCAGCGATCGTTTCCGGACAAACGGCGCCCGTCGCAATCCGGCTCGACACAAGTTCCATTGGCGGCGTCGGTTGTCGCAGGTTCGGCTGCTTCGACAGCACCCACGACAGTTCAGGCCTCCGCGGAAAAGCTGATCGACATCGATAGCCCGCTTTACCACGTGCAAATTTCCAATCGCGGCGGCGTGGTGCGCAGCTGGAAGCTAAAGAAGTATTTGGACGATCAGACTCCGCCGCATCCGCTGGAGTTGGTGAACCAGGACGCAGCGCAGCAATTGGGATGGCCGTTTTCGCTGCTGTTGAGCGATGCGCAATTGCAAGGGCAGGCGAACACCGCCTTGTACCAAGTTACGCCCTCGGACGAGAACGTGTCCGCACCGGCAGCGATTACATTGCATTGGAGCGACGGCCATATGGACGTCACCAAGACGCTGACGTTCGGGGCGGACTATGAATTGTCCGTCGAGGTGTCCGCAACGCTCGACGGCAAGCCGCTGCAGCCCGCGCTTGCATGGCGCGGAGGATTCGGCGACCGCGCGGTGTACAAGGCCGCGCAATTGGTGACGGTTTTCTACAAGCAGAGCGACAAACTGAACCTGCTGCAGTACAAGAAGCTGGGCATCTCCGGAAACCAGAGCCAGCCGGCAGAGCAGGCCGGCCCGCTGCAGTTCGGCGGCATCGAAGATCAGTTTTTCGCGGCAGCTTTCATTCCCGACGGCACGGACCTTTCGCTGTGGCACTGGACGCAGGACCACGCGGCCAATGGTGCGAGCGAGCCGGAAGCTGAAACGGCGGTTGGGCCCGCCTCACCCGGGCCGATGAAAGCGCGCCTCTACGTGGGGCCGAAGGATCTCCGTCTACTCGGCAAGGTACAGCCTTCGCTCGAAGAGCTGGTGCAATTCGGGTGGTTCGGGGTCATCTCCAAGCCGTTGCTTCTGGTTCTGCAATGGGTGCATCGCTACGTACCGAACTGGGGTTGGGCGATTGTGGCTTTCACGGTCGGGCTGACAATGCTGCTGCTGCCGATTCGGATCTGGACGTTCCGGTCCGCGCGGAAGATGCAACTCGTTGCGCCGGAGATCAAGTCGATCCAGGATCGCTACAAGAAATATTCGATGAACGATCCTCGCAAGCGCAAAATGAACGAGGAAGTGATGGCTGTGTACCAGCGGGAAGGGATCAATCCCGTGGGAAGTTGCCTGCCCATGCTGGTACAGTTCCCAATCTTGATTGCGTTTTACCGGATGTTGCAGGGATCGATCGAATTGCGGCACGCGCCGTGGATCGGCTGGGTCCATGATCTTTCGGCCAAGGATCCGTACTATATTTTGCCGATTGCCATGGTGATCTCGTCTTACTTGATGACGAAGATGACGCCGATGCCGGCGACTACCGATCCGGCGCAACAGAGAATGATGCTGCTGATGCCTGTGTTCATGGGTTTTATTTTCTTCAATCTTTCGAGCGGTTTGAATCTCTACTACTTCACGTCGAATTTGGGCAACGTCGCGCAGCAGTGGTACTTGAACCGCACTCACCCGCTTCCTTCGCGGAGTAAATTTAAGAAGAACAGAGAATGAGAGACGAGCGAGGACCATCCGAAAGAAGAAGACCGGGCCAGCAGGGCGGCCGCAGGGAGGAGTCTGGCCGGCCTCCGACGAGGCCTCTGGGCCCCGAGCCACCGCTGGACGTCGAACGCGCGAAAGCGGAAATCGAGCGGTTCGTCGATCTGGCACTGCGCGAGATGAATCTGGAAGTCGAACCCGAGATCACCGTCTCCGGATCAGGGGGATCGGGCGACGCGGGCGGCGAGCCGGCGGAGATCGCCGTACGATTTCGCGGCGCCGACGAAGCGCTGCTGCTCGATCGCAACGCGGAGCTGCTGTTGGCTCTCGAACATGTGGCGCATCGCTGGCTGCGGCTCGATCCACGGCTGCACGATCGCGTGCGATTCGATTGCGCCGAATATCGCGCTACGCACCTTGAGGAATTGAAGCTATCCGCGCGCGTGGCCGCGCAGCGCGTGCGAGAGACGGGCCTGGAGTTCCAGTTCAATCCCATGTCGTCGCGCGAGCGGCGCATCATTCATTTGGAATTGAGCGGCGCCGCCGGAGTACGGACCATGAGCGAAGGGGTGGGCGACCGCCGGCACCTTGTGATTTACCCCGCGAATAAGAAATAGCCGCTTCGAAGTACAGCGTGCCGCGCGCCGTCTCATAGCTAGATTTCTACCGTATAGCCCTGCTTGCCGACGTTGACGCACTGCGTCCGGCCGAGCCGCTCGTTTAGGCCTGCAGTCTCATGGATGTGCCCGCAGAAAAGGCGCACCGGCTGGAAGCGGTCGACCCACTCGCGCAGCGCGGGACTGCCAGCGTGCTGGCCGGGAGCAAATTGGTCGAGAGCGGAGTTGCCGGGTGGGAAGTGCACGACCAAATAGAGGGGATCGAGTCCCTCGAACGCGGCAAGCGCCGCGGAAATCTCTTCTTCTGAATATTCCCCCGGAGTATCGAACGGCGTGATGTTGCTGTAGCCGAGCCCCGCCCACTGGATCACGCTGTTGGCCGAGGAGAGCGGGCGAACCTGGCGGTGAAAATCGACGAAGCCAAAGGCGTCGCAAAGGGCGCGCGTGCTGTCGTGCGTTTCGTGGTTTCCCGGCAGTAGCCAAAGGCGCTCGCCGAGCGGCTTGAGCACTTCGCCGCAGCGGTCGAGACCCTTACCGAAATTCGCCAGATCGCCTGCCGCGATATAGATGTCTGCCGTATGCGCGAGAATGCGATCGAGGGCCCGCACATCGCCGTGGATATCGCTGAAGATGAGAATTTTCACCGGCCGCTTCCCTGAGCGGCTCCGCTGTTCGCGGGACCTGATTGTTGCAGCGGACTTGGACCGCTCGGAGCCAGGATTCCGCTTCTGAGCCAGCCTTGGCCGAGGACGTTGCCGGCCTGGTCGAAGGTGACCAGGTAAGTGAAAGGCTGCGGCCCGCGGCGCCCGTCGGAAAAGCGATTCTCCCCGAGCTCGACGATGTGAACGCCGCCGACCGCGTAGCTATGAATCGAAGGGAAGCGCGCAAATTGCCAGTACAGGCGGACGTCAGGCATTTGAAAGGCGCGAGCGATATAGAGGTCCGGAGGGGAATCAGGAACGAATGCGAACGCCGGAGGCTGCGGGTTGCGTAGATCGAAGTGCGCTTCGTAGACGCCGTCCACCGTGCGAATCGCGTCGCCCCAGTCGAGCAAAGAGGGTGGGATGGGCAGCGCCGCCATGCGGATAGCGGTAACGCCGCGCGCGTCCGCAAAGGTTTTCGCGCGCCAGATGGCCGCGTGATGGCCGAGAGCACAGGCGAGGATGTAGGCAACCATGACAACCGTGCCAGCCACGCACCAATCGGCTCGCGGGACGCGGAAACCCCAACGCCCGTGCCGGGAGCGAAAAACACGATAGCGAAGATGGCGCTGGCGAGAATCACGATCCAGAAGTGGAAGGGATAGCCCGCGGCGAGGGCGAGCGCCCAGCCCAAGACAGCGCCAATCGTAAAACAAATCCACATGCGTACGGCGCGCGCGCGGCTCTTCTCCCGGTCGCTATAGATCCAAGCTACTACCTGAGGAGCCAACACGATGGACG
The DNA here is from genome assembly GCA_963803105.1 of Terriglobia bacterium. Lineage (GTDB taxonomy): Bacteria > Acidobacteriota > Terriglobia > Acidiferrales > UBA7541 > Palsa-295. The sequence continues at coordinate 163,780 of CAWDLF010000001.1, forward strand.
TGAATGTCGAGATCGATGATGAAGAGGAGGTCCCAGGAAACGCGCGTGCTGGAAATGGGGTACCACATGCGAGTGCCGAAGGAAGTCATGCCGTCGAGAAGAATGTGGCTGGCGAGGCCCACGCCGTAGATGAGGGTCAGCATGGCGCGTGACGGAGATTCGACGTCACGGAACTGCGGATAGCGGCGCTTCAGCAGCGCCAGAACCGGAGGAGTAAGGAAAGCGAGAAGTAACGCAAAAAACGGCAACGCTACAAAGGAATGGGTAATGGCTCGGTGATATTTAACAATGGCCAGACGGGTCGCGCGAAACGAAATCGGCAACCGTATCGATGTCCGGGAAAACCGCCCCGAGGGTAGCCGCAAAGACGGCGACGCGCTCGTTGCGCTTGGCGAGAAATCCCTTGCCGAGAAGCGCGCCGGTAATGCCGTGAGTTACCGGGTCCATTTAGAAGTTGAAGAAAAGAGAATTTGCACGATTCGATCCGACCATTCCGCCGGAATTATAGCTCCGGAATCATAGCTTCGTACGGGGATCAGAGGACCTCGAGAAGAACCAAAGACATGTCATCCGAGGGCGGGCCTTCGCGCCATTCCGCGACGCGGGAGAGAATTTCGTGCTTCATTTCACTGAAGGGCAGTAGCGCGGCTTCGCGAACGACTTTCTGCACGCCGGAAACGCCCAGCATCTCGCCGCGCGAGTCGAAGACTTCCGTAAATCCGTCGGTGTAGAGCACCACGCGATCGCCGGGCTCAAGCCGCACGATGAGGTCGGACTCGCCGCCCACGGCATCGGGCAGCGCGCCGAGCACCATGTTCAGGGATTCCAGCAGGCGCGGCTCGTCGCCCGGAGTGACGATCATCGCCGGCGGGTGCCCCGCTCCTGCAAAGGTCATGCTTTTCCCGTCACGCCCAAATCTGGCCGCGGCCATGGTGAACATGAAGGCCGAGCCGCCGATGATGCGCATAACGAAATCGTTCAGGCCGCGCATGGCGTCGTTCAAAGATGCGTTATTCGCGAATTCCGCCAGCACCTCGGTGTACAGCCGATTGGCGACCAGCGCCGAGCCGATGCCATGGCCGGAGACGTCGCAAACCAGCAAGTCGAGATGATCGTCGTCGATGGCGTTTACCAGTCCGAAGTCGCCGCCGATGGTGCGCACGGGATGAAAGTAGGTGTCGATGCGCATGCCGCCCCAGACGATCGATCTGGGCGCCAGGCTTTGCTGCACGCGGGCGGCGAGCGCGAGGTCTTCTTCGATTTCGCGCTGGCGCTCCTCCAGCCTGGTGTTTGCATCGCGAAGTTTTGCCTCTGCGCGCTTTTGGTCGGAGATATCGGTGAATGTAACGATGGCGAAGAGCCGGCCTTCGGGATCCTCCTGGCGGCGGGTGCTGATGATTACCGGGAGGCGCGTGCCGTCTTTCTGAGGCAGAACAAATTCGAAGCGGTTTCGGCCCACGTATTCGGAGCGTTCGATATGCTCGTTCATGATCGCGAGTTCTTCGGGTGTATAGAAATCCGCGGGGCTGAGTCCCACGACTTGGTCGGTAGGCAGTCCGATCATTTCTTCAAGGCAGGAGTTGATGTACAGGATCTTATTGCAGTCGTCTTCGACCAGCACGCCTTCGTTCAGAGAATCGAAGATGCCTTCGGTTTGCAGGAGCCATTCCGGCTTTTCGATGGGCACGTGACTCCCTTTCCTTAGCCTCAGAGGTGAGTAAACATCTTACCGCGAGTATAGCCGCGGGCGAAAACTGCGGCGGGCCTGTAGAATAATGCTCGGGAGAGTAATCCATTGGCAAACGGAACACGGTTTTGGGCGTAACGGGTAAGCAGCTTCCGCCGGGGCCTAAGGGGCTACCGGTGATTGGCGTGGCTTTCGAACTGCGGCCCGATCCGCTGGCGGGATTGCTGCGCTACGCGCGGGAGTACGGGGACATAGCGCGCTTCTGCGTCATGACGCAGGAACGCATCCTGCTAAGCCATCCCGACTTCGTGAATCAAGTTCTGGTGACGCAGCACGCTAAATTCCACAAGAGCGAACTCACGCGCAGGATTACCGGGCGCATGCTCGGGAACGGACTCCTGATCAGCGAAGGAGACTTCTGGCGCCGGCAGCGGCGGCTCGAGCAGCCCGCGTTTCATCGCGCCAAAATTCAGGAGTACGCCAAGCCGATGGTAGAGCTCTGCCGGACGCATATGAGCACCTGGCGGGACGGCGAAGAGCGCAACATGGCGCAGGAAATGATGGCCATGACGCTGGACATCGCCGTCAAAACGCTGTTTGGCACTTCGCTGCCGGGCGAAGCACATCAGATCGGCGAAGCGATGATCTACCTGATGCGTTATTCCATGCGCCGCCAAAGGCTGCCGTTCCGAATTCCAGAGAACTGGCCTACGCCGCAGAACAGACGCGCTACGCGGGAACTCGAGTTTATGGATTCCATCATCTACCGGATTATCGCGGAGCGGCAGGCGGAGGGAAATTCCCACGAGCACAACGACCTGCTGGCCCTGCTCATGGGCGCCATGGATGAAGACGGCAGCCACATGACCCCGCAACAACTGCACGATGAAGCCATCACGCTTTTCGTTGCCGGCCACGAGACTACGGCGCAAATGCTGGCGTGGACTTGGTACGTGCTGAGCCAAAATCCCGCTGCGCAGAAGCGGCTGCAGGAGGAATTGCGCAGCGTTCTAGGAGGCCGGGATCCGGAGGCCGCCGATTTCGGCAAGCTGGTTTATCTGCAAGCGGTGATGAATGAGATTCTGCGGCTCTATCCGCCCGCTTATATCATGGCGCGAGAGGTGATCGAGCCGGTGCAGATCGGCGGATACGAATTCACTCCCGGCACTACGATGGTGATGTCGCAATGGGTGTCGCATCGCGACCCGAGATTTTTCGAAGACCCGGAGACGTTCCGGCCGGAGCGCTGGCTCGACGGTTTGGCGGGACGGCTTCCCTCCGGCGTCTACTACCCGTTCGGCGACGGCGCGCGGCGGTGCATCGGGCAAGGCTTTGCGTTGCTGGAGGCTGCCATTGTTATCGGGATGGTCGCGCAGCGCTTCGAGTTCCGGCTGGTGCCCGGGCAGACGGTCGCGACGGAGCCGTTGGTCACCTTGCGGCCACGGTACGGCATTCAAATGACGCTGCACGAGCGAACCGCGGCCTCCGAGGCTTCCGCTGCTGAATCTTCCGCCACCGTTTAGGGGACAAACTCTCCGTGGCCGCCATTCGCCCAAGGGTCGTAGGTAAGGCAGTAACGGACGCGATCGCGAATGGAAGGGTGATTGTAGGTCAGGATAATGTCCAAAGGGCTGGGCGTGGGATCATCAAGGCTGACTTCACCGAGAACTTGGAACGCCTGCGCGGCGACTTGCCCTGAATCCGGCGTCAGGCCGTGGGTGACTTCAAGGCCGTACTGATCCGCCTGATGCTCGAAGTGCCGGCTGATGGCGTTGGAGAGGGGAGTGACGACGAACGAAAACAGTCCCAGCAGCAGAAGCAAAGCAGGAAGCGAAGCCCAGTCGTCCATGCCGCGAATATCCCACCGGGCGCCGCGGCGCGCCAGCAGCCAACCCGTCGAGCGATAGCCGAGATAGAAGAGAACGAACAAACCCACAACGGAAATGGTCAGCTCTTTCGGAATGTGCTGCAGGGCGTAGTGGCCCGTTTCGTGTCCGGCAACGAAGACGATCTGGGGCGTGTTTAATTTGGCGATGGTGGTGTCCCACACGACGATTCGTTTTGAAGAACCCAGGCCGGTGACGTAGGCGTTGAGTTCGTTTGATTTTTCAGCAGCACCCATCCAAAACATGCGTTCGGGAGGAATGTTTTCGCCGGCCCGCTGCACCATCTGTTCGAGCGAGGTCACGAGGGGCGCGTCCTTCTGCGTCAGCGGCTCGAACTTGTGGAACATCGGATCGATGACCAGTGGCTGGAGGAAAATCAGGAAGATGAGGAGCGGCAGCGAGATCAGCCAGAAATAAAACCACCAGCGGCGAGGACTGCTGCGGATGACGGCATAGAGGATAAAAGTGAGGATCGTCGCCAGTATCACGGAGATGAACTCGCCCTTGGTCCAGTCCCATGCCCAGGACGGCCACCCCTGCACGGAGAGGTTGTACTTGCGCGAGATCCAATTTTCGAAGATGCCGATGGGCAGTTCGAGAATGTCGACCGTCAAAGTGAACAGGGGTGCGAAGATCAGCACCTGCACGAATCGGCGCGCGGAGGTCCCCTCCGCCCAATTCCGGTAGCGTGGGGCAAGCTTCCATTGCAGCACCAGCCACAGAACTACGAAGCCGTAGAGCGGCACGATCAGCGCTCCCGCTAGGCGAATCCGGCTGAGGTTTTTGGCTTTTCGATAGAGGTCGGGAGGAAGCGTGTACTCGGTTACGATCCGCCCGGAAACCTCCGACGACTGAGTAGGAGCCGAAACTTGATCCGCCGTGGGGTTGGATGGTGGCGGAATCGGGCCTGGAGGCGCCTGGGCAAGAGTCCCGCCTGGGCTTAAACACATACCTAGAAGAAGCACGGCCGCGACCAGGATCAGCGTCTTCATTTCATCTCCTTAGGCAGCCGGTAAGAACCCCAGACCGGCCAGAGTATCCCGCGCGACTGCTTTTGACGCAAGGTCGGCTCCTAAGTGAGTGGCTTTGAGTAGCTGGCCATTTGGACGGTTACCTCTTTGGATGCGGCAACGCCCCCTGTTTGCCCATGGAACGCGGCTGCGGATACCATAGTCGAGGTACACCTGCTGACAGAGGAGCACGTCAATGAAAACCGCACCGTGGGTTGTGATGGCCTCGCTGATTCTGCCGCTTCAGATTGCTTCCGCACGTCCGCAGCAGACCGCGCCGGCAACCGGCCGACAGCAGGAAGATCCCCTCGCGGCCGCTGCGGCCAAGGCGCGGGAGCAGCAGAAGAAAGACGGCAAAGCACCCAAGGTTTGGAGCAATGACAATCTGCCGACGGCGGGAGGCATCAGTGTGGTAGGACAAACGCCCGCAGCTGCTGCGGCCGCCGATAGCGCTAGGGCGCCGGGTACTGCACCGGAAGCGCGCGCTAATTCGCCAGAGCTATCCAGAGACCAGCTAGCGGGCCTCTACGGGAACCTAGAGTCGGCCAAGCAGGAAATCGCAAGCTTGAAAACAGATCTCGACATTTCGCAGCGCAAGTACGTGCTCGATCAGCAGAGTTACTACGGCCAAACGGACTACGCGTCGGACAAGGCAGGCGCGGCGGCGTTGAGTGACGAGAAAGATCAGATTGACGCCAAGCAGCAAGAGATAGCCGACGCGCAAAAACATTTGGATGATCTGCAGGCGCAGCTCGCGGCCGCGACTACTTCTTCAAGCGCGCCTGGTCCGGCCTCGAAGTAACGCATCTCCGCAGAGCCTTCAGATCGCCCCGGCACAGGCACCACTACTAATTGTATAGATTCCTGTTGACGTACTAGAGGCTTCCGCCGCACAATCCCACCGTCCCACAACCCCCTGCACCCATTTTTCTGGCGCGCGGCCGGATTTCTTCCGGCGGCTGCGCTGCGAGGTGACGATGCAACTTTTGTCCGGCTGGACCGTGCAATGTCTGAACCCCGAATGCCCCGCGAGGGGCCATTGGTTGCGCATGGATTCCCGAACCCGTTCTGAACATTGCGGCAGCTGCGGCTCGGCCCTGCATAACGTGCCGCCGCCACTCACGCCGCGCTTTCGTATGCGGCCGCGGATGATGGCGCGCTATCGCCCGCTCGGGCGCCCTCGATAAATCTCGGAGCTTAGAGTCCCGCGCGGAGTTGTCCTCGACGCGCGTTTCCGGTTAGCCGTATCACTGGGGGAAATAAAGAGCGGCCGGTGGGGGTGCCGGCCGCTCGGGGGCATAGAGGTGAGGATCAGAAATTCGAGAACGGGCGTCGCTTGCTGCCGCGAAGGTTACCCTCCCCGGGCTTATGCTGGGCGTCACATCCCGAATCCACAGTGATTGTGCCGGTCGACGCGAACGGCGTCGATAGGTCTGTCGGTCTAATTCTCCCGGGACGAAAGTACTGCGGTGGAAGTTCGTGTAGCGTTCGCCTGTTCCGAGCCGAGGCAAGCGCGCGTCATCTTCTTTGCCGCCGGGGCAAGGGCTGTACTACGATACTCGCCGCGCGATGAGCGAATCCTTCGTTTCACAATCGGGCGCTTCGCAATCGAGCGCTTCAGAGTCGGAAGTTTCGAAACCTGGGGCCTCGAAACCAGGCAACGGCGAATTCCTGTGGGGATTCTGGTACCCGGCGCTGCGCAGCGACCGGGTGCGCAGGGGCAAACTCGAGCGCTCCCAGCTGCTTGAGGTTCCCCTGGTGCTGGGGCGCGATTCCGCCGGAAAGCCCTTTGCCCTGCGCGACGTCTGCCCGCATCGTGCGTTTCCTCTTTCGTTCGGAGCCTCGGATGGAACTACCGTCGAGTGCGCCTACCACGGCTGGCAATTCGACGCGCACACGGGCCAGTGCCGGCACATTCCGTCGCTGATGGCGGACTCCAAACTGAAGCCGGAACGAATCTATGCGGGCAGTTTTGCCTGTGAGGAACGCGACGGCTACATGTGGGTCTTCATGAACAATCCCGAAGGCCGCCCCGCGGCATCGGACGCACCGCCCCCGCCTCTACCGGAACTGCCGACGTTCAGCGAGCGGTGCAAGGTGGCCCATCTTACGGCGGAACTGCCGTGCAGCGTCGATCACGGGATCATCGGGCTGATGGATCCGGCGCACGGGCCCTTCGTGCATCAAGCCTGGTGGTGGCGGACGCGGCATAGCATCCGCGACAAAGAGAAGCAATTCGAGCCCATCCCCAACGGATTTCGTATGAGCCCGCATGCGCCATCAACGAATAGCGCGCCCTACAAGTTGCTGAAATGGATCACCGGCGAGCCGGCCACCACCACCATCGATTTTGTGCTGCCCAACCAGCGCTTCGAGCAGATTCGCGCCGGGCGCTACTGGCTATCGAGCCGCACGACGGTAACGCCGGTGCGTCGCGATCTCTGCCGCCTAGATTTTGTGGCCGCCTGGAACATCCTTCCCTGGTTTCCGGTGGTGCGCTTAATCATCGAAGTGCTCGGGCCGCGTTTTATCCGGCAAGACACCGAGGTGATCGAAAAACAGTCCCTCGGGCTGAAGTACGAAGACCGCATGATGCTGGTGGATGACGCGGACCGTCAGGCCCGCTGGTATTTTGAGTTGAAGGCGGCGCATATGGAGTCCCAACGCACCGGCCAACCGATGCGGCACCCGCTTGCGGGTCCGGTAACGCTTCGCTGGCGGTCCTAAGGCGAAAGCCTTAGCACGCCGGGCCAGGGTCCATTTCTGTCCTTCCGTTCAGTTGTGACCTGCGTTCCTTCGGAACATAGTTCTGCATGCCAATCGGGGCTTGGCAGAGGCTTTTCTTGTCGCAGCGCGTCGCTCACTTCTTTCGCTGCTTTTTACGCACTCCCTGTGCGCTTCGCCCTGTGTTCGATTCTCACGCTGGGGGCAACAATGAATAGACCATGGCGATATCTTCTTCCTTTGCTGGCGCTTTGGCTCGCGGTGCCTGTGCTTGCCGATACGGACAAGCTCAAGTGCGGAGCAAATCAGGATCGCGTGTGGGTGTATGACACGCTGACGACTTTTGATGTGGGAGCGCGCCTGAAGTGCGGCGAGAGTGTGGAAATCGTGTCGCGCGTGAAGGGTTATGTGAAGATCCACAGCGCGAGCGGAGCGGAAGGCTACGTGCCGGACGGTGCACTTCCGGATCTTCCTCCTTTAGCCGATCCCGAAAATCAGACCGTGGCGGCGGCCGCGGCCAGCGCAGCGCCTTCGGGCGGAAATACCGCATCGCTAGCGGCAGCAGCCAAGGCAGCGCTAGCTGCTACGAAGCCCGCTCCCGCAGTTAACGCTTCCGCTGTCATGCCGAACGCGGCGGTCGCGATGCTCGCGTTGACCGCCCCGCCGCAGCAGACCGCGCCGGCAGCGAGCAGCCAACCATCGGCGGCGATGCCCGCGCCTGTGAGCGTTTCGGTTCCGGCTCCTGTGATCGCCAAGAATCCGCCTCCGGTACCTGCGCCAGCTCCGGTCGCAATTGCTCCTCCGGCACCAAAGATTGCCAGCGCGTCGGCAAAGCCCGCGCCAACGGCACCAGTCCAGCAGGTGATGGTGGCGAACAGTCAGCCCGTCGCGCCTAAACCCGCGCCAGCGCCGGTCACCGCGCCCGCCGTGGTCGCGCCCGCAGCTCCGGTAATGGCTCCGGTCTCGGCACCGGTTTCAGTTCCAGCCGCGATTGCTGCTGCGGCACCGGTCGCCGTTGCGCCCAACCCGATTGCGGCTCCCGCGCCCGCCATAGCGACCGAACCAAAGGCAGTCATCACGCCGGCAAAAGAAACCACTACTCCCAGCTCGACGAAGCACTCGAAGCCTGTAGCTCCTCCGCCGGTATTGGCACCGGCACCCGCAAAGCCTAGCGCGCCTATCTACGAAGCCAAACTGGATGTGCCGGCAAGCACCTACCCGGTGCGTGACATCGTTACCCCTTCGAATTCAGCGAAGGTCAAGAGCGCTACGGAGGAAGTGCCGATTGGTGCCGAGTATCCGGCCACCGAGCCGGCGGATGAAAGCGCCGATCCGGCGTGCCACACTTACTTCTCCGCCTACGGCCTTAGCCCATCGCAATTCAAGTGGCTGGCGGCCAACCGACGGAAGTTGTATCCCAACATTTGCCCTGCGCCAAACGTGGCGAGCGTGGACTTCGTGATTCTGTTCACGCACGATGCGGATACTTTCAACGAGGCCCTTCCTACGCCCGTACATACCGATCGCGCCGGCTTCTCGGATTTCAATCCGCTTACGGAGATCGATACGGCATTGCTCTCCGGATCGGATGCGGACCACGCGCACCACGAATACGTCTGGGTGTTCAGGATGAACCGTGGCGGCTTCGATCCCATGAAATTCTCACCACGCCGGCGCCCGCAATTTTCGACCACGGAGTCGAAGGGCTCGGCTCGCGCGATTGAGGATGCCCTAACTTACCTTCAGGAGCAGGGATCGCGCTTGGAAGTGAGTGCCAGCGCCAACCAATAAGCGCGAGCGGGAACTCGGCTGCATGGAACTCTTGGCAGAGAGCCAAGCCGACCTAATTCAGTATGCCGCTTAGAAACGGGTAGTGCTCAGCGGCGCCCATCAGAAACAGCATGGGAAACGACATCCAGAATCCCGTGCGCGCGGTCAGAAATATCCAGCGAGTCAAGCGATCGGCTTCGGGAGGCATGGGCGTGCCTTGCTCGGCCGCCACTCGCGCCCAGGCGATCAGCCGCTTCTGCGCGCGCCACACTACGCCCCAGGTGTTGAGAAGCATCAGCAGCCCCAAGCCCCCGCCGACGCTGATGGCCAAGTGCGCGTTCGACGATTGCGGGCCGCCATTCAAATCGAGAATGGCCCAAGCCGCAGCCAGTGAGATCGCTCCGATGGCGATGGCGCGCACTAAGGGACTATTCAGCGCCCCTTTCACGGGCAGCTGAAACGGATAGATCAGCGCGTAGGCCACCAGCCAAACGAGCAGCCACTCCCCGAACCAACGAAACACGAGCGACGGATCTCCGGCGTTCCGCGCATCAGAGGCCAGCAGCACCCAAAAATAGCGCAGGCCCATCACAACGGTGACCAGCGCCGACCAGCGGAACCACCACATGGCGCGGGGCATCATCTCGGCAATCACTTTCACTCGCACCGGCGCGTCGAGCCGTCTCATAGTGGGGAAGCCGATCAGGTTGAAGAAGTAGAGCAGACCAATCCAGACGATCCCGGCGATGATGTGCAGCCAGCGCAGCGCGATCTGTTCGTTGGCCGCGCCTCCTTGAGGAAAGCTCAAGTGCATCGGCAGAGCGTAGAGCAGCATTACGTAAGGCGAGAGGGTCATGCCAAGGCCTCTGCGCCCGATACTACTACGAGCGAAGGCCATCCTGATGGACGTACTTGATGATCTCGACCCCGGACGAAGCGATAAGGCCTTCGGTCAGCATTTGATCGAGGTGCGGAAGGAGTTTTTGGATTTGTTCTTCGGTGTCGACGACGCTGACCATCACCGGCGCGTCGTGCGAGAACGACAGCAGATGATGCGGGCGGCGGACCAGAGTGCTGGCGCCGTATCCCTCGATGCCGCGGAAGACGGTTGCGCCGGCAATGTCGAGTTCGCGGCACTTTTCAACGATGGCGCGGTAGAGCGGCCGGCCAGACCACTTGTCGTCTTCGCCGAAGTAGATGCGCAGCATCTTGGCGTTGCCTTCGAGTTTCATGGTTGGGCCTCCTTCTTGCGCTGCTCTTCCTGGTAATTGTGCGTGTACTTCACGATGTCCACATCGGAGAGAACCACCAGCCCCTGCTGAACCATGCCGTCGAGCACAGGAAAGAAGGCGCGAAGTTTTTCTTCCGTGTCGACGACGGAAAGCATAATGGGACGGTCGTGGGACAGGTGCAGCGCACTATCGCGATGGATGCGGCGGTTGGCGCCGTAACCGAGAATTCCTTGATAGACGGTGACGCCGGCGATGTCGTTAGCGCGCATGCTCTCCACCAGAGCTTTATGCAGCGGTTTGTCGTGCCACTTGTCGTTTTCGCCGATGAAGATGCGCATCAGCTTGGCCTTGCTCTCGCGGCGGAGCGGCAACGTGGGTATTTCCGTCTTCTGATTCGGGGTGGATTCCGAAGGCTTCAGAACGGTCGTGTTCTGCACTTCGATCAAGCCGGTTGCGACCAACTCGTGAAGCTTGGGCGTGAGTTCATCGACCTTCTCAGGCGACTCGATGAACTCGATCTTGATAGGCAGATTTTCGGTTAGGCGCTCGATGCGTGTGGTATGCAGGTGATGGTCCGCGCCGAACCCAGCGATCCCGCGCGTGACGGTCGCTCCTGAAATTCCGCGATAAAAGAGGAAATCAAGAATCGCGGCATACACCGATTGGCCGTGGTACTGGTGGTCTTCGCCTACGTACATGGTGACCTTTTTTGCAGGCCCGGACTTCAGCATGTTGCCCCCCTTCGACCAAGTACACGCGGCATTACGGACTGGCGGAACGCGCTCATGGAATGCTCTTTCCGGCAATGGCGCCCAGCCAGACGCAGACGAAGCCTACCACCACGCTTAGTCCCACGTTCAGCCCGGCCATCAGAAGTTCGCCATCTTGAAAGCTGCGGAACGTTTCGTACTCGAACGTCGAAAATGTCGTATATCCGCCAAGGAACCCGATGGGAATCAGATAGCGCCAGTAGGGATTCCAATGGCTGCGCTCGGCGAGCAGCGTGACGATGAACCCGATCAGGAACGAGCCAGTGCAGTTGATGAAGAACGTTCCGTAAGGGAAGCGCGTGCCGAACCGTTCGCCGAAATATCCGCCGACCCAGAACCGGAGAACGGAACCGAGGAAACCGCCGATGCCCACCAGCCAGTATTTGGTCATGGAGTGAGAAAAGTCTCCTTCGAATGCAATTTCCGCCGGAACAGCATGATCCGACGCGTTTGTTGTGTGGATCGTTGCCGGGGACATGACTCCGCGACAAGATCCTTCTTGTCAGGAGTCATCATCTGTCCCGGCTGCAGGGAGGACAGCGGTTAAGGCGAACTCCATCGCCTATGCCGTGATTTTACTTGGCTGGCAAGGGAAGTCAATGCGCTAGCGCGAACGAGTCGGGAATCGCCAAACAGTTGTTGCGGTGCGTCATTTGGCTCGCACCAAAGAATAGAGATAGAGAAGGACGCCGGATACAAACAGCGCGCCTCCAAGGAAAGCGAACAAAAGGAACGCGAGCGGCGCTCGCCATATCAAGCTTACGGCTTCGACTACGAGCGCCGAAATCAGAAGGATGCCGCAGATGCGAAGGTTCCGCTGCATGGGCAGGCTGTCGGTGGTCATTGCAGGGGACTCCAAAACTTCACTTTGTCGAGTTGGGCGACGTTATGCACGGTGTCGTGGCATCCGCTCGAAATGCACGACATCTGGTTGCCGACAATCGAATCCATCAACGCCTGATGAACGGGATTGCTTTCAAACGACCGGGCGCCTAGATGGCAGTGCAGACATTCGCGGTTGTTGTAAGGCGTATAGAGACGGATGGGATGAGGAATCGTGCCCAAATACTGCACGTAGATATGCCGCAAGCCACGCAGCTTTGCCTGAAAACCTCCATAGAAAGCGTAGTCCGTATGGCAGGTATAACAGGCCTCGTCCACCGAAATCCGATGGTTTTGAAAATGGGCAGCCGGTATGTAGGAGGGATCATCCACGTACAGGCTTTTGCCGTACGGCGCCATCACGTGGCAGTCGAGACAAAACTGAGTTTGTTTTGACCGATCGATGTGCTCGCTAGCTCCCCAGGAAACGCAAAAAGCAGGAAGAATCAGGAAGGCGACAAAAGCGAGGATTTTCCCTCCGCGGCTCTCTGTAATTTGGGGGCGGAACACAATTGTAGCGACCAAGGCTGCCGCGAGTGCCAGCAGACCAAACAACACGGCGATCGGTGGGGGCAGATTCAAGGGTTATCTCTCTCGGCGCAGTGCGGCCCGAACACTGAGTCACAACGGGGCGCCCACTTTTACCGTGTCGAACTACTTCGGTTTTGCCAAGGTTCGAATGTAGCCCACGAGTTGCTTGATTTGATCGTCCGTCAGCTTGCCTTTGTATGCCGGCATCTTGTTCTTACCGTTGGTCGTGGCGTCGATCAGCTGGGCGTCTGTCATTTTCTGAACTTCATCGCCGCGCAGATCTGTGACGCCCATGGCCTTGCCGGCCGGCGTGTCGCCGCTACCATCGGCAGAATGGCAGGCGGCGCACTTGGATTTGTATAGGGATGCGGCGTCGTCCGACTTCGCGGGAAGGACGAAGAGCACACCGACGGCGACTAACAAAAACAGGATTCCACTTCTTGGAAAGTTCAAACTGATCATAGAAGCCTCCTGAACATTCGCATCAGAACGCGTACCGGAAAGAAAAAGTGGCTGTGTTGCCGTTGAAATCCTGCAGCGGTATCGACGCCAACCCAAACGGGCTCGTGACTCCGCTTTCATTGAACCCGTAATAGTTCCAGGCGATCTTGTAGCTGAAACCCCTGTAGATCTGAATCACTACTGAACCGTACGGCCCCTGATAGTCGTATTGAAGGGTGCCCGACGGGGCGAGAGGATTGAGGAAGATGGTGCTGCCGCGCACAAAACTGCCCGCGTAGCCAAGGCTCGTGGTGACCCGCCTCGTCGGCTTCCACATCAGGCCCCCATGAACGAAATAGTCCGTGCTGGCATAAGTCGAAAGGGCTCCCAGACCCGCCGCACCAACCGATGCGCCCGCGATTGGGCACGGAATCGTCGGCACGCCTGGAGGCGATGTGCCGGCGGGCAGAGTAGCGGGAGGCGGCGCCGGATTCGTGTACGTGATCGAGTAGTTGAAGCAGATTTCCGACTGTGTGTAGACGTTCCAATATGTAAATCCGAAATCGACTGCCAGCCGCTGATTGGGCACGAGCATGACCGCAAGACTGTAGTTGCGATCGTGCTCGATGTTATCGACAGTCTCCACGTTGTCACGGTTCTCGTGAAGCTCTATCGCTCCGCTGATCGTGGCCCATGGCCGCGGCGTGTAATTCGCGTGGATCTCATAGCTCTGCACCTGCCGAGGATCGATCCTGGTGAAGGAGTTGTCGTTGTATCCAAACTGAAAATCGCCGGTAATCCTGAGAGCGTCAATCGGGCGATATGTAACTCCAACGAGCAGTAGGTTCTCGTTGATAGTGGTCACCGAACGCGCCGTGTCGTTGCCCGGCTCGGGTACTGGGTTCGCGGGCGAACCTTCCACAATCGCACCGGCCGAAGGGCCCGTTGTTAGCAGCGTGCAGCCTGCGGGCAAAACGCCGGCAACCAGGGCGCAATCACCGCGCGCCGCCAAGTAGAAGTTCGCAGCTGTTGCCCCGGCTCCGCCCGGGAAATAAAACTCGCCCACGTCGAACGTGTCGCTCATTTGTGCGATCGAGCGGTTCGTATATTCGTACCCAATCCAGCCGCTCAACCGTTTCGTAAAGTCATACTGCAGCTCGAACGTGTTCGACTTGAGATTCTGGCCGAGGAATTGGTATGCGAGTTCGTTGGTCACATCCGCGCCCGAACTCGTGGTGTGAATCGGACAGCCGACCTGGCTGTAGGGAGCCGCAGGACAGAGCGCGGCAAACGTGCCGGCCGTGGGTGGAGACACTTGGCTGAACAGAGATAGGGGCAGGGCCAAGCCGATCTGCCCGGAGCCCGCGCCACCGAAAATATTCGTCTGGCCCGTTGCCCAAAAGCCGGGGATGCGCCAGTCGTCCCATCGAAACGAATCCTGGATGCGGAATTTGTCGGAGACGGAATACACGGCCGACCCGTCCGCGTTGAACGAGACACGTTTCGCATTTGCCGGACCTGCTGTCGTGCTTTCGCGTGTTGCGCTTCGGGTAACGAAGCCGTTCAGGATCTCGTTGAAGTCGGGGATCTGATTATCGGATGTGCTGTAGCCGATCGAGCCCTCCAGCTGTAGTTTTTCGAAGTAGTTTGACTGGAACCGAAGCCGCTCGGTGGGTATGAAATTCCGCGGACGTCCCACTTGGCTGTAGCTTAGGAACCCGTTGCAGTTGGGGTTTGCTGTCGGTGGCATCGTTGTAGCGTTCGCGATGGGAGCTGCACAAGGCAGCGCCTCCGCAGGCGTTTGCGTGCTCCAGATGATGCCCAAGCCCACCGGCGTGCCATTCGGGAGTTGGTACCCGAAGTTCTGCGGAGTAAGGGTTGGGTTGTCGATAACCGTGTTGTCCTGCTTGAAGTAACTCAGAAACTGGTCATAGGAAATCGTCGTGCGGGGCAGCAGGCGGAAATCGACGCCGGCGCGGTACGCGTTCGTCGTATAGCTGTAAGTCTCATTGAAGGCCGGGACGGTCCCGCTGTCCGTGGTGAAGAGCCCGGGCCCTTGATTGCGGTCGTGCGAAAAGCCCAGGCGGAACCGCACCCGCGATTCGGGAAGAAGCGTCAGATCGTAATCCTGCATGCGTCGCACCAGATCGTAGCCTTGCGGCGAACTCGTGGTCGGCATTGCGGGATTCGAGCAGTATGCTGGCAGCCCCGGATGCGCCGACGTCGGCGGACTGACGATGCAACCGGTGGTCGCGGAACCTGGTGGATTCAGCGCTGCTGGGTTTAGCGGATTTGCCCACAGGTTGTAATCCCAGAAGTTTTTGTCGCGGCGGAAGAGCAGGTGGAAGTCATACCACTTGTTCTTTTCGATGTGCAGGCGCGAAACATCATTCGGATCCCCCCCGTAGCCAAAATTACTAAAGCTCAGATCGTCGAAGAGAAACCCTTGATGATTCAGAGAGCGCATATCGAACGAATAGTCGAAGAGCCGCACGCCCGATCCAAGATTGATGAAGGTGTCGTATGTGTTTTGGTTCCCGTTGACTTCGTTTAGTCTGTAGCCGAAGTCGACGATCTGGTGGATGTTGTAGTTCCCGGAGTCCACACCCTTGTCATCTGCGCTGCTGTCTTGCGCGCCCGACATGGGCGCGAAAAGCAGCCTTCCTGCGAATACCATCAGGATGATCGAGAGCGCCATTCGGCGACCGACTGAGTCGGCTCGAATCGTCGATTGTCTTCGCGCGGCTCGCAGAGTGTCCATGACCTCTACTTGAAAAACGTGGAGCTGAAGTTAGATCCGTGGATGGCGACGTGGCACAGCGTGCATGCCTGGAAGAAGCTCGCCTGGTTATGAAACGAAGGGGCGCCCGGTGCTGCACTGAAGCTCGATGTCGTGTGGCATTGCAGGCAGAGTAGGTTGACGTTACTCAGCTTCAGCATGTGAGCGTTCGGGCCCCCGTGGGGCATGTGGCAGGATTGGCATCCGTTGATCTTGACGGCGGCATGTTCGTAGACGAATGGGCCTTCCTTGTCGGTGTGGCATGTGAAACAGATGGTGTCTTGGGATGAGGACGTGCGCACCTGCTTCGGTCCCACCGTCCCGTGTACGTTGTGGCAATCGCTGCATTGCATCAGCCCTTCATTCACTCGATGGTGAAACGGCATCTCGAACTGCGCCTTTTGTTGCAGATGGCACCCATAGCAAAGCTCGGGCTGCGGCTTGGAAAGCAGGAACTCAGTGGTCTGCGCGTGGTGGGGTGAGTGGCAGGAGATGCAACTCACATCGTTCTTAGTGTGTATCGAGTTGATCGCATTCATGTGCTGCGGCCCGCCGGCATGGCACCCGAGGCAGCGATCGTTGATTTCTTTTGTGGAGTGATCCTTGAAAATGAAGATCTTTGTAACGTCTCCGCCGCCGGCGACATGCGCCGATCCAGGGCCGTGGCAGGCTTCGCAACCCTGGTGCGAGGGGCCGCCCTTGGTGTTAAGTGTTGTCTTCCAGTGCGGGGACTTTTCCCAGCCGGTGTAGATCTCCGAGTGGCAGGTTTGGCAGACTTCCGAACCGACGTAGCCTGGCGTTTCGTCCGTCTTGGTCGGAGGGGAGCCGACCTTGCTCGGAGACGGATTTGCGCCTTGGGGGGGGTGCGCCCCAGCTGACAAGCAGACCGCTGCAGCCGTCAGCAACGGCATCAACAGTAATGCAAGGTGCCGCATCTTGAATCCGGAGGGCCTCAGGATATTCATTCCGCCTTCCAAAACGCTTGAACTGCGTATCGGCACAATGCTCAGTTTCAAGAGGGCAAAGAGCGAGTTTCCCCGTCGTGCGTACGCGGGTGCGCTGGACCGTTCGCCATAGCCGGGAAACGTGCGCATTCCTTCCGCAAGACGAGTAGGCCACTTTGCGCGTCTTCGATGGCCTCCCGCTCCGCCGATCCGTCTAAACTTGCTCGTAATTCCTGCAAGCGCAGAAGAATCGCCAGTTGGGCAGCTTTAACTCGCTGAGCCAGTTTTTGCGGGTCAAGCTCCAGCATGGCTGCGAGGTAAGGCTTTTCCCATGCCGGATATTTCAGGCCTCCCATGATTCCTCCGCTCGATTCCAAATGCGTGGGCCAGAAGCATAGGCTTCTTGCTTTGGCAGGACTGTCCGCTTTTGCACACCCTGAAAAATCGCGCGGTTTTAGTGGGATTATTGGAGGTTGGCGTAGCGTGGGTGAAGATTTAGCTGGGAACTGAAGAACATCACATTGCCAAAGTCGCAACACCCTTGACATATCTAATAGCGGCGTATATTCCAATCTGCGCACACGGAGCCTGCTTTGGGGAAAATCTACGCTGGAACATCGGGGTGGGCCTATCCGGCCTGGAAGCCGGAATTTTATCCGGCGAAGCTCGCCTCGGCGAAGTTTCTAGGCTATTACGCCACGCGGCTGAATTCCGTCGAGGTGAACTACACGTTCCGCCGCTACGTCACTGCGAAATTGCTGGCCGGCTGGATCGCCGCCACGCCGGCCGACTTCCACTTTGCAGTGAAGGCGAATCAGGCCATCACCCACGTGAAGCGGTTGCGCGAGGCGGGCGAGCAGACCGCGAGTTTCATCGCCACGCTCGATCCCCTCCGCGAAGCTCGCAAGCTGGGCCCGGTGCTGTTTCAGTTGCCGCCATTCCTGAAGTGCGACCTCGACCGGCTCAAGGATTTTGTAAGCATGTTGCCGCGCGGTGTGCGAGCCGCCATGGAATTCCGGCACGCTTCGTGGTTTGCGGACGAAGTGTATGAGGTGCTGAGCAAGGCCAACGTCGCGCTGTGCGTGGCGGAGAGCGAAAAGATCGAGACCCCGGACGTAGCCACCGCTGATTTTGCCTACCTGCGGCTGCGGAAAGCGGATTATTCGCCGAGCGCCCGTAAGGCAGTGGCCAAGAGGGTCTCCACAGCCGCCCTGCGCGGCGACGTCTTCTTGTACTTCAAGCACGAAGACACACCGGAAGGCGCGCTTTGCGCCGAAGGCTTGCTCCATTCGGCGAAGTAGGGAGCGAGTTTTGCCCGAACGCCGCAAGAATTGACACGATGACCGCACCCGACGTGACAAGTGCCACTCTAGTGAAGGACGACGGGCTGACTCTTCGTGCTATCAGCCTGATTGCGGCGGCGCTCGCGAACGTGCTGCACGAAGGCGTGGGGCACGGTGTGATCGCGCTTCTGACGATCGTACCATCGGGCGTGCTTTCGACCGTGGCGTGGTCGAGCACATACGATACGCGGCTCGTCGCTGCCGGCGGAACGCTCGCGAATCTGGCGGCGGCTCTGGTCTTCTGGATTGCTTTGCGCGGCGCGAGAAACTCCTCGGCACAATTGCGCTACTTCCTGTTTGCGAGCTTCGCGTTCAACGTTTTTACCGGGAGCGGGTACTTCCTCTTTTCCGGCGTGACCAATTTCGGAGATTGGGCCGTAGTGATAGCGCCGATGAGTCCTCATTGGCTTTGGAGGATGCTGTTGATCGCCGGCGGAATTGCATTCTACTACGGCGCCGTTCTGCTGGTGGGCAGTGGGCTGGTGCGCTACGTCGGAGTTCCGCTAAA
Organism: Terriglobia bacterium; assembly: GCA_963803105.1. Lineage (GTDB taxonomy): Bacteria > Acidobacteriota > Terriglobia > Acidiferrales > UBA7541 > Palsa-295. Next base: position 182,287 of record CAWDLF010000001.1, read on the forward strand.
TGATCCCCGCCGGTTCAGCAAGCTCACCAGCATTCCCTATTTCTCTGCCGTCATTCTGCTGACTGCGGGCGGGCTCTTGAATCCCATCGGAATCCAGCTCGTATGGGAATCCGCACTGCCCGCTACGGCAGGCGCGGATTGCGGGCTGCTCTGGATGCGCTACTACATTCCGAAGCGCACCGTTCCGGAATGGGGTTCACCTACCATCGGTCGAAGCTATCCGTGGATTGTTACCGCGGCGGTGGTTAGCCTAGCCTTTATTTTCGTTCTGGGTCGCGGCATCACCCTGCACCGCTAGGTCTTTCCAGAAGTGTATGGTGCCCAAGAGAGGACTCGAACCTCCACTCCCTTGCGAGAACTAGCTCCTGAAGCTAGCGCGTCTGCCAATTCCGCCACTTGGGCACATCTTGCGGCAAAGCGAGGCTTAACGATATTGCCGCCTGGCCGGTGGTTTGTCAACGAAGCACGGCCGCTGCAAGTACCATTGACCCGCCGCGGCCCAAGTGCCTAGAGTGTTTCTCACCTCAGCCAATCGCGGGGAAGAGGAGAGATCAAATGGCCAGTGCCCGCGCAATGATCGAGCGTCGCCGTTCCAGCCGCGTCCCGTTTCGTATTCCCGTAAAAGTGTATAGCCGGGAGAGTGACGGCGAGATGATTGACACCTCCGCGGAGGTGATCGCCGTCAGCCGCTACGGCGCTCGCCTGCGGCTGCCGTTCGTTCCGCTGCTCGGCTCGCGCATCGAAATCCTCCACGGCCATTCCCACGAAGTGCGCGAATTTCGCGTGATTTCCGCCAAAGAGGCGGGCGAGGAAGGTCTCTTCGAACTGGGCGTTGAGATCCTTTATCCGTCCCGCAATTTCTGGGGCGTGCAATTCCCCGATGAAATATACGGGGCTTGACACTCTTCCCCTCCCGTAGTCATAATCCCGCCCAAGTGGCACCGTTCGGGCCTGCGGCGAGGCCGACACCGAAAGCCTTTTTCGGGTTGCCTTGGCGCGCGTAGGCGAGGAGGTACCCGTGGGAATGATGCAGATTCTGCTTATCGCCTGGGGAGTGATTACCGCCGTCTTAGTGTGCGTGCTGATCTATCGCAGCACGCTCGAAAACCGCGAAGAGGACCAAATCTTTCTCGATGCTGCCGGCCAATCCATGGCCAACGAGCAGCGCGCGATTGTGGCCCGCATCGAGATTCTGGGGCGGCCCATTATGGCCCTGGTCGCGCTTTCCGGCGGCCTGCTATTGGTCATCGCCGGGATATGGTTGTGGCAGGGGTTCCAGAGTTTCTGATTCCCTTTACCGCCCTCCGCCACACGGTGGCGGCTAGCGTGCCGCCGGCTCCGGTTGCGCTGGCGGCGCGGTTGCCTGAGTTTCTGGGCAAATCTCCGAAGTGTGGTTGTGTACGATCAGCCAGTTTGCTCCCACCTTATTGAAGACCAGTGTGGTTTGCCCGCGTGCTGAGTACGGCTGGCCGTTGAGCGTCGAGTCAAATTCCCATTCGTAGGTTGCCCAGGCGACATTTCCATTCGAAAACACAAAGGTATTGCGGCGCACCAGCTGCATGCCTTGAAACGCCGCGCGCTGGCGCTCGTAGAGCGGAGCGTAGTTCTGCCATCCCACGACGGGCGGCTCGTAGACTCCACTCACAAAAGTAGCGTTGTCGGCGTAGTACTTGTGCATCATCTCTACGTTGCCGACCTGAAATGCCCCCAACATCTCGCCGATGTCCTGGTCGATTTCGTCGGAAAGGGCTCTGGGAGGCAGCGGCACCGGGTTTTGCGTGGAGTCGCTTGCATCCTTTGATTTCTTATCCTTCTGAGCGGCCGCGCTTGAACACAACGACAAAACGAGCAACGCGCTCGCGGCGCATCCGGCGGCGCGCGACCAAGCAAATCTCACAACACAGCCTTTCATTCGCTAAGCCTCCTTCCGTTTTGGGGATTCATTGGCCCGCAGCATAGCACGAAGAGAAAAACGGCGAAGCAGGCCGCGTTACCGGCGGTTTCCGCAACAGAGCATCGTCACTTCGGAGCGGAGTGGCGCGTTTGGCTGAGCAGGTTGACGAACAGCCGATAAGCGCCCGGCACGCCCGCCGGCAGCTCTCGAAAGAAAACCAGGCCCGTATAGATGTACAGCCCCTTGCCGTAGCGCGCATAGACCAGGCTGCCCTTGGCCTCCGGCTCGCCTTGATCCGTCAATCCCAGCAGCGTGACATACTTAGGGTCCAACTTGTCGGGTTTGTCTTCCCAGAAATAGATGCCGCGCTCCTGCACCCAGCCATCGAAATCGGCGAGCGAAATCTTGTTCGGTGAGTTCAGCAGGGGATCGTTCGGCGCCAGAAAGCGCACCGGAGAAGCTGCGTCGGTCACGCGCGTTCCGCCGTTGGCTATTTCCGACTTGAAGGGCGCGGGCTTCAGCTTGTTCCAGGCGAAGTCACGCTCGTACTGCACCAGCAGCGTGCCGCCCTTCTGTACGTAGTCCAGCAGGCGGCCGTTTGAAAGCGCTACGTCCGGGCGGAGCTCGTAGGCGCGCAGTCCGACGACGATCGCGTCGTAATGGCTCAAGTCGCCGAAAGCAAGCGTCACTTCATCCAACAAGTCCACCTGGATGCCGATGCGCCGCAGCGTTTCCGGGACCAGGTCATTGTCAGCGTCGATGTAACCAACGCGCAGACCCGCCGGAACGTCGAGGTCGAGCACATGCACGGTGGCGTCCGCGGGCCGGCTCGAGTCGCGCGTGGGAAGCGTTGGAATCGGTTCGAGCGACGTTCGGAATGTTTCCCCTCCAATCGTGGCGTAGGGACGTAGCGCGTAGGCGCCGAGAGCGATCCTCGGTGGTGGCGCCGCGATGAAGCGAATCAACCGGTCGCCCGGCGACGAAAAATCCATTGGCGCGATGGGTTGCACTTTCCAGCCATCCGGCGCATCCAGACCCACGGACACGCTCGTGGGTTTTGTCGCGTGGTAGCGCACGCGGGCCAGTAGCTCGACGGGCGCCCCGGCGCGCTTCACAGGCACCATCACCTGCTCGGGCTCAACTGTCAGCGTGACCGCGGGTACAAGTTCCAGCGGATAGGTTTCGATGCCGGTGGTCTTGGTCTCGGAAAACTCGACGGGTTTCTCGATCGTGAAGCCATATCCATCGACGGTCACGTGCAGAGCCAAGCTTGCCAGCGGCGCAGGGAATGGTTGAATGACGTCGCCGGGGGAACTCGGCGCTTTTGCCCCGGCTGGTATTGCGATGTTGAAATGGTAGCTATTGCTGCCCGGTTTCGTTTCGGCAACAGTCGTCGCCCATCCCACGGGAACCCGCACGGTCGATGAATCCACCGCCCGCTCGACCGGTACGGCCGGCTTGTCGGGAAAGCTTAAATCGACGCCGAAGTTCTCGCCCGCCACAAGCTCGTGGCGGTCCGCATTCACGGCGATCGACACGGCCACGACCTCGGCCAGAGCGCGATCGATTCTCTCGCGCACGCCGTCGATTTCCCACAGAGCCGCGGTCTTCTCCTCGCCGTCCTGTTTGGCGATTTCGTCGCGAAGCGAGGCAACGCTCTTGCCCGCCAGCGCGATCGAATTTGCCGCCGCCGCGCGGTCCAACTGAAGCGCGGATTTTTCCGCTGCGGCCAGCGCCTCGTCGGCCGCGGCCAGCGCCGGCGCCATCCGATCCCGATACATTGGGAATCGAGCCGCTAAAGCGGTGATTGGCTCAGCGAATTGCCGCGCGTCGAGTTTCGTGTTCGGATCTTCTGGAATCAGGATCGCCGGGCGGCGGAAAAATGCGTTGCCGAAGAGCGCCGGTGTTCCTTGCGATCGATGTTCCTCGTGCCCTTCCGCGCCCAGTTCGTTGTAGCTCTCACCCCACAAGGGCGAAATATCGTTGGCCGGCAGCTGCAGCGAACCAGCCGGGGGAGGCGCGGCGGCGCCGCGACCCTCCGGCCCCGGCGGACCGAATCCTACAGGGCGGACGGATACGGGTACCTTCCATGCCGGCAATCCTTCCGCAATCTGCTCGGGAAACTTCGTCGGGTCCGCTGCTGCGGCGACCGCCTGCGGCGTCAGTATTCCGCTTGCCTGATGTTGCCCGTGTCCATTTTTCACACCGCCCCAGCCGTTGATCACGATCTGCGGACGGTAGGTGCGGATCGCGCGCACCATGTCTTCCATCGGGAGCGTGGGCCCCCAAATCTTCATGGTGCGCTCCGGACTCTTCGAGAAGCCGGTGTCCACCGCGCGCGTGAAATACTGATGCACACCGTAGTGTGAACCCGCAGCCAGCAGCTCGGTGGTGCCGAATTGTGCCCAGCTCCCCGTTTTGCTCCGGCCCGATGGCGTTTTGTCCGCCCTGCCCGCGCGTGATGGTTAGAAGGGCAACGTCGGCGTGCAGGCCCCGCGCAAGATACGCCAGCAATCCCGCCTGTTCGTCGTCCGGATGCGCGGTGGTAAAAAGGATGCGCGTGGCCACGCGGGCTTTGCCGATCGTCTCTACGGCGTCGGGCAGCGACTGCGCCGAAACTTTTACGGCCCACTGCGGCGCGGCTACCACCATGGCAAGCAAACCGATTCCAACCAGGATCGATCGCGTCGCCCCTCGCTTGCTTCGGCGATTCATACCGTAACCCCCTCGCGTGACTCGAACGGCCACTGCTGCAGCCAGAATGCGCGGCACAAATATACAAGAACCCCAGCCACTGCGGCTGCCAGGGACCACAGCATAGGCCGACGTCCCGTGGAGATGAAGATTGCGATCCATCCGGCAATGGCGACGACGACCGGCAAAGGGTAAAACCACATCCGGAACGGCAAGCGCTCCCTACCCCAGCGCCGATGCAGCAGAATCAACCCCACCCCCTGAGCGACAAATTGGATGATGCAGCGCATCGCCAGGATGGCGCGAATCACCGAAAAAAGGCTTAGGAACAGGCTCAGCAGCAGGGCCGCTGCGCCCAATGCCAGCAGCGAAACATTTGGAAACCGCTTCGTCGGATGGATGCGCCCAAAGATCGAAAAGAAATTCCCGTCGAGCGCGGCCGCATAGGGCACCCGGGAATAGCCCAGCATCGCCGAAAACACGGAGCCCAAGGCCGTCACCAGGATCAGCGCCGTGGCCAGCGTCGCCCATTGATTCCCGTAGGCTCGCTCGATGAACGTACTCACGATGAAGGTCGATCGCGCCGCTTCCCGCCATGGAATCACGCTCAAGATGCTCGCCTGCATGGCTAGATACAGCACCGTGATTCCCAAAATCGAAATGAAAATCGCCCGGGGAATATTCCGCTCCGGATTCTTCATCTCCCCGCCCAGGTTGCAGACGTTGTAGTAGCCGAGATAGCTGTAAATGGTTTGCACCGTCCCGTAGCCCAGCCCGGCGAAGAGCAGCCGCGCGAGAGGTTGTCCTTGCGAGGAGAAATCGAAAACCTGGTGAGCGTCAAAGTGAGCGGACGCCGCCCCAGATGACCCATAGAATCGTGCCCACGACGATCGCTGTGAAGGCCACCGAGATGCGCCCGATCTGCGTGATCTTTCGATATAGAAGCACCACCACCAGCGCAATCACCGCCGCAGCTACAACATTGTTCGCATGGCTACCGAGAGCTTGCATCATCCGCGTGGCACGAACCGATTTCTGTTCCAGATACGCCGAATACGTCGCGAATCCCAGCGCCCCTGAAGCGATGCTCAGAGGCCCCTGAAAAAGCGTTTGCCAGATGTACAGAAAGGAGAGCAACCGTCCCCATCGCCCCGGCCCGTACGCTTCCCGCAGGAAAACGTAGCTGCCGCCCGCCTGCGGCATGGCCGCGCCGAGTTCTGCCCAGATGCAACCGTCGAAGAGCGCCAGCAGCGCGCCGGCCGCCCACGCCAGCAGACTCGCCGCGCCGTGCATGGCCTGAATCACGAAGGGAATCACCACGAACGGGCCGATGCCCACCATGAACGTCATGTTCAGCGAGGTGGCTTCGAGAAGGCCCAGCCCGCGTTCGAGTTTTGGAGCTTCGCTCAGTGATCTGCCCGTCCGGAAAGCCGCCAAAGCATAGCAAGAAAGCCCTGCGCGGCACCCGAAAACTGGAGGGAACTGAGCTAGGATAGCTGGCTGGCTTACCGATTTGAGAGAGTGAGATGAAACCGCATTCCCGCGTACGGTTCACGGCGCAAGTTGCGATTCTTTGCGTTGCGTTCCTGTGCGCTCCGGCAGTCCGCGCCGCGATCACGCTGTCGCCCGAAGCCGCGCAAGCTCTCGAGCAAATTTATTCGGGAGATCCCGACGCCGCCATCACCACCGCGCACGCTATCGAGCAGGCAAAGCCGGATAGTCCGCTGGGCTATTTGATCGAAGCCGAAGCCCACTGGTGGAAGATGTACTGCGCCGCCTGCGAGATCAAATGGGGCATGGTCGACGCTTGGGAACGGAAGCAACACCTGCCGGAGGACGACATCTATCTGGCGCTCGCCGAAAAAGTAGGCGAACTCGCCGGCGCCCAATTGGCCAAGTCAGACACCGCCGAGATGCACGTCTACGCCGGTGCGGCGCTGGCGCTTGACGCACGCCTCTACGCGCTGCGCGGCGAAGGCCGCAGGGCCGCTCACGCCAGTGTCGCGGGCCGCGCCGAATTTCTGCGCGCTTTGCAACTCGACCCCAATGAGCCCGACGCGACCGCGGGCCTCGGAATTTACAACTACTTCGTCGATTCTCTTTCGGCGGCGGTGAAAATCTTGCGCTTCTTCATGGGCATTCCCGGCGGCAGCAAAGAAGAAGGGATCCGCCAGATGAAAATCGGCATCGAGCATGGCGTCTTGCTGAAGGTCGACACCCAATTCTATCTAGCCAGGAATCTCCGCACCTTTGACCACAAGTACGATGAGGCCCTGTCGTATGCCGAGCCTCTGACCGCACGCTACCCGCACAATCCGACTTTTCTTCTGCTTGCCGGGAACTTGAACGCCGAGCTTAGCCGCAACGAAAAAGCCGCGGGATACTTCCACGCCGCGCTCAACGCGCAGATTCCGGATTCAGATTGCGCGTCGCGCGTCCGCCAATTGGCGAATTCTTTCTTGGGTACGCTGCACTGACGGTAGGGAAAAACCTCGCTTCAGCTGCGCGCGGCTTCTTCTTGCTCGAAAGCGTGATATGAGGAGCGAACCAGCGGCCCGGCTTCCACGTGCTTGAATCCCATCTGCTCTCCCAGCTGTTTGAATTCGGCGAATTCGTCCGGGTGAACGTAGCGCTCGATGGGAAGATGTTCCGGCGTGGGCTGCAAGTATTGCCCCAGCGTCAGAATGTGTGTCTTTTGCGCGGCGATCTCTTCCATCGCAGCGAGCACTTCATCGCGCGTCTCGCCCAGCCCCAGCATCATGCCTGTCTTTGTCGAAATATCCGGCGCAATTTCGCGAGCGCGTCTCAGCAATTCGAGCGACCTCTCGTAGACTGCGCCCTTGCGCACGCGACGATACAGACGCGGCACCGTCTCCATATTGTGGTTCAGCACGTCCGGCTGCGCGGCCATCACCACGCCTAGCGCATTCCAGTCGCCTCGGAAATCGGGGATCAGCACCTCAACCTTGCATCCCGGCACGCGCTCGCGAATTCTCACGATGGTGCGTGCGAAAATCGCCGCGCCGCCATCCGGCTGGTCGTCGCGATTCACCGAAGTCACCACCGCGTAGCGCAATCCCATCCGTGCAGCTGCCTCCGCGACGCGCTCCGGCTCATCCTCTTCGGGTGGACCTAGCGGCTTTCCGCTCGGCACCGAGCAAAATCCGCAGGCCCGCGTGCAGATGTTGCCCAAGATCATGAATGTCGCCGTCCGGTGCTCCCAGCATTCACCCATATTCGGACAGCGCGCGCTTTCGCACACCGTATGCAGATCCAGCGTGCGCATGATGCGCTTCAAATCCTGATAATTCGAGCCTCCAAAAAATCGCACGCGCAACCAAGGCGGCCGCGGATGGGCATCCGCAGTTGGTGTGGTCGAATTTTGGAGGATCCTGAAGGAAGCTGACATGTGCTTGCCTTGTGCTCGCACTCATTCTACGCGGCGGACGCATGGGAGACAATCGCTCCGAGCACGGAAGGGGCATTGAAGGGCATTCAGGCAAATCCAGCAAACTTCCTTCACGGACCGGGCGACGTATCTCTTTCTGTGTCTCTACCTGCACCGCGCACAGTCAGTTTGTGCTAAATGCGCCATTTCGGAACTTCGGGTGTAATCATGAAGAGACAGCGAAAGCCCGTGTGTGTGGCATATTTACAACACTAAATGTCTTGTATACCTCATAACACGATGATAAATAAGGGAACTATCGACTTCGCAATTCGGCATTCTAGGTGCGATAATAGGGTATCTCGTTCGATGCCGGCTCAACTTACAATTCAGCGCCCAGTGGAAATCGAGGGCGTGGGTCTTCACACGGCCGTGCGCGGCCACCTGCGGTTGGTTCCTGCTCCAGCAGACACGGGTGTTGTTTTCCGCCGTATGGACCTGGACGGCTTCGAAATCGAGGCCCACGTCGCTAATGTAGCGCGCGTCAGCTACGCCACCAGCTTGATGCGCCAGGGCGTGCTGATTTCGACCACCGAGCATCTCCTCGCTGCCCTCTATTGCTGCGGTATCGACAACGTCTTCGTAGAAATCGACGCGCTGGAACTTCCCATTCTTGACGGCTCGTCGAAGCCCTTTATCGAACTACTGCACGCCGCAGGCACGCGCCACCTGCGCCGCCGCCGTCGCTACATTCGCGTCCTGAAGCCTCTTGAATTCACTGACGGCGACCGGCGCGTCGGCATCTATCCCGCGAATGACTTTCGCGTGCACTGCTTTCTCAATTACGATCACCCGGCCATCGGCCCGCAGGAAGTGGAACTCGCCGTGGACCGCGAGACGTTCAGCCGCGAGCTGGCTCCGGCCAGAACCTTCGGTTTCATTAAGGATTTTCCAGGTATGCAAGCGATGGGATTAATCCGCGGAGGTTCGCTGGCGAACGCCCTGGTGCTCGATGATCGCTCCGTTCTGAACGGCCCGCTGCGCTTTCCCGACGAATTTGGACGCCATAAGGCGCTCGATCTGATCGGCGACCTGGCTTTGATCGGTCGACCCCTACAGGCCCGCGTGGTAGCGCACAAAGCTGGCCACGCCCTGCACACGCAGTTGGTTACCCGCCTCCTGCAAGACCGCTCGCTGTGGGCAGAAACGACTGACGAGCCTTCCTCCGCCGCAGTGCCCGCCCGCTCCGCAGAGCCCGTTTCTGCGGCTCTCAGCTCCGAAGCCGACTAGCATCACTCCAGCCCGTCACTGTCTGCCGTAGCAGGTTTCGCGGCCTCCCAACGGATGATTCCCGTCTGATCGGTATAAAAGCTTCGCATGCCGGTCGTGCCTCGGGTTACAGGATCAGCGTGAATCTCAAAGGCACTTCCGCCCGGCACCGTACAGCCGTTTGCCGTCGCTGCCGGTGAGAGGGCAGGCGGCCCTCCTGAGTTGGGCTCCAGAAAGTAGACGAACACGTACCCAAACCTTTGACCCGACACAAGCGCGCTGTCCGCCAGTTGAGCGTGGTCGCAATTCGCACCGCCTGATTCCGCCGTGCCCAGTGAATCCAAGCTCGGTGGGAACCCGTTGCCGTAGGTCACGGCATACTGGGTTGCAGCGGAATTTAGCGTGCGGAGCGAGCCTATAGCTGATGCCTCATTTGCGGCGATCCTCGACCGAAGCAGATTCGGAATTATGATCGCCATGCCCAGCAGGAATATCACCGGAAGCAAGAGCAGTCCCCCGTAGCCCAACACGAGTCCCGTAACCGCCATGCCGCGTCCCTTCAATCGCCCGGCAGCCTTCCTGATTTCCGACAGCGACAGGTGGCCTAGGATGATGGCCGCCACCGACGCAGGGAAAATCCAGAAGAAGAATCCGCAGATCAGGCTCGCCAGCGCTTTCCCGCTCGTCTCCGCTCGTCCAGCGAACGGCTGCGGCGGCCCGGCATAGACCGGCGCCATCCCTGGTGCGAGAACAGGGGGTGCGGCGGGTGGCGCGATTGTTTGCCCTACTGGTCCAGCGAGCGTCGCGCCGCACCTAACGCAGAAATTCCCACCCTCGGGATTAGTCGCGCCGCAGCTTGTGCAAAACATGGCTCACCTCTCGCGTCTGAGTATCGTGTGCGTGCTGAAATGTCAACCGAATCCGCGATTGCTAAAGCGCCGGAGGGAAGCGACAATATGCGGCGCTATGCTTGCTTCGGACACTTCGGTTATCGTCCTCGCTGCCGGCAAAGGAACGCGCATGCGTTCCGAGCTGGCCAAGGTGCTTCACCGCGCGGGTGGCCGGCCGCTCATCGAACACGTCCTACGCGCTTGCCAGGCACTCAAGCCCGCCCAGATTCTAACCGTCGTCGGGCATCAGGCCGCGGACGTAGCCGCGGTCGCGGCGGGCCTTGGCGCGCAAGGTCACTCAGCCATGCAGACAGTCGTCCAGCAGCCGCAGCGCGGCACGGGCCATGCCTTACAGGTCGCGCGCCGGCACATCCGCAAAAGCGCTAAGGTGGCCATCGTCGTTCCCGGTGACGCGCCGCTGTTGCGCCCACAAACTCTCGCCGCGCTTTTGGACGCGCATCGCCGCGGCGAGGCTGCCGCCACCATTCTCAGCGCCGAGCTCGCTAATCCCTCGGGCTACGGGCGCATCGTGCGCGATTCCGAGGGCCGCGTTGAGGCTATCGTTGAGGACAAAGCACTCACTCCCGCGCAGCGCGAAATTCGCGAGGTCAATTCCAGCATTTATTGTTTCACACTCGAGAAGTTGTGGCCCTGCCTCGCCGCTCTTCGGCCCGATAACGTGCAGCGCGAGCTTTATCTCACCGACGCCATCGCCCTGCTCCGCCAGCGCAACGAACGCGTGCTCGCGCAGGTCGCCGAAGACGCCGACGAAATTCTCGGATGCAACACGCGCACTCAGCTCGCGGCCATCGATCGCATTTTCCGCGCGCGCAAAGCCGAAGAACTGATGGAATCCGGCGTCACGATTTATCTGCCGGAAACGGTCTGATCGATCCCGAGGTCACTGCCGGCCCGGACACGACGTGATCGAGCCCGGCGTCCAGCTTTTGGGCAAAACGCGCATCGGCGCTCGCTGCCAGATCCGCACCGGCAGCATCTTGCGCGATGTACGCGTCGATGACGCCGCCATCGTCGGGCCGCATTCCAATATCGACTCCTCGCGCGTCGGCCCCGGCGCTCAGGTGGGACCCTTCGCGCGGCTGCGCCCAGGTGCAGATATTCGCGCCGGTGCGCGCATCGGCAATTTCGTGGAAGTGAAGAACTCCGTGGTGCACGAGGGCGCCAAGGCCAACCACCTTACCTATCTCGGTGACGCTTCCGTCGGTGCCGAATCCAACGTCGGCGCCGGCACCATTACCTGCAACTACGATGGCGTCGCCAAGCACGAAACCAAGATCGGTCGCCGCGTTTTTATCGGTAGTGATACGGCACTGGTTGCTCCGGTGCGACTCGGCGACGGAGCGTACGTCGCGGCTGGTTCGATCATCACAGAAAATGTACCCGCCGACGCCCTGGCCATCGCCCGTGGCCGCCAGACCAACAAGCTCGGCTGGGCCAAGGCCCGCCGCAATGAATTGAAGAAAGCGGCGAAGAAGAAGCCCGTGCGCCGCGCGAGATCGAAGGCCCGCCGCCGCTGAATTGCCTCCCGAGCGCACCTGGCTGAAGACCACCAGCACCGCTTGAAAACCACCACCGCTGGCGCGCCCAAGCATTGCTCCAACGAAGACATCGTCTCTGTATCTTATTGATAAGGAATGCCTTGTTCCACATTCAGGCCGATTGGATCGGTTTGGCCATCCTTGTGCTTTATCTGAGTGTGGACAGTCACCGAAGAGGGTGACAGAGACCAAAAATTCGGGTCTCACAAGGAGTCCAAAATGAGATACCTAAGAATCTTAGCGTTAGCTGGCATTTGCTTGGTTTCGGCTTCGCTTGCAAATGCGCAAGTCTCGGTCGGAATCGGTGTCGGCCCCGTCGCCGTTGGGGTTGGCGGGCCCGCTTATGTCGGTCCGGCTCCTGCGTGCGTCTACGGCTACTATTCGTATTACCCGTACGCGTGCGCGCCTTATGGCTACTACGGCCCGAGCTGGTTCTCCGGTGGCATCTTCATCGGCGCCGGCCCGTGGTTCCACGGCGGCGGCTACTATGGGCACCCGGGCTATTGGGGACACCCTGGCTACTGGGGTCATCCGGGCGGTGGATACGTCGGACGGCCGGTACCAGCAGGCCCTGGCTTCCATGGCAACGGTGGATTTAACGGCGGCAACAGCTTCCACGGTGGCAGCAATGTTCACAGCGGAGGCAGCTTTAACGGTGGTGGCAGCGTCCACGGCAGCAACAGTTTCCACGGCGGCGGTGGAGGTGGCTTCCACGGCGGTGGCGGACGCAGGTAAGTTCCGTCGCTAAACAGCAACGCTCTGCGGCCGGCAGTCCATACTGCCGGCCGTTTTCTTTTTCCGCTGATCCCTTCAGTCCGAACCATCCAGCAAGATGCCACGCCTCGAAGACTTCCGCCGATATGCTAGAATTTCGTCATGAAATTCGGCGTCGTCCAATTTCCTGGCTCCAATTGCGATGACGACGCTTGCCATGCGATCGGCCCAGTGATGGGCCAGCCCGTCGAATTCATCTGGCACCAATCCGAGGATGTGTCCGGTTTCGACGCCATCATCCTTCCCGGCGGATTCGCTTTCGGCGACTATTTGCGCACCGGTGCGATCGCACGTTTTTCGCCGGTTATGCGCGCCGTCACCCGGTTTGCCAAATCGGGTGGCTTGGTGCTCGGTATCTGCAATGGATTTCAAATTCTCCTCGAAGCCGGCTTGTTGCCCGGGGCCATGATGCGCAACAAGCGCCTTCGCTTTCTGTGCCGCCAGGTGCACGTGCGCGTCGAAAACACCGATACACCTTTCACTCGCGCCGCCCGCGCCGGCCAGGTTCTGAAAATGCCCATCGCGCACATGGAAGGAAATTATTTTTGCGAACCGGCCACTCTGGCCGAGATCGAACGCAACAAGCAGGTCATCTTCCGCTACGTGCATCCCGACGGACGGCCGGCCGGCGTGGATGAGTTCGACGCCAATCCCAACGGTTCGCTGGCCGGGATTGCCGGCATATCGAATCGCGAGCGCAATGTCGTCGGCCTGATGCCCCACCCCGAGCGCGCCGTCGAGTTGCCGCTCGGCTCCGCGGATGGCTTGGTTGTCTTCCGATCCATCGTCGAGAGCCTCTCCCGCCGCACCTCCGAGCGCGTTTCCGCCTAGCTCTGCGAAGCGTCACGCGAGCCGACATTGCGCGATCATTCGGCCCAGCGTATATTGACGCATCGACGAATTTACCGCTTTCGTTGAGTCAACTGTTCCGGAGATAAATAATGATGAAACTGCGCTCGCTCGCGATTCTGCTGCTGGCCTTTGCCGCGCCGCTTTTTGCGCAGGATCGGCCGGCCCCCATTCCGTTCCACCATTTTTCGTTTAACGTCCCCGATTTCGATGCCAACGTCACTTTTTGGAAGAATTTCGGGGCCACGCAGCAGCCCGGGCAGGCCGACGCCCGTTTCACCATCTTCCATTTTCCTAGCTCCGACGTGGTCGTAAGTATTCTTGAAGACAAGACCGCCTCGGGTGGCTCGGTCGGATCGGTGATCGATCACATCGGTTTTCAGGTGCCGGACGTTCCGACGGCGGTCGCAAGGTGGAAAGCGGCTGGAATCAAAACGGAAGCGGGCCGCAACGATCAGCAGGCCTACATCTACACTCCGGATGATGTGAAGATCGAAATTCTCCAGGACGCCACGCTTACAGTTCCGGTCAAGGCCCATCACGTTCACTTTTACACCGCTGTACCTCTCGAAACGCAGGCGTGGTACGTGAAGATGTTCGGCGCAACGCCCGGCAAGCGCGGGCCCTTTGACAATGCAACCGTGCCGAACATCAATTTGACTTTCACCAAGGCCGATGGTGCCGTCGCGTCGACGAAGGGCCGGGCGCTCAGTCACATCGGATTCGAGGTGAGCAACATCGACCAGGCCAAGAAGGATTTTGAGGCCAAGGGCGTCGTTTTTGATCCGGCGCTTCAGCCACCCGGCGGCCGCGGACCAACGCGCACCGCGTTCTTTCTCGATCCTTGGGGCACACTGATTGAGTTGATTCAGCTCGCGCCGCCGCCCGCCGGCCGCTAGTAGCGGCTAGTTCGGAAGGGGAGTGCGGGCGTTCCTGCTTGCGCGGGAGCGAATTTGTTGCGAGAATTCGCCCGCGCGAGGTCATCGCGCGCATTGCGGAGATCGGCAGAATCACCGCTTCTAATCGACACTCGTGCGATTCGAAATGTCCCTAAATAGCTGAAAACAAAGGGAGACGAACGGCTCTAATCGACACAAATTTGACATGTTGGAAACCGAGATCAGAGTAACTCCCCAGCTTGCCGCGGAACACGGCCTCACCCCCGACGAATACGCACGCATTCAGAAAACCCTGGGACGCGATCCGAATTTCACAGAGCTTGGCGTTTTCAGCGTCATGTGGAGCGAGCACTGCTCCTATAAATCCTCGCGCACACACCTGAAGCGCTTGCCGACGCGCGGCGCACGAGTGGTGCAGGGACCTGGCGAAAACGCAGGCGTCGTCGACATTGGCGACGACCTCGTGGCCGTCTTCAAAATCGAATCGCACAATCATCCAAGTTTCGTCGAGCCGTTCCAGGGTGCGGCTACTGGAGTGGGCGGAATTCTGCGCGACATCTTCACCATGGGCGCACGGCCCATCGCGGTGCTGGATTCGTTGCGCTTCGGGCCGATTGAAAAGAATGCTGGGTCCGGCGGAGCGAGTGACGAGGAGATTGCGCGCAATCGACGCATTCTGGACGGCGTGGTTCGCGGTATCGGATTTTACGGGAATTGTTTTGGCGTTCCCACGGTGGCGGGCGAAGTAATGTTCGAGCCGTGCTACTCGAATAATCCGTTAGTCAATGCGCTCGCTTTGGGCATCGCGCACAAGAAGGATTTGTTTTTCGCTCGCGCGCGCGGCGTAGGCAATCCGGTGATTTATGCCGGTGCGAAGACCGGCCGCGACGGAATCCACGGCGCGTCGCTGTTGGCGTCTGCCGAGTTCAGCGAGGAGTCGCAGCAAAAGCGGCCCAACGTGCAGGTGGGCGATCCGTTCATGGAGAAGCTGTTGCTCGAGGCTTGCCTCGAGGCTATGCGCACCGGCGCTGTGGCCGCCATTCAGGACATGGGCGCCGCAGGGCTGGCGAGTTCGAGCTCGGAGATGGCTTCGCGCGGGGGGTTGGGAATCGAGCTGAATCTGGATCGCGTGCCGCAGCGCGAAACCAACATGACGCCGTACGAAATGATGCTCAGCGAATCGCAGGAGCGCATGCTGCTGGTAGCCGAGCGCGGCCGCGAGCGCGAAGTTTTCGACGTGTTTCACAAATGGGGACTGGATGCGGTGGAAGTCGGCCTCGTGACCGACGACGGCATGCTTCGCCTGCGGCATCAAGGCCGCGTGGCTGCGGAGATTCCCGCACACGCGCTGGCGGAAGAGGGGCCGCGCTACGAGCGTCCGATTGCGCCGCCTGCCATTGCTGCAGAGTCGCGCGGAGCTTTGATTGAGTTTGCCGCCGATGGAACAGACCTTACCGAAAAGTTCCGGCGCCTGCTGGCTTCGCCTGCTATCGCGTCGAAGGAATGGATCACCGAGCAATACGATTCGATGGTGCGCACCAACACGCAGGCCGGGCCGGGCGCGGGCGATGCGGCCGTGCTGCGGCTGAAAGAAACCAGGCGCGCGCTGGCAATCAAGACGGACGGCAATGGCCGGTGGTGTTCTCTTGCGCCGCGGTTGGGCGCGATGCACGCCGTGGTAGAGGCAGCGCGCAATGTGGCTTGCACCGGCGCGAAGCCCATCGCTGCGACGAATTGCCTCAATTTCGGCAATCCCGAAAAACCGGAAGTAATGTGGCAATTCACGGAAGCCATCGACGGAATCACGGAAGCGTGCCGCGTGCTGGAAACGCCTATTACCGGCGGCAACGTAAGCTTCTACAACGAAACGCTGGGGAAGCCGATCTATCCTACGCCGATTCTCGGTGTGCTGGGCTTGATCGAAGACGCTGATTGCGCGCTCGGTTCGGCGTTTCGGAATGAAGGCGATTTGATTGTGCTGCTCGATGGCGGCGCAGAAAAGCCAGATGCCGGGCTGAAGCCCGGCGCTACGTTCAGTTCTTCGGAATATGCGAAGACAATTCACGGCGTTGTGGCAGGAGCTCCTCCGGCGTTGGATCTCGCTGCGGAAAAGCGCCTGATCGACTGCCTGGTGAACCTGGCGAGCGAGCGTGAAGTCTTCTCTGCCCATGACGTGAGCGATGGGGGGCTCGCCGTGACGCTGGCGGAGTGTTGCTTCGGCAGCGTCCGCGACGACGGCACGTGCCTTTCCGCCGAGCTCGACATTGATTTCGAAGAAGGCCCAGCTGAGGCGGCGCTTTTCGGCGAGCGCGGTGCGCGAGTGGTGGTATCGGTTGCGCCTGCGTCGCTTGCCCGCGTCACCGCAATTGCGGCACAATATAAACTCCAGACGAGGCAAATCGGTAAAGTCACACGCGGCGCTTTTCGCATCCAATATAAAGGGACATCTGTCATTCACGGAGCGATCGATTCCTTACGCGAAGTCTGGGCGGGATTGCTCGGCAAGGTGCTCGCAGGGGTATGAGCGCTAAGATCCATACGATCGACGACGATCACTTCCACGATCATTGCGGCGTGTTCGGCATATTTGGCCATCCCGAAGCAGCCAAGATGACCTACTGGGACTTTACGCGCTGCAGCATCGCGGACAGGAATCCGCGGGGATCGCCTCCTCCGACGGCCTCGATGTGCACCTCCACAAATCCGTGGGCCACGTGCAGGAGATATTCACTCCGTCTGTGATCGCGCGCCTGCCAGGCGAAGCGGCCATCGGCCACACGCGCTATTCCACGGCGGGCGATACACGATCCTGATAACGCGCAGCCCATCGTGATCGATTGCAACAAGGGCAAGCTCGCTCTGGGGCACAACGGCAATCTGACCAACGCCGCCGAGTTGCGACGCCGGCTCGAACATCGCGGCTCGATCTTCCAAACCACCAGCGACACGGAAGTGATCGTGCATCTGGTCGCGCGCAGCGCTGCGCGCGAATCTTGCCAGGCGCGCTGGCCGACGCGCTGAGCCAGGTGGAAGGCGCCTATTCGCTGCTGGTGCTCACGCGCGACGAGATGTACGCGATTCGCGATCCGCGCGGCTTCCGTCCGCTGGTGCTGGGGCGGCTCGACGGCGCCTGGGTGGCGGCTTCGGAAACCTGTGCGTTCGATTTGATCGACGCCGAATACGTTCGCGAAGTGGAGCCGGGCGAGATGGTGCGAATTTCGCGCGAGCGGCGTGGAATCGATTCGCTTCGCGCCGGAAAAGCCGCACCAATATTGCATTTTCGAGCATGTCTATTTTTCGCGGCCCGACAGCGTGGTTTTCGGCCGCCCGGTGAATGAGAGCCGCGAGCGGCTGGGGCGCTTGCTGGCGCGCGAGCATCCCGTGGAGGCGGACCTGGTCGCGCCCGTGCCGGATTCGGGCGTGCCGGCGGCGATCGGCTACGCGGCGGAATCCGGGATTCCGTTCCGCATGGCGCTGATTCGCAATCATTACGTGGGGCGCACGTTCATCGAGCCGGAGCAGGCCATTCGCGATTTCGGCGTGAAGCTGAAACTGAATCCGGTGCGCCGAATGCTGGAGGGGCAGCGCGTGGTTCTGGTGGACGATTCCATCGTGCGCGGCACCACCAGCCGCAAGATCGTGCGCCTGGTGCGCGATGCGGGCGCGGCGGAAGTTCACGTGCGCATCAGCTGCCCGCCGACGATTTCGCCTGCTATTACGGAGTGGACACGCCGCGGCGCGACGAACTGATCGCCGCGCATAATTCGGTCGAAGAAATTCGCAAGTTCCTGGGCGCCGATTCGCTCGGATATCTTTCGCTCGAATCGTTGCGCGCGGCAGTGGAAGACACCAGAAGGAAAATTCTGCACGTCGTGCTACACCGGCAGCTATCCGACGGAGCTGGTGCAACTGGAAGTGGAGGCTCATCGTGAGAGCTGACGTGGAAGAAGACGGCCGTCGCGAGGACGGCGAGCGCGTGGCAACCGCCCGCCACCGCGAACGAACGTGTTTGGCGCGAGATGGTCTCGTGGTTCTGGGTGATCTGGCGTTCCTCTTCATCGAGGGCATGCTGGTGCAGGCGCGCGTGATTCCCAGCGGTTCGATGGAGAACACCGTGCTGATCGGCGATCACTTGATCGTCAGCCGCATCGGCTACGACGCCGGAATTCCGTTTACATCGTGGCACGTGCCGCTGTGGCGCAACCCGAAACGCCAGCAGATCATCGTCTTCCGCGCGCCGCTGGCCGATCAGGGCTATCCGGATTTCATCAAGCGCTGCATCGGCATGCCCGGCGACCACATCAAGATTGTCGGAGGCAAGGTGTTCGTGAACGGGCAGCAGCTCGTTGAGCCTTACGCCATTCACTTTCCGGACGCGGCCACGTTTCCGACGGAGAATTATCCCGAAGACGCGGACGAGTTTCGCCTGACTGAGGATGGACTCAGGAGTTGCCCAAACACATTGTGAACGGCGAACTGGTGGTGCCGCCCAACGAATACTTCATGATGGGCGACAATCGCGACAATTCGAACGACAGCCGCTTCTGGGGTTTCGTGCCGCGTGCAAACATTATCGGCACGCCACTGATAATTTATATGTCCATCGATGCGCCGGAGGACGTTTGGGAGCCCGGGCACATCGGCGAGCGCTTCGGCACTTATTTCAGCGCGATCTTCCGTCCCAGCGAAATTCGCTGGCGCCGGCTGTTTCATATATTCTGAAAAACCTAGGGATCGTCCCGGCCCCTTCCAGAAAACGAGTCTTCGATGCGTTATGCCGATGCCGGCGTAGATATTTCGGTTGCGGATGAGGCCAAGCGGCGCATTGCCGCCATGGCCGGAAAAACATTCCGGCGCGGCGTGCTGGCTCCGATTGGCGGCTTCGGCTCGCTATTCCACCTGGATCGCAAACGCTGGCGCGACCCTGTGCTGGTGGCTAGCGCCGACGGCGTCGGCACCAAGCTGAAAATCGCTTTCGCTACCGGAATTCACTCCACCGTCGGCGCCGACATTCTGAACCATTGCGTGAACGACATTCTGACGCAGGGCGCGGAGCCGCTTTTTTTCTCGATTACCTCGCCATGGGAAAGCTGGACCCGCGGATCGTCGAGCAGGTGATCGAAGGAATGAGCCGCGCCGCGAAAAAGGCCGGCTGCTCGCTGATCGGCGGGGAAACGGCGGAGATGCCCGATCTGTATGCGCCGGGCGAGTATGACCTCGCTGGATTTATCGTCGGCGCGGTCGAGCGCGGCAAGATTCTCGATCCCCGGCGAGTGCGGGCCGGCGATCTGCTTTTGGCCCTTCCCTCGAGCGGCCTGCATACCAATGGCTATTCGCTGGCGCGTAAGTTGGTTTTCGAAGTCGCCAAGCTTGGACCCGACAGCTACGTGGCCGAAGTGGGCAACAAGATCGGCGCCGAGCTTCTGAAGCCGCACCGCTCCTACTGGCCGCTGGTGAAAAATATTCTCGCGCGCGGCTGGGTGTCGTCGATGGCCCACATCACCGGGGGCGGCATCACCGGTAATCTGCCGCGGGCGCTGCCGCGCAACGTTCGAGCCACCGTCGAGCTGGGGTCGTGGCCGGTGCTGCGGATTTTCAGCTACCTGGCGCAATTGGGCGGCATGGAGCGCGACGAGCTGCTGAAGACGTTCAACATGGGCGTGGGAATGATTCTGGTGATTCCTGCGAAGCATATCTCGGCGGTGGAAGCGGAACTGAAACGGCGGCGCGAGAAATTCTACCTGATCGGCCGCGTCGATCGCGCCGCACGCAGCAAACAGCGCGTGCTCTATTCGGGGCAGCTTCCGCTATAAACGAGCTCGGGTAGTCTACGGACGCTACTGATCGGTGTTGTCCATATCCGCGACAGCTTTCCAAGAGCCGTCAGACTGCTTCTTCCATACCGTCAGGTATTTCCCCTTTTCCACAACAGGCTTGCCTTTTTTGTCCGTCGCATCGAATTCCCAGACGCCATGTTCCCAAGCTAGGTCGCCCGATTTGGCAACTTCCACACTCGTGTTCGTGAAGTTGAAATTCCCAGTCGAGTGGCCTAGCATCTCTTGAACCTCTTTGTGAATGGCGTCCCGGTCCTGTATGGAAGGGGCTTTGTTGCCGAGCAGAATCGCGCCGTCGCCATAGAACGAAACGGACTTGTCGACATCCTTGGCTTGCATTGCTTTGTTCCACTCGACGTCAGCTGCGCGTATGGCGTCGGCATCTGCGGCGCGCGTATCGGCGGGCTGAACCGGTTGGGACGTTTGCGAGGAGCAAGCAGCAAGAGACAAGCCGAGGAGAATAGCGATCAAGTACCCGCAAGTCCCAATGGAGCGTTGTCCGAACATGTGATTCCTCCTCACATACGCTTTCTTCGCGGAGAAGATGCTGCCGGCGCGACAAAATGTCAAGCGGTGAAGGTGTTTTCCGTGTGCCTGAAGCCCCGTTTTGTCGATTTGCCGAACTATGCTAATTTCGCTCGGTTATGAACAAACGAATTGGCGTGCTGCTTTCCGGCCGCGGATCCAATTTCGAGGCGCTGGCCGATAGCATTGCCGCGGGGCGCATTCCCAGCGCGGAAATCGCAGTGGTGGTCAGCAATCGAGAGGGAGCTCCGGGGATCGAACGGGCGGCGCGACGCGGCATTGCCACAAGGGTGATTCCGTCGAAGGGATTGGAGCGCGAAGCCTACGATAAGCTGGTGGTGGCGGCGCTCGGGGAGTACAAAGTCGATCTGGTTTGCCTGGCTGGATATATGCGCCTGCTTTCGCCGCATTTCGTGCGCGCGTTTCCTAACCGCATCCTGAATATTCATCCGTCGCTGCTGCCGGCTTTTCCGGGCCTCGAGGCGCAGCGTCAGGCGCTGGAGCACGGAGCAAAGTTTTCCGGTTGCACGGTGCATTTCGTTGACGAAAACCTGGACGCGGGCGCCATCATCCTGCAGGCCGTGGTGCCCATCGAGGACCATGACACGCCGGAAACGCTCAGCGAGCGCATCCTTCGCGAAGAGCATCGCATTTATTCCCTGGCCGTGCGTATCGTGCTCGAAGGCCGCTACCGTATCGACGGACGGCGCGTGCTGAGCGCGCCCGAGAAAAAATAAAATTGAAATTCAGAAACATGACTTCGCAGAGGTGCGAAGAACCCGAACGCAGGAGCAACGCTTAGTGGCTTCCGAGAAATTCAAACCGGTCATCGAGCAATTGACGCACATTCAGAAGGGCGCGGCCGAAGTGATCCGTGCCGAGGAGCTGAAAGCCAAGCTCGAACAGTCCGCGAAAACGGGAAAGCCGCTACGGGTCTATCTTGGCGTGGACCCGACGGCGCCCGATATTCACCTGGGACACACCGTGGTACTGCGCAAGCTGAAACACTTTCAAGATATGGGCCATACAGCAATTTTTCTGATCGGCGATTTCTCGGCGATGATCGGAGATCCCACGGGACAATCCGAAACGCGGCCGCCTCTGACGCGCGATCAAGTGGATGCGAATGCGCAAACCTATCTCGCACAGGTCTACAAGATTCTCGACCGCGACAAAACCGAAGTCCGCTACAACAGCGAATGGCTGGGGAAAATGTCGAGCTTCGACGTGGTGCGTCTGTGCGGCCACTATCGCCTGGCGCGCATGCTGGAGCGCGAGGATTTTCGTTCGCGGCTGGACAAGAATCTGCCCATTTCAGTGCATGAATTGCTATATCCGCTGCTAACCGCTTACGACGCGGTCGCGCTGGAATCGGACGTCGAGATCGGCGCTACCGAGCAGAAGTTCAATCTGCTCGTGCACCGCGAAATTCAGCGCGAATACGGACAGCCGTCAGAGGTAGCCCTCACCATGCCGATTCTGGTGGGTCTCGACGGCGAACGAAAAATGTCAAAGAGCTTGGGGAACTACATCGGCATCAACGAAGCGCCCGGGGAAATGTTTGGCAAGCTGATGTCGATTTCCGATGAGTTGATGTGGTCTTACTACGAGCTGCTTACGGATTTTGCCGCGCCGGTGATCGTGCGGCTGCGCGAAGAGGTTCGCAGCGGCGTCCTGCATCCAAAGAAGGCAAAGACGGAACTCGCGCACGTCATTGTGGCGGGATTCCACGGAGAGGATGCCGCCATAAAGGCGGGCGATGAATTTGACAGAATCTACAGCAAACGGCAGCTGCCTTCGGAGATGGTGGAGGTAGCTCTTTCTCGCAAAACCGTGATCCAGGAGTATGCTGTTATCGACGGCCGCATGAAGCTTTCCCGAATCATGGACAGGCACGACATGGCAAAATCACGAGCCGAGGCTGAAAGACTCATAAGCCAGGGTGCTGTAGAATGGGATGGTCAGAAAATTACCGATCCAGCATTTTCCATCGATCTCAATCAACCGGGCGACCACATCCTACGCGTTGGGAAAAAGCCTGCCCGCCTTATCCACGTGCTCGCTTGAAGGTACCTCTTAGCGCGCCGATTGACCTGCGGCAGAACGGATTGGGATGGTAATGGGCTTCGCGGCTTCCGCGGGCCCGAGCATGTGGCACTGCCCGTCGAAGATGGCGCCGGGCTCGATCACCAGGCAAGGCGAGTGAACCTCACCGGTAACGATGGCGTCCGGCTGGATCTCAACTTTACCTCTGGCGCGGATGACACCGTCGAAACGCCCCCCGACGATGACTCGATTGCCGACGATCTCACCTTCTACCACGGAGTGACTACCTAAGATCAGGGTGTCTTCGGAGAGGATCGTGCCCTTGATGGCGGAGTCGATGCGGAACGTGCCGTTAACCTCCAGCTTCCCGTCGAGCTTGACGCCCTGATCGAGGAAGCCCGTCCACACTTCGGACTCCTGCCGCTTACGGTCAAACCACGCCATTCTCTGTTCTCCCGATTGAGTAGAACTATTCTCTCATCAATCGGTCGTACAGGCGGGCGAGGTCTCCGGCATCATAGTATTCAAACGCTAACTGGCCCGGACGGCCAGGTCGGAGGGGACGAAGTTCTACGCGCGTTCCGAACCTTCGCTGAAGCTCTTCGAGCGCGGCCCTAGTGTTGGGGTCGACTGAGGCAGGCGGCGCATCGGGCCTCTGTCGGGAGCCGCGGGCAGCTAGGCGTTCTACTTGGCGGACGGTCATGCCGCCGCGGGCAATGCGGCGCGCCAGCTCCATGCGCGCTTTCGCCTCGGGAATAGCCAGCAAGGCGCGGCCGTGACCGGCGGAAATGCGTCCCTCTTCCAGCAAATCCAGAATTGGTTCTTCGAGCTTCAGCAAGCGCACCACGTTGGCTACGGTGGCGCGGTCTTTGCCGGTGCGCTCCGCAACTTGCTCCTGGGTAAGGCCGAACTCTTCGCTTAACCGCTGGAACGCCCGGGCCTGCTCGACGGGGTTGAGGTCTTCGCGCTGGAGATTCTCGACCAGCGTCATCTCCAGCGCCATCTCTTCCGGCACGTTGCGCAGAATCACCGGCACGCGCTGAAGAGCAGCCTTCTGCGCAGCTCTCCACCGGCGCTCACCGGCAATCAACTGGTAGCGCAGGCCGATCCGGCGCACTACCAACGGCTGCACGATGCCGCTGGCGATAATCGAGCGCGCCAATTCCTCAAGTGCCTGTTCGCGGAACGTAGTGCGCGGTTGATAGGGGCTTGGATCGATCAGGTCGATATCGACCTGGAAGAGGCCCTCAGCTGGAGCTGGGGCTGCCGCTACCGCCGCCCCTGTGGCTGTCGGAGCTGGTGTCGCCAGCGGCGCCGGCGCTTGCGGCGGATGCAATGGAGTCTCCTGCTCCGGTTCCCGGATCAGGGCGCTCAGTCCTCGGCCCAACGCGTTTCTCGGCATTGGTCATGACCTCCTTTGCCAGATTGATGTAACTTTCTGCCCCTTTACTATGTATGTCGTAGAACAACACGGGCATGCCGTGACTGGGCGCCTCGGCGAGCCTCACATTTCTCGGAATCATGGTCTCGAAGACCTGCGCACCGAAGAAACTGCGCAGATCAGCCACAACCTGCCTCGACAGCGTTGTGCGGTCATCGTACATCGTCGGGAGGATACCCTCTATGGCGAGTGACGGGTTGATTGTTCGGCGCAATCGGATCAAGGTGTCGAGTAGCTCGGACACGCCCTCAAGTGCTAGGTACTCGCACTGGATTGGAACTAGGACGGAGTCGCTGGCTGCTAGTGCGTTCAGAGTCAAAAGATCCAGGGAAGGGGGACAGTCGATCAAAATGTACTCGTATTTGTCACGCAAGCCGGAGGCGATTGTTTTCAGCCGGTATTCCCGATTTTCCATGGAGACGAGCTCGACGGCGGCTCCGACCAGGTTTTTGTCGGATGGGATCAGATCGAGGAGATCCATATGCGCGTCAGTGATGATTCTCTCGATTGGTTCGCCCAGGATTAAGGCTTGATACAGCGTCCTTCGGGCGGGATCTTTTGGAAATCCGAGCGCGCTAGTCGCATTTCCTTGCGGATCGCAGTCTATTAGGAGGGTTTTCTTTTCCGAAGTAGCGAGCGATGCCCCGAGGTTCACGGCAGTCGTCGTCTTGCCGACCCCGCCCTTCTGGTTAGAAATGGCGATGATACGAGCCAAAAAGCAATCCCTCAGGAGATCGGCGAAAATTTAGCAAACTGGCGAGATGATATGCAAGATGTTTCACGTGGAACATGCACTTTTCCGGGGTTGTTGTAATTCGTTCCACGTGGAACATGGTCTTCATGCATAATTAAGCCGCTTCACCGCCGCCGGTGATCGGGATCAGCCTTCCGACGAGAAGATGTCGCCCCGCCCACTTCAGCGGGACCTCATGCACTCGCAGGTCCGTTCCACGTCGAACACCGCCTTCATGCATAGTTCAGCCGCACCATCGCCGCCGGCGGGCGGGATCAGCCTTCCGACGAGAGAAGATGTCGCCCCGCCCACTTTGGCGGGACCTTGATCTGGTGCTGTTTCACGTGGAACGAAGCAGCTAAGAGGGCGAGCCGACCAGCAAAACGCGCCGCCTGCTATGCGGAATACGTATCTGATTCCAACGCCAGTTCCGTTCATTGGACAATTCCGTAGCATCATCGGCACCGACAAACAAGATTAGCCTTCCGGAGGCCTGAAGATGTCGCCGGGCCCACTTCAGCAGGCCTTTATGGTCGCCGACGGCCCGAGCGGTTATAAAATCGAAAGGGATCGTCTCCTCGGCCACATCCTCCATGCGGATGTTAAGTACCTCCGCCTGCCTCAGATCTAGTTTTCGCAAGACCTCAGAGAGAAAGGCCGCCTTTTTGGCGTTAGACTCAATTAACGTCAGCTGCAGGGCCGGAGCGCGCATCCTTACGGGAATGCCTGGAAATCCCGCTCCAGAGCCCACGTCGGCCAGCCGACCCTGAGCGATCGCGAGAGCGTTTCCGGCAAAAAAGCTTTCGCCAAAGTGCAATTTGACGATTTCCTCAGGATCCTCAATGCTGGTCAGCGACATCTTGCCGTTCCAGAGCAATAGGAGGTGAATATAGGACCTAATCGAGGAAAATAGAGCCGCGTCGGGCTCAACGCCCGAAGGCGCTAGAATCTCAGAGAGTCGCGAATCGCTAATAATACCCATATACTATGTGTATAGTAGTACGGTATCAGTAATTTAAGGAGAAACAACCGATTCCTTTGCAGGCGCCAAGCGGGCGGGGGCCAGGAACCCAGCCGTTATGTCGGCAACGAAATGAGCTAGCATGGGCGGCGCGAGGCTGCCAGTCCACAAGCGAATACCCGAGAAAATCAACCCAACAACGAATGTGGACACCAGCCCACGGCTCCCTTGGTAAAGGTGGGCAACCGAAAAAAGCAGCGCGGATCCGATCACGCCCGCAGCCAGGGCTCGGAATGGCCACGCCGTGAACACATATTGCGCGAAGCCGCGATAGACAACCTCCTCACAAATTGCCACCGTAAAAACCAGCGCAGAAAATGCCAAACGCTCCACCGAGTCCTGTGGAAAGACCTTGCGAGCCAAATGGGGAAGAATGCCCTGCGCTCCGTCCGCGAGCTTGGCAAGATGGCGGAGGCTAAAAATCTGATTGGCAAAAATCAGCGCGGAAAGCAGTAGCGAGATGATGACTACACGCACGGGATTCGGAATTGTCAGCCCAAGATCGGCGATCGAAATCCCGTGAGCTCGGGTGCGCCAAAGAATAATGCCCGTCGCCAGCCACTGGAATCCGATCGTCGATGTATACAGTTTCAGTCTCTCTGACCGCGTAGTTCCCGGCGCATCCATCAGCTTGCGAACACGCCGACGGCCGAGCCACGGGACGGCGGTAGCGAATAAGAGAAGGATCAGCGCGAAGTCCCAGTGCATGGAGCTTGATGAAAGCATTTTTGGCGGGCGAGAGCAAGCGCGAGCTGCGCGATGGCCGAGTTCTGGGTTGACACTGAGCGAGGCGTCGCCGTATGGTTCTTGATTCTCGGCGGAAAAGAAAAAATGAAGCTTCTGGTGATCGGTGGCGGCGGACGCGAGCATGCGATGGTGTGGAGGTTCGCGCAGTGCCCTTCGGTAACCAAGGTTTGGTGCGCGCCGGGAAGCGATGGGATCGCTCAGACGGCGGAGTGCATTGCGCTGGACGTCAGGGACGTGAAAGCTGCCGCAGACCTGGCCTCCAAACTCGGAGCAGACTTAACAATCGTTGGGCCCGAATTGCCTTTGACGTTGGGCATCGCGGATGAATTCGAGCGGCGCGGTCTAGTGTTGCTGGGAGCGGCACAGGATGCCGCGCAGCTGGAAGGAAGCAAGATTTTCGCGAAGCGCTTCATGGAGCGCCACGGAATTCCGACCGCTGCAATTTACGGCATTTGCGACTCGGCTATGGCGGCGCGCAAGGCGCTCGAATCCGCGAAGTGGCCGGTGGTGCTTAAGGCGGACGGACTCTGCGCCGGCAAGGGCGTGCTAGTTACGTCGTCGGCGACCGAGGCTGACGCATTCATCGAACGAGCCATGGAGAAGGGGGAATTCCGCGAAGCGGGGCAGCGTATGTTGCTCGAAGAAGGGCTGCCCGGAGATGAACTGTCATATATCATCCTGACGGATGGAGTTGATTTCCTGCGCATGGCCCCGGCGCGTGACCACAAGCGCGCGTTCGACGGGGATCAAGGCCCGAACACCGGTGGCATGGGCGTCTATTCAACCGATGACATTCTCCCGGCCGCGCTGGAAGAAAAAATCATCGAGATCATTGTCGAACCAACGCTTGCGGGGTTGCGGAAAAACGGCCTGCGCTATCGAGGATTCCTCTACTTCGGCTTGATGCTCACGCCCGAAGGACCGAAGGTGCTCGAATACAACTGCCGTCTGGGCGATCCGGAGACGGAAGCGGTGCTGCTAAGAGCCGATTTTGATTTGGCGCTAGCGTGCGATCAGGCAGCACGCGGCCAATTGGGAAAGTTTCCCGCGAAGTGGTCCGCAGGCGCGGGCGTGTGCGTTGTGATTGCGTCGAAAGGTTATCCCGGCAATCCTGAAAGTGGCGTGGCTATCAACGGGCTCGCGGAGGCTGCGAAGGTTCCGGGCGCGGTGGTGTTTCACGCCGGAACGCGCCGAAATGGCGAGAGCTGGCAAACTAGCGGTGGCAGGGTTCTGGTGGTCAGCGCCAAAGGTGAGAGTTTGGCGGCGGCGCGAGCTACGGTTTATGCCGCAGTCGAGAAGATTCACATTGACGGTGCGCACTATCGGCATGACATTGGCGCGAAAGCGGCGAAAGGCCATGCCGCCGTGGAAGCTCGCCGGATCTGAGTGGTCGCTGGCACTATGGTCGCTGTGGACATGCGGGAAATTCTTAGCAAATTCGGAGGACATACGAAGTGACGAAACCAGCAGATACGCGGGCGCCGCTCGTCGGCATCGTGATGGGCTCGGACACCGACTTTCCGGTGATGAGTGAAACGGGCAAGATGCTCGATAAGTTTGGAGTTCCCTACGAGATGGAGGTTCTTTCAGCGCACCGCACCCCGGCGCGTGCGCACGAATATTCGACCACCGCCGCGGATCGCGGCTTAAAGGTGATCATCGCTGCCGCAGGCGCCGCGGCGCATCTTGCAGGGGTAATGGCGGCGAACACGAACCTGCCGGTGATCGGTGTTCCCATGGCGACGAGCACGTTGCAGGGCCTGGACGCGTTGCTGGCTACCGTGCAAATGCCCGGAGGGATCCCGGTGGCCACGATGGCCATCGACAAGGCGGGCGCCGTGAACGCGGCGATTTTTGCCGCGGAGATTCTCGGCCTTTCCGATCCGAAAGTGGCGAGCAAGCTGGTGGAACACAAGGAATCGATGGCTCGCGGCGTAGCCGAGAAAAATGCTCGCCTGCAGAAGCAGCTCGGCGACGAAACAAAGTGACTTCGCGAAATAAGACAACTCCGCGAAACAACGTGTCGCAGTAAGTCGGCTTTACTTTTCCGCCAGAGACACTACAACCAACTATTGCGGGGGTTTCACGAGCGACGGAGAGCCGGCGGGCCGCTCGGGCCGCAGTCCGGGCCTGACCGTTTCCACGGGCGGCGGCAGTATCCATCGAAAGCCGGATTCTTCGCCGAGCGCGGCAACTGCTTGGCGAGCACCGCGCGGGAAGGTTGCGTCCATGGCGGCGCGAAGAAACTGCGACGCGTTCGGGGCGGCTACCTTATCGCTTTCGCCCTGTAGTATGCCGCGCGCGACGTCTCCCAATGCCGAATCGGATGCTGCGATTTGTTGCAGGCGCGGATCCTTCTGTCGCCAGAGTTCGACCAAAGTCTCCGGCGCGGAACCTGCGCTGCCCCTGTTCCCGCTCGCGGCGGGCGGATAGACAAATTCAAGCAGCGTGTGGGGCTGGCCCTTCTCCGGAGGCCAGAATTGCACATAGCTCGGACGCAGCACGCGAGTGGTCCAATAGCCCGGCGATTCCTCGGCTTGCTCGAATTTATAGTCGAGGCGCCACACCTCGGGACCGTAACCCGGCACGTAGTCGGCGACGATCAATACGGCGAGAGGTTCCCCGGACGGCAGGTCGATCTTGCCGTGCAGGTTTCCAGCTAGCTCGTTGAGGCGACTGAGCAGGCCGTCGCCGACCGCCTCGAGATCGGTTGCTTCCATGC
This sequence comes from Terriglobia bacterium, assembly GCA_963803105.1. Lineage (GTDB taxonomy): Bacteria > Acidobacteriota > Terriglobia > Acidiferrales > UBA7541 > Palsa-295. Next base: position 211,572 of record CAWDLF010000001.1, read on the forward strand.
CGACTTTGGTACCCAGGTGAGGGGCTACCGGAGCTTCGCGGCCGCGCAGACGAGGAAGCTCCTGATCGAGCCGCGCGATTTGCCGTTTGGACGCCGGCGCGATCCATTCCACCGCGCCCAAAATCACGCCCACTTGCGAGCTGCCGATCTGCGCCGGAATTGGGGGATGAGTGTCCTGCTCGATCGCATCTTCGACTGTGCCTACAAGGATGGCGCCTTTGGTCACGGCCACAAAGACGCGCCCTGCGGCAAGATTGACGACCATTTCTTGCGAGGCTGTTTGCGGCGTGTCTTGCCCTGCTCGGATTGCCGATGAAGGCGCGACGCCGATAAGGAAGATAATAGCCAGCAGCGGCATGGATCGAATGAAGTGGACGGCGCGCACGAAGCGGAGTTCCCTGCTCAAACCTACCACAGTTGCCGCGCATCGCGCAGGCCGCACACTGGGCGCAACATCCTTCGGCCGAGCGGCGATTTTTAGTAGAATCTGTAGGTATCCAATCACAGTAATCTGGGAACCAACTAAAATGGGAATATTCGCAGCGTTTAAACCTTCGGGATTGCGATCCGCCAATAGCGTTCGCCATAACGGCAAGCGCGTATCGGAGATTCTAGCGGCCCACGCGCAATTCATTCGAGGGGATGAGAAGGGCGTGCATGCCGATCTCTCTGGAGCCGACCTTTCGCGTATCGACCTCGGAAAAGCGGTTTTGGGCTACGTGAATCTCCAGGGTGCGAACTTGCAGGGCGCGAACTTACGCGATGCAAAGCTCAGTTTTGCCAATTTGAGCAAAGCAAAGTTGCGCCGCGCGGACTTGCGCAAGGCTGATTTAACCGAAACGAATTTGAGCGGAGCCGATCTGACGGAAGCGCAAGTGGGCGGCGCGGAACTCTTTCGCGCTAACCTCCGCGACGCCGTGCTGCAAAGAGCCGATTTCGGCGCGGCGAATTTCCGGGATGCCGACGTCCACGGCGCGGATTTCCGCGGCGCGGGTATGCGAACGGCGATCCTGCGCGAGACGCAGCTCGACGGTGTCGATCTTTCCGGCGTCGATCTCTCAACCACGCTTTTGCCCCGCGGCTATAAGAAGCCCGATCCGGCCGAGCAAGTAAAAGGGAGTTGAGCGAAGAGCATGGCCGAAGCTCCCTGGATCACCGTAGAAGACTACCGGCCTGTTTCCGGATGGTCGCATCCGGGGGAGGGCGGCGCTCGGGCGCGCGCCTATTGTGATCAGCTCGAGCGCGGACAAATCCTTTTTTTCCCGGAGCCGCCTTTCGATCTTCCAGCGGCGGACCGCGAGTTTCTTCTCACGCAGCAATGGGCCGAGCTACGTTTGCACAAGAATATCTCCTACCGCCCGAGCGAAGACATGCTGCGGGGCGTTTCGGGAGATGCAGCCACGATTGAGCGCGTGCACAGCATCCTGCGGCACTACTCGGCAGAGGTGCTCGGCTTCGCCACAAAGTTCCTAGCGCCCTACGCCGGGAAATGGACTGTGGATTTCTCGAGCTTCCGCCCGTTTGAAGAAGAGCGGCGTGGCCTGCCGTTGCACAAACGCAACGACCTGCTGCATGTGGATGCATTCCCCAGCCGCCCGACGCGCGGCGGCCGCATTCTGCGCATCTTTACGAATCTGAACCCCACGAAGTCGCGCGTGTGGTACGCCACGGGAGACTTCCAGGCGCTTGCACGCGACTACGCCACGGACGCGGGGCTCGATCGATTTGCGGAGAATTCATTGTTCAGCCAAAAAGTGCAGGACTGGGGCGGCAAGCTGGGGTTCCGGGGAATGGGCCGTACTTCGTACGATATGTTCATGCTGCGTTTTCACGACTATTTGAAGGAGAACAAGAGTTTCCAGGACGGGTGCTCCAAGGTGCGCCTGGAATTTCCGCCTATGGCTACCTGGCTAGTTTATACCGACGGCGTGGCGCATGCCGCCATGTCCGGCCAGTATGCGCTCGAGCAAACGCTACTGATCCCTCCGCAGGCGCTGGTCTCGCCGGATCACGCACCGTACCGCATCCTCGAAAAGATTGCCGGCGTGCCGCTGGTTTCCTGACGCTTTTCTATTAGTTCACAATATCCGGAGGTTGATCTACTAGCGGGGCCGGCTGCTTACTTGCCGGCGGAGAATTCTGTGGCTTCGTCTCCGGCGTAGCCGAAAGACCCACGTGGATTGCCCGGCCGCCGGCGGGTCTCGATGCCCAGGCGTTTGATCTTCTGATTAAGCGTGGAAAGCGGAATCTGAAATCGCTCGGCGGCCTCAGTCTGATTCCAGTGGGTTCGCTCGAGCATGTCGACGATGATGCGCCGCTCGACTTCTTCGAGAATCTCGAACAGCGACGGGGGCGGCGTGGCGCTGCGCCCCCCAATTTCCCCCGGCATGGGCGGCAAAAATTCCGCGAGCTGTAGACGCACGCCGCGGACGATCTCGCGGGTGCGGATATTTTCGGGCAGCAGATCGGAATCCATGGATTCGTGAGTCGAAAGCACCACGGCGCGTTCGACGGCGTTCTCCAGTTCGCGCACGTTGCCGGACCAATCGTAGTCCATCAGCAATTTCAAGGCGTCATGCGTGAAGGCGCGCGGGGGCTTGCTGTTTTCACGGCAAAACTGCCCGAGAAAACGGTCCACCAGCAGCGGAATATCTTCTTTGCGCTCGCGCAGCGGCGGCAACTGGACGGATATAACGTTCAAGCGGTGATACAGATCCTCGCGAAAACGCCCGTCGCGAACAAGCTTGCGCAAATCCTCGTTGGAAGCTGCCAGGATGCGGACGTCCACCTTGATCGTGTCCGTGGCGCCCAAGCGCATGAATTCTCTCTCTTGGATGACGCGCAGCAGCTTGGCCTGCGTTTCCGGGCTGACTGTTGAGATTTCGTCGAAAAAAATCGTGCCCTGATCGGCGACTTCAAAAAGCCCCTTTTTCGAGGCGATGGCGCTGGTGAACGCGCCCTTCACATGCCCGAACAGCTGTGATTCCAGCAGGTCGGTCGGAATGGAGCCGGTGTTGATGGGGATGAAGGCCTTATCGGCGCGCGGGGATGCGGCATGGATGGCCTTGGCGATTAGCTCCTTGCCGGTGCCACTCTCCCCGTTGATCAGCACCGTTGATCGCGACGGCGCGACCTGGGTGATCAAATCGAAAACCGCGAGCATTTTCTCGCTCTTGCCGATGATGTTCGGAAAATTGTAGCGCTGCTTGAATGCGCGCTTGAGCTGGACGTTTTCTTCGCGCAAGCGGCGGCCCTCGATCGCTGAGGAAATTTGCGCGATCAATTCGTCGTTGGACCACGGCTTGGTGATGTAATCCTGCGCCCCGTTCTTAAACGCGGCCCGCGCCATGTCGATCGAGCCGTACGCCGTAATTAGAATGATCGAAAGGTGCGGGTCGCGCTGGCGAATCTCGTGCAACATCTCGATGCCGTTGCGGTCCGGCAGGCTCACGTCCAGCAGCAGAAGGTCGAAAGGGCGCTCTTCGAGCTTTCGCAAGCCCTCTGCGCCGTTTTCTGCCAGTGTGACGTCGAAGTTCTCCGACTTCAGAAGGGCTTCCAGCCCCTCGCGGATTTCGGCTTCGTCGTCGACAACGAGAATCGAGCCTCTAGGCATGGACCGCCTTCCGAGCCAGCGGAAACTCCAGGCGGAACGACGTGCCCTTGCCGGGCGTCGAGCGCACGTCAACCTTGCCTGCGTGCTCCTTGATAATGCCGTAGCTAACGGACAAGCCCAGGCCGGTGCCGCGTCCGGAGGCCTTGGTGGTGAAGAAGGGATCGAAGATGCGGTGCAAGTGCTCGGCGGGAATGCCGGCGCCGCTGTCCGTGACTTCGACCTCTACCGATCCATTCTGCGCCGCCGTGCGGATCTCCACCATGCCGCCACCGGGCATGGCGTCGCGGGCGTTGAGCAGTAAGTTGAGGAACACCTGCTGCAGACGCGTGGAAGATCCGAGAACCGGCGGCAAACTGTCAGTATAGTTTCGCACCACGCTGACGTGCGCCGTCTTGAGCGGATGCTGCACCAGCGCCAGCGTTTCTTCCAGTACCGAGTTCAAGTTGACTTCCACCACTTCGCTTCCCGCTGTGCGCGAGAAATTCAGCAGGTTGTTCACGATTTCGCTGGCGCGGAAGGTCTGCTTCACGATTCGCTCGATCGTCTTTTGGCGCGGGTCGTCAGCGGGAATCTGCTTCGCGAGCATCTGTATGTAGTTGGAGATCACCGCCAGCGGCGTATTCACTTCGTGGGCTACGCCTGCGGCCAGCAAACCGAGCGAAGTTAGTTTCTCGTTTTGCAGCATCTGGTCTTCCATCCGGACGCGCTGGGTAATGTCATCGAGCAGAACCAGCCGCCCCAGGCGCGCCCCGTCTTTGCCCAGCAGCGGAGCGATCGAAGCGTTAATCACCACGTGCTGGCCGCCGACCGTGCGCACATGGAACTTGTAGATGCTGGAGATATGTTCGTTTGCGGCCCGTGAGCCGATTTCCGCGGCCAAGTCCGCCGGGAGCACCTCGAAGAATCGCCGGCCGATGGCCTCCTCGCGCGGGATTTGAAGCAACTCTTCGAGTTGAGGATTCCAGGATTCGATGCGGTCTTCCAGGTCCGCGGTCAGCACGCCGATGCGCAGCGATTCGACGATGTTTTCGCTGAAGTCCTTCAATCGTTCGATCTGCTGCGCCTTCTGCTCGAGCGAATGATACAGTCGGGCATTTTCCGTCGCGATCGCCATGTAGCCCGCGATGGTCGAAACCAGTTCCAGATCCTCCGTGGAGAGGTAATCGCCGTCCACGGTTTTCCCCAGGCCTAACACCGCCACGGTGTGGTCCTGCACGCGGCAAGCGATGAAATAGTTCAGGTCGAGTTCTTCGATTGTGCGACGAACGGACTCGCTGCCGAAACTCGCGGTGCGCGTGGATTCGAAAAACAAGCAGCTTTGCGCCACCGCTGCTTCGAGGAAACTAAGATCGAGCGGGCCTTCCGGGCGGCCACCCATCGAGCGAGAGAGAATGAAGTGTCCAGGTTGCGCGGGATCCTCCAGAAAAACGGCCAGGCGATCGACCAGCAGCGTCTGCGAGATGCGATCGAGCACCGAGCCCAGCAGCGGTTCGAGTCGCACTTCGTTCGTCAGCGCCCGGCCGAACTCGATGAGCGTACGGCGGTAGTCAAGGCGGTCACGATAGAAAAAGTGATCCAGGCGAGCTTGGACCCAGTCGCGCAACGGCTGGAATAAAAATGCGGCCACCACAATAGCAACCACCGCTCCGCCGGGTCCCGTTGGCCAGGCCGTGTGGAAGAGTTCCCCGATCAGGGCGATCGATCCGAAATAGATGACCACTACGCCCGCCGTGGCGAAGGTGTACGCCAGGCCGCGCTTGAAGATGATATCCACGTCCATGAGCCGATAGCGGATCACAGCGTAGCCAAAACAGAGCGGGATGAGCGCCAGGGAGAAAACGGACATCTTCATCCAAGGATGCGCGGCCGCGCCCGCAATGCCGGGCAGCACGTAGAAGAGGAAAAAAGGCAGGATGGCGGCGAACGTCCCGCCGGTCACCCACTTCAGTTGCTGGCGCAGCACGCCGCTCGGCGCGCGCAGATAACTGGCCAGAAAGATTCCCGCAGCCAAAAGGAAATAGGCGCCCAGGTAGAACATCTCCATCTGGTCGATCGCCTGCCGGCTACCGATCGAGGGCAGAAAACCAAATATCCCAGTGGCCACGCACACGTGCAGAGTGAGCAAGATTGTGGGAATGCTGTACGTCGCCAGAAGCTTGGGCCACAGCGTTCCGCGCCGCTCCGGAAACACTAGCGCGAAGTGCACCAGCAGTGCCGGCTGCAGAAGCAGGGCGACGACGTTGCTCCAGTAGATCGTCCAATCGAAGGAGTTCAGTTTGCCGCTGTAATGAAAGCTGTAGAGCACGAAAGAAATCAGGCAAAAGACATAGAAATGCACTGCGCGGGGCGCCGTCCAGCGGCGCACGAAAATGAAGAGCCCGATGAAGAGGTACAGCAGCGCCGTGATGCGAAGGTAGTTCTCTATCGACGAAGGATTCTCTTGCGGGGCGGTGATCAGCGGTACCTGCAACGTCTCGCCATCGTGCCGGATGGCGTATCGAACCTCGGCCCACGGCCCCACGCGCCACAGAACGCGGGTAACATCGGTGGCCCGGTGCACTTCCTGGCCCCGAACCGACTGAACGTAGTCTCCCTGCTTGATTCCGGCCCGTTCCCCGGGACCCCGGGCACCAGATGCCAGGCCACTACACCGCTTGGCGCGTCCATCCAGGTGATTCCATCATCCGGTACCACAAAGCGGGAGCGCTGCTGGAAGTTGAGCCCGGCAAAGATGATGGCGGCAATGGTCAGAAGGGCAAGCGTGACAGCCCCTAGCCGGATTCGCAGCTGTTCATTCATCGCAAAGCTACCCAAAGGTGCCTGGACGGAAGGCTCCCCGCGGAGCGTCTTGCCAGTTTACGCTAGCACGTCAGCTTCCAGCAATTCATCAATTCCCTACTGCTAAGCCATTCTTTAACAGTGAGTTGTGATGCTGGCGGAGGAGGATCTATCGCTTAATTCCATTTGTGGAAGGTGCTTTCCGATTCCAGTATCAGGCCGTAAGCCCTCTAGAACTGAAGGCTCAGGCCTCCTCGGAAGTAGCGGTAGGAAGGGACAAGTACCACTGCTCCGTCGCTCGTCGAGACTGGGGCATAGCCCTGCGCCAGCAGGTTCCCGACATTCGCCTGCACCTCCATATGCCCTGGAAAGAGGTTCGGAAGCGGCTGCCGAATTTCGAGATTGAGATAGGGATCCAAGTGATATAGAGCCTCGCCGTAGGGATCCTGGCGGGAAACAGCCGAGCCGTCGATCCACTTATATCCGCAAATTAGCTTTGTGCGCGTCCGGGGAACCGTTGTCGAGATGCGGGCGGCAACGCTGCTTCGGTACCGGGTGGAAAGTTCATCCCGCAAAGTCTCTCCGGTCTCGCCGTTGGGCGCCAGTGCCCCGGCATACGCGTAGACGAGCGTGACGCTCAGATTGTCGGATAGCTTCTCGCGGTAGGCCACGCGCATTCCGGTCGATTCCGACGCCCCGCCGTCGTAGGCGAAGGCCGCGGAAAAATAGTCCTGCAGAAAGTCCGGTGAGGCAGCCCCACCCTTTCCGAAAACCGCCGTTTGCGACGAGCGATCGTGGAAGACCGCCGCCGTCAAATCTGCGCGCGCCCCCAGCGCCCGCTCGACAGCAACCTCTTCGTGCATATCGTTTTCGAATACGGGCCGGCCGTCGCGCAGCATAAGTGTCGGCAATGCATCTAGCGTGGCTAGAGCCGATTGCATTTCGCCCGACGACGCGGAATCTTGCCACGGCCGCATCGAGGCAATAATGTCCGCCTTCCAGTTCGGCGACAATTGAATGGCAATCTCTCCGCGCGGACGAACGGCCATGGTCGTTCCGTTAAATTCAGCCGCCAAATATTCGCCGCCATAGCGGAGCGTCACACGGTCGGTCAGCACCAACTGGTCGTCGTGCGACATCCGCATGCCGCGGAAAGATGGCCCGCCGGCTCCCCAATTGGATTCCCGCACGAGGAATGTCGTCACCGAAGGACCCGTGCCAGCGGGCCCCGCGCGCAGCCACTCTCCGGCAAGGCCCTCGGCTCCTGAGCCATCCTCATGGCTGACCTGACCCGCCATCAGCAAATGTCCGGCAGCGCCCATGTCGAGATCGTAGACCACGGCTGTTGCGGGTGCATTCGCGGGGCTAGATATCGAGCCCGGACGGTCCGCGCCCGAGCTCAGCTCGATTCGCCCGCGAGGAGAAGAGGGACTGCTATTCTCGGCGCTCGCCCCAGCGGAGGCCTGGGAATCGTCTTGCCAGCGCAGCACAGGCCGCGTCGAAGCCGAAGTCCGCAAGACCCACGACCAATCGTCGGCGGCCGAGGCGGGTTGGTCCGGCTGTCTCCGCAGATCGCTCAAGGAGGAGAAGACCGATCCCAGAACAACTTGAAGCAGCGTGGCGTGCTGACTGTCGACCTGGATATGCCGTTCGACGGCGGGCAAGAATCCGGCCAAGGTTACCTGGATGGAGTATTGCCCTGCGGGCAACGAATCCGCTGAAAAGCGGCCGTGTCCGTTGGTAAGTATTTGGATTGGCGACCACGAAGAAAGCTGTTCGGACGAGACGATGACCGTAGCGCCCATCTGCGGCGTACCCGCCGGATCGACAACGATTCCGGAAATCTTGCTCGACTCTGGGGCCGCGGCAAGCGGCAGGGCCAAGAGGCAAACCAATACCCCAGTTCCGAAAAGGCGAACAGCCCGAAGGTTCACGTTCACCTCCCTGGCGGCGGTGTGCTAGCCGCTACCTTGGTCGGCGCCTGTCTCACCGTGAAATCCGCGCCTGGAGTGATGGTTTGCTTGGTTAGATTGTCCGTAACCGCCACTTCAATTCTATATTTTCCTGGCTGGAGCGTCCCGATGGAGAGCATCTCTTCAAGGGTCATCTCCTCGCCGTGGGCGGGCAGCTGATTGTCGGGGATGTCGAATTTCAACACCGGGGCAGTGTCCTTATCCCGGGTCACGCGAAACTCGACAGAAGCGTCCGGCTTGTGCGTCTTGTCGTCTACTTTCAGATTGTAAACCTGTAGGAACACACCCACTTTGTCAGCGGTCGAAAAAGATCCATCCAGCCGCGGCCTTACTTTTACGTCCCCAAGAACGAATTGGCCCACGCTGATGTCCTTGGTGGAAACCCGCTCGATGTTATCGGCCAAGATTAGCGAGCTGGAACTCAACTCATCGTCCGCAAATCGGGGAACGGCCAGGCGCGCGTTCACCACGCCCACGTTTCCGCTGTTCACGTCCTTGATGACAATGTCCAGCCGGTAGAGACCGGGACTCAGGGGCACTGCCTTCTGGTAGATTCGCGAAGTGCTGAGGGACTGCTGTAAGAGCGAATCGGGATAATCGGCCCGCAGCGTATCTTCGAACGTCTGTATTACCCGACCGCCCAGGCTGGTGATCCGGGCGAAGACATCCATGGTCGCAGAATCCACGCCGTCCTTCTGCTGAAAACTCAGCTGCCGCACCGGGATTTGAACGGTGATGGGAACCAAGACGGTGTCCGAAGTGATGCGCAGAAAATCATAACGGTAATCGAATTTCACCTGGTCGCGAACCAACCGCGAGGTGACCACGGCCTCCAGGTCTTTGAATTTCACCGGTGGTGGCCGGAAAATGTTGGCGTATTGCTCGATGCGGTTGAACTCGTTGTTTTGCTCGCTCACGATTCCGTTCGGGCTGGGTGCATCGTGCGTTCCGTCGGTATTGTTGAATCGCTGTGCTTTGGTGGAGAGCCCCATTTGCTCGTTGATAGTCAGGCCGGCGCCCGGTACCGATAGCAGAGCGTCTTTTTCGCTGGGATCCATGGTCAGGTGAAATTCGCCGCTTCCGGTCGGATCTACGAATTCCAGTTCGATGTTCTCACCCATACCCTCGAGATAGCGATAGCGCCAATCCTCGAAGCCGTACACCGTCGTTTGCCCCCCGCCCTGATCAAACGGGCGATCGTATGTGCTGCCCGGCGCGGTATAGCTAACCTCATCCGGAGCGCCCCAGATGATGTAGATCTTGCCGCGATCAGTCTTCCAACCGGGTATACCCGAAGCGTAGTGCTCGTTGGCATAGGCTATGCGCCGGTAATGTTCCTCTTTGAACGTGTTCTCCGGCGAGTCCGGGTCCGGATTACGCCGTTGCCAAAAAGCCTCGATGAACTGTTCACGCTCTTCATTGGTCTGCAGATGCAAGAAGGCGCGACGCTCCTCCGGCGTGATGATGTAAACCACGTCCTCATCGAGCCATTTCTTATATTGTGAGCCGAGCTCTTTCTTAAGTTCGTTGTCGCTTTTTTGCTTGGTTTTAGCGGCCTTCTTGGCTTGATCGTCCGGACTTGGCTGGGCTTGCGGGTCAGACTGCTGCGCGGCCTTCGAGTAGGCCAATGGCGAGAGGACTACACCCACCACGATGAAGGAACACAGGAACTTCTTGACGGACCAATCCATCCACGCACCATCCTGGATATGGAAACGGATTTTAGCCTGTCCCAATGGACAGGTCAACAAGCTTCGCCCCCCGAATCAATGGGTTACACCGTTGGAATCCCTTTTAGACATTGGGGTTGCCCGATCTGAAGCTCCTCAGTTGGCGCGCCGGATGGCGCGGCAGTTTTTTCTTTTCCGGCGGTCGTGGAATCGAACTAAAATAGACGTTGGCCGATTACTGCGCGGTGTTTCTGACCTGGTCTGCGCTTTGGCCCGAAGGGTGCCTGCCGCAACCGAGAAACATTTCGCCCCGTTTGTGCGTAGTTACGTTGTAGTGCCGACGGGACCCGACTTTGGTGCGCAAGATTCGGTGACTACTGGCGCCTGTGCGGACCCGATGTTTGAGATGACATGAAGACCTGGCACAAAATCGCAATGGGTTGTTGCTTGGCGCTCCTAGCCGCGGGAGCCGTCTGGTACTTCGTTTACCAGTCCAAGAAGGATGTCGTCACCGTGCAGACCGGCCGCGTCGGCCGCCAGGACCTTGCTTCGGTTGTTACCGCGTCGGGTGAGGTGCGACCCAAAAACTACACCAACGTCCTGGGCGAGGGCATAGGCAAGATCACAGACATTGTGGTGAAAGAGGGCGACTCCGTGAAGAAGGGAGATGTTCTTCTGCACCTCGAAAACGTCCAGCCCGGAGCGGATGTGCAAGCGCAGATGGCCAGCATCCAGGCGGCAGATTTCGGCATGAAGGCCGCGAACGCCAACTACGACGCAACCGTAGCCACGCTTGCCCAGCGCCAATCCGATCTCGACAAGGCCAAGCTTGATTGGCAGCGCACCCAACAACTCTATAAGGAGCAGCTCATCGCCAGACAGGAATACGATGCCGGCAAGGCGGCGTATGACAGCGCCGTGGCGGCACTCAGTGCCAGTCAGGCTCAGATCGACCAATCACGCGCCGCGCGCGAGCAGGCGCGCTCCAATCTGGCGCAATCGCAAGCCGTGTTGCGGCACACCCAGGACGTGCTGCGCAAAACCACATACACGGCCCCCATTGACGGCATTGTGAGCTACATTGCGGTGCGCGTCGGAGAGAACGTGGTCCCGGGTATTCAGAACGCCGAAGGCAGTTTCCTGCTGACCATTTCTGACATGAGCGTGGTTACTGCGGAAGTTAAGGTCGACGAAACCGACATTACGAGTCTCCGCGAAGGGCAGCCGGCGGACGTATCCATTGACGCCATTCCCGGGCAGGTTTTCAAGGGTCATGTCTCCCAAGTCGGAGAGCTGGCCATCCTGCGCACGTCGGGGCAGGCGGCTATGACTTCGACTACCGCCAACACGCAAGAGGCGCGCGATTTTAAGGTTGTGGTGACGCTCGACAGTCCGCCAACCGCTCTTCGCCCGGGCCTTTCCGCCACGGCCAAGATTCAAACGGCGCAAAAGAAACAAGTGCTTACAATTCCCATCCAAGCGCTCGCCGAGCGTTCACAAAAGGAACTTCAGGAGGCCGAGCAATCATCCGGGTCGGGCGTGACTTTGGCGGCTTCGAAGGACGACGGTTCCGCCGCGCAGAAGGCTAAGATCCAAGGCGTTTTTGCTGTGCGCGACGGGAAGGCCCGGTTCGTCCCCGTCCAGACAGGCATTGCCGGCGTCACTGACATCGAAATTACGGGTGGCCTACAGGAAGGCGATTCGATCGTCACCGGCAGCTACAAGGCTCTTCGCACTTTGCGTCCTGGCGCCAGCGTAAAAGTCGACAATTCGCCGCCCAAACCGGAAGAAACGTCCAGCTAGCATGGAGTCTCGGGAGCGCGTCTCCGAAATGCCCGCCACAGACGCTGTGTTGTCCAACTACCGGAAGGATCTTGTCGACGCCGGCATCGTCATCCAGACCGAAGATCTCTGGAAGACTTATGAAATGGGCGTCGAGCAGTTGCATGCGCTGCGAGGAGTGAGCCTGGAGGTTCGCAAGGGCGAATACGTCGCCATTATGGGGCCGTCCGGCTCGGGCAAATCCACGTTGATGAACTTGATCGGCTGCCTTGATTCTCCCACTCGCGGCAGCTATTGGCTCGCCGGTCGCTTGGTCAGCCAGCTCGATGACGACGATCTCGCCTATATCCGCAACAAGGAAATCGGATTCGTCTTCCAGACTTTCAATTTGCTAGCCCGCGCTACCGCGCTGCACAACGTCGAATTGCCCATGATCTACAACGGCACTCCTGGGGTAGAGCGCCTCGATCGCGCTAAGAAAGCGCTCGAACAAGTCGACCTCACCGCGCGCATGATGCACAAGCCCAACGAACTCTCCGGCGGCCAGCGCCAGCGTGTAGCCATCGCGCGCGCTTTGGTGAATCGCCCCTCGATTCTTCTTGCCGATGAGCCTACCGGCAATCTCGATTCTGCTACCGGCGAGGAAATCATGGCACTCTTCGCTCGCCTGCATCAGGAGGGCAACACCATTATCCTGGTAACCCACGAATCAGACATCGCAGCGCACGCCCATCGCATTATTCGCCTGCGCGACGGCAAAGTCGAAAAGGACGAGCGCACTCGCTAGTGTTCGGCCGTTCGCCCTCGTTGCGGCTAGCCTGAAAAAATATTGCGCACCAGGAACAACATATTCGCCGGGCGTTCAGCGAGCCTACGCACAAACCACGGAAACCAGTACGCGCCGTAGGAGACCAAGACGCAGCTTCGATAGCCTTCGCGCGCCAGCCGCAACTGTTCCTCTCGCTGTATGCCATACAACATCGCGAATTCCAGCTGGCTATTGCCCATCCCCTGCTGCCTTGCCCATTCGCTGATTCGCGTTATGAGTACTCGGTCGTGCGTCGCCAGCGCCGCGCGCACCCCTGTTTTCTGAGCCTCGCTGCCGAGCAGAATTTGCGCCAGGCGAAAGTAGCTTTCGTCTACATCGCGCTTTCTTGGGTACGCTATCTCCGCCGGCTCGCTGTAGGCGCCCTTCACCAAGCGCACGGCCGCGCCGTTTGAAACTAGCGCCTCCAAATCCTGCTCGGTGCGATACAAATACGCCTGCACGCAGACGCCGACGCGTGGGTTCACCGCGCGTGCCCGCTGGTACATTTCCAGCGTCGCGCCCACATAGGGGCTTTGCTCCATATCGATCCATAGAATCCGGTTCGCGTCTGGCTGCGTATGCTGCTGATGAGACAGCAGTGTGACGAGATTCGCGAAACAGGCTTCGGCATCCACATCCAAGCCGAGTTGCGTAAGCTTCACCGAGATTTCCGAGGGCAAGCCAGCCGCGCGAATCCGATTGAGCAGTTTCACATAGTCCGCCGTGACAGCTTCCGCTTCGGCTCGATCGCTTACGTTTTCGCCCAAGTGCGTCAGCAGGGACGAGATGCTTTCGTGCGCCAGTTTTCCGGCTGCTTCCAGCGCGGACGCGACATCTTCCCCAGGTAAAAATCGGCGCGCCGAGTTGCGCACGAAGCCGTACCGCGGCGCGCTCTCGCGCAGCCACGCGCTTTGCGACACCTTCAACAGCATGTTGCGCATCAGGCCCAACGCTCCGCCTTCGTTGACGCCCAGGCTGGGGGCGTCATCTTTGTATTTTTTTCGCCGCGCTTCATGGGCCTTGCGTGGTTGCTTTTGCAGGAGTGCATCGCTAGAGTATACGCACGCGGGGACTCCGCCGGCCACGGGTGGCCCTGCAGTGCAAATAATAATGCCGCGACCCAGCGCGGGATTCCAGTAAGCCCGTAAAAGGACGCGTCTCTGACCATGGACCTGCCCCTCTCGATCCGCTCAATTGTGATCGCCGCCCCTGACCAGGTCTCGTGTCCCCTCGGGGAAGAATCCGCCATTCTGAATGTGCGGAACACGGTTTATTACGGCTTGAATCCTGTTGGCGCACGCGTTTGGAATATGCTGCAGCAGCCCAAGACCGTCGAGGAGCTTCGCGACACGCTGGTCGGGGAATACGACGTCGAGCTCGAAAACTGCGAACGCGATCTGCTTGATCTGCTCGAGAAACTGCGCGCGGAGGGGCTGATTCACGTGCGCAACGCGCCGGCTACTTAGCGCCATTGACCTTTTGTGGTCCCATCGCCCGGCAACGATGCCCCGGCTGCGGGCGACCCCGATAGCATTTCGAGGACCGAGACTTTCTTCTAGGCCGTGGGTTGGGAACAGCGACTATGCAACTGTGGACAAGATTTCGCCGTCTCGGGCGTCCCGAGCGCCGCATTGTCCTGGCAGCCGCGGCGGTGCTCCCGGCCACGTGGCTGGCACTGCGCCTTGCCGGTTTCCGCCGTTCGACAGCTATGCTGGTTCGATTCGCGCCGCTCACGAACGATACTCCGGCGGGTGCCGCCGACGCTACAGTGTCGCCAGAAGAGATCGCTCGCCTGACGCACGCTACCGCCCGATCCTTGCCTTTCGCTTCCAATTGTCTCGATCGTTCTCTGGCTCTTTGTTGGCTGCTTCGCCGCCGCGGCGTTGCCGCCCACCTTCGGATCGGCGCGCGCAAGGACGACGAAAAGTTGAAAGCGCACGCCTGGGTCGAATCCCGCGGTGTCGCGCTGAACGACGCCGAGGCGCAGCACCGGCACTTCATTCCATTTGAAGGCGCGCTCGCGCCGCTTGAGACGGAATCGTTATGAGCGGAATTGTCGGAATCTTCGAGCGCCACGGATCTCCAGTCGATCGATCGCTCTTGGAAGCGCTCGTTGATCTACTCGCCTACCGCGGACCCGACGGCCGCGAAATTTGGACCACTGGTCCCGTCGGCATGGGCCACGCGCTGCTGCGAACCGTTCGTGAATCCGCCGGCGAGCGCCAGCCACTTTCACTCGATGGCAGGTTGTGGATCACCGCTGATGCCCGGCTCGACCGACGCGCCGATCTCATCGCCGAGATCGAGGACCACGGTCCGCGAGTGCCGTCTGGCGCGCCGGACTCCGACCTGATTCTGCGCTCATACGCCCTCTGGGGAGAGGACTGCCTCGGACGCATGCGCGGTGATTTTGCTTTTGCCATATGGGACGCTCAACGCAGAACCCTCTTCTGCGCCCGCGATCACTTCGGAGTCAAGCCCTTCTACTACGCCGATATGGGCCACGTTTTCTTGTTCAGCAACACGCTCGACTGCCTTCGCGCGCACCCCGAAGTCTCCGACGAACTCAACGACACTGCCATCGCCGATTTTCTTCTGCGGGGATTCAATTCCGATCTTGAGACGACTTCCTTCCGCGACATTCGCCGCCTGCCTCCCGCGCACTTCCTCGTCGCTTCCGAAGATGGAATTCGTACTCGGCGATATTGGACTCCTCCGGTAGATGGCCTCATCCGCTATCGACGGGCCGCCGACTATGTGGAACATTTCCAGGCGCTGCTGTGCGAAGCAGTCGCGGACCGCCTGCGTTGCGATCGTGCCGGGGTTTGGATGAGCGGCGGGATGGACTCTTCAACCGTGGCCGCCACGGCTCGCGGGCTTTCCGAACAGACCGAGATTCGCGCATACACCATGGTCTACGATTCGCTGATCCCGGATATCGAGAGGAGTCACGCCCAGAAGGTCGCTGACTTCTTGGATGTTCCCATACGCTTCTTGGAAATGGACGGACTCCCACTTTTCGGCGGCTTGGATCATCCGGCCCTGACTACCTCCGAGCCGGTAGAGGATCCGTTTTTTGCAGGTATCAGGGATCAATACCAGCTCATCGCGGCTGATTGCCGCGTCATGCTGTCTGGAGAGGGCGCCGACAGCCTCATGCATTTTCAGATGTTGCCCTACGCTCACGATTTGTTTCGGCAGAGGGAGTGGGGGCGCCTTTTTACCGACATACCGGCATACCTCTGGACGCGTCGATTTCCGTGGAAGGGAGTTGGCCAACGGGTACGACGGCTTTTCGGTGCGGATCGTCACCTTTCGAGAGTCCCGGACTGGATCGCCGCGGATCTGGCTGCGAAACTGGACCTCAAGACCCAGACCAAGCGTGCGGACGCTCAGTTCCGTTCATCTCCCACCCACCCGTTCGCGCCCATGGCTCACGCTTTTCTTTCCGTACCGCAGTGGTCCGCGCTCTTCGAACTCGCCGATCCTGGCGTCACCCATTCGGCCGTTGAGACTCGTCATCCATTCCTGGATCTCAGAATTGTCGACTATATATTGGCTATTCCGCCGTTTCCATGGGCGTATCGCAAGCGCCTTCTGCGCGAAGCCATGGTCGGTCGCCTGCCTGCTTCGATTCTAGAGAGGCCGAAAACGCCCTTGGTCGAAGACCCCATCCAGGCGGCACTCGGGCGCCTAGGTGCGTCATATTTGGAGAAATTGCCTTGGGCTGAGGAGATTAACCGCTATATAAACCGCCCTGCCCTCCAAAGGCACCTGAAAACGGGCAACTTAGCAGATGCTGAACTGCTCGTAAAACCACTCAGTTTGAACTTTTGGTTGCAGTCCGGTCGACGTATTCGGTATAAAATAGGTGCGGAGGTTCGCAATGGATAAACCGGTAAACGGTCAGATCAAAAAGCCTTATTCTCGGCCTGTGCTAACCGTTTACGGGACCGTCCGCGAACTTACACAGCATGTCGGACGGCACGGCGCGGCCGACCACCCTCCAGCGGGGCTCCGTACCAAGACCACTCTGTAGCGGGTGCGCCGAGATGACTCGAGTTACGGACGCGTCGGAGTCACTCGCTTTTTGCCTGTTCCCCTGGCCAGCAACAAAAGCGCGGTAAAGATTTGCCCGTCGGCTTTCGCGAGCAAAATACAGTGAGCGTTTTTCACTCAGTGTTTGGTTTGCTTCTTCGCTCGAATCTCACGATACCTGGTCTTCCAACTACCAAAGCATCAGGCTCCGCACCCGACGTAGAACTTCTGCTCGATCTCGATCCGCAAGCGAGAGGACAGATCCCCGTCGCACCGGAAAATCTCGTTTACGTCAGTTCCTACAAGGGAAACGATGGCCAGCCCGCGCTGCGGATTTGGAAAATTGCGGACGCTGGTTTTTTGCGCATGGAGTATTCCGACGGCGCCCAATTTTGGCTCGACCACCAGGGCACACGTGTATGGGCTACGTGGAACGCACCCTTGCTGCTTCAGGATGTAGCCACCTATCTACTTGGGCCTGTGCTTGGCCTTCTGCTGCGCTTCCGCGGCGTGATCTGTCTTCACGCCAGCGCCGTCGTTTTGGACGATTGCGCGGTCGCCTTCGTTGGTTCAGAGGGGGCTGGAAAATCTACCACCGCTGCGGCGCTAGCTCGCAGGAACCACGCGGTTATCTCCGACGACATCGTCGCGCTTGCGGAAAACGAGGATCGCTTTCTGGTGCTCCCCGCTTACCCCTATCTCTCGCTGTGGTCCGAGTCGGCCGAAATGCTCTTCGGACCCGACACCGCCATTCCTACCTTTTCGCCCAACTACGATAAGCGGCAGGTACTGCTCGCGGAAAATCGCTTGGCATTTGCATCCGACCCGCTTCCGCTGGGAGCGATTTTTCTGCTCGCCCAGCGAACTGCCGAAGAGCGTGCGCCTTGGATCGAATCCGTCACCCCGCGCCAGGGCATGATTCGACTGGTGGCCGATTCCTACGCCACGAATCTTTTGGATCCAGAAATGCGCGCCCGTGAGTTCGCTTTGCTTGGGCGTCTCCTTGCCGTGGTTCCGGTTTGCCGATTGCACCCGCACGAGAACCCCTCGCGCGTCGGCGATCTGTGCGAGTTGATCGAGAGTCATTGCCGACGGTCGAACGTACGGCGCTGACCCAATGGCGGCCGTTGCGTTTCTTCTTTCCTCGCGGCCCCGCTTCTGCCATATTTCTGGGCTGCCCAAAGTTAGCATTTCCGGCCGGACTTCGGAGGTTTCTCGACCAACCCCGGAGAGTATTGTGCCTTCCAAGCAGAGACGCGAGCCGAGCCGCGTGAATCGGACGAATTCGAGGAGGACGCCGTACATGAGAAAGCTCGCAGGGCTTTTGACTCTGCTCTTGTTCTGCATCGCACCAGTCGTCGCTCAGGATGGCGCTCCGGCACCGGCGCCAGCCCCGAGTCAGGCCCCGAAGCAGAAGAGCAAGCCCGAGCGGTACGTGCCCAAGTACGAAATCTCTGGAGCGTACACCCATCTTTCATTTTACTCGCCCACGGGTATCACTCTCGGGATGAACGGCTGGGACGGATCTTTCGACTACAACGTCAAATGGTGGCTCGGCGTGGAGGGAGAGGTTTTCGGCACGTATTACAATCAAGGAATAAATGGGAAGACGACTATCTATACGGGTATGGCAGGGCCGGAGATTTTTCCGTTTGGGCATCGTAAACTCACAGTGTTCGGCCACGTTCTGTACGGAGTCGGGCACTATGATCTCTCCTTTCCTGCGCTGGCTCCTTTCCCCCCTTCTTCCATCACGCACACCTCGGACGTTTGGGACGCGGGCGGCGGCCTGGACTTCTATTTGAAGCCGCATTTGGGCATTCGCTTGATTCAAGCGGACTATACCGAGGCAAACTTTTTTACGGGTAGCCACGCCAACCAGGGCGGTTTGCGCGTTTCCTTTGGAGTGGTCTACCGCTTCGGCACGAAATAGATTCCTGTTGCGCAGACGCCGCTCCCATTGCAGATTACGCACATCATGGAAGTGCCGCTCGAAGGCCGGAGATCGAAGGCCCTTCTCCTGGTTGTGGCCCTCGCCCTCTCGGGGACTCTGATTTGGCAGGCCGGCCGGTTTTGGCTGGCGCGCCATCTCGCGGACTACGGGCAAATCGCCCAACTGGAAAAAAGTGCCGCACTCGTTCCGGGAAATGGAACGGTGTGGGATCAGATGGGACGTTTACATCAGTGGGATCTTGCCAATGCCGATCTTTCGCTGGCCCTCGCCGATTTCCGCACGGCTGTCAGGGTCGATCCTCTCTCCGCTCGTTATTGGATGGATTTGGCTGGCGCTTTGGACGCCTCGGGAGATGAGGCGGGAGCCCGCGAAGCTTTTGAGCGAGCGCAGTCCGTCTATCCAAAATCGGCGGAGGTCGCATTCAACTATGGAAATTTTCTCTTGCGTCACGACGACACCACAGATGGATATCGTGAACTTCGGCGGGCAGCGGAAGGTGACCCCAGGCTCTTGCCGCTGATCATTTCGCGCGCCTGGCGCTCGAGCGAGGATGTCGGCCAGCTTCTGAACCAGGTGCTTCCGCAGAATGCGGATGCCTATCTTCAGGCGATCGATTTTTTCCGCTCTATTCACCAAGCGGAACCCGCTCTAACGGTATGGGGGCGTCTGGTGATGACCGGAGCGCACTTTCCGTTACGGGGAAGCTTTCCGTTGATTGATGAGCTCATCGACGAGGATCGTTCGAACGATGCCAGCCGCGTCTGGCGCGAGGCGATAACCGCGGCCGGATTGCCGTATGCGGTTCCTTCCAATCGATCGCTGGTCTGGAACGGAGATTTTAGAATCGACTTCGCCAACGGCGGCTTCGATTGGCGATGGTGGCCGATCAGCGGAGTACTCATGGATTTCGATTCCGAGCCTGGCCCTAATGGATCTCGCGCGGTGCGGCTCGATTTCTCCGGCGGCGACAATATCCAGTTGCTTGTACCCTTCCAATTCGTACCCGTCGAGCCGAATCACGCGTATCACTTTCATGCCTACATGCGCACGGAGCAGATTACGAGCGATAGCGGCGTCCGTTTTCAGATCGCGGACCCCAACCATGGCAATGCGCTAGATCTGAACACCGATAACTTTATCGGATCCCATCAATGGGCTCCATTGG
The DNA here is from genome assembly GCA_963803105.1 of Terriglobia bacterium. Taxonomy (GTDB): domain Bacteria; phylum Acidobacteriota; class Terriglobia; order Acidiferrales; family UBA7541; genus Palsa-295. The sequence continues at coordinate 231,353 of CAWDLF010000001.1, forward strand.
AAGTCGATTTTACGACCGGACCTCAGACGCACTTCCTGGTCATCCGGCTGGTTCGTTCGCCCAGCAAGCTCTTTGACGGCAACCTTGGCGGCTCGGCGTGGGTCGCCGACGTTTCGTTGCTTCCCGCAAGCGGATCGCCGGGTCCATCCGCCCCATGACCGCGCTGAGAGTTGGACTATGCGCTCTGATAGCTTTCGCGGTGCTCGCCTTCGGCGCAGCGGATGTATGGGCGGCGTCGGCTCTCGAAATTGGTTCTGCGATCCTTTTCCTGTATTGGGCGCTGATCGAGTTTCGAAATCCACAAGCGACGATTCGATGGGTTCCCTTGGCATGGCCTGTCGCCGGCTTCGTGGTGATAGGGATTTTGCAACTTGTTCTCCACGGTACGGCCAACCCCTTTCTCACGAGCGTGCAATTGTTGCGGGCCATCAGCGCCGTACTCGTTTTTTTCCTGGCCGCGCAAGCCTTTCGCACGCGCACCGAGCTTTCGCAACTGGCGTGGTTTCTGATCCTATTGAGCTTTTTCGTTTCGCTGTTCGGAATCGTCCAGCACTTCACTCCTAACGGGAAGATTTACTGGATTCAGTCCCTCGCCGTTCCCGGTGAATTCTTTGGGCCGTACGTGAACCGCAACCACTTTGCCGGGTTCGTCGAACTCACTATGCCCGTAGGCCTGGCGTTAATCGCTTTTCGCGGCGTGCGCCGCGACCTGGTTCCTCTGGCAACGCTGCTCGCCATCGTTCCCATCGGCGCCGTTGTCCTCTGCGGTTCTCGCGCTGGGGTCATCAGCGTCGTATTTCAAATCGCGCTACTGTTGTTTTTGGCGCGCATCCATCGGGTGTCGCAGCGCGGGCAGGTCGTTGCGGTTGCTGCGGCGACCATCGCTGCGCTGGCGTTGATTTCGTGGCTGGGCACAGGAACTACCCTGGAGCGGTTCTCCGCGATGCGCTCGGGCGATGTTTCCCTGGCCCGCCGCGTCTCCATGGCTCGCGGGGGACTGCACATTTTCTTCGATCATCCCATCAAGGGCTGCGGCTTGGGAGCTTTGGTGGACGTCTATCCGCGCTACGAAACGGTCTACGACGCTCGCCTTGTCGATCACGTGCATAACGACTACGTCGAGGCACTCGCGGAAACGGGCATCCTGGGTGGACTATGTGGCGCGGCTTTTTTGTGGCTGCTGTATCGTGATGCGCGGCGCAATTTCGCGGCGGAACAAGGGCACCTTTCGCGCGCGCTTCATGCAGGCGCCATTGTCGCCGTCAGTGGGCTGCTGCTCCACAGCTTCGTTGATTTCAATCTGCACATCCCGGCCAACGCCACGCTGTTTCTCGTGCAGGCCTACGTGGCCACCTCGCCGCCGCTTCCCTCGGCAGCACAGGCAATCGCCCCTGGCCGCAGGGCCTGAGCCGCGCGGTTGGCACGCCAGCATACTCGGCTAGACGCGCTCGAATGCGGCTATGAAATGCAGCTCGCGGTCGAAGAGCCATGTTGCCGGAGCCGGATAGAGACTCAATGAAGTGTTGGCACCGACGGCGCGGAGCCCCAGGCTCTCCAATCCCGCGGCCCACTGCTCTCTGGTCCAATAGTTGTACGGAAGAACGACTCCATGGTGCGCGTTACCCACCCAATCCATAAACCGCAGCGTAAAGCCCGCAAGAAAACCTTCGCGAAAGTGATCTTTGATCAGGATGATTTTGCCGACGCGTCTGGCTTCGCGAAGCAGCACCAGGGGATCGACGGTGTGGTGCAAGACGTCCACGAATATCACGGCGTCAAAAGCCGCATCCGGATAAGGAATCGACGACCCATCGAAAGGCTTAACCGGAATGTGCGTGTGCGGGCGCACCAACACATCAAGGCCTTCGATCGACACATCCGGGCGCCGCTCGAGAATCAAGCGATCGATCGAACCATCGCCGCAGCCAACGTCCAGAACACGAGCTTTTGGCGGAATGAGCGGCGCCAGGTGGCTCGCCAACACTCCTATGCGACGATTGAAGACCAGCTTTTCATGCAACGCGCCAACGGCGCTGGCTGCAACGGAGTGATCCTCTGCCTTCACCGGCGGGCCATGCCGAGGACGCTGATAAAAAAGCTGGAGAGGACGATTTCAATTCCCAAAGTCAGCGAGACAAAGCCGGGAATAACGATGCGCATGGTGTGGTCTGGATCGAGCGCGCCGAAGCCGTGGCTCTTCCAATAGTTCACGCCGAAGAGCCAGATTCCCGCGCCGGCGAGAATGAGCAACGCGCCCAGAATCAGGCCCGTCTCGAGCGTGATGTAGCGGAAAGCTTTCGTTAGCCGCGGATCTTCGGGAAGCAAACGTTCGCTGACCGCAAAGATCTTAGTGAATGTGGCGAAGTTGATGGACTGAAATCCGATCAGGATAGCCATGCCGGCGAAAAGTAAGGTGTGGTAGTCGAAGGTGACGCTGCCGACGGTGCGCGGAACCAGGCATCAGCCATGCGCCGAGCGCGATCCCCACGAGCATGAGAACAGCGCCGGGATACAAAAACAGCCAGCGTGGGCTGTAGATGAGCATGAAGCGCAAGTAGCGCCAGCCATCGCGCCAGGTACGCAGGTGTGGTGGGCGATCGCGGCCGTCCGGGGACAGCGTGGTGGGGATCTCCGCGATCTTCAGGTGGAACAGCGTGGCCTTCACTACCATCTCGGTGGAGAATTCCATGCCGGTGGTCTGCAATTCCAGCCTATCGATCGAGGCTTTGCGGAAGCCGCGTAAGCCGCACTGAAAGTCTCCGGATGGGCACTTGAAGAAAAGCCGTCCCAGCCAACTGAGACCGGGATTACCCAGATAACGGTGCAGGAAAGGCATGGCCCCGGGACGAATGCCGCCCTGAAAGCGATTGCCCATCACCAGATCGTAACCTTCGTCCAGTTTGGCGACGAAATCACCGAGTTGCGTAAAGTCGTAGCTGTCGTCGGAGTCGCCCATGATGACGTACTTGCCTCGAGCCGCGGCAATGCCGCCGCGCAAAGCGCTGCCGTAGCCTTTAACGGGAATCGGAACGACGCGAGCGCCGAGGCTCTCCGCAATTGCCTGTGACCCGTCGGTGCTGCCGTTGTCAGCGACGATGATTTCTCCGCGAATGCCTAGTCGCGCCATGGCGTCCCGCGCTTTCGTGACGCAGATGCCGAGGGTGAGGCTCTCGTTCAGGCAGGGCATGACCACGGAAAGATCGAGAGATGGACCGCCGCTCACACGAGGGGCTGGGGCGTGCTCGACGTCCATGACGGCTTCCCGCCCAGGGCTGATATCGGATTCCAGACGCTGCAAGCGATGTCTCCTTCCGGACGCGTCTATTTACTACGAGTTGCGCTGCAAGTTGCAAGCATCTTGTAACCACGGGCGCTATGGGGCCGGAGTGTAGGGCGACAAATGGGGAACGGCCTCATCCGGCTCAACAAGCCAAACCTTGCGGTCGTGAAAGTAGTCCAGGAGGGGTTGCATACTAACGCCGGGTATTTCGCGAGCCCAGACGATTTTGGAATGGTCAATATCCGCACCGTTGTAGACCCACTCTTCAGCGGGATCATGCGTGGGTGAATACCGCACGATCACCAGATGATCGCCCGGAGTCTGTTTGAGCTGCGATACAGTGCTGGCACGGGCATCGACTGAGGGGTGAGTACGGAGCAAGACGGAATGGAAGGGGGCCAGAAGAATTGCTCCCAGCACGGTCGCTCGCGACAAAGCAATTCCTATAGGGCGGCGTCCGAAGTGGCAAAGACGAATGTGGCGGATTCCCTGAACGAGAAGTATGGCCAGCGTAGCGGTCAAGGGTGCGGCATAATGAGGCTCTATCCACGCAACTGATAGGAACCCCGCGAAACAGATCGCAACTTGAAATATCAATAGTCTGACCTTTCGGTCGCGTAGCAGCCATGGGGCGGCAAATAGTACGACGCAGAATTCAGGCCATGCGAAGAAATTGACTAACTTCTTTGCACCGGACGCGGCAATAGTAACAATATGCCTCACGGTGTCGGGATGGCCGTACCGCCAAGCGACACTCGGCCACCAAACATTGTAGTAAGCGTCAAATTGCGGATTTTGGAAGTGAAACGGCGCACGGGTCCTCTGAAAGATCGTTTGAGGAACGGCGAAGTGGCTCTCAACATTCAGAACGTAAGGAAAGAGAAACGGGTTCCCCGTTCCTTCAGCATTGTAATAAAGCATGAAGCCGACAAATGCGGCGAGCACCAGGCATAGAGGCGCCACGATTCGCAAAAAGTTAGCTCGTAGCTCCGATCGATCGCTCCATAGCCACGAGAGTAGAGCGACAACCACCGGAATGCAGAACACGAAGCCCTCGAACGGGCGGCTATTGGCCAGGATGGCGGCACCAACAGCCAGGATGACCGCATCCCGCGGACGTCGGTACCGAATGATGCGCGGCAGTGCGCCGATCACCAGTGCGCCGCCCGTGGCAGCGACGGCGCCGCCCCAGTAGCTGTTCACCCAATAGCTCGACACGCCGAGTCTGAGCAGCACGAGAATGCCGCCCAGCAGGGCCCATCGGGAGGACAGCCAACCTTGGAGTGCCCACAGGATCGCGGCACACATGGCGGCCAAGCTGAACAACACGCCAATCCAAGGATGACCCAAGAGATGTCCCAATGCGAGGACTGCACCTTGAGCTGGAGGATAAATCGACATGTACGTCGGGTGCTGGTTCACGTGGAAAGTGTCGAAGTAGACCCACATAGGGTGGGGTGGATTGGTGAGCCGGCCATGGGCAAACGTGTCGCCTGTGAGCAAATAGCTGAACTCGTCATGAATTTCGGGCGTGGGTATCGGAATCCAGGGGAGGAATGCGAGGCGCAACAGGATTGCAGCGGCCGCAACCGAGACGGTCGCCAAGCCCTTTTTCTTGCCTAGGCTTGAGCCCAATTGCTCGATGCGCTCGAATAATTTGTTTCCAAACCCGGGCACAATACACGCGCCCACCAACAAAGCGGCTGCCAAAATGCCGAGCTCTCTGTTCGTCGGTGAAATCACTCGTGTAAAGGCTTCGATGTTTGGCGGGAGCGCTTGAACCAACACGTTCACGGTAAGTGGGTCATCGGGCAATGGCCTGCGCTCCTTCAGCACTCGGCGGGCGCTTCGCGAACAAAGAAAGAGTGCTTACCAGTCCATACGCCGTAAGAATTACTACGATAGGTTCCGTCGGGAAGCGATATCGCACCAAAGGATGTGTCACGTAGAAGATGACCGGGTAAAAAAGCAGAACAACGACATAAGGCAGGACGAACTGATTGCCTTCCCGCCAGGCAACAACTACCCCCAGCAAGCAAAAGAGAATCATTCCCGCATTCATCAGTAACAGCGCCTTCACATACGCGGGATCGCCCGACCACGTCTCTCCCGGACGGTCGCTAGCGGACAGCCAATAGCTCATCGCGCGTCCAAATGTCGACTCAACCATTTTTCCCGGATGAGATCGAATGAAGACAAGAGACTGTCGCCCTTTCGTCTGGACATAGGAGATTTCGCCCAGGCGGGCGTACTCCGCAGCCTCCGACTGGTCCCAGGTCGGCTGCGAACTGAACGACTTCCAATCGGAGGCGGCGGGATTATTACCTATCCACAGCTCATATCCGAAATTGGACCTCGTGGGGATGAACTTCCCGAACGTGTGATAGTTGCGTAACGTCCAGGGTGCCATTCCGAGCGTGAGTACCAGTGCCGTAGTGGCCGCGAGCCGCAGCCACGGCAATGATTGTTTCCTGGCTTGCCACGCCAGCCAGACAAGAAACAACGGCAAGACGGAGAGCAAAGAGGCGCTGACGGAGGCGCCGATGGCCCAGAGCGCACCGTAGCCGGCCCATTTTACGAGGCCGTGCTCACCCCGTAGCGCGAGAGTAGCCCAGAAGAGCAAAGCAAACCACAAAGCCGTCAGTGACGTATCCCAGATGTAAGCGATTGGAAAATGCCAGGCATTTGGAACTATCACCCAAAGCCACGAAGAGAGTACAGCAGCAGTCACCCCGAATGTCCGCTTCGCGCTGCCGTAGATCGGGAACACGGTGAGCGCCGAGAACAAGCAATTTAAAGATTGGGCGACAACGTGAGACGCCAGGCTGTAGATACCCCAAATCTTGAAAATGCTCGCCAGGAGGTACGGATAGATTGGGCTGAGCCACGCCGTTGGCCCCGTTTCGAAGAAGGGGAAGGGAGAACTGAAGCCTTTTCCGGAAACAATGGACTCTGCGACTCGGCCGGCCTCGAAGCCATAAGGCTCGGTAGCTTCAGCGGGGGAGGCACGGCGCCACGACAAATAAAGAATGGCGAGCCGAAGCGCGAGCGCGATGGCGGCTATGACTAAGGGCGAAGTTAGAAAGCGCTTCGAGGAAGCTTGGAGGGAAGCTCGCACGATGTCGTCAGGGCCGCAGTGTAGCGGTACTCTTCCGGGGTTGGCAATCGGCTTTTTTCGAGGCCGTGACCCCGGACGGTGATCCGGCTTCTGTGTAAGATTAGAGTTCTCTTATGGTTGGCCGCCGGTACGTTGCTCTCAGGCAATCCCTTGGTTGACAGCTACACCCTGCTAGGCGATAGTGTTTTGGGGTCATTTAAAGTGATTGTTGTTACGGTCCGTGGGGTTTCGGACTGGCTTGGGGCGCGGTCTTTCTGGCTGGCGATTGTTCTGGCGATGGCGACTGCGCCGGTTCTGTGCGGCCAGGAAAAAGTCGAAACTCCGCAACAAACCAACGCGAAGATCGAGCAGCTTGCCGCCCTGGCGAGCGCGCGTCCGGTCGATGTCACCATCGGCAGCGGCGACCTCCTGCACATTGATGTCTTCGACGTCCCGGAACTTTCGCGCGACGTGCGCGTGGGCGACACCGGCGAAATCAGCTATCCGCTCATCCCCGAACGCGTGCGCGCCGCGGGCCTGACTCCCTTTCAACTCGAGAAGAAATTCGAAGACCTTCTGGCGCAAAAGGGACTGGTGTCCCATCCCCAAGTAACGGTTTTTATCAAAGAGCAGTTCAGCCAACCCGTCTCCGTCGTCGGGGCCGTGAACCACACCATGGTGTATCAGATCACTCATCCTACGACTCTGCTGGAAGTGCTGGCTGCGGCGGGCGGAATCGCGGATACGGCCGGAAGCATAATAATGGTAACGCGGCCTTCTCCTCCGGGGACGGCAAAAACCGAACCGGTGAGCGCTCCTCAGAGTTCCGCGGCCGGCCCGCCTACTGCGGATCCCTCGGGAGATCCGCCGAGTAATTCCGTGGTGAATTCGGGCGATGAGGAGAAAATCACCATTCGCCTGCAAGACCTCCTGGAATCAGGCGACACCGTATACAACATACCGATTTACGGCGGCGACACGATCACTGTGCCGCCTGCGGGCATCGTCTACGTCCTGGGATTTGGCGTCGCACAGCCGGGTGGGTACGTTCTTCAAGGCCATGGAGAGCAGATCACAGTGCTCAAAGCCCTGGCACTCGCCCGTGGATTGACGACCTTTGCCAAGCCGGACTCGTCCGTCATCATGCGCACGAATCAGAACACCGGGCAGCGCGACACCCTTCCAGTACGTATCAAGGAAATCCAGAATCAGAAGAGCGAGGATGTGGCGCTTCAATCGAACGACATCTTGTACATACCGGACAACGTAACCAAGAAGCTGCTCGCAAAGGGCGCTCAGGCTGCGCTTTCGATTGGAGCAGGAGTTGCGATCTACCGTGTTCAATAAGACGTACTCCGAAGGATATTGGCTGGTATGAGCGTCGAAGACACATCGAGATTTTCTCTTCGCGAACGCAGAGCGGGCGAGGCCCTGACGGTCATCCCGCCTCCGGCGAATATTACGTGGGACCACGTGCCGCGCGAGCCGCACCTTCTCGACTACCTGATAATCTTGCGGAAGCATCAGTGGCTGATTCTCGCCTTTCTTGCCACGGTGGTTACCGTTGTGACGATTGCTTCGTTTCGCATGAAGCCTGTGTACCAGGCCTCCGCGCGGGTGGAAGTGGATCGCGAATCGCAGGGCGAGCTTCCTTTCCAGGATTCCAATGCCTCATATGATGAGTACGTGGACATGGACACGTACATCGAGACGCAAACGAAGATTTTGGAGAGCGAAACGTTAGCCCTTCAGACCATCAAGTCGCTCGATCTCGGCCGGTATCCCGAGTTCGGCGGAGCTTCAGCAGGCCTGAACTTCGGCCAGGGTGGCGCGGCTAAGAGGCCCGAGATTCTAGGGGCCTTTTTGGGCAGCCTGCAGGTGAAGCGCGTGCCCAATAGCCGTTTGATCGACGTCAGCTTCGACGCGGAAGATCCGCAACTCGCCGCGCAGGTGGTGAATGCGCATCTGCAGAATTACATCGAGCAGAATTTCCGGAGCAAGTACGACGCTACGACGCAGGCGTCGAAATGGTTGTCCTCCGAGCTCGAAGAGTTGCGTATCAAGGTGGAAAAATCGGAAGACGACCGCCTGGCGTACGAGCGCTCCAATCAAATCTGGCAGATCGACGACAAGCAGGACATTACCACGCAAAAACTGGGCGACTTGAGTAAGTCAGTGACCGAGGCTCAGACTGCGCTGGCCCAGAAGGAAGCGCTCTACCGCATGGCGACCTCTGGGAATGTCGATGCTCTGCCGGAGATTACCAATAGCGCGTTCGTGCAGGACTTGACCAAGAAAAAGAACGATCTAGACCAGGCTTACGCGGACGCATTGAATCAGTACGGCCCCAACTACCCCAAGGTGCAGCGTCTGGCGGAGCAGCAGAAGCAGGTGGATGGAGCTTTGGCCACCGCGCGCAAAGCCATGATCGACGGCATTACGGAGGACTACCGCACCGCGCTCAGCCACGTGCAGTTGCTGCAGGACGCGCTCGATAAGCAGAAGGCCGAAACGAACGATCTTGCCGAAAAGCTCGTGCAGTACCACATCCTGCAGCACGACGCGGATTCCAACAAACAGCTCTACGACGGCATGCTACAGAAGCTGAAAGAAGCGGGCATCACCGCGGGCCTGCGGTCGAGCAACATCCGTGTGGTTGATCCGGCCCTGGTACCGGCATATCCTTCGCGGCCGCAGAAGGCGCGCAATATTCTGTTGGCGGTGCTGGTTGGCCTGGTGGGCGGAGTCGGTTTGGCGCTTTTCCGGGAGTATCTCGACAATACTGTGAAGTCGCCCGATGACGTCGAGAATTTGACCGGGCTTCCCTCCCTGGCCGTCGTTCCTTCGATGCCGATTCTGAACGGTCACGGCAGCCGGATGCCGAAACTGGCTCGCGGGGCGGAGGCGGCTGGTGGGGAGCACGGCTCGCGTGTGGAAATGCTTTCCCACATGCAGCCCAAGTCCCAAATCTCGGAAGCATTTCGCGGCCTGCGGACTTCCTTGCTGCTTTCGCAGGCCGACCATCCGCCACAGGTAATTCTGGTGACCAGCGCCTTGCCGCGCGAAGGGAAGACGACCGCTGCAGTCAATTTAGCCGTGACATTGGCACAGCTCGGAGACCGCACCCTGCTCTTAGATTGCGACCTCCGCAAGCCCGGAGTGCGCCGCGCCCTCAACCTCCCTTCCACGAAAGAGGCTGGGCTGAGTTCCTACCTCGCGGGTGTGTGCACGCTCGAGGAGGTGACCTTTCCGCATCCTGCGATCAGCAACCTGAGTGTGTTGACTACCGGCCCGGTGCCGCCGAGCCCCGCGGATCTGCTCTCCTCGCTGCGCATGCGCGACGGAATCGCCGAATTGCGGCGGCGTTTCAAGTTCGTCGTCATCGATTCGCCGCCGATCATGGCCGCCACCGACGCGGTGATCATATCGGCGCTGACCGATGGCGTGCTATTGATCGTTCGGAGTGGCGAGACACCCAAGGAAGCGTTCACGCGCTCCCGTGATCTTTTGGCCGCCGTGAAGTGTCGCCTGCTGGGTGTGGTGCTCAACGCTGTGGATTCGAGCGCGCCCGATTATTATTACTCCTATCGCTACTATCCATACGCATACGGATACGGCTATGGCGAGGAGACGGCAGGAAAGCCACAATTTCCCGGGCGGGACGACGCGGGAAATCCCTCGTCTTAGTGCGGTCTCGCTGAGCCGCCGGATGGCTGACAATTCAAAAATGGCCTCTTTGGCGTCGCCCAATGCCCCCTCTAACGCACCGCCGCGAGAGAAATCTCCCGGCAACGAGCTCCCCTCAAAGAACCGTTTTGTTACCTACGGTTTCATCGGACTGATTGTCGCAGGAGTTGTCCTTCGTCTACTCGTCGTCGTTTTGGCGGGCAATCGGATCAACGCGCCGTGGGGAGGCACTGGCGATGCCCCGGCATACGTTTTGCTGGCGCACAACATCGCTAGCGGAAACGGATATGCCTATGCTGGATATCCGACCGCATATAGGGCTCCGGCGTATCCGCTTTTGTTGGCCGGGATGATAAGACTTTTCGGCAATCATGCGCTCGCTGCAGTGCGCGGATTGCAATTCCTGATGGGCCTAGCCATCGCGGCAATTTGTGCGTCCGTGGCAGGCTCCGTCTGGGGAAAACGCGCGGTGCATGTCACGCTCCTGGTTGCGCTTTTTTGTCCAACGCTCATGGTGATGACCGGCGAGGTGCTTACGGAGACGACCGCGACCCTTTGTTCTGCCATCTTTCTTCTTTTGCTGATTCTGTTCTTTCAGCGGCCCGGTTGGGCTTTGCTTATCGGTCTGTCTTCAACGGTAGGAATCGCCACGCTGGTTCATTTCAACATGGCGCTTTTCGGATTCGTGGTTCTCTGGGCGGTGTTTCGACAAACGGAGCTGGCCAGATGGCGGGCTCTGGTTCTAGCGATTTCACTGCCGGCCATTCTAATTTCGCCGTGGCTGATCCGCAACTTCGTAGCTTTTCATGGGGCTCTCCTCCTATCCACAGTGAGCGGACCCACGGCTGCCATGGGGGTACTGGCTCCCCAGGGCCGGGCGTTGCCGGGCGATTCCGAGCGGCTGATCAGCGCCCTCGGATATCTTCCTCCTGCGGACATTGAGACAAACGATTCAAGCCGGAGTCGGCTGGGCCAGGAATCGGATCTAAATCGGAAAGCCTGGAGAACGACCTTCGTCCTATGGCAGCGTGCAGGTTGGTCGCTGATACCACTGACATTTTCGAAACTCTCCTATTTTTGGTTGAGCACCGATCAGCTGGGGTGGACGCAATCATTTCGTACCGTGGTTCGGGTGGCTCGCGCCGCTGGTGTTGTGGCCTACTGGGCGTTGCTGGCGTTCGCCGTGCGTGGGTGGTTCGATATGCGCGTTCAGCGCCCTGAATTGGCGCACATGTTTCTGTTTTACGCTATTCTCGTAACGTTGCTCCATGTACCGTTTAATATGAACACGCGCCTGCGCATGCCTTTCATCGATCCGTGGCTCACGGTGTTGGCGGGCGCAGCAGTGGTAAGTTTGACGAGCGGAACACAAACCGCCTGGCGCCGAATGTCGCCAAGCGCTTGCAAAACGGCCGGCAGTGAGACAGGAATGAGTTGAAATCATGAGCGCATCCCCTATCGACAATCCCAGGACTCTGGAAGACGCCGCTGCTTCTAAGGGCGCTGCCCGATGGACGCCACAACGACCCATGGGCAACCGTACGAGCGTCAGCCTCTCGGTCATCGTTCCGGTCTACAACGAGCAGTTCCTGGTGGAAGCGAGCCTCGACCGGTTGGGTGTGCTCGGCGATTCTCCTCTGCTCGACCGCGTCAAGATTATCGTCGTGGACGATGCCTCATCCGACGGCACGGCCGAGGCGCTAGCGCGCTTTCGCACCTCCGTCGAGTCCGGCGAACGCCGGCATCCTAAGTTTTCCTGGTCATGGATTCGGCACCGCAAGAACAGCGGCAAGGGAGCGGGCGTGCGGACTGGGCTTGAGCAGGTAGATACCGACCTGGTCGTAATTCACGATGCCGATCTGGAATACCATCCCGCCGACTTGCTCAAAATGGTGGAAGTGTTTCTCGCCGAAGACGCCGACGCCGTTTTTGGCTCGCGCTTTATGGCTGGAGGTTACAAGCGCGCTCTGTTCTTCCGTCATTCGTTGGGCAATAAGCTGCTCACTTTCCTGTGCGATCTGGTTTGCGACCTGAACCTCACCGACATGGAGACCTGCTACAAGATGGTGCGATCGGATCTGCTCAAGAGCATCCCGCTGGAGAGCTCCACCTTTGATGTTGAACCCGAGCTGGCCATCAAACTCGCCAAGCGAGGGGCGCGCGTTTTTGAAGTAGCCATCAGCTATTCAGGCCGCACCTACGCGGAAGGGAAAAAAATCGGGTGGCGAGATGGCTTCCGGGCCTTGTGGGCTATCGCGCATTACGCCGCCTCGGGAAAGATCTACCGCGAGGACCAGGACGGCGCCGAAATCCTCGACCGCATGAATCGAGCGCCGCGATTCAATCGATGGATGGCAGACGTCATTCGTCCCTACGTTGGAGATCGTGTCCTTGAAATTGGCGCCGGTACAGGGAATATGTCTCTACAACTCATGCCGCGTACCGTCTATTGGGCGACCGATCTTAATCCCCAATATCTGGAGTACCTGGGGACGTTGCGTTCCACGCGGCCCTACATGCGTGTGGCCTACACTCACGCGGAGCAGGCGGAGACGCTTCCGGCCGGACAAGATTTCGACACCGTTGTTTGCCTGAACGTGGTCGAACATGTCGCCGATGATGTTGCCGCTCTGCGCAACGTATATAGCGCGCTTGCCGAGGGAGGCCGTGCCGTAATCTTGGTCCCTTGCGGTCCCGACCTTTACGGCACGCTCGATGAAGTGCTCGGTCACCATCGCCGCTATACCGAGAGCCAGTTGACGGATGTAGCGACGCAAGCCGGTTTCCGCGTCGAGCGTATGCTGAAGTTCAACCGTCCCGGTGTCCCGGCCTGGTGGCTGAATGGGAAGATTCTGAAGCGCAGAAACTTCGGCCTGGGGCAGATTCGCCTGCTGAATCTACTCACGCCCGTATTTCGCCTGGTGGACTCGTGGCTGCCGCTTCCACCGCTTTCCTTGATCGCAATTCTGCGCAAGGGTGAGCCGGCTTCGGCCGGCCGTGTTCCGGGCGATTCGGCTCGAACTTGAGTGCTCGTGGCTTTCTGAGGATGGGCGTGGAGTTCCCCGTGGACTTTGCCGTCGAGCCAACGCGCAGCCCGGAGCAGTTGGTTGACCCCGTACCGGCGAACCATTCAGCGAATCCATATCGCTTATTTCGATCCACCAACTACGAGAAGGCTCTTATGCTGCTGTTCATCCTTACGCTCCCGCTTTGTAATCCTTGGGTTCGCGGAGATGGCGTGGGCTACTACGCCTTTGCGCGATCGCTCCTCATCGAGCACCGCCTGGACTTCAGCAAAGATTGGCTTGAGGCGAATGAGACATTTCGAATGGGCCGCACGGATTCGGCAGGGAACATTCTGGCGAATCAATACACAGCCACGGGCCATCTGAACAACCACTTCTCGATCGGTCCCGCAATCCTTTGGGCGCCCTTCCTGATCGCCGCCCACCTGGGAGTTTTGCTTTGGAATAGTCTCGGCGGGCACGTCCTGCCAGACGGTTATTCCGCGCCCTACCGCTGGGCAATGGCGCTGGGAACGGCGACGTACGCTTTTCTGGGCTTACTATTCGCGTTTTCACTGGCCCGCGCCCATGTCGGTGAGCGCTGGGCGTTTCTTGGCACCCTAGGTGTCTGGTTTGCAAGCTCCCTTCCCGTCTACATGTATTTCAATCCCTCGTGGGCGCACGCTCTTTCGGCTTTTGCGGTGGCATTGTTTCTCTGGTTTTGGATGTGCACTCGCGGCGGGCGCACCCGGACACAATGGGCGGTTTTGGGTTTGCTCGGCGGCCTGATGATGGACGTCTACTACGTCAACGCGATCGTGCTCTTGCTCCCGTTCGTCGAGTCGCTGGCCGGATATTGGTCGATCCTCAAGAGAAGAGTCGCGACATCCATGGCAAGTCTTTTGGGCGCGAACATAATTTTTGCGGCGGCCGTTTGCGGGGCCTTTTTCCCGACGCTACTTGCCAAGAAAATTATCTACGGCAGTTACTTCCATTTCGGATATACGGAGCGCTGGTTCTGGAGTTCTCCGGCGTTTTGGAAGGTATGCTTCTCGTCCCAGCACGGTCTGTTTAGCTGGACGCCCGTCGCCGTCCTATCTCTGATCGGCCTCTTTTTCCTGCGGATGCGCGACCGAGGCGTGGCGTTTTCTCTTTTGGCCACCGTCGCGGCATATGTCTACACCATCGGCTGCTATGAGAACTGGCACGGGATTTCCTCCTACGGCAATCGCTTCCTCGTAGCTCTCACGCCGTTTTTTGTGATCGGTCTGGCCGCTTTTTTCGAGCGGATGGCCCGCACGTTGCCCGAACGTCGCGCGGCGCTCGCAGCGTATGGTGCCGTAGCGGTGCTCAGCCTTTGGAATCTCGGGCTCATTTTCCAGTGGGGCATGCATCTGATACCAGAGCGCGGCCCGATTTCGTGGCGGGTGGCTGCGTACAACCAAGTAGCCGTCGTGCCTAAACAGGCGGTATCAGCACTGGAAAATTATTTGACGAATCGCCGGGATTTGATGGATCGCATCGAGCAGACGGACCGCAGCCGGCTTCCGTCACCTCGAAAGCCAGGAACTCAGTAGCTCATATGAACGCTTCCGCAGAAACGCCGGTTCTCGCCAAGCTGCCTGTGCTGCGCATCGCTCCGCTCGTGCGCTGGTGGGCGTTTCCTTGGGACGAGCTGTGGAGTTACCGAGAGCTGCTGTATTTCTTCGTGTGGCGGGATATCAAGATCCGTTACAAGCAAACGGCCATCGGAGCCGCCTGGGCTGTTCTCCAGCCTCTGCTGACCATGCTGGTGTTCACGCTTTTCTTCGGCAGGCTGGCGCGCATTCCTTCCGAGGGGCTGCCCTATCCTATTTTTTATTACAGTGCCCTGTTGCCCTGGACGTACTTTGCTTCTTCGTTGCAGAGCGCGACGAACGCCATCGTCGAAAATCAGCGTGTTATTACCAAGGTGTATTTCCCGCGTCTGGCCTTGCCGCTTTCTTCGGTGCTTTCCGGCTTAGTGGACTTCGCCATCTCCTTTCTGATGTTCGGTGTATTGATGGTTTATTACCACATCCATCCGGGCCTGGCGATGTTGTGGGTTCCGGTGTTTCTCCTGTTCGCCGTACTCACGGCGCTGGCCGTCGGATTGTGGCTGGCGGCCCTGAACGCGATCTATCGCGATGTTCGCTATGTACTGCCGTTCCTCGTGCAGTTCTGGTTATTCGCTTCGCCGGTCGCGTACCCCAGCTCGCTCGTGCCGTCGAAATGGCGCTGGGTGTACGGCTTGAATCCTATGGCTGGTGTGATCGAAGGATTTCGCTGGGCGCTCACGGGCCACGGCGAGCCGCCCGGTCGCCTGCTGTTTAGCTCCGTGGCCGTCTTGGCAGTTCTTTTGCTGAGCGGCGTGGCCTACTTTCAACGCATGGAAGCGAACATCGCCGATGTGGTCTGACGAAGATGAATTCCTGAGACACGAGCTGAGACGATGACGGAAGTGGCCATACACGTCGAGGGGCTTGGCAAACGCTACCGCGTGGGAGAGCGCGAGCGCTACCAGGCTTTGCGTGACGTAATCACGCGCGCCGTTACCGCGCCGTTCCGCCGCCGGGAGCGCCCTGCTACGGATTATTTGTGGGCCGTCCGCGACCTGTCTTTCGACGTCGCCCCCGGAGAAGTGGTTGGTCTGATCGGCCGCAATGGAGCGGGGAAGACGACGCTGCTGAAGATTCTTTCCCGGGTAACGCGTCCTACTGCCGGCTATGCGGAGGTGCATGGACGCATCGGCAGCCTTCTGGAGGTCGGCACCGGCTTTCATCCTGAACTTACGGGGCGCGAGAATGTGTATTTGAGCGGCGCCATCCTGGGCATGGCAAAAAAAGAAATCGACCGGAAGTTTGACGCCATCGTCGCTTTCGCGGATGTCGAGCGTTTTTTGGACACTCCGCTGAAACATTTCAGCAGCGGTATGCAGATGCGTCTGGCCTTCGCAGTAGCCGCGCACCTGGAGCCGGAAATTCTCCTAGTGGATGAAGTGCTCGCGGTCGGCGACATGGAATTTCAAAGGAAATGCCTCGGTAAGATGCAGGAAGTTTCCAAAACCGGCCGAACGATTATTTTCGTCAGCCATCAGATGAACCAGATTCGCCGCTTGTGTGAACGGGTGCTGTGGATCGACGGCGGCCGCATTCGTGCTGAGGGTACTACTGGTGAAGTGATCGCATCGTATGAGTCCGCCATGATGGAAGGCTCTCGAAACGGCGACCTCAGCTCGGCATCCGTTTTCGGGGGTTGGGAAATCCGGGGTGAAGGCAACCGGCTGAAGGATGGCCTCAAACCGAGCGCCCTCACGTTCACGGTTTCACCCGGAGAAACCGTTCGGCGCGGTCATATCGGCATCCACATTTACAATGAAGCGGGCGTTCTGGTGGCCAGTTGGGGCTTTGATGAGATATCTCTGGAGCCCGGAACTCAGCAGGTACATCTCGTGCTGCCTCTCTTGCCGCTCCGGCCGGGAACCTATTCAATCGTTTGCTCACTCTTTAACGGCGGAAATAATCTGACGGGTGGAAAGCTTATGGAAGTCTGGAATGCCATTCCCTTCCTGAGCGTCGACACCCTGCCGCTTTCGCATCCGCAAGACGCCTGGGCCGGACTCTTCAACATACCCGCGCGGCTGGACGTTGGAAACTTTCGGGAGTAAGCCGGAGAATATGTCCAAGCCGAGAGCGACGGTAATCATCGACACTTACAATCACGAGCGCTTCATCGAGGAAGCGATCGTGAGCGTGCTCGAGCAGGACTTTCCTTCGAGTGAGACGGAAATTATTCTGGTGGACGATGGATCCACGGATCGAACCTCGGAGATTGCCCGGAAATTTGAGCCGCGAATCCAGATCATTCAAAAGCCGAACGGCGGCCAAGCCTCGGCCTTCAACGCGGCCATTCCGCGCGCCAACGGCGAGTTCATCGCGTTCCTGGATGGGGACGATTGGTGGGCCCGAAACAAGTTGCGCCGCGCTTTGGAGACATTCGAAAAAGAGCCCGATCTGGGTTTCGTAGGCCACGGTGATACGCTCATCTATTCCGACGGCCGGCAAATGTTGCATGTGTTGAAGGAAGAATGCCGCTTCGAAGCGCGCACTCCGGAAGGCGCTCGCCTGTTTCGCCTGCGCAGATCGTTTCTGGGTACCTGCCGGATGACCGTGCGCTCGTCGATTTTGAAGGCCATTCTCCCGGTGCCCGAAATTCTTCGCTTTGAAGCCGACGAGTATCTATTCACGCTTGCCGCTTGCTCCTGCGCAGTGAGGATTCTCCCCGAGTCGCTGTTCTTTTACCGTCTGCATGACGCTAACCAATTTCAAATGACCAATACCGACCCGGACCGTCTTCGGCGCAAGCAGCAGGTAATCGCGGCCCTGGCAACGTCGCTGCGCGCTGAATTGACGGCCATGGGCGTCGAAAAGCAAGCGCTGCGCACCATCGTCGAAGTCGTCCAGGCCGAGGCCGACCAACTCCGCCTGAGCATAGACGGCGGATGGCCCTGGGAAACAGTGCGAACGGAATGGACACTTTACCGCGTGTGGCACGAAGACGCCTACCTGGCTCACCGCATTTTCAAAAGCTTGATCCTTTCAGGGGCCCTGCTGCTTCCTCCCAAGGCTTTTTACAGAATTCAGCAACGGGTCGTCGCCAGTGATCTCTACGACCGTCTGCGCAGGCGCTATCTTCCTGTTCCGGAAATTCCGCACCTCGTAAAAGAATGGCAGGAGCCTTCGCGCGCCCGCCGCGTGAACTGAGGAGACATGCAAACAGGCGAATCAATGCGCCGCGACTGGGACGAGCGGGCCCGCAAGGACGCTTTTTTCTACATTGCTTCGTGGCGAAAAGATTGGGATCTCCCGGCGTTTCTTAAGTCGGGGGAAGAAGATTATCAGCGTCTCGTTGCGCCCGTTTTGGAGCGCGCCGGCTTTTCGCCCGAGGGGAAAACCATGCTGGAGCTGGGTTGTGGCGCGGGACGCATGACCCCAGCCTTCGCGCAAAGGTTTGCCCGTGTCCTGGCCTTCGATGTGTCAGCCGAGATGCTCGATCGCGCCCGCGCCATCCATGGCCCAGCCGGCAACATTACGTGGATCCAAGGTAACGGCACCGATCTCAGCGAAATGCCCAGTGGTTCTGTGGATTTTGTTTTCTCCTACCTCGTGCTGCAGCATCTTCCATCGGAAGCTCTCGTGCACGCCTACGTGCGCGAGGCGCTTCGCGTTCTTACTGATGGCGGGCTTTGCATGCTTCAGTTCAACGGCTCGAGCGACAAATCGATGAATTGGAAAGGCGTCGCGGCCTGGAGTGTGATCGATTCTCTTTGGAGCTTGGGCCTGGGCGGGGCTGCCAGGTCCACGGCAAAACTCCTCGGCCTCGATCCGGGAATGGCGGGGAAGAGCTGGCACGGAGCGGGCGTGAAAAGCGAACGCGTTGCCGAGGGGATCCGCGCTAGCGGTGGAACGATCATCGAGATCTTGGGGGCAAACACGCCCATGGCATGGTGTTGCGCCGGCAAAGGTTCTCGCGCGGGAGCCCCAGGGGCATGATCTCCATCGGAATTAACTACTCACAGATGCACGATTCCTCGGCATGCATCGCCCGCGATGGCGAGGTACTGTTCGCTGTAGCTGAGGAACGATTGAGCCGCACCAAGCACGACGCCGGATTTCCGGTACTGTCCATCCGGGCTTGTCTCGACTTCGCGGGTGTTAAAATACAAGACGTCGATTTCATCTGCCAAGGCTGGCCGCGCCCGCGCTTTGCGTTCGCACACGATCTGAGTTGCTATGCCACTGGGAAGCAGCCTGTCGATGCACGCGCTTTACTGAATTCCACGCGCTACTTCACGAGCATGTGGTACCAGGCAGGCGGCGAGACTCGCTTTCGTCAGGCCTTTGGCCCCACGAAAACACGCTTCCGTTTCGTGGATCATCACCTCGCGCACGCCATCAGCACTTACGCTTATTCAGGCTTCAACGATTCCGCCGTTCTCGTCCTTGATGGCCGCGGTGCCTGGGAGGCTACCTCGCTCTGGCGCGGCCGCGGCGGCCGCCTCGAACACATCTGGACCATTCCTTGGCCCAATTCCCTCGGGCTTTTCTACGCGCAGTTCACGCACTATCTGGGTTTCACTCCCTACAGCGACGAATGGAAAGTCATGGGTTTGGCTCCGTACGGCCGGCCTGGCATCGAGCTTCGTGATTTTATCGTCCCAGACGAAGTGCCCTATCGCGTTGCCACGCGTCTGTTGATGGGCAGCGACTCCGCTCCGGTGGCCAAGATCGAAGCGCGCCTCGGACCAAAGCGCGTCCCGGAATCCGAGATCGACGACCGCTGTAAGAATGTAGCCTTTGCCGTGCAGGACGCCTGCGAACAAGCCATGCTCTCACTCGCACGCGCCGCGGTGGCCCAAACGGGCTGCCGGAACCTATGCCTTGCTGGAGGTGTTGCACTCAATTCCAAAGCCAACGGCAAAATTCTTTCCGAAGGATTGGTCGATCGCATCTTCGTCCAGCCTGCGTCCGGAGACGATGGCGTGTGCCTTGGCGCAGCTCTTGCGCCGCTGCTTGATTCCGGCGGAGCTTTGCCGATCCGCTCGATGCGCCACGCCTACTTGGGCACCCAGAGCTCGGACGACGAAATCGAGCGCGCCCTCGCCACCTATAAGATTCGCCACACCCGAGTCAGCGACCCGGCGAAGGTGGCGGCGGACTTGCTGAGCAACGGAAAAATTCTCGGCTGGTTTCAGGGACGCATGGAATTCGGGCCGCGAGCCCTGGGTAATCGCTCCATCCTCGCCGATCCACGCGACCCGGAGATGACCGCCAAGGTCAACAACGCCGTGAAATTTCGCGAATGGTGGCGCCCCTTTGCCCCTTCCATGCTTGCCGAAGTGGCCTCCGAATATTTGGAATCGGCCACTGACTCGCCGTTCATGATTCTGACCGCGCAGGTTCGGCCGGAAAAGCGCGGCATCATTCCTTCCGTCACTCACGTGGACGGCAGCGCCCGCCCACAGACCGTCGAGCGCGACGTCAACCCGCTCTACTGGAATTTGATCCGCGAGTTTGGCGAACGCACTGGCGTGCCGGTCATCATGAACACGTCTTTCAACCTGCGTGGTGAGCCGATTGTTTGCGCGCCAACGGACGCCATCCGCACGTTTTTCAGCTCTGGAATGGATGCTCTAGTGATCGGCAGCTATGTCGTCGAAAAATAACGACTGTCGCGCGCCGCGACGGCTGGCCGACCCGGAGCTGCGTTCGCTTGCGTTGGTGCAGTTCCCAACGCACGTCGGTAGGTCGATGAACTCGTGAAAGACGAAATCACCGCAAGAGCCGCGCGGCTTTCCCTGATCACCTTCGTCGTCTTCGAATGCCTCTATGCTTTGCTTCGCTCGGGAGACATGTTAGCCGTAGATGGCGCCCACCGTTGTCTGGAGGTATTTCGCCGGCAAACCCTGTTCTTCCACGGAAGCAATCACATGTTGTATCCAGTCAACGTGCTTCTGTGGGGCCGCTTTATGGCCGCCTTGGGCCTTAAATCCACACTACCCATGCAATTCTTTTCGCATGTCGAGCTGATGAACTGCACCGCGGCAGCCGCCTCCCTTGCTCTCCTGTGTTTTCTCATGTATCTGGCCGTGCCGCGCTGGCCGATCGTCATCGGCGCGACCGTTGGCCTCGCGCTTTCCAAAGCCTTCCTTGAGCAAGCCACGAATGCAAACGAGCCCATGGTCGGCGTTCTATGGACTCTTATTGCCGTCGCGCTTGCGATGTTCTCGCTGAGGCGCGGGTTCAAATGGGCCATGGTTTTGTCAGGATTATTTTTCGCGCTCGCCATGGCCACCTACCAGTCGACGATCTTTCTCGCTCCGGCGGTTGTTTTCGGAATTGTCTTCGCCCATCGCCTTTATTTTGGAAGCGAGACTAGCCGTTCGAATCCCCTGTACGACTTGGCACGCTTCGCTTCAGCCGGGTTGGTCGGATGCCTAGCGATCTTTGGCTCGGCCTATCGGCATGTAGGTGTACACGATCCGATCGATATGTGGAAGCGGTTTACAGCTTTGTCGGGTGGCAGGGTGGAAGTCGGCATAAGTGTTGGAAAAGTGTTGAATTTGCCCGTCGGCATGATGCGCAACACCTTTCCGTTCTTGCACGATTACGTGGGGCTGCACTCGCTGATGGCTTCCCGAATGCGATTCTTTTTGTTCTTCACCGCGCTTTTCTTGTTCGTAGCGTTCGTCGTGTGTTGCCTGATTAGCGCAAGCAAGGGGCTGCGTTCTTCGCCCCCGCTCGTGCGGCTGGGCTGGTTTTCAGCCGCCGTGGGTTTGTTCTTCACCCTTATACCGGTAGAGCTGTACGACCCTAATTACAACAAGCTGTGGCTCCAGCCTCTCGCGTGTCTGGCTTGTTTGATCGCGCTCTCACTGGATGTCATCCGGCGCCAACGCCCCGGCGCGTTTTCGATCTACAGGGGTATCGCGCTCGTGATCTTATTGCTTGTGGCCGCCAACATCGTTTGGACAATTCGCCTGCACCGCACGACGACGCCAGGGTTGGCGGAGGCAAAGAGTCTGGCCGACATCGTGGCGCCTCAAGACATAGTTGTCGGCGGTTGGGACAACGTTTCTGTCCTGTATGCTGAAATTTGGGCGAGCGACTCGCAATTTGTGGATTTTATGGACGATGCTATTGCATATGGCGCGGATGAAACCCGCCGCCTGCAGGAAGCGATTCTTAGCACGCAGCGAAAGGGCGGACGCGTCTATTTTCTCGATCTGGTCGACATACCGGAACAAGATTGGAACGCATACTTGGGCTCGAGATGCGGCGTTCCGTTCACAGATTTTGATGAGTACCGCGAGCAGTCACACCTTCGAACGAAATTCCAGGTTGGCGCGTCCGAAATCTCATTGTCGGAGTTTGATCCCAATGGCGGCGCGAAATAGGGAGCGGTGCGGAAACTAGAGATGCCTGCACGGGAATCCTCGAACGCGACCGCTCCGCAGCAGTGGATTGCGCTGCTGGGCCGGCGCGATGAGCCGGCCGACGGCGTCGAGGATTACTGCACTTTCCTCGGACGTGCGCTCGCGGCGCGCGGCGTGACGCTCGAGCAGGTGCGCGTCGAGTGGGACAAACGGGGCTGGCTCGGCGCGTTCCGCCGACTGCGGCGCGACTCCAAGAACTGGCGCGGAAAGCGTGTGATCCTCCAATACACTGCCTTGGCTTGGTCGCGCCGTGGATTTCCGTTGGGCGCTCTCAAGGTGCTGGCCATTCTGCGCCGCAATGGTGTTCACTGCGCGATCATGTTTCACGATCCATTCCGTCAAGGCGACGGGCAGCGCTGGATTGACCGGTGCCGCGGCGCCGTTCAGGATTGGGTCATTCGACGCCTCTACGCACACGCGGACAAGTCGATTTTCCCGGACCCTCTCAGCCAAATCGCGTGGCTGCCTCACAATTCCGCCAAAGCCTATTTCATCCCGATCGGCGCAAATATTCCCGATCCGCCCGCGCCGCGTCTCGTGCCATCACTCGATACTCCCCAACGCACGGTTTCGGTTTTCTGCATCAGCGATCCGCCCTACAGGCGGCAGGAGGTGGAGGACATCGCGCACGCCATGCACTCGGCCACCGGGCGCGGATTGAAACTGCGTCTCGTGCTGATCGGCAAGGGAACTCTGGAAGCCAAGGACGCGCTTGACCAGGCTCTCCACGGCGCTCCCGTGGAAGTCGAGCTGCTGGGTATTCGCACGGAGGAGGAAGTCAGCCGCACGCTCGCGGCTTCCGATGCCATGCTGTGCGTTCGCGGCAAACTCTATCCACGGCGCGGCAGCGCGCTCGCCGGAGTCGCGTGCGGCTTGCCGCTCGTCGGATACGCGGGAGCGTCGGAGGGCACGCCGCTCGAAGAGGCCGGCGTCGCGCTCGTCCCGTATGGAAATCGCGAAGCCCTGGCGGAGGCGTTGATCGGCGTCCTGAGCGATCCCGAGCGTTGGCAGCAATTGCACGCCAGGAGCGTGAAAGCCCACCAGAAATATTTTTCGTGGGAGCGGATTGCAGCGGAGATGCTGAGCGCGCTGGGGACCTCGCAACCATGACCTCGGCGCCCAACAATCTGAAACTCTTGCTCTACGCCCACGACTGGGCGCCCGGTGTGGGAGGCGTGGAGATCGTCACCATGGCGCTGGCGAGGGGTTTCTCCGCTTGGTCGACCACTCACCCGGGAGAAAGTATCGAGACGACCGTTGTCACGAATACGCCCGCGGGCACGATGGATGACTCGCGCTTGCCGTTTCGCGTGGTTCGTCGCCCCGGCAAAGCGCAGCTCGCAAGACTGATTCGTGCATCAGACGTCGTTCACGTTGCCAGCGCCGCCTTGCCGCCGATGGCATTGGCGTGGTTCTTCCGCAAGCCCGTCGTCGTCGAGCACTCCGGTTATCAGGCGATCTGCCCTAATGGACTTCTTCTGTACGAGCCCGATCGAACCGTTTGCCCTGGGCACTTCATGGCTGGGCGTTATGCGAGCTGTGTCCGATGCAACTCGGCGCCTCTCGGTCGCACCGCAAGCCTGCGCTACATGCTGCTTACGTTTCCTCGGCGCTGGCTTGCGCGCCGCATCAGCCGGAATATCGCCCCCAGCAGCCACATCGCTGAACGGATTCAGCTGCCTCGAACGGACGTGATCTACCACGGCGTGCCGGATCAGCCTCTCGCTGCCTCCCGTACGAATGATGCGCCGGCCTCTTTCGCCTACGTCGGTCGGCTAATTCCCGAAAAGGGCCTATCGGTGCTCCTTCGTGCCGCGCATACGCTCGCACAGCAAAATTATTCTTTCCGATTGAAGGTTGTAGGAGATGGACCAGAGCGCCAGCAGCTCGAGAACATGACAGACGAGTTGGGCCTCCGGGATAGGACGGAGTTTCTTGGTACAGTCCCCGGTAGTGTAATCGCCGAACTGTTATCCGGCGTGACCGCAGTGGTGATGCCTTCGGTTTGCGAAGATGTCGCGCCTCTTGTTGCGATCGAGCAGATGATGCAGGGTAACGTCTTGATCGCCTCGGAAATAGCGGGCCTGGGAGAGATTGTTGACGGCGCGGGTCTGAAATTTCCCGCCGGCGACGACAATGCCTTACAATCCTGCATGCGCCGGGTCATCGACGAACCGTCCCTAGTCGCCGATCTTCGAATCCGGGCACGCCAGCGTGCCTTGGAAGCTTTCACAGAGGGCCGTATGATTGCCGGCCACGTGCGCTTGTACCAAGCGCTTCGCGGGCCTACGAATTCGTAGGTTCCACCAGCCAGCTTCTACTTCACTACTCGAATGGTATGCCGTGGCGCCGTTCGCACGATGGCGTTTTTCGACCGCTGCCCGTCGGACGCCCCAAGATTGCGCGCCATTTCGCTACGCACGAAGTGGATGAAGTCCTCCATCTGTGTCTGCATCTCCGCCATCTTGTCGCGCATATTGAGAATGATCTCGATGCCTGCCAGATTTACTCCCAGCTCGCGGGTCAGGTTGAGGATCACTTCCAGCCGCTCGAGATCGCTGTCCGTGTACAGCCGCGTGTTCCCCTGCGATCGTGACGGCGTCAGCAGGCCCACGCGCTCGTACAGCCGCAGCGTCTGTGGATGCAGGCGATACAGCTCGGCCACCGCGCTGATCATGTAACCGGCTTTTGCCTTTTTCCTGGGACGCGTCGCCATGGCCGTCTCCCGCTCCCTTAAACCGTCGCCCGGGCAAAAATCTCGCGCCGCGGATCTTCTGGATCGATCTTGCTGAGTTCCTTCAGCAGATTGCGCACTCGCTCGTCCTCGGGCTTCGGCACCACCACTTGCACTTCCACGATCTGGTCTCCGCGCTTGCCGGGTTGACGCACTGAAGGCGCTCCCTTTTCGCGCAGCCGCAGCTTCTTGCCGCTGTCCGTGGCCGGTGGAATGCGTACCTGCGACCGTCCGTCGATCGTGGGAACTTCCACCTTCGCGCCCAGCGACGCTTCGGTCACCGTGATCGGCACCACCGTATACAGATCGTCGCCGCGCCGCTCGAAGAACGGGTGCGGCTCGACCTTCGTAATAATGTACAGATCGCCCGGCGGCCCACCGTGCGTCCCGGCGTTGCCGCGCCCGGCCACTCGCACGCGCGATCCGGTCTGCGCCCCGGGAGGGATGCGCACATCGAGATTATCCACGCGCTGCACGCGGCCTTCGCCGCCGCAATTGCGGCAAATCGAGCGCAGTTTTCCGCTCCCGCCGCACCGCGAGCAGGCAATCTGAAAGCGCATCTTGCCGCTCACCTGCGTCACTTGTCCGGACCCGCCGCACGTGGGGCACGTTTTCTCGTCGCCCGGCTCCGCGCCGCTGCCATGGCACACATTGCACGTATCCAGCCGCGTGAAGCTTAGCTTTTTTACTGTGCCGTGCATCGCCTCGCCAAACGTGATATCGATCTGATATTCCAGGTCGTCGCCCCGCTCGCGTTCCCGAGCGGCGCCCGCCTGTGCGGCATTTGCGCCTCGGAAAACCTGGCTGAAGAGATCGCGAAAGCTTGTCGCGCCGCCCGCTCCGCCCTGCCCGCCGAAGTCGAAGCCGCCAAAATCAAAGTGAATGTCTTCAGGCGATGCTTGGCCGTAGCCCCCGCCCTGCGGCGGCACGCCTCCCTGTCCCGGTGTGTTGAACCCGAACTGGTCGTACATCTGGCGCTTCTTCGTGTCGGAAAGAACGTCGTAAGCTTCTTGAATCTGCTTGAATTTTTCTTCCGCGGATTTGTCGCCGGGATTCAGATCGGGGTGATACTTGCGGGCCAGTTTGCGGTACGCGGCGCGCAACTCCTTTACGGAAGCCTTGCGCGGAACGCCCAGCAATTCGTAGTAATCCTGTTTGGTTGTGGTCGCCATTTCAGTTTCGGCTCGCAGAGGCGAGTTTTAAAGCTCGCCCCTGCCGCCGCATCGCACACGTGGTCTTGTTAGTTGGGTTTCTTCGAATCGTCTACGTCCACGAACTCCGCGTCCACCACGTCGCCCTGTCCACCTTGATTCGGTGCGGCTCCATCCGTGGCGCCCGCGCCGCCAGGCCCCGGTGCACCTGCGGCTCCGGCACTCTGCTGCGCCTTGTACATGGCTTCAGCAACGCGGTGTGAGGCTTTGGTCAGCGCTTCCGTTGCGGCGTTCATTCTATCGACTCCGCCTTCGGCAAGCGCCTTGCGTGCCTCTTCGATGGCCGCTTCCACTTCCTTCACGTCCGGTTCGGCCAGCTTCTCGCGATTTTCCTTGATCAGTTTTTCCGTCTGGTAGACCAGCGTATCGAGCCGGTTCCGCGCGTCGACTTCCGCCAGCCGCTGCTTGTCCTCAGCCGCGTGCGAATCGGCTTCCTTCTTCATGCGTTCGGCTTCTTCCTTGCTCAGGCCGGTCGAAGCCGTAATGGTGATCTTCTGTTCCTTGTTCGTCGCGTTGTCTTTCGCCGAAACGTTCAGGATGCCGTTGGCATCGATATCGAACGTCACTTCGACTTGCGGCACGCCTCGCGGCGCAGGAGGAATCCCGATCAGATGGAATTTCCCGAGCGAACGGTTTCCGCTAGCTACCGGGCGTTCGCCCTGTAGCACGTGAATTTCAACCGATGTCTGGTTGTCCGCCGCCGTCGAAAATGTCTCCGACTTGCGCGTCGGAATGGTGGTGTTCCGCGGAATCAGTACGGTCGTCACCCCTCCGAGCGTCTCGACGCCCAGCGACAGCGGCGTCACGTCCAGCAGCAGAATGTCCTTCACTTCGCCGCCGAGCACTCCGCCTTGAATCGCCGCGCCCACCGCCACTACTTCGTCCGGGTTGACGCCCTTGTGTCCTTCGCGCCCGAAAAGCTCTTTTACCAGCGCTTGGATCATGGGCATGCGCGTCTGGCCGCCGACGAGCACGACCTCGTTGATCTTGCTCGCATCTACGCCTGCGTCTTTCATGCACAGCTTGCAGGGCTCCACCGAACGCCGCACCAGGTCGTCCACCATCGCTTCCAATTTTCCGCGCGTCAGCTTTTTCACAAGGTGCTTGGGGCCGTTCGCGTCCGCCGTGACGAACGGCAGGTTGATCTCCGTCTCCATTGTCGTGGAGAGTTCGATCTTGGCGCGCTCCGCCGCGTCTCGCAGACGTTGCAGCGCCATTTCATTGCCTCTGCTGCCCAAATCGAGGCCTTCATCTTTCTTGAACTCTTCAATCAGCCAGTCCACGATCCTCTGGTCGATGTTGTCGCCGCCGAGGTGGGTGTCGCCGTTCGTGGCTTTCACCTCGATCACGCCCTCGCCAACTTCCAATATCGAGATGTCGAAGGTGCCGCCGCCGAAGTCATACACGGCGATCGTCTCGTCCTTTTTCTTGTCCAGGCCGTACGCCAGCGCCGCCGCCGTCGGTTCGTTGATGATGCGCTTCACTTCCAGGCCCGCGATCTTGCCCGCATCTTTCGTTGCCGTCCTTTGCGCGTCGTTGAAATAGGCCGGTACCGTGATCACCGCTTCCGTCACTTTTTCGCCGAGGAAGTCTTCGGCCGCTGTCTTCAGCTTCTGCAGAATCATGGCCGAAATTTCCGGCGGGCTGAACTCTTTACCTTGCCCCATAACCGCGACTTGATCGCCCTTGCGCACCACTTTGTAGGGCACCATTTTCAGCTCTTCGGACACTTCGTCGTAACGCCGCCCCATAAAGCGCTTAATCGAGTAAATTGTGTTTTCCGGGTTAGTGATGGCCTGCCGTTTGGCTACTTGCCCCACTAGGCGCTCTCCACTCTTTGTGATGCCCACAACCGATGGCGTCGTCCGCGCGCCTTCCTGGTTAGGAATCACAGTCGGTTCGCCGCCCTGCATCACCGCCACTACCGAGTTCGTTGTTCCCAGGTCAATCCCGATAATCTTACTCATCGAAGTCCGCTCCTATGCCTTGGCGCTAGTGTCGAATTGGAAGATATGGCCCACAGCTTCACGGCGATAATATATGTTGAGTGTATTATTGTCAAGTCCATTGCATCTATACTATATCTATATGAATATGCGGCGGTTACATATGATTTTTAGTCTTCTTGGGACGTCCTATTGATTCCTCTGGCTCCTACACTTCCTTTGCCCCCAGGGATCGCTCGCGATCGATCCTTAATCTGACCAAACCCTGGCCTCGGCTGCGCCGTCTAACCATCAGGGGTTTGCCAACAGGGCATTCCCTGTCTCGCTGCTATAGATGCGGAAAATGCGAATCGGGCTACAATAGGCGGACTCTTAGAGCGCGGGGGGGAGAAGAAATTGACATCTCGTTTTCGTTCACCGAATTGCACAGGCTTGGTTGCACCACGCCGAGTGCGCGCATTTTTAGCCGTCGCCGCCACGGCGTTGCTGGCGCAGCTTTGCCTCTTTGGATTCCCGCGGGCCGCGGGCGCGCAACAAACGCCCGCCACATCCTCTGCGGCTGCGGCGCACACTTCGAGCACCCACACCGCGTCTCACGCGGCCTCGGCAAAGCCCGCCGGTCTGCCCGTGAAGTCCTATGGTTCCAGCGGAGCTCCTATCAAGCTCGAGGTTTTCACGGATTATCAGTGCCCATCCTGCCGCAACTTATTCGAGATGACCCTGCGGCCCCTGATCAACGATTACGTCGCTTCCGGAAAGGTCTACATCTTGCACCACGACTATCCGCTGGGCGGGCACCAGCATTCCGGTGAGGCAGCTCGATGGGCAAACGCGGCCGCTCGCGTCGGCCAATTTGGAGACGTGGAAGCAGCGTTGTATGACAACCAGGCCGCTTGGGAAGTAAGCGGCGACATTCAGAAGTACGTCGCGGCTTCAATGCCCGCTGCGGACTTTCTGCGCGTCCAGCAGCAGATGCAAGGTTGCGTAGGCCCGGGGCCCACAGCTGCACCGAGCGGAGGAGGAACGGTCGCCTATCCTCCGGGTGGTCACCCGTGTGCGCTGGACACCTTCATCGCCGCGGACATCGAGATCGGTAGCAAGGTTCCCGTGCAAGCCACTCCCACGTACCGAATCACCTACAAGGGGCAGACTCTGCCGGCAGCTTCAGGCGCCGTTTCCTGGCCGATCTTGAAGCAGTTCTTCGACAGCCTGTTGGCCCAATAGACTTCCAGCGTTCCGACATGACCAACGCGCGATGATCGCTGCCCGATGACCGAAGAAAACCGCACTCGCTGGGGACGCATTATTTTTTTTGTGGCCCGGCTCGGACTCGCGGGCATCTTTCTCGTCGCTGCCTACGCCAAGCTCAAGCCCGTGCTTCCCGGGCCTTGGTCGTTCGCTTCCATCAAGTCTTCACTCGCTATGTTTGCGCTGCAGGTGGATTCTTACCAGTTCCTTTCTCCATCCCGCGTGAACGTGGTCGCCCACGTGCTGCCGCCATTGGAGCTGTTCCTGGGACTCTGGCTCGTGAGCGGCATCCTCTCGCCGTTTTCCACCGCTATCACCACTCTACTGGTCGCGGGATTTTTCAGTCTTACCATTCGCACCTATGCGATGGGTCTCGAAATCAGTTGTGGCTGCTTTGGTCCGGGCGGAAAACTCGGCAAGATGACCATCGTGCGGGACGGATCGTTCCTGGTATTAGCACTCGTCGCCACCATCGGCGCGTTCTGGTCTTATCGCATGCGCAAGGCGACCGCATCCGCCCGCGCGGACTAGTCTTGCCCGGGTGTTTGCCCTCTGCTGGATGAGCCTTCGCGCAAATACGCCCCCAGGCGACGGCTGAACTCCTGCGATCCCGCCCAACTCAAATGCAGCGGATCGATAAAAGACGTTTCCTCCGGCATCCAGTGGCTCGCGTCGATATAAACGGCACCGAGATCACCTAGCATTCCCTGCAAGTGTGCGCGATATCCGCCCCACGCCGGTTCGTCGTAGAAAGTCTCGACGTGTGCCGGCGGCATCGGCATTTCTACGAAATAGACTTTGCTTCCCGCGGCCGCGGCCTGCCGCGCAATCTCCACTACCGATGGAATCAGTGGATTGCGGCTGGCCCGCCCGCACTCTGCCACGAACGCCGGAGCG
Organism: Terriglobia bacterium; assembly: GCA_963803105.1. Classification (GTDB taxonomy): domain Bacteria; phylum Acidobacteriota; class Terriglobia; order Acidiferrales; family UBA7541; genus Palsa-295. Next base: position 261,471 of record CAWDLF010000001.1, read on the forward strand.
CTGGGATATTCCAGCATCGCAAAATCCACGGCGCGCCCCATGGAGTTTGATGCTTGCGGAGGCATTCCCTGCTGATCGAGCGCCCGCCGGAAGCGTTCGACCCGCTCCCACACCAAGCCGCGATCGGCGAACACCTCGAAATGCCGCATGATCTGGAATTCGATCCGGTCGTGCACGGAAAGATGATAAAAGCCACGCGCGTACTCTGGTTCCAGGTAGTAGAGCATGGCTCGATTTCCGATTAGGTCGCGCGTCGTGTACTCCAGCGGATGCGTCAGTTGGAAATCGAAGAATCCGAAGATCACCGCGCGTGGGCGCATCCCTCGGTCGAGCGCGTAGCGCAGCATCAGCAGCTGTTCCACCGCGCTCGATCCGCCCATGGCCACGTTGATCGCGCCGTTTTGTTTTTTTACCTGCATCCCTTCGTCGAATGAGTTCTCCACGAATCCCACACCGATCAGCGAATTCCCCAGTGCTATTACCGAAGCGTCCGTCGATGCCCGCACGCGGCTCATTTCCCAACGCGGCACGGTTGTGCGTCGCGGCGACACCCACCGCATGGTTCAGTGCGGCGAGCGCGAGCAATGGCCCGATCAGCGCCAGCAGGAACGCCCACCTCGAAATCTTCACTCCTCATCCTCCATCTAGAAACGCCCTGTTAGAAATCGATATAGATGAACTTCGAGCTTTGCCCAGAGAAAACGTAGATCACGACCGTCAGCGCAGCCCACCACAGTGCCCAGAATGCCCAGTTCGTGAGCGTCATCGGAAATCCCGGCGGAGCGTCATCCTGCGCCCCGGCCATGTAGTCGAACGCCTGCTTCACCCACTCCGCCACCCCCAATGTCTTGTCGCCCAGCGTCATCCATCCCCGCCTCGTTATCCGGCTTGTTATCCAATGATCAGCCTCCGGAAAAAGAAAAGCGCCGTCTTCACATCCATGCAGAAAAAGGCCCATGCCAGATTCACGCACACGAAAGTCAGCAGCCAGCTGAAACAGAGCGCAACAGGCGACGCCGACCCCACAGGACGCAACCGCCGCCAGTACCGCCGCACCGACAGCATCGCGCCGTGCAGCAGCCCCCATACGATGAAATTCACCCCGGCGCCATGCCAGATGCCGCTTACCAGCATGGTTACCAGGATGTTTGCATACACGCGCCCGCTCTCCACCCGCGAGCCTCCCAGCGGAATGTAGATGTAGTCGATCAGCCAGCTGGTCAGCGACATGTGCCAGTGCCGCCAGAACTCTCGCGATATTCGTTCGCAGGTAGGGCCAATCGAAATTTTCCGGCACGCGAATGCCAAAGAGCCGAGCCGAGCCGATGGCGATATCCGAGTACGCCGAAAAGTCGGCGTAAATCTTGATTCCGTAGGCCAGAAGCCACAGCGGCAGAATGTGCCGATCGGCGCGGCTGATGTCGGGCCAATTCAAGTGGTTGGTGTAGGCGGTCAGCACGTCGGCCACGCCGAACTTCTTCACCAGGCCCACCAGGATGCGCGTCACTCCGCGTTGCCAATCCACAACCCACTCGCGTGAAACCGCCCGCAGCTTGGGAAGGAAATCCTGGTAGCGTTTGATCGGTCCGGCCACCATGGTGGGAAAGAAAAGAATAAAAGCCAGGTACTCGCCGGCGCTTCCCGCCTCGGTGCGGTCGTTGTAGCGATCCGCCGCGTAGTGGATAAACTCGAACGTGAAGAACGAAATGCCCAGCGGCAGGAAGGCATGCCTCCAGAACAATGGATTCTGCGTCGAGTCGGGCCACACCAAGCCACTCAGGAAATTGCGGTACTTGAAAACGGCCAGGAACAAAACCGTCTGCGCAACTCCCAGCCAGCAAATCCACGAGCGTGCTCGGTAGAACCGGCTCACCCAGCACTCCCACAGGAAAATCCCCAGGCAGGCAACGCCAATCCATCCCCCGAACTGCGTGTAGGAAAAGTAGGCAAAAAACAGGCTGCCGCTCGCGAACACGACCCACGGACGCACCCGCGGTCCCGCCAATCGAAAGCAGAGCGCGGCCGGGATCAGAAACAGCAGGTAGTAATCCCAGGAGTTGAAGATCATGTTGGGCGGTCAGTCGGAATGGCTAAGCGGCCGAAGCTCGATGGGAAAGGTGACAAGCTCAAACTCTATATGACGCCCTGCGTGCGTTTCAATCAAGCCTTTCCGCTCGCCGCAGGCCGGTATTTTTGACAGTTGCATCCCAGGTCGGTTCCGCGCAGTCTTGTGTCTCGAAACGTTACTAGCATAGGAGAATCCATGGAATTCGGCGCAATATTGCCCAGGGCTGAGAGGCGCAAACGAGGAAAAGCGCTGCGCGAAAAGTGTCCGCGGACTTCGCACGCCGAATGGAAACCCCGGCCGCGCTCGCAAGATCCCATCGCATGGATTGAGGAATCGAGCATCGACCGAATTCGTGGCCTGATACCTGTCCGATACCAAAGGATGGCCGAATCGCCCTTCAAATTCTTCCGCGGCACGGCCGTTATCCAGGCGCGGGACCTTGCGAATTCGCCGGTCTCCGGCATCATCGTTCAGGCTTGCGGCGATTGCCATCTCATGAACTTTGGCGGCTTCGCTACTCCTGAGCGGACTCTCGTATTCGATATCAACGACTTCGATGAGACTTTCCCCGCTCCCTGGGAGTGGGACATCAAACGGCTGGGCGCCAGCCTGGTGCTGGCGGCCAGGGATCGTGGCTTTTCGAAGCAAATCGCGAAAGACGCGGTTCAAGCGGCTTCTGCGTCCTATCGGGAGCGGATGTCCAGCTTCGCCGATGACACCGAACTTGGACGATGGTATGCACAGGTCAAGAGTGAAGATGTACGCGAGTATTTTCGCAAGGATAAAGACCTCTCGAATCGGTTGGAGAGAAAACATAAAGCAGCTCGCTCGTCGACGGCTGAAGTCGTGTTCCCCAAGCTCACGGCGATTGTGAAAGGGCGCCGGAAGATCAAAGACAATCCGCCGTTTATTTATCATTTTCAGGATACGGTTGAGAATTTCGAAAAGCAGCAGCGGATATTTTGGCAAGAATATGAGGATTCGCTGCAGGCGGATCGACGCCGGTTGCTCGATCGATATCGCTGGCAGGACGGGGCGATAAAAGTTGTCGGGGTGGGCAGCGTCGGCACTCGCTGCTACGTCGTACTTTTCCTCGCGGATGATGATGACCCGCTGTTTCTTCAGGTCAAGGAAGCGCGCAGATCGGTGCTCGAGTCGCCGCGCGGCAAGAGCCGCTTTAAGCATCAGGGCCACCGTGTCGTAGAGGGCCAGCGGCTGATGCAAGCTGCCAGCGACATCTTTCTCGGGTGTAGCAGCAGTCAGCGCCACGATTACTACCTTCGCCAATTCCGCGACATGAAGGTCTCCGCCGAACCCGAAACCTTCAAGCCCAGCACTCTCGTATCCTACGCGATCATGTGCGGCTGGGCTCTGGCACGCGCTCACGCCAAAGCGGGCGATGCGGCGATGATCGACGGATACCTGGGATCCAAAGATACCTTCGATGACGCCCTGGCAAAATATTCCGTGGCATACGCGGACCAGGCGGAACGCGACTTTGAAACTTTTCAGTCGGCCATCCGTTCCGGCCGCATCCCGACGAAGCCCGAGAAGGCTAGCGGCCTAGACTTTCTGCTATAGCCGCCGCGTTTGCACTCGGCTGATTTCGAGCCAGGAGGATCGCGATGTTTGTATCGAAGATACAGGAAGATCGGTCGCAGCGGACTTTCGGGCGCCGGGCGTTTTTCGCCGTTTCTGGCGCCGCGGTTGTTGGCCTTGCGGTGCGCCATTATGTTGGGCAAGCTTCTGCGCAAGCGAGTGCCGCCCCCTCGGGACCGCCCAAACAGGTCACCATCGTCGAATTCACGAACGCCGGCGTGCGTTCCGGAGTCATTTCGGTGCTGATGATTCAGAAATCCGATGCCGAGTGGAAGAAGCAGCTGTCGCCTGATTCTTTCGAAGTCACTCGCCACGCGGATACGGAGAGGCCCTTCACAGGAGAGCTTCTAAACGTTCATGCCAAGGGAGTCTTCCGCTGCATCTGTTGCGATACCGCTCTCTTCAATTCCGACACCAAATTCGATTCCGGAACCGGATGGCCGAGTTTCTGGGCGCCCATTGCCAAAGAAAACGTGCTGGAAACCTCGGACTCGACTCTCGGCATGGTGCGCACCGCTGTTTCCTGCCGCCGATGCGACGCCCACCTCGGCCACGTCTTTGATGACGGCCCCAAACCAACCGGCCTGCGCTACTGCATGAACTCTGTAGCCATGAAATTCACAGCGGCTTGAGATAACAGCGAGCGGAAGAGTCCTTGCGGGCGGCGCTTTTGCCTTCGCACGAGCTACACTTCGCTCCTGGCAGCTGGTCAACCCGGTTATCCCGACTAAGGTGTTTCCTCCTGTTAAAGCCCTATATTGCAGTATGGAGTTGTGCGGCTGGTTTGATTAGGCTTGCCCTCGAAATTTACATGCCCTTAAAGTTGACGGCCGAAACCAGAAAAGTGGAGGAAACGCGATGCTCAGAATTATCCTAATTGTGCTGTTGGTCCTTCTGGTTCTCGGCGCGTTACCCACGTGGCCCTACAGCGCTGGCTGGGGATACTATCCCAGCGGAGGCCTGGGTTTGGTGCTTTTGATTCTGATCGTTCTGGCGTTTGCGGGAAGACTTTAGGCTCGCCGGTTTTATTTCCTGCCGGCTTTCTGCTCTGCTGCCAGGTCTTCCGCGATGTCGGACTTTCGCCACGTCGCATCAGGACCGTAAATCTTCATGCTCTTGGCCAGCAAAGCGGTACCTTTGCCCAAATCTTTTTCATACACAACGCCGTCCTGATTCACGACGAAAGTCATGACGCCGGAATCCCGGTACGCGGCCGGATACGCGACAAACGCAAAACCCTTCGTCATTTTGCCGTCCGCCATGTAAGACATCGCGCCGCCGGACACGTCTTTTCCTTGCGCGGTCAGCATACGGAAGAAATAGCCGCGGAACGGCACGGGCGCCTCGCCTTGAGTATCTGTCGCGCTGCCGTTGGTACCCGCGTGCGCCACCATTGGGCCGATGGGACTATCGGATCGCTTGTCGGGGTCTCCCCAGTGCAGCCCGTTGCGCTTCCCTTCATCGCTGAGGAAGTTCTGCGCGTACTCATTGCTGTTGCTCGCGTAGTATTCCTTTTGTGCCGCCACCAACTCCTGGCAGACCCGGATCGCCGAAAGTTCATTGTGCCCGATGCGCTGGAACAGAATCTCCTGTTGGGCCGCGACCGCATCGAAATACCAGCGGCCCGCTTTACTCATCAGCGGAATAGGCATCGGCCAGTTCTGGGCGCCGATGTATAAAGTGGTTGTGCCGTCGGGTTCTTTCACCAGGCGGTGCATCGCCTTAAATCCATTCACGAAATCGGCCCGCTCCTGTTCGTCCTGAGCGGGATTTCCAGAGGAAATGATGGCTTTGTTTTGTGCCCCCAATATCTCGAGCATCGCCTTTTCATCGTCCTTCTGGACTGCCGCGAAAATCGCCTGGCTCGCTTCTTCCGCGGAGGCGAAGGTTTTCTGATCCGGCTGCTGCGCGGCTGTAATCGCGGGGAAGGATGCCGCAAAAAGCATCGCCAAAATTGCAAACGTGGAAAAAGTGGCCCGGCACATACGTTCAAGCTCTCGATTCTTCCGGCACATCGTCATTTTCTCCGATTCTCGATTGCTGGCACCGCTGTGAATTTCGTCGTTCGTTGACTAACGGCGGCCGCCGCCACCACCGCCCCCGCCCCCGCCATGGAATCCGCCACCACCACCGCCTCCAAAACCACCGCCCCCGCCATGGTAGCCGCCGCCTCCAAACCCTCCGCCTCCGTAACTCTGGCTCCCGCGCGACGAATAACTCCTGGACTCCCCCCCGCTGGTGTAGCCGCCGAAAGCGCTGGAGTGCATGCCGCTTTCCGATCGTGAATACCCGGAATTGTCGTTGGATTGCGAGTAACCGCGCGCCGCCTTGGAGTCGCCGTTAAAGGGCTGCGGCGTTGCGCCAGGCTTGTTGTAAACGTTTCCGCTCCCGCGATTTTCGTTGCCGTGGTTGCCGTCCGGATTATTGTGCTGCCCGTTGGTTGACGCGTTGTTGTGGCCGTTGTACGGCTGATTGCCGCTGGTCCCATGATTCACGTTGTTGGCTACCCCGCTCGCTCCTCCATTGTGGTAATAAGCGTTGCGGTTATAAAACGTATTGCTGTGCGAGTAGTACGTGTTGTGGTTGTAGACGACCACGTGATTGTTCCAATTCGTTCCCCAGTTGTGCCAGCCCCAGCCATACCCGCCGTAATAACCAATTCCGAATCCGATCCCCCACGAGATATACGGACCTCCGAACCAGATACCTGGATACGAATACCAAAACGGCCACGGGGCGATCGGATAGCCATAAATGGCCCACGGGTTATATGCCGGAACATAGACAATTTCGGGGTTCGCCGGTTGGATGACGATCGTGGAACCCTGCTGCTGCACGGTTTGCTGGTCGGTCGACTTTAGATTTCCCGAATCCTGCGCCTTTTGCCGCATCACCTGAATCGCGTCCATCACGTCCTGCTGCTGGTTGTAGTAGGCGTCTCCGAGCGACGACGTCCAGGAGAGATTCTTATCCATGTTTCCCAGCACGGAGGGAAACGCCGTCAGCGCCTTGACGCTCGGATCCCAGGTCTGTTGATCCACCGCTTGCGCCAGCGCGTCGCCCTTCAAATCAGGATTGCTCTGCAGCCAGCGGTCGGCCTCTACCACCTCCGCTGGAAACGTGGCCCCCGCTAAAATCTGCGCTACCAGCGAATCCGGATAAAGCGCAATCGGCGCGACCAGTTGCTGCAGTTGATCGGGAGTCTGCGGCGCGTACTGCGGCGCCGGCGCGGCCTGCGCGGGCTGCACCTGCAGGTCCGAAGTCTGCGCGTCTTGCCCGGCCTGCAAATTCTGAGGCCAGGTCGCGAACAACAGGGCAAACATCGCCACGGCGACGATAGCCTTCGCGCACCAATGGGATGCCGACAGCCAGGAGCCGTATTGGAACCTATGTGTGTTCATCGATGTACTCCGGAGAGATGCTTTTGCGAGGCTACCCGTTGCCAGACGCGTGCGAGCCGCATAGTAGACCGTGAACCGGCACCAGCTGGCCTAGCCAGCACAGATGGTCCGGTGACAACTAGAATCATAGAGCAATTCGCATAGTTTATCGAGAGGGGCTAGCTCACGCCACCGTGCCCTGTGCTGACCGTCCGGGCTGAAGTATGATCTGGGCAAAGGTTTGCTGACAATTCCGCATCTTTGGAGTCAGCTAAAGAACGACTGTGAGGTCATGATGTTTATCCGAGCCTTAATCCTATTCAGTACTTCGTTGCTACTAATCGGCGTCGGCGGCGCCAAGCCGGGCGTCGACGAAACACAGCTTCCTCTAACCTACGTGCCCTCCGGTGAGGAGATTTATAAGCAATATTGTGCTACTTGCCACGGCGCGGACGCCCGAGGACACGGTCCCCTGGCGGCTCTCCTAAAAACGCAGCCAGCGGATCTGACTACGCTCTCAAAGCGCCACGCCGGCAGGTTCCCATATGGTTATGTCGCGAACGTCATCGAATTCGGGCCGGGCGTATCCGCTCACGGTTCGTCGGATATGCCCACCTGGGGCCCGATATTCCGCTACTTCGACAAACGAAACGAAAAAGTTGTCCAACAACGCATCAAGAACCTCTGTGATTACCTGGCGACCCTGCAAGGGAAATAGCGGCTCAAGATGCCTGCAGGCAACAACGAGAGACACCGTCTGGGACGAGTCGGCTGGCTGCGCGCCGCCGTGCTGGGCGCGAACGATGGCATTCTCTCCACCTCGAGTCTGGTACTCGGCGTCGCAGCTGCGCATGCGAATCACGCGAACGTGCTCGTAGCTGGTGTCGCCGGCCTGGTTGCCGGCGCGATGTCGATGGCTGCCGGCGAGTATGTCTCCGTTCACTCGCAGGCGGACACCGAACAAGCCGAGCTCGACCGTGAACGCACCGAACTTAAAGCAGACGACAAGGGCGAGCACAAGGAACTGGCGGCGATTTACGTCGCTCGCGGGCTCGATCCCGAACTTGCGAAGCAGGTTGCCGACCAACTGATGGCTCGCGACGCCCTCGGCGCCCATGCCCGCGATGAGCTCGGCATTTCCGAAACTCTCCGAGCGCGTCCCATCCAGGCGGCGCTGGCATCGGCCGCTAGCTTCGCCGTCGGCGCCGCCATGCCTCTCGTTGTCGCCGCGATAGCCTCGGGCGCGCACCTCATACCGCTCGTCTCCGGAACTTCACTGGCGTTGCTCGCGCTGCTGGGTGGGTTGGCCGCACGTGCGGGCGGCGCGGGAGTAACGGTGGGTGCGCTACGCGTTACTTTCTGGGGCGCGCTGGCCATGGCTGTGACGGCCGGCATTGGCGCGCTCTTCGGCGCAGTCGCCTAATTGATCGGTTGGGGTTGCTCCAACCTAGCGCTTCGGAGCCGACGATCCGTTTGAATCCTTAATAAGCCGTGCCAGGAAGATATTCATCAAGGAGTTGGACCCTCCACCGTCGCCGCCGGCGACGATGTCAGGAACGAGCTTGAACCCGCTGCCCGCGAGAGCCCTCGCAGTCTCGATGACTGCGTAGTTGTCCGATGTCATCGACGCGATCTTCAACTTGATTACATCAGCCTCGGCCGTTCCCACAGCCAGCGTCTTCCCCGCGTCGGCGTCTCCTGTTACCTTAGTCACCGCAGCGTGAGCTTCTCCCGTCACCCTGGCCACCGTGGCGTCAGCTTCCGCATTCACCGTCTTGGCTCTTGCTTGACCCTCTGCCTGCTTGATCGCCGCGTCGGCAGCGAACCCGGCAATGGAAACACTTCGTTCCGCGGTTACGATGCCGGCTTGCGTGTCAGCCATCGCCTTCGATTTTTCGAGTTCTCTTCGATTGTCTTCGGCTAGTCGCTGGGAATCGAAGGTGACCTTCCTTTGATCCGCAATTTTCCGGTCGGTCAGAGTTTTCATTAGTTCATCTGGAGGGGTAATATCGCCGATCAAGGTGTCAACCGCTCCGACGTTGTACTCCTGCAAGGCGTCGGAGATGGACTTCCTGGCTTCCGCCTGCCTGGTTTGACGGTTCTTTAGAAAGTCGATCACGTCGGAGTTCTGAGCTGCGTTCCTAAAATAGTTGCCGATGGTTGGCTCCAGCACCTGCGTGACCAGGTTCACCATGCTTCCGAATCGCGCAATTACCTTGGGTGCGTCCGAACGCGGAATATGAATGATCTGGCTGACGTCAAGATTGAACTTGAATCCGTCGGAGGAGCGAACTGTAATCGTGGACAAGTCCTTATCCAGGTTATGCGCTTCTGACTTTCCGTCCGCCCAATTTAAAACAACGTTCGCCGTTGGTACCAACTCCACGCGCAGAGTATAGGGATTGATTGGGTACATCCCTGGATCAAGAGGTTCATTCCAAACGCCCTTTTCTCCTTTGCCTACTAAATTTCCGTGTTTAAACGAGTCTCCTGTAACGTCCTTGCCGGGCTGACCTACATAGGCGATGACGACGCCGACATTGGCGATGGGCACTGACGTCATCGGCTTTACCTCTACCGTTGCAAACATGGGGTTGATAAAGTACCGGCCCGCCAGAATCACCTGTTCCTGCAAACCCTTATATCCGCCGGCATCGATGAACGCTTGCGCATCTTGAAAGGAGTTGTGATTTTTCACCTCCGGCCCAGCAATCTCGCCGGTGTTGAGCGGCCTGCCGTCCTTGATCGTTACCACTCCAACCGCGTTGACTGGTACCTCCAGGACCTTCGCCGTTGACACGGAGAAAACCGATGTATTGATTCGGTAGGTTCCAGGAGGTATCACCGTGATCTGCGGACCTCGTTGTCCGCCGCCTTGCAGAAACGCTCGCGCATCCTGAAACGCTTTGCATTCGACTCGTTTCCCGAGCACCCTCCCCTCTGTCAGAGGGATCCCACCACGCGCCTCAACCACGCCGATCGAGTCCTGCGGCACTAGCATGAACTCTTGCAGCTTGACCTTGTATTGCCATGGCCACAGGAAGAAGTGCAGCCCGGGAGCCAGCGTGTCGGCTTGTATCCCCGCTTCGCCGTTGAGCGCCACAATTTGGCCTTCCGCTAAGGTGCGGTTCTTTCCGAGCACGGCGTACCGCTTGTCCACGATGCCGACGCTGTTTTGGGGAATCAGGACGACGCCGAATAGCCTCAGGATCAGGCGGTAGCAGGCAATCGCGAGAATGATCACGACCAGCCACCAGAAGGACCCCAAGATGTGGAGCAAATTGGTCATCCTTCCTCCTCGACTAGCTATTTGCGGATTCTAATAAGCGGGGTCCCGTGGAACGAGTCGGCACTCTTATACACCCGAGTTTCTTTCTAGTGAAATGAATTGTTGGTTATCGCGGATTGCTTGCTGGGAGGGGGAAACGAGAGCCGGATAAATCCGACGAGCTAGTCGCCGTTCGAGGTGGGTGCCGGTGTAACGGTGCGCAGGTAACGCCAGGGGTTCACGGGAGTGTTGTAAATCCTTACTTCGTAGTGCAGGTGCGGGCCTGTCGAGCGTCCGCTGTCGCCTTCGTATCCAATCACGTCGCCGGCTTTCACGTGCGCGCCCGCCTGTACGTTGAAACCGGAAAGATGGCCGTACCAGGTGGTCACTCCAAAGCCATGGTCGATCACAATCAAGCGGCCGTAGCCGGCATGGTTGTCTACTTCCTCTACGATGCCGTCCGCCGTGGCGCGCACGTCGTCGCCATAGCGCGAGGCAATGTCCATACCCGCATGGAACGCGCCTTCACCGCTGAAGGGATCGAGTCTCTCGCCAAAGTGCCCGGTGATCTGTCCGATCACGGGCCACAACGAAGGCGCGATACCCAGGGTGCTCAACTGCGCCGCGGGCAGCAACCGCGCTCCGCCGCTTGAAAAGGCCACTGCGGAGACGTTCCTTTCGAGATAGCTAAACTGGTCCACTGACTCTTGGTAAACCGTGTCCGGCTCTTCGGCCGTATCGGTCGCCGCGAATGGGGTCTGCCGGAAACGGCTGATGCCGTAAGCCATGGCTACTTCGCCGGCCAGGGATTGTAGGGAACTTAGGCGCTGGTTGGTGTCTTGCACCTGGGTTTGCAGCTGCTGGTATTGCTGTTTGAGGCTGTCTTGCTCGCGCCGCAGGCTGTTATAGCTGCTGGCCTTCCAGAGCATGCGTGAGTATGACCCTACACCGGCCATCACCGTAATTCCGCCCACCAGGGCGAGCGCTACCACTACGTGCAGCAGGTAGAACGGCACGGCCACCCGCCGCATCCCGCCGGAGGCGTTCGAAGCAATGAAAAAGGTATAGGACTTGCCTCTCATTGTTCTATGTAATCCCAAAATTTGCTGTTACGCCTGATGACCGATCGCGCGCCCCTCTGCGGCGACCCGCCATTTTTTCCTACGACCTCAGTGATTGGCCTGAACCGAGGGCTCTGGTTCGAAACCGACTGAATTCTAGCTACCTAAGCGGCGACCGTCAACGCTTTCCTTCCATTTCCCATAGCCGCCCGCCCGTCCATCGCCGTCGATCAACGGCCCCGAGGTGGTTCGCTTCCTCGTACTGAACACTCTATAATCGCCGCCATGAGAAAGCCCTAAGAGTCTAGACGATCGAGGCGCGCTCGACAACTGTACGGAAGGACAGGAATTGGACGGCGAACGTAAAGGCGAAAATCGGAGCGAAGACGAACTGGTGCTGCGGATCGCCCGCGCACTCCCCTCGGTCTCGGGTGTCCAGTCTCGTTCTGCCGCGGCGCGCATAGGTGTGGCGCAGGGCATCGGCGACGACGCGGCGATTCTCGCTCGGCCGATGGCTGGGGGTGAATGGGCCGTAAGCACCGACGCCTTCCTGGAAGGCGTTCATTTCCTTGCCGACGTGCATCCCGCGGAATCCGTCGGCTACAAGGCCCTCGTGCGCGCCGCGAGCGACCTCGCCGCCATGGGCGCGCAGCCCCGCCTGTTCTTTCTGACCTTGGCTATTCCGGCGCGGCGCACCGGACCCTGGCTCGACTCCTTCTTGCGCGGCATGGCGCGGGCCGCTCGCGAGCTTGGAATGCTCCTGGCCGGCGGAGACACCTCCCGCTTCGATTCGGCGGTCATGTCCATCACTGTATTGGGGGAAGCGCCTACTGGAGGAGCCGTGACCCGATCCGGCGCTCGCCCTGGCGATATCCTCTATGTGAGTGGCAGGCTGGGCGGCGCGCAGCTCGGCCTGGAACTGCTGCGCAGGCTGCCGCGCGGGAAGGTTCGCGCAAGCCTCGCCCACAGCAGCCCCCTTCGGCGCCTGTTGCAACCTCATTTGTACCCTTCGATCCGCGTGAAATTGGGCGCATGGCTGGCCGAGCGCGGCGTTGCCTCGGCCATGATGGACCTTTCCGACGGCCTTTCGACCGATCTGGGTCGCCTGTGCGCGGCGAGCGGCGTCGGTGCACGGGTTTGGGCCGATCGCGTCCCGTGCGTGAAGATCCCGGCGGGGAAGCTCGCCGGAATCAAAATATCCAGCCTCGATGCGCTGGACATGGCTCTTCATGGCGGCGAGGATTACGAGCTGCTTTTCACCGCGCCGCCACGGCGCGCGAAACAACTCCAACGCGCGCCAGGATTCGCTGGGCTGGCAGCGATCGGCGAAATCGAGCGCGGCGGGCGAATTACGCTCGTGGAAGCCGGCGGCCGGGCCAAGCCGCTGCGCGCTGGCGGCTGGGACTCCTTCCGCGGGAAGTGATCCAGCCGATTTTCGCGGGGCCACAATCCTGCTAGAATGCCCTGCCAAGAACGGGGGAGGAAACCGATGATCGAAAAAGCCATCGAGGTTCGCACCGCCGACGGGACAGCCGACGGCTATCTCTATCAGCCGGAGGCCAGCGGCAAGTGGCCGGGCGTCATCTATTACACCGACATTTTTGGCATTCGCCCCGCGAATCGCGAAATCGCGAAGCGCATAGCCGCGAACGGCTACACGGTGCTGTTTCCCAACGTATTTTATCGCACCAGCAAGCCGCCCTTTTTCGACTTCACCCCGAATTTCGGCGACGAGCGCACGCAGAAGCGCCTCGGCGAGCTTACCGGGCCGCTGACGCCCGAGGCCATGGAGCGCGACGGCTCTGCCTACATCGATTTTCTCGCCCAGCAGGACGCCGTGAACGGCGCACCCTTCGGTGTGATCGGGACGTGCTTCACCGGCGCGATGGCGCTGCGCACCGCGGCGGCGCGTCCGGACAAGATCGCGGCCGTAGCGTCCTTCCACGGTGGCCGGCTCTACCTTGAGGACGCCAACAGCCCGCACCTGGTGCTTCCGCGGGTGAAGGCCCGGCTTTTCTTTGCGCACGCCACCAACGACCATTCGATCTCCACGGAGCAGATTGCCAAATTCGAAAGAGCGCTGGCCGACTGGGGCGGCAAGTTCGAGAGCCGCGTCTTCGGCGCGGCGCACGGCTGGACCGTTCCCGGCAGCCCGGTCTACAACGAGCGCGAAGCCGAAGCGGCGTTCGCGAAGCTGCTGGAGCTCTTCGCGGCCACGCTGAAGGATCCCGCGACAGCCCGCTCGGCGACATCTTCGTAATAACATAGTCCTCCCTAAGGTTCGCGCGGATTGCAGCGCGAGCGGAAGCGCCTGCGGCGCGTCTTATGTCGGAGCTAGAAGCTCCGACCCCCTAAAAACCCACCTGCAAAATGCGAAGCGAGCTGGCGCGGCCGCCCGTTATCAGCTATCAACAACTATCAACGCCGCTGCGGGCTAACTCGCCCTAGGCGCTGCTCCAACTGCGAATTTCACGCCCCGGTTTTTGTACCGGGTAGAGAAACGCATCCTGCTCTATTTTCAATGCGATGGCGGATTCGGTGCTGTCTCTGGAGTACCGGGTAGATCCTGCGAGTAGCGGACGACCTGGCGGACGGGTTCGACCCATTGGCCGCGATCGTTGATGCGGCAAAAGGCGTGGACGGCGCGGACAATGTCGGCGGCGGTAGGCTTAGCGCATTGAGACTGCTCGATCAGGACACCGAGGGCGAAGCGCGTATTGCGCGAGCGGCGGTCGTAGAGTCCGGTGGCGTGCGCGTGCCGGTAGACGGAGGTGCGGCTGGCCAGCTTGAATTCCTTGATGATGTCGGCTGGGCTCTGCCACTGAAGGAAGGCCTCGTCGATGGCTTCGCGCTGCGGATGGGCGCAAATGGTGCAGACGCGCCGGTGCCGGGCTAGGCTGGGCCGAGTGCCGTCCTGGCGGGGCAGATCTTTCTTGTCCACGTCCTTCGTACCTCCTTTCTCTTGGCTCGGGAGGGAACTACCTTCCCGATCGCCCAAAGTTCGGGCGCTCACGGCAAGGGTGCGCTCTGGGAAACGCAGGAATCAAGATCAAGGTCCTGTGGACATCTGGAGAAGTGGCGAGGGATTTGTGAGTAGTGATTGGTGATTCGAATTTATCGAGGGTTGGCCACCGAGGCACAGAGGCACAGAGAAAGCGAGAGAGGCAGAGCAGCGCGTGGTGCGATTACGTCCGGTCATCGGCCAACCGCGACTTGCTCTCAGAAAGTTATCGCTCGTTTTCCTGTACACAACCTCGGTTATCCCAGAGATTGTCAGTAGTCCGAACGCGATAATGAGCCGAACGCCGAAAAACGGGCCCACCACCAGCCAGATGGCCGCGAATAACCAAAAGCATCCTGCCCCAGCGAAACATCCAACATTCACCCACTGCAAATCTCCAATTCTTAAGTTCAAACACGATACCGACTACCGGTGAGGATTACCTCGAAAACAAATCAATCAAGAGCTGTAGATCCAATGCCCCGCCATAGAATCCTGTGCTCTGAAGCCTGATGAACATTAAACAGGCGACGCCGCCATTCGCAGCCAACACCCAGGCAATACGAAATATTCTTTTCACGATTTCAGTAAGAGCAGTGTCGGCAGTCAATGGAGACCAGGAACTGTTGCGCTGTTCGCCATATGGTCGAAGCATGACCAACATTTGAGGTTATTTCTGTTTGTTGCGCGGTTTTCCGCCCCGCCACAACAGAAACGCGAGGGCGACGATGATTACGGCGAGTGCGGCAGGCGCAAGCGCATCGCCGCCGATAAGATTTGGGCGGGGATGCGGGGATGCGACCGGTGGGGCGGTCGGGGCCATTGAGGAGGGATGGCGCCAGCGTCAAACAGGAGTTTGCGCGCGACCAGAAAAGGCGACGCCTACGCAGACACGCGACTGCTTGTCCGGTTAGCCGACCCGGCGAGCAGCACGCCGGAATAGGTTCGTTGGCGGGCGCGATTAAGAATCCAATTAAAGCGTCACCGATGGCATGTTACTTTTCCGGTACGCTGTGCGAGCTGACTCCTGCCGATGGGTAAGGAGGCTTTGTAACCCATGACAAGTGAAACCGACCGCGTCGTCGACAAACGGCTCTCGATCCGGCTCTCGCTCTTCGCCCTGCTGGTTTTCACAGTGCTGTTAGCGTCCCCGCCCGTATGGTCTCAGCTCGCGCCTGGATCGATGGACGTTCATTGGAATGAAGGCTCACGAGATTGCGCCAAGGACCCACAGCCTCCTCTTCAGCAGCATCAGTACAATCCCCGAACCTACATTCTTCGAGAGAATCTTTGCACGACCTTCGAGGCGCCTTTCATGTACCTTCTGATTGGCTCAACGAAAGCGCTTTTAATTGACACCGGAGACATTGCCGATCCAAATGTGATTCCACTGGCAGAGACGGTGATGCGCCTGCTTCCCGGAGAGGAACCCACAAAACTATCTTTGCTTGTCGTTCATACCCATCGGCACCTCGATCATCGCGCCGGTGATGAACAGTTCACGCAATTTTCCAATGTTCAGGTCGTCGGTTTTGATATCGACAGCGTTCGGCGCTACTACAACTTCGTCGATTGGCCAAACGGCCTCGCGCAAGTCGATCTCGGTGATCGAACGATCGACGTGATTCCGACGCCGGGACACAATGAGACCGAGGTGTCATTCTACGACCGGAATACGGGATTGTTGTTTACGGGCGACTTTCTTATGCCTGCTCGCCTGCTTATCGACGATACCAGCGCGGATATTGCCAGCGCGGACCGGATCACCGCTTTCGTCAAGGATCGCCCGATCAGTTTTGTCCTCGGCGGCCATATCGAAATGAACTCTGCTGGGGAGTTATTTCCCTGGGAATCCCAATATCATCCGCGCGAACACGTTCTTCAACTTACGAAGGATGATGTGGTAGCACTGCCCGCGGCCATTCGCAGCTTCAATGGTTTCTACACCGTGCGCGGCGAATTCACGATGGAAAATTCGATGCGTATACTTATTGCCTTAGCAGTGCTCGCACTCGTTGTCGCGCTGGCCCTCATTTGGATGCTGGTTCGCTATATCCGGCGTCGCAGGCGCGCTCGCAAGGTGGGCATGGAAATCCAGACCTAACCGTATTCGCTACTTTTGAGGCTATTTTTGTTTATTGCGCGGCTTTCCGCCGCGCCACAACAGAAACGCCAGGGCGACGATGATTACCGCGAGTGCGGCGGGCCAGAGCGAATCGCCGCCGATAAGATTCGGCTGGGTATGTGGGGATGCGACCGGCGGGGCGGTCGGGGCCACTGAGGGCGGATGGGCACCGGCGTCAAACAGGAGTTTGCGCGCGACCAGAAACATGATGGCGATCGCTACGACAACGCATAGCCTCTGCCACTTCGGCATCGGCGATTTCGAAGGATCCTCCTGCAAGGTCATCGTTCACGACGATAACACGGGAGAAGTGGCGAGTGGTCAGTGAGTGGTGAGTAGTGATTCGTGATTGGAATTTCTCGAGAGTTGACGCGGAGACACAGAGAGAAGAGGAAGAGGCAAAGAGGCAAAGAGGCAAAGAGGCAAAGAGGCAAAGAGGCAAAAGCAAGACCCACCTGTCGCTAAGAAACGCGCCAGACGGGGTACCCGGAAGAGCAGAAGCAAAGAGGGCGGCAATTGCGAAGGAAGAGTCAGGAACCGCCCCCTTAAGAATCTCAGGATGCGGCACCCGGCGCTTAGTGTGGACGCTTCGTGAGCTTGTAGATATGATTGAGAAACAAGTGACAGTGACCACAAAGATCATCCACGGCGATTGTCTTGATGTGCTATCCCGGTTTCCAAAGGACCGGTTTGACCTGATTGTTACGTCTCCGCCCTATGCTGACCAACGGGATAAGACATACGGTGGCATCAAGGCGGAGCATTACGCCGATTGGTTCACAGCCCGCAGCGCAGAGTTTTTGCGTGTCTTAAAACCCACCGGAACATTCATTCTTAACATCAAGGAGAAAGCAGAAAAGGGGGAACGGCATACCTATGTACTTGAATTGATCTTAGCCTTGCGCAAACAAGGATGGCTCTGGACCGAGGAATATATCTGGCACAAGCGGAACTGCCATCCCGGCAAATGGCCGAACCGTTTTCGTGACGCTTGGGAACGTTGTCTACAATTCAATAAGATGCGGAATTTTAAGATGTTCCAAGATCAAGTGCGCGTTCCGATGGGAGATTGGTCAAAGGCCAGGCTAAAAAACCTCGGCAAGAACGACATTGTGCGCTTTGATTCTAGGGTCGGGTCCGGTTTCGGAAAGAACGTTGCAAACTGGGTTGGGCGAGACTTGGCTTATCCAGACAATGTTTTGCATTTCGCCACCGAGTGCGGGAACAAGAATCATTCGGCCGCATTTCCAAAAGCACTTCCCGAATGGTTCATAAGGTTGTTTACCGAACCAGGCGATTGGGTTCTCGACCCGTTTGCAGGTTCCTGCACAACTAACGCCGTAGCGCAGAGTTTACGCCGGCATTCGGTTGGAATTGACAGCAAGCGGGAGTATGTCACTCGGGCAAACCGATACCTCGCGGAGGCCAATGCCAACACTAAGCCAACAAGTGGTCGCGCGATACGTGGCAACGCATATCCCCGAGTTCCACAAGTCAAAATTAGCCAGTCTAAAGAAGCTGAAGCTACTCAAAGTACTGAGCCGCAAAAATCCCTATTTGCTTAGTGCTAAGGGACTAGCGACCCCGCGCGAGTTAGTGAAAAGCATTCTGGACGCCTTTCTTTCATCCCAGGAAGAAACCATGCTCGGTGGCTTCCTAGAGGGGTTAGCAATCTTCATCGCTCAAGAAACCTACGGAGCGCATGGGAAGTCGAGTGCACAGGGTATAGACCTTGAACTCGACAAAGACGGACGCCGGTATCTCGTAGCGATCAAATCGGGACCGGCGTGGGGAAACAGTAGCCAGATTGGGAAAATGCGCGGCGATTTCAAAGCCGCAATGAGAGTTTACGGTCAGAGTCCTGATGCTCTACCGGTGCAGTGCGTCAATGGCTGTTGCTATGGCAAGCAGCCAAGAAACAGCGAACACAAGGGCGATTACATTAAGTATTGCGGGCAGCGTTTTTGGGAGTTTATATCCGGCGATTCAGACTTGTACATCAAACTCGTCGAGCCAATTGGACACCAAGCAAAGGAAAGAAATGAAGAATTTCTAGCCCAGTATGAGCTCGTCGTGGATTCCTTCACCGAAGAGTTTCGTTCGGCTTTCTGTGACAAAGAGAATCGGATCTTATGGGACAAGCTGATGGCAGTTTCCTCCGAAGCACCTCCGGGAAACTCGATCTAGGAGGCCGAAACGCCGTGTGCCTAGCGGGCGACGGCGGAGACGGGAGTGCTTGCGGGTTTCGCGGGGGTGGGTGGCGGCGCGGGCGGCTTCGTTGATTTGGGCGCGACCGGTGGTGCTGAGTTTTGGGTGAGTCCCTGTTCGGCGGGGTCGGCGGCGGGGGCGTTATCCGGCGTATCGACTTGGATTTGCCTTCCGCCGGCTTGTTTCTCGAGAGTTATGACGTTTGGAAAATCCTCGACGGGCATTCCCTGCGTTCCTTGCTGCATGAACTCCAGCCAGATGGGAAGCGCGGCTTGTGCCCCGGTTTCTTTTTTTCCGAGCGAGATGCGTTTGTCGTCGTTGCCGACCCAGACGCCGGCCGTGATCTGCGGCGTGAATCCGATGTACCAGGCGTCGGTGAAGTCGTTAGTGGTTCCGGTCTTGCCGGCCGAGGGGCGCCCGAGTTGTTTGGCGCGCACGCCGGTGCCGAACTGGACGACGTCCTCGAGCATGGCCACCATGGTGCGGGCCACGTCGGGCGGGATGACGTCGGTGACGTTGGCGCGCGTTTCTTCGAGCAGCGTACCGTCATAGGAAGTGACGCGGCGGATCGTGTGGGGATCGATGTGGATGCCGTCGTCCGGGAAAACGGTGAAGGCCGAAGTGTGCTCGATCAACGTGAGATCGGCCGCGCCGAGCGCGAGCGGAAGATAAGGCGGCAGAGGGCTGGTGATGCCGAAGCGGCGGGCGAGATCGATGACGCTCTCGATGCCGTCTTTTTGGAGCAGGCGTACCGCGGGAATGTTGCGCGAATCGGCCAGAGCGCGGCGCAGCGTGATGCGGCCCTCGAATTTCGCGTCGTAGTTGTGCGGCGAATAGTCGAGACCGCCGCTGCGGAAGGTGACCGGCTCGTCGACGATGGTGTCAAAGGGCGAAGCGCCCTGGGCCATGGCATCGGCGTAGACGTAGACCTTGAACGAGCTGCCGGTCTGCCGCAGGGCTTGCGTGCTGCGGTTGAATTTCGATGCGTCGAAGTCGTATCCGCCGACCATGGCTTTGATTTCGCCGGTCGCGTTGTCGATGGCGAGCAGCGCGGCCTGCGCGGCGGGCTGCTGCTCGAGATCGACTTCGGCGGTCGTGCCGGAAAGCAGTTTGATGTGCACCATGGCGAGGTCGCCGACCTCCAGCAATGCGGCGGCCGATTTCTGGCCGGTCCACGCGAAGTCGGCGGGCGTGAGCAGCGCGCGGTAGGCGCCGATTTTGATGTTGGCGTAGGTGGGCTCGACGGAGGTTACGAGGCCGGTGACGTAGTCGCCCTTCTGGATGTTGGTGCGCCAATCGTCGTTCTGATACTTCTCCAAGGTGCCGAGATGATCGCGAAAGATGTTGGGCAATTTCCCACGCCAGCCGTGTCGGCGGTCGTAGGAGTGCAAGCCGTCGCGCACGGCTTGGTCGGCGGCCTTCTGCATAGCAACATTCAGCGTGGTGTAAACGCGCAGCCCCTGCTCGTGGACGGCGGCGGTGCCGTAGGCGTGTTCGAGATACTGGCGAATCTCTTCGACGAAATAGGGAGCGAGATCGTCGCGCAGCGAGACGATGTGTAGGCCGAGCGGCAGCTTTTCGGCGGCTAACGCATCGGCTTCGGAAACCTTGCGGTCGCGAGCCATCAGATAGAGGACTAAGTTGCGGCGAGCGCGGGCGCGCTCGGGATGCGTGATGGGCGAATAGATGGGCCCGCGAATGATGGCCGCGAGCGTGGCAGCCTCGGCGAGCGTGAGTTGCCCCACCGGCTTGCTGAAGTAGTATTGCGAAGCCGCTTCAAAGCCGTAATTGCCTGAGCCCAGGTAAATCTGATTGCAGTACATCGCGAAAATTTGTTCCTTCGTGTAGTGCCGCTCGATCTGCAGGGCGAGAATGGTTTCCTGAACCTTGCGGTGGAGGCTGCGGTCGGAGCGGTCGAGGAAAAGTCCGCCGGCAAGCTGCATGGTCAGCGTGCTGGCGCCCTCCGCGGCGCGGCGGCTGGTGACGTCGCGCCAGGCGGCCTCGAGGACGCGGGGGAAATCGACGCCCCAGTGCTCCTCGAAGTGCTGATCCTCGGTGGTGATGATGGCAGCTCGCAGAACGTTGGGAATCTGGTCGTAAGTCAGCAGGATGCGGCGCTGCAGAGCGAAGGTGCCGATGGACTGGCCGTCATCGGCGTAGAGCTCGGTTTCGACGATGGGCCGGTAGGTCTCGAGGGCGTGAATTTCCGGCAGGTCGCTCGAATAGACGAAGAGCAGTCCGGCGGCAGCGCCCAGCGCGATGGCGCACAAGACTAGAAACGTGAAGGCCAGCCGGCCCAGCACGGTGCCGCCGCCGATGCGCATCGTGGCGCGATAAAACCGCTCGTCCATTTACGTTAGGCCATTCTATCGCATCCGCGCGGGGCGTGCGGCGAGCCGAGGTTGTGAAGGTTTCCAAGGCCCCGAGCAGCGCCAGGCGAATCCGGCAGGGCGCGCGCCGTGCTATTCTCAGGCGAGGCGCGCGAGCCACGCCCGATGATGAAGGCCTTCTGTAGATTGTGCGGCGCATTTTTGCTGACGGGCGCGCTGGTTAGCGCCTCGCTGAGCACTCTCTACGCGCAGCGCCCCTTTCGCGAATATCCGTCGGTCGAGTACGGCGAAAGCGTTCCCCTACCGACGGACTGGCGGGAGCCCGGCGAATGGGCATTCGCGCGCTTGATGTATCCGCCGGGCGCCAATGACGGCTATCGCGGGCGCTTCGACGGCGACTGGCGCCTCGGCCTTTCGCTATGGACGCAGGATTATCCACCTGCCGACCGGGCACTCTCGCAAGCGGTACGCCGGCTGACGCGCATCAGCGCGCGCTCGGTGGAAGAGGCCGTGAATCTCGATGACGGCGACGAAGTCTACAATTGGCCGTGGCTGTACGCCGTGCAGGTGGGCGAGTGGGGAATTACGCCGGCGCAGGGAAAGGTTCTGCGGGACTATTTGTTGCGCGGCGGCTTCTTCATGGCTGACGACTTTCACGGCACGTATGAGTGGCAGGTGTTCGCGAACAGCATGAAGCTGGTTTTTCCGGACCGGCCGATCGTGGAGATTCCGGACAACGATCCGATTTTCCACACGGTTTTCGATCTGGACAAGCGCTACCAGGTTCCTGGGGCCGAGCATCTGGCACTCGGGTACAAGAGCGACGGGCGCGTGCCGCATTGGCGCGGGATTTACGACGACAAGGGGCGAGTGATGATAGCCATTTCGTTCAATTCGGATCTCGGGGATTCGTGGGAGTGGTCGAACGACGAGCGCTACCCTGAGAAATTCTCGGACATGGGGTTTCGCATCGGCGTCAATTATGTGGTTTACGCGATGACGCACTAGATGCACAGGCGGGCGTCAGCCGGGTGCAACTGACCGTGCGGCTGTGATACTGTTTTCGCCGCTTTGATTACGACGGAGCAATATGCCCAATCATAGACAACGCCTTGCCGATTTACTGAGGACGCTCTCACTGGTGCGCGGAGACTTTACTCTTTCCTCAGGCAAGAAGAGCAGCTACTACCTGGATTGCAAACTGACCACGCTGCATCCGGAGGGCGCGCTGCTGACCGGCCACTGCGTTCTGGAGCTGCTCGACGAGATGGGCGTGCAAGCGGATGCCATCGGCGGTCTGAGCATGGGGGCCGATCCGGTAGTGTCGGCGGCGATCGTGGTAAGCGAAATCGAGAAGCATCCGCTGCCGGGGTTTCTGGTGCGCAAAGAAGCGAAGAAGCACGGGCGGAACAAGCAGATCGAAGGTATTGAGGATGTGCGCGGCAAGCGGGTGATCATCGTGGATGAAGTGTGCACCACAGGTGGCTCTACGCAGGAAGCCATCGACGCCGTCGAGCGCGAAGGCGCCCGGGTTGTCGCGGTGATCAGCGTGGTCGACCGCGAAGAGGGTGGATCGGAAATGCTGCGCCACAAATACAATTACCGTTCCGTTTTCACCGCGAGCGAACTGCTGGCCGACGAGGCATCGAGCGCGAGCACCAGCTCCGCGCGTACCAGCGCCTGAGCGCGTAGTCCGGGGAATCTCTTGGCGCGGAATGGCGCGTCGCGAAACTTCCCCCGCAAGTAACTGGGCTGTTTAACCACCGGTTGGACAGCATGGGAGAGCGTGCAGATGGGGGCGGGAAAAACAGTAACAGGGATAGCATGCGCGGTTATTGTGGTAGTACTCGGCTGGCTCGTGTACGCAAGGTTCGTCCGAGTCCCCACGAACGTTGCCTATGTGACGCAAGAAGACGGCGCCATATCCGTAATTGACCTAAAGACGCTGACGGTCTCGAAGCAGGTTCATCTCGAAGACGTTGCACCGCGCGGCGAAAGCCTTACGGCGGATGGCAAGTACCTCTTCACGGCGAACAAGAACACATCAGACGCAACGGTTTTTGACACGCACCGATTGCGCCTCGTCAAGCGACTTGCGGTCGGAGACAATCCGGAATTCGTGAAGCCGCAGCCGGGCGGAGAATGGATTTTCACGACGTTCGAACCCGGATCGTCGGGAGGGCCACCGGTCGAAGCTGCACAAGGTGATGACGACAACCTGGGACCGCCGTCGCAGGCCGTATCCTTTCATGTAGGCGATTGGGCGAAAGGACAAAGCTTCATCGCGGGAATTCAGACCGAAGGACTCGAATTTTCCGCGGACGGCAGGACGCTGATTATCGCGAACGAAGCGCAGAATACTTTGGGTGTCTATGACGTTGCCTCCGGAAAGAAGACTCGCGACATCGACTTGAACGCGATCGGCAAACGGCCTCGAGGGGTAAAGCGCTCGCCGCAAGGAAACGGTTACGCCGTGACGATGGAAGGCTCCGGCACACTAGCCCTGCTCGATGCGAATTTGCAAGTCCAGCGCAGCGTAAGCACGGGGGCCAGGCCTTACGGCGTTGCATTTGACCGGAAGGGTGAGCGGATTTTTGTTGCGGCTGCGGGGGCGCAAAAGCTGGAGGTCTATTCGGCAAGCTCGCTGCAGATGTTGGGCGAGGCGTCGGTCGGCAAGCGATGTTGGCATTTCAC
This sequence comes from Terriglobia bacterium, assembly GCA_963803105.1. Taxonomy (GTDB): domain Bacteria; phylum Acidobacteriota; class Terriglobia; order Acidiferrales; family UBA7541; genus Palsa-295. Next base: position 285,205 of record CAWDLF010000001.1, read on the forward strand.
GTTCACGCCGGACGATTCACAAGTCCTGATAGCGTGCGGGCGCTCGAATGACGTGTACGTGATCGATGCGAATTCGTATAAGACGGTAAAAGTCCTCGGTGGATTTCAAACTCCGTGGGGCATCGTGGCATATCCGCACTCTTTCGGCAGTCTCGATTTGCCTTGACTCGACTTGCCCAGAAATGGCGGCACAGGCCGTGAGATCGAGTGCCCTTGGGCAAGGGGCCGTGGAAAACGATTTTCGATCTAAATATGTTGCAAGTGATGTCGGCTCTGACTCGAACATTCCGAGGGTTATGAGCTCAGGGAGAGTGGAATGATAGATCGTATGGCGGGAGTGACGCAGAGGGCCGTCTGGATGACGGTTGCAGGTCTTGCTGTTCTGGCGTGTCTGTGCGCAGCCACGGGAGCGCGAGCTGGAAGGCCCGACGATAGTCCGGGGAAGAAGGTATTCGAAGCAAATTGCGTCGCATGCCATGGTGAGGATGGAAGCGGCACGCCGACCGGCTTGAGCCTTATGGCTCCGGATCTGCGGTCCGATCAGGTGCAAAAGATGACAGACGACGATTTGAAGAAGCAAGTGTCGGAGGGCAAGAATTACATGCCGCCCTTTAAGGACACGCTGAGCGCGGACGATATCCAGGCCGTTGTGGCCTACGTTCGCACTTTCGCCAAGAAGAACTAAAGGCAAGCACGCCGCAAACGAGTGGGCTGCAGTCGCGGCGCCCGGGATCTCTCCCATTCCAGAATGCGTACCGCGGAGTTGGCTTGTCCCGGTCGTACCGGGCATGCGTGTTTGGGCAAGGCAAAAAAAAGAGGCAGGCGGGGTCGCCGCCTGCCTCCCGTCTTTTCGGGTGCGTTAGCTGCCTGTGACTGGGTGCTAAAACGCGTACTTCAGCGCGAACTGAATCAGCCTCGGATTCACGGAGAGTGAGGTGATTTGGCCGAAGCCAGCCTCATTGTTCACGCCCACTGACGGGTTACTAAACTGCGGGTGGTTGAAGGCGTCGAAGAATTCCGTACGGAATTCCAGTGTGGCGCTTTCGCGAATTCCTCCGACCCGGGTGATCTTGCTGATGGAGATATCCCAGTTGTTCTGCGGAGGACCTAGGGTTATCCCCTGCCCGGAATTACCGAAACCGAACCCATTCGAGATGACGGGCCTGCACGCGTTCGCTATGTTGCTCGGGCAGAATGCAGCAGCGTTGAGGTAGCCCTGGCCATTATGTAACTGGCCGGCGATGATCCGCGATTGGATGCTCCCGGGATTTTGGGCGTTACCGTTCGAAGCGCCGGGAGCGAATTCGGCATATGAAGTAATGGGTTGACCAAAAATGGTACCGTAGCCGCTGTCAGTCATCGTCAGTGGCGTACCATCCTGGATCGTGGTTTCACCCGATACCCTCCAACCGCTTGTCGCGACTCCGACCCAGCCCTGATGCTGGCCGAACGGCAGATCGTAACTGTAATTTAGGGTGAAGCGTTGCGGATGGTAGTTCGGGTTTGCTCCGTACTGCGAAATGATCGGATTCATCGACCATGTCGGGTTGACGGTTGCACCTGTGATCGCGCCATTCGGGGCCCACGCGCTCACAAGTGCGCTAGACCAAGTGTAGGCTGCGCCCAGGGTCAGGCCACGGCTAAAATTCTTGCGCACTGTGACCTGGGCGCTATTGAAATGGGTATCCTCGTTGTCTGCATAGGCTGCAAGCGTGGAGGCGTATCCGAGGAGCGGAACGCGCAGATTGGAATTGCCTGTAACCGGGGGGAGGCCAGTAACCGCAGCATTCTGCAGAAAGGCGGGGTTGATCGGGTACGAACCACCCGCTGTTTGGTGAATGCCGCGAGACCCCACGTAACCTACTTCGAGCACCCACGAGGGCAGGAATTCATACTGCGCCTGCAAGTTGTACTGGTAGGTCAGAGGCGTCGGGAAATTCTGTTCGATGACGTTCTGGGTGATGCCCGAGGTCAAACCCGTAGCCGTGACGTAGCGCGGGAACCAGTTTGCTGGGGTGCTCGCATACGGTACTTGAAGCGTTGAGAAGTAGTTGTTTGGCCCGCCCTGTCCCACGGTTTGGCCGTACGGCATGCTTTGCAGTGCGCCGTGGATGAAGTTCTCACCCCCGATCAAGTCGTAGAACATACCCACTCCACCGCGGATGACGAACTTGTTTGTCGCCAGCGGTTGCCAGGCGAAACCGAGCCGCGGAGCAAAGTTGTCCAACGGGGAGCTATGTCCCACAGCGGCCTTGCTGTTGGTCTGGAAGACGCCCGCAGGGATCGCACCATACAGATTCGTATTGAAATTGGATGGTACGGTCATCCCGATGAGAGAGCTGCCTGCGCAAGGAGCCGGATAGTGAGGGCAAGGAGCCGCAACGAGCGGCACCGGATTCGTCAAGGCCAGCTCCGGATCGATGTTTACGTTTTTGCCGGTGCGCTCGTACGGGTATCCGTCATTTTCCCACCGAACGCCCACATTGAGGGTCAAGTGCGAGGTCAGCTTAATGTCGTCCTGAACGAAGCCATCGTACGTCCATGTATAGAAGTGGAAGTCGAACCCTTCTCCGGTGTATCGCGTGCCGGTGTTCGAAGTCGACCCGACGTTGCTGAAGCTGGTTCCATTTGTGGTACCAGCCGTCTCGCTTGCAGTGCAAGCGGCCGGCAGCGTGCCGGGCGCGCAGCCGGGAAGGCCCAGCAGGAAATCGGCCGGGGTGCTGACAATCAGATAGCCGTTCTCCAGACCGATGAAGTTCCAGTTCCAGTCCACGTGACCCACTTCAAAGCCGGCACGAACGGTTTGCTTGCCATGCGTCCAGGAGATCTGGTCCGCCCACTGAAACTGGTTGTCGGTATTGTTCGTGACGCTGAAAATCGCCGTCCCGAAATTGAGCGATCCAATCTGAATGCGAGGAAGGAGATCGTAAGTGGCGGGGGCAAGAGCCGTCATGCCTACTTCCGATGCTGAGAAAGGAGTGGTTGGCTGCCCGACCGTGACGTTCCTTTGATAGGAAAACCGCGCCTCATTCACAAGGTTGCTGCTCACAATGGTCGTGAGCCTTAGCACGGCTGTCTGATTCCCGAACTGCGGATCTACGCCGCTTCCGGGGATCGTATCGGAGCCTTGGTAGAATTGCTGCTTGGAGGGGTCGGTCGAGAAGAAATACCGCCCGGAAAGCGTGTTCTTGCTGTTGATCACGTAGTCCCAGTTTCCAATGCCCTGGTATTCGTGGTAGATGGCGGGGGCGATTGCGGTGCAGAGACCCGTGCCCACTGAGTTGGCGTTGGCCCCGGCAACTGGGAGGCATGTGACGCCGGGGGAAGCCACACCGCCGCCGAGGGGCGGAGAGGGGATATAGTAGGCACCGTTACCGATCTTAAGCTGAAGGATCTGTAGTGCCGTCGGGTTGATGTTGGAACCAGTAGGGTTGATGGCTACGCCGCCCTGCTGACCAAATTTCCCTGCATACAACGCGCCCAAAGACGCAGCGTAAAGCTGCGCGGTAGCATCGCATTGCACGATAGCACTCGCTCCCGAGGGGCAAGTGCCGCGATTCCCGCCGGGAAGATACGGGATGTTGGATGTCTGCAGGCCGTAGGGGCTCTGACCATTCTTCTGTGAGGTGCCCTGATAGGATACGAAGAAGAAGAGCTTGTCCTTCTTCACCGGGCCGCCGAAGGTGCCCCCGTATTGGTTCTGATCCAAAGGCGCTCGCGTGTTCGGTTGGTCGCTCTTGACTTCCGACTCCTTGAGGAACCAATCGTTGGCGTTCAAGACGGTATTCCGGAAGTATTCAAACGCGTTGCCGTGAAAGTCGTTCGTGCCGCTCTTGGTGACCACGTTAACATTGGCACCGGGGTTGCGCCCGTACCCTGCGTCATACTGCGAAGTCTGAATTCTGAATTCCTGAATGGAGTCCGGATTGGGAATGCCGAACGCGCCGCGGCTGCCGCCCTCCGTCACGCCGCCAACGCCGGTGTAGCTAACGATGGAAGCACCGTCCATCTGGTAGTTGTTCTGCGATGTGTTCGAACCATTCACGGCAGTGGCTTGGGTGTTCTTCCCCAGGGCAGCAGCGTTCGTCACCGTGGCGTTCGCGCCGGCCGACAGGCTCAGCAGGTTCGTGTAGTTGCGCGCGGCCAAGGGAAGGTCGGTCACCGTCTGGCCTGCGATCGTCGAACCTACGGAAGCGTTCGCCGTCTGAATGGTCTCAACGTTCCCCTGAATCGTCACCTCCTGGGTTTGCGATCCAACCTCCAGGGTTTGATCCAAGGTTCCCGTCTGGGTCACCGTTACGGTGACCGCGGGATTTTCGATCGACTTGAAACCAGCGGCCTCAAATTTCAAGCGGTACGTTCCGGGTGGCAGCAGGCCTAGTGTGTACGTGCCGTCTCCGCCGGTGTTCGTCGTACGCACCTGGCCGGTGGCCGCGCTCGTCGCGGTAACTGTGGCGTTGGGAACGACGGCGCCGGTGGTGTCTTTTATCGTACCGGTCAGCGCGCCTGTAGAAGGTGATTGGGCTCCCAGGTTCGGAGCCAGAAACAAACAAACCAAGAAAAACGCAAATACGCACTTCGCTAGCTTCTTTGTCATTGAAGTCTCCCCACGAGACTAGCTGGATTTAAAAGCCCGGCTGAATCCTGTTAGAGCAGCGCCCCCGTACCGACTCACGAGTCAACGGCTCGGCGACCGCACACAAATTAGCCGGACCATTACGCTAAGCTGTCATGTCAGGAATGGACGTGACTCACGCCCGAGCACCCTATCACCCCAACGGTTCGGCTCGACCGACAGCCTCCCCAATTGCGGCGGAGCATATACCATAGTGGCCAGCGGTTCCACAATAATTATTTGATAAATTCCTTTGCGGAGAAGCGATAACGGGCAGAGGGTCCGTATGCTTTGCTGAGCCAAGGCCGGGGCAAAAAAAGATGCAAGCCGATGGTAGCTGGTTGTAGACACGGGTGCTAGTCGTACGGCGGCCGGCTAGAAATTGGTGTGGGTATTGCTGGCGGCGGATACAAGCGGCGCCGGGTCGACCATCTTCCCGGGGTTCATACGATTCTCGGGATCCAGAGCGAACTTGATTGCGCCCATGACGGCGAGCGCGGGGCCGTGTTCGACTTCCATATATTTTCTTCGGCCGATGCCAATGCCATGCTCGCCCGTGCAGGTACCGCCCATCTCCAACGCGCTGCGAATCATCTTTTCCTCGAACTGCTGGGCTGCGGCCAATTCGGCGGGATTCCTTGAATCCATTGCAAAACCAACGTGATAGTTGCCATCGCCTACATGTCCAAGGATCGTTCCCGGAAACGGCAGGTTTGCCAATTCTTTTTTTGCCTCCAGGATGCTCTCGGCGAGGCGTGAGATGGGAACGCAAATATCGTTGCCGAAAAACTGTGAACCTGGACGAAGAGCTAGCGTCGCGTACATCACTTCGTGGCGCATCTTCCAGAGTTTTTCCCGTTCTTCGGGTGTCGCGAACCATTGGAAGGCGTGACCGTTGTGGTTCTGCGCCAGTTCCTGAGCCGTTTCGGCTTGCTCGGTGACGCTTCGGAGCGTGTCGCCGTGAAATTCGAAGAACAGCGTCGGCGCGACCGGATAATTTGTTTTCGAATATGAGTTACTGGCTTCTACCTGTTTTTCATCCAGTAGCTCGATGCGGGCTACGGCCAAGCCCAACTGGATCGTCTCGATCACCGTCTCCACGGCGTCTTGGATGGTCTCGAATGCGCAACTCGCGACGGAAACGGCTTCCGGCAACGGATGGAGCTTCAGGCACACTTCGGTGATCACGCCCAGCGTACCCTCAGCCCCCACGAAAAGACGCGTCAAGTCGTACCCCGCGGACGATTTCTTGGCGCGCGTACCCGTTTTGATCACGCGCCCATCCGCCAGCACAACCGTGAGGCCTAGCACGTTTTCGCGCATGGTGCCGAATCGCACCGCCGTGGTGCCCGAGGCTCGGGTGGAAGCCATCCCCCCTATCGTGCAGTCCGCTCCCGGGTCGATAGGAAACGCGAGCCCCGTATTCGCCAAGGCGCGATTGAGTTGTAGCCGGCTCACGCCGGCTTGCATGGTCGCGTTCAGATCCTGCGGACTGATCGCCAAAATTTTGTTCATCTCGCGCATGTCGATCGTGATGCCGCCGCGGACGGCGTTCACCTGCCCTTCCAGCGAACTCCCAGCGCCGAAAGGAATCACGGGGACCGCATATTTGGCGCTGATTTTCAGGATTGCGCTTACTTCGTCCGTCGAATGGGGCAGGCATACGGCGTCGGGAAGCGCGGGAGTATGGTAGGACTCACCGTGGCTATGGTGTTCGCGGACAACGTCGGCGGTGCTCGCGCGCGCCTGCAGAATCGATTTCAACTCACGGACGGCATTGTCAATCTGATCGCGCGTTGCTGGAAGCCAGGCTGCGGTTGTCATGGGCGGCGGAAAAACTCCTTCTTAGGTTATCAGCGCACCTGCGAGGATGCGAGGCAAAAGTCGGGTTAGGGCGTGCGGGAGTTTTTGATTCCGGACGGGGATTCGCCTTTTTTGCGAGCGGCCGCGCCGGTGCTTTCGCGAACGATCAGGCTCATGGAGCACTCGATCGTTTCATTCTTCGCGGAAGGGGAAACGTCGAAAAGCCGCTGGCAGGCGAGCCGCCCCATCTCTCGGATGGGCTGCGCGACAGTCGTTAGGCCGGGCCAAACCAGGCCGCTTTCCGGGATGTCGTCAAATCCGGCTACTGAAATATCCTGAGGGATGCGTATTCCGCGCTGCTGCGCCACGCGCATGAAGCCGAGGGCCAGCGAGTCGTTTCCCATCACCAATGCCGTCACCGGCGGAGTCTTCTTGAAGAAACGATGTGCGAACTCCATGCCTGCTTCCGATTCGAACTTCCCACAAAAAGATACGAATTTCGGATCAAGCGAGATGCCGCGCTCGGCCAGCCCGCTGCGCAGCCCTCGCAGGCGGTCTTTTAAGTCTAGGTGTGGCGCGCCTCCTTCAAACGCGATTCGCTGATGACCCAGGTCCGCCAGATGATTAGCGATGGCGATGCCCGCATGGAAGTTGTCGCTGCGCACCACCCGCTGGTTGGGCGCCGGCTCCCGCGGCGTAAGCAAAACCGTCGGCACGCTCGAGCGCACCGCTTGCGCCAATAAAGACCGCTCGCGCGAGTCGAACTTAACGATGATGAGGCCGTCGATTCGGTGGCCCCGAATCCACTCCATGGCAACTTCTCGATCCGATCGGCCGCCGGAGTCGAAGGTGGAAACCATCAAGCTCGATTCGCGCGTGGCGAGCTCTTTCTCGATGCCGATCAGAAGCTGCATGAACCACGGGCTCTGGTTCGAATCCACAACCAAACCGACGCAGCCCTTACGCCCCAGGCTGAGATTCCGTGCCGTCCAGGAGCGTGAATATCCCAACTGACCGATCACCTTTGAAAGCCGCGCCTTGACGGGCTGGCTTACATAATGACCGTTCAGATATCGCGAGACGGTGCTGACCGCAACGCCAGCTTGCCGCGCAACCGTGGAAATGGTCGGTCTCATGGCGCAGGATGGTACAGCCCACTCGGCCGAAATAGTAGAATTAATATGTGGAACCGCTTCCATACCTGGAGTATTATCCGGCACCGGATCGGTCCGCTGGCGGGCGTGGTATGCTCCGGCGCACCGGCAACACCTGATCGTCACAACGGAGACAGCCGATGAACGCTCGTAAAGTCTTTTTAGGGGCGGCTCTCGCATGCGCCCTCGTACTTGTGGTCCTTTGGGCGCGCCAAGCGGGAGCCCAAGCGCCGCAAGCGCAAAAACCGCTTTCATCCGAAAACTGGGCGTATCCGGATTCGCTCGATCCGGCCGTGGCTTCTCCCGAGCAATACAAAGTTCTCTATGACGATATCGCCGTGCGCCTGCTGGAAGTGAGCTTGGCACCGGGGCAAAAAGAAAAGATGCACGCGGACCGCTGGCCTGCCGTGCTTGTGTTGGACACGCCCGCGATCAAGATTCGCCGCCAAGCGGCTGATGGCACGACGAGGGATCTTGATCCTGCGACCGACAAGCCTTTCAACGGGCCCATGCCCATCACTGTGCGAGTGCCGCCTGCTGCGCCGCACGCCGACGAAAACATCGACACGCACGCGCGCCACTACTATCGTGTGGAATTAAAGCAGCTGAAGTTCGCCCTGTACGATATTCCCAACGGTCCGTACTGGGCGGACAGTGGCCTGCCCGTGCCGCCAGGCGATCCCTCTTATCCGAAACCAGTCGTTGAGGACAACACACCGCAATTCGCGGACCCGGACCACTGGCCCTTCCCGTGGGTGATGGATTCGATCATCGCTTCTCCCGGGCAGCACATCCTTCGCTATCAGGACGGCAACATCCGCTTCGTGGAAGTGCTCGGGCATCCGTTTCAGCGTGAGGGCATGCACGATCACCGCTATCCCACGGTTTTCATCAATGACACCATTGGCCCCAAGGTTGTCGACGACCATTACGACGGCACGGTGGTCGTGAATCTGCCCTCGGGCAACCCTCTGAACGATGGGCCGTTTCCGCAAATGAGCCGGCATTCGCCTGACCTGCCTCACGCGGGCATGAACATTGACGACCATGACGGCCATTTCTATCGCGTCGAGTTCAAGATATTCAGATTCCAGGCTTACGACACCCGAAAAGGGCAAGTCCTGGTCAATTCGAGCAACAACGTGAATGCCACCATTCTGACAAGCCAGCACGTGCCCGCAAACGCACGGCGCTAGCCGCGCGCGTTTGTCGCCAAGGGAGAAGAACCATGTTTGAGCGTTATGTCATTAGCGAAGAGGGCTTTAAAAACGTATCCGAAAAAGGGCAGGTCACCGGGTTTCAGCTCCGCCTGCGCATCGCCAACTGGCGCGGGCTGCCGCTAAGCCTGATTGAAGATGTGCGCGTAAACGTGGACGGCGTCAATTATCCGCGCGACAGCGTTCGGGTGACCGTGGGAGGGCATACCTTCACCCTGGACGAAATGATTCCTCGCAGCGACGTTCGCTGGCAGTTCGACGAACTTGCCACGGTCACCATCCTCAAGCCCGGCGGTCTGGCGCAGGGCATGCACGAAGTCGCCGTCGTGGAGCAGATTCGCACCGGCCTGGCCGCGCTGCCTACCAGCGAATTGCCCAGCACCGTGGCGTCCATGATCGGGACGAACGTAGCCAAGAAGAAGATGACGCTCGTAGCGTAAAGGCGTGCGGTGTAGAGGAGAATTCTAATGATTACACGAAAAGAGTTTTTGCAAACGCTCGCGGGCGTAGCCGCGTCGAGCTTGATCCCGGCGCCGACGCCGGGCGCTCCGTCGCCTAAGCGGCGGGGTTCGTCGTCTCCCGTCGATGCCAAGGGTAAAATTGGACGCGGAGTTACGTTTTACAGCTACCAGGATGAATTGGTGCTGCACCAGATGAGCATCGAGGACTGCATCTCCGCGGTGTCGGATCTCGGCACGGACGGCATCGAGTTGATAGGAGAAGAGGGCATCCCGGAATATCCCAACCTCAGCGATCGGTGGGTAACGGAATGGTTCTCCTGGATGGACAAGCATCACACGCGGCCCATCTGTTACGACCTCTGTTACGACTCAAACCTGATTTCCGGCAGGTCGCTCAGCCTGAAGGAATCGACGGACATCATCGTCCGCGACTTGAAGATCGCTAATAAGCTCGGATTCAAAGTCGTGCGCGCGCAACGCACCATTCCTGCAGACGTGATGGAAGCCTGCGTGCCGTACGCCGAGAAGTACGACATCAAGATGAGCACGGAGATTCATGCTCCCGTTCTCTTGAAGTCCACCTGGATGGATCCCTACCTCGAAGTGATCAACAAGACGAAGACCAAGAGCATCGGCTTCGTCTTGGATTTCGGCGTTTTCGTGCGCCGGCCTCCCCGCGTTCAGCGCGACTGGTTTGTCCGTCACGGAGCCCACGCGGAGATCGCCCAATACGTGGAGAAATCGTACGAAAACAAGCAGCCAAAGGATGTGACCCTTGCCGAGGTTACCAAGATGGGCGGCAACGACGAAGACCGCCGATGGGTCGACTCAGCTTATGGCTACAGCAACAACGATCCCAAGGACATTTTGACGTTCGCCCAATACATCTACCACTGCCATGCCAAGTTCTACGAGATGACCGAAGAGTTCCAAGAGTACAGTATTCCCTACAATGAAATCATTCCTGTGCTGAAACAGGCCGGCTTCACCGGATACCTCTCCAGCGAATACGAGGGCCAGCGGCACATAAACGACATAATGGAGCCGAATGCCGTCGAGCAGGTGCGACGGCAGCATGTGATGCTTTGCAGGCTACTGGGCGAGAACGACGCGTAAGATAATCGGGAGCGAATCGATGCTGCGTGACGCTGCCATCTTCGCGCTGTGCCTTGCCGGCCTTGCCTTGCCGCTCCGGGCGCAACAGCCTGCGCCCAATCCGCCGCCTCTTGCCGAAGGGACTCGCCCTGTCGTCAGGTTCGATCCCGCCGCCGTCGCGCGCGGGCGCGACCTCTTCATAGCCTCTTGCGGGTTTTGTCACGGCCGCGACGCACGAGGTACCGGCGTGGGTCCGGACATGACGACGTCGTCCGTGGTGTTGAACGATGAACGCGGCAAAGGACTGGGAGAATTCCTTCAAGTCGGCCGCCCGCAAAAGGGGATGCCGCCTTTTCCCGGCCTGTCGGCAGAGCAGGTGTCCGACATCGCTACATTTCTTCATAGCGCCGTCGCCGAGACTCACAGCCGCGTGTTCAAGCCAGGTGCGAATGTCGTGGTGGGAGACGCCGCGGCCGGCCAAGCGTATTTCAACGGCGCCGGAAAGTGCAGCACCTGCCATTCACCCGACAAGGATCTAAAAGGTATTGGCTCCAAGCTCGATGGCGCCACGCTTCAGGACCGTATCGTCTACCCCGGCGCGCGAGGCGCCGGAACCAGCCCTCCGCCCGTGGAAACACCGAAAACCGTGAAGGTAACTCTTCCCTCGGGCCAGATTGTTTCCGGAACGCTGGTGTCTATCACCGACTTTTATGTCACCTTGACGGACGCAAACGGAGATCGGCGCTCATTCACTCGTGACAACGACGTCCCCAAGGTCGAAGTCAGCGATCCGCTGCAAGCACATCTCGACCTGATGACCAAGCTGACCGACAAAGACATGCACAACCTGACTGCATATCTAGCGACGCTGAAATGAAAATCAAACTCGCGTTGTTTTCGCTGCTCGTGTTAACGCCCGCGCTCTGGCCGCAGGGTTCGTCCCATGGATCTCTCGATCCAGCGCTGCTCCTCAAGCCGCCCACCGACGCGTGGCCTACCTATCACGGCGATTATTCCGGGCGCCGCTTCAGCCCTCTGAAGCAGATCAACACATCGAATGTTCGCAACTTAACTCTTGCCTGGGTGTCGCGCATGAGCTTCGGCCGGGAGGGCGCGATCCTGGGCGGCGAGGGACCCGAACCGCCGGTTTCGGCGGCGCCTCCAACGAACAGGTATGGCGGCGGCATGATGAAGGCTACTGCTCTGATGGTGAACGGCGTTCTGTACTATTCCAGTACGGACCACGCTTGGGCCGTCGACGCGCGGACAGGAGAAACGATTTGGCATTACTACTGGAAGACCCTCGGCGGCACTCACATCGGCAACCGTGGAATCGGTATGTCCGGCAACTGGCTATTCTTCGTAACTCCCGATGACTTTCTCGTTTCTCTCGACGCCACGACCGGTAAGGAGCGCTGGCACAAGCAAATTGCAGACGTGAAGGTTGGATACTTCATGACCACGGCTCCCATCGTGATTCGCAACCACGTGATTTATGGCACCGGCAGCGATGAAGATGTCCCTGCGTGGCTCGAGTCCCGCGATCCCGAAACAGGAGAATTGCAATGGAAGTGGTACACCGTGCCGCGGCCCGGAGAGCCCGGCTCCGAGACTTGGCCCGACGCGTATGCGATGGCGCACGGCGGCGGTCAGCCATGGGTTCCCGAAACATACGATCCTCAGCTCAACCTTCTTTACGTCCCGACCGGGAATCCGAATCCCATCATGATTGGTGACGCGCGTAAGGGCGCGAACCTCTGGACCGCATCCATCGTGGCGCTGAATCCCGACACCGGGAAAATGGCATGGTATTTCCAAGCCTCGCCTCACGACACCCACGACTGGGACGCCACGCAAGTTCCCGTGTTGTTCGACGGAGTCGTTGATGGCAAGCCGCGCAAGCTCGTGGCGCAGGCTAGCCGCAACGGCATGTTCTTCGTTTTGGACCGCACCAACGGGCAGCACATCCTCTCCGCGCAGTACGCGAAGTCACCCAATTGGTCCAAGGGTTTTGCGGCCAGTGGAGAACCGATTCCCAATCCTGAAAAGGAGCCGCAGATCGGCGGCGCGCTCGTTTCCCCGTCCAACGGCGGCATCGCCAATTGGGCGCCTCCCACCTTCAGCCCTGATACAGGACTTTTCTACGTGAATGTTTCCGAGTCCTACAGCGTTTACTACCGTGTGGACGCAAGTCCGGACGCCGAAGGCACGGTGCATAGTTTCGGCGGAGCTATCGAGCATGGACTCGGGGGGATCGTCAATTCCCTCCGCGCCATCGACTACAAGACCGGCAAGATCAAATGGATTCACAACTATGCTGGAACGGAAGGCGAAGCTCCTCGGCCTGAGCACATGGGCGGTCTGTTGAGCACCGCCGGCGGCCTGGTTTTCGGCGGCGGAGAAAATTCGTCGAGCGTGGTGGCCTACGACGCTGTTACCGGCAGGGTGCTATGGCACTCCGGCCTTCATGCATCAATGGGCAGCTCCCCTTCGACCTATCTGCTCGATGGACGCCAATACCTACTGATCGGCGCGGGAGATAGTCTCTACGCATTCTCGCTGCAGCCATAGGACGGAACCGTCCGGAAGGGCTTGAAAGTGAATCGACGAGATTTTCTCGGTTCCGTTGCCGGGCCGCTCGCTCTACCGGCGAGTCTTTTCGCGGCCGGCATCGATGCGCCCCCGAAGCGAAATAGTCCGCTGAAGCAGGGCGTCACGCGCGGCGTCTTTGCTCCTGGCAGTACCCTGGAGGATTGTTGCCGCAACGCGTCCCGCCTGGGGATCACCGGTTTCGATTTCGTGGATAACCCGGCCGACTGGCCCATCTTGCGGAAATACGGTTTAGTCGTGTCGATGTACCGGCTGGATTTCGGCGGCGGCCAGCGCGGCGGCGGTGGACGAGGCGCTCAAGGTCCTCCAGGATGGAACGCCATCAATCAGAAAGAAGCCACCGGAGCTTATCTGACGGCCCTCCATGCGGGAATCGACCAGGCCGCTGAGAACGAGGTGCCGAATATTCTTCTGATGTCCGGCACGCGCAAACCGCTGACCGATGAGGAAGGCGCGGACAACGCCGTTGCGTTCCTCAACCAGGTGAAAGCGCATGCCGAGGACAAGGGCGTAACGCTGTGCATGGAGCTAATCAACTCCACCGGAAACCAGGGCCCGCTCAACTACATGTTTGACCATTTCGCCTGGGGACGGAACGTCATGAGCCGCGTCGATTCTCCGCGCGTGAAGATTTTGTATGACGTCTACCATGCCCAACTCATGGAAGGGAACATCGTTCAGACCATTCGCGACAACATCCAGTGGATCGGACATTTTCATACCGGCGGCGTTCCTGGGCGTCACGAACTCGATGAGACTCAAGAACTGAACTACCGGTTCATCGCCCAAGCCATCGCCGATTTAAATTTTCAGGGATACGTTACGCACGAGTGGACCCCGGCTCCTGGCAACGACCCCATAGCGAGCTTGGAGAAGTGCGTTGGAATCGTCAACGCGGGTTCGTTGGACGCGCCCGTGCAACACGCAGCGAAGAATTAACGGAGACGGCTAAGGGTGCCCATGAGGCAAACAAAACCATGTCAAACCTGCCCGCTTATATAGAAAGAGCCGTTCCTAATCCGCAGTCCAGCCGCGCGCCCTGGTACAAAAACACAGCGCCCAGCTATGCGGGTATTTTTCTCTGGGTTGTTTTCTATCAGTCGCTGGCAGACGGCACGCTTACGCACGCGGGACCGCTTTTTTGCCTGGCGGCACTGGCTCTAGCAGGCGTGCTCAGCTACGCGCTCTACTATTACGTCCCCGCAATCCTCGGCATGAAGACCGGATTGCCTCTCTATGTGGTCGGCAGCTCTACGTTCGGGACGACAGGCGGATACGTTATGCCCGGCTTGCTGATGGGACTCTTGCAGGTTGGCTGGCTCGCGGTGGGCACCTATTACGCGACCACGTACATTCTGCGAGGGCTGGGTCGCCCGCAGCAGGCCGGCACGCTCGTCTTCACCGTGGTAGCCGTGGTGTGGGGCTACGCCACCGGATTCATTGGCGCCAAGGGAATTCAATACGTCGCCAAGGTCGCTCTGGTATTGCCGGTGATCCCGGCGCTCATGATTCTGTTCGCGTTTTTCAAAACCGCGAACGGCATCGCCAACTATCGCGTTCCGGATCCCAATCCCTGGGCGGCTCTCGCGCTGATGCTGCAAGGCGTGATCGGCTTTTTCGCCACCGCCGGGGCAGCTGGCGCCGATTTCGGCATGAGCAACCGAGATGCTCGCGACGTTAAGTTCGGCGGATTTTGGGGCATCGTCATCGCCATCATTTATGCCGGCGGCCTGCCCTTGCTGGCCACCGCCGGCGCCCACGGCCTCAATCCCAACCTGGGATTCGGCTATGACGCGGTGATCAGTTCCATCGGCGGCTTCAGCGCCACGGCCATGTTTCTGCTGTTCGCCGTGGCCTCCGTCGCATCCTCCTGCTTCTGCGCGTTTATCGCCGGCAACAGCTTCGCCACCATGATCCCCGGCGTGCCGCGCATCACGACTTCGATGATCGGAGCCACCGCCGCCGTGATTCTGGCCGCCACAGGTTACGCCGCCAATCTCGCTGCGATTTTTTCTATTGTGGGCGCTTCGTTCGGCCCTATTTGCGGCGCCATGCTGGCGGACTATCTCCTCTCCGGACGAAAATGGCCCGGCCCGCGCCGCGGCATCAATTGGGCGGGATATCTCGCCTGGGCCATCGGATTTGCGATCGGCATTTTGCCCCTCGTTCCGGCTCCGGACTTCCTGAAGGCGCACTGCCAGCCCGCGGTCATTTACAGCTTCATCGCGGGTTTTGTGGTTTACACAGTCGCTGCTAAACTCGGTGCAGAGCCCGCTCTGGTGGGCGGCAGTTCGCTCTCGGAAGGCAGCGCGACAGCAGCCGCCCGGCCTGCTTGAAAAAGCAATGGATCTCTCTCGAAGGAAATTTCTACAAAGCGCCGCGGCCGTGTTGCCGGCGTCGCACTGGCTCGCCGTGCCAGTGTTGGGGCTCGGTTCTCACGTGCAGCTTGGCGCGCAAACTTTCAGCTTTCATGAGATTCCACTCGATGGCATGGATCACACCGACGCGATCATCAAAGATCTGCGCGCCTGCGGCCTGGACGACTGCGAACTCTTCGCTCCGCAAATCGAACCGGGAGGAGATGCGTCCGGCATGGCTGCCAGGCTAGATGCCAAGCCGCAAGCCGGTCCAGCACGAGGTCCCCAACTCGATGCGGCCGCCATTCGCGAGGCTCGCGCCGGGCAGAAACAGTGGCGCCTTACCGTGCCGATTGAATACTTCGAGTCGGTTCACACTAAGTTCAAAGATGCCGGCATTCGCATCTTCGCTTACAACTTCAGTTACGCATCGAGCGCCGATTCGCCGGACGAAGAGCTCGATCGCAGCTTTCTGATGGCGCGCGCTCTCGGCTGTAAGGCCATCAACGCCTCAACCACGCTCACTATGGTCCGCCGCCTGGCGCCCTTCGCCGAAAAGCACAAGATAATCATCGCCGGACACGGACACAGTGACGTCAGTGATCCCGACCAATTCGCGACGCGCGAAAGCTTTGTACGAGCGCTCGCCATTTCCAAATGGGTGGGCGCCAATCTCGACGTCGGACACTATTTCGCCGCCGGCGGCGATCCCGTGGAGTTCATCGAAACCTTCCACGACCGCATCACCAACGTGCACCTGAAGGACCGCAAGAAGAACCAAGGGCCGAACATGCCCTGGGGCCAGGGCGACACACCCATCCGCCAGGTGCTGCTGCTCTTGAAAGAGAAAAAGTATTCGATTCCGGCGTTCATCGAGTACGAATATATGGGCGCGTCTGACCCGGTGACGGAAGTCACCAAGTGTTACAAGTATTGCCAGAACATTCTGCGCGAGGGCGGGAAGTCCGAGGCGTAAGAATCTTCAAGTTCGCGGCGGAGGTTTCAGCGAAATGCAGACCATCAAAGGCCCGGCCATTTTCCTGGCGCAGTTTGCCGGTGACCAGCCTCCATTTAACACCCTCGCGGGCATTTCGAAGTGGGCCGCGGGGCTCGGCTACCTGGGCGTGCAGATTCCGTCTTGGGACGCGCGCCTATTCGACCTCAGCCGCGCCGCCTCCAGCCGTGACTATTGCCAGGAAGTACTCGGGATTTTGGCCGCCAACAAACTTCAGCTCACCGAGCTCTCCACGCATCTGCAGGGGCAGCTCGTCGCCGTTCATCCCGCCTACGACCAAGCTTTCGATGGGTTTGCCCCGCCCGCGGTACGCGGGAATTCTCGCGCGCGACAAGCCTGGGCCGTCGAGCAGCTTCGTTTCGCAGCGAAGGCGTCGGCCAACCTCGGGCTTAAAGCCCACGCCACTTTTTCGGGCGCGCTCGCATGGCCGTATTTATATCCGTGGCCGCAGCGTCCAGCCGGCTTGGTCGAGACCGCCTTCGACGAGCTCGCCAAACGATGGCGCCCCATCCTCGATGAATTTGACGAGCGCGGCGTCGATCTCTGTTTTGAGGTGCATCCCGGCGAAGATTTGCACGACGGCGTTTCGTTCGAAATGTTCTTGGAGCGCGTCGGCGACCACAAACGCTGCAACATTCTCTACGATCCGAGCCATTTCGTTTTGCAGCAGCTCGATTACCTTGAATACATCGACTTCTACCATTCGCGCATCAAGGCCTTCCACGCGAAGGACGGTGAGTTTAATCCCACCGGCAAACAGGGCGTTTACGGCGGCTTTCAGTCCTGGATCAATCGTGCGGGGCGTTTCCGCAGCTTGGGCGACGGCCAGGTGAATTTCGGTGGAATTTTCTCAAAGCTCACGCAATACGATTATCCCGGCTGGGCGGTGCTCGAGTGGGAGTGCTGTCTGAAGAGCGCCGAGCAGGGCGCGCGCGAAGGCGCTCCGTTCATCGCGCGGCACATCATTCAGGCTGCGGCGCACGCTTTCGACGACTTCGCCGCCTCCGGCGCGGACATGGCCGCGAATCGCAAGATGTTGGGTCTTCCTCCGGAGTAATTGACGCCATGCCCATCGAACCCGCTCAGCTACAAACTCCAACGCGCCTGCGCCTCGGCATGGTCGGAGGGGGGCCCGGCGCTTTCATTGGCGCGGTACATCGCATCGCCTCGCGCCTCGATGACAAATTCGAGCTCGTCGCCGGAGCTCTTAGCTCCGATGCGGCACGTTCCCGCGCGGCCGCAGAAGAGCTGCACGTGGCGCGCTCCTACGCGAGTTTTGCGGAGATGGCGCAAGCCGAATCCAAGCTCCCTGGCCGCATCGACGCCGTTTCCATCGTCACTCCCAATAACCTGCATTACCCGATCGCCAAGGCTTTCCTCGAAGCCGGTATTCACGTCATTTGCGACAAGCCCGTCACCGCCACGCTCGCCGAGGCGATGGAGCTTGCGCCCATCGTCAAACGTTCCGGCCTGGTCTTTGGCCTCACTCATAACTACACGGGCTACCCGATGGTGCGCCAAGCCCGCGAGATGATTCTCGCCGGCGAGCTCGGTGCGCTTCGCACCGTGCAGGTCGAATACGCCCAGGATTGGCTGACCACCGCCCTCGAAACCACCGGCCATAAGCAAGCGGAGTGGAGGACCGATCCTGCGCGTAGCGGCCCCGGTGGCTGCCTGGGAGACATCGGCACGCACGCTTTCAATCTCGCTACGTTTGTCACCGGGCTTGCGTGCGAAGCCGTGGCCGCGGACGTCTCCACATTCGTTCCCGGGCGCCGCGTGCCCGATTGCGCCCGTGCGCTCCTGCGATTTTCCGATGCCGCGAAGGGAATGCTATGGGCCACGCAGGTCGCTCCCGGGAACGACAACAATTTGCGCCTGCGAGTTTACGGAGAGAAGGCGGGGATCGAGTGGAGCCAGGAGCAGCCCGAGTGCCTTTGGGTCGGACGTTTCGGCCAGCCGCGCCAGCTGATTCGACGCGGAGGACCCGGCACTACCGCCGCAGCTGCGGCCGCGTCTCGTTTGCCCGCCGGCCATCCTGAAGGTTACTTGGAGGCTTTCGCCCAGATCTACAGCGATTTGGCCGAGCAGATCCAGGCAGCGAAGCAGGGACGCAAGCCTACGCCGCAGTCGCTTCTGGTGCCGGGCATTCAGGAGGGTATCGAGGAAATGCAGTTCGTCGATGCGACTCTGGAATCTTCCCGCCGCAACTCGGCGTGGACGCCGCTCAAGTAAGCTTTCTGTTAAGGTACCGCTAATAAACTCTGGAAATTTCTACTCGCGCCGCCTTAAGTTCCCAGCGCCATAGCCAGCAGCGTCCTCTGTTCCATCTCATGCGCTTTCCCAGAACCCGTTGCGGGACTCGCACTCGCAGATCGATTCACCGAGAGCACCGATCGTCCTCGCGCCAGCTGCTCCAAGCGCGGAATCACAAACGCGTGCGCGCCCATGTTGCCGGGCTCTTCCTGCACCCACACGAATTCCCGCGCTTTCGCGTGGCGATCCATCTCCGCGGACAGGTCGTCGGACGGAAACGGATAGAGTTGCTCGAGGAAAACAACCGCCGTCGTGTTTTCCGGATGCTTCTTGCGTTCCGCGAGCAGCTCGTGCCCCACTTTCCCGGTGCACAGCACGACGCGCTCCGCCGATCCGTCACCGCTATCGGGAATGACTGTCTTGAATCGCCCCGCAGCCAGATCGGAAACGGGAGAAGACGCCGCGGGATTCCGCAGCATGCCCTTAGGTGTGAACACCACCAGGGGCTTGCGCCATGCCCGCAGCACCTGCCGCCGCAGCAGATGAAAATACTGCGCTGCGGTAGAAGGCTGGCAGACCTGAATGTTGTCGCGCGCCGCCAGCTGCAGAAAGCGTTCGATGCGCGCGCTGGAGTGCTCCGGCCCCTGCCCTTCGAAGCCGTGTGGCAACAGCATCACCACGCCGGAGAGCAGGCCCCACTTGTCCTCGCTCGCGGCGATGAACTGGTCGATGATGATCTGCGCGCCGTTCGCGAAATCACCGAACTGCGCCTCCCACAGCACCAGCGCCTCCGGAAAATCTCGGCTGAATCCGTACTCGAACCCCAGAATGGCGGCCTCGGAAAGCGGCGAGTTGTAGACTTCGCACCACGCCTGCGTCGGCGTCAGGTTTTGCAGCGGAACGTATTCCTCTTCCGTTTCGATGTCCACCAGCGCTGCGTGCCGCTGGTTGAAGGTGCCGCGCCGGCTGTCCTGCCCGGTCAAGCGCACCGGTACCCCTTGCACCAGCAGCGATCCAAACGCCAGCGCCTCCGCCATTCCGAAATCCACGGCGCGCTTCCCCTGTGCCATTTCCACCCGCTGCTCGAGCAGTTTCTTTACCTTGGCATGAATGTGGAATCCGTTCGGATAGCTCGCCAGCGATTGGCCCAGCGTGGCCAGAGACTCCGCGGGCACCGCTGTGTCCACTTCCAGCGAAGCGTCGTATCGGCCCCCGCGGTATTTGTCCCAATAGCGCGGGATGCGCCGCGTCGCTGGCCTGCTCTCCAGCTCCAGCGCCTTCTTTTGCGACGCGTCCAAGTCCGTGCGCACCCGATCGACCATCGGCTGCGGGTCGACTCCAATTTTTTCCGCGTAGATCTTCCACATCGGTGGGTGCGCTTCGATCTTTTTGTACCGCAGCGGCTGCGTGATCGTGGGATCGTCCACTTCGCTGTGCCCGTGTCGCCGGTAGCCGATCAAATCCACCACCACCGGCGTGCCAAAGGTGTAGCGATAGTCGAGCGCGATGCGCCCCACGCGCACCACCGCGTCGGGATCTTCGGCATTCACGTGAAAAATGGGCACCGGCAGTCGCTTGGCGAGGTCCGAAGAAAAACGCGAAGAGCCGATGTCGTTCTGCACGGTCGTAAACCCGATCAAGTTATTCACGATGATGCTCACCGAGCCGCCCACCGTGAAACCCGGCACTCCCGACATATTCAGCGTCTCGGCCCAGATGCCTTGGCCCGCAAACGCCGCGTCGCCGTGCACGGTAATGGCCAGCACGCCGCGCCGCTCCTGTTCGCGTCGGCGCATCTGCTTCGCCCGCGTGCGCCCCATCACAACCGGGTCGACCGCCTCCAGGTGGCTGGGATTCGATACCAGGTGCATCTCCACTACGCGGCCGTCCGCGGCATGAAAATCTCCCGTCGCACCCATGTGGTACTTAACGTCGCCGCCGCCCAGCACGCTGCGAGGATCAACGTCTTCAAATCGCGCCAGAAGCTCCGCCGGATCGCGGCCCACGATGTGCACCATCACGTTCAGCCGCCCGCGGTGGCTCATGGCCAGCATGGCTTTTTCGGCGCCCTGCGCGGCCGCCGCACTCAGGATCGAGTCGAGCAACGGAAGTAGCGCGGCCTCGCCTTCGAGCGAATACCGCTTCGTTCCCAGATAGCGCGTCTGCAAAAGTTGCTCGAAAACCTCCGCCTGCACCAGCAGTCCGAGAATGCGCGCGCGATCTGGCTCCGGCGTCTCCGCCTCCATGCGCTCCTGCACCCACAGCCGCCGCTCGCGGTCTGGAATGTGCATGAACTCCGCGCCGATGGTGCCGCAATAAACCCGCCGCGCGGCCTCCGCTTCCGGCCCGGCAGCATCCAGTTCGGGCACGGCCACAGGCCGTAGCTCGCCTATCGGGTCGAGGCTCGCCTGCAAATATCCCCAGCGGCGAAAGGAATCCCAGATTCGTTCTTGTGCGTCCTTGGTAGACGCCGGTTCTACGATGGCTTGTTGGTGGCTCATGGCCCGGTGTTACGCTCCCCTACCCTTATTTTCGGCCTTCTTTATCATACGATGCTCTGGCCGCCCGCGCCGCCATGATCTATTATCCTGTTAACTCTCCGGCCAGCAACCTAGCAGGCGCCGTACTAGCACAAGTTGTCCTAGGTGATAGGCGTTGTGGTCCGCAAGCAGCAGCGCCTCCCGCAGGATGGTTTGCCCGTCACCATATGGAATCGGAGCGAGTAGATCCGTCTTCGGATTCTTCACCAGCTTACCCATCGCCAGCAAGTCGCGCCGGAGTTCCCGCACGCTCTTTCCCCACGCCGCCGCGTTCGGCGGTTCCGGCCGCTTCGGCCAATAACCGGACGGCCACTCCGGCGATACATGTTTCGC
This sequence comes from Terriglobia bacterium, assembly GCA_963803105.1. GTDB lineage: Bacteria > Acidobacteriota > Terriglobia > Acidiferrales > UBA7541 > Palsa-295. The sequence goes on from CAWDLF010000001.1 coordinate 306,661, forward strand.
ATTGCGCGAAAATTCGAAAATGTCCCACGTGGCCAGCCGCATGTGCTCGAGCAGCTCCCACGGCGAATGCGGCGCTCCCGCCGGCCGCTTTCCGCGCATCTTCACCGGTAGGTTTGCGAGGGCAGCCTTGAAATCCGCATGCGCCTCGTGCCACGTCAAGACGCGGCGCAGGTAGTCCCGTAGCTGGGTTTCGTGTGTCACGGTGGGGGAGACAATCCTAAGCTGGCCCGCCTGCGCCGTCAATTGCGGAAGAGCGCGCGCCCTACGGTGCTAGAGATGTCAACGGAAGGATCCAGGGCAGGCGATACTCCACGCCGTCGCGCGCTTTCGCGTACCGGAGCCCTGGGTTTTTCTCCCGCTCGCTCCGACGGCCGGGCGGCGGGTCTCAACTGGATCTAGACTGCCGCGTTGGCAGTCCCGATCGACCTTCTTTGCTGGAAGCACTCCCGGCAATATACCGGTCGCCCCTGCGTAGGCTTGAACGGAACGGTTGTCTCCTTGCCGCACTGCGAGCAAACCGTCTTAGTCTCCACCCGTTGGACGCTCCCCGTACCGCTGGTCGTCCCTTGTGCTCGATTGGCCTTGCACGCCCGGCACCGCTTGGGCTCGTTCTTAAAGCCCTTGTCGGCGTAAAACATCTGCTCGCCAGCGGTGAAGACGAACTCAGCTCCGCAATCTGCGCACTTCAGGACCTTGTCGTGGTATTCCATGGTCGCTCCGCGACCAGATTCGCGTAGGACCGCAGACGGCGCAGTGTGCTCCCGAATCACCCAGCACTTCGCAAGACACACCCGTAGCGTTCACCTGCTCAGTGCCGCAGAGCTGATTGGAAAGGACCCGGTGAAAGTTCCGCCTAGTCTTGCTCACGCCGCTGCTTTTTACGGAGACGCTTACGCGAGAGGGCTTCCTTGGCCCGACGCTTCTCCCCCGGCTTCATGTAATAACTGTGCTTTTTTATTTCTTTGATTATGTCTTCCGACTGCACTTTTCGCTTGAAGCGGCGGAGAGCGTTCTCCAACGACTCACCCTCTTGAATTACAACTTCTGCCACGCGTATTCACCCCCGTCCCCTGTCCCTGAGTTAACCGATATCCCAGCCAAATTCACGCGAATCCGGCTAGCGCCCATCCTTCTATCGGAGGCCATCTTGCAAGTCAAGGCTTAAATTGCTTCATCTGTGCCGTAACTCTTTTATTTACTGTGTTCTACGTAGTTTTACGGATACCACGCAGTAGTCATTCAGTATCTTTTTCGGGCCTACTGTTACAAAGGTTGTTAAAACGGAACAATCCGGCGCCCTAGAAACGTGCCCTACACACCTTATCGGAATACTTGGTAAGATAACCCCCTCTATTCTCTGACATATGCCCGTAATGCGCAATGCGATTGGCGTGCTCCTGGCCGGCGGCCAGGGCGAACGCCTGTGGCCGCTCACGCGCGATCGTGCCAAGCCGGCTGTTCCTTTCGGCGGCGTCTATCGCATTATCGACATCACTCTTTCGAATTGCCTCAACAGCGATTTGCATCGCGTCTTTGTTCTCACTCAATACAAAGCGCTCAGCCTCAACCGCCACGTTCGCCGCGGATGGTCCTCGCTGATGGGTCACGGGAGTTTCATCGAAGTGCTCCCGCCGCAGATGCGCGTTTCGCAGCACTGGTATCAAGGAACGGCCGACGCCGTTTACCAAAACATTTATTCCATCGGCAGCGAGCAATCCAATTACGTCTTCATTTTGTCCGGCGACCACATCTACAAAATGAACTATCAGACCATGCTCGAGCAGCACGTCGCCGCCGGCGCGGACGTCACCGTCGCCACCATTGAGGTCGATCCCGCCGAAGCCGCCGGCAAATTCGGCGTCCTGGAAACCGCCAAGGATTGGCGCGTCACCGGCTTTCAGGAAAAGCCCGCCAACCCCACGCCGTCCGCCACAGGCTCAGGCAAAGTGAGCGCGTCGATGGGCGTGTACATCTTCAACACGCAATTGCTCGTGCCGGTTCTGATCGACGACGCGGAAAATCCCAGCTCCTCGCACGATTTCGGCCGCGACATTTTGCCGCGCATCATCGGAAAGTATCGCGTGTTCGCCTACAACTTCCGCGACGAAAACAAGAAGCAGACTTCCTACTGGCGCGACGTTGGCACCGTCGACGCCTACCACGAAGCCAACATGGATCTCGTCTCCGTCTCGCCCATTTTTAACCTCTACGACAAGGGCTGGCCGTTGCACAGTTGGCAACAGCAGTATCCGCCCGCGAAATTCGTTTTTGCCGATCGCGAGCGCATGGGCGTGGCGCTGGACTCCATCGTTGCCGGCGGCTCCATCGTTTCCGGAGGTCACGTCGAGCGCTGCGTGCTCGGATACGACACGCGCGTCAACAGCTACAGCGACGTCAAAGATTCAATTGTCTTCAATCACGTCAGCATCGGCCGCCACTGCCGCATCCGGCGCGCCATCATCGACCGCCACGTTAGCCTGCCCGAGGGCACGGTGATCGGCTACGACCTCGAAGCGGATCGAAGTCGTTACGCCGTCTCCGAAAACGGTGTAGTGGTCGTGGTTCGGCCTGAATCGATGATCGAAGAGCCCGAGTAACGCACGAGCACACTGCATCACATAGCTTCCCGCACTCCATCCGATGCGGTACCATCTCCGCGGAGGTACCCATGGCCGCACTCCGTCCTCTGGCTTTCGCGGCTGCTGCATTCACCGTTGGCGCCGCGGTTTGCGCCTTCGTCGTCCCGCGCCGTTCCTCCGCGCACGCGCAAATTTACCCGCACTACACCAGTCCTCAGGCCAGTTCGAACATCACCATCGCCGGAAAGAAGATTCGCATCGACTACTACGCGCCATCCATGCACGGCCGCAAGATCATGGGCGATCTCGTTCCCTTCGGCGAAGTCTGGTGCACCGGCGCGAACTATGCCACAGAGATCACCGCGGACGCCGACCTCCGCATCAGCGACGTAAAACTTCCCAAGGGAAGCTATAGCATCTGGACCATCCCGGGCGAAAAGGACTGGACCCTCATCATCAACAAGGAAACCGGCCAGTTTCATCTGGACTACGATCCGTCCATGGATTTCGCGCGCACCAAAATGAGTGTCAAGAAACTCACCGCGCCCGTGGAGACTTTCCGCATCGACTTGCGTGCCGCAGGCGACAACCGCGGAACCCTCGCGCTCGTGTGGGAAAATACAGAAGCCTCTGTGCCCTTCACCGTCACGCCGTAATCGCGCCGCGAATACGCTGCGCGCGTCGCTACTTCTCCAGCGCAGCCAGGCCGATCTGCGCGAGTTTCTCATCCAACTCATCGTGCGCCCCACCGACGGCAATGGCTCCCAGTGTCTGTCCATCCACGATGATGGGCAGCCCGCCCGCCGCCGCTGTGATGGAAAAGGTCCCCAGCGCCGCCTCCTGACCGCCGTTGATTCGATCCTTGAATGACTTGCTCTCTTCGCCAAACCCGGCGGCCGTGCGAGCCTTCCCCTCAGTAGTTTCCATGGGGCCCCGCTTCGCGCCGTCCATGCGCTCCAAGTAAATCAAAGCCCCGCCTTCATCGACCACCACGATGGTCACGGCGACTTTATTTTTCAATGCTTCGGCTTCGGCGGCCGCGGCCATCTTTTTCGCTGCCGCCAGGCTGATAGCCTTCTGTTCCCTCAGTTGCGCCGCGCCGCTCGCTGCCTTCGCCGCACCTCGCGGCGCACCCCCGGCGCATACAAGCACTAAGCTCGCTGCCACCGCCAATCCCCTGAGCTTCTTCACTCCTGTGCTGGTCATTTCTCCCTCCGGACCGCTTAGCCTCAGGCCGCGCCGGTGCGTGCGGCAGTTTGGCTGGAAGCTGCTGGGATGCTCTCGAGTGGGAGAAACCTACCACACGTCTCTGGTTCGGGCGAAGCCCCTTCGCTTCGCCCGGCGCGACGCGCGCGTTCTCAACTTGTGGCCATCGACTTATCGCAACTGGACTCAGGCTAGATCAAACAGCAGCACTTCAGACCCCTCACTCGCCCGCACGCCGATTTCGCTTTCATCCGAAATCGCCGCGCCGTCGCCGGCCGCGAGCTTCTTGCCGTTCAATTCCACCGCCCCGCGCGCGACCTGCACCCAGGCGTGGCGTCCGGGCGCCAACGCATGCTTCGCCTCAGTGCCCGCATCCAGGCGTGCGATGTAGAGGTTGGCATCCTGGTGAATCGTCACCGGCGCCTTCGGCCCGGCAACCAGAGCGAACTTCCCCCGCAACTCGGCATCCGGAAAAGCCAGCTGCTCGTAGCTCGGGTCGAGCCCCTTGCGCTCCGGCAAAATCCAGATCTGCAGCAGATGCACGGGAGCTTTCTGTGAAGAGTTGAACTCGCTGTGCATCACGCCGCGCCCGGCGGTCATATGCTGCAGCTCTCCCGGACGAATCACGCCGCTGCCCCCGCTGCTGTCGCGGTGCTCCAGCGCGCCATCCAGAATCCAAGTCAAAATTTCCATGTCGCGGTGCGGATGCGTAGGAAACCCTCCCCCCGGCGCCACGCGGTCTTCATTGATCACGCGCAGCGAGCGAAATTGCACGTGCTCCGGGTCGTAGTATTGATCGAACGAAAAAGTGAAGTGCGAATCGAGCCACGAAAGCTGATTGTGCCCGCGTTCTTCGCTCGGACGAATTTCGATCATGGTGATCCCTTCCTTTCGATGAAACGACAGAACGGGCCTGGCAAAGCAAGCCCGGCAAAACGAGGTAGTCGGTGCCGTGACACATGCGCGCCCCTGGCAATTGAGGTACAGCTTCCAGGGAATTTCTAGCCCAACAGTCAATTAGATGCTCGAGCCCCCGCGGAGATTCTAGCCCGCGGGCGCTCGAAACCGGGGCGGATGCTGACTCACGGCTTCTGCGTGGGGCGCAAAAGCACTTCGCTGATGAAGCTCTGCGGCGCCTGCAGGACGATCGTCTCTACCGCCAGGGCGACATCCTCTGGCTGCAGCATCTTGCTCGGATCTTTCTTCGAATGCGGCGAAAACTCGGTGGCCACCGATCCGGGGCACACCGCGCTTACCCGTATGCCGTGCGCGCGCAGATCTTCGGCCATGCACTGCGTCAGGCCCAGCAGGCCCCATTTCGACGCGCAATAGATGCTGCCCCCGGGGAAGGCATTCTTTCCAGCCAGCGAAGCGATGTTGATGATGTGCCCGCGCCGCCGCGCCATCATTCCCGGCGCTACCGCTTTGCTCAGCAGGAACACAGCCTTCAAATTGGTGTCTAACACTGCGTCCCACTGGGCTTCGGAGGCTTCCTGTACGGGCGCGAAATACCCAATTCCGGCGTTGTTCACCAAGATGTCGATAGGCCCCGCCTCCCGCTCGGTCCGTTCGACCAGAGGCACGATCTCCTGCGGACGCGTCAAATCCGCGGTGATGGCCTTCGCCGAAACGCCCTCGCGCTCGAGCCCGGAGACCACCTCGGCCAGCTTCTTTCCGTCCCGGGCGGACAGGCTTAGGGCCGCGCCGAGCCGTCCGAGGCTGCGCGCAATGGCCAGCCCGATCCCGCGGTTCGCTCCTGTGATCAGCGCCACCTGGCCAGCCAGAGGTTTGTTCTTGTCGTTATTCATGACGGTATCCGTTATCCGGGCTAGGCGACACTCGGCCCGCGTTCGCCATCCTATCATGTGGGCCACGGCGGGCCCTGAATCCAAACTGATATGGGCTAGCTGGGTAAGGCGTTGGGCGAGGGCCGGAGAGGCCTATGTTGCAATTACGCTTGCTTGCCTGCGGCGGCTTTCCTATAATCCGGTCGCTTTCAACTATACTCATGGTGTGCTCGGTATCGGCCTTAGTTCACGTTTACCGCAGTACGGAAAATAACCCGGGGAGGCAGTTTAAATCATGCGAAAGCGTCTGATCGGAATGGCTATTCTTGGAGCCGCTCTTGTGCTCACGGGCTTGCACGCGCGCCCGGCCGGAGCGCAAGCTGCTGCGCAATCGGCCCAGCCATCCTATACGATTCCGGAATACAACGCCTTTCAGGCGGCTGCAGCGGAAAAAGATCCTCAGGCGAAAATCAAAGACCTCGACGACTTCGTCGCCAAGTTTCCCAATTCGACGCTGATGCCCTACGTGTACGAAACCTACTACCAGGCCTACTACATGACCAAGGACTACGCTAAGTCCTTGGAGTACGCCGACAAGCTCATTGCTCTGGGAGACAAAGCGGAACTTCCGCGCCGCTTCGCCGCCATTCAAGCGCGCGTACAACTGTTCCCCACTGCTGTGAACCCGAAGGCTCCAGATTACAACGACCAGTTGGCCAAAGAACGCGACGCCGCTCTTCTCGGTTTGAAACTGCTTCCCGACGTTAAGAAGGCCAAGCCGGATATTACCGACGACCAGATCAAGCAGTTGACCTAGCGCATTTGAAATCACCGCCGGCGCGGTTGACCTTCAGTTGAAGGATTATGCCGCAGCCGCCGAAGCATTTAAGGCCGCCTTGGCCGTTAAACCGGATGACGGAGCGACCAGCTATCGCTTGGGCCTTGCCTATCTCGGCATGACACCGCCACAGTCACTCGACGGGTTCTGGGCCATTGCCCGCGCCGTCAACCTGAAGATGCAGGGCGCCGACAAGGTAAAGGATTATTTGCGCACCAAGATCCTGGGCTACGAGCAGCCGGGATGCGATTCCCAAGTGGACGCGCAGTTGAACGAATTGCTGCAGTTGTCCGCGAATTCCGCGGAGCGCCCCGCGACGTACACCATTCCTAGCCACGACGATCTCAGCAAGATCAGCCAGTCCAGCACCATCATCTCCGTCATCGCCGATCTCGGCGCGGGCGGCGACAAAGCCAAGATGACTTGGCTGGCCATTTGCGGCGCGGAATTCCCAGAGGTGGTTGGTAAGGTCATCGATGTGCAGAAGACCGATCCATCCTTCGTCACGTTTCTCGTGTTCACTAGCGCTAGCCCTGATGAAATGCAGGCCGCCACCACCGCCAACCTCAGCGTGAAGGTTTGGATCGCCGCTCCGCCCGCGAGCGCCAATGCCGGACAGGTAACTCCGCAGCCCGATGTCGTTCGCCTGGGCAAGGACGACGAAATGCGTTTTGCCGGCACGCTCGCCAGCTACGATCCCACGCCGTTCCTGCTCCACTGGGATCAGGTGAAAGTCGACCCGAGCATCCTGCCGGAAAAGGGCGCCGCCAAGAAGCCTCCGGTGCATCGCGCACCAGCGAAGCCAAGCAACTGACGATCCGACCAGGATCGTCATCCTTCACCCGCCGCCTGAGGTGATGCGGAACTTCTGGGTGCGAGCGAGGATCGTCATCTAGCGAAGCGAAGATCTTGCTTTTGTAGCGGCCGCCTTCAGGCGGGCGTTTTTTTTCGTTGCCACGTGGAGGCTCACTTTGCACCCTCCTCGCGGCCGCTTCAATCCTTACGCGTTCGTCGCCGTCTGACCCACCGCCTCTTCCACGATGCGCCCGTCCAACAGATGCACGGTGCGATCCGCGATGCTCGCGTATCTCTGATCGTGCGTCACCATGCAGATCGTTGCGCCATCGCGGTGCAGTTGCTGCGATAACTCCATCACCGCCTCGCTGTTTTTCGAGTCGAGATTGCCGGTCGGTTCGTCCGCCAGCAGAATGGACGGCTGGCCCCCGAGCGCGCGCGCCACGGCCACGCGCTGCTGCTGCCCGCCCGAAAGCTGCGCCGGATAATGATTCATCCGGTGCGCCATCCCGACGCGCTCGAGCACGTCTTGCGCGCGCTTCTTCCGTTCCGCCACCGGCATATTTCGATACGTCAGCGGAAGCTCGACGTTTTCATACACGGTCAGGTCGCCGATCAGGTTGAATGCCTGAAAAATAAAGCCGATCTCCCGGTTGCGAATTCGTGTGCGATCAGAAAGCGAAAGACTCTCCACCGCGTCGCTGTGTATCCAGTAGTTTCCTTGCGTCGGAGAATCCAGCAATCCCAGGATCGAGAGCAGCGTCGATTTGCCGCAGCCGAAGAGGGCGCAGCGAGCAGCGCCCTTACGAAGCGTCGTGCGTTGTAGCGGATGCGTGGTCTCCAAAAAGCGGTCGGGTCGGGGGGTCGGAATAAAGTTCCGGGCTGCTTCGACCCCGACTGATTGTTTTCAATGAGTTACACCGTGGTGAGTCCAAGGGGTCGTTCCGGGCTGGGCTTCGACCCTCGACCCGAGACCAAGGCCTCAAGGGAGCCCTGCCACCTTTTTCACGCTATTCATTTGTCAAAGAGCGATTTCGCGCCCGGAGCGAGCGCGCTCAATCGATGAATCCGAGACTGCCCGAATTAGTGACGGGTAGAATTTGCGGCCGGCGTTTGTTTTCATAGAGTTGCGGCGAATTCTACCTGGAAGCCATTGTCGGGTAGAAGTGGTAGCAGGAGGAAGGGAGGCAAGGAAGCGGCCCGGCAAAGAAAATGGCTCGCGAGGGCCTGGTTTCGTGCCGAGGAAGGAGATCCGCCGGGCGCGAATCGACCGTCGGCGCAGGCTGCGCTGCGCCCTGGCCATCAGCTCTTCTCTGCGGGCGATTTCGGCCCGTTTTTCATTCGTCGTCATTTCGATTTCGACGCTAGCGCGTTGCACGAAGAATTGCAAATTACGCTTCGTGTAAGGAATTTAACGAAGAGCAAAAGCAAAAACGCCCGCCTTCGCCGGGAGCGGACGAGTTCCGGCGGGCGCCACAAAGGCAATTGCAAATCACGCCTCTTGTGGAGAATCTGTACCGGGGAGATGCCGACTAGCTAGCTCGGACTAGGTGGACGCGGCTTCTGTGCTGGCACGGATTTCCTGCCAGCGCTTGGGGCGCTTCTTGGCGTCTAGGACTTTCTTGCGCAGGCGAATCGACTTCGGAGTCACTTCCACGTATTCGTCGTCGGCGATGAACTCGATGGCCTTCTCGAGGGTCATGTCCCGCGGAGGGATCAGCCGGATGGCTTCGTCAGCAGACGACGAACGCATATTGGTTTGTTTCTTTTCCTTGGTGATGTTCACGTTCATGTCGTCTTCGCGCGCATTCTCGCCGACGATCATGCCTTCGTAGACTTCGATGCCCGGCCCGACGAACATTTCGCCGCGCTCCTGAATTCCCCAGATGGCGTAAGCCACCGAAACGCCCGCGCGGTCGCACACCAGCGCGCCGGTAAGCCGCATGGCCATATCTCCGGCGTAGTCGGTCCAACCCTCCAGCAGGGAATGGATCAGCGCGGTGCCGCGCGTGTCGGTCATCAGCTGGCCGCGGAGGCCGATCAGCCCGCGCGATGGAATGCTGAACTCCATGCGCACGCGGCCGGAGTTGTGGTTCACCATTTTCTTCATTTCGCCGCGTCGGGTTCCCAGCGATTCCATCACGATACCGATGAACGATTCCGGGCAGTCGATCACCAGCAATTCGAGCGGTTCGAGGCGCCGTCCGTTTTCGTTGCGCACCACGATTTCCGGCTTGCCGACCATCACCTCGTAGCCTTCGCGACGCATGGTTTCGATCAGGATGGCGAGTTGCAGCTCGCCCCGGCCCAGCACGCGAAACGCGTCGGTAGTGTTGGTATCCTCCACTCGCAGCGAAACGTTGGTGAGCAATTCCTTTTCGAGGCGCGAGCGCAGGTCGCGCGATGTGACGTATTGTCCTTCGCGGCCCGCGAACGGCGACGTATTGATGGTGAAAACCATTGCCAGCGTGGGTTCGTCGATGATCAGGGGCTCAAGCGGCTCGGGGGTGGCGAGATCGGTGATGCTTTCCCCGATCTGGATTCCTTCCACTCCGGCGATGGCGACAATTTCACCCGCGGAAACTTCTTCGGCTTCGTCGCGTTCCAAGCCGCGAAACGTAAAGAGCTTGGTGATTTTGGTGGGCAGCAGCGTTCCATTCAGCTTGGAGATGCCCACTTCGGTGCCGCGCTTGAGCGTCCCTTGGAAAACGCGGGCAATGGCCACGCGTCCCAGAAAATCGCTGTAATCAAGATTGGTCACTTGGATCTGCAGCACGGCCGAGGCATCGCCCGACGGAGGCGGAATGGAGGTGACGATCTGCTCGAAGAGCGGCTGTAGAGTCGTAGATCCGTCGTCGAGCGCGCGGTGCGCGATGCCGAGCTTTGCGTTGGTATAGATCACCGGGAAATCGAGCTGGTCTTCGGTAGCGTCGAGGTCGATGAAGAGATCGTAGATTTCGTCGAGCACGGCCGCGGGGCGCGCGTCCGGCCGGTCGATTTTATTCAGCACCATGATGGGTTGCAGCTTCGCGGCCAGCGCCTTTTGCAGCACGTAGCGCGTCTGCGGCAGCGGCCCTTCGCTCGCATCTACCAGAACCAGCACGCCGTCCACCATGCGCAGCGCGCGCTCGACTTCTCCGCCGAAGTCGCTGTGACCGGGCGTGTCCACGATGTTGATCTTCGTATCGTGGTACGTGATGGCGGTGTTCTTCGCGAGGATGGTGATGCCGCGCTCGCGCTCGAGGTCGTTCGAGTCCATAACCCGCGTGACTATTTCCTGATTGTCGCGGAAGATGCCGCTCTGCTTCAGCATGGCGTCGACCAGAGTGGTCTTGCCGTGGTCCACGTGCGCGATGATGGCGATGTTGCGAATCGATGAGTTCATTTGTCCTAGCGATTTGCGGCCAGATGGAAAAAGGCTGCCTGCGTGGTCTTGCAGCCCCGGTAAGCTTGCCCAGTTGGGAAGATCCGTGGAGCGACTTAACGCACCGCTATTTTAGCATGCGGCGCATGCGCCCCGCCATGGCACGGCGGCCGGATGCCGTTACTTTTCCGCAGCGAACGAGATGCGGTGGGCCTCGGGGCCGGAGGCGATGACGATGATGGCAATGACGAAGGCGGATGCGGCGAAGGTGCCCATGGCCTGCGCGTAGCTCAGATGACGCGTCATGCGCGCCTCAATATACGGCGCGCTGGCGGCGATCAGCACGCCGCACTGGTACGCGAAGCCGGGAAAAAATCCGCGCAGCGGCCCGGGCGAGAGTTCATTGATGTGCGCGGGAATCACGCCCCATGCGCCCTGCACCATGAACTGCATCAGGAATGCGCCCAGCGCTAGCACGGCCATCGAAGGCGCGAAAACCCACAGCGGAATCACCAGCAGCGCGAGGGTTACGGAAGTGACCATGGCACGGCGGCGGCCGCGGTGGTCGGAATAGAGCCCCACCAGAATGCCGCCGGCGATGGCGCCGATCATGGAGATCACGCTGATGACGGCGGTGGTGCTGGTCGCGAAGTGCCGCTGCTTTTGCAGGAAGGTGGGGAAAAGATCCTGCGTGCCGTGGGACATGAAGTTCATGCAGGCCATCAGCGCGACCAGGTAGAGGAAAAGTTTGCCGTTCGCCCCCACGAGCCCGAAATATTCTTTCCAGCTCTTTTTTGTGGCCGCCTGGGCCTTCCAGGCTTCGCTTTCTTCCACCTTCAGCAGGATCCCGAGCGTGACGAGCGCGGGAATGACGCCTAGGAAAAACATGGGCCGCCAGCCCCAGCGTGGAAAGACATTCCAGAAAGCGATGGCCGCGAGCAGATTGCCGAGCGCGTAGCCCTCCTGCAGGACGCCGGAAAGAATTCCGCGCCACTTGGCCGGCACGGATTCCATCGCGAGCGACGCGCCCACTCCCCACGCTCCGCCCATACCCACTCCGTAGAGCAGACGCAGGATCAGAAACACGCGGTAGCTGGGCGCCAGGCCGGAGAGCACCTCCATTACCGAGAAAAAAATGACGTCTAGAATCAGCGGCAGGCGGCGGCCCCAGCGGTCGGCCATCAGACCGAAGAGCAACGCGCCGACGGGCCGCATCAGCAGGCTAGCGGTAAGGGTGAAGGCTATGCTGTCAACCGAGCGGTGAAAGTCGGCGGCTACCTGCGCGACGACGTAGGTGAGGATGAAGAAATCGAAGGCGTCGAAGGTCCAGCCGAAAAAGCCGGCGAGAAAAGCGTAGGGCGCCTTGCTCGTTTTGGATGCGGCTGCGCTGGCGCTCATTTGGCTGGAGGGGTCTTTGGCGGACCCACGGGCCGCAACTTGGGATTCACAACAGCATCGGCGACGCGGGCAACCTGCACCATTTCCGCTACGTCATGCACGCGAACGATGTGCGCTCCGGCTAGGATGGCAGCGGCAACGGTAGCAGCGGTGCCCCAGGCGCGCGCGTCTTTTGGGAGCATCGCCTGATCCGTGACTTGTTCATCGCGCTCATCGGGCCGGCGAGGGGCTTGGCCAATCGCCTGGGCAATGAACGTCTTGCGCGAAGATCCGACCAGCAGAGGATAGCCGAGACGAGCCAGTTCCGGCAGGCGCGCGAGTAGATCGAAATTCTGCGCCCAGCTTTTGCCGAAGCCGATGCCGGGATCGAGGACGATCTGCGACTTTGGGACACCGGCGCGCCGGGCGAGCGCCGCGGCGCGGCGCAGGTCGGCGGACACGTCGCGCACGGCATCGCGCGCGAAGCCGGCCTTCTGCATGGTGCGCGGCTGGCCGCGCATGTGCATCAGGATGAGCGGCATTTTGCGACGCGCGGCGACGGCGGCGAGCCCGGGGTCGGTGCGAAGGGCCGTGACGTCGTTCACGATTTCGGCGCCGGCATCGGCGGCGGCCGAGGCTACTTCGGATTTGCTGGTATCCACGGAGATGGGAATGGTGAGGCGGCCGCGAAGTCTTGCCAGCACGGGAAGAATGCGCGCGAGTTCCTCCTGCGCGGAAATTCCTTGCGAGCCGGGGCGTGTCGATTCGCCGCCGATGTCGATGATGTGCGCGCCGGCGGATTCCATTTCGAGGGCGTGCTCGGCGGCGGCATCGGCATCGAAAAAGAGTCCGCCGTCGGAGAAGCTGTCCGGCGTCACGTTCAGGATGCCCATGACCAAAGTGCGCTCACCGAGCACCAAAGTGCGCGAACGTAGCTTCAGGCGGAATATTTTTCGCCGATACACGGAGGAGTATTGAATCACGGTTCCAGCTTAATGTAATGGCTTAACGTAATGGCGAAATGCGCTTCAGGGCGCAACGGCGGCGTAGTAGGCGGCGCGGTGGGCGACGCGCGCGCCGGGCTGGTCGACAACTTGGACGCGCAGCGAGCGCCAGCCTGTTGCGGCGGTTGTAGGGTCAGGCGCGGGGTAGAAGCCGATGGTGTACTCGGCGCGAATGCGTTCGGCGATTTTGCGGAAAGTGTCGGCCATGGTCTCGGCTTCGCGCAGGAAATAGAGCTGGCCGCCAGCGCGGCGGACGAGTTCGGCGAGATACAGCGTGTACGGCGGGATTCCCAATTGGCGCGCGTCGGGTGAAATCAGCGTGGCGTTCTGGTGTGCGGTGAGCCATTCGGCGGTCATGATCTTGGGGCGATTTTCGGTGGAGACCGCGAAAACTTGAATGTCCTCCGCGGCGAGCAGGCGAGCGATATCGTCGAAAGTGAGGCGATTGATCGAGCCGCCAAGTGTAGGGGCGAGGCTGGGAGCAGCGCTGTCGGGATCGAGCGTAAGGCCCAAACCGCTGTCCTGGCCGTCGGTGAGCAGCACGATCGCTTTGCGCCCGGTGCGGCCGGGGAAGAGATCGCGGGCCGCGAGGTAGACGGACTGGTAAATGTTGGAGCCGCCGGTGTCCTGCAACAGAGTGCGGGCATCCACTCGCAGTACGGCCTGACGGATCAGCTCGCGCACGTCGGAAAACGGAAGCTGCAAGTAAGTGTGCTGGGAGAAATCGACAACGGCGGCCTGATCGAGCGGCGCGAGCGCACCGATGAGTTCTTCAGCGGAGTGGCGCATCTCGTCAGCGTCACGCAGGACGCTGGGGCTTGCGTCGATGACGAGCGCAACGCTCGCGGGCTGCGTCGAGGCGTCGAAATAGGAAATGGTCTGGGCGATTCCGTCCTTGAAGATTTGGAAATCCTGGCGGGTGAGGCCGAGGACCGGAGAGCCGTCCGCAGCGGAAACGGTGCAGGTGATGGGAACCATTTGGGTGCGCACTTGAATCGCTGGCGGCGTGACGGGCGCGTCTGTAGGGCCGGTGCCGGGTGCAGATGGCGTGACCGCAAGATGCAATTCTCCCGTCGAGGGATCGCGGTGCCACGTGATGCCCTTATCTAGCTGGCGGGGTTTCGGAAGTTTTTGTGCTTTCTGTTTCTGCGGCCGGGCGTACGCGGGAGCGTGCAAGACAGCTAAGGCGAGTGGGAACGCTAGAAAAGCGCCGATGCAGGCGGAAAAACTCAACAGCGGCACCTCAGGGGTTAAAACCCCTAATGAACAATGGGGCTTTATGTCGGAGCTGAAGCTCCGACCCCCTAAAAACCTGATTTTTGCCGCAGTCTGTATACGCAGCGCGATACGAAAAAGGCGACGCGGCAAGTAGCTTCTGCCGCCCGCCACGGTTAGTCCAAGTCGAAGTCGCGAATCGGTTTTTCGATGGGGCCGTCTTTGGCCTTCTTCAGGCCCTCGGCAAACTTGCGCGCCAGCACGTCTTCCTTCATTTTTTCGGCTTCCACGGAGGCGCGGAATTTCGCTTCGACGGCGTCGTCATGCTCACGTAGATGGCGAGCGGTGTTGTCGAGATCGATCGAGGGAGGGCGAACCGGGGCTACGTGCGAAAGCACGATGCCGAGGGTGCGATCCACGACGAGCTTAGCCTGGCAGCAAGGGCAGGCGGCTTCGAAGGTGTCGTCGGTTTTTCGGCTCATGGAGCTATTTTACGCCAAAAAACGCCACGGAGGCACGGAGACACAGAGAAAGGGGAGGCAGAGAAGCAAAGAGGCAAAGAGGCGAAGAAAAAGCAGATGCCTCACGTCTCATGCGCTGCTTGCTAGGCGGGTGAGGGTTCGGAGATGATAACGAAACAAAGGCCAAAGAAAAAGGCGCGGCGAACGGCTGCCGCGCCTTTTACGATCTGTTGCCGAGTCGAGATTTATGCCGGGGCCGGTTTTTCGCCCTTGGCCATGCCGGGGAGCGGGCGCGCCTCGGGGCGCAGAGTGAACTGCGGCTCCTTGGCAGCCACGGGCGGCGCCGAAGGAGGCGGCGGTGGCGGTTTTTCCGGCAGCGGCTTGTTGTCGATCAAGAGCTTGAGTTCAATGGCGTCCAGCACTTCGCGATCGAGCAGTGCGCGGGCGACGCGCTCGAGGGCGTCGCGATAGGTTTCGAGGATGTTGCGCGCGCGGCCGTAGCCTGTGCTGACGATGGAGCGAACCTCACCGTCGATCTTGATGGCGGTGTCCTCTGAGTAGTCGCGATGCTGCGCTATTTCACGGCCGAGGAAGATCTGCTCTTCCTTCTTGCCAAAGGTGAGCGGGCCGAGAGGGCTCATGCCCCACTCGCAGACCATCTGGCGCGCGATTTCGGTGGCGCGCTCGATGTCGTTTCCGGCACCGGTGGTGATGTGGTTCAGGAAAATTTCCTCAGCGGCGCGTCCGCCCATGAGCACGGCGAGCTGCGATTCGAGGAATTCCTTGGTATAGGTGTGCTTGTCGTCGATGGGCAGCTGCATGGTGACGCCCAAAGCCATTCCGCGCGGGATGATGGTGACCTTGTGCAGCGGGTCCGCGCCGGGAGTCATGGCGGCGACCAATGCATGGCCAGCCTCGTGGTAGGCGGTGTTCTTCTTTTCCTCGTCCGACAGAATCATGGACTTGCGCTCGACGCCCATGAGGACTTTGTCCTTGGACATCTCGAAGTCCGCCATAGTGACGAATTTGCGGTTCTGCCGGGCGGCCCACAGCGCGGCTTCGTTGACTAGGTTCGCGGCGTCAGCGCCCGAGAATCCCGGCGTGCCGCGGGCGATGACGGAAAGATCGACGTCCTCGGACAGAGGCACCTTGCGGGTGTGCACGCGCAGGATTTCTTCGCGGCCCTTTACGTCTGGGCGCGGCACAACTACACGGCGATCGAAGCGGCCGGGGCGAAGAAGCGCGGGATCAAGAACGTCCGGGCGGTTGGTGGCGGCGATGAGGATGACGCCTTCATTGGACTCGAAGCCGTCCATTTCGACGAGAAGCGCGTTGAGAGTTTGCTCGCGCTCGTCGTGTCCACCGCCCAAGCCGGCGCCACGATGGCGGCCCACGGCGTCAATTTCATCGATGAAGATGATGCAGGGGGCATTTTTCTTCCCCTGTTCGAAAAGGTCGCGAACGCGGCTGGCGCCGACGCCGACGAACATCTCGACGAAATCGGAACCGGAAATGGAAAAGAACGGGACGTTGGCTTCGCCGGCGATAGCGCGCGCGAGCAAAGTCTTGCCGGTACCCGGAGGCCCGACGAGAAGAACGCCCTTGGGAATGCGTCCGCCGAGCTTCTGGAATTTTTGCGGATCTTTCAGGAAGTCGATGATTTCGTAGAGTTCTTCCTTGGCTTCGTCGATGCCGGCAACGTCCTTGAAAGTTGCCTTCTTCTGCTGCGCTGTTAGCAGCCGTGCGCGTGACTTACCGAAGCTGAGGGCTTTGTTACCGCCGGCTTGCATCTGGCGCATCATGAAAATCCAGACGCCGATCAGAATCAGGAAGGGCAGCGCGTTGAGCGCGATATTCAGCCAGTTGCCGTTGGAGACTTCGCGGTAATTGTAGAGCACGCCCTTATCCTGCAGGGCCTTGGTGACGTCGGGGATGGCGGCGTTGGCGATGGTGACGCCGCTGAACTTGGTGTTGTCGCGGTACTCGCCGCGAACCTCGGCGCTATTGGGCGCGAGATAGATGACGACGTCCTTGACGTTGCCGCTCTCTACTTTCGCGAGGAAATTCGTGTAGCTGGGCTGATCCTCATGAGCCGTGGGGCCGCCAGTGGAGGCCATCTTCCACAGGACCACCGCAAGGGCGATCATCAGCAGCCAAAACAAAACTGTTCTTACGGTTGAGTTCACTTCTACCTCACCCTCTGCCCCGAGCGGCGTCGCCCGCTATTTCACAGCCGGCGTTGCGAAAGCGGCGGGTTCGACGAAAGCCCTGGTTCCCGCTGCCCTGCTTCGCCCATACAGCTTAGATGCGCCAACCCGGAGAACGTATTCAATTCATGCGGCGCTCATTTTCATGAGCGCGTTCATATCGGCATTCATCCCGCAGGAGAATGCGCGTCCATTTCGATCAGGACGCCTACCCGCGTGCCTTCGCGGGCGCAAAAATCACCGGCCGGCGGTAATCCGCGAGCCCAGACGACACGGCCACCACTTTCCAGAACCGGCCACGCACCGCGCTCGCCTCTGGAAATATGCGCCTCCCGCAACATCTCTTTCAGTTTGCGGTTGCGGCGCCGTTCACGAGGTCTGTAGGAATCACCGGGCCGCCAGTTGCGGAGAATCAAAGGCGAACCGAGGCGCTCGGCATCCAAAGCCCCACACTCCATTCTAGTTTCCCGCTGACCCACGGGCCAGTCAATCACTTTCAAGAGGAAGCGGGTATGTAGTTCAGGCACAGAAATGGCGGCGCTGCCGCGGTCGGGCAGGTCGAGCGTATAGGCGTATGTGGAATCGAGCTGGGCGGCGCTTTTCGAAGTGCCCTGGGCGCGTACGAAACTGAGTTGGCCGAAATCGAGGCGGGCGGAAATGCCGCCGGGCAATTCGATGTGGTGGCCGCTGGTCGATCGCGAGGCAAGGCGAATGACTTGCTCGACCTGCGTTGCCGTTAGGTCCCGAAGATCGCCGCGCACGGCGGCGTACATCTTGCGGATCAGGCGCTCGGTGAGGGCGACAAATGGCTGCTGCGACGCGGGGCGTGCGCCGCGTTCATACTTGCGCCCCGGGGCGGAGTCCGCGCCGGCAGGCGCTGGGAGCGGCGAGAGCAAGTCCGATACGGCGATGGTAGCTTTTTCGCGGCTGACGCTGGCGAGGCGCACGAGGCGATCGTCGGTGAGCGCGTCCCAGAAGACTTCCTGCTCGCGTGTGAGGCGCGCAAGGTCGGCAAGGTGATTCACGATGCCAGGCGAAAATTCCGTTTCGATGAGCGGCAGCAGTCGTTCGCGGATGCGCGAGCGGAGACGCGCAAGATCGCGGTTGGTGGCGTCTTCGCGCCACGGCTGGCCGAGATCGCGCAGGTAGGCGCGTAGTTCCTGGCGGCGATAGTCCAGCAACGGCCGCACGACTTGTCCGACGGCGGGATAGATGGCGGCGAGGCCGGCGGGGCCGGTGCCGCGAATCAGGCGCGCCAATACCGTTTCCGCTTGGTCGTCTGCGGTGTGAGCGACGGCCACGCGGGTGACACGCTTCTCGCCAGCGAGGCGCTCGAAGAAGGCGTAGCGCAGGCGGCGGCCGGCGTCTTCCAGATTCCATTTGTGGCGCGTCGCGGCGGCCTGCACGTCCTGGCGCTCGACAATAAATTCGAGGTCCAGCGAGTCGGCCAGGTCGGCGACAAATTGCGCGTCCGCTTGTGAGGCGGCGCCGCGCAGGCAGTGGTCAAAGTGCAGGACGGCCAGCGTAATTCCCGCGCGTTCGCGCAGGGCATGCAACAGGCGCAACAGAGCGACCGAGTCCGCACCGCCGGAAACGGCGACGCCCACACGGTCACCGGCAGCCAGCAGCGCGGATTCGCGCAGGCTCTTGAGGACGCGGCGTTCGATGGGCGCTAAAGGCATGCTCTTTCACAATCCGCCATGCACGGCTACGGCGCCATGCATGGCTGGGGTCAACGACTCGCTGGGAGTTTCAAGACAGCTTCCATGATAGCAGCGGCCCGGAGGAGGGTCGAGCGCGCAGCAATTATGGATCGAGGTCAAGCTACAGGCTGGCGCTGACTTCCTGGAGGCACAGATCGCGGCTCTGCGCGATGCGGCGATCGAGAACCACGGCCGCGAAGTAGGAGCAGTTTTGGCGTTCGCGCTCGGCCCATGCAGCTACGTTGGGAACGATGCTGCGGAAGGCGTGGCCGAGGACGTTCAGCGTCGAGTAGTAGGCACCGACGGCGCGAATTTCCTTCTTGTCGGCATCAAGGTCAGGGCAGAGCTGCAGCAGTTGCAGGAAGCGGTCGAAATCGTCCGCCGCTACGGTGCGCGCCTGCATGCCGGCAAACTCCCGCACATTGTCGGAAAGCGCGACGGTGGCGGAGTAGGCGAGCATGGATCGGCAGTAGGAGAAGAAGAACTGCACGAATGCAGCCACCGAAAAGACGCAGATGAATGCGGCGATCATTGTGCGGACACCGCCACGCGCGACATCAATAGCCGCGCCTCATCCGGGACACTCAGGAAAGCGTAGCAAGAAGCCAGGGGCACCCACAGGCCGATCAGCGGAGGAGCCCACATCCACAAGGTGCTGCCGTCCATCTGCGGGAAGAGCCCGCGAACCGCATAGGCCGCGGCGATGGCGCTGAAGTAGATGCCGAGCGCGAGAACCAGTTGCACCAGGCGCGCGCGCGTCTCGCGGCGCTTCAGGATCGCGGCCCACAGCATGTAGGTCAGCACGACGCCGACGAAATTGAGGTTCTGCTCAAGTTCGGAGGCGAAGCGAGCGGTCAGCTTGCCTTCCGTGTGGCGCGCGACCAAAAACGAGAACAGGCAGGTCAGTACCAGCAGCAGGACGGCGCCTCCACGAATGTAGCGCTTGATATTGGTGTCGCCCAAGGTATGGCGGTAGAGGTGGATCACGACCGAGTACATCGCCACGCACAAAAGAAGGTCGGAAGTGTAGTAGGCGTAGAAGTATTGCTGCGAAGTGACGCCAAAACGCTCCATGCAAGCGTACAGGCCACAGCCCACGGTGGCGCTGATGAGCATATAGATGTTCAAGGGAAGATAGCGAAGAAATTCCCGGCGGTAAATCGTGCACACAACCACGAAGAGCTGTAGTAGGAAACCTACCAGAGGCACCGCATAATCGAAAAATCCAGCCATTCGGCGACCTCAACTCTCCGAAGGACTGGCTTATCTAATCCCTAACTCCTAGCGCGGCACCGGATTGATGACCACGCGCGGGACCGGATTTATGACTACAC
Organism: Terriglobia bacterium; assembly: GCA_963803105.1. Taxonomy (GTDB): domain Bacteria; phylum Acidobacteriota; class Terriglobia; order Acidiferrales; family UBA7541; genus Palsa-295. The sequence continues at coordinate 326,531 of CAWDLF010000001.1, forward strand.
GAGGGACGGGATTGATTACCACCGTCGAGCCGCGGGTTACCGCAGCCTTTAGTCCCATCGCGCTAGTCAAGATCCCCAAGGCTAACACTGTGACACTGACCCACTTACTCATCTGACTCCTCCGACAACTACGGGAGGGAGTCTATAAGCGGTCTAGTGCCTATGCGAGAAAATATTTTCGGCGAGTGTGCCTAAACGGTACACACCGTCGTTTTCTCGCCTTGGAGAGGCCAGAACCCTTCTTCAATTTCGTTCTACTTCAACCTTACTCGACCAAGATAGCTTTTGGGATGTGCGCGGTCAATGTTACGAAGGTACTATCAGCGGCCGCCGAACTCGGGTGTGTGGGGCAGGGGCTGTTATTGTAGTAAGAGGTGTATATACAATCAGATACAGATGTATTAGATGACTCTGAGAGTTCAGTTTGGGGCACCAGCGTTCCTCTTAGGTATAGACCTGTTTCCGTAGATGCCGCTGGCACAGACGCAATTGGCACAGTAGGCTGCTATTAAAAAGGTGCCGAATCGGGGCACCAGAACGGCGCTCTCGAGGCTTGCCGTTTCGGGGAGATTCGCGAAGTGGCGCCTGAAAGTCTGCTTACTAGGCGAAGCGGCTGACCATGCTTTTGCCCGAGGCCGTGAGCTGCGGCGTTAGCGCTTGCCGGAGAGGGCTTCTTCAAACTGACGACGCAGCACATCCTTCTTAATTTTCCCACCGGCGTTGCGCGGCAGAGCCTCGACGAATACGAATCGCGAGGGATGCTTATAGCGCGCGAGGCGCACCGCACAGTGGCTCAGGATTTCCTCGGCGGTGACGGCGGCGCCAGCCTCGAGAACGATGTAGGCGCAACCGCTCTCTCCCCATCGCGGGTCTGGCACGCCGATCACGGCGGCGTCGGCGACTCCCTGCACGGCGGCCAGCACGGATTCAACTTCGGCGGGGTAGACGTTTTCTCCGCCGGTGATGTACATGTCCTTCCAGCGATCGATTAGTTGATAGAAGCCGTCTTCGTCTTGGCACGCGGCATCGCCGGTCTTGAACCAACCGTCGGCGAAGGCGTTACGAGTGGCTTCGGGCTGATTCCAGTAGCCGGGGGTCACGCCCGGGCCTCGCAGCCAAACTTCACCGGGGTCGCCGGGTTTAACGTCCTTGCCATCCAACCCCACCAACCGAGCTTCGATTGCGGGCGCGGGCAGGCCGGCCGATTTCGGTTTGCGGGCGATGATTTCCAGATCCATGGGCATGGTAAAGACGGTGCCGGTCTCGCTCATCCCGAAGCCGTTCACCAAAGGAACGCCGGCCGCGACGTAGCGTTCGATGAGAATCTGCGGCACGGGAGCTCCGCCTGTAAAAACAGCTTTGAGACGCGGAAAATCCGCGGCACGAAATGCGGGATCGTCGATGAGCATCTGGGCGATTTGAGGAACGACAAAATAATGGGTGATGCCCAATGCCGGGTCGCTGAGCCTTTGCAGCGTCGATCCGGTCGCGAAGCGGTCAGCGATGCACAAAGTGGCTCCGGCAAAAAGAGTGGCGCGAACGCCGGAGTAGAGCGCCGCGACGTGAAACATGGGTAGTTCGGTCAACATCACCGAGTCGAGCTGCATTTGTCCAGCCGAGGAAAAGCCAAAACTAGAGAAGAAACCGTTTCGCCGGTTGACGATGACGCCCTTGGGCTTGCCGGTGGTGCCCGACGTAGACAACAACGTGCAAGGAGTATCAGGGCCGCCCGGCTGTGGCGCGACGGCATCACTGGCCTCGATCGCTGCCCGCAGTCGGTCTTCCTGGGGTGAGATTTCAAGAGCTATGGCGGAAAGGCCGGAGACAGCTTCTCGCGCTTGGAGCTCGAATTCCTGTTCGTAGATGAAGAGTTGTGGTTCGCCGAGCTGGGCGAGTACCTGAAGCTCGGGGCCGGAGAGGCGCCAGTTGAGCGGCTGGAAAATCGCGCCGGCCCGCTCGCAGGCGTAGTGCAGCACAACGAAGTCGATGCTATTGCGAGCCAGTATTGCCACGCGAACACCGGAAGGATCTCCCAGGACTTGAAACAGCCAGCCCGTGCATTTGGCGATGAGCCGATCGAGCTCGCGGTAGGTGACGCGCTCGCCGGTCTTGAATTCCAGGCACGCGAGGTGATTCGGGCGCACGGTCGCGTGATAGGCGACGGCGTCGCGGGCTAGCCAGGTGGACTGATGACCGGTCGATATTTCGTTGGCGATAGTGTCGGTCATTTTGCGACGTGCGCTATTTGCTGGTGAGCTTCCGGTTGTAAGCCGTCAGGCCGGGGCGATAGGTTTTATCGTCCAGGAACTGCTTCATTCCCTCTTTTTTTGCCCCGCCCGCGATCAACCACAGCTGCTCCTGCTTGGAAATGAGGTATTCCTCGGACATTTCCCAGGAAAGCTCGCGCGTGCGCTTGAATGCGTCTTTGGCCGCCTTCAATACAGCCGGATTTTTTTCCAGCAGCAGGTCGGCAAGTTCGCGTACACGAGAACGCAACTGCGCGCGCGGCACGGATTCATTGACCAGGCCCATCTCGGCGGCTTTGCGTCCGCTGAACGGCAGGCCGGTCATAATGTAGTAGAGCGCGTCGCGATGGCTCATGGTCTCAGCGACGGCGCGGCTCACGTTGCCGGCGGGAATGATCCCCCAGTTTACTTCGGACAGTCCGAACTGGGCCTCTTCGGCAGCCACGGCCAAGTCACAAGAAACGACCGGAGTGAAGGCCCCGCCGAAACACCATCCGTTCACCATGGCGATGGTCGGCTTTTCGAAATAACGCAGCCTGCGCCACTGCCATTCGTAGGCGGCTCGCCGGACTTTTTGCACCACGGAGCGGGGCTTGCCTTCGACGGCGCGGAAGTATTCCTTCAGGTCCATGCCGGCTGAGAAAGCGTCGCCTTCGCCGGTCAAGACCATCACGCCGCAGCGATCCTCCCCTTCGAGCTCGTCGAGCACCTCGATCATTCGCGAATTCAAAGCCGGATTCATGGCGTTGCGTTTTTCGGGGCGATTGAGGCTCACCCAGGCGACGCCATTTTCGAATTCGATGCGAACGAGATCCTGAACGGTGTCCTGAGTTTTCGGTGGCATTTACTTGCTCCGTGAATTGTTTGGTTTGCTCGAGTTTGAATAATGAGCCGTCACATTTTCGCATCCTTGGGAGTGGAGGCAAAGTGAGGTTTCAAGACGAAGTCGTATTGCAAGTATGAGTAGGGCTGATCCATTTGGCGGCCGTCCGGCGCGCGTCCTGCGGGACGGGTGACGTATTCGCGGATCAGTGAATCCTTCACGCCGAAGACGGCGTCGGAATCCAGATAATCGCTTCCCGCGACGAAGACGTGGGTGACGAGTTTTACGAAGCCCGGCGCGTCGATCATGAAGTGAACGTGCGCTGGCCGGTAGGGATGGCGTCCCTGCGCTTCGAGCATCTGGCCGACGGGCCCATCGTGGGGGATGGGGTAGGGCGCGGGCTTGACGCTCCAGAAATGGAATCGGCCGCGCTCGTCGGTGCGGAATCGGGCGCGGCCGGCGAGATGGCCGAGGCGATCGAGCTGCTGCACGTCATAGAAGCCGTCGTCGTCGGAGTGCCATACGTCCACGGCGATTCCGGCGAGAGGCGTGCCATCGAGCGAGCGCACCGAACCTTCGGCGAAGAGCGGAGTGCCGGGCCAGCCACCGGAGATGTCTTCGCCCAATCGGCGCTCCGGGTGGATCCTTCACGTAGAAGGGGCCGATCACCGTGTTTTCGGTGGCTCCCGCGGGGGCGCGATGATTGATAGCGTCGACGAGCATGGATACACCGAGCGTATCGGACAGCAGAATGAATTCCTGGCGCGTGTCGGAGCATATATGACCGGCATCGGTGAGAAACCTGATACCCCATTCCCATTCGGCTTCGGTAGGTTCCACTTCGCGAATGAAGGCGTGCAGGTGGCGCACAAGTGCTTCACTCACTTGTCGCACACGTGGATCCCCAGCCTGCGCAACGCGCTCCAGCACGACGTTAGTAATATTCGTTTCATCGAATTCGCGCATCGATGGCTCCCTCCTCATCGTTACCTCGAATGCGGGCGCTATCCCCATCACCATCACCGCGATGTTGCTTTTCAGTCGCTTGTTTCATAATCCCCCTCCTCAAAAAGCGGGCGCCTCTCCCGCCCATGCGCGTTGAATGAGCATGCGTATGCCATCACGGTCAATAGGTCGCGGATTCCAGTAGGGATTCTTTACGGCAAGGTCGGCCGCATGGTCGATACCGCTTTCCGGCATACCCAGCTGCCTGAGTGAAGTCGGCGCCTTGAGCTTTATCGCTAGCTGGTGTAGTGCCAGAGCGGGCTCATCGTGAGCTAGTGCACGCGCTAGCGCCGCACATGCAGGCTTAGCAGCGGGTAAAGTGTAAGCCAGCGCATGCGGCAGGATGACGCTGTGTGTTTCCGCATGCGGCAGATCGAAAGCTCCTCCCAGCGTGTGACACAGTTTGTGATGAAGCGCCATGCCTACGGTAGCAAGGCAAGTGCCGCACAACCATGCGCCGTAAAGGGCGTCGGTTCGTGCGTTCTCGTCTTTAGGGTCTTTCACGATGAGAAGTAACGCTCTTGTTAATTCCCGCACTGCTTGCTCGGCTATCAAAGAAGTAATTGGATTGCCATCTTGCGCATACAGCGCTTCAGCGGCGTGTGCGATAGCATTGAGGCCCGATGCAACCGACGTCGGCAGAGGTAAACTCATCGTCAGACGCACGTCATAGATCACCACCTCGGGAAGAACCTTCGGAGTGCGCTGCGTCGTCTTCATTCCATCGCGCGTCTCGCCGAGAATCGGCGTAACTTCCGAACCGGCATAGGTTGTCGGCACAATGATTTGCGGCAGGTCCGTACGCAGCGCGATCGCCTTCGAGAGCCCTGTTGTCGACCCGCCACCTACAGCTACGAGTCCGTCTGCGCCATGTTCGGCGACAAGTTTTATTGCTCTTTCAGTAACGTCGACCGGCGTATGCATACGGGCCCCGTCAAAGAGACCAACGCCACGCGATCCAAGCAACTGCAGAACCTCATCTCCCTGCTGTGTTTGTTCGGGGGTTGTCAGCACCAAAAGGCCCGAAAGCCCGAGACGCGCAGCTTCCGCCGGCAGTTGACGGAGGCTCCCGGCACCGAACACTATGCGTCCGCCCAGTGGCTCGTAAACGAAGAAGTCCTGCGTCACGCAACTTCCTGACATTTGGGAGCCCCGGCCGGCAAGAAACCCATCAGGTGCCCAAACAAATGGTCACAATTAAGTCTCGCCCGACCTCCTCGCCAAGCAACGATTTGGTCTGGACGGAGCAGCGCGAAGTCCGCTTCATAAAGCATTCGTGCATCCGGCGAATCGAGTACCACGATCTTAAGATCAAGACCAAGTCTTCCTGCAGCCTCCGTGAAAGCAGCGGTATTGAGCGACGGATCAAAGCTCAGCAAGGTCCAATCGCTGCCAAAAAGGTCGTAAAGACTCCGGCCATCATCCAGCCACAAATGTGGCGGCCGTCCCCCAGGCGATGCGGTAGGCATATATTTGTTGGGTGCATCTTCTGGAAGTTCGGCGCCGTCGCTGATGATTACGGGCGAGCCGTCGTAACGGCCCCCGAAGGTGATTCCCGGGATATTGAATTCTCGGCGAGCGTGTGCGTTTAGATAGTTGCTCGCCTGGTCGCGTGCCGCCTCGCCCTCTGGCGTATCGCTTTCAAGCTGCGGATGAGGAACAAAGCTACCGATCGAATTGGCCAGTTGCCGCGCGTATCCAGTATTACGAATCGCAAGCTTGCTACGCTCCGTCGCATAGCTTGGCAACAGCGCTGGCCCCGCTTTGCCACGCACGGCAGCCGCGAGCTTCCACGCTAAATTAACGGCGTCTTCTACGGCCGTGTTGTAACCGAGTCCGCCGGCCGGCGTAAACAGGTGCGCTGCATCGCCGCCGATGTAGACGCGTCCACCCCCAAAACTTTCCGCTACCAATGCATGTCCGGCAGTCCAGGTATCGACGTTCAACACTTCAATCTCCAAGGGCACAGCCATTACCTCTGAAAATAGGGTTCGCGCCCGCTGTTGACTCAGGTCAGTTGCATCTTCACCAGCCTTAAGCTGCGTATGGAATGCGAACTCGTCTTTACCGTTAACAGCCGCAAGCCATGAGCGGCGTGACGAATTGAATGCCCAATACATCCATGCCGGTTCGTGCCTAGTGACCTTGTAGAAATCCGGTGCCCGTAGATAAACCGCGACCATCTTCCCACCGAAAAAGTCACGGATCACACCCGTCTCGCCTTTGTAGGGGATATCCAGTTGCCGCCGCACCGTGCTGCGAGCGCCGTCCACGCCGATGAGGTAGTCGGCGGAGATAATTCGCTGTCCACTGGTTCTAACGTTTTGCACACGTGCGACTACTTTTCCCGCTTCCTCTGAGAAGTCGCTGAGTTTCCAACCGTAGTTCAATGAGATTGTCTCCTCGGCAGCCGCATAACGGTGCAACACCTCTTCAACGAACTTTTGCGACACGCGATGCGGTAGCTCGGACGTGCTCCACGAACCGTTCAAATTGCGCGCGACATCGCTAGCTTCACGAGCCGATGGCAGACGGAACCGGGCCAGCTCAAGACCACCATAACGAGTAAAATAGGCAATGTCGGTCGGATAGTCTTTCGGCAAACCGAGTGCCCTCACCTCATCAGCGAAACCCAACCGGCGAAAATGCTCCATTGTGCGAGCCTGCGTCGCGTTAGCCTGAGGATTGCCAGAAGTATTCAGCTTTGGATCCACGAGGATCGCGTCGATACGTCTGCGCCCTAGTTCAATGGCCAGTGTCAGTCCACAAGGACCACCGCCTACAATCAAGACCGACGTCGTCTCCTTGTTGATTGGTGGCATTTTCCTCGATTTCTCCCTTGTGATTTGATATACTAATTATAGTCAGGTTACCTTACTTGTGGTTGCGGGGTCAATATCGAGTTGCTAAGTCCGCGTAAGATGCCACCTATGATCCGAATTGCCCCAGGTGATCTCAGCGATTCGCGCGTGATAGATCTTCTGAATATCCACCTGAGTTGTACCAGGGCGCAGACGGCGTTGGGTAGCGCACACGCCCTGGACCTCGCCGGATTGCAATCGCCCGATGTTAGCTCTTGGACGATCTGGGATGACGAAACGCTCTTAGGGTTCGGCGCTCTAAAGCGGCTCTCTGCCAATCATGCCGAGGTCAAATCGATGCATACTGCTCACGCCATGCGCGGAAAGAGGGTGGGGAGCGAGATGTTGCGCCACATCATTGCTGCCGCACGAGCTAGTGGCATGTCGCACCTCAGCCTCGAAACGGGCAGTGGAGAACATTTTCGGCCTGCGCGGGCACTTTATAGAAGCCACGGCTTCGTAGAGTGGCTCCCGTTCGCTGACTACGTGCTCGACCCCAACAATGTCTTCATGTCGCTCGATTTGAGCGAACACCGATCGTATGCTGCTGTGCGTCGTAGCTCCAACTTCTAGATTGACCGACTACTACTTTTTCCAAGGACGCCAGATGCACTCTTCGAGGCAATTGTCGGAACGAAGACGCCAAATGCGCATCTACGGAACGGATGCTTGGCGCCACAATAACGTGGGCCGTCTTCTGAATAGCGCTATACGCCGCTTCGAGAGCCGCGTGTTTAAACTCTTGGCAACCGCAGGACACAGAGAAGCGCGGCTTTCGCATTTGAACCTCACCCGCAATCTCGATGTGAGTGGAACACGGATCACAGAACTAGCTCGAAGGGCCGAGATGACGAAGCAGGCTATGAGCGAGCTCGTCGTTCAATGCGAGAACCTGGGGTTGATAAAGCGTGTCCCGGACACGGCTGATGCGCGCGCCAAAGTGGTGAAATTCACGAAACGGGGACTGATATGGCTCGATGCGTTTAAAAGAGCATTGCTGCAGGCGGAAATAGAAATGCGAAGCCAACTTGGCACAGTGTGTGCCGACCACTTGATCGACGCGCTGAGTATTTACGCAAGTTCACATGACCCCCTGACTCGCGAATCGGACGGAACCTCTGCCGATCGAAGCACAAAAAAGAATGGATAGTCGCCCGGCAACAGAATACCGCATGGTCTGGCGCGGAGAAGTTGCCGTGCCCAAACTGCCGATCTGAAAGGGAGAATACAAATGTTCGCCGCTCCGAGGGCTGCCGTTTCACGCAAGAACCGCTGTTGGCTTCTTGCTGTCGTTTTGTCGGTATGTGCTGGCATTTTTACCGTGCACAAAGGCGCGGGGGCTGCTCCGCAGGGAGAAGTCGAGTCACCGATGGGCAGGTCCGGGGCGCTCGGCGTTCCTATTCTCAGCCTTCGATCTTTGGTCCCTGTGGATGCTTGCGCGCCGTCTGGCAGATTGCAGTTTGTTTGTGGTCCAAAGAATGTGGAAGATTTGGTTTTGGTTCCCCACACGCATTGGATTATTGCCGGCGGATTGATGGCGGCGGGACGTCTTCATCTTAGTGCCGGGCCAGCCACCGGAGATGTCTTCGCCCAATCGGCGCTCGGGTGGATCCTTCACGTAGAAGGGGCCGATCACCGTGTTTTCGGTGGCTCCCGCGGGGGCGCGATGATTGATGGCATCGATAAGCATCGATACGCCGAGCGTGTGTCCGACAGCAGGATGAACTCCTGGCGCGTGTCGCTGCACATTTGTCCGGCGCGGGTGAGGAAGTTGATCGCCGCGAACCATTCTGCCTGCGTCGGCTCGATTTCCCGAATGAAGGCGTGGGCGTGACGCACCAGGGCCTCGCTGATTTGGCGGACCCGCGGATCAGGAGCGTTGCGGACGCGCTCGAGCACGGCATCCGTCAACGTGAACTCATTTAGGTCTCTCATGAGGGGCACTCCTTCACTCGGTTTCTCGGCTGCGGGCCTCCCGAGTGATTGGGGCAGAGTGTACCTCACAGGCGGGAAACGGGCGAGCGGCGCGGCTGGCGTTTCCTCTATATCGTTTTGAAACCCAAGAGAGAAGTTACGCGTCGGTTGTGAATGCGTTCCGGGCGAAAAATGCTACACTCTGCCCGGTTTGGGCCGATCGGTGGGAGCGATAGACATGGGGTGGTCGCGAGTCTACGCGGAGGGAAAGCTTATGCAGAGATTTGGTAAGAAGCACTGGGTAGCCTTGGGCTGCCTTGCTTTGATTTCGTCAGGGTTGTGGGTGGCGCGAGCGCAAGACGCGACATCGTCGGGCAAGTCGTTGATGGCCGAGGGCACCGGACCGTACAAGGTGATCATCGAGGGCGATCCAGCCCTGCCGACGCACACTATTTACCGACCCGAAGATTTGAAGGCCGTGAAGGGGAAGATGCCGATTATTTCCTGGGCCAACGGCGGATGCGCGAATTCTTCGAACGGCTTCCGTCCATTTCTTACGGAGATTGCCTCGCACGGATTTCTCGTGGTGGCCATCGGTCCGGCGGATTCGGTCGTGAATGCGCCTCCCCCGCAGCCGGCAGCGGCTGGTGGTCCGGGAGGCGGTCGAGGTCCCGGCGGCCCCGGTGGTCCGGGAGGCCCTGGCGGTCCCGGAGGCGGCGGCCGAGCAGGAGGAGGTCCTCCGCGCGTAGGAACGAAGTCGTCTGAACTGCTGGACGGCATCGCCTGGGCAACGGCGGAAGACACGCGCGACGGCAGCCCGTATAAGGGCAAGGTCGCCACGAACAAGGTTTCGGTGATGGGGCAATCCTGCGGCGGACTTCAGGCGCTAGATGTCTCGACCGATCCCCGTGTGACGACGGCTGTAATCCTGAGCGGAGGAATTCCGGATTGGGCAAATGCCAAGGGAATCGCTCCCGGTGCTCCGCACGTCGAGAAGGACGTATTGACCAAGCAGCATGGGCCCATCGCCTACTTTTTTGGCGGCATGGGCGATATTGCCTACGAGAATTGCATGGACGACTTCTCCAAAGTGATGGGTGTCCCGGCATTCGCGGGTAGCTTGACGGCAGCGCTTCACGCGGGCACCTATGCGGAACCGAACGGGGGCGCGATGGGTAAAGCCGTCGTGGCTTGGTACGAATGGCAGCTTCAGGGAAAGAAAGACGAGAAGAAGATGTTCGTAGGCGCCGATTGCGAGCTGTGTAAGAACCCCGATTGGAAGGTGCAGCAGAAGGACCTCAAGTAGTCGTCTCTGGCGGAGAGTGGCATGGCCCCCGCGCGTCGTTAGCGTGTGGCGCGCGGGCGTGGAGAGTGCATGGAGACCGTAGAGCTGCGGCCTCTCAGCTTGGGTGAACTGCTGGATCGCACCTTCACGCTTTACCGCCGTCATTTCTGGCTGTTCGTGGGGATCATGGCCGTTCCTTCCTCCTTTACGATCCCCGTGAATGTTCTATTCATCTCAATGCAGGGCAGCCTGGCACCGTCGGGCCCACCTTCGCCGGCCCAAATCGCCAGCATATTTGGGGGCGCCTTCGTGTTCCTGATCATTTTCTACATGGCTTATGCCGTCGCTATGGGCGCAGCGGCGTACGCGATTAGCCAGTCCTACCTGGGCCAGACGGCCACGGTGCGCGGCTCCTACCGGAAAGTCAGCGAGAAATTCTGGCGGCTCATCGGGTTGACGATCAACGTCATGCTGCGAATATTCGGAATCCTGCTGCTGATTGGCGCGGTGGTCGGCGGCGTGGCGGTTTCGTTGATCACGGGCGTCACGACCCTGGCTCCGATGTCTGGCACCCGCATCGCGCTGGCGATCGTTCTCATACTGGTGATTCTGGCGGCTTACGTGGGCGCACTGGTGCTGATGGTGTATCTGGCGATCCGCTATTCTGTTTCCATTCCGGTGCTGATGCTCGAGAACCGCGCGGTGCTGGATTCCATTCGCCGCAGCATTCAGCTGACGGCCGGGAGGCGCTGGCAGATCTTTGTGGCATTCTTGCTGGCGGGGATCATAGGGTACGTGGGTATTATCATTTTCCAGGTTCCGTTTCTAATCCCGATAATGATCTCGATGATGCATAACAATCGCATGCCCAGCGGGCTGGCGTTTCTGTACGGGGTCTCGGGGGCTGTGGGTGGATCGATCACGGGCCCAATTTCGATGATCGTTCTGGTGTTGTGCTACTACGACGCGCGCATCCGAAAAGAGGCGTTCGATTTGCAGTTCATGATGTCCGCTCTCGACAAACCGGCCACCGCCGAGGGGACGATTTCCCCGGCCTGAGACGAGCCCTTCTTGCGAATGCCCAATCTCTGGAAGCGGCACATGTGGTTGCTGGTGATGTTTACTGCGCTGCTCGCCGCGGTGCTTGCCGCTGGTGCGGCCGTTGGCGCGCGCGGGCAATCGGCGCCATCTCCTGTAGCAGTCCCGGCAGCCATGGCGAATCCTGCGCCGGCTGCGAATCCCGAGCTTAGCCTTCCCGAATATATTTCCGCGCTCGACCGCTGCTCGCAGACGCTTGCCCACTCCGGAACCGATTCGGCAGAACTGCGCAACTTGCGGGCCACGCTGCCGCGCGTGTGGAGGGTGCGAGCCGCCGGCGTGAGCTATTCGGTCGACACGGCGTGGCTTGGCGACGCGTTGGCGGCAATTGCGATCAACCCCAGCGCACAACAAGAGCGGCTTACGGCGGCCAAACAGCGGGTTGCGGCGCTGCGCGAATCGGCTAAGGCGCTCGAAGCGGCGAGCCCGGCGGAACAAGCGCTGCAGAGTGACTCACAACGGGCGCGTGCCAAACTTGACGGAATTCTGCGCGCCAAGGAATTCCAAGGGCAGACCGGCCCGTCATGGATGGATATGCTCAAATCGCGCTTTTACGATTGGATCGGACGCCAGTTCGACAAACTGCATCTGCCGCACTCGGCAGCCATCGGTAACACCATCGCGTGGATCGTGATTGCACTCGCGGTAGTGCTGGTGGCGCTGTGGGCGGTGCGCAATTTTGTTCGCGGACGCTCGCCGGAGATGGAATTGCGCAACGCGTCGGCGCCCGGCCGCGACTGGCGCTACTGGTTGCGGGAGGCGCGTGCAGCTGCGGAGCGCCGTGACTATCGCGCCGCCATTCACGCGGCTTATTGGGCGGGTGTGGCGAGGCTTGAGGAGTTGAGCCTTCTGCCCGAGGATCGCTCGCGGACGCCACGGGAATCGCTGCGGCTGGTTCGGCGGGAGAGTTCAGAGTACGCGCCGCTGGCCGCGCTGACGCGCAGCTTCGAACTCGTGTGGTACGGCTATCGGGCGGCAACCGAAACCGATTGGAACGATGCGATGCAACAACTGGAGCGGCTGGAAAATGCCCGAGTTCCTCGACCCGCGTGACCGCCGCCTAGTAATCGGCGCAGGCGTCGCTATGGTGCTGCTGCTGGCGCTGACCTATGCGGTCGCGCCTCCCGCGCGGCAGCAGTCGATCGGCTTCCCTTCGAGCTATTCGTCCGAATGGGCGGGCGCCAAGGCGGCATTTCTGCTGCTGGAAGAATCGGGCTATGACGTCGAGCGATGGGAAAAATCGCCGGAGGAGCTACCGGCGTCGCCGGCGTACGTGGTTCTGATTCTTGCCGAGCCGTTTGACTCCGGCACGCCCAGCGAACGAGCGGCGATTCGCAGATTCGTGGAGGCCGGCGGGCGCGTGCTGGCTACCGGTTACTCGAGCGCGGAATTGGCGCCGGATGCGAAGTCCCTCGCCGTGCCGGACTGGAATCTGAAGCCGAAAACTTTCACGGCGCTGGAGCCCTCGCCGCTGGCGCGGAACGCGCCGGAAATTACCATGGTCGCGCCCGATGACTGGACGGCCAATCAACCGGCTCAGGTGGCCGTCTATGGGAGAGAAGACAAACCGGTCGTCGTTTCTTACAAGTTAGGAAAGGGCGATGTGGTGTGGTGGGCGTCTTCATCGCCGCTTTCGAACGGATCGATTCGCGAGTCCGGAAATCTCGCGCTGTTCCTGAACTCCATTGGGCCGGCTTCGGAGTCGCGGGTACTGTGGGACGAATATTTTCACGGCGCGCGCGGGTCGCTCGGTTCGTATTTTGAGGAGACACCGCTGCCCTGGGCCGCCGTGCAGCTGGGCATCGTTTTCCTGGCGATTCTTTTCACGCTCTCGCGAAGATGGGGGCCGCTATGGGTTCCGGCGAGCGACTCGAGGCTTTCTCCGCTGGAGTTTGTGGATACACTCGGCGACCTCTATAAGTCGGCTCACGCATCTCCTGCAGCCGTGGGAGTGGCCTACCAAAGGCTGCGCTCGCTGCTGGCGCGCAAGCTTGAGACGCCCGCCAAGACCAAGCTGCCGGAGCTGTGCCGCGCGGCGAACCGCCGATTCGGCTGGCCAGAGGATGCGCTTCTCGATACACTCGCGCGCTCGGAGCGAGCGATGCGCAGCCTGAAATTAGACGAAGCGGAAGCGCTGGATTTAGTACGCAGCCTGCACGGCTACTCGGATCGCCTCGCATCGCACTCCCGCCCCAGCCAGGAGAAACCGGCATGGAAATGAAGGCAGCGGATTTGGCCACGCACGTTCGCAAGGAATTTGCGAAGGTGATCGTGGGGCAAACCGAAGTGGTGGACCAGCTTTTAATCGTGGTGCTCACGGGCGGCCACGCGCTCATCGAGGGCGTCCCGGGGCTAGCCAAGACGCTTGCGGTGAAGTGCCTAGCGCATCTGTTTCGACTGCAATTTCAGCGCGTGCAGTGCACGCCCGATCTGATTCCCGCCGATATCCTGGGCGGAAATATTTTTCAACCGGCCACGGCGGCGTTCCGGCTGCATCGCGGGCCGATCTTCACCGATTTGCTGCTGGTCGATGAGATCAATCGCATGCCTCCCCGCACGCAGTCGGCGCTTTTGGAAGCCATGGAAGAGCGGCAGGTGACGATCGACGGCGAGAGCTATCCTCTTTCCAGCTCGTTTGCAGTCTTCGCCACGCAGAATCCCGTGGAATTTGAAGGCACGTATCCGCTTCCGGAGGCGCAGCTGGACCGTTTTCTGATGAAGATTCGCGTCGGCTATCCGGAGGACGCGCAGGAATCGCAACTGCTGGCGCGCTATCAGGGCGGCTTCGAAGCCCGAAGCCTGGAGCGCGCGGGACTCGAAGCGGTTGCGCCGGAGGCGTTGCAATCGGCGCGCGCCGAATCGGCACGCGTGCGCGTGGAGCCCAAGCTCTTCGACTATATCGTGGCGGTGGTGCGGGCGACGCGCAATTCGCCGGCCGTGAGTCTTGGCGCCAGTCCCCGCGCGGCCATTTCCACCATGCTCGCTGCCAAGACCATCGCCGCCATGGAAGGGCGCGACTTCCTGATTCCCGATGACGTGAAGGCCGTCGCGCCCCCCATCCTGCGGCATCGCATCCTGCTGAAGCCCGAAGCGGATCTCGAAGGCATTACTCCGGATCAGGTGGTGGTCGAAATGCTCGCGAGCATCCCGGTTCCCAAATAATGCCTGTCGGCAAGCTCGTTCCGGCGACTGTTTCGGCGCGGGCGGAGAATGCCGGGCGCTTGCCCTTTGCGTTCGGCCAGCGATTTTTTCTTTTCCTGCTGATCGGCTTGGTGTGGATTGCTCCGGCGTGGCGCGAGCCGCGATTTTTGTATGCGCTGATCGTTTGGGACGTGCTTGCCATCGCGCTGTGGGCTTGGGATCTGAGCCGCATCGCACCGCCGGAGCAGATTGAAGTCCGGCGCGTTTGGAACCAAGCCTGTGGGGCTGGCGCAGAAGGCCGCGGTAAGCATCGAATTGCGAAACTCCTCGCGCCGGCTAATTTTCGCGAGGATCAACGACGAAGCGCCGAAAGATTTTTCGCGCGACCTCCCCAGTCTTGAAATCGCGGTGCCGCGAAACGGCGCGAAGAGCGCGTCGTATCCCATCGAACCGCGCTCGCGAGGCGACGTTCGGTTCGGCAGCGCGTGGTTGCGCTACCAGAGCGCGCTGGGCATGGCTGAGCGCCGTGCGCGGGCGCGCCTCGAGCAAACCATCCGCGTCTATCCCGATCTCGAAGCGGCGCAGAAGCTGCGCATCTACCTGATTCGCAGTCGGCAGATCGAGCTCGAAAAGCGCCTGAAGCGGCAGCGCGGTTACGGGCGCGAGTTCGAGAGCCTGCGCGACTATCGTGAGGGCGACGAGTTCCGGGACATTTGCTGGAGCGCGACGGCGCGGCGTGGGAAGCTGATCACCAAGGTTCATCAGGTCGAGCGCAGCCAAACGATATGGATCCTGCTCGACGCGGGGCGGCTGTTGCAGGCGCGCGTCGGCCGCTTGACCAAGCTCGACTACACGGTAAACGCGGCGCTCAGTTTGGCGCAGATCGCTTTCTACTCCGGCGATCGCGTCGCACTGCTGGCCTACGGGCGGCGTCCCCAGCAGCGTGTTGGCGCCGGAAAGGGCGTACCGCATCTTCGCGTGCTGCTCGAGAGCCTGGCGCAGGTACATGCCGAGCCTTTCGAGGCGGACCATCTGCTCGCCGCCGAGCTTGTGCTTTCCCTGCAAAGCCGCCGCAGTCTGATCGTATGGCTCACGGACCTGGCCGAAACCGCGGCCACGCCGGAAACGATCGAATGCGCGGCCCGGATGGCCAGGCGCCATCTGGTACTTCTGGGTGTGATCGGCCAGCCGGAAATCCGCGAGGTCACCGACGCGCCGCCGGAAGACGCGAGCGCGATGTATCGCTACACGGCCGCGCTCGAAATCGTGCAGCGCCGGGACCTTCTGCTGAGGCGGCTGCGGCAGCAGGGGGCGCTGACCATGGAAGTCGATCCCGCGCATCTGTCGACGGAGCTGGTGAATCGCTATTTGGAAGTGAAGGAGCGCAGCCTGCTTTAGGCGGAAGCGGCCTGGCTGTTTTGCAGTTCTTCGTGCGGCGTGGGAACGGCTTCTTTGGGAGTTTTTCTTTTCAGGTAGAGGAGCAGCAGGCAGAAAAGCCCTGCGGCCAGGGCATACTTCAAACGCTGGGAAAGATTCGAGGGCGAGACGAATCCTTCAATGGTGCCGGCCACGATCAGCATGGGAATAATTCCCAGCACCAGACGCACGGCGCGTCCTCCCTCCAGCACTAGCGAGGTGCGGCGCGGCAACAGGCCGGGAAACAGCAAGCCTTTCGCGAGCAGCAATCCAGCGCCTCCGGCGATGAATATCGCCGGCAATTCCAGCACGCCGTGCGGCGCGACGAAACTCAGCAGCTGGTCGGACATTCCCGCTTGCCAGCAGGCGGCGTTCACCACGCCGAAAAGCAGACCGTTCAGCGCCAGCATCCATACGGTTCCGATCCCGGCGGTCATGCCCAAGGCGAAGGTGCTGAACGACACGGAGAGGTTGTTGGTCATGATGGCGCTCGATGCCAACGGCTTCACGGTGACGACTGAATGCGTCCACATTTCGCGCTTTTCGATGGTGGCCATCATGGCGTCTCCGAGCAGGTATCGCTGGAAGGCGGGGTTCGTAATCCCCATCATCATCCCGACCGCCGCCAGAGCGAAAAAGATGGCTGCCGCCGCGAGCGTATAGGGCAGAGTCTCATGGAATATTTGCGGGAACGTCTCGCGGTAGAAGGTAAAGATGCCGCCGGGCCGCGAGCGGCGTCCCATATAGATGAAGTTGTGGGCGCGGCCGAGCAGCTGGTTCAGATAGCGCGCCAGATTCTGGCTGGACACGTCTTCGCGGATGGTCGCGAGGTCGGAAGCGGTCTGACGATATAATAGGGCTAATTCCTGCAGCTCGGAGTGGCTCAGAGCGCGCACACCGTTGCGGCCGGAGCGGGTCAATAGTTCATCGATGCGCGCCCAATAGGGGCGCCGTTTTTCGATCCATCTGGCGGAGATCACCGATGTCCTCGGCCGACAAGCTTACCATCCAAACGCCGGAACAGACCTCGCTCGAGTTTCCGCTGGCCGGCATCGGCAGCCGCTTTCTGGCGTTGGCCATCGACTACCTGCTGCAAGCGGCCGGCTATTGGGTTTTGGCCATGATCGCCATCGCCGCTTTTTCCCTGGCTACTTTCGCGCAGCGCGCCAGCCTGTGGACCATGGCCGCGCTAGTCTTCGTGTTTTTCTCCATTCAGCTCGGCTACTTCGCGATCTTCGAAACGATTTGGAACGGCCAGACGCCCGGCAAGCGCTGGACTCATTTGCGGGTGATCAAGGATTCCGGCCGGCCGATTTCCGCCTATGACGCAATTTTGCGAAATTTGCTGCGCATCGTTGACATGTTGCCCTCGTTGTACGCCACAGGGCTCATCACCATGCTCATCAGCAGCGAGAACAAACGCGTAGGCGATTATGCCGCCGGCACAGTGGTGGTGCATGAAAAGCCGCTCGAGGGGCTCGACTCGGTTTGGAACCATTCCGCGGCGCGCGTCGAGGTGTTGCCGGTTATGCAAGTCACGCAGCTGAACGTGGAAGAGCTGCGGCTGGTGGAGACGTTTCTCGATCGCCGCCAAAGCCTGGCGCCGGACGTGCGCTGGTCGATGGCCCGGCAGATCGCCGCCCAACTAGGCGAGCGCCTGAAAATCCCCGCCGAATCCCGGCCCGACTCGGAGAAATTTCTCGAAGCCCTGGTGGAGCAACGCCGCAATACCGCGCGTTTCCACTAAGGATCGACTCAATTTGCCGCGAAGGCACCGATCAGCCCTGAGAGAAGGGGCGCGGTCTGTCCGTTTGGAAATACTTCTTGTAGGCGGAGATCCAGTCGGTAGCGATCTCGCGCTGGGCCGTGCTGACGTCCAACTTTCCCTCGCAAACGAGCTCGCGAAGATGACCTTCGAGTTGGTCTTTTACGCGAGCGTTCCACTCCGACGAGTATGGTTCGGGCCACAGATTCTGGATGTCGTCCGTTCCGCCGAGTTCGGGCGTGATCAGATGGTCCACTTCGTACTGTTTCGAGGGCGCACTGTCCATGCCGTATTCGTGAAACACCTGCTTTCGCACGGAAAGTGGGATGGTGGACATCTGATCGAGGGGCCCGGCGATGCAGGCCTGGGTTTGGGAGATGGGACGTGCCTCTCCCGGCGTCAACTGGGGTATGGGAATGAGGAGCGCGCTCTCGAAGCCTGCGCCGGCCGCTTTTGCGCCCAGCGGCCGGTGAAAGTGGGGCGACCAATAAACGGCGAGGCAGGCTAGAAGAACCGCAAAGGAAGCGTAGACCCAAGTCCATCTCGCAAGTGGTCCAATCTGCGGTGCGAGCCTCCGCGACGCGGCAGGTTGTTTCTCCTGCTGCCTCAGAAGCACCTGCAACTGTGCCCGTGAATCCCGCGCAAGCGGCGCTGTGTCCTGTTCCTGGCGATAGGCTTGGAAGAGGTCGTCGGCTGCCTGTTGAATCTGGCTGAAACGCGCACGGCAGTTCGAACAGGTTGCCAAGTGCGCTCGCACCGGGGCGGCCTCTTGCAGAGACAGCTCGCCATCGAAGGCGCGCAGCAGTTCTTCATCCGTGCGGTGAGGATTTTTGCGCCACATGTTTCTATCGTCCATTCGCGCGCGCGATCCGTGCGATCGAGCGGGTCAGCGACTCCGAGACAGCCCCGAGCGACATGCCGAGAGTCTTGGCGATTTCGCGGTAGCGCAATCCCTCCGCGCGGAGCCGGAGGCACAACCGATCCTGCTCGGGTAGAACGCGCACGACCGCGAGCAATTGCCTTTGGCGCTGGCTATCCGCAAGCTGTTCTTCCGGATTGGCGCGCACATCGAGGTGATTTTCGACTGTACGGGTGTCTTGATCCACTTTCGTGCGTTCTCTTTGCCGCGCGTTCCGGTGCTTGATGGCGAGATTGTGGGTCACCCGGAAAAGCCAACCGGCAAGATTGTGCCGGGGCCTGCCAAGCTGCAGATGCCTGAAAAGGGAAAGGAACACTTCCTGGACGACGTCCTCACCTTCCTCGGCGCTGAGACCCAGGCAGAGGGCGTAGCGATGCAACCGCGGCTGGAACCGATCGAAGGACATCATTACCTCTTGCTCGATCGTTACCGGCGGAGCGGCGAAAGCGCAATCGGCCTGAGCCAGGAGCGCCACCCGCATCACGGAGTCCGGTACGGCAGCCATGATTCTGTCTTCTCCGAGTGCATTCTATATTTTCCGGCCAGCGGTTTCCTTGAGTTTTTTGGGGCTTTGCAGGTGTCGCGGCGCCGGCCGAAATAAAGTGTGAACAAATCGGCCGCGAGAGGAATATCAGGAGGAGAAGGCGGCAGATGCGCCTGGTGATGCAGGACGAAAGGAATTCGGGACTTGGGCCTGTTCTTCGTAAAGAGAGTCGGCATTCTGTTTTTCCTGGTCTGCGCTGCTCTTAGCGCGCAGACGAACACCGGCGAATTGCGGTTGTCCGTCACCGACCCTGCCGGGTTGGGCGTTAAGGCCACCATAGAGATCTCCAGCGCCGCGAGCCAGTATCACAACACGCTGGTAACCGACGACCAGGGCAAGGTCACGGCCGAGCGTTTGCCGTACGGCGTCTATCTCGTGGAGGTCAACCAGCCGGGTTTTGCGCCGGTGTCTGAGTCGGTCGACGTTCACTCGTTGCTTCCTAATGAGCAGACCATTCAGTTGCAGCTGCCCGCCGTGAATCAATCGGTCACCGTGAACGCGACCAACCCATTGGTCGATCCGGACCAGGCAGGCGCCGTCAATCAGATCGGCACCGAACAGATTCAAAATCGGCTCAGTTCTCTGCCTGGGCGCTCGATACAGGACCTTGTGAATTCGCAGCCCGGCTGGCTGTACGAGGGGAACGCCGTGTTGCATCCGCGCGGTTCCGAGTACCAGACGCAGTTCGTCCTCGACGGTGTTCCACTCACCGATAACCGTTCCCCAAGCTTTGGGCCGGAGGTCGCACCAGCCGATGATGTCGACTCGATGAGTATCTATACGGCGGGCTTTCCCGCGGAATACGGCAGAAAGATGGGCGGCGTCGTCGAAGTGAACACACTTCAGGACGCGCAGCAGGGCTTTCACGGGCAGCTTGTGCTTTCGGGCGGCAGCTTCGATTCAGGAAGCGCACTGGCGGAGGGACAGTACGTTTGGGGCAAGAATACGCTCGGCGGTAGCGTCAGCGGCGGTATGAGCGGCCACTATCTGAATCCCGTGGTTCCCCAGAACTTTACGAATACGGGCACGGTGGGTGACTTCGCACTTCATTACGCTGTCGAGCTCACACCCAAGGATCGCCTCAGCCTTATCGTCAGGCACGAACTTTCCCGCTTCGACATTCCTAACGAGCAGATTCAGCAGACATTTTGTTATCCACCCGGGCTGACGACGGGTCCGCCCTGCCAACGGCAGGCGGCCAATAATATCGAGACGATGGGCACCGTTTCCTATACGCATATCTTTTCGTCGGAGGTGGTGGCGGATTTTCGAGGCATGGTTCGCAATAACGCCGATAACTACAACTCCAACGACCTCTCAAATCCGATTGCTCTCTTCCAGCACAATTGGTTTAACGAGGGATATTTCAAGGGCGTCGTGGCCATCGATCATGGCCATCATGAGATCAAGGTAGGCGTCGAATCGGATAACACGTTCCTGAACGAAAACTTCCGCTACCTCATCACCGATCCCTCTCAGTTCGATCCTGGCACTCCCATTAATTTTGGTTTCATGGCGAATCGTCCGGACCTCGAGCAGTCTGTATTCGTGCAGGATTTGATGCATTTTGGAAATTGGACGGTCAGCGCAGGACTCCGCTGGGACCATTATCAGCTCTTGTTGAACGAGCAGGCAGTGGACCCTCGCTTCTCGATTTCGCGCTATTTCCCTTCCGCCAATTTCGTGTTGCACTTTTCCTATGACCGAGTCTTCATTACGCCCTCTTCCGAGAACATTCTGCTTTCGAGTTCGGCGGCGGCCGCAGCGCTCAATCCGATCTCTCTTCAGTTGCCGGTGCGGCCTTCGCAGGGAAACTACTACGAGGCGGGCATGACGAAGGCCATCTCTAGGGTAATCAAGCTTGACGCAAACTATTTTCGCCGGCTCTTCGACAACTATGCGGATGATGACCAGATTCAGAATACGGGGATCAGTTTTCCTATCGCGTTCCGCAATGCGATCATTTACGGCGCGGAGGGGAAGCTGGAGTTGCAGAACTGGCGAGGGCTCACTGGATTTGTGAGCTATTCCTGGGAGGTCGGCAATGCTTGGTTCCCGGTAACAGGCGGGCTCTTTTTAGGCGATGACGCCGTTTTGCCGACGTCCGGACACTTTCCGGATTCACAGGATCAGCGCAACACGGTTCGCGGCCGCGTCCGCTATCAAGTGAAGCCCCGTTTTTGGATTGCGGGAGGCATTCAATACGATACCGGTCTTCCTTTCGATTTCGACGGCACAATCGATGAGGCCATCGCCACATATGGCCAGCAAGTCGTCGATCGGGTGAACTTTGCCCGCGGCCGCATCTATCCTTCTTTCCAGGTCAACGCCTCGGCGGGCGTGGAACTGTACAGCTCCGACCGATTAAAGGTGCGGTTCCAGGTCGACGGAGAAAACTTGACCAATGTCCTGGACGTGATCGATTTCGGCGGTCTGTTTTCCGGAAACGCCATCGGGCCGTCCCGCAGCTGGGCCATGCGGCTCAGCACCACCTTCTAGGATCTGGCCTCTAGGTGTTCGTCGTTCCGCGCTGCCGGCCTCCGCTGCCGACCTGTTTTCGCCGGACGATGTCCACCAATCCCTGCGCCGCTGCCGTCAGCGCGCGGTCGCGGCGATAGACCAGGTAGAGCCGCCGGACGATGCGCATCTGCCGGATGCGCAGCTCGCGCAAATCGCCACGGGCGATTTCGCGCTCGACGCACATGTGCGGCACAATGGCCACGCCTTTTTTCATCTCCACGCAGCGTTTGATGCTTTCGATCGTCGGCATCTCCACGTCCATGTGCAGCGGGGTGCGATGGCGCGCGAACATCTGCACCACGCGCTGGCGGTAGGGCGAGTCGACGATGTGCGCTATGAAGGTCTCATCGCCCAACTCTTTCACACTCACTTCGCGCCGCTTCGCCAGCCGATGCCCCGGCCACACCACCAGCACCAGCGAATCCCGATAGAACTCCATGGCTTCGAGTTCGCGTTCCTCGGGAAGGTAGGAAATCACGCCGATGTCCAGATGATGATTCAGCACTTCGCGCGGAACCTCGCGCGAAAGCACGCGATGCACGCGCACGTGAATCCCCGGATGCAACTCACGGTAGCGATCCAGCGCCGGCAGCAGGGCGTGAATCGAGCTTTCGTTGACCCCCAGCGAGAGCTGGCCTCGCTCGAGCCCCCGCAATTCCTCCATGCCCTTGCGAATCTCTTCGCGTAGATTCAGCATGCGCTCGGCGTACTCCACCAGCAGCGCTCCGGCGTCCGTCAGCGTCTGCGCGCCCGAACCGCGCACGAAGAGCGGCTGGCCCACCCACTCCTCGAGCTTGCGCACCGAGATGCTGATGGCCGGCTGCGTGCGGTACAGCTTTTTGGCGGCTCGCGAAAAGCTATGCTCGCGCGCCACCATTTGGAAAACCTGCAAAGATGCAAGATCCATGTCTCGCGCCTCCGATTGCTGAGTTATTATGTATAAGCGCGATTTATTACGCATGCAACAAATATAAATTGGACTCGCACACGGCTTTTGCGGTGTACTGGGACAGGTAAGGAGCGCCCATGGATAAGGTTCAGATCTTCGATACAACGCTGCGCGACGGCGAACAGTCTCCGGGCTTTTCCATGAACCGTGAGGAAAAGCTGAAGCTGGCCCACGCGCTCGAGGAATTGGGCGTGGACGTCCTGGAGGCGGGTTTTCCTATCGCCTCGCCTGGTGATTTGGAGGCGACGCGCGCCGTAGCGGCCGAGGTAAAAAGCTGCCGCGTAGCAGCGCTCGCCCGCGCCGTCCAAGGAGACGTAGAAGCGGCGCTGCGTGGCCTCGAACCTGCCGCCAAACCCCGCCTGCATCTCTTCCTCGCTACTTCCGATCTTCACCTGAAACACAAACTGCGCTCCAGCCGCGAGCAGGCCCTCGAACAGATCACCAAAATGATTCGCTACGGCCGGAAGCACTGCGAGGAAGTTGAATTTTCGGCCGAGGATGCCAGCCGCACGGATTTTGACTATCTGGCGCAAGTCGTTGTGGCCGCTGCTGAATGCGGCGCCAATATTATCAATTTGCCGGACACCGTCGGATACTCAACGCCGGATGAATATGCGGACCTTTTCCGCAAGATGCGGGCCAAGCTGGGAGCGCATCCCCACGTGGTGTTGAGCGCGCACTGCCATGACGATCTTGGTTTGGCGCTATCCAACTCGCTTTCGGCCATCGATGCTGGCGTGCGGCAGGTTGAATGCACCATCAACGGAATCGGTGAGCGCGCCGGAAACGCCTCGCTCGAAGAGCTAGCCGTCACGCTCCACGTTCGCCAGAATCGCTACGGTGTGGCCACCAACATTCGCTTGGAAAAGCTGTATCCCACCAGCCGCATGCTCTCGGCCGTTACCGGCGTGTCCGTGCCCCCGAATAAGGCGGTCGTCGGCGCGAATGCTTTTGCCCACGAAGCCGGAATCCACCAGGACGGTATCCTGAAAAATCCGCTGACCTACGAAATCATGTCGCCGGAGAGCGTGGGCGTGCCGGCGCGGCGCTTGGTGCTCGGGAAACATTCCGGCCGGAACGCATTTCGCGCACGGCTCTCCGACTTGGGCTTCGATACCACGGATGCCGAGCTTGCCGAGTGCTATCGCTTGGCCATTATCCGCGCGGACGCGGAAAAAGAGATTACCGATCGCGACCTGATCACCATCATCCACCAGGTGCGCCGAGGCCAAGCTGCGGCTCCGGCGGCGCCCGCACCGAGCGGTGCGGAGATTAACCGCTAAGACGAAGACGAGTGTCAAGACCGAGCCAAGAGTTCGTCCGGAAACGTGCGCTAGACTAAGACCCCTGCGAGGCCCCCTGTGAAGAAGACCATCGCGTTGTTGCCGGGAGACGGCATCGGCCCGGAAGTAACCCGCGCCGCCGTTGACGTGCTCGGCGATTGCGCTTCGGCGTTTGGCCATCAGTTCGAGTTTCGCGAGCTTCCCTTCGGCGGAAACGCTATCGATCGTTGCGGCGAGCCGCTGCCGCAGGAAACTCTCGCTGGTTGCCGCTCCGCTGACGCCATTCTTCTGGGCGCCATCGGCGGTCCGAAGTGGGACGGCCTGCCGCTTGGCACGCGTCCCGAAGCCGGCCTGCTAGGGATTCGCAAGGAACTCGACCTGTACATCAATCTGCGGCCCATCCGCGTGCGCCCGGCTCTGCGCGGAATTTCTCCGCTGCGCCCGGAGCGCCTGGCCGACTGCGACTTCGACATCGTTCGAGAGTTGGCTGGAGACATTTATTTCGGAGCTCATGAGTTTCACGGCGAAATGGCCAACGCGCGAGCGAGCGACGTGGCGCAGTACAGCGCTTCCGAGATAATCCGCGTGGCACGCTATGCGTTTGAACGCGCTGCAGGACGCAAGAAACATCTCACCAGCGTCGACAAAGCCAACGTGCTGGCCACTTCGACACTCTGGCGCCAAACGGTCACGAGTTTAGCCGGCGAATATGCCGGCGTGACGCTCGATCATCTCCTGGTTGACAATGCGGCCATGCAGATTCTGCTGCGGCCCGCGCAGTTTGACGTGATCCTGACCGGAAATATGTTCGGAGATATTTTGAGCGACGAAGCCGCGGCGCTTGCGGGCTCCATTGGATTGATTCCTTCCATGAGCCGCGGCGATGCGGGCCGTCCCGCGCTGTACGAACCGATCCATGGCTCGGCGCCAACGCTCGCCGGAAAAGACGTGGCCTCGCCGCTCGGCGCGATTTTCTCCGCGGCCATGATGCTTGAGGAATCGTTTGGATGGAAAACCGAATCTCAGTGGATCGAAGCGGCGGTCGACCGAGTGCTGGAGCAAGGCTATCGAACTGCGGACATTGCCGAGCCCGGCGGCCGCGTAATGCGAGGATCGGAATTTACGGCCAAGATTCGCAGCGAGCTGCGCGGTGCAAGCGTTCAAAGCTCGATTGCCCGAAGCTAGGGCGCTCCTTAATTCAGCCTCGAAGCTAGCGCCTCCGAATTACCAGACAGCTTGCCATCATGTCGTGCAGCGCCTGCTTCTTCGCCGTAAAGCCGGCCAGAATAAATCCGACGAAAATGAGTTTTCCGAAGTGGCGTCCTGAGGCGCGCGCAAAGCTCACTCGCCGCCCCGGCAGGTCCGTCACCTGCAGCCCGAAAACCCGCTTCCCCAAAGTCGCTTGCCAGGCAGAGCTCTCAAACGACGCCCAGTAGAGCCATCCGGCCATAGCCACAAGCAGGTTGATGGCGACGATTTGCCGACTGTCTCCCGTAAACAGCACCCAAGGATTGTCCGGCGAGATCCCGGCGCGTTCCATCAGCGGCCTCAGTATCAGAAACCCCGTGACGATGCCTACCAGCAACGAGTCGAGAAGATACGCGAAAGCGCGCAGCCAGAAGCCGGCGTAGACCACCGCGCGCCTTGTGGGCGCGCTGCTGCGCTCCGTTTCTCCGCCTTGGGGGGAGGATCCGTCCGCGGATCGGCCGCAAGAGCTGCAGAATTCCTGTCCCTCGGCCAGATTCGCTCCGCACCTCGGGCAACGCAGTTGGACTTCATTCACAGGGCCGAACTTCTCCTCGTCAACTCTACTTTACGACGACCGTCTCATGACCAGCGTACCGGCGATGATGTCGTGCAGGGCCTGCTTCTTCTCGGTGAAGCCTGCCAGGATGCAACTTATCAGGAAATAGATCCCGACAAAGTAGCCGATGCCGCGTCCGGCAAAGAAGCGCCCGCTGGTCTTTCCAAATGTCGCGCGATTCCCGTTCAGGTCTGTGACGTACACTCCCAGGGCCTTCTTGCCGAGTGTCGCCTGCCAAGAGGAGCTCTCCATCCCTGCCCAGTACAGCCAGCTCACCACAACATACACGATCAGCGCGAAGAATAATCGTGGGAGCAACACGCCGATAAGCAACATGGGATTCGCGACGCGTCCCATCTGCGCGAGCGCCGGGAGCATGCTCGCAATCGTCGCGAAGAACAGAATGCCCAGGGGAATTCCGATGACGAAGCCGTCGATGATCGCCGCCGGTACCCGTAGCCAAAAGCCCGAATACGTGACGGTTCCCGGCGCTGCCGCGACTGCATACGGCGCCGCAACAGGTATGCCCGCAACAGGCACCACTGGCACTGCGGGCGCGACGGGTGCGCCTGACGCTGCAGCGACGCTGTAACCGATGATCGGGCGCCCGCACGCGCCGCAAAAAGCCGTTCCTCCGCCACTTTGGCCCCGCAGGACGAGCAGTGCATGAATTCCTCCTTGGCCTGACTCGATCGGCCGCTGCAGCCCGCGCTGACCAAACTTGAGCGAATCCTACGGCTCAATGCTACCAGGGTCAACATGCATTTCGGACGACGGCGCCCCACTCCAAACAATGCTGCAAAACATTGCGTCACAATATTGAGCCTCGCGTGCGCTTGGCGCCGCTTGCTCTAGCCCCGCGCGTTTGCTTACACTCATCGGCGCGCATCGAACGAAAGAGGAGGCACCATGCAATTTCCCTGTACAAGAGCCGCCAAAGGTCTTGCGGCTGTGCTTGCGGCCCTGGCGCTGTTCGCCGGCGGCTACGTAGCCGGCCAAAACCGTTTTGGCCAGCCGAAAACGATCATCCACGTTGTCGAAATCAAATGGCTGCCTGGAGTTTCAGAGGAGCAAAAGGCGAGAGTGCTCGACGGAGTGAAAGATGTGGCTGCGAAGGTTCCAGGAGTTAAGAATGTGTGGTTGAAGGCGGATCGTCTGGAGCCGCGGGACTTTAACGCCGCGTTCGCCATCGAATTTCGCGATCGCGCCGCGGCCGATGCCTACGCCGAAAGCTCTTTGCACGACTCCTGGGATAAACAATACGTCCCGCTGCGCGCCGCGAGCGTTTCCATCCAAGTGACGAACCCCTAGCGCCTCGCCCGGCCCGTACATGGTGCGCTGTATTGCGTTTCGATTTCGTTGGTCGAAAATCAGCGCAGGAGGCAGCCATGATCCGAAAGGTCAAAGAGGGTTACAAGGTATTGTCGGAGAACGGGAAGAAGAATCTCGGCGGGCCGTACAAAACAAGAGCTGAAGCCGCAAAGCGGCTGCGTCAGGTGGAGTTCTTCAAGCACCGCAAGGGCTAGTCTTGTGCGGTGTTCGCCTGTGAGGCCTGAGAGCCGGTGGTAACAGGTGTGGGCTCCCATCGCGGAGGCTCCGGCGCACTGGTCCGAAAACGGTTCATCAATCGACCAACGTTGATCGAACCCTGAATGAAGTGGTCGACCTTTAAAGGGCCGACGACTTTCGCCTTGCGAATCCAGTGCAGGCCGCTGCTGATCGCGCAGCCGCACTGCGAACAATCTGGCGTTCCTCCGAATACGCAAGGTTCCACTCGGCTTCGCAGATCGGCCGAATAATTGGCGGACATTTTGGAGAAGACGCAATCCTGCGGATTTGCCGGCGGACTTAGCAGGGCCTTCCCTAGTCCTTCATTGAAGAGCAGCTTCGGGTATTGCTTCGCGAGTCGCGGTAGTTCGCGAGCCAAGGTCTCGCGGTCGGACGGCATCAGCATTTCGGCGCTGGATTCGCCGATCTGCGGCGTATAAACGCTCACCCAAATGCGGTTCGTTTCGGGCCGGCCACTCCAAAAGGAAACATACTCTTCGAGATACGAGGGCCGTTCGAACATTTGCCGGGTGATTACCCAGTGGATATTCACTTCGCGCCCCTCCAGATTCTTCAGGATGCGCTCGTACGTCGCGGGCTTCCGCCGGATATCGTGGTGCTCCGGCAGCCCATCCACGGAAACCGCCACGCGCACTCGGCGCAGGCTCATCCACTCAATGGGGATGGGAATCACGCCGCTCGTTACCACCAGCGAAAAAATGTTCATGGCGCTGAGCTCGGGAAGAATCTGGCTCAGCTCGCGATGCCTCACCAACGGTTCGCCGCCGACTAGCGAAACGTGAAGCGGCTTGTGCTTGCGAACCAAATTCACGATGCCTTCGACTAGGGCCTTGCCTCGGAAATCACTTAGCTGGCTGAGGGTCACGCCGCCGCCCAGATGTGTGTCTCCGTAGGCATAACACCCCGGGCAAGCGAGCGGGCACTCACGGGTAATTTCGATGGAGAGCATCGGGATGCGACCGCCCAGGATTCTGCTCCAGGCGGCTAGGATCTCGCGTGGGCTAAGACTCGGACTCGGGGTTTCGGCCTTCATGTCCCTCTGCATTTGATGCACGAGCCGCCCCCTATCGCTGCACGCTAACTCCGATCAAGGTACCACACCCAACAACGGAGTTGGAGCCTATGTCGGAGGTCGCTCCGAACCCCCGATCATCACGATCCAAGGACGTACTTCCCACTTCACGACCAGGCCATTCGTTACGTAGGGATCGTTGCGGGCAAAATTCTCAGGCACGCTCCGGTCAGGGGCGAGGAAGATGGTGACCGCCTTGTCGGGAGGATCGGCAAAAGCCCCGCCCAATACAAGCTCGCCGCGAGAGTGCGCCTCGGCCGCGAGTTTCAGATGCTCCTGGCGAAACGCGGCTCGCCGGCTGATGTAGTCGTCCACCAGATGATACGTCATCACGAAATAGGGCACGGTTTCCTCCAATGCGGCCAGCTTAGCATGAGCCGATTTGGCATCGCCTGCGACGTTTTCCACAAGCCCTCGGAAATCCACAGGCCGATCCGCCATAAAATCACAAGAAAGCCATCGAGATTGACTTGACGACGAGAATTATTTCGGTATACTTACCTGATGTTGGTAGAGCCCTGATTCACCGGGGAGTCTGCTGACGAACCGGGCCTGCCGACTGATCAAGAGGTGAGGTTGGTTACGAATACCGGGTAGAAATAAATCGAGCTTCGAGCACATCCGTTCGGAAGGCGCGCGGAACTAGCGCCCCAGGAGATGGACGGATTCGCCCGGCGCTCGACGCCGGGTTTTTTATTGTCTGTAACGTTTTTTTTCGCGGTTTCGGCTCCAAACTGAAATCGCGCTCCGCCGGGAGCGGAGACGTTCCGATCGGCAACGTGTTGAGCGGAACGACGATCTTTGACAACTGAAGGAAGCTGGCATGCGTTGTGCGAATGTCAAGGTTCGCGTGACGTAGTAAAACCGCAAGTTTTGCTCGAGAGTAGCGCATTGTGGAAAGGCGAACTTGCCTTTGCGAAACGTTGTGCGTGTGTCTCTCTCTTCGGAGGGTGCGTCGCACTTCACCCTGATAAATCAGGGGCCTAGGGCTTGCAAGACTCTGGGTCACGAATTTTTCGGGGCTTTCACCGGTAACGGTGAAGGCGTGTTGGGTAAGTTTTATGGTTAAGCTACTAAGGGCGTACGGTGGATGCCTTGGCGCCAACAGGCGATGAAGGACGTGGTAAGCTGCGAAAAGCCCCGGGGAGCCGCAAACAGGCTTTGATCCGGGGATTTCCGAATGGGGAAACCCATACTGGTAAAACCAGTATACGGCCCGCTGAATACATAGGCGGGTACGAGCCAACCCAGGGAAGTGAACCATCTCAGTACCTGGAGGAAAATAAATCAAACGAGATTCCGATAGTAGCGGCGAGCGAAATCGGAACAGCCCAAACCTCGGTATTTATATCGGGGGGTTGTAGGACCGCGTGAGTAGAGTTACCAATCCGGAGGCTAGGTGAACCCGCTGGAAAGCGGGGCGAAAGAATGTGATAGCCATGTAGCCGAAAGCTTACCGGACTCGAAGCGGTATCCTGAGTACCACGGGGCACGAGAAACCCCGTGGGAATCTGGGGAGACCACTCTCCAAGGCTAAATACTCGTTGGCGACCGATAGTGAACTAGTACCGTGAGGGAAAGGCGAAAAGCACCCCTGCTAGGGGAGTGAAATAGAACCTGAAACCGTATGCCTACAAGCAGTCAAAGGGCTATGCCTTGGCTTCGGCCGAGTAATGCCTGATGGCGTGCCTCTTGCTTAATGAGCCGGCTAGTTATTCTCACAGGCAAGGTTAAGCGTAAGCGAGCCGTAGCGAAAGCGAGTCCGAATAGGGCGTTCAGTCTGTGGGAATAGACGCGAAGCGGGATGATCTACCCTTGGCCAGGTTGAAGGTCGCTTAACCGCGACTGGAGGACCGAACCGTTGTGAGTTGAAAATCGCTCGGATGAGCTGAGGGTAGGGGTGAAAGGCTAATCAAATTCCGTGATAGCTCGTTCTCCCCGAAATGCCTTTAGGGGCAGCCTTGTATGATTTGCCACGGTGGTAGAGCACTGAATGGACTAGGGTCCCATCCAGGATACCGAATCCAATCAAACTCCGAATGCCGTGGACAACAGTGCAGGAGTGAGACTACGGGGGATAAGCTCCGTGGTCGAGAGGGAAAGAACCCAGATCGCCAGCTAAGGTCCCCAACTGTAGACTAAGTGGGAAAGGACGTGTGAGCGCACAGACAGCCAGGAGGTTGGCTTAGAAGCAGCCATCCTTTAAAGAAAGCGTAACAGCTCACTGGTCAAGTGTTCACGCACCGACAATCCAACGGGGCTCAAGTCTACGACCGAAGCTGCGAAATTGACGATTTCTACGGATTTCGTCATTTGGTAGGGGAGCATTCTGTGGTGGCAAAGGTAGAGCGAGAGCACTACTGAACGCCACGGAAGAGACTCTGCCGGCATAAGTAGCGATAAACGCGATGAGAACTCGCGTCGCCGAAAGTCTAAGGTTTCCTGAGGAAGGTTAATCCGCTCAGGGTTAGGCGGGTCCTAAGGTGAGGCCGAGAGGCGTAACTGATGGACAGCAGGTCAACATTCCTGCCCCGCCATGCGAACGTTATACGATGGGGTGACACAGAAGGATAGGGGAGTCGGGTGATGGACGTCCCGATCGACCAGTGCAAGCCGGATCCCGCAGGAAAATCCACGGGGTCATTCAACGGTCAGACTGGGAGCGAGGCCACACGGCCACAAAGTCTCTGATTTCACGCTGTCGGGAAAAACCTCTAAGGAGTTCGTATGGTGCCCGTACCTCAAACCGACACAGG
>CAWDLF010000001.1:360000-415693 GCA_963803105.1 Terriglobia bacterium
GGCGTGGCGTTTGCTGCGCCGTGGATCCTCCCTGGATTCGACCGCCGCATGGGCCTCGTTCTGGGCGCCGTGCTATCGACTACCGACGCCATCGCCGCGACGGCCATAGCGCGGCGCGTCGGCCTGCCCAAGCCCATCACCGACGTGCTAGAGGGCGAGAGCCTTGTGAATGATGCAACCGGCCTGCTGGCGCTCGAGTTTGCGACCGTGCTTCTGGTGTCGGGCCGCACGATGGGCGCAGGCCAAAGCGTGCTGCACCTCGCCTATCTGGTATTCGGCAGCATCGCCATCGGCCTTCTGACCGGCGTGGTCATCCATTTGTTCATACGCAGGATCGAAGACGCCGCCATCGAGATCACCATCAGCCTCATTGCGCCGTACTTGGCCTACCTCGCCGGTGAAACCGCCCACGCATCGGGCGTGATGGCTACCGTTGCCTGCGGCCTTTACCTGGGGCACAAGAGCTCGCTCTATTTTTCCACCGGCGCGCGCCTGACGGGGAAGGCCGTCTGGGACACACTCACCTTCGTCCTCAACGGTTTTGTCTTCATTCTGATTGGCCTTCAATTGCCGTACATGCTGCCGCGTCTACGTGCCGAGGGGATTGCGCGCTTGGAGGTTTATGGGCTGGTGCTAAGCGTTCTCCTGATCGTGCTCCGTCTGCTGTGGATGTTTCCCGGAGCCGTGGTCGCCAACGTCATTCGCCGCAAGCTGCTGCATCAGGAAGTGGCCATGCCCAATCCGCGCTCGGTTTTCATTGTCGGCTGGACGGGCATGCGCGGCGTCGTGGCGCTGGCCGCAGCCATCTCCTTGCCGCTGGTTCTCGATAACGGTGATCCGTTCCCGCAGCGCGATCTCATGATTTTCATGACCTTCTCCGTGATTCTAGTGACCTTGGTTTTGCAGGGGCTCACGCTACCGCCGCTGATTCGCCGGCTTGGATTGGCGGGCAATTCAGGCAGGCACGCGGGCGAGCAGCAAGCGCGGCAGGCAATGATCGAGGCGGCCATCGCCTATTTGGAACAGAGCCGCGATATCGACGACGACGGCCTCGGTCCCATGTACGAAGATTTGATCCGCCATCAACGGCGGCGCCTGGCGATGCTGGGCGGTAATCCAAGCGACGAGGCGGGATCGCATCCGGCCTACCAGGAACGCTACCGCGACGTTTCGCGCCTTACCCAGGGGGTGCAGCGTGCGACCATCCTGCATCTCTTCAATCATCACGAGATCAATGAGGACGTCCTGCGCCGCCTCGAATACGAACTCGACTTGACGGAGGCCCGCTCGATCGATCCAGAGCATGGCTAGGTAAGAGAAAGACTTTGTAGCGGCCGTCTTCAGGCGGGCGTAGTTGCTTTCTTGCAGGAACCGTCTGGACGCAACAAGCTTTTGCCTAAGAACTCTGAGCTAATTTCAGATGAAGACTCGCCCCACCGATCCAGGTATGCCGAAGTGAAGAAGCGCGGGCCGAAGTCTACGTATCGTTTCATGGCCAGAATTTACCGTATTTGGATGATGCGCCACGTGACCGTGCCGGAAGGAGTATCGAGCATGCTCCTGAAGGAACTGGTAGCGGGCGGCAAGGACAGCCGTTCCAGGAAAAAATCCAGAACCAAGCCGCCGAAATACATCCCCGTGGCCGCGGTTGTGAATGGCAAAACTTCGCGCACGACGCTCGTGCCTGCCGGAGCCGGCCGCTATCGGCTTCAGATCAACACGGCGCTGCGCAAGGCCGCCGGCGTCGATGTTGGTGACCTTATCGGCGTCGAGCTGCGCATCGACCGGACTTCGCGTAGCCTTCCCGTTCCTCCAGACTTGCGCGCGGCATTGGCGAAGCATCGGAAAGCTGGAAAAGCATTCGGGCGACTCGCGGCGGGCCAGAGGCGCCAATTCATTCTGTGGTTCGATTCCGCCAAAGCCCCGGAAACGCGCCGCCGCCGTCTCGCTCGCGCCCTCGATATCTTGCTCGAGCGTGCCCTCCTCTCGCCCCAACTTCAAAAAGGACTGAGGCGAAGGAACTTACGGAGCTAGCCAGTTCTAGTCCCCGTCCTTCGCTGTACCTGGTACAGTTGGCCCTTCTATAACGCTTTCGGCTGTGGTTGTTGGTGATTTGCGCAACAGGCGAGGATACCCAGGCCAGTCCAGCCCAAGCGGCTGCCACAAATAGTTGTGGTCTATTGGGTCTGACTGTGTTAGATTCTTGTTGCGTTTGTTGCTTCTTGTAAAACCTTTAGATTCGTAGAAGGGGCTGCAAGTTAAAACAACTTGCGGCCTTTTTTGTTTTTCGGCTGGGGGCGTACGCGAGGCACCAAATAGCTTAAATATAGAGAAGAGAAAAAACAGTGAAAGAACAAGGAACAGTGAAGTGGTTCAATGCCAGCAAGGGATTCGGATTCATCCAGCGCCAGTCCGGCGAGGACGTTTTCGTCCACTTTTCCGCTATTCAAGCGGACGGGTACAAATCGCTGAACGAAGGCCAGGCGGTTGAGTTCGAAGTGACCAGCGGCCCCAAGGGCCTGCAGGCAGCGAACGTCACCAGCCTGTAACAACTCGCGAAAGAGCGGGCCTGCCACATGGCAGGCCCGTTTTTTTGGTGCAGTCGCTCCCTCGATACTGCCCACCATTCATAAGTTCCGCCCGTCGAACTGGATTCAGCCCGCCGATTCAGCTATAACGACAACTGGATGCCTCCTCCGGCAATCGCTCTCGAAAATCTGGAAAAATACTTCCCCCCGGCGCTCGCGGGTTGGCGCGCGTTTCTGCATCCGGTTGCGAGCCCCACGCAGCGCGCTCTGGCGGGTGTTTCCTTCACGGTCGCGCCCGGCGAAGCCGTGGCCCTTGTGGGCGCGAACGGTGCGGGAAAATCCACGCTGCTGCGCATCCTGGCCACCCTGGTTTTGCCCACGCGCGGGAGCGCGAGTCTTGGCGGCTACGACGTTGAACGCCAAGCGACCGAGGCGCGCAGCCGGCTGGGATACCACACCGGCGGCGACGAAGGCTTTTACGGACGGCTGACCGGTCGCGCAAACCTCTCGTTTTTTGCGGCAATGAACAATATTGACGGCGCCGCGGCGCGCGAGCGAATTGCTGCGGTAGCCGGCGCGCTCGAAATCGCAGGCGACCTCGACCGCCAGGTGCGCACATATTCCACGGGGATGATGCACCGGCTGGGATTGGCGCGCGCGCTGCTGCACCAACCATCCGTCTTACTGTTGGACGAGCCCACGCGCAGCCTCGATCCGCTCGGCGCCGCCGATTTCCGGCGCTTGCTCCGGGACGAAATCGTGCGCAAGCAGGGAACCACGCTGCTGTTCGCCTCACACACGCCCACCGAGGTTGAGCAGATAGCCGATCGCCTGGTGCTTCTCGATAGCGGCAAAGTAATCGCCAGCGATTCGCCGTCCGGTTTGCGCGCGGCAACCGGAGCGGCAACGCTGGCCGAAGCAATCGAGGGACTGATGCGAGGCTCCGTTTCGCCCGATGCCTTGACTCCCGGGACCCGGCGCGCGCACTGGGGCGAGGTCGGGCGATGAACGCCGGGCGCACCCTGCGAAAAATCGCTGCGTTTTTTCGGCGCGATTTTTCGATCGCCCGCAGCTATCGCGCCGCGCTGGTTCTCGAAACGCTCGAAGCGCTTTTCGGCGTGGCCACCTTTTATTACCTTTCGCGCTTCGTCGAAAGCGCGGAGCTGGAGCGCGCGCTGCCGGCCGGAAGCACCTACTTTGCGTTCGCGCTGGTGGGCTTCGCGTTTTTCGATTATCTGGGCACCGCGCTGAACGCTTTTGATGCGAGCCTGGAGGAAGCGCGACAGAACCGCACGCTGGAGGCACTGCTGGTGACGCAGACGCCGCTTTCGGTGATCCTGGCGGGCTCGGCGGTTTATCCCTTTGTAGCGCTCGCGCTGCGCACCTGCGTTTATCTCATCTTTGGCGCTGTCTTTTTCGGTTTCGCGCCTCGCGGCGCGAATTGGGCGGGCGGCGTGGTGATCCTTATAGTTTCGATTTTCGCGTTTGCAGGCTTGGGAATTTTATCCGCGAGCTACCAGATGCTCTTCAAGCGCGGCAATCCGGCGAAGTGGATCGTGCTGGGGATCGCAGGGCTCGTGGGAGGAATGATGTATCCGGTGGCCATTTTGCCGGCGCCGTTGCAGACGTTGGCCCGGCTGATTCCCATCACCTATTGCCTGGAGGGGATGCGCGCCGCGCTACTGCAGGGCGCGGGATGGCGGGAGCTATGGCCGTCGATCGGGGCGCTACTGATTTTCGCTGCGGTACTAATTCCGTTCTCGTTCGCGGTCTTCGCCTGGGCGCTGCGCCGCACGAAAATGAACGGAACTCTCACCCACTTGTAGAGGCCGCTGGTCAATCAACGGCCCAGGAAGCGCTCCAGGACTTCGCACTGCGCTTCGGCGGCCTTCAAAGATTCATTCGCTTTGTCGGGATCCTGGGCGTCGATGGCCGACTGCGCGCGCGATAGATCGGTGTGCAGCAGCTGCTCGGCCGCTGAGATGTCTCCGCGCAAGCCAAGACCCTGCGCCGCTTGCTGTTGGCGAAGAGTATTGAGACTGGCCGATGCGGCAGCCGCACGCGCGTTGAGCTGATCGGTTTCCTTCGTCGCCTGTGCTAATTCAGCGGCCCTTTTCAGAGCAGCTTGGCGCTCAGCTTCGGCTTCTGCAGCCGCTTGCTGCGCTTGTTGTGCCGAGGCGGCATTGGCCGCCTGCTGGGCTGCCGCTGCGGCCGCCCTTTGCGCGGCTGCTTGTTGCGCTGCGGCAGCTGCCGCCGCTGCGTCCACCACAGGCGCAACCGCTGCCGCTGGTTGCGCTATGGGAGCGGTCGTCGGATCGGTAGAGCCGGGGCTGGCTGGCGTCTGCGCGCGGTGAGAATTGTAAAAGCCTGCCGCGGCTAGAACCGCAACCACGATCAGCGCCCCGATTCCCATGTAGAGCCCGCGGTGGCTGCTCGAAGCGGGCGGACTTGTTGCGACAACGGCTGCGGGCACCTCAGGCACATGCGGGGTCGCCGGGCGCGGAGGCACCACCATCGGCGTGGCGGCGCGAGTTGCGGATGCCGGCACAGCGGCCGGCTGGTACGCGGGCGGCGCGGCCCCCGGATGCACGCTGGCCAGCGCGTTACGGAAAGCTTCCGCCGATTGGAACCGCGCGCTGGGGTCCTTCGCCAGAGACATGAGAATGATGTCGTTGAGCGCCTGCGGCAGGCCGGGCCGCACAGTGATAGGCGCGGGCGGAGTTTGCTCCAAGTGCGCGGACATGAGCGAATAGTTGCTGGCGCCGCGGAAGGGCAGCTGGCCGGTGACCATTTCGTAGAGCGACACGCCGAGCGAGTACAAATCCGACCGTGGATCGACGGGCACACCCTTCACCTGCTCGGGCGACATGTAGTTCAGCGAACCGAGCGCGGTGCCGGTCACGGTGAGCGCGGCCTCGTTGTTTGGCCGGGCGATGCCGAAGTCCATGAGCTTCATAACTCCTTGCGGAGTGAGCATCATGTTGGCGGGCTTGATGTCGCGATGGATGACGTTCAAGCTGTGCGCGTAACTCAGTGCATCGAGAATCTGCGCGCTGTAATTCACCGCATCGGCGGGCGCGAGGGGGCCCTGTTCCAGGCGCGAGGCCAGCGTGACGCCGTCGACGTACTCCATGATCATCACCAATTCGTTGTTGATGGAGAGCGCAGTGCGCAGGCCGGCGATATTGGGATGATTCAAGCTGGCGAGCAGCTTAATTTCGCGGGTGAAGCGGTCGGCCAGCTCCTTTTGTCCGGCCAGGTTGGCAAGGACGATCTTCATGGCCTCGGTGCGGTCGGAAATCACGTTGCGCACCTTGTAGACTTTGCCCATGCCTCCGGCGCCGAGCACGCTGAT
Organism: Terriglobia bacterium; assembly: GCA_963803105.1. GTDB lineage: Bacteria > Acidobacteriota > Terriglobia > Acidiferrales > UBA7541 > Palsa-295. The sequence continues at coordinate 365,884 of CAWDLF010000001.1, forward strand.
GACTTCGTAATCTCCGACTTTTTGGCCGGTCACAAATTGGTCGGTCATGGCGGCACTCCTTTTCGCGGCTTACAACTCGAGTGGGCTGAATTGTAGCTGTTAGCAGGCGTAGGGAACAATAGGATTCCCCTACAGGACTTCCCCACGCGATTCCCTTAGTTTCGCGTATGCTATTGGCACCCCCTTCCTTGTATAAGTAGAGTTCGATCTGGCAAAACCAATGCGCAAATGGATCATTATTCTAGCGAGCCTTCTTTGTGTTGCCGGACTTGCGACCGTTTTGATGATCCGGCTTTACGTTCCGAAGCTGAAGCAAACGGCGCGGGAGCAGGCGCAGGCCTACCTGTCGAACCATTTCGAGAGCACTGTCAGTTTTTCGGACTTTTACGTTTCGCTGTATCCCACTGTGCACCTTACTGTCGATGACGTAGTGCTGCGTCACCACGGAAGGACGGATATTCCGCCCCTGGTGCAGGTGAAGGAAGCGTCCGTGGACGCAAGTCTATCGGGCCTGCTGCGCGGGCGCGCCGAAATCACGAATGCGACGCTTGTGGGATTGCAAATCTACTTGCCGCCGCGCGCTCCCGGCGGGCCACCACTGATCCACGGAACGGATCAGGACCTGGCTGCGAAGTATCCCGTGGTGATTCGAGAAGTTCATGCCGACGATGCGCGCCTGGTCATGCTTCGCTACCAATCGGACAAGCCGCCCAATGAGTGGGACATTCAACACCTCACGCTGCACGACTTCAGCTTCGACCGCCCGGCTGCCTTTCACGCCGTGCTGACGAATCCCAAGCCGCGCGGGGAAATCGATTGCGACGGCAGCTTCGGTCCTTGGAAGGCCGACAATCCGCGGGAAACGCCGGTCTCCGCCAAGTATATTTTCGCTCACGCGGATTTGGGAACGCTGAAGGGCCTTCGCGGGATTATGACATCGACGGGCAAGTTCAGTGGGCCGCTCGATTATCTCGCGGTGCAGGGTGTGACCGACACACCCGACTTCGCGTTGAGCATCAGTGGACACCCCGTCGGGCTGCATACCGATTTCAACGCCACGGTTGATGGCGGCAACGGGAACACGACTCTGAACACCGTAACCGCCAAGTTCCGTCACACCACGATCGTGGCGCGCGGAGAGATCGTGGACGCTTACCCGAAAGTTAAAGGACGCACCGTTGCGTTGGACGCCTTTTCCGACAACGCTCGAATCGAGGATTTGATGTTGCTGGCCGTCAAGTCCGACCAGCCGCTCATGACTGGCTCGGCGCGCCTCAGGACCAAGATCTTGATTCCCGAAGAGGAAGACGCCGATATCGTCCAGCGTTTGATGTTGGATGGGGACTTCGGGATCGGCGGCGCGCAATTCACGAATTCGAGCGTGCAAGACAAAGTGGACGCCCTCAGCCGCAGAGGCCAAGGCCAGCCAAAGGCCACGGACATTTCCGGGGAACTATCCGATCTGCAGGGCCGCTTTCATATGGAGAGTGGAACGATTCGCTTCTCGGATCTGACTTTCGGCGTCGAAGGCGCCTCCATTTCTCTGGCCGGCACCTATGACATGAACAACGGACAGATCGACTTTCGCGGCAAGTTACGCACCCAGGCCAAGCTGTCGCAAACCGTCACAGGATGGAAATCCGTGGTGCTGAAGCCCTTCGATGGGTTCTTCAAGGGTAAGAACGGCGGCGCGGAAATTCCAATCAAGATTACGGGCACGCGCGAGCACCCGACCTACGGCACTGATTTCGGCGACAAAGACAACAAAAAGTAGCCAGCTACGCCTTCGCTGCGCCTGACGCAGGCCGTTCCAGGTTCGCGCGATCCCAATTTCCGAGAATGGCTCCCGCCTCGTAGGTACTCTGGCAAAAATCGAGCAGCGACTGCTCGGGAGAGTCCGCCAGTCGAAGGTCGTCATACATCAGAAAGAATTCACTTTTCTCTTTGCTGTAGAAGGCCTTCGCCGGGAGCACGCGGCGCGCGCCAAACCCCGCAGGCTCCGGCGCGGCATAGGCGTAGAAGGCGGCATCCTTCACGACTTCGCCATCGCCGGGCCAGAATCCCACGCTGATGCATTCATGGGAGTAGGCCTCTTTGGTGATGGGGTCGGCGCCCGGGCGCTCCGGCGCGCGCCTGCCTGAAAAGCGCGTGACCGCCAGATCGAAACTACCCCAAAAGAAATGCACCGGGCTCGACTTGCCGATGAATCGCGAGCGGAACTCGCGGAAAACATTGTCTACGCTTACGAGAATCCGCCAGAAGCGGTGCGCGTATTCGCTATCGTAAGATTTGTGGCTCTCATCGAGCGTAAAGCGAACCGGCCGCGGTACTTCTACCGGCATGGCCCACACCTTGACGTCGATGCCCAGCGAATGCAGCGCGCCCATGAACTCAGCATAGAATTCGGCGACGGTTCGAGGCACGAGGCGGAAACTCCGGCTCTCGCCGCGGCTGTTTGTAATCTCAAGCGAGTGGGCGATGAAGTCGAATTGCAACTCGAAAGAGCCGCCGTCGTAGGGAATCGGTGAAGTGGTCAAACCGCGAGAGCTAACGTAAAGCGTCGTCCCCCAATAATGGTTGATCTGCGGGGTGAGCGCCAAACGGACCTTGCCGACGATCTGCGTCCACATGTGCAGAGTGGCGTAGGTGTCCTTCCATTCGGCGAGGGGAAGCGCGGGCCATCGTTCTAATTGTGTCATTCGAAGCTCCTGGCGCCCGGAATCGCGTAGCGCGGAACGGCGCTCTTACTGACTTTACGGCACGCACGTGTAGCTGGAAGCCAAGTTCGGGTCGCCCGACCCGTTGTACTTGGGCCAGGCTAGATTCTTGCATAGCGGGCGGGATTTAATGACGGTATCGGGTGATTTGGGATCGAGCCGTTCACCCACCAGATTGCCCGGAACAATTCCTTTTTCAACCCAGTCCTGCATGGGCCGGAAGAACGCAAACATGTTCGGCTCGTTGTTGTATGACGACCGGGTATGGCTGAGTCCCGGTGATGCATAGATGGCGATGCATCGATCCGCGGCTTCTTGACCCATCGCCTTTACCACCGCTTTGTAATAGTTGATTCCAACGTACGGAGTGATGCGGAAGTCGCTCATACCCACCCAGATGATCATTTTCCCGCCATGCCCGCAGAAGTCCGAGAGATTGGGATTGAGCGAGTCAGCCGTTTTCGAGAGTTCGCTGATGCGGTCGGCGTATTTCTCGAGAGAAAAAGTACGCCAATCTGCGTTGGGATCCTCGGCGATGGCGCCCTTGAACCAGGCGAAGCCCAGATCCGCGTTGTGTCCACGCGGATCGGCCGGAGGTTCCCCGTTCATCAGCACCGGCTCCAAACCTTCATTGGGATCGAGTTCGTTGCCGAGCGGCCATCCCGGATGCGACGTAGCGCCATTGGCGATGGGCTTGGTGAAATCTACTGGGGCGTGAAGCATGTTCACGGTTTTCACTTGCCCGTCGCTCAGGCAGGTGTCACCGCTATCGCGCCCGTCGGGGCAGCGAAGCTTCGCCGCGTCGAATTTGCAACCCTTCCAGTTGCTGATCACTCCGTCCTTAATGCCATCCAGGTCGTCGCACGCATCTAGCTCGGCTTTGGCCACGAGATCGATTTGTTTCGCGTTCAGCCAGGAGTCGTGACTCTGGTACATCTGCTGGATGTCCAAAATATAGACGGTCTGAACCGCGGTGACGTCGAGGACCGGCGCACCAGCATACACACCGTCGTAGTCTTTCCCGAACCGCTGGGCGACGAGCACCGCTTCGTGTCCACCTTGCGAATGGCCGGAAAAGTACATCTTCACGGGCGCGTGGCCGTACCGTTTTTTGATGATTTCGACCGCGACGTCGTGGGTCTTTTTCAATTGATCGCCGCCGAAATTCGCAAACGTCTCCTTGTTCTGTGCGAAGGAGGCACTCATCCGGAAGCCTTCGCCGCGGCCGACAAGCTGGCCGTTTTGTCCGGGTCCACCTTGCAAGTTCTGGTTAAACGCGGGCGACCCGTCCGCGTTGTTGGAATGGCCGGAGTCGCTGCCAAACGTAACGTATCCCGCAGCCAGCGGCCGCGGCTCCTTTGGATGCCCTTCGCCGAACGCGTTTAATCCCGCAACTACGGCGCCGTCAAACCCGCCACCGCCAAAATGAACAGCCCGCTGGTTCCACTCCGTAGGCAGATTAATTTGGAAGTAGATGGGAGAGCCGCCTGCGGCTGGCGCGATCGCACCTTGAACCACGCAATACTCACCAAAGTTGGCCGAGGAAGGCATCAACTTTGTGGCTGACACGGTGGCTCCCTTTGTCGGCAAGGCGATGGCGGATGCGGGAACGGCCATACCGACGAGCGCGTCACACGCTTGTGCTGCGCTCTGTTCCGGAGCCGCCGACACAACGGCCTGAGCCGCAGAAAAACAGGCCGCGAGAAGCAGACTTGCAACGATCGTACCGAAAATCCCCACAGAGTATGGCATTCGCATCTGCGTCGTCCCCCTTCCCCTTCCGCAATTGCTGACGCTCAGGGCACGCGTCCGTCACGATTAGACGCGGCCCGTTGGCCTCTCGGTTACGGCATTCCTCCCGGCGATGCGCCCCTGCACCACGCAGCGCGCCAAGCCGTGCATGCTGAATCCGCCCGCGGATTCGCCTCCGCAATAGAGGCCCGGTATCACGTTGCCGTGGAGATCGACCACCTGGCATTGCGCGTTGATGCGCAGGCCGGCGCGCGTATCGTGAACCACGGGCGTAGACCAGGCGGCATAAAAAGGCGGCGACTGAATCTTGTATTTTGGCGCGGGCTTTCCGAACTCAGCATCGCTGCCCGCATCGACGTAGGAGTTGTATTTGGCCACCGTATCTCGCAGCGCCGCGGCCGGCATGGGTTTGCGCTGATAGGTGTTCACTATGCGCGCGGCCAGTTCCTCAATCGTATTCGCGGAGAAGAAATATCCCGCGGCGGTGTCGACATGCGGCGGCGCGGGTGTCCACTCCTCGCGCTTGGCGGCCTCGGAATCAAAGATGGCCCAGATCGGGCCGCCACCGTTGGAGGATTCGCCGGTGCCTGCCAAGGCAGCGTCGATGAAAGCCGACGGCGCATACTTCACGCTGGCGAGATTGAGATAGCTGTCCTGCGCATAAGGCTGGATCGAGTTGTAGTGGTTCGCGCTGAACTGGCCTTTGGTCTCGTCGTAGAAGCGGCGTCCTGCTTGGTTAACGAGGATCAAATTCTGGTAGTCCTTCACACGCAGGCCGGTCGCGCGCGCAAGTGGAAAAACGCGGCTGGTGGGCAGCCATTCGAGGTTGGCGTATCCGTATTGGCAGCCGATGCGCCCCGCCTTCGTGAGGTGCAGGCCAAATTCCCCCGTCTGGTTGTAGGCGCCCCATAGCGACGCACCAATGGCCATGGCGGCGAGCTCGCCGCTGGCGTCCTGCGCGGTGTACGGCTCACCGGCCACGCCGTTGTATTCCTCAGTGAGGCGCGGATCGAAAATGCGGCGGAAGTTGACGTTGCTGGTCGATCCTCCGGTGGCGATGATCACTCCGCGGCGCGCGCGAATCTGAAGCGGTTTGCCCTCGTTTGTGGCGGCGATTCCCAGAACGCGGCCGGAAGAGGGTTCTTCGCGAACGAGGCCAGTCATGCGGCGCTGCAGCAGAATCTGCACGCCCGCTTTTTGCGCGGCGACCTCCAGCGGGCGAATCAAGCCGATGCCGGAAGAAGTGGTGGCCTGGCGCTCCGCCGGCACCGGAACACCGGTTTCGATCTGAGGCCACGCCATGGCGGCCGCGTGATTTTCTCGATTGGCGGAGTTGCCCGTGGCGTTGGCGCCAAGACTATCGGGCGACGCGGCGACGAAGATGACGCCGTGGGCGACCAGCCACTCAAACGTCGGGGCGCTGTAGTCCGCGAAAGCGCGGATGATTTCTTTGTCGTTGAAGCGATAGTCGGGGAAGCCGTTAGGCTCGACCACGGACCAGTCGGTAAGGTCGGCGAACAGCAGATCGGGCGAGTCCACAATGCCGTATTTGCGCTGCGCGCTGGTGCCTCCGCCGAGCGCGACGTTTCCGCCGCTCACGGCGGCATGGCCGCCGACGTCCCAGTTGGCGTCAATGAGGATCACTGACGCGCCGCCTTCCCTTGCTTCGATGGCGGCGGGCAATCCCGTGGCGCCCGCGCCCACCACTACGACATCGGCTTCGTGTTCCCAGTGCGCGGCGTCTGCGTGTGTCTCGGGTGTGCCCAGCGCGGCGAGCGCGCCTGCGCCTACGGCCGTTTTCTGGAGAAAATCTCTTCGCGATAGATTCTTGTCGTCCCGCTTCTTCATTTCCACGCTTTCCTCTGCGAGATTTTGCGTGTGCCGGATCTTGACGCGTGAAACCAGCGCCGTTCTTACCCTGCTTGCTGAGGGATGTCAATGATGAGACGCCGGCGAGACGGGCTTGTGGGAAGCGCTCAGCTACAGTAGAGTTTTCATGCTCGCCAGGAGCCCACAGGGTGCCCATAGCATGAAAGTTCCGGTTCTCGATCTGAAGGCGGAATACGCGGAATTGCGGGATGAAATCCTTCCCGCGTTAGACCGCGTTTGCCAAAATGCATCGTACGTTTTGGGCGAGGAAGTCGAAGCCTTCGAGCGGGAGTTCGCCGACTTTTGCGGCAGCAAACACTGTGTGGCGATGAGCACCGGAACGGCTTCGTTGCACGTGGGATTGCTAGCCATGGGGGTGCAGCCCGACGACGAAGTGATCACCACACCGAACACCTTCCTGGCCACCGCCGAAGCCATCACCTACTGCGGAGCGGTTCCCGTGTTTGTCGACATCGACCCGGCCACCGCGAATCTCGACGCGAATCTGATCGAGCGCGCCATCACGAGGCGGACTCGGGCGATCTTGCCGGTTCACCTCTACGGCCGGCCGGCCGACATGGATCGGATTCGCGAGATTGCCCTACGGCACGATCTGCGCGTGCTGGAGGATGCCGCGCAAGCGCACGGTGCGCACTATCGAGGGCGGCGCGTGGGAAGCCTCGGGCACGCCGCGGTCTTCAGTTTTTATCCTACGAAGAACCTGAGCGCCTGCGGAGAGGGCGGCGTGCTGACCACCGACGACGATCAAATCGCCAAGTTCGCGCGAGCCGCGCGCAACCACGGCCAAACCGCGCGCTACGAACATGAGTTCGTGGGCTACAACTACCGCATGGACGGCCTCCAGGGGGCGGTGCTGCGCATCAAGCTTCGGCGGCTATATGCGTGGACGGCGCGGCGGCAGGAAATTGCGCGGGAGTACCGCAAATTGCTGGCCGGCGCGCGCGTGGAAATTCCGATGGACGATTCGCGAGATGAGTGCGTCTACCATCAATTCGTGATCTACGTGAGCAACCGCAATTCGGTGGCAAAGCAGCTGGCGGAGCGGGAAATCGAGACGGTGGTGCACTATCCGCGCCCGATTCACTTGCAGCCGGCTTACTCTTCTCTGGGTCTGCCGCCTGGCACGTTTCCGCACGCGGAGCGCGCTTGCACCCGCGTGCTGAGCCTGCCCGTACACCCGCGGCTAACCGCGGAGCAAGTGGCGTACGTAGGCAAGGCCGTGCGCGAAATTGTAGGGGAAAAGTAGAGGCGCGTTCGCGCCCAGTTTACGCAACCCGCCGTTCGCTACTCGGTGAATTCCCGTGTGGGCTGCGGCGGTTGACCCGCCCCGGCGCCATTCGCACTGCGGTCGCGAAGTGTAGCGGCAAGTCCTTCCAAAACCTTCGAGCAGGAATCCCGCAAGGCTTGATCGGACGAACGCATCAGCGACTCGATTACGTTCTGTCCGTGTTCGTTCAGCCGGCGCACAGAAGAAACCACCCAAGAATCGCCGGCGGTTTGCAGGCGTTCCTGATATTTCCCCGTGGATTCCTCACCCAGCCGATCCAAATGAGCGCTCCATTCGGTCTGTTGGGCATCCAGGCCTGCGCGATGGCGATCGAGAGCCGCTGTGAGTTCGGAGTCGAGCGCGCTGCGCGTATCGACGGTGGCGGCTTCGATGTGCGAGACGATTTGCCCGCGGAAGAGATCGAGTCCCTCGCCGGAGGTCGCTGCAAACTCACTGGAGAGTCGTTGAGCGAAGCGAGTGAGCTCGCCGCGGCGCTCTTCGATGGTGGCGACGCTGGCTGCATCGAATGCCGCGGCTTCGCGAGCGGAGATGCCGTGAAGCACTTCGCCGAAAGATGCGGCCGCGGCTTCGGCAGCTTCGTCGAGGCGCGAGCGAGCCTTGCCGGCAAGCTCTACGGCGAGTACGTCGATGTTCTGCTGGATTCCCGCAAGCCGGGCCGCCGTCACTTCGGTAAGATGAACACCGAACTTTTGGCGCGCTTCAGCCGTCTGTTCTTCCAGGCTGCCCGCCGCCGAGCCCATGGTCTGTTCCACCAGCACCTGCAGCCGGGCGCGCGCCTCCTGCTGAAACCACTCGGAAGACCGGCCGATCGCTTCAGCGGCGGCGTGGGAAGCGCGCACACCACCGGCGTCCAGCTCCTCGTTCCATTTCGCCAGAGCCTCTTTCCGGGCAGATTCAAAATCACCGCGAAGATGTGCGGTAAGAGCGGCGATTTGGGACGTGATGTCGCGCTGGCTGTTCTCTGATGCCTGCCGCAAGCGTTCTCGATGCAGGCGCAAACTCTCCTCGGCCTGCATTTCGCGGGCGGCGAGTTCGCGCACCAAGTCGGGAACGCGGCTGAGGCGAGGGCCCAGCTGCGCATCCACTTCGCGGATGACGCGTTCGACCAACTGATGGCTGAGGGTGTCGAGCGTCGGCGCTAGGCGCTCAGGAACTGCGGCGGTGAGATTGTCGGCCCGGCGATTCAGCTCGTCCGTCTGGCTTTCGAGAATGCGCTCCAAACGCCGATGAAGATCGTTGAGCGTATCGTGGCTCGCGGCCTCGAGTTGCGCGGAGTGCTCCTTCAGGCGAATGGCCAGATGCTCGATTTCCGCCAGTGACGCGCGCGCAGCGGCCACTTCCTGCTCGAGAGACGACTTAATGTCGGCGACGGCAGCGCGAGCGTCCGCGGAAATTTCTTCCAGAGGCTGGCGGAATCTGGCCGAGCGCTCGGAGAGCGATCCCTCGGCTTCGCGCAAGACATCTTGCGCGCGCGCTGAAAGCTGCCCAGCCAACCGCTCGACTCCGCTATCGAGCGAAGAATCCAGCAACTCCTTCCACTGCGCCTGCGCCAAAGCCATTTCAGACTGCAAGCGTTCGCGCCAAGCCACAGCGTCTTCGCTGGCTGCTGCTTTAGGAGCTTCCGTCGGAGTATGATTGCGCGCCGCGTCGGCGGCTTCGATCTGCAGCCTCAGCTGCGCCAGGTGGCCCATCACCTCCTGCGCTCCTTGTGTTTCCAATCGCAACGCGTCGGCGGTGCCCTCAAAGCGCGCGAGAACCTCGCGGGATTGATCGAGCAGGTGTTCGAGCTGCGCTCTGGATCCGCGCTCGAACTCGGATTGCCGGGCAGTCAGGCGCTCAGCGAAGAGTTCCTCGGATTCCTTCACCTTCCGCCCAAACTCTTCCAGAGATCGGGCGACCTGCCCCTCAGCCTGCGCCGCTGCGGCTTCAGCCGCCGCGCGCGCTTGGCGATCGATGCTGTTCGTCAATTCCCGCAGGAGCGGGCTTTGCGCTTCGGCCGCCGATTCCGCCGCGGCGACCTGTTCTTGCGAGCCGGGAAACTCAGAGAATGCACTAGTCATGGGGGCCGCCATTTTCTCCAGGAAAGTCGCTAATGTGGTTGGAACGGTGTCCGCTTCTGATGCCTCCGCCTCGCGCAGGTTTTCGCGCGCCGGCGATATTCCAGAGTCGATCGAGTCCTCGATCTGCTCCCAGTTCAGCGGAGCCGATTCGAGCCCCCAGATGTTTACGGGCCTTTCGAGTTCGAGGGCAATCTGAAAGAGTTCGCGCACCGATTGCGGCCGTTGAATGCGCGCCACGCGGGCGCGCACGCTCGATTGCACTGCGGGAATTTCCAGTGTCACCCAGGTGTTCTTTGGTAAATGGTGCCGCGAGGAATACCTGCACCCGTGCAAATTCACTTCTGCGGCGGTGGTGCGCTCATCGAAGGGCTGGCCCAGCAAGTCGATACCCCGGATGACAAGCGCAATCGGCTGAGAGATACGTTCGCTGCGGCGGCGTTCCGTGCTGGATGAACTGGCTTCCAAGGATAGGCCTCAAAATCGCGAGTGCGGGGAGAGGATAACACTGTCGTGTGCAGCGGTCGAGAGGTTAGAACTAGAAAAAGAACGGAGCTTAGAGTAATGGAGCGCCTGGAGCGCTGACGGGCAGCGCCCCAGGCCCACGGACTACGATTTCTTCTTTCTCTTCTCGCCGACCGTCGTGCTCACGCCACCGCCCATCGCTGCCAGGCTGTCGAGCATGGTCTTGGACTGCGCGGCATAGGGGCCGTTGGGGTCGAGATCGATGACCTTTTGATAGGCTTCCGCTGTTCCCGGCGGAATGATGTAGATGATCTTGTCGCCCGTCTGCTTGGAGTCGATCAAACCGGTATAGGCGCCTCCCAGCAGGTACCAAGCCTGAACGTCCTTGGCGTCGATCACAGTGGCCTTCTGTAGGACCGGCACGGCGTCTTTAAAATCTCCTTTGTTGCTCAAGACGATCCCCACGTTTTTCCAGCAGCGTGACGCACTTGTGGGATTTTGCGTATCGAGCGTGGCGACCTTGTCGCAGGCGGCGTTAGCAGCGGTCACTTTTTGTTGCAACACGGTTGGGTCCGTTTGCGAAGCCCCAGCGTTGGCTAGCGACGTACTCATACTGGCGTAGAATTCCGGCGCGGGTTTCAGGTCGATGGCCTTTTGGTACGCGGCTGTTGCATCGTCGTACTTCCCAACTCCGTCATAGGCTTGGCCCAGATTGGCCCAGACTACGGCGTGGTTGTTGACGTCCTTGGCGTCCACGCCTTTTTCCGCCTCTTGGAATGAGGTGATGGCCGTTTGATAGTCGGTGTTGATCTTGTCTTTGATGGCTGCCTTGTCGGCGGACGGGGCGCTGAGCTGTTTGCGCTGCTCCGTCACGTCGTTCATCGCGTCGACGCCGGCCTGGAAGTTGGCCTTCATGTTCTTGAAGGCATTGGCCTGGTCATCGCGTTTCTTTTGCTCGTTGGGGTCGACGGTGCCCGCCTGATGGGCAATGATCTCCTTAAAATTGAAAGACACCGTGTTTTCTACTTCCGCTTCGATGGGCCGGTGCTCGGTGTAGTTCAGATTCTCGGGCGCGCTCGTCAGCGTAAACGTATAGGGGCCGCCGGCGAGGCCCACTTGAGTGAATTTGCCGTCTTTGTCGGTCTTCACCGTAAAGACGCGGCCGACATCACTCTTTATTTCAACGGTGACGCCTGCCCAGGGCTTCCCATCGCGATCAAGCACCTGTCCGTTGATGGAAGCATGGTTCTGGGCCGCTGCAATGGCCGGCAGCAGCAGGGCCAGAAACAACGCGGCGCAGCCGGGGAGTAGTCGCTTCATTTGTAAGCCTCCTGTGAGCCAACGATTTCGTTTTGATTCGCTTGCGCTATTATCGCGCAACTTGAACTCTGTAGGCGATAGGGTCTTGCGCGCCTGCTTCCGCAAAGGCCTTCAGACGCAGCCGGCAACTATCGCACGTTCCGCACGCTTCGTCTTCCGATTTATAGCAGGACCACGAAAGGCCCAAGGGGGCGCCCAACTCGATCCCTCGCCGTACGATTTCGTTCTTCTTCAGCCGGATCACCGGCGTCTCGATTTTGATGCGAGTCTCTGGGCGGGTACCCTCGCGAATCAACGCTTCGAAGGCGCGATAGTACGCGGGACGGCAATCGGGGTAGCCCGAGCTGTCTTCCTCCACGGCGCCAATAAAGATGGCGGTCGCGCCGATCACTTCCGCCCAGCTGACTGCGGCAGACAGAAAGTGCGCGTTGCGAAACGGGACATAGGTCACCGGAATTCCCGCGTGCGGCGCGAGCGCTGCGCCCGATTCCGGCACGGCGATAGCCTCGTCGGTGAGCGCCGAGCCTCCAATTTGCGCGAAAACATCAAAACGGGCCACGAGCTTCTCACGCACCGAATAGAATTCTGCAATCTCTTCGAATGCGCGCCGCTCGCGCTGCTCGGTCCGCTGGCTGTAGCTGGCGTGTAGAAGCGCGAGATCGTAAGTCTCACGCGCGATGGCCGCCGTCACGCAGGAGTCCATGCCCCCGCTGAGTAACACCACTGCTTTGGGACGTTGCGCCATCTCGCGAACTCAAACCCCTTTCATCGCCGGATCCCAGATGAACTTATGCAGTTGCAGCCCCAGCCGCACCGGCAAGCCGTCGGCCAGAATCCACTCCGTCAGTTCCCGCGCGTCCAATCCCGCCCACCGGCCTTGCGGGTCGGCAAACACCGAGGAAAAAAGCACTTGGTGCACGCGCGCCGCCAGGTCATGGCGGGCCACAAAATCGCGCGCAAAATCGTAATCCCGCCGGCTGGCAATGACAAATTTTATTTCGTCGTTCTTTCCGACCACTTCGAGGTTGGCCATGTCGAAGGTGTCGGGTTCACCGGAGTCCGGGCACTTCACATCGACAATCTTAATGACCTCGCGAGGAAGGCCGCCGACGAAGCGTTCGCCGCTGGTCTCGATCATCACCGTGCAGCCCTCGGCTAGCAGACGCTCAGCAAGCGCGGGAGTCTCGGGCTGCAGCAACGGTTCGCCCCCGGTAATTTCAACCAGCGACACTCGCTGCGGCCCTTCTCCGGCTAAGGCGCGCACTTCCGCCAATATGTCGTCCAAACCGTATTTCTTGCCTCCGTGAAAAGCGTACGCGGTATCGCACCACGTGCAGCGCAAGTTGCATCCCGTCAGCCGCACGAAGATGCATGGCAACCCGGCGCGTGTGCCTTCTCCCTGGACGGATTTGAATATCTCGGTGATAACCATGCGATGACGCTCAAAAGCGTTGCCGCTTGGAGCAGCCGGCGTTACGGCCTGTAAGTAGCAGCCGACGTCTCCGTCTCCCAAACAGTAATGCTGGAAATCCCCGCGCCGTTTTCCGCCGGCTTTAACTGCTGGGTGGCTTGATCGTAAATATGGCGCGCGATATTTTCGGCCGAGGGATTCAATCGATCGAACGGCGGCAGCTCGTTCAGATATTTGTGGTCCATCGAGCGGATAACCGCCTGGATCACCTGCTTCAAGTGTACGAAATCGTAGAGCAGCCCCACGGAGTCGAGCTCCTTGCCGGCCACAGTCACGCGCACTTTGTAGTTGTGCCCGTGAAGGTCTTCGCATTTTCCCTTATAACCACGCAGGTTGTGGGCCGCGGCAAAGGTTTCGTCGACGCTTACTTCGAACATGGGCCTTCTTTCGGGCCGGCTGATAGGACGCGCGAGCGCCGCGCGGCGTTTCTAATCCCGAGCAGCCGGAGGTTGTTCCATGAACCGGGAGACTTCTGTGATGTCCTGGGTCGTCGCGTATTCGGGCAGCGACTCTAGAAAAATTTTACCATACTGCATGCGCTGGATGCGGTTATCGAGAATGGCCAAAATGCCGCGATCCGTCTTCGAGCGAATCAGCCGTCCGAAGCCCTGCTTTAAGGCCAGCACCGCTTCGGGCACCTGATATTCCGCGAAGGCGTTGCGGCCATCCTCGTTGAGTGCGCGCACGCGCGCGGCAACAATCGGGTCGCTGGGCACCGCGAACGGGAGCTTGTCAACGATCACACAAGAGAGCTGCGAGCCGGGCACGTCCACACCCTGCCAAAAACTTGCAGTGGCGAATAGCACAGCGTTAGGCGTCGTCCGAAAGCGATCGAGCAGCACCGAGCGCGGCGCGGTACCCTGAAGCAGCAACGGAAATCCCACCCGCCCGGAGACGCGCTCGTAGACGTCGCGCATCTGGGCATAACTGGTAAAAAGACAAAAGGCCCGCCCTTGGGAAATCTCGAGCAACCGGACAATTTCGTCCGCGGCCCGCGCGGAAAATGCCGCATTGCGCACGTCCGGAAGTCCCCCCGGCAGATATAGCAGCGCCTGGCTCGGGTAGTCGAACTCTTGAGGCAGGATCGCTTCATTCGCGGGCATCACGCCCAGCCGCTGCTTCAGATAATCGAATCGCCCGCCGACGGCCAGCGTCGCGGACGTTAGGATCACCGTGTCGAATTGGTCGAAGAGCTTTTCGCGGAGAATCTGGCTTACGTCAATGGGCGTAGCCGCCAGAAAAACTCCCCGCCCGCGACGCTCGAACCAGTAGACGTAGCTCTTCTCGTCGCTTTCCATCAGAAACGCCAGCTCTCGCCGCGTTTCCGCGGCCCGCCGCGCGAGCGCGATTACTTCCTCGGGCTTAGGATTCAGCGCCGAGAGCTCGGCTTCCACCTGCTTCACGGCGCCCGCCAGATCGTCGTAAGCCTCGCGATTTTGATCGAGGAATGACCGCCGCTCTGCTGGCCCGAAGGTGTGGCGCCCGTCGCGTTCCGGAAACCGCTCGAAGAAGGCCCGGCCCCGCTCGCGCATGCGCGCCAGTTGGCGGCGCAGCGCGGCCGGATCAATTTGCAGCATGCGCAGGGTGGCCTCGGCGTCGCGCGCAAGCTCGTCGAACCGGTAGCTGGAAAGCTGGCGGCCGAAATAGTCGCTGGCCACGTCCTCGATTTCGTGCGCCTCGTCGAACACCACCGCGGAATACTCCGGCAGGATCGAGCCGAAGTCGTCCTGGCGGATGGCTAGGTCGGCGAAAAACAGGTGATGATTCACGATGATGAGGTCCGCGTCCTGCGCGCGCTGGTGCATGGCGGTGATGAAGCAGCGGTCGAATTCCGGGCAATTCTTGCCGGTGCACAGATCGCTGCGCGCGTCGATGCGATTCCAAAGGTCGGCGTCGTCGGGAAGAAAAGTGAGTTCGTTGCGATCGCCGGTTTCGGTAAGCTTCGCCCAGTCGCGAATCTGCGCGAACCAGTCTACTTCGTCGATACCCTTCAACACCGCCTGCCCGTCCACCTGGTGCACCTTTTGACGGCACAGAAAGTTGGCGCGGCCCTTCATCAGCGCAGCTTTCAGGTTGGGAGCGAAATGCTTTTGCAGGAACGGGACGTCTTTCTGGAAGAGCTGCTCCTGCAGAGACTTCGTGGCAGTAGAAACGACGACGCGCCGTCCGCTGCGAATCGCGGGCAGAAGGTAAGCCAGCGTCTTGCCCGTGCCGGTGCCGGCTTCGATCAAGGCGTGCTGGTGTTTTTGGAAGGCCTCGTCGGCCATCTTGGCCATGGCCAACTGCGACGCGCGGAATTCGTATCCGGGATGGCGTTTTGCGAGCAAACCGCCCGGCCCGAAGATGCCTTCGACGGTGATCTCCTCAGGTTTTGCCTCGGCAGTTTTCTTTGGCATGCGCTAGGGTGTGGTGACGCTCGCTTCGAGCGGAAAATCTAAAATAGCATACTGCGGAGCCTGCATATAAAAGGGCCGATCAGCGTCCACTCAATACGCGGTTCAGTGGCGCGCAGCACCTTCCAGCAGCGGAACCCACTGCGCCAGGTGCTGCACCGAAGGCGCGTGCGTCTGATCGATCACCAGTGGCGTGAGGGAAGCCGCCCCGTCGCGAATCGCGGCTTGATCGGTGTCCGCGCCGATGTCGTCGGTGATCTGCTGCTCGCTCAGCCAAAAGTAGCGCCGCCCGCGAGGGTCGGTGCCCGGCTGCAACAGATTCCGCGTGATCTTCGACGACTGCCGCGTGATGCGCACCTCGCCGGTCCAATCCTGCGGGATGTTCACGTTCAGCAGCACGCCCGGCGGCAAGCCTTCGCGAAGAATCAGCGGCACCAGGCTGTGGGTGAACCGCCCCGCCGGCGCGAAGTCGAACCCTCGCCCCTTATAGGCCACCGAAACGGCCACGGCCGGCACACGATTGATGGCCGCTTCCATCGCCGCGCCCACGGTACCCGAATAGTAGACGTTCTCGCCCACGTTCCCGCCGCGGTTAATCCCGGAAACGACGATGTCGGGCTTTTCCTTGAGCAGCGAATGGAACGCCAGAATCATGGCATCGGCCGGCGTGCCCTCCACAGCGTACTCGCGCTCGGCGAGTTGGTCGTAGTAGATCGGCTGGCGCAGTGTGAGCGATTGCGCGGCGGCGCTGCGCTCCTGCGACGGCGCTACGACGGTGACGGTGCCCAAATCCTTGAGCGCTGCAACCAGCGCGCGCAGCCCAGGCGCGTGAATCCCATCATCGTTGGTAATCAGAATATTCGGCATGCGAATTTGGTGCGGGTAAAACTTCTGAGAATTACCGCTCGCACGCGGCGGCCCCTACACTCAAGACGGAAGGAATGGTCGGGACGACTGGATTTGAACCAGCGACCTCACGCACCCCAAGCGTGCGCGCTACCAGACTGCGCTACGTCCCGACCGCACATCACGCAATCCCACGGAGCGAATGAGCCTCGCAGGACCGCTGTTCAGCGTATCACTCGCGTTCGAGAAGGGTCAAGACGGCCAGCAGTTCTTCGTGCAGATCCAGCAGGAATTTTCGGTGCGCGCGGGAGACCGGCTCAGGCCTGGCCGCCGCGTGCTCGACGTGCGATGGTGCGTCCGCCAGGGCTTGCGCGTTGCCGCCGCCAGCCTGTTCGGCGAGATGCTTGCGCGCCCCCGCAATGGTGAATCCCTCGTCGTAAAGCAGCCGCTTGATCTCGAAAACGGTCTCGATATCTTCGCGACGGTATAGCCGGTGGCCGCTAGGGCTCTTGACCGGCTGCAGGGTGGGGAATTCCGACTCCCAGTAGCGCAGAACGAACGCCTTCGTCGCCGTTAGCCGGCTCACTTCGCCGATGCGGAAAAGGCTCTTCTCAGGGATCTCATTTGCCGCTTGAGCCGCGCTTGCCATAGATGTTTGTATCGTAAGCCGATTTCCCGCGCTGTCAACCCTTCCATGGGACCGCTTCAGCGCCGCATGACCGGTTACTCGACCGGCAAGAAAAAATCACGCCCCTACGGAGCAATCTGCAGCTGCGACGAGTCTGTCTTACCGCCGGCATTCGCCGCGGACTGCTCGGCTTGTTGCAGGTCATGCTTCATCTGCTCGACAAATCGTCCTTGAGGAAATTCTTTGAGGTAGGCGCGCATCTGTGCTGCGGCGTTCGCATAGTCCTGCTTCTTCAAAAGGATGGTCGCATGCAATGCGTGCAAGTCCGACAGGTTCTGGTGGGGTTCCTTTTCCGCCATCTGTGCGCTCTTATCCGCGGCGTCCAGTCGATTCAGGTTGAAGTTCCCTATGGCCTGGATGAAATTCGCATCAGCGATGCTGGAGTCCAGATCCAGCGCCCTCCCCGCAGTTTGGACCGCCTGCTCAAATTGCCGGTTCTGCAGCTGCAGTTCGGCAAGACCCAGGTACGGAGGGATGTAATGGGGATCAGCCGCGATCGCCTTTTCAAAAGCCTGTTGGGACTTGTCGTTCTGCTTGGCGGTGGAATAGAGATTTCCCAATTCGTTCCAGGCAGCCGCGTATTTGTCGTAATCCGCTGTCGCCTTCTCCAGATGCTGCGTCGCCGAGTCCATATGGTTACTATGCTCGTCCTTCTCGCCCTTTTCGAATTCCTTGCGCGCGTTGTTGGGCACCAGCAAAGACGTAACGCTGATGGAGGACCCCGTCACTCCCGCAACGCGCGTCAGTTGCAGAGTCCCCATATTGATTCCGCTCATGTCGCCTCTGTCGGTGATAACCGCCGTCAGCGGCAGGTAGCCGGGGACATTGACTCGCACCTCGCACCCCGTCAACGCGCTTTGAGCGTTGCCAAATCGGCTCGATCCGCCGTTCAGGGATTGCCCGCCATTACCAGCCGTTGACATCGGGGTTTCGTTGCTGGCGCTGAGGTCCGCGTTGCTTTGAGCGCCCCCTCCCAATGTGAATTGGTAGTATCCCTTCAAATCAGACTGGATCACCTGCAATGGCCTTGGCCCGCCGCATCCAAGCGCAACAGAAACGGGCTCTGGAACGGGCTGGCCGGTCTCCAATAGGATTTGACCGTTCACGAGAATGGGATTCTGAAGTTGAGGCTGACCCGGATTTGTTCCAGGCTGTTGTACCGGCGTGCTGGGAGTACCTATAGGTTGGGTTGGCGAGGTTGGCCCGGATGACCCAGACCCGGATCCCTTGCCCCCGCCTCCCCCGCCCTTCTGGCCCCACGACGGCCAGGCCGCCAGGAGAATCAATAATCCTGTCGCGCAATAGCGGGCAGATGATGGGCGCATGGCTTGCCTCTCAGGAAAGGCGATCCGACAGCTCTTGTGAGGATACGCCTATTGGGTAAGCGCGAGGCCTAGAATTTCGAATCGGCAGCCGAGGCTGTCCCGATTCTATCCCCATCGAGACGCCACCCTGCTTTTCGTAGGGGCGGGTCTGTGACCCGCCCTGCAGAGTGCCGCTCGCTGCCACCGAGCCCCAGGCTCGCGTCTGGAGGAGAGAGGGCGAGCTCGAAGGAGCAAACTCGATACCGGGCGGGCGGCGCGTCAGCTTCGAGTCCACACGATCTGTGGACGATTAAGCGCGAAGAAAACTATTGAGGGAAAAGTGGTTGTTGAAGGGTTTGCCGAAACGAGGGTAAGGGTCTTTCGGCTACGACGCTCAAAATCATATCGCTTTGAAACCACAAATAAGCGGGGGTTGGCCCGAGCTGGTCGTAGTTTTGGTTGAAATATTTTTCTTTTTGTTGACCTGCGGGCACCGGGTTCGGCATGGCGCCGCGGAATGCGGCTGCTCTTTGCGCAGCCAAGTCCGCAATGATCGGATCCTTCAATCGCCAGTATGCAGCGGCAAGTCGGTCCGCTCCATATTCCGCGGAATAGTGATTTTCCTGGGATTTATGTTCGCACGCCTGCCACCAGTGGCTCAACTCGTGTATGAACACCCAGTGATACACGCTCTCGTCGAAAGCCTGCTGCTCCGTCTTACCCTGGCCGGCCATTCCCGCGAACAGGGCTCGTTGCTCGGGAGGCAAGTCGTTCCACGCGGCGACATGCAAAATGTTCTTCTCATCATCGTAGGCACCGAGTGAAGGCGGATTGTCCAGGACGATTTTCGGCGGCGGCAGGCTGGGTTGGAATCCTTCGGTCTTTATCTGCCGCACAAAGGCATCTGTCAGGGCTACGAGCTGCGTCATTACTTCCTTGTTGGAATACGAAACTGGAGAAGCCGTAGCCTGCACAACCGCAGAGGAAACCGCACCGGGAAGAATTAGAAGGCCACTAAGTACGATCGACGTGAGCCAACTCTTGAAGAACATCCAGTGATCCTAGCAGGCGAAAAGACTTCAAATCAAATGAGCACGTGTCCCGAGGTGCGACCCGCTTTCCGCACGATCCACGTGGTCATGGAACGTTGGTTCTGTACCACGGTTGTCTTCAGGGGATCGCCCAGCTGTCCGCCCAGCTCTTCCGTCAGTTTGAGCAGAAGCGCTTCCTCGACGAGGTAGCGCTCCGATCCGTCGGGTAACTGGAAGTGGCGTCCCGCAATGCGCCGGATTTGATTTTCGATTCCAATCGAAGACGCGAGGCGGCAAAAGAAAAGACCGCCTGGTTTCAAGACTCGCCATGTGCCTTCCAGCATGGCCTGGAAGTGATCGTCGCTGCGGGCAAAGTGGAGCACGGCGCTGCTGATTACCACGTCAGCAAATGCGTCCCGGAAGGACATCGCTTCTATACTCTCCAGCCGGAAGTTTTCCGCGGGCAAATTCGGCGCGATCGATGCAGCGAGTTGGCGCGTTGCCTGCAAAGCGCGAGGATCCGCGTCCACTCCGAACACTTCAAAGCCCTCCCTGAGCAGGTACACAAGGTTGCGGCCGGAGCCGCAGCCCGCATCAAGGACGCGCATCCCAACCGTGATGCGCTTTCGGAGGAGCTGATCGAACAAGTAGATATCGATCCCGCCAAACTGCTCGCTTAGATCGGTCATGGGGAATCGATCATACAACCATCGCCACCGCCGCAGGTTTTCGTAGGGGCACGGCATGCCGTGCTCGGCGCTCGTGCTTGGCAACTGGTTCCGAGACTAAAGCGGATACTCCGGGCCGAGGCTCAGTTTTCCGTCATGAGCGCTTGGAAGCGAGGATGACTGCGTACAGGATCGAGATCGGAGTCCTTTGCCGCCCACTGCCGATACCAATGCCCTTTTGAAGGTGTCATCGATTTTTCCAGGCAGTCGAGGGCTTCGTCGGTCCTGCCCAGTTTGGCGAATACGCAGGCGGAATTGTAGAGGATGGAAGGCTCTTCGGAATCAATCGCCAGCGCGCGCCTGACCCAGTCGAGTGCTCGGTCCGGTTCGCCTATGTCGGCGAGGTTGCCGGAGCCGAGATAGAGAGCTCGTGCGTCATCGGGGTGAAGCTCGAGATGTTTCTCGGCCATCTGAAGCGCGCGACGAGCGGTGGCTTCGGCTTCGGCCGTGCGGCCCAATCCCCGATATGTGGTGCTGAGCAGCGCGGGCGCTTGATAGTCCTGCGGTTTAACGATGCAAGCCTGCTCAAATAGCCGCGCCGCCTTTTCCATTTGCCCCTGCTGAAAAGAGGCGCGCGCGTAGAAATAGTGGGCTTCGAACAACTTCGGGTCCAGGCGCATGGCGGTTTCAAACTCTTTCGCAGCTTCCACAAAGTTTTTGCTCAGGGAAACAGCCAGGCCACGCGAGGCGTGGGCTTCGCCGGAATCAGGATCGAGCTCGACGGCCTTACGACTGGCGCGGTCGGCCTCGCGTAGGTTGTCGTCCGTCGTATCCCAGTACATATAGAGGAATGAAGAACAGTCGGCGACGCCGGCATACGCACGCGCATAGCCGGGATCGATCACGATGGCGCGGGCGAACATCTGCCGCGCGTATTCGAATCCCTTGCGGCGCAACTGGTGGAAGAACTGGCGTCCGCGCAGATAATAATCGTAGGCTTGGACATCCGCGGTGGGAGCTTTTTTGATCTCCCGTTTCTCTTTCTCGGTCAGGACGACTTTGAGGGCGCGGGCGATGGCCTGAGCGATCTCGTCCTGGATGGCGAACACGTCTTCTATTTGCCGGTCGTAGCGTTCGGCCCAGACCGAATGCCCCGTGCGCGTCTCGATCAATTGGGCGGTGATGCGCAGCCGGTTTCCGGCGCGGCGGAGGCTGCCCGTAAGCACGTAGAGGGCGTTCAGTTCCCGGCCGACTTCGGGTCCGGTGACGATCTTGTCGCGGAAGGCCAGAATCGCGGCGCGAGGAAACACACGCAAATCGCCGATCTTGGAAATCTCGGTGATGATGTCTTCCGTCATGCCATCGCGGAAATATTCATCTTCTTTGTTGCCGCCCAGGTTTTCGAAGTACATCACGGCAACAGACTTTTCCGTCGTCTCCGGCGCCGCTACCGAGGCCGTGGACGCGCGCCCCGAATCCATTTCGCGCTTGAGCTTCTGAAGATCGGAAAGTAGGTTCGCCGCGGATTGGTAGCGTGCGCGCGCGTCCTTTTCCAGAGCCTTCTCGATGATTCCGACGAGTCCCGCCGGAGTCTTCGGATTCACACGCGACAGCGGAACGGGTGCGCGATTCAGAATCGCATCGAAGATTACGGCTGGGGTGCTTCCGGTGAATGCCGGACGCCCGGCGGACATTTCGTACATAACCACGCCCAACGAAAACAGATCGGTGCGGGCATCTACGTCCTCGCCGCGCGCCTGCTCCGGGGACATGTAAGCGACGGTTCCCATAGCCGCGCCGGGGCTGGTGAGATGCTCATCATCCGTAATGGTGGCGCCTGCCGTTGCCCCCACCGCTTCTCCAACGCGCAGCCGCCGTGGAGACAGCTTTGCCAGGCCGAAATCGAGCAACTTGGCCTTGCCGCGTCCGCTGACAAAAATGTTTGCCGGCTTGATGTCGCGATGGGTGATCCGCTTCGCGTGGGCTGCATCGAGCGCGTCGGCGATCTGGATGCTCCAGTCGAGAACATCCTGCATGTCGAGCAACTGGGCGCCCATGTGGTGCTTAAGCGTCTGGCCCTCGAGCACTTCCATTACGATAAATGGCCGGCCCTGGTGCTCGTCGATGTCGTAAATCGTGCAAATGTTGGGATGATTCAGGGCCGAAGCGGCGCGCGCTTCACGGCGAAAGCGCTCCAGTGATTGGGTATCGTTGGATAAGTCATCAGGCAGGAATTTCAGCGCAACGTCGCGGCCTAGCCGCGTGTCTTCCGCGCGATAAACAACGCCCATACCACCGCCGCCCAACTTTTCGGTGATTCTATAGTGTGAAACGGTTTGCCCGAGGAGCGACTGCGGATCGGCCATGGTAGCGGCAATCTTAAAGTGGGGTCAGAAACAAGTCAATGAAGCCAGGGCTAGCGGTCCGAGCGGCGCTCCCCGCCGCGCTTCTCGCGGTGCCGCGGGCGTCCGCTTTGCGGTCGGACGTCAAAGTTGTTATCACTGACTTTAACTTGTAACTATTGGTATATTCGCGGGCGATCAGAATGCCCGTTTTGCCAGAAGACACTTGAGGTATAAGGCGGACGGCGACAAAAGAGGCTCTCCGATGGGATCGTTCAGACGAAGCTGGGAACTGATGAAAGAAAGCTTCGCGATTCTTAAATCGGATAAGCAGCTTATGTTGCTGCCGACCGTATCGGGCATTTGCTGCATATTCGTATCCAGTTTGATCATGCTCAGCAGTGGACTGTCGGTTTTTCTGATCATTAGGTATACAGACTGGAAGAGTCCGCACTGGCTCGATTCGTTGCTGATTTGGACGGCGGTTTTTGTCCTCTATCTAGTGAACTACATCGTTATCGTGTTTTTTTATGTCGCGCTGATTGCCGCCGCTTCGGAGCGTCTCGCGAGCCGTTCGGCAACGCTGCGCGGAGGGGTCGCCATGGCCTGGAGGCGCAGAGGTAAGGTAGTGCAGTGGGCAGTTCTTGCTGCAACCGTTGGAGTAATTCTGCAAATGATTGGAAGTCGCCTGGGCGTGGTCGCTCGCCTTGTCACGAAGTTGTTAGGCGCGGTATGGGAGCTCGCAAGCTATTTCGTTGCGCCTGTCCTGATATTCGAGGACCTTGGGCCTGTGGACGCGTTGAAGCGTTCCGCACGAATATTCCGCGAAGCATGGGGCGAACAGATCGTCAGCCAATTCAGCATGGGAGCTATTTTCATGTTGTTCGGTCTGGCGGGATTCGGAGTGTGGTTTGTTGTGATGACATCGACTGGCACCATGGGACTTTATTATTGATACGACGCTCTTGTTTCTCTACTTCATTGCGCTAGGCGTAGGAAGCGCAGCGATGCAGGGCATCTTCATCGCTGCACTCTACCAATTTGCCACCACCAACACAGCTCCGCCAGGGTTTGCATCTGGGAACTTTGAAATGGCATGGGGGCCAAACAGAAAGAAAAGCTGGTGACCGATTACCGGTCCGCACGCCGCTTCCCGCCGCGCTTGGCTTTTCGTTGTTTCTGTTGTTTTTCGCTGCCGCGCTTCTCGCGATGGCGCGGAGTGCGCTTCGCGCCCGGTCCCTCGAGATCTCTTTGGCCGCGGGACGATCCGCGCTTTTTCAGCCGCTGATTGAAGCGAATCGGCGTGCCGCTGAAATCAAACTCGTCCCGCAGCCGATTCTCGAGGAAACGCTGATAGCTGAAGTGCAGCGGCTTCGTCTGGTTGGTGAACAGAACGAACGTCGGCGGGGAAGTGTTGGCCTGGGTGATGTAAAAGATTTTGATTTTCCGGCTGGCGGGCGTAGTGCCGCGTTCCAGATCGACGTTGGCGAGCCAGCGATTTAGTTCTCCGGTAGAGATGCGCCGGCGGCGCGCCTCGGCCACGCGGTCGATCAGCGAGTAGAGCTTTTCCGTCCGATCGCCGGTGAGCGCCGAAAGAAAAACGACGGGCGCGTAAGCCAAAAACTTGAATCTTTCCCGCACTAAAGGTTCGTAGTCCGCCAGTAGCTTCGATGCATTCGCCTTCAGAGGCTCGTGGCCGGCCGTGGTCTCCCGCGCCATTTTGGCGTTCGCCGCCTCGAGCGCAAGATCGAATTTATTCATCACGATAATCACCGAGCGCCCGGACTGTTCGGCGTAGCTCGCAATCGTCGCGTCGTGCGACGTGACGCCTACCGACGCGTCGGCCACCAGCAGCGCCACGTCGGCGCGCTCCAGATGCTGGCGCGCCATCATCACGCTGAGTTTTTCCGCTACCAGCTTGGTCTTGCCCTTGCGGCGAATGCCCGCCGTGTCCAAAAAGCGGTATAGCTTGCCGTGGCGTTCGACCACCGTATCGACTGCGTCGCGCGTTGTTCCCGGCTCGGGCGAAACGATCGATCGTTCCGCTCCAGCGAGTTGGTTGAGCAGAGTGGATTTCCCCACGTTCGGCCGCCCGATGATGGCGACGTTGATGTACGGCTCCGCCTCCGCGACCTCTTCGGCGGGCGGCAGATCCTTTACCAGCGCGTCGAGCAAAGCATCGATTCCGTAGCCGTGCTCCGCGGAAATCGGGAAAATCTTGTCGCCCAGTTCGTAGAATTGCGCCGCAAGCTCCGCGTGTTTCGCGGAGTCCACTTTGTTGACGGCGAGAATGGGCGGTTTCCCTGCGCGCCGCAGGAGCTGCGCGAGTTCGGCATCGAGCGGGACTGGACCCTGGCGTCCATCGACGATTTGCACCACCTGCGCCGCGTTGGCGATGGCCACGCCGGCCTGGCGCAAAATCTCGCCGGGAATGCCGGCCTTGTCTTCCGGCACGATTCCGCCGGTGTCCACCACCTCGAACGTGCGGCCTTCCCAGTTTGCTTTGCCGTAAATCCGATCGCGCGTGATGCCGGGCTCATTCGTGACGATGGACCGGCGCGTGCCGGTCAGCCGATTGAACAGCGTGGATTTTCCCACGTTGGGCCGGCCGACGATAACGATGGAGGGAAGCTTCGCGATCATTCCTGCCGTAGTTTCACTCACGGGCCAGCATCTTTTGCAGTTCGAGCCGGCGATTGAGCAGACGGCCTAATTCATCGGAGGGCAATTTTGTCTCGATTCTCTTTTGCAATTCGAAAAGTTCTTCTTCCACGCGGCGGTTGCGCAGCACGCTCAGGCAGCTCTGCGCCTCTTCCCAAGTGTGTTCGACGGAAGCCTCGAAAAGCACCTCGAACAGGACGCGGCGGTCCTTCTCATCGAGCGCCGAGGCAAAGGCCGTGGCATCGGATGGCTCGCTCGCCTTGGCGATCAGCATCTCTAGTATTCTCTCACTCTCGAGGCCCTTGTGGAGGGAGTTCACGAGCAATTCCCCGGCCAGCTTCTCGCGGAAGCCTTCCGCCTCCACCAGCATCTGCATCAGCCGGCGCTCCGCGGGTTTTAGCGGAGACCCCAACAGCTCCACGCTCGGCTTCACTTCGCTTCGGCGCTCGGCCGCGGCGCGGCGCAAGGCTTCGCGCAACACCGGCTCATCCACGCGCAATTCCGAAGCGATGCGAGTGGCCCACTCCGAGCGCAGCAGGCGATTCGGCAGCCGCTGGACGTAGGGCATCAGGAAATTCAACGCCGCTACTTTTCCCGCGGCCGTCGTTCGATCCATGGTGCGCGCACGCCCGATCAGATAATCGAGGTACGTGGGCGACTGCGACAACAGCTTTTTGTATGCTTCCGCGCCCTGCTCCTTCAGAAACTTGTCTGGATCGGCGCCAGCGGGCAGGGATAGCACACGCACGTCGAACTCTTTTTCCAGCAGCAGCGTGAGCGAACGCTCGGTGGCAGCCTGGCCCGCCGTGTCCGGATCGTAGTTCACGACCACGCGGCGCGTGAATCGCCCCAGCAGCTTGATCTGCGGCTCCGCCAAGCTCGTGCCGCAGCTGGCCACCACGTTCAGGAATCCGGCGCGCGCCACGGCAATGGCGTCCATGTAGCCCTCGACCAGAATCGCGAAATCGTTTTGTCGCAGCGCCTCCTTGGCACGGTCCAGATGATAGAGCACCGTGCTCTTCGAGTAGATAGGCGTCTCCGGCGAATTCATGTATTTCGGCATGTCGTCGCCCATCGCGCGTCCGCCGAAGGCAATGATTTTTCCGCCATCATTGGCTATGGGGAATATAATCCGCCTTCGAAAACGGTCGTAGAGGCGGCCGCTTTGATCTTTGGAGACCAGGCCGCTAACCTCCAGCAGCTTCTCGGGATATTTCGGCTTCAAGTGCCGCACCAGCGCATCGCCCGTAGAGGGGGCGAAGCCCAGCCCGAAGCGCGCCATGGTTTGGCGGTCGAGGCCGCGGTCCTCCAGGTACGCCGAGGCGACTCTTCCATCCATTCCTTGATGTAGTTGCTGCGAAAAAAAGGTAGCTGCTTGGTGGTGCATCTCCACGAGCGCCGCGCGCTGCTGGTTCTCGCGACGTTCCTCGGGAGACCGTTCGCGGGGTTTGGGAATCGCTATCCCGCATTTTTCAGCGACGGTACGCACCGCGTCCGGAAACGCACACTTGTCCATTTCCATCACGAATTTGAAGACGTCGCCGCCCACGCCGCAGCCGAAGCAGTGGTAGATCTGGCGGACGGGATGCACCGCAAACGACGGAGTTTTCTCCTGATGGAAGGGGCAGAGGCCGCTGAAATTCTGGCCGGTCTTTTTCAGGCGAACGTATTCGCCGACCACGCGGACGATGTCCGCCTGCTGTTTTACTTTCTCCGCAAATGATCCGGCTTCAGCCATGCTTGCGAAACCCGCTCTCTCTTAGCATTGCGCGGCTACGATTTCAACTCCGCCACGGTGATGGCCGTGCCGCCGCGGTCCTCGGCTTCGGCGTGAATGCTCTCTACGAGCGGGTGCGTCTTCAGGAATTCGGCGAGGCCGCGGCGAAGGGCGCCGGTGCCGTGGCCATGGATGATGCGCACGCGCGCTTTACCGGCAAGCGTGGCGTCGTCGATAAATTTGTCCACGCGCTCGGTAGCCTCTTCGACCGTGCAGCCAATCAAGTTGATCTCCTCGATTCCGGAGCCGTCGTCGCGCATGACGGAATGCACGGTGATGCCGCGCGCGGGGGCGGCCGCGCGCGGGCCTGACTTTGCCGGCTGGTCGGTCTCGATACCCAAAATGTCGGTTAGCGGAACTTTCATCCGCAGCGGCCCCGCTTCTACTTCGGCCATGCGGCCATCATGCCGGCGAAAGACGACCGGTTGCTTGAATCCTTTGATGCGCAGCCGCTGCCCAGCGGCAAGTTCGGCGGGTTCAGGCGGCGCCTCCGCCGCTGCCGGGGCAATGCCGAGATCCTGCTGCGACGCGGCCAGCGTTTCGACCACGGCCGCGTCCGCCTCGGCGCGGGCATCTGAGGTCAGCTTCGTGAAGCGCCGCCCCGCTTGCTTCTCGAACTGCGCCTGCAGCGCGCGGTCTTTGATGTCCGCGCTCAGCCGCGCGACCTCGCCCTCCAGGCGCTTCTGCGTCTCGCGGAAATTTCTCTCAAGCTCCGCGATGCGCTGCTTTTGCCGGCCGGTCCATTCGGTTTGCAGCTCGCGCCGCTCGAATTCAAGCTCCCCGAGTTTCTCGCGCGCCTGCTGCGTCAGTTGTTCCATCTCATCGCGGCTGCGATGCAGGTACGCGATCAGGTCGCGCGCCTCGCGCGTTTCCGGGGAGAGGCTCGCTTCTGCGCGATCGACGACTCTTTGCGGCAATCCCAGCCGCCGCGCGATTTCGATTCCGCTCGACGTTCCCGGGACTCCGATGAGCAGCCGGTAGGTGGGACGCAAATGCTCAGTATCAAATTCCATGGCCGCGTTCAGGATGCCTGGTGTCGTCGACGCGTACGACTTGAGCCGGTCGTGGTGCGTGGTGGCAATCGTCAGCGCGCGCCGGGTTCGGAATTCTTCAAGCAGCGCCACGGCGAGAGCCGCGCCCTCTTCCGGAGCTGTCCCGGTGCCCATTTCATCGACGAGAATCAGCGAACGTTCCGTCGCCACTTCCAGCATCGATTTCAGATTGAGCGCGTGCGCGGAAAAGGTCGATAGGTCTGCGGTAATTGACTGCTCGTCCCCGATGTCCGCCAGCACATGGTCGAAAATTGGCAGCAAGGCACGGTCGGCCGCCACGGGAATTCCCGATTGCGCCCCGAGCGCAGCCAGTCCTACGGTCTTGAGGGAAACGGTTTTGCCTCCCGTGTTCGGGCCGCTGATGACCATCACTGTCTTCGCTTCGGCGCCGTGGTCGTGGTTCGATCCCCCGAGAACCAGCGCTAGAGGCACTACGCTGCGTCCCTGCGGGCGCAAAGTTGCTTCGAGCACCGGATTGCGTGCCGCCAGAAGTTCGAGCGAATGATCGGTCGAAAACTCGGGAGCAATAGCGTTGAAGGCTCGCGCGAATCGCCCACGCGCGAAAATAGAATCGAAGTGGGCGATAGCCTTGGCCGCAAACTCAAGCGGCGCACGCTCGGCGCGCACGCGCTCGGTAAGCTCCTTGAGGATGCGCGCGACCTCCGCCATTTCTTCTTCCGACAGCTGCACCAACCGGTTATTCAGGTCGATGGTTTCGAGCGGCTCAACGAACACCGTTTGTCCCGTGCCGCTGGCGCTGTGGACCACGCCGGGCACGGCACGCCGATCCGAAGCGCGCACCGGAATCACGAAGCGTTCGTTGCGCAGAGTGATGTAGTCTTCGCCCGCCGGCTCCCCTCGGGTGCGAAGAATGCTTTCGAGCGAACGCTGAATCTTCTCCCGCGCCGTCAGCATGCCGGCGCGGATGCGCTTGAGTTGTGGCGAAGCGTCGTCGCTGATCTCGCCGTTGGGCATCACCGCACGTCGGATGGCCGTGGAGATTGCGCGAAAATCGCCGAGCGCCCTGGCGCGCTCGGAAAGCTGCGGATGCTTCGCGGCGTCGTCCCGGAATGTCTGCCGCACACTAAATACCGTCTCGGTGAGGGAGACGACCTCGAGAAGTTCCGCGCTGGAAAGAACGGACCCCGGAAAGGCGAGCTTCGCGAGCCATGCCTCAGGATCGGACAGCGCGCCGAAGCCCAGCTCCGCGCCCGGCCGCAAGTAATCCACGGCCTCGGCAATCAGAGAAAACTCCGCCTGCAACGCGGCGACATCCTGGTGCGGTGCGAGCGCCGCTATGGCCCGGCGCCCGGGCGCGCAGGTGGTGAAGCCGCCCACGATCTCTTTGAGGGGATTGAATTCCAGCAGTTCTTCAACAGGGACTGACACGAAAGCCTCGGAAACGAAACCTGAGTATCAATTGTAGACGCTTGCCCTGCGAAAATCAGTTCGCCTTCAGTAATTGGCCGGCGAGCAGAGCGGCGGCGTCCGCGGGAAGCGCGGCCACGCGCACGAGCGCCTCGCTGCCTTCACCCCACCGGGAAGGGTGGCCGAGCTCGACTTCGCGAACGCGCTCGATGACCGGCTGCCAGAATTCGCCAAGGGCTACCAACGGTTTGCTCTTCATCGCGCCCTTGTTTAGCATTTCCCACACGACTGCCAGCTCCACCAGCGTTCCCGTGCCGCCGGGGCAGGCCACGAAGCCGTGGCCGCGGTCAATTAGAGCGAAGAGCCGATCCTGCCAGGTATCCACGCGAATCTCCTCGTCGATCCATTTGTTCGCTCGCACGCGAAAGAACTTCGCGGTCACCGCGAGCGTGCGCCCTCCGGCTTCTTTCGCTCCGCGCGAGACGGCTTCCATCACCCCTCCGTATCCGCCGCTACACACGGTGAACCCCGCCGAGGCTAGCGCCGCGCCGAGTGCCAGCGCCTGGGCGTAATGTTCGTCGCCCGGCCGCGGCCGCGAGCTGCCGAAAACGGTCACGACTTTTCCTTTTTTCACTGGAGCTTTCCTGGCACCGATTCCGTCGCTGGTACTGGCGCTGCGGCCGATTTCGACGACGCGCCCAGCATCTCCACCATGGACGAGGCGATAGCGTCGATCGGTGCCGAGTCATAGCCATGCTGCCCGCCGTTGTTCGAGAAAATGGAGAAGGCCAAGTGTTCGCCTCGAGCGGTCGTCGCGTATCCGGAAAGCGCGTGGACGTGTTCGATCGAGCCGGTCTTGGCTTCGATCGATCCTGCCGTCTTTTTCATTCGCCCTTCGAGCGTGCCGTCCTCGCCCGCCACCGGCAGCGTCGACGCGAAATCCCGTCCCCACGGCTGGCGGCTCACGTAGCGAAGCAGGGCGACCATTCCGCGCGGCGTCACCAGATTGTCGCGCGACAGTCCCGAGCCATCCGACAGCAGAATATCGCCAGGCGCGACTCCGGCGCGCGCGAGGAAGCCCTTTTCGACTTTCAATCCTGCGGCGGTCGACCCCAGTCCCAGCTCTTCGCGCCCCACCGTTCGCAGAAATAGTTCCGCGTGCAAATTCTGGCTGACCTTGTTGGCAATGCGAACACTTTCGAGCAATGCGGGGGAAAGATGCTCGACCAGCACAAAACGTGCCGCACTCGAAGCTGGCTCAGCTGTGCCGGGCAGTACGGGTTCCCCCGCCGCTGTCGTCTGCGGAGGGGCGCCGTGCTGGGTACGCGTTCCGCCGGTCACGCGCACGCCGCGCGCTTCGAGCAGTTGCTTCAGCACTCGCGCCGCTGTCAGAGACGGATCGGGCATTGCCAGCTCAATGGCCATTGGCGCGTGCCCCCACGCAACCTCGGCACGCAGCCGCATAAAGGTTGGCCCCGGCTGGCGCACCACAGCGAACTCCGATTTCCCGCCCGGGGCGATGGTGGCCGTTTCGTAATCGAATGTTCCGGTTGCTCCGCTGGGCTGTACGGAGATCGATGCGGGATCACCTTCGTGGGCGCCCGGCCGCGCTTCGACGTACATGATATTTTCGTTGAGTGTGAGCGCAGTCACCGGCGCGCCGAACGTGAAGAACAGATCGCCCGTAGTCCAACCGGCGGGATAGGGATCGTAAGGAAAATAGCTGTCGTCCGCGACAATGTCTCCGTCAACTTCTCGAAGCCCCTTGGCTACGGCCGCCTCGGCCATCTCCACAAGCGCGCGTTCGAGTGGGCCCTCCCGTGCGTCCCTTCCTGCATATGGGAATTGCCGATTAGAGAGGTCGGGATCGCCTCGCCCCACCAGAATCAGATCGCCGGTCACGTTCCCGTCGCTCGACGGCGCGCTGGCGGATTCGAGCGTGGTTCGAAAGTGGTAGTCCGGGCCGAGGGTGGCGAGCGCCATCGCCGTGGTGACGACCTTGGCGTTCGATGCCGGTGCAAAAAAGTGATCGGAATTCAGCGTGTAGAGCGCTTCGCCCGTGTCGGCGTCTGCAACTGAAATCCCCCAGTAGTCCCGCGAGGTTCCTTCCTGGCTAAGAATTTCCTCGACACGCGCCCGGAATCGAAGCACATCGGCGCGAGCCTCCTGCGTCTGTGCTTGTGCTTTTCGACTGACCGGCTTGGGCGACGGCCTGCCATGCGCAGCCTGTTGGCCTTCCGCACTGGCTACCAAGAGCATGGCGATGCCTGCAGCTGCAATGTATGTGCAAGCCAAGCTGCCTGAACGCGATTTCCGATATCTCAAGATGGCCTCGATTATATATGCGCGGGGGTTCGCGGCGTCCGGGCTTTGCTGTATTGCGCCCTCTTGGGAAGAGGGCCATCATTGCTGTCCCAGCTACTAGGAGGAAATACATGAATATGAACAAGATACTGGCCCTACTACTTGCCACAGCCCTTATCGGCCTTCCCGCTTTGGTTGCGCCCGCGCCACTTCGCGCCGACAACAAAGAGCATGACGAAGACCGGCTCGAGAACTCGGGTCAGGTGCTGAAAGAGATCGTCAACATCCCTGACGATATTCCTCAGGGTCTGCTCGACAAAGCGGACTGCGTGATCGTCATCCCTTCGGTGCTCAAGGCCGCCTTCATCGTCGGCGGCAGCTACGGGCGCGGCGCGATGACCTGCCGCGGCGGCGATGATTTTCACGGCCCCTGGGGAGCGCCCACGATGATGGCTCTCGAGGGCGGGAGTTTCGGCTTCCAGTTGGGCGGTGAGGCCACCGATTTCGTTCTGCTGGTCATGAACGAAGGCGGCGCAAGTTCGATCCTCGAAAGCAAAGTGAAGTTGGGAGGAGACGCATCGGCCGCCGCCGGACCCGTGGGACGCGACGCCGAAGCGGCAACTGATGTGACGCTGCGCGCCGAAGTGCTCACCTACTCGCGCGCACGCGGGCTATTCGCTGGCCTATCGCTGGAAGGCTCGACGCTGCGCCCGGATAACGATGCCAACGGACGCATCTACGGAACGAACGCGTCGGCCAAGGACATCGCCCTGCGTGGCGCCGTGCCGATCCCGCCTTCTGCCCGGACGATGATCGAAACGCTGAACCAGCACAGCCCCAAACATAACTAGCGAGACAGGGCTTGGCGGGATTTCTCGCCGGGCCCCTGACCGTTCGACCTGCGGCACGAGCCTGCCTCCTCTTTATCGACTTTTCCTCACATATGACTTATAGTCATAAAAGCATGGCCTCAGCCACTACAACCCGGCGCGCGTTACTTCTTGCCGCTCGTCCGGGCCGCCGCGAGCGGCGGCGCGCGGAAACCCACGAGCGTATCTTTCGCGCCGCCTTACAGCTTTTCGCCCAGCGCGGCTTCATGGAAACCACTGTGGAGGACATCACCGAGGCCGCCGATGTGGGAAAGGGAACTTTCTTCAATTACTTTCCCACGAAGGAGCACGTGCTAGCCACCTTTGGCGCCGAGCGGCTGGCCAGCGTGGAACGTACTCTCGAAAGTGCCAAGCACGGGCCGGTTCTTCCCGTGTTGCGCGAATTGCTCGTTGATTTCGCCGGGCAGGCCAATGAAAATCCGGCGCTGCTCCGCGCCATTTACGCCGCGCACGCGTCTTGCGCGCCCGTTCGCGCCGAGTTACAGCAAAGAATCCGCGCGGGGCGGCGCTTGCTGTCGCAGATTTTTTCTTTCGCGCAAAAGCGCGCCGAGGTACGGCGCGATATTTCGCCGCAGGAATTGGCACGGCTGACGCAGATGGTGTTTCTGGGAGTAGCGGTTGCCTGGAGCCTGAATCCGGAGTCGCCGGCGCGCGGGGCCGGAGGAGCGGTATGGGAAATCTTCTATGAAGGACTCCGCCCCAAGAAAATTGCCGGGGGTCCGCGGCGAATCGTTGAGTCCCGGGCGGCCCGAAATTCATCCAAACGAGGATGATGCCGATGATGGATGTAGAGGAGTTTTCTTGATGCGGCGATCGGTGGTGTACTGCGCTCTTTTCGCGGCCGCGCTGCTGTTTGCGACGCGATGCGTCCGAGCCCAGAGCACGGATGTTCCGGTGGAGGCTGCCGGACCTCCGTCGGCAGCGCCGAGCCCATATCAGGAGAGCGTCCCGTCGGCTCCTGTTCCCGGCGTTCTACCCCTTTCGCTTGGAGATGCGATCGATCGCGGATTGAAGCAGAACCTCGGCCTGCTGCTTTCGGGAGAAAATGTCCGCGCCGCCCGCGGCCAGCGCTGGCAGCAATTGAGCGCTTTGCTGCCCAACGCGACGACGTCGTCTTACGCGGCAGATTCGAAAGTCGACCTTGCCGAATTCGGTTTCACGTTCAAGTTTCCTGGCGTGACGATTCCAACTGTTGTGGGACCTTTTTCCTATTTGGACTCGCGCGCTTACGTCACGCAATCGGTCTTCGATTGGAAAGCGATCAACAATACGCACTCCGCGACGGCGTCCGTCCAGTCCGCTCTTTACTCTTTCAAGGACGCCCACGATCTCGTCGTGCTGGCCGTCGGCTATTCGTACCTGCAGGCCGTCGCCGACGAAGCGCGTATCGAGACGTCCAGCGCTCAGGTCGATACCGCCCAGGCCCTCTACAATCAGGCTGCCGACCAGGTGCAGGCCGGTACTTCGCCGGCCATCGACGGCCTGCGCGCTAAGGTGGAACTGCAAACCCGGCAGCAGCAGTTGATTCAGGCGCGCAACGATTTCGCCATTCAGAAGCTGGCGCTCGCGCGTGTGGTTGGCTTGGCTCCCGGGCAGCAATTCGAGCTCACGGATAAATCGCTGTACCAGCCGTTCGCCGGGCTGTCCGTGGACGAAGCCCTGGAGCGCGCCCGCAAGTCTCGTTCGGATTACCTCGCTGCGGAGGCGGACGTACGGGCCGCACAATATTCCAAGCGCGCCGCCGAGGCCGGGTATCTGCCGACGCTTTCGCTCAGCGGCAACTATGGGTTGGCTACCACCGTTCCAAATCTAGGTACACACGGCATTTTTGACGCGCGGGGCATTTTGACCATTCCCATTTTCGAAGGAAACAAGGTTCACGGAGACGTGCTGCAGGCTCAGGCGCAGCTCGCGCAGGCCCAGCAACGGTTGGATAGCTTGCGCGCGCAGATTGACGCCGATGTGCGCACGGCGCTGCTGAATCTCGAATCTGCCGAGCAGCTGGTGACGGTGGCACAAAGCAATGTGGCGCTGGCGGACGAGACGCTCGATCAGTCGAGGGATCGCTTCGCCGCGGGCGTCACCGACACGGTGGAAGTCGTGCAGGCGCAGGAGGCCGTGGCGAGCGCACACGAGCGGTATATCTCTGCTCTCTATTCCGATAGCTACGCGAAAATTTCTCTGGCCCGCGCGATGGGCCAGACCGGCAACGTCTTTAAAGAATACTTTCAGGGGAAATAGTCTATGGCAGAAAACACACAGCTCGAATCTCCGCCCAGCACTCCAGCGCAAGGTGCGCCCGCATCTGAGACACGCTCGACCGCGCCACCGCCGCCGTTTCGGTCGCAGCAGTCGCTTCACCGGCGCCCCGGCGCTCGCCTGCTGATCGTCGGAGCTATCCTTGTGCTGCTCGTGGGCGGATTTTTCGCGTGGCGATATTTTTCCAGCTACGAATCCACCGACGACGCGCAGATCGATGGGCACTTGCAGCCCCTGAGCGCGCGCATCAGCGGCTACGTCGCCAAGGTCAATGTAGACGACAACCAGTATGTTGAGGCCGGCACAGTGCTCGTTGAAATCGACCCGCGCGACTTCCAAGTCGCCGTCGACCAGGCTCGCGCCGCAGCCGCGGATGCCGAAGCGACCGCGCAATCTCAAAGCATCGATGTTCCGGTGTCTTCGGTGAGTACATCCAGCCAGATATCGTCTAGCGAGGCGGATTTGCAGAATACGGAAGCGGGCGTTGCCGCCGCGCAGCAGCAATATGATGCTGCGCAGGCGCAGCTGCTCCAGGCCCAGGCGAACAATGTGAAGGCTCAGAACGATTTGGTCCGTTACAAGCAATTGGTCGGCAAACAGGAGATCTCGCAGCAGCAATACGACCAAGCCGTCGCCTCGGCCGCCGCGAGCGATGCCGCTGTGACCGCCGCGAAATCCTCAGCCGCCGCTGCCGCTCAACAGATTACCCAAGCGAAGAGCCGTGTGTCGCAAGCGCAGGCGAATTACCGCTCCTCACAAACCGGCCCGCAGCAAGTCGCTTCGCTGCGCGCGAAAGCAGCCTCAGCTGCGGCGACAGCCCGCGGCAAAGAGGCTGCTCTCGAGCAAGCGGAGCTGAACCTGCAATACACGCGCATCATCGCGCCCGTGACCGGCATCGTGACCAAGAGCGTGGAAGTGGGAATGAATGTGCAACCCGGCCAGCAGTTGCTCACCATCGTTCCGCTGGACGATATTTGGGTCACTGCCAACTTCAAGGAGACGCAGCTCAAGTACATGCGCGTCGGCCAGCGCGCGGAAGTCAAGGTGGACGCCAATGGTCGAGAGTACAAGGCCCATGTCGACAGCATCGCGGGATCGAGCGGAGCGCGCCTGAGCCTGCTGCCCCCGGAAAACGCCACAGGGAACTACGTGAAGGTCGTGCAGCGCGTCCCGGTGAAAATCGTTTTCGAGCCAGGGCAAAACAACGACCATTATCTGCGTCTGGGAATGTCCGTTGAGCCCAAAGTCTTCTTGAAGTAGCTTCCGTGGGAAGCGGTTTCTTCAATCCCGCGCGGGTTGCGGCTACAGCCGCGATCGGTCTATTCCTGGATCAAATAACTCGAACTCGGCGCCTGCGTAGCAGTACACTTGGCCCCAACTCGGAGGGGGGTCATGTCCATTCGCGTCATCGTGGTGGAGCGCGAGTACGGAAGCGGGGGAGCGATGATCGCGCGCCTGCTGGCCGAGCGCCTTCAGTGGAAGCTTTGGGACGAGGATCTGACCGCCGAAATTGCGCGTGTCGCTCGGGTCGATCACCGCGCCGTACAGAATTGTGATGAGCGCGTGGATTCGTTGCTCTATCGCCTATTTAAGGTCTACGCGCGCGGGAAGCTACGAGCGCTCCCTGCCGATCGGTGGCTCGGCCACGTTCGACACGGACGGCATGGTCGCGGCATTGCAGAAGGTCATCGAATCCGTCGCCGCGCGGGGCAACTGCGTCATCGTGGGCCGCGGCTCCCCCAACATTCTGCGCAACCGGCCGGACGTGTTTCCCGTTTTTATCTATGCGCCTCTGGATGAAAAGATCCGCCGGTTGAAAGCCATCGGCAAATCGGAGAAGGAAGCCTTGCGTCTGGTCGAGGAGGTCGATCGCGACCGCGCAGCCTTTATTCGCCACTACTTCGGCAAAGAGTGGCCCACGCGCTCGCTCTACAATCTGATGATCAACTCGAAATGCGGCGACGAATACGTGGTGCAGACAATCCTAAAGGACGTCGCCGCAGTGGACAGCCTAACCACCGCCGAAGCCACCGTCTAATTTCAGCGAATATCTGTAAAGTTCACTTGGGAGAGCGAATGAGCTGTCCGATTTGCGAAAAGCGTCCGCCCAAACGGTTCTGTCCCGCCAAGGGTGAAAAAATCTGTGCTGTATGTTGCGGACGCGAGCGCGAGGTCACCATCGACTGCCTTCCGACCTGCTCCTATCTGATTGCCGCGCACCGCTACGAGGCTGAGCATCGCAAGCCACCGACTGCGGCGGAATTTCCTTATCCCGATCTCCAGGTTTCCGCGGATTTCGTCTATCAGCACTGGCCTGTGGTCACCGGCGCAGCCAATACCATTCTCCTATTTCAAATGCAGGACAGAGACCTTCACGACGGAGGGGCTATCCAGGCTTTAGAGGCATTGGCGGAAACCTATCGAACGCTCGGAACCGGCATCTACTACGAACGCCCGCCCGAGGCGTCCGGCCCTCGCGCCCTCTACGCGCGTCTTGCCGAGTTTCTAAGTGAATTCCGCAAGAACGAGACCAATCGTGCCGGCGTTCCCAGTCTCAAAGATTCGGACGTTTTTCACCTTCTCGTTTTCCTGTTACGCGTAGCCAAGCAGGAAACCAATGGCCGCCCGCGGTCCCGCGCTTTTCTCGGTTTCCTCGCGGCTCGGTTTCCGCTGCCCACGGAAGCCGTTCAAGAGCCTCCGCGCATCATCGTTCCGTAACCATCGGCGGTCATCGCCAGCTTGCTTCTTTTATGTGTGTGGCCGCGCGCACTGGTCGTCTTCGTTTTCAGCCCCGTACGTGGATGAACGTCCACGCTGCTAGCGTCTAGCCGTGCCGCCGCAAGCGGCGGCCGTCCGGCCAGAAATGCTCCGAGGCACAGCAGGCTGAACAGCATCGTCAAAAGAGAAACGGTTCTGAGCTTTACGCCCCGCACCGGTTTCGGTTCGGCGACCGGAGCTGCGGTAATTAGCGCTAGAGAATTCGCGCCGGGCTTCTTCGATGCTCGTCTGCGTTGGCGGCCTCGCGCGACGTTCGTACTTCTATCACCTCGGGCACTTCGTGTCCTTCGGCCTGCTGGCATCGCTCTCCTCCTGTGGTCAAGCCCAGTTCGATTTGTGGAGATACCCACGATCGTTTCTGTACGTCTTCACAGCGTTTGCCGAGTCCGTGCTTCAGGCGCAGACGCTCAACTAGAGTCTTTATCTGCTGTTTGTAGCTATCCGGGGCGTATCCGTAGCCGCGATACCACTCGCGGTATTGCCGGGCCAGCTTCGGAAACTTCTCATCGATAAAGGCGATGAACGGACCCCACGACGCAGGCATCAGAAAAAGTACGTTCGCCGCCACCCACTGCGCTCCGGCCTCGCGTGCTGCCCCAAAGAGCGCGTCCAGATCTTCTTCGCTATCGGTCAGCCCGGGCAGAACAGGCATGGCATTCACTCCGGCCGCGATTCCGGCCGCACGCAACTGGCGCAGAGCCTCAAGGCGTAGGTCCGGCCGCGGCGCCCGTGGCTCGAGCAGCCGCGCCAGGCGCGTCCGCATCGTGGTCACCGTCATGTGAATGGTGA
Organism: Terriglobia bacterium; assembly: GCA_963803105.1. Taxonomy (GTDB): domain Bacteria; phylum Acidobacteriota; class Terriglobia; order Acidiferrales; family UBA7541; genus Palsa-295. The sequence goes on from CAWDLF010000001.1 coordinate 403,994, forward strand.
TGGAAGAGCGCTCCGTGATCCGCTTCAGCAAATCAATGTCCCGCACCACCTGATTCGACTTCGTGGTGATGGAAACGCTCAGCCCTTCCCGCTCTGCGATCTTCTCCAGAATCGCCCGGGTGGCTCCGAACTCCCGTTCCGCCGGCTGATACGGATCGGTGGCAGTGCCGATGGCGATGTGCTCGCCCCAGATTTTTTCCGTGGCCAGGTCGCGATCCGCCAGCGCTCCGGCGTTCTGCTTCACGAAGATCTTCGATTCGAAGTCGTCCCCGCCGTTTAGCTCCATGTACTCGTGCGTGTATCGCGCGTAGCAGTAGCGGCAGCCAAACTCGCAGCCGCGGTAGGGGTTCACCGTCCAGCGAAAGGGCATGCGCTCGGAGTGGCATTCGTTGAGGATGGACTTCACAGGCAGGAGAAAATATTCCGTCCCGCGCTTGGCTTCCGCGCGAAGGGAGGAGGCGGCGAGGCGCGCAATGCCAACCAGTTCCGGGCCACGCTTCACACTCCGGTCAAAGGCCGGAGGGGGCGCGGAAGCGTTGCCCGAGGGCTCACAATTGCCGTGGCGAGCGGCTGTGGGGAATAGCGTGAGACTGGTTTCGTTCGTACGTGCCGGGCGCCGCCGAAGCGTCGTCCGATTCGCTCGAAGTATGGGGGAAGTGGCCATTGTTGCCTCGCCGCACATTTTGGATGCTATTCGCCTTTTGTTCGCCAGTCAAGATAAATCTTCGCCTATTCTTCGCCTCCTTGTTTGGGAAGCCTCCCCGCCTGTACGTCCGTACAGCCCCTATCGTGGAAATAGCGGCCGCCTGCGCCGAGCGGGGCCATTTCCCGCGCCGATATACTGGAATAGGCCATAACCCTCAGGGAGAACCTCGCGTGTCCGGAATAGGCATCTTGATCGTGGACGCTGACGCATCCAGCCAGCGCGCTCTGAAGAACGTCTTCGACTATGAAGGTTGGCGCGTTCGTATCGTGCCGCACCCCTCGCAGGCCCTCGAGGAGATCGCCACGGGGGGCTGGAATCTGGTCATCGTGAACATGGCTCTGGCGGATCTGCAGGGCCCGCTTTTCTCGATCCTGAAGGATCTGGCCCTGGCCGACTTGGTGGGCCTAGGTGACGTTACCCAGGTACCGGCCAAGCGCATCCGCGTCTTGTTTCTCGTGCCGGTACTGCTCGCCAAGGAGGTTCAGCCCATCCTCGAACGCGAGGGGCTGCCTTATTCACTGAAGCCCTATCCATTGAATGATCTGCTCGAAAAGGTCAGCGAGCTGCTGGTGGAGTCCGGCGCCTTAGCTGAGCCGCTGCGCAGCATCGGCGGCTTCGCCGGAGCCCGCAAGCGCCCCCGCGACACACGCTTCGGCCGAGACTCCCGCAAGCACGCCATGTTCGCCTCCCGCGAGGACTACCACATGACCGAAGAAGAGATCGCGGACTGGGAGCGCGAGGAAGCGGAAGACAAGAAGAAACGGGAGAAAGTGAAGGAACCTGAACGCCGCTGATTCCTCCGCCTGACCCGACTGAACTTCTCAATATTTCCGGTTACACCCTGCAAGAAATTCCTCGTCGCGCGTTCATAGCAAAGAGGCGTGTGACTTCGCCAAACTTGCCCGACCCCGAGGAGGATCAACGATGCTCGTTTTCGCTCGTGTTAGGGAACTTTCGCTTTCGATGGCCGCCGGTGTCCTAGGCGCTTTGTTTTTTCACTTCGTCTCGCCCGTCCTGGCCCACGCACAGAACAGAGCTCAGGCACAAATCGATGTGCCGGCCCAAGAGCTGCGCGCTCAGAAGTTTGTTCTCGTGGACGACCATGGAGTCACCGGCCGCGTCCTGGGATTTGAAGCCGACGGGACGCCCACCCTCACGCTGTTCAATAAATCGGGCCGTGTGATTTGCAGTTCTAAACTGAGGGCCTATCCGCTAGCGAAGTAAGTACGCGGGGCCTATGGATTCCCGCGCCACGGTCGCACCTGGCTGCGGTCCGTCGTGCTGGCGAGGAGTTCGGTAATCGTTTGCTGCAAGACGGGATGCCGCACGTCCGGTGCAATCTCCGCGAGCGGCGCGAGCACGAACCTCCGCTCGGCCATGCGGGGGTGCGGAATCGCGAGGTCCGGCGCGTCGACGACGCTAGATCCGAAAAGCAGAATGTCGATGTCGATCGTGCGCGGTTCTTTAATATCCCGCCTTGCTTCCTCGGCTTTCGTACGCTGCTCCGCACCTTCGGCGCCGGAACGCCGCGCTCGTCCGAGCGATCGTTCGACGGCCAGCAGGACGTGCATCAGTTGCACCGGCATCAGTTCCGTCTCCGCCTCGACCGCGCCGTTGAGGAACCATCCTCCACCGCGCACGTTCACCGGTTCGGTTTCATACAGCGCCGACTGCTTGGTCACGCGCACTCCGTGCAAACCCAGCGCGTCGATCGCACGGGCAATATTGTCCGCGCGATCTCCCAGATTCGATCCCAGCGATAAATAGATTGTCTTCATCTACGAAAGCGACCGTCGCGAGAAGCTTAGAACAGGCCAGGCTGGCGGCGCGGTGCGTCGAGGCCGAAGTGCTTGTAGGCCAGCGCTGTTGCGACGCGCCCGCGCGGGGTGCGATCGAGCAGTCCGAGCTGCATCAGGTATGGCTCGTATATTTCTTCGATGGCGTCTTCGTCCTCGCTCAGCGAAGCGGCGATGGTGTTCAGCCCCACGGGGCCGCCCGAATATTTCTGAATCACGGTCATCAACAGATTGCGGTCTACGTCGTCGAGGCCGTGTTCGTCCACGCCCAGCATCTTCAGCGCGTCGCGCGCCACACCCAACGTGATGTGCCCCTTTGCGCGCACTTCGGCGTAGTCGCGCACACGCCGCAGCAGGCGGTTGGCCACGCGCGGAGTGCCGCGGCTGCGCCGCGCGATTTCGGAAGCGCCGTCGCGCTCCATGGTGATGCTCAAGATTTTCGCCGAGCGCTCCACGATGCGCAGCAGATCTTCGGGCGTGTAGAACTCCAGCCGGTGCACGATGCCGAAGCGCGAACGCAGCGGCGCCATGATCAATCCGGCGCGCGTGGTGGCGCCCACCAGGGTGAAGCGATTCAATTGATAGGGATGCACTCGCGCACCGGGCCCCTGCCCGATGATCAAGTCCACGCGAAAATCCTCCATCGCCGGATAGAGAATTTCCTCAAGCGCCGGCTGCAGGCGGTGAATCTCATCGAGAAAAAGAAAGTCGCGCGGCTCAAGAGAAGTGAGTACCGCAGTGAGGTCGCCTTTTTTTTCCAGCAGGGGGCCGGAGCTGATCTTGATCGAAGAGCCCATCTCGTTGGCCAGAATCTGCGCGAGCGTGGTCTTGCCAAGTCCTGGAGGGCCGTAGAGTAGCACATGGTCGAGCGCTTCACCGCGCGCCCGCGCCGCTTCGACGGCGATCTGAAGATTTTCCTTCACGCGATCCTGCCCGATGTAGTCGCCGAAACTGGCTGGGCGGACGCTGGCCTCGACGCGCGCGTCCTCATCAAGCGCCTTTCCCGATACGATGCGGTTGCGCGCTTCGTTCATTTCCGGCTAATCCCCCTCGAAGATCCCGATGTTGCGCTCGCTCTCGGTGAAGGCTTCGCAAGAGCGGTCCATCTCTTCGTACTGCTTTGCAAATTCCTCCCGCCAGGCGCGCTGGGAGGCCGCGTTTTCCCAGAATCGATGGTCAGATACCGGCGGGGATTTTCTGCATCGCGCAGCAGTTGCGTGCCCCGATAACCCGAGCCTTCGCGAAATAGTTCCGCCCACGTTCCCCCGCTCGCGTAGTAGCGCTCGAATTCCTCGACGCGGTCTGGCGCGCTACGAATTCCCAGATGAACCGCACCATCACAGCCCCCGTCTAATCTTCGCGGGCCCGTCCGCTTTTCTGCATCGCCGAGTTGCCTAGTAGTTGCAGCGCCGCGCGCAGCAGATCTTCGAAATCCACGCCACTGCCGCGCGACTTCTCGATAGCGTGTTCGACCGATCGCTCATCATAGCCGAGATTCACGAGCGCCGAGGCCACATCGGACTCCATCTGCGAGCGCGTGGTCGGTTTGCCGGCCTCAAGCACGTCGACTGCCGCCAACTTGTCGCGCAACTCCAGCACCACGCGTTCCGCCGTCTTGCGTCCCACGCCTGGAATGCGCACCAGCTGCGCCAGGTCGCCTTTGCGAATCGCCGGAATCAATTGCTCGAGGCCCATGCCGGAAAGAATTTTCAGCGCCAGTGAAGGGCCCACGCCGGACGCCGAGATCAACAGCTCGAAACACTGCTTTTCGCGCGCGGTCAGAAAACCGTACAGCGAAAACTGGTCTTCGCGGACGTGCGTGTGCACCAGCACGCTGATTTCTTCGTGGAGGGCACCGAGTCCGGCGAAAGTAGAAAGTGGAATCAGCACCTGATAGCCCACGCCGCCCACATCGATCAGTATCTGGTTGGGGCGTTTTTCAGTGAGCTTGCCGCGGAGCGAGCCAATCATGTCGAGCGATTATCGCGGAGCGCTCCTAGGGTGTCAACGCGGGGCGGGAATGCCGAACGGCAAGATACGTGCATGTCGATAAATTCAGCGGTCAAATACGAAAAGTCGGAGATTGGCGTCTCCATACGAATTTGCGGATTAGATCGAGCGATTCACGCTAGACATTGCACAGGGTGAAACAGTCTTCGACGATTGTTTCGCGAACATGCTTTCCTCGTCGGAAGCGCCGCGTCTAAGCGGGCACGAGCGGTAAGTTGAGTTTGATTGCATTCCGACCAAGGAGGGCAGCATGTTTCGTCGAGGAGTGGCACTTGCATTGCCGGCTTTTCTCGCACTGGCCGCCGTGGCTCCTATCGCGGCGCGCGCAGCGTCCACAAACAACGGAAATTCGACCAAGGCATCCATGGCGCTTCTGATGTCCATGTCGCTCGGCGGCAAGACGCTGAAGCCGGGCAACTATTCGGTTACGGTGGACGACAGCAAGGTAACTTTCAAGCTGGACGGAAGAATGGTCGCGGAGGCTTCCATACAGTGGAAGGATGGGACCGTACGATCCAACACCGACACCGTGGTGAACGACGGCGATCGGATCCGCGAAATTCACTTCCGCGGACAGACCCGCTACGTGGAAGTCATGGAGTGATGGGTGGGAATGAGTCCGCGGGCGGCGCAGCCCGCCCGCGGGTTCCGTTCAACAAAAGAGAAGCTCCGCTCCGCAGGCGGGGAACTCCTTCGCCATCTAGCTCCGCGAACGATCCTGCTGAATGGCTTCGTCGATGAGGGTCTGAAGTTCCCGCCGCGAAAGGGAAATCCGTTCCGTAGCATTCGAGGCTTCCTCAGCCCGATCGATGCGCTCTTCGGCGCCGGCCCGCGCACCGGCGGCGTAGTGAGTGCGCGCCGTGACCAGCTTTTCCACGTCCCGCTGCGAAAGCAGGTTCTGCTTGCCGAGCAACTCCGTCACCAGGGCCACGCGCGCAAAGTGCTCCGTGGTTTCCATGCGGAGAAACGCGGTCAGCAGGTCCGGTCCGTAGGTCACCACGCCATGATTGGCCATCAGGATCGCGTCGTGGTCGCGAACCAGCGGCTCGATGGATTCGGTCAACTCCGGCGTGCCGGGTGTGCCGTAGCGCGCCACGGGCACGCTGCCCAGTCCCAGCACCAGTTCGCACAGGATCGGCTTGTCGAGCGGGATGCCGGCCGCGGCGTAGCCCGTGGCAACGGTTGGATGCGCGTGGCACACGGCATTGACGTCCGGACGCAGGCGGTAGATCAGAAGATGCATGGCCAGCTCGGACGAGGGGTTACGGCGCCCGCCGAGTTTCCGCCCGCCGAGATCGGTGATCACCATGTCCTCGGGCGCCATCATGCCCTTGCTCACGCAGGTGGGCGACGTGAGGATGGTGTCCGGCGAAAGTCGCACGGAGACGTTTCCGTCGGTAGCGGCCACGTGGCCGTGCTCGTGCAACCAGCGCCCCACGACGCACAGGTCGCGCCGGTGCTCTGCTTCTGATTTCACTGAGCCATGTGATATAGCTTCGTGTTCCATAACACTCCCCCCTGGCATCCTGGACTGGTGCGGCGCAGTTTACGCGTAAAAGCCGCGTAATTTCAAGGCCCGTGCCACACGATCGATGGCCAGGATGTAGGCGGCGATGCGGTTGCTGACGGCGTGCTCGGTGGCGTAGTGGACCACCTGCTCGAAGCTCTGTTCCATTACATCCTGCAAGCGTTCGTTCACTTCGCTCTCCCGCCAGAAAAATCCCTGGCGGTCCTGCACCCACTCGAAGTAACTGACGGTGACGCCGCCGGCATTCCCCAGGATGTCGGGAATCACGAAAATGCCTTTGTTGTCGATGATGGAATCGGCATGCCACGTAGTCGGGCCGTTGGCACCCTCGCAAAGAATGCGACAATCGACGCGCGAGGCGTTTTCAGCGGTGATCTGGTTTTCGGTGGCCGCGGGTATGAGAATCTCACAGGGCCGGAAGAGGATTTCTCGCGACGAGGTTTTCTCGCCCGCGGGAAATTCCCGAAGCGGCCTTCTCTGCTCGTACACCCATGCGTAGAGCTTGGGAATGTCGAGGCCTCGCTCGTCATACACGCCGCCGTGAATGTCCGCTGCGCCAATGATTTTGTAGCCCGCCCGGTGCATCAGCAGAGAGGCCTGCGAGCCCACGTTACCGAAGCCTTGTATGATCACGCGGCAGCCGTCGCGCTTCATCTTCAGTTTGTCCACCGCCTGATTGCAGCAGATCATCACGCCGCGTCCGGTGGCTTCCTTACGTCCTTGCGAGCCGCCGAGCTCGAGCGGCTTTCCGGTGACCACGGCAGTTGTGGCCTGGCGGACGTGCATGGCGTAGGTGTCCATCACCCAGGCCATGGTCTGGTCGTTGGTGCCAATGTCGGGCGCGGGAATGTCCCGCTCCGGCCCGAACCAATCGGCCAGCTGCGCCGTGTAGCGCCGCGTAATGCGTTCGAGTTCCGATTTGGAAAGCTTTTCGGGATCGCAGATCACGCCGCCCTTGGCCCCGCCAAACGGGATGTTCACCACCGCGCACTTCCAGGTCATCCATGCGGCCAGGGCGCGCACTTCATCCAGAGAGACGTTGGGGGCGAAGCGGATGCCGCCCTTGCCGGGCCCGCGCACCGAGGAGTGCAGCACGCGGTAGCCCGTGAAGATTTCCACTTGGCCGTTGTCGAAAGCTATCGGAATGTAGACGGTAATCTCCCGTTCGGGGTACTTCATGTAGCGGTAGACGCCCTGCTCGAGGTTCAGCTTCTTGGCCGCGATTTCAAAGCGCGCTTCCGCGGACTCGTAAACGTTCAATTCATTTTCGACTACTACAGGCATGTAAGCCTCCCAAGCCGTTTCCCGCGCCATGAGCTTCCGAGCCGGCGGCCACGCGCAGTCGCTCTTCGCCGAAACCACTCTAGAAAAAGTATACGAGCGCGCGGAAGGGCAGGCAAGGAGCGCGACGAAACAATTACCTTGGTCCTTTCCTACGAATGCTTGAATCGTTATTTCAGTTCGCTGATGGCGCGACGTAGTAGCCGGGCCGAGTGCGAACGGAAACATCGTGCCGTGAAACGGTCACGTTGATCGCGTGAAAGCCCGGCGCACGTTCCGGATTCGGCCGGTAGCCGATGATGTATTGTGCGTGGAGTTCTCCGCCGATTTTGTCGAGCGCATCGCGGATGGTGGAATCACGAAGCGTCCGGTAGCGAACGCCGCCTGTAGACGCCGCAGCGACTTCGAGTTGGTGATTCTTGATTTCGTTTGTACCGCGCTCCAGCAGCGCCATCGCCGGCGTCATCAAATCAACAATGCACGGATAACCCAGGATATCGAAGCACGAAGACGCCGGGGAGATGGGCGGTAGTTTCGAGAGCTTGAGCGGCGCAACTCCGTTCTTGCCGCGATAGTCGGCTGCCACGCTGCTCGGCCCGATGGAGTAAATCGCAATATCGGCTTGTGCAGCGTACCGGACCACGTCGCCTAGCTTCGCCGCACTGCCGTCGTCTAGCGATTCGCCTATGATCAGTATGATGCGCCGCTTGGCGGGCGCTTGATCCTGCAACATCTCCACGGCTTTAGCCATTGCGTCGTAGAGGTTCCTGTTTGGCACTTCGAACTGAACCTTGGCGATCGCGTCCCCCACGGCATCGTGATCCTGGGTGAAGGTTTGGCGGACATCTACGGTCGAATCATAGGTTATGACCGCCGCCTCGCCGTCGAGCGCCATGGCCGTTTCCGTGAAAATGCTTCCCAGGCTATGAATCACGGGTGCTGCTGAACGAATGTGGGAGCTTGTCTCCAGAACCAGAACAACGGCGAGCGGATCGCCACCGAGGTCCCAATGCTCGATGGTCTGCTCGACGCCGTCATCGAACACGTGGAAATCTTTTTGCGCCAGGTCAAGGACGAACTCGCCGTTTCGGTCCATTACGGTTACGGGAGCAACAACTTCATTCGTAACAACGCGGATCTGATCCTTAGAGGTTGCGGGCGGTGCTTGCGTCTGGCTTGGCGCGGAGTCAGCCAGGGCCGCCGCGAGCCACAGCGCAAGTGCACATCGTGACACGAACTGTCTAGGGTGGCTCGTCACGGCTCCTTATGCGATTTCCAACGGAAGACAAAGGTTGTAACGATAACTTGGCTCTCGCAGCGGATTGGTCAGCGTGAGCGGGGGCGGACGAAGCGGTCGAGCAGCAGGCGAGCCAGACGGGTTTCGTCGTGGCGTACGACCGTCTTCTGCCCAAGGAAATCGCCGGTGACGCAGGCAAGCTCCAAGCTGCGCAGCTCGGCAAAAGACGGATCGACCGGCGTGGCGCCCTCGGCGGCGTAGCGGCGAAGCAAGCGCGGAGAAATCCGCGCTCGATTCACGACCGCGAAGTCGAACAGCGGGTGTCCGGTGTGCTCGTAAATAGCGCGCACGTGGTCGGCTACCGAATAGCGGTCGGTTTCGCCCGGCTGGGTCATCAGGTTTGCGATGTACACGCGCGTAGCGCGGGAGTTGGCGATGGTCTCGGCGATCTGGTCGACCAGTAAGTTGGGGATGATGCTGGTGTACAGCGATCCGGGGCCCACCAGAATCAAATCCGCGGCGCGAATGGCGGCGAGAACTTCCGGCAGCGGCCGCACCCTACGTGGCACCAAATGGACGCGCCGTATGCGTTTGCGCGAGCGCGAAATCTTCGTCTCGCCCGAAACGATGCCGCCGTCTTCCAGCTCGGCTTCGAGCGTGACGTTCTGCGCCGTGGGCGGAAAGATGTGGCCGCGAATCGCCAGGACGCGCGCCGATACCTGCACGGCGGCTGGAAAATCTCCGGTAATATTCGTAAGCGCCGTCAGGAATAAATTGCCGAAACTGTGGCCGGCGAGCCCGCGGCCGGCGGGAAAACGATACTGAAAAAGTTCCCCTAGCAGATGCTCGTCCTGCGAAAGCGCCACCATGCAGTTGCGAATGTCGCCGGGCGGCAGAACGCGGTATTCGCGGCGCAGGCGTCCGGAACTGCCGCCATCATCGGTGACGGTGACGACGGCGGTAAGATCGGAAATCGGCCGGCCCTTTTCCTTGTCTTCCGATTCGCCGCTCGAGGGCGCGCCCCCTCCCGGCTCTGCCACATATTTCTTGAGGCCGCGCAAGACGGCGGAAAGGCCGGTGCCTCCTCCCATCGCAACGATGCGCGCGGAGCGCTGAGAATGTGCCGGGGTCTTCTTCATGAATGAAGCGGTGAGAACGCGCTAGCCCGCCGAACCGTCTCGCTCCGGGTAGAGCAATTCGGTAAAGCGCGGGTCTTCTTGCAGAAAAGCGAAGTCCTGATCGTTGCGGGCGTGGTAGCGGTTTTCGGGGCGCATCTGGATGGCGGCCTTCAGATTCAGCATCGCGGAGTCGGCTTCGCCGGTAAGGCAATCGAGAGCCGCCATGGCGTAGACCACATGGTCCGCCTTGGGCGCGGCCTTGCGGGCGCGATCGAGATGCTCGCGGGCTTCGTCCCAGCGGCCCAGATTCATCAGCGCCACGCCTTGGGTGTAGTGATCTTCGGCGGACTTGGGGGCGGCGACGGGAGAACGCGAGATGCGCTGGTCGCAGATGCGTAGGTGCATCTTGGCGCGATCCTGAAGTTCCTTGCTAGGGCCTTCCACAGCACGCTCGAACGACTGCTTGGCTCGCGGGTATTTTTGCTGTTGGAAGTAGTGCAGGCCCTCTTCATACATCTTGATCTGCTGCTGCCTGGCGGGAGCGTCCGGATCGGGAGGCGCGGCTTTGGCCTTACTTTTGGTTGCTAAACCCTTTTTTGACAATGGCTTGTAGCTCCCCGAAGAAGGCTTCGAACTCCGGATGGCGCGACGTTTCACGCTCGACTCCGCAGAACCTTAAAGCGAAACATAGCAAAATCGGGGCGAAGCGTCAATGCGGGCTGGCGGGCGGCGGTGGTGTTCTTAGGAATTTGCGTCAGCAAGCGAATGAAGCGTCTCTGCTAGTTCGATGTGGGACCGTGCTTCCTCGAGATAAGATTTAGCTAGCTCGGGGTTGGCAAGGTATCTCTCCGCGGTTTCGGCAAATCGCGTCGACTGCAAGGCACGGTTTTCTTCGTATTCAGCTAAACATCTCGTTGTGTTCTTTAACATTTGTGCACAATAACATGAAAGAACGCATTCGGGCACCCTGGTACGGAAACACCAGAATGAGAAAGCTGCTCCTCACGGTGGAGAGTCGCATCGCGGTCAGAGTCGTCGATTCATCGCATCCTCTCGACTCTCAGTTGAGCTTTCATCCAAGCGGGCTTGGACTACTAGAGTAGATCATTGAAATAACCCCTGCATCGAACGAAACAGCTTGCTATTGGCAACGATAGCTGACGTCACAAGATGAAAGAAACTACCAACGGAGATTATTTCCGTTCCCGCGTGGAGGCCGCTTTTTTCCAACTCTGCATCATAGGTACCCCGAACACGACGCACCCACCTCCCAGCAAGTCTCACGGTAGCAGCATCGGCCTCTTTAATCGCGGGGAACAGGGCTTGCTCGGGAGCGTGGCTTCGCCCCTAAGAATTTTCGGGAACTCTTCCATGAATTCCGCTTCGCGAGAAGCAAAAATATCTTTGAAGCGATTCAAGCACGTATCACCGAATCGCTCTCGGAACCTTGCCTAGTAGGCGTGCCATGTATAAATCCAGATAAGCTCCAATCGGTTCCTTCTTTCTCCAAGTGGTCCATAGCGCATAGACAATGCAACTGTGAAACAGTGCGATAGCTTCCGCTTCCGCAACCGGCACAGTCTGCCTTGCCTCTAAATGCCCGACAAACTCGAGCACTAAAGAAGCGTGATTACAAACCCCCTCACTAGTTACAGCGGCGAGTCCATTCTGTTGCTGGCCTAGGACGCTTGTGCCGATATTTACTGGGTAACCGCAACGGTCGCAAATCGGCGCAACCTCGTTATGGCTTTTCTTGAATAAGGTCATTGCGTTAACCTCGCCACTGCCCGCCCATGAATATTTTCTTTAAAACGCGTTTCCTCAGGGGCGGATTCTACCATCCAAAATCGATTCGGGGACATGGAGGCTTGTGCATCCACGTTTGTGCAAGCGTTCGGGGCGGCTGATTTTTAGAATGCCGGCTGATCTTTGAAAAGTTGACGGATCGTATCAGGCGGGGATTATCAGGTCGTGGTGTCATTTGAAAAAGCAGTCAAATGACACGACTACCCTTTCGGTTGCCA
>CAWDLF010000002.1:0-988909 GCA_963803105.1 Terriglobia bacterium
CAGCGCCCAGGTGATGAAAGTGGGGAGTTCGGCCACGTGGCCGGCCAAACGGCCCATGGTCATGGATTTGTCGTGGGGCTTCCAGTCCGGCTTTCCTTCCGGAACGCGCTCCAGCGTCTTTCGCGTGGTGGCCATTTCATGATCGAACTCGGGCAGCAGTGCATCGCGGATTGCCATGTGTATTCTCCATTCGCCGATTCTGATTTTGCTGCTGTGCCTATGGTACGCCGGGCAGGGGATTCGATGCCAGCACGCGGCGGAGGTCGCCGCGATACAGGTTTGGGTTTTGTAGCGGCCGCCTTCAGACGGGCGTTTTTGGTTCTAACGTAGCGCCGGGGTCTTCAGCCCGGCAGCTTTTTGTCATCGCGCTTCGCTATCGCCCGATCCGCCGTGGTTTTGATTTTCAGGGTGTCGGAGCGCCGCAACTACGAGGGGAACACGCGAAGCCCGCCACCAGCCTCTACATATCCGTAGGCCATGTTCGGAGTGTTGAACGCCGCGGCCGGATGCCCTTCGCGGTCAAGCAAGATCAGCCCGCCCGTGGCCTTGCCGCGCTGCGCGAGCTTGCGCACGCAGGCGTCGGCGACCGCCTGCGCCACCGACAGAGGTCCGCCCTTCTTGCGATGCGGCACCAGCACGCGTTCGTCGCGCAGAAGATCCACGGCCATCTTGGCCATCACGATCCTCATAATGCCTTCGCCATTGCCGGTGCAGGAGACACCGCCCGAGTCCACGTCCGCGTAGCAGCCACAGCCGATCAGCGGAGAATCGCCCACGCGCCCCGGAAGCTTGCAACACGTTCCGCCGGTGGATGTCCCGGCCGCCAGCCGTCCCTGCGAATCGATCGCCACCGCGCCGACGGTGCCCTGTTGCTCATGCCCCAGGTGGTGCTGCGCCGAATGTCCGCCTTCCTTGCAGCGCGACCATGCCGCGCGGGCGGCCGGCGTGATCAGTTCTTCGGGAGCGCACAGAGGGATGCCGTTTTCGGAGGCAAACTTTTCCGCGCCCGCACCCACCAGCATCATGTGCTCGCTTTTGTCCAAAATCAGGCGTGCCAGGCGAATCGGATTATGAATGTGCTCGACCGCTGCCACGGCGCCGGCCTTCAGTGTGCCGCCGTCCATCAGGATGGCGTCGAGCTGTACGTAGCCGTCAAGGTTGAGGTGCGAGCCGACGCCTGCATCGAAAACGGGATCGTCTTCGAGCAGCGCGATGGCCGCTTCGACGGCATCCATCGCCGCGCCGCCGTCCTCAAGGAGTTTCCACCCCGCTGCCAGCGCGCGGCGGATGCCGGCGCGACAAGCAACGAAATTCTCGGACGGAATATTTCCCGCGCCGCCGTGGATGATGAGAGAGGGTTTCAAGATCGGTGCGAGCCTCAGGAAGAGAATACCGGCGAACCTTTGCGGAGGGGATCAATCTTTGGCGCTATTGCGGCGAAAAGGCCAGCAGCACATTTCCAGGCATGCCGTTTTGTACGCCGATATATCCGGAAGGCACCAGGAGCATTCCGCCCGCGACAATCGGCCCTGCTGCGCCCATCGAGCCGCCCTTGGCCGGCACGCCGTTCACGGTTTCGAAGCTCTTCACCGTGTTGTACTGCCAGACGATGCGGCCGTCATCGGTTGAGAGCGCGCGAATCACGCCGTCCCATCCGCCGGAGAAGACTACGCCCGGAATGGCGGAAACCGGCCCACCCTGTCCGTGGTGAGTTTCGAGGCCCGCCGCGGGCTGAAGAGGTGCGAACCACTTCTTGCTACCGTCGGTGAGGCCGAGGGCCACCACGCCGCCGCTGTTCAAGCCGAAGTACGCTGCCTGTTCATCCGCAGCGCCGCCCCACACGGTTTCGCCCTGATCCGTCGCGGGCTTGGGCGCAAGGGGAGCTTTCCATTTCAGCGCCCCGCGATCGTCGGGATCGTGCGCCCAAATAGTTCCGCTCTTCTGCGCCACGATCAGCAGCCGATGTCCGTCAGGCAGCGTGCGCAGAATCGGCGAAGAGCCGAAATCGTAGTCGGGCCCCAGCGGGTTGGGACAATTTTCAGAAATATTCGGCGGCCAGCAAGCCGCGATCCATGAATCATTGGGCGTGTCCTGCACGCTCCACAGCACTTTCCCGCTCTTCATATCGATCGCCATGATCGCGTCGGTAGTAGCCGGCGCCGGCGGACTGTAGGCGTCACCCGTTCCGATGTAAATGGTGCCGTGCGCCGGATCGATGGTCGGCGAATCCCAAACGCCGCCGCCCGAGGGGCCCCACAGCTGCGTGCCTTTGGAATTTTTTCGCGTGGGATTGAGCGGCCCTGTAATCGTATAGGTCTTCCAAATCATGCTCCCGGTGTTGGCGTCGAGCGCCACGATGCTCCCGCGAAACGTGCAGCATTGGTAGCTGGGGCTTCCTCCCGCGCCTTCTTCCATGGACGCCACCGGAACATACAAGCGACCGTCGAAGAACTTGGGCGCCCCGGTAATTCGCGCGATGGGATGCCCATCCACGCTGACCTTCCAAAGCAGCGCGCCGGTCTCGGCGTTCACCGCGTAGACGTTGCCGCGGATGTCGCCAAAGTACGCGGCGTACTTTGCGGAACTTTGCGCCTCAGTAGTGGATTGAGTAGCGGAGCGAATAGCGCCCACGCTGATGGCGCTGCGAACTCCGGCCTGTGCGGCGAACGACCAGTAGACGCATCCCGTCGCCGCGTCGAGCGAATAAACGTAGCCGGTATCCAGCCCCACAAAAACGCGCCCGCCGGCCACGCTCGGCTGGCTATAGACCACCGTGGCGCCGGGAAAGCCGAAAGCCCACTTCAATTTCAGCTGCGGCACCTGGCTGGCGGAAAGCCCTCCCGGCTGGTAGCGGGTGTTCATCATGTCGACTCCCCAGCCATTCCACTCGCCATTCGCGGCGGACGCGCCGGAGAGATCGATCGGCGGATTACTCGCGCAGTGATTTGTCATTGCCTTGGCGTCGGCCAGCTGCGCGACGCCCGGCTCGCGGCCGGCGAGATACACCGTCAGCGCGCGCTTGACGTCGTCGGAGAGATTCTGGGCCTGCACGCGCATTGCGCCGCTGGTCAATGCGGCGTAGATCGATTCCGGGGTCATCTGCCGGAGCGTCGCTACGTCGGGGGCGCTTTTGACGGCGGAGTTACCATGGCAGGTCGCGCAGGATTCGGTGAACGTCTGAGCAGTGTTGCCTTGCCCTGGAAGTTGCGCCGAGGCTGAACCCGCGACGATGAGCCAAATGATGAACCAAATCCCGACGGAGCCCAGGATTCGGAGGCGCCCACGCATGAATTAACTTCGCCCGCCGCCCGCGCTGCGCGTCAAGGCCGGACGCCCGGCGTGCACTTCGAGCGCGCCATCCTGCCGCGCGGACGATTTACCGCTCCCGGAGTTACAGTCCCCGGGGCCGAAGATGCCGCCGAAGGTCTTGCATCAAGATCAGTGCTGAGGGTTTGCTTCCAGGTATGCAGAATGCGATGAATGACGGTGATATTCGGGCCAATCGCCAGAATCCACAGAGCGATTTCCATGCGATTCGTGACCGCGCCCAAAATGATCAGCACCAGCCGTTCGGGGCGCTCCCAGAATCCTATCTCCGAAGCCGGAACCAGCGACACAGCCCGGGCTTTCGCGTAGCTGACCATGACTGCGCCGGCCATCGCCGCCCCGGCCAGCACCGCGTAGCGGAAGCGGTTCACTCCCACGTAATAGACCAGCAGGCCGAGAAACAGCGCCAGGTTCCGCGTAGCGATCGAGGATGGAATCGAGAAACCCGCCGAAGAGCGACACGCGCCCCTGCCGTCGCGCCACCGGCCCGTCGAGCAGATCGCAAAGCGCGGCCAGAGTCATCATGGCCCCGGCGGCCGCGAAGCGTCCCACGGCAAACAGCATGGCGGCCCAAAGATTGGAAACCAGCGCGGCCCAGGTGATGACGTTAGGAGGAATTCCTGTAGGAGCCACAACGGCGGCGAGACGGTCAATGGGCCAGGAGAGGTAGCGGCCGATGGTCCGCGTCAACATCTACTTGGGTTCACTCCGTTATTCCTCAACCTCGTCGTAAATCGTCGTTAACTTCACGACTTCATATTCCTTGATGCCCGCAGGGGTCGTCACCTGGACTTCGTCACCGACCTTTTTTCCCAGCAGAGCGCGGCCGATCGGAGAGGTAGTCGAAATCAAGCCTTGCGTTGCATCGGCCTCTTCGATGGTCACCAGTTTGTACTCGATTTTCGTGGACTTAGCAATATCCACGACCACCAGCCGCGAGCCATACGCCGCCCGATCCTTGGGCAGGTTGCTCAGATTCAACATGGAAAGGTTGGCCATACGCTGGTGAAGTTGTCCGAGGCGCGCGGCCACGTAGGACTGCCGCTCCTTGGCGTACTTGTACTCGGCGTTTTCGGAGAGGTCCCATGCGCCCGTGCGACTTTGATCTCCTTGGGAAGCTCGCTGTGGAGCTCGTGCTCCAGGGCCGCGATTTCGTCCTTCAGCTTTTTCTTGATTTTTTCGGTCAGGTCGATCATTAGGCACAGCCTAAAAAAGTGCGGATTCTCGGATGCTCGGCCCCTCTGCTACTCCCAAAGTATAGTGGATTTACGCGCGCAGCGGCAAATTTGCCTGGAGTCGGCCGGGCGCCGCTTGCAGCTTTTGCGACGGTACGGAACCGTTTCTCGTAGGGACGGATCTGTGACCCGCCGGGCAGGGAGGTTGCGTACGGTTTCGGCTCTTAATTCCTGACGGGCTCGCTCTTCACTTGGAACGCCATCTCCACATGCATCACCACGGTGGCCGGATGCCCGTCGGGACCTAGCACCGGCTCAAACCGCCAAGTGAGGATGTCCTGAATCGCTCGCTCGGTGAGGCCATCCGGAAGTCCCTGCAACACGCGCACCTCTTGCACGCGGCCCTCAGGATCGACGACCGCCAGCATCCTGATTTCTCCGTGAGTCCTGTTTTGCAAAGCTTCAGGCGTGTAGGGAGCCGGCGGACAATACAGGCACTTCGAGTGCGAATATCCATCTGCATTTGCAAACGGAAAGTCTCCCGCCGCAGTCGGCGAACCTGCTTTGATCTGCGCTCGCAGCTCTTCAGGCGCGGGAAGGGCATAGCCCACGTTCAGGATTCTGTCGCTTCTCTTCCAGGGAAAGGCATCCAGGGTGATTTGCAGCTGATCGCCCTGGCCCCAGAAATGTCCATAGATCACCGCCATGGACTCTTGATTCGCTGGCGACGGATTGAGAGGGCTCGGGCGCTCCGCAACCTGAAAGCCACGCGCAACCCTGGCTAGCGCCGCGCTGAAATCGTCGGCAAGTTTCGCGCCCAGCGGGGACGCGCCTGGGTAAGTCCCGGAAAAATCTTCTACCACCACGGAGCGCGCCCCGGAGCGGGAAATGGCTTCGGCCATCCGCGCCGCGGCTTCATCGGTCGAGGGTTCCGGTCTTGTTTGGACCTGAGCAGGGAGCGGACGCGCTACGGCCAGGAGGAGAACGAGAAGGAGAGGCGCCTGTATTCGCCAATAGCTTAGCTTCATTTGCGTATCCGGTTTGCCTTCTAACTGCCGATTATAGTTCAAGGGGGAGGAGCGCCCGGTCGCCTCGCCTTTCGCAGTTGCGCGTCGGCAACTACGGGGTTGCCCTCAGGCAACGACGCAATCGATCCCGCGTGAAATCCTGAGACCGAACGTGGCGGGCACCGCACAGCGCCCGTCAAGTCAGTGTCAAGCCGGTCTTGCAGTCTCGATAGGAGGAGCCATGAGCGCGCAGCCGATGATTCGTGTCCTGGTGGTCGACGATTTTGCCGATTGGCGCCGCTACCTGCTTGACAGGTTGGGAGAAGATCGCCGCGTGCACATCGTCGGCGTCGCTTCCGACGGACTCGAGGCAGTTCTAAAAGCCGAAGAGCTTCAGCCGGACGTGATCGTATTGGACATCGGGCTTCCGCAGCTAGATGGAATTCGAGCCGCTCGGCAAATCAGCTGGGTAGCCCCGGAATCCAGAATCATTTTCCTGAGCCAGGAAGATGATTTCGACGTGATGCGCGCGGCCATCAGTGCAGGCGGATTCGCTTTCGTTGCCAAGTCGGACGCTGACTGTGAACTGCTCCCCGCCGTAGAAGCGGTCGCTCTTGGGAAAACTTTTGTCGGCCGCCGTTTGGCAGCTCACGCCTTGAACGAAGTTGAGGAACTACAAACTGCTGGACATGTCCGCCGGGAAGAGCGGTTCGCGTCGCGCGGCATTCTCCGCCGTCTAGCTCGAAGCTAGCGCACGTCCACCTGCAGATCGAGCCGAACCGCTTCGCCTACGAGCCGCCGGTATGCATTCCCTATCCACTTCTTGATCGGCTAAACTTACTCGCCTGACTCTTATGCCTCTCTCTCCCGGCGAAAAGCTCGGCCCTTACGAAATCGTCGCGCCCATAGGCGCCGGCGGCATGGGGCAGGTATATCGCGGGCGCGACTCGCGCCTGAATCGCGACGTGGCGATTAAAGTCTCCGCCGCTGAGTTCGGCGAGCGATTTGAGCGCGAGGCGCAGGCCATCGCGGCATTGAACCATCCCAACATCTGCACGCTGCATGACATCGGCCCGAACTATTTGGTGATGGAATATATAGAGGGAACTCCGCTCCAGGGCCCGCTGGCGCTCGACCGAGCGCTTCAATATGCCGCGCAGATTTGCGATGCGCTGGACGCGGCGCACAAGAAGAACATCACGCACCGCGACCTCAAGCCCGCCAATATTCTGGTTACCGCATCCGGCGTGAAGTTGCTGGACTTCGGGCTCGCCAAGATCGCCACGGAAAAAGTTCCTGACGGAGCGACGCTGGGCCTCACCGAAGCCGGCGCGGTCATGGGAACGGCTGCCTACATGTCCCCTGAACAGGCGAAAGGCGAAGAAGTAGACGCGCGCTCGGACATCTTCTCCTTCGGAGTCGTGCTCTACGAAATGCTAAGCGGCCGCCGCGCATTCATGCGCAACTCTTCCATTGAAACCATGTCCGCAATTCTGCGCGACGAGCCCCTACCGCTGGACGCACCGCCTAATGTTGCGGCCATCGTTACGCGCTGCCTGCGCAAGTCAGCCCGCGACCGGTACCAAACCATCGGCGACGTCCACGAGGCGATCGCGCAAGCGGTTCAGAAGCCTGCTGACAAAAGTCCGTCCATCGCCGTGCTGCCCTTTGTAAACATGAGCGCGGACAAAGAGAACGAATATTTCAGCGACGGCCTGGCCGAAGAGATTCTCAACTTGCTCGCCAAGATTCCCGGCCTCAAGGTGATTGCGCGCACTTCCTCTTTCGCGTTCCGCGGCAAAGAGCAGGACATCACCGAAATCGCCGAAGCGCTGCGCGTGCAGAATATCCTGGAAGGCAGCGTCCGCAGATCTGGCAATCGCATTCGCATCACCGCGCAACTCATCCAGGCCGCCGATGGCACCCATCTTTGGTCCGAGCGCTACGACCGCGATATGACCGACGTTTTTGCCATTCAGGACGAAATCGGCCAGGCCATCTCCGAGGCGCTCAAATTGCGTCTGGCCCCCCGAACGCAAGTGGTGAATATCGAAGCCTGGCAGCTTTATTTGAAAGGCGAGTATTGGCGCCTGCAGTTCACGCCCGAAAGCTTGGCGAAGGCGAAAGAGAATTTTGAACAGGCGTTGGCCATCGACCCGAATTACGCGCAGGCCTATACGGGGCTGGCTTTGTACTACCACGTGCTCGCGGTATTCGGAATGAAGCCGGCCACCGAAATGGTGCCTCTGTTGAAATCCGCGGCGCGGAAGGCTCTGGCCCTCGACTCCGCGAATACCGAGGCGCACTTGGTGCTAGCTGTTACGGCGGGATCGTTTGACTACGACTGGAAATCGGCCGAGGAGCATCACCGGAAGGCCCGTGGATCCGGATCCGTCCCTCCCAGGGCGCGGTACTCCTTCGCCCTGTACTATCTGCTCCCGCTGGGAAAATTATCGGAAGCTACCGAGCAAGCGCGGTCGGCGCTCGACTCCGATCCGCTCTCCATGCTTCTTCATTTCGGAGTGGTCTGGATCACCTGCTACGCCAGGCAATACCGGGAATCCATTGAATCCGCGCACAAGGCTCTGGAAATCGATCCGAACCACTACATGATCTGGTTTGGCCTGGGATTCGCGCAGCTTGGCGCTGGACTGCCGGAGGAAGCCGTCAAAAGTTTTAAACGGGTTATGGAACTGGCTCCCTGGTGGGGCATGGGCCGGGAGTGCCTGGCTACGGCCTACCACTGTGCGGGCGATCGCTCGCGCAGCCAGGAATTGGCACGGGAGTTCGCCCACTCGCACGCCCGCACGGCGGGTGCTGCTATCTATTACGCAGCCGCCGAAGAAGTGGACGCGATGTTGGAAGTTCTCGAAGAGGCTTACCGCAAGCGCGATGTGTTTCTCATTTTTATTCCCGGCTTGCCGTTCTTCGATCCCTACCGCTCCGACCCGCGGTTCCGGGCCCACCTGCGGCGAATGAATCTGGCGTAGAAACGCAGGCGAACGGCGTACCTACTCTGTCATCCAAGCCGTGAACCCTAACAGATCAGTCCCCGGTGCTCGACTGAGCCGCGTGCGTGGAAACCTTCAGCTTGTCGACGTTCGGTGTGTACTCGCCGGGAACCAAGCGGAACGCAATGGCCAGCCGGTTCCAGGAATTGATCGTCGTGATGGCCAACGTCAGATTCGCGAGTTCTTCCGGCGTGAAGTGCTGCTTCACGCGGTCGTAAACCTCGTCCGGTGCGTGGGTGTCGGCAATCAGCGTAATCGCTTCGGTCCATTCCAGCGCCGCGCGTTCGCGATCGCTGTAGAAAGGTGTCTCGCGCCATGCGTTCAACTCGTAAAGGCGCTGTTCGGTTTCTCCCAAGGCGCGGGCGTCCTTGCTGTGCATGTCGATGCAGAAGGCGCATCCATTGATCTGTGAGGCGTGCATCTTCACCAGTTCCAGCAGCAATCGATCCAGTCCGCTGTGGTCGACATACGCTTGCATGGTAGCCAGCAGTTGATACGCTCTCGGCGCAACATCCACTTTCATGCGAGGTTCCATTTGCATCCTCCTTTGCGGGTCCTCTTCTATCGGTCGATAACCAAATTATATCGCCGGGGATTCCGCTGTACAATTGCACCCGCCATCACGACCGTGCTCGGTTTCTGAGGGTTCGTAGGGGCGCTGCTTGCTGCGCCCGCCTTCGCAGCGTCGCCGCAAAAGGCGCTGCGGATCCGGCTCTGGGCGTTGCTGGGCATCCCGATACGGCGAGCGAAAATGAACCTCGAACTCACTGAAGAACACAAACTGCTCGAACGCAGCGTGCGGGAGTTTGCCGAGTCCGAAATTAAGCCGTTCGCCCGCGAACTCGATGAAACCGGCCGATTTCCGCGAGACATCTTGCGGAAGGCCGCCCGCGATGGGCCTGCTGGGCATCTGCGTCGCGGAAAAATACGGCGGCGCGGGAATGGACCATATCGCCTACACCATCGTGATGGAGGAGATCGCCCGCGTCTGCGCCTCCACCGCCGTCATCCTCTCGGTGCAGAATTCTCTCTACTGCGCGTCCATTGAAAAGTTTGGCACCGAGGATCAAAAAACTAAATTCCTCACGCCCTTCGCGCGTGGCGAGAAAATCGGCTGCTACGCGCTAACCGAGCCGCAAGCCGGCTCGAATGCCGCAGCCCTGGTCACCAAAGCGGTGCGCCAGGGAGACAGCTACGTCATCAACGGCGCGAAGGCATGGATCACCAGCGCCGGTGCCGCCGATGCCGCCGTCGTTTATGTGAATACCCAGCCCGAAAAGGGCGAAAAGGGAATTACCGCTTTGGTCGTCGAGAAGGGCACGCCCGGGTTTTCCGTCGGCAAAGAGGAAAAAAAGCTAGGCATCCACGCCACCGCCTGCTGCCCGCTTTCTTTTACCGATTGCGAAGTGCCCGCTGGGAACCGGCTCGGCAATGAAGGAGAGGGATACAAGATCGCGCTCGCCACGCTCGACGGAGGCCGCATCGGCATCGCCTGCCAGGCCATCGGCATCGCGCGCGGCGCCTTCGAAGCTTCGCTCGCCTACGCTCAAGAGCGCCAGGCTTTCGGCCACTCCATCTCCGATTTCGAAGCCATTCAATTCATGCTCGCCGATATGGCCATGGAAATTGACGCCGCGCGACTGCTCGCCCGCCGCGCCGCTTGGAAACAGGACACCGGCGCGCGCTTCTCCCTCGAAGCGGCCATCGCCAAATTGTTCGCGAGCGAAATGTCCACGCGCGTAACCCACAAAGCCATACAGGTTCACGGCGGCAACGGCTACAGCCGCGAGTACCCCGTCGAGCGCGCCTACCGGGACGCCCGCATCACCGAAATCTACGAAGGCACCAGCGAAATCCAGCGCTTGGTCATCGCCTCCTGGGTGCTGCGCTCGCCGTAGCGCAAGGAATTCGCTCTCAATCTCCCTTTCTCACAAATGATTTTAGTGTGCCCGCAGTCGAACTTGCCCGGAACGCCGCTGGGCAGGCTCCGGTTCCGGTTTGTCTCGGCCTTTGGAGCGGCCGCCTTCAGGCGGGCGCCTTTGGTTCTAACGTAGCGCCGCGGTCTTTAGCGCGGCAGCCTTTGCTTTTGTCTTCGAGCGGCCGCCGCCTCCCCGGCACATCGAGGGAGCGTGCCAAGGCAACGTGAGCGGCGTTCGAGTCAGCCTTTGCTTTTGTAGCGGCCGCCTTTAGGCGGGCGCCTTTCTAACGCAGCGCCGCGGCCCGAACTTGTCCCGAGCGCAGCCGAGAGAGCGCGCCAGGGTTTTGTCACAGGCAGAGTTGGCACGCCCCATTTCCAAGTGCCGCACTCTATTTGGGAGGGGCGGGGTTTCAACCCCGCCAGAAAAGCGCAGGCGCGAAGCGCCTTCCACTGCGCCGCCTCACCTGCGGCATGTGGTTGCTTTCCCGTCACTTGCCGCGCACAAAAAGCGGCGGCATGTTTTGCAGGGGTGGGGGTGCTTCCGACTCTTTCGGAGTGGGCGCCTTTGTCTTTCAGTTTTGCCTTTTAGGGGGTCGGAGCTTCAGCTCCGACATCACACCCTCTCTAAATGTGGGGCTTCAGCCCCTGAGGGCAGACTGAGAACCTGTCAAACCATTGATGACATGAGCGACATGAGCTCCAGGCATTCGCGCCCCCGTTGTATGCTTGCACCATGTTAGAGCTCGACTGCGGCCAGGCATTCGATCCCGCGCGTGAAGAAAAATTTTTTGCCGCGGTTCCTCCGCGCGCGGGCATCCTGCTCGTCGAGCCGCGCGCGCCCGGCGCGCAGCCGCATCTGGTGCGCACCGCCGACCTCCGCCGCGCCGCCGAACGCTTGCTTCGCCCGCCCGAGCCACTCTCCAAGCGCCTGAACCTTCGCGAAGTTGCGGCCTCGATTCGCTACCGCGTCACCGGTTCAAAATTCGAGCAGCTGCTCGCCCTCTACGATCAAGCCAAGCAGCACTTGCCGAATCGTTACAAGGATCTGTTGCGCCTCCGCCGCCCCGCGCTGCTGAAAGTGAATTTGCGCAACGAATATCCGCGCTGCTACGTCACTCGGCGTCTGCGCGGCGACGGCGGATTCTACTTCGGCCCTTTCGCTTCCCGTCACGCAGCGGACGCCTTCTCCGAAGGCTTTCTCGACCTCTTCAAGATTCGCCGCTGCCAGATCAAAATCCGCCGCGATCCCGCCTATCCCGGCTGCATCTACTCGGAAATGAAAATGTGCCTCGCGCCCTGCTTCGCCGGCTGCACCAAAGAGGAATACGATGCCGAAGTCGACCGCGTTCTTGAAGCGTTGGATACCACCGGCACGGCTCTCACAATTGTGCTAGAACGCGAACGCGCTGCCGCCAGCGAGGCCTTGCAGTTTGAACGCGCCGCCCTGCTGCACAAGCGCCTGGAAAAAACCAACGCCGCCCTGCGCGGCCTCCCGGAACTCGTGCGGCGAATCGAAAATCTGGACGCCGTGATCCTTCAGCGCGCCGCGGAGCAAAAAACCATAGCGCTATTCACCGTTCGTGGCGGCCTGCTGGACGACCCGGTCTTCCTGCGCTTCGGTGAGCTCTCCAGCCAGCCGCAATCGATCGACGCGATTCTGCGGCAAACCTTGCAGCCGCCTGCCGCGGCGCCGGAACCGCAGCGCGATCCTGCACCCGCGCCCGCGCCGCCCGGCGACGCACCGCCAGCGAATCCACGCGAGGCCTACGGCCTGCGCGCGGCTCCGCCGGAATTGACCGAGCACCTCTCGATCGTCGCGCGTTGGTTCTACTCCAAGCCGCGCGAAGGCGAGATTCTTTTCCGCGAGAAGGATTGGCCCTACCGCCGCATCCTGCGAGCCATCGGCAGACTGCTCGCCCCTCCCGGCCCCGCTACCCCTGCGCCACCTTCTGCGCCTTCGAATTCCTGAAACGCCAGGCGTCTTCCCACGGCGTCTCGCTTTGCCGGCGTCGTACAATAGAGTGATGGCCGAAATTGGCACGCTGAAAGCTCCCGCCCAGACCGCGACGGCGACCCGTTCCCGCTTCCAGGACGTTACCCGATCGCTCCGCTACCGCAATTTTCAGCTCTTCTTCAGCGGCCAGCTGATCTCCCTCATCGGGACCTGGATGGACAACATCGCTGAGGCTTGGCTCGTCTATCGCCTGACCGGTTCCTCGCTGCTTCTCGGCACCGTGGCCTTCGCCGGCCAGTTCCCCGTTTTTTTGTTTGGGCCGCTGGGGGGGCTGATCGCGGACCGCGGGAACCGCCGCAAAATCATCATCGCCACGCAGACGATTTCGATGATTCTGGCGTTTATTCTCGCTTTCCTCACCTTAAGCAGGCGCATCACCGTCAACGAAGTGATCCTTTTAGCTATCCTGATGGGCATGGTCAACGCGGTGGACATCCCCACTCGCCAGTCGTTCCTGGTGGAGATGGTCGGCCGCGAAGACCTGATGAACGCCATCGCCCTTAACTCCTCTATGTTCAATGGCGCTCGCATCATCGGCCCGGCCATCGCCGGCATCCTGGTGGCGGGCATCGGCGAGGGCTGGTGCTTTTTCGCCAATGCGGTGAGCTATATAGCGGTAATAGCCGGGTTGCTCCTGATGCGTGTTCCGCACCGGCCGAAGGAGCATCACGCCTCGCCTCTCGAACACTTGATCGAAGGTTTTCGCTACGTGCGCCACACCGCGCCCATCCGCGCGGTTCTCACGCTGCTGGGGGTCGTCAGCTTGGTGGCCCTGCCGTACTCCGTGCTGATGCCCATCTTTGCCGCTGGCATTCTCCACGGCAACGCGCGCACGCTGGGCCTTTTGATGGGCGCCACGGGAGTGGGAGCGCTTACGGGCGCGCTGGTGCTGGCCTCGCGCACGCAAGTGCAGGGGCTCGGCCGCGTAATCGCCGTCGCTTGTGGCTCCTTTGGCGTCTGCCTGATCCTGTTTTCCCAGTCGCGATGGATTTTCTTGTCGGTACTGCTTTTGGTTCCGGCGGGTTTTTCGATGATGACCCAGATGGCTTCATCGAACACGCTCATCCAGGCCATGGTTCCCGACCGGCTGCGCGGTCGCATCATGGCTATCTACTCGATGATGCTCATGGGCATGGCGCCGATCGGTGCGCTGCTCGCCGGCGCCATGGCCGAGCACATCGGCGCACCGTGGACGCTGGCCTTTGGCGGGGCCTGCGCCATAGCGGGCGCGATCGTATTTTGGCGCTATCTGCCGAAAATTCGCGTCGAGGCCCGTGAGTTGCTAATCGCTCAGGGCTTAGTCGGCGGCGAGCCCGCGCAGGAAATGACCTCGCCGCTGTCGTAAATCGGGATCGGCGTTAGCCGAGCTGCGCCTGCCGTTCTGCTATACTGCGCGCCGCATTCCCGCAATCGTCTTCTGTTGAATCGAGCGAGGAATCGATGTCGTCTTCCGCACCAACCAACGCCGCACCGATCGCCGGCCGCGCCACGGCCCAGGGCACCATGCGCTACGCCGCCCGCTTCCGCGGACACTCCGCCGCCGGACATTTTCGCGAGGTCCCCGGAGGCGTATTTTTCTCCTCCATCGGCATCGGCACCTACCTGGGCGAGCCGGACGAAGCGACCGACCGCGGATACCGCGCGGCTGTGGCCGCCGCGGTCGAAGGTGGCATCCACGTAATCGATACCGCCATCAATTACCGCTTCCAGCGCAGCGAACGCTCCATCGGCGCCGCGCTTCGCGACCTCGTGGCCAAAGGTTTTTCGCGCGATGAAATCGTGCTGTGCACCAAGGCCGGATTCCTTACCCCAGACGGCGAAATGCCCGACGACGCGGAGGCCTATTTCGCGCGCGAATATGTCGACCGCGGAATTCTCGGCCCCGAGGACGTCGCCGCCGGCTGCCACTCCATGGCTCCGCGCTACCTGGCCGACCAGCTCGACCGTAGCCTGCGCAATATGGGCGTCGCGTGCGTGGATGTTTTCTATCTCCACAATCCCGAAACGCAGCTCAGCGAAATCCCGCGCGAAGAATTTCGCCGCCGCATCGGCGAGGCTTTCACGT
Organism: Terriglobia bacterium; assembly: GCA_963803105.1. Lineage (GTDB taxonomy): Bacteria > Acidobacteriota > Terriglobia > Acidiferrales > UBA7541 > Palsa-295. The sequence continues at coordinate 14,518 of CAWDLF010000002.1, forward strand.
TTCTCGAATCGGCCGTGACTGCGGGAAAAATCGGCGCGTACGGCATGGCGACCTGGAACGCGTTTCGCGAAGATCCTAACTCGCAGGGTTATCTTTCGCTGGCCGACATGGAGGAGATCGCGCGCGAAGCGGGCGGCGCCGATCACCACTTCCGCTTCGTGCAACTGCCGCTGAACTTGGCGATGCCTGAGGGGTTGCTAAAGGCCAATCAAATCGTGCAGCGCAAGACCATGGCCATGGTGCAGGCGGCGCGCGCTTTGGGCATCACGCTCATCACCAGTGCCGCGCTGCTGCAAGGGCAGCTCTCGCGCAATCTGCCGCCCTACGTCAGAGAAATCCTGGGGACGAAGAGCGACTCAGCCAGCGCGCTGCAGTTCGCGAGGTCCGTGCCGGCAGTCACCACGGCGCTCGTGGGCATGAGCCGCCCAGAGCATGTGCGCGCCAACCTCGAAATGATCGCCATCGAGCCCGCCCCGCGCGACCAATTCCTCAAGATGTTCGAGCCGCGCATCTAGATACGCGTGGACTTCCTAATGTACTTGGACTCCAATCTCGCTCCGGGAGATCGTTGGGGGCTGGCACTTGCCGGTCTTGTCGTCTTCCCGGCTTGGATTTGGGTTGCGGTCCGGACGAAAAGCGCCTTGGACGTCGTAAGCCGTCGAGTCATTCCGTACTCCGCGCGCACAATTTGGTTAGTCAAGGTGCTCGCAATCATCATTGCAGCCGGAAGCGTCGCAGGCGTCCTATCGGAAATTGGCCTGCCTTGGTTTGTTGCGCTCATACCTGCTGCGGCTGTAGCAGTTATTGCACTGCGGGACAAGGTCGAAGCCGTCGTACCGCCGAGGCCGCCTCAGAACGTGGAGAATTATCGGTCGTCGTGGGAGGAGTACGGGCGATTGCGCAAGGGTGCGAGGCGCGCGGGCTTCGTGACGGGTGCGGCGTTCGTAGCTGCGATCCTCTTATTCTCGCTTTCGGAAGCCCATCTGACAGAGCGCTGGCAGCTAGTTCCGGTCTTCCTTGTTCCGCTCTTGGTGCTGCCGCCCATGCTGCTCTATGGCTACAACACATGGAGATGGATGCGCTGGCCTTGCCCGCGCTGTGGATGTTCATTTCGCGGATATTGGCAAAGATGGTGGCTGCCAAAACGTTGTGTTTACTGCGGCCTGCCTCGATGGTCAGAAAATCCCGACGATGCACCACAAGGGTGAGCCCGGGCTGTGCGAGTGTTCGGTTTACTCTACTTCGTCGAGCCAGGCCTTGATGGCCGCGCCTACTTCATCCAGATGCCCGGCGAAAAAATGGTCCGCGCCCTCGACGATCACCAGCCGCTTCGGCTCCGTGAGCGTGGCAAATAACGTTTCGATGTTCGCGCGCGATCCGTACTGATCGTTTCCGCCCTGCAAAATCAGCTTGGGTTTCGCGCACGCCCGCAGATAGCTTATGTCCACATCGTTCGCCGGCAGCCCCATTCCGATCACTTGCACCACGCGCGCGTCCGCGCAACCCACGCGCAGCCCGACGTAAGCGCCAAAGCTGAATCCCGCGAGCACGATGGGCCGCCCGGGAAATTCGCGAGCCAGATACTCGATCGCCGTGCGGACGTCTTCCCGCTCGCCCATCCCCTTGTCGTGCTGGCCCTCGCTCAGCCCTGCGCCGCGAAAGTTGAATCGCAGCACCGGCGCGCCTTGCTCGTGAAGCGCCTTGGCCGCCTGATAGACAACTTTATTGTGCATGGTGCCGCCGAATAGCGGATGCGGGTGGCACACCAGCGCCACGAAATGGGGATTGCCCGGCGAAGGAGATGGCGGAACCGTCCACAAGAGCGCTTCCAGGCGGCCCGCGGGTCCTTCGAGAAAAAAACTGCGGTGGAATACTTCAGCCATCGATTCGTTTTGGAAAATCCTCGAGAGAGGTTGTGCCACTGCTGGCGGCGGCCGGAAAACTGAAATCCCAGCTCAGGATTTCGCCACTCTCATCCATTCGACGCCCACGGTGCTGAGCACGCGGCTGCCGTTTTCCCCGTTTGCGGCCAATCCTTCATCTGAATCGCGCGCGACAGGCTCGATGCGTACCACGCGGCCGGGAATCTCGCCGGCCTTGGCCCATTCGCCCCAGGGAATTTTCGCCAGCACCATCTGTTGATCTGCGTAGACGTGAGAAGTTTCAAACTGCGCCCCACCTTGGGAAATATTGCGGGTCATCGATTCCTCGGGCCAGGGTGTGCCTTGCGCGCGCACGAAGATCGGCAGCGCAAAGGGAATTCGTTGCGTCTTGCGGCGTTCTTGCTCTACCGGACGCGGCGCCTCCCGCTGCGGCAGCTCCATGTGCAGCGCCACGAAGCGGCCTCCCTCAGGATCGGGTTCGTCGCGGACGATACGAGCGGGCGTTTCTGGCTGCACCGCGCCGGCCGCGGCCGGATCGAATGGAAACGCTACCCATACGCGTGACGGCATGGCCCGCAGATCCGACCGACGCACCAGCAGGCCCTCGCGGGAGACGTCGATCGTCTCGGTGATCTCCAGCCGCATGCCGAGGGAGCCTTGCCATCGGATGCGCACCGGCAGCCGCAATTGTGCTCTCGGATTTTTCCTCAGTTCGATTCGCTTCCCCCGACCAGCCCCAGCTGGATTGTGCGCCATCATCCTAGCGGCAGCGGACGGGCAGGTCAAACCTTCATCGCGGATAGTTGGAGTTGCAAAACGCGCTTTGCGAATAGTGTTCCACAATGACAAAGACCGGGGGGTCGGTAACGGATCAAAAGTGCGCTCATGTGCGCTCTGTGTTCGCCTTTTACGTGTGCCGAAACCGATTGCGCCGCCGCAGCAGGGGTGATAGCTTTGCGTCTGACGTGGGGAGCGGAGGAGCGATGGAAGACGGAGTGGAGCGCCGCGCGGCAAGGCGTTTCTCGATGATGCTTCCCCTGAAGGTACGCTTCTCGTCCGGCGACAGCATCAGTGAGAAGCCCGGCGAGACGCGCGACGTCAGTTTCCGCGGACTCTATTTCCTGATCGAAGCAGCCCTAGAAGCCGGCAGTTCCATCGAGTTTGTGCTTACCCTTCCGCAGCAGATCACCTTGGCCGGAGATGTTCACATTCGCTGCTACGCGCGCGTGCTTCGCGTGGAGCCGCACAACGGGCGTCGCGGCGTGGCCGCGCGCATCGAGCGCTACGAATTCCTGCCTGCTTCCGCCTAATTCCGACATTCCGGACGCATTTGCTACGGGAGAAACCCCGCGGCTGAAGCCATTTAACTCCGAACCTTATTCCGCTGGACTAAAGTCCAGCTCCCCCCTGCTGAAGCAGGGGGCTGGTCCCGGCGTCGTAAATCCGAGGGCCGCTGGGAACTCGCCTTCCTCGGAAGCAAGGGGCTGATCTCCGTTTGCCGAAACGCGAAGGATCTATATCCTCCACTGAAATTGAATCGGCGCCAGATCGACTTCGGTCCTCAATCTCGCCGAAGAATACAGATATTCCTTGGGCCGCTCCACCGACCCCGCTTTGACGGGATTCATCCAGATGTATTCGACGTGTCGGGCGTATGCGCCGGCATCTCTGATGCGATGTTCGTCGTAGCCCTTCTGCCATATTTCGCCATGGAAGCTCATTTCCTTCTTGGCCCGGTAAGAGAATCCTCCCTTGATGAACTGCATTGTTTTTTCGAGCGATACGAGAGGACCCGGTGTGAGGATCAAATGAATGTGATCGCGCATGAAGACGAATTCGTGTACCTGAAGCCGCTGCTTGGAACGATTTTCACGGATCACGTCGAGCAGGAGCTTGCAAAGAGGGTGCGACTGCAGAATTGCTCTTCTTTCCCAAGTTGCGGAGGAGGCGAAGAACGTGCGAGTTTCTTGCGGCGCAAGAGACATGCTGGTCACGCCGTTATATCACAGCCGCATTGCTCGATTGGAGCAAGAGCCTCCGCAACTGCCCGTAGCCGTTGAGTTGTTGATATTCCACGGCTGTTGAGGAGCAGCCCCCGCATTCATGCGGGGGGAGGAGCGCTTCAGCGCTCCGGAAAGATGCTTCGTTTTCGATCTTGCGCTTTAGCGCCGGGCGTCAAGATTTTTGATGTTTGTAGCGTGCGTTGGGATCTGCCCCGACCTTGCCCGAGCGACCTAACGATGCAGGAGGGATCTGCTTTTTCTGCAGCGGGCGGGTGAATTTCTGGCTACCAAAAGGCAAGGGCGCAACACGCTGTCAGGCGTGTTGCGCCCTCTAAATCGAACCGCAAAGTTTCAGGGTTCCGATTCAATCCGGCGACTCAGTGGCCTTGCGGCTTCCCGTGTCTTCCAAACTGACGCGTACTTCCTACGAGCTTTTCGATTGGCCCGGCGCCGCAAAAGCCGTGAGGCTCCCGTGACATCCGCACCAGACCGCCAAGCCTCTGAGAGCTCGCGCCCGGCGTGCTGCTACGACAGCCGTTAAGCCATCGTAACCTCTGCACCGGACTGCTACCTCTCTGAGCTTCTCGATTCAGCCTAGCGTCGCAATCGCCGTTAAGCTTTTGCGACTCTTTGCCGAATCGCGAAGTCTTTCAACTTCCCGGCTCCGCCCTAGATTGCGTTAGCGGTTAAACTCTCGCGACCTCGAGCCGAACCGTAAAGTCTCTCAACTTTCCGACTCGATCTGCGCGCAAGATAAATCTTATGGAATTCAGCGTCAATGAAATTGTGGGAAAAAATCTGTGGAAATGTGTGGACCCCTGTGCAAAACAATTCGAGTTCGAACGCGCGCCGGCTCATAGATGTCGCCCTGATTTTGTAGCGGCCGCCTTCAGGCGGGCGTTTTTGTCGTTGCGCCGGAAAAGCCACTGCCCATCAACATTACGACGCCGACAAAAAATCTCTTCTAAGATTCTCTCCGCTCAAGCAAGATAAACGCCTGGGGAAATTCTACGGATGGCACGCCACACTCTGCTCGTCGACGCTGATGACACTCTCTGGGAAAATAATATCTTCTTCGAGAAGACCATCCAGGATTTCATCACCCAGCTTGAGCACCTCGGCTACACCCGCGAATACATTCGCCACATCCTGAACGAAACCGAACGCCGCAACATTCGCCAGCACGGCTACGGTGTGCGCAGCTTTGCCCGCTCGTTAGAAGACACCTACCTAAAATTAGCCGGCAATATGGCGCGGCGGGAGATCGTGAAGGAGATCGAGAACATGGCGCGCGAGCTGGAAAACACGCCGCCGCACATTCTGGACGGCGTTCCGGAAACTCTGGCGTACCTTGCCAAGCACCATCGCCTGATCCTGCTAACCAAGGGCGAGCCTGCCGAACAGGCCGCCAAAGTTGAGCGCTCCGGCCTACAGCCTTACTTCGACGCCATCGAAATTGTTTTGGAAAAGGATTCCGAAACGTACCATCGCATGATCGAGCAGTTCCGCATCGTCAAATCGCACGGCTGGATGGTGGGCAATAGTCCGCGAAGCGACATCAATCCGGCGTTACAGAGCGGCTTGAACGCCGTGTTTATTCCTCACGTCGCCACGTGGGAACTGGAAAAGTCCGAACTCGAAAGCGGCACCGGAAAACTCCTGGTACTTTCTGCCTTCCGCGAACTACGTTCCCATTTCTAAGGCGACGGTTTCGGTTTTCGGTTTGAACGTAGCGCCGCGGCCTTTAGCGCGGCAGCCTTTTGTTCGTTTTTGCGAACTGCGCTGCCAGTGAACCAGACGCCGGAATGTTTTATTGGCACTTACCGCCGGGGCAGCGGTTATTCTCTTCACAGACGTACTCGTAAAGCCCAGTGGCGTCCCAGTCCGGGCGCGCTTTCATCTCAAAGTCCTGGCTCCACGTCGCGGTAAAGATCTTGGGATCGTCGATGGTCAGCTGATAGGAGAGTGTATTCGCATCCTTCCAGCGAATGCGTTCGATGGTGCGCAGGGCATCGCTGTGCATCCGATATTCCTTTGCATTGGTATAAAAATAATCGTCGAGCGACCAGCGCTTGAAGTTCGTCGTCTCGATCACCAGCGTGTCGCCTTCCCAGTGGCCCACGGGGTCACCGTAATATGACGGGTCAAGCCCTTCGCGGTGCGGCCGTCCGTCGAGGGGAATCACCCGGGACATGCGTTGGAATTCATGAACCATCACCAAATAATTTTTCGTCTGCGTGAATTGCACCGGATAAGCGGAGAGCATGCCCGACGGAAATCCCGCCGGCATGCAGAAATCGCGGGGCTCGTCGTGGCGCGGGTCGCCGGTGCGCGGCTCGAGAAACGCTTCGCCGCTCGGCTTGAGCGGCGCAAAGTGCTTCCGGTCGAAGATAGTGGCCGAGCAGTGGCAGATTTCTTCTCTCGCCAGTGCCTTCGGCCACTCGTAAATTCCGTTGAAGTCCGGTTTGCCGTCGGCGGTGCGCGGAGGCGACTTGGCTGCGGCCGCCTGAGGACGCGCGTGCGCGGTTGCGGCTCGCAGGCCGAGGCTCGCGCCCGCCGTCGCCGCCAGGAGAAGCGCGCTAAAAAGAAAAATTGCCCAAAACCGATTCATCACCGCGTCCTCACTAGCAGATTCAAATCGCCGCTACGGCTTGGCATTCTGGCCGGGGGTCTGGCCCGTTGTTTGGCCTGTTGTCTGGTCAGGTCCGGAGGTGAACACGCTGCGCCCGTCCGGGAACGTCACTTTGCCGCCGGAAGCATTGTGCGAGCCGTCCTTGGCGCGGAATCCCTCGACCGAAACTATCATTCCGACTTTGATGGAGTCGCGGCTGATACCTCGCCGCATCAGCTGGCCGGGCGCGCCTCCCGAGAAGCCCCAATTGGTAACGCTGCCGTCGGGCTGCTTTTCATCCACGTAGAACCAAATGTGCGGATTCATCCAATCGACTTTGGTCACCGTTCCGGTTACTTTCACCGGTTTCGATTCGTCGAATTCCGCCGTGAACGAATGGTGGGCGATGGCCGGCGCCGCTGCGAAGAGAATTGACGCGCAGCACAGAAAAAGGCGGAGTCTCACGTGCACTGCCTCCAGCTACTTTGATACACGCGCACGATATCGCGGTTGATTGGCCTTGTCAAAGCTGCGCTGGGCGCGCCTCTTTGTGCTATCTTCCTGCGCGTTGAACCGCGCGCCGGGCCTTCCGGCATCCGCAAGCGAAATCGAAGGAGTCACTTCATGGAACGCAAGAAAGCTTCCGATTTTCCCCAGGAGTTGCTGGACATATTCGACCGCTACGTTCACGGCGAGATGAGCCGCCGCGATTTTCTCGACGCCGCGCAAAAGTACGCCGTCGGCGGTCTCACGGCGATGGCTATATGGGAGGCTCTGCGCCCGAACTACGCGTTCGCGCAGCAGGTGCCCAAGGACGATAGCCGCCTCAAGACCGAGTACGTCACCATCCCTTCGCCCCAGGGCAATGGAAACATCAAGGCGTATTTCGCCCGTCCCGCGCAGGCTGCGGGAAAAATTCCGGCCGTGCTGGTGATCCACGAAAACCGTGGCCTCAATCCTTATATTGAGGACGTCGCGCGCCGCCTGGCCGTGCAGGGCTACATGGCTCTTGCTCCCGATGGGCTCACGTCCGTGGGTGGATATCCGGGCGACGACGAAAAGGGCGCGGCACTTTTCATGACCGTGGACAAGATGAAAATGTTCGAGGATTTCGTCGCGTCGGCGGACTGGCTGAAGGCGCGTCCCGATTGCAACGGCAAAGTCGGCGCGGTGGGATTCTGCTTTGGAGGAAGCACCGTGAACAATCTCGCCGTGCGGCTGAACTATCTTGCGGCCGTAGTGCCTTTCTACGGCGGACAGCCCTCCGCCGCGGACACCGCCAAGATCAAGGCGCCGCTCTTGCTGCATTACGCGGGCTTGGACACGCGCATCACCGGCGGATGGCCCGCTTGGGAAGAGGCGCTGAAGGCGAATCACATCACTTACACCGCTTACATCTACGACGGGGCGAATCACGGCTTCCACAACGATACAACGCCGCGCTACGACGAGGCCGCCGCCAAACTCGCCTGGCAGCGCACGCTCGACTTTTTCAACATGTACCTCAAGAGCTGATCGGCGAACCTCGCAGGAAGTAATCGCATCGGAGGAATGGCTTCGCAGCGTCGGGCGCGCGTCATTTGCCCGGCGCTTCTTTTTTCTGCGTGTTGTTCAGCACCGCGTCTGGAATCACCAGCCTCTCGACAGGCCGGCCTCCGATAATGTGCGATTCGATGATTTCGTCCACGTCCTGCGCGTTCACGTGCCCGTACCAAACCGCCTCCGGATAAACCACCACCGTCGGTCCCACTTCGCACTGATCGAGGCATCCTGATTTGTTCGCTCGCACCGTTCCCTTGATTCCGCGCTGTGCCAGCTTGGTCTTGAATATCTTGTGGAGTTCGCCTTCGCCCGATGGGCTGCAGCATCCGCGCGGATGCCCCTCCGCCCGCTGGTTCGTGCATACGAAAATGTGCCGCTCAAACTTTGCCATGTGTCCTTTCCTACGAAATCACGCCCCCGAATATCGCCCAGCCATCGCCCAAACTTTGATTGTACATGCACGCGCCGCGGGTCATAAACCGTCGCAGGCCAAATTGTCCGGCGAGAGTCGCCAGCGTCTGCTATCCGGCGCCCGCTCCTCTCGCTAGAATCATTGGCAGGGAAGGCGGAAGCCAACAACATGACGGAAATCAACTATCGCAACGAATTTGCCGACTTCGGAGATGTCGTCTACCTGAACAACGCTTATCAAGGCCCGTTTCCGCTCGCCTCGGTGCGAGCCGCCGAGGATGCGCTCCAATGGAAGGCGCATCCCTACCGCCTGACGGAAGGCGTCCACTTCGATCTGCCCGACAGCGTGCGCGGCAAAATCGCCAGCCTGATCGGCGCCGACGCCGATGAAATCGCCATCACGACCGGAGCCAGCGCAGGCATGGCCGCCGTCGCCGCAGGCATCGATTGGCAGCCCGGCGACGAAGTGCTCATCGCTCGCGGCGAATTTCCGGTGCATTTCTCGACGTGGCTCTCCTACGAGCGCGCCGGAAAACTGAAGATGCGCGTCTTCGCACCGCGCGGCCGCTTCGTCACCGCCGCGGACTACATCGAGAACATCGGACCTCGCACCCGCGTCGTGTCGGCTAGTTTCGTGCGCTTTGATGACGGCGCGCGCCTTGACTCCGCGCCCGTGGCTGCGGCATGCCGTAAAGTCGGCGCCGCGCTCGCGCTCGACGTCAGCCAGGCCGCGCCCGCCATCCCCATTTCCATTCGTGAATTGGGCGCGGACTTTGCCGTCTGCAGCGGATACAAATGGCTGCTCGGCCCCTACGGCACCGGTTTTTTCTGGGTGCGCCGCGAATCAACCGAACTTCTGAAGACCGGCGCGATCTATTACCTGGCGCTCGAGGGTGCTCGGAATTTCCATACACTGCCGCTCGATAATCTCCGTCCTGTGCCGGGCGCGCGCCGCTGGGACGCCGCGGAAACGGCCAGCTTCACGAATCTCGCCACGCTCGATGCGTCACTCGATCTGCTGCTGCGCGCGGGCGTTCCATCGCTCGCCTGCCACAACGCCAAGTTGATCGCCCAGCTCATCGCCGAGTTGCCGGCGGAAAAGTATGTGCTCGCGTCTCCCGCCGAGGCCGAACGGCGCGGCCCCTACGTCTGCATCGCCGCGCGCACGCCGGAAGCGACCGCCCAGTGCTACGAAAAATTGCGGGCCGCGAAGGTCGTCGTCAGCCTGCGCGAAGGCGCTCTGCGCATCTCGCCATACCTTTACAACACGCCCGCGCACATCTCCCGTTTGCTCGAGGTTCTGGCTTCTTAGTTGCCCTGCGGTTCTGCGAAAGCGGCTACTACGGACTCTGGTAGTTGAAGGGGATGTAAATCACAGCTTCGAGATCGATCGGCGTGCCGGCTCGTTTTCCAGGGCGGAACTTCCACTGCGCCAGCGCCTGCGCGGCGTCTCGATCGAGCTCCGGCTCGATGCTTTGCACCACTTGTATGCTGTCGACCGTGCCATCCTTGCGAATGATGGCGTACAGAATCACCTGCCCGCGCACGTGCTGCGCTATCAACGTCTGCGGATACTTCGGATCCACCGTCGCCAGAGGCTCGGGCCCGGAAAGCTGCGTGCGTGGATGAAACGGCGGGCCTTCCTCATCATCGAGCTGCGCGAAATTCAGCACCCAGCTCCCGCTGGAGCTCGTCAGGTTCGGCAGATTCACGTGCAGCGTGTAGACCTCTTTGCCGGAGAGAATTTTCTCCGGCAGCATGTTGGGATCGATCGTCCGCGTCCGCGGCGACTCCAACCTCGCGTTGCCGGCCGACTCCCCTGGCGCGGGCCGCGCCGCTGCGACTCCCGGCGCATGGCGTGTGGCTGATTCGCCTCCGGCCACTCCACCGCCAGACGCATTACCTAATCCAGTACCAGCTCCGTTGCCTAGCCCGCGGCCCGTGCCGCTATTGCCTAACCCGTTGCCCGCCCCTCCTCCGCCTCCGCTCCCTGTGGGCGCTCGCCCAGGACTCACTAAGATGGTCGCCGGTAGCGAACTCGACCCTGCCCCGGCATTCGTCTCTGCTCCCGCATTCGCGCCCGCGCCGGTCGAACCCCCAGCCGAACTACCCGTCGCTCCACCGGCCGCGCCCTTTCCTCCCTCGGGGGAGACCGAGATGCGCGCCGCCAAATTTCCCTGCGGAATATTCACGTTGGGCGCCGGCGGAGCAGGAGTGGCCGAAAGCGCGATGATCCGCTGCAAGCTCGCATCGCCTTCGCCAGGCGATGCTACATCCGGCGCGGGCGCAGCGTCCGGGGTGGGCTGGTGCTGCGCCGCCCGCGCGGACATCGCGCTAATGGGCAGCTGCGGCGCGAGCTTCGGAGCCGCCGGCGCCGCGATGTTGATGGGCCCGGGATTTTTCACCGTATTGGCCACGTCGGGCGCGGCCACGTCTTGCGTCGTTCGCTGCTTCACCTTGGGCGCCGAGGCGGATGTCGAATATTTCAGCTTGGGTTTGACCAACTCCTGCGCGGGCCACTGCACGATGTTCGGCAGCGGCGTTGCGATCTTGGGCGGCTCAGCCGGCGCGGCTGGCTGGATAAGTGTTTGCCGGGGATGGGTTATATGCACTGGCAGCGAAAGGATCGTCTGCCGCGGATGAAACGCATCAGCCGCCAGGGCGTCCGTGGTTTTCGGAGCATCCGCCTTCTTGGCCGCGGATTTTGACTTCGCTGCACTGGCCGGTAACGAAATCGGCGGCAAGTCTTTCGCCTGCCCGTACCACGTCAATTCGATCTGCACGCGGTGCAAGCGTCGGTTGCACCTGCGGCAGGAATCCCCAAATGGGCAGGATCAAAATCCCGATGATCGCGACATGCCACAGCACGGAGGCAAGCATCGACCGCCCCGGAACCGGTGCTCGGATCCATTCGACGGGCAGGGCACGATCCGCCCGCTGGCCGTCTTCTTTCTCAGGGCGCGGCCCGGTAAAAAACGCCGCTACGCTCGAGCCGAATTCCTGCCACCCAGGTTCCCAGTGCACCGCGAAATCGACCGGCGCGTCTTCGCGCACCTCTAGGTTTTGTGCCCAGACGGTGGCGGGAGCGCGTTCGCGCTGCAGGAGGAGAGGTTGCATCGCCCAACAATTATACCCTGATGACCCAGACCAGACCCGGACTCGCCCGGTGTGATGCGCCGAACCTACGCCGCGGCTGCCAGGCCGTAAAAACTCACCATCGTTTCGCCCTGTTCCACCATCCGCGCACGCTCCAGGCGATTGAACCGCTCGGGCAGTGCCGTTTTCCAGTGGTGCTCGACGAGCACCAGCCCGCGCGGCGCAATCAGGTGCGATGCGTCGAGGTATTCGAGGATCCGCAGGTGCTCCTCCGTTTTCTCGTACGGCGGATCGACGTACATGAAATCCGCCATCGCCCGTCGCGCCGAAAGCTTTTTTAGCCCCGCGACGGCGTCTGTCTCCAGCAACTGTCCGCCGCCGATTTTCAGCGACTCCAGATTCTGCCGCACCAGTTTCACTGCTCGCGCATCGGCCTCGATAAAAACCGCTTCGCGCGCCCCGCGGCTCAGCGCCTCGATGCCCATCGCTCCGGTGCCCGCGCACACGTCCACGAACAGCGAGTCCTCAATCTCCGGCCCGAGAATATTGAACAGCGTCTCGCGCAGCCGGTCGCTCGTCGGCCGTAGCCACAGCGCCAGCGCTCCGGGCCCCTGCAGCTTGCGCCTCCGGAATTTCCCCGCAATCACCCGCACGGTTCCCTCATTGTGTCTCGCATCAATCTAAACTCTATCTAGCGCAGCGCCATGCCACCAGTACACCGAACCTCGCACGCCCGCCGGGAGACGTTTTTGTAGCGGCCGCCTTCAGGCGGGCGTCTTTGCTCGTTCTTGCCTTCGTAGTACCCGCCGAAACTTGCCCGACTTTGTCCGAGGCGGGCGTCTTTGCTTGTGCCCGTGACCATCCAGAATGCAAAAGCAAAAGGACAAATGCGCCCGCTCTAAACGGGGCCGATACGAAAACCAAGGCCAACCTAGACACAGACCCTGCCGCGCTCCCTCGGCTGCGCTCGGGACAAGTTTCGACCGCGGCGCTACGTTAATAACAAAACGCCCGCCTGAAGGCGGCCGCTACAAAAGCAAAACATCCCCCGGGGGACGTTCTTGCGTGTGCCTTTTAGGGGGTCGGAGCTTCAGCTCCGACATAAGATCCGCCCCTACTCAGCGGTTTCAACCCCTGAGGGTCTCCGGCTTCTACCCCACCGACGCCAACTGATACCGCTTCTGCCACGCCGGGCTTGCGGCCTCCAGCCGCTTCACAATCTCCGCCGCCCGCTCGGGATTTTCCGCCAACGCGAAGGCCTCCCGCCGCGCCGCTTCCAATAATTCGTGGTCCCGCAAGGGCTGCGCTGCGGAAAACGCCGCGTCGCCGTGCTGCCGCGTGCCGAAAAATTCTCCCGGCCCGCGTAGCTTCAGATCCCGCTCCGCAATTTCGAATCCGTTCGACGTGGCCACCATCGTTTCGATCCGCTCGCGCCCTTCCCCGGTAATCGACTTCGGCGCCACCAGGATGCAATACGATTTCTCTTTGCCTCGCCCGATTCGCCCGCGCAGCTGGTGCAGTTGGGCCAGGCCAAAGCGTTCCGCGTGCTCGATCACCATCATCGTCGCGTTCGGCACGTCCACGCCCACTTCGATCACCGTCGTAGCGATCAGAATGTCGATCTCTCCGCGCCGAAATCGCTCCATCACCGCTTCCTTCTCCTCGTTCTTCAGCCGCCCGTGCAGCAAGCCCGCCCGCAGCGTGGGAAAAACTTCTTTCGACAGCCGCTCGTACTCCGCAGTCGCCGCCTTCAGCTCCTGTTTCGATTCTTCGATCACCGGATACAACACGTAAGCCTGCCGCCCGCGCGCGATTTCCCGCCGCACGAATTCCCAAACCCCGGCCAGTTGCGCCTCGGGCGTCCAGCGCGTCTCGATCGGCGTGCGCCCCGGCGGCATCTCGTCGATCACGGAAATATCCAGATCGCCGTACAGCGTCAGCGCCAACGTGCGCGGGATTGGTGTGGCCGTCATCACCAGCACATGGGGAGACGCGCCCTTCTCGATCAGCCGCTTGCGCTGCAGCACGCCGAAGCGGTGCTGTTCGTCGATAATCGCGAGGCCCAGCTTGTGAAATTTCACGAAGCCTTCCAGTAGCGCGTGCGTGCCCACCGCCAATTGCGTTTTGCCGCTGGCCACACGCGCGAGCGCGTCGTCGCGCACCGCTCCCTTGCGCCCGCCAACGATCAGCTCCACCTCATATCCCGCGGCCTCGAAAATCCGCCGCGCCGACAGGTAGTGCTGCGCCGCCAGAATCTCGGTCGGCGCCATCAGCGCCACTTGGTATCCGTTTTCGATGGCGATCGTGGCCGCTTCCAGCGCTACGATCGTTTTCCCGCTGCCCACGTCGCCTTCCAGCAGCCGGTGCATCGGCACCGGCCGTTCCATATCTCCGGCGATCTCCGCCAGCACGCGCTTCTGCGCCGCCGTGGGCTTGAACGGCAGAATGCGCTTCAGCGCCTCGCGCACTTTTTCCTCGCGTATCTTCATGGCGATGCCGCGCTCCTGCGGCTCGCGGTTGCGCCGCAGCGCCAGCGCTAATTGATAGTAGAAAAACTCCTCGAAGATCAGCCGCGCCTGCGCCGGGCTGCGAAAGCTGTTCAGCAGCTCCAGCTTTTCTTCCTTCGGCGGGAAGTGCGCGTAGAGCAGCGCCTCGCGCCGCGCGGGAAATCGATAGCGCTGGAGAATCTCCTCGGGCAGCGGATCAGGTATGTTTCCTTCGAAGTTCAGCAGCACTGCATAGACGATTCGCCGCAGCATCCGCGAACTGATCTCCCCGATGGCTTCGTACACCGGCACGATGCGGCCCACTTCCGTCGAGTCCGCGCTCGGTTGGTCGCCGTTGCCGATCAACTCTATGTCCGGATTCACCATCTCGCGCCGCCCGGGACGGTAGGGATCCACCTCCACCTTTCCGTGCATCACCAGCCGCTGGCCCTCTTTCAGTTTTCCTTGCAGATATGCCCCGTGGAAAAAGCGCGCGTAGAGCGTTCCGGAGGCGTCGCGCAGCGCCACGTGAAATATGGCTCCGCCCCGCGTGTATCGTCCGCGCGTGTAGCGCACCGTGCCGCCCCCCGTCGCCACTTCCGCCAAAACCGTATACACCTCTCCCGGCATGGCTTCTGCGATAGGCGTGAAGCGGATGCGGTCTTCGTAGCGGAAGGGAAGATAGCTGAGCAGGTCGCTGACTGTGGCAATGCCGCGCTCTTCCAGCAGCGCCGCGCGCCGCGGCCCTACTCCCCGCAAATATTTCACCGGATTGCTAAGCGCGAAAGTCATGTGGCGTCCGGCGCGACGGGCGGCAAGTACCGTCCATCGCGCGCGGACACCAACTCTTATACCACTGCCCCACTGCGGGGATGAAAATGTGGGCTGGGTTGAAGATTATAGGGAAGAAAAAAGCCAAGCTCTATTACGCGCGCGGCTGAAGATCTCCGCGGGCGGCGGCAGCGGCGCTCCAGGCTCGCCGCTTAGCTTAGTTCGCGGTGCAGGTGGAACTGCACGGTCACGTTCATCGCCACCGGCATGGCCACGCCGTTCAAAAACGTGGGCGCGTATTTCCACTGTTCGACGGCAGCCAACGCGGCAGGAACCAGCAATCCAGGTCCGCTCACCACATGGGCCTTCACTACGTTGCCGTGCTCGTCGATGATCGCCTCGACGATTACGTCTCCCTCAACGCGCGCCGCCCGCGCCACTGCCGGATACTGCGGCTGTATCTGTTGGAGCAGGCGTGGAGGCTTTACGTCCCCTCCAACCCGCAGCAATTGCGGTGTTGCCGGCGCAGAAGGTGGAGGCGGAGCCGGGCCAGTCAATGCTCCGCCCAGCACTCCTCCTGCTACTCCTCCCGGAACCCCGCCGAGAGCTCCTACGCTCCCGCTATCCGGTGGAGGCGCGTCCGTTACTACGGCAACCTGCTTCGGAATCGCCTTGGGTGCCGTCAGCGGTGTAGCTTGAAAGGTCTTGGGCGCCACCTGGGCTACCTTCTGGACAACCGCCGCCGGGGGCGGAGGAGGCGCAGGGGGCCTGGGTGCCACTAGGAATGTGGTAGTCATGGCTTTTAGATCAAGTGAGTTATCAGCCAGAAGGATGGGTAATAGGACTACGGCGGCAATCAACAAGGCGTGGACAAATACGGAAATGATCAAGCGGACAGGGCTACGCCGCTTGTGCTCCGTCGGAGACAGGTCGAGCATCGCGGCAATGAATCGGTCTTGCCCCTTCACATCGGCGGTCATACTGGTACTTCCTCTTTCTCTTGCCGGCTCCAAATGCCCCGGCATGTACGTTCCTTGGGTGGTCATGGCTAGCTCCTTTCATGTGCCCCCTCTCCCATTCGATTAGATGCACCCAGTCTACGTTGTGCACCGAAAACCGTGTAACCGTATTATTTATCATGCTCATACACAAAACCCATGGGCCCATGATCTCACTCGACGGCCCGCATCTCACTCTAAATACTGCCTTTGTAGCAGTAGGTGTCCCTGGGAACGCCAATCTCCCGATTGGCGGCCTTTGGGTCCGTTGCCTTTGCCCCTATCCTCGTCTTTGCGGGTGCCCCATCTGTCGCGCCTCTTGCGGCAGGTGGGGCTTGCTCGGTAGCCTTTCAGCCCCCGCATTCATGCGGGGGAAAGAGCGTTTCAGCGCTCCGAGAAGATCCGCCTGCAATCCTGCGCTTTAGCGCTGGGCATCTGGACTTCAGCCACTCTCGGTTTACTCCGCGCGCGGGTTGTCCTATATTCACGTCTCGCCCTCTCTCTCGAGGCGACCTTGCAAATGGCGCAACAATATCTCGGCGCAACCCCTCGGCGGTGGCTCGAGTACCTCGCTGCCGTCCTGCTCGGCAATGCCATCTATTACCTTTCGTTAGTTCCACACCTACCCGGACCGCTCCGCCACCAGGGATTCCAAATGGATTGGGGCGTGGCCATCGATTTCCTCGTGTGTATCGGCGTCTACGGACTCATTCGCCTCGGCTCCCGCCTCTGAGGCCCTGCCTTGTTACCCATCCAATTTGACTGGAACAATCGGATAGCCGAGCGCGTATTTCAGTTGTAGAAGGGCGTGCAGCGGGCACACCATTACCGCATCAGAGAGCCCACGCCGTCGCGGCCGGTTCCTGCATCTTATTAAAGGGAAAAGCGCTTGGCCGAACCCGAAAGCAATGCGAACATCGGTGGCCACGGGAGTACCCCGGGGGGTGCTAACCACCAGCCAATTTGGCCGTCTAAGCCTCCTGAAGCGGGAGATCGCGCCAAAGAAGGCGAGCAAGGAGCTCGTTCGGCGGACACCATGGGGATGAGCGTCGCACTCGACGTAGATGCGCGCCAGGCAGCGGCGGCAAAGCTGGCGGAGGAGCAGGGCCTCGTCCGCAAGGCGCAAGCCGGCGACCGCACGGCGTTCGAGGAACTCGTCCGCCGTTACGACCGCGAAGTGCTGCGTTTGGCGCTGAACCTGGTGCACCGGCCCGAGGATGCGCGCGACATTTACCAAGAAGGTTTCATGCGCGCCTACCGCAATCTGCACCGCTTCCGGTTCGAGTGCAGCTTTTATACCTGGCTCTATCGCATTGTTACCAACGTGGCGCTCGACCACCTGCGCCGCCGCACCACTCGGCGCGAAGATCAAGCGCCTGCGGCACTCGATCAAGATGGGGGAGCGGCGCCGGATTTCTTCGATCGCCAGCCGGAGCTGAGCGCGCGCGCGAATCCGGAGAAGCAGCTCCTGGGACAAGAGCTCGGCCGCCACATTGAAGAAGCGATGAAACGCCTCTCTCCGCGCGAGCGCATGGTTTTCGAATTGAAGCACCATCAGGGCTTGCGGCTGCGAGCCATTGGCGATCTTTTGGGCACTTCGGAAGATACGGTAAAGAATTCTCTCTTTCGCGCGACACGCAAGTTGCGTGAAAGTCTCGATTCCGTTCGCTGACGGGGCGTCGGCGACCTTGGCTATATCGGGCGAGTCGAGTTTTTGAATCACAACAACATGGGCGCAAATATCAACGATCGAAATTTTGGCCAGAATCTTGGCGACGGCACGACGCAGCAATCCTGCGCTGCCTGGGAGCCTCTCCTCATTCTGTTTGCCGCGGGAGAGGAGCTTGAACCCGCCGAACAGTCTCGCGTCTCCGCGCACCTCACTCAGTGCTCCGAATGTTCCGCCGCTCTCGATCGCGAAAAGCAACTGATCTCGATGCTCGCCATCGAGCACGCCGATCCCGACGCTGCTTTGCTAGCCGGCTGCCGCGCCGGACTCCAGGACGCGCTCGATCGCAGCGAAGAAGGCGGATGGCTGCGCCGCTCGCTCGCCGGATTGTTTCCTTCGAGCTGGCTTACGCCCAGCCCATCCTGGAGCGCGGCGGTGCTTTTGTTGATCGGCTTCAGCGTGGGGGTTTTGGGGCCGCGCTTGCTGCGCCATCAGCAGACGCCCACGCAAGTCACTCCCAACAGCGCATCTACCGCCGTTCCCGCCGATTCTTCTTCCCCCGCCAGCAGTTCCGTAGCAAATATTTCCGACTTGAGCGCTTCGAATTCGCCGCTGCCGTCACTGGATTGGCGTTCGGCTGACGTGGCGGGCATCAACCTGGTGGATTCGGGCAACAGCAGCGATCCCAATGTTGAATTGCAGATGCGCTCGCAGCGGCCTGTTACCGTGAAGGGTGCCGTCGATGATGACAATGTGAAGCGCATCCTGCTCGGCGTGCTCGGCGGCGGCGATCGTTTCTGCGCCGATGTGCGGCTGAGCGCCGTCGATTGCCTGCGCGCGCGCAAGAATGATCCGGACGTTCGCTCCGCTCTTTGCCAGGCCGTGCGTACCGACCGCAACCCCGCCGTCCGCCTCAAGGCCCTCGAAGCGCTCGATGGCGTCGAGCCTCAAGACGATGTGCGCCAGACTTTGCTCGACGCGCTGGTCGACGACAGCAATCCCGGCGTGCGCATCGAAGCTATCAACGCCTTGCGCGATATGAACGCGCGCGGCGACCTGGGTTCGGACGACCACACCGTCTCCGTTTTGCGCGACCGCATGCACAAAGATCCCAACACCTACATTCGCCTGCAGAGCGCGCAGGTCATTCGCGATCTTGGCCCGCGCCAAAAGTTCTAAACGCCGATGACGAACCTCTCGTCCCCGCGCCGCGAAAAGGTTCCCGTCACGATTCTGGGTGCATTCCTTTTTGCCGTTCTTTTCCTTGCCGGAGTCGCGCAAGCGCGCCACCATTTCACCTCGTCGAACTCCGGCGCGCCGCACCTCACTTCGGAACTTACGGGGTCCGTTGCCACCCACGCGGGCGATCGCATTCATCTTTCCACTGACCTTGGCAGCATCGTGGTGCACAGCCAGAACTCCGGCAAGGTTGATTACCACGTTCACCTGGAGACCGACGCCGCGCAAAAAGACGCGGCCGGGCTGCTGAAGAGTTTCACCATCTCCGCGCGCCCGACCGCCGACGGCGTGGCTTTGAAAGCGAGCGCCGCGGGCCACTCCACAGGCCGCCTCTGGGTGACCCTCGAACTCAATATTCCCAAAGACTCCAGCCTCGAAGTTTCCACCGGCGGCGGAAACATTGACGCCGGCGCGATTGATGGCCGCGTGACGCTCTCCACATCCGGCGGCAACATCACCGCCGGGAGACATTGGCGGCACGGCGCGCCTGGAGACCGGCGGCGGCAACATCGTCGCAAAGTCGGCCGGCGGTGAATTGACGGCGGAAACCGGCGGTGGCCACATCACCATCGGCTCGGTGGGCGGCAACGCCACGCTGCACACCAGCGGCGGACATATTCGCGTCACCTCCATTCAGGGCACCGCGCATCTTTCCACCGGCGGCGGCAACATTACCCTCGAACATTCCGGCGCGGACCTCACCGCGGAAACGGGCGGCGGCGAAATCGAGGTCGGCGAAGCGGCTGGGCTGGTGCGCGCGAAGACATCCGGCGGCGGCATCCGCGTAGTGCGCGTCTTCGGGCCCACGGATCTCCAAACTGCCGGAGGCAGCATCTACTTGACGCAGGTGGATAGCCCGGTGAAAGCTTCGACCGAAGCAGGCGGCATTACCGCTTGGTTCGTCACGCCCGCGAAGTCGGGCGGCGCGGCCGCCGGGGCCTCCACCGGTACAACCGATCTGCAATCGAGCGCCGGAGACATCATCGTGCACATCCCGCGCGAGCTGGCGGTCACCATTGATGCGCGTATCCAAATGGGCGGCGGCCACCAGCTGATTGTCGATCCCGCGTTTCCGCTGAAGGTGAGCTACGATGATTCCGCCAAAGGCACGGGCGCGGTGCGCGCCGAAGGCGCGTTGAACGGCGGAGGAGAAATCCTTCGCTTGCGCGCTGTGGCCGGGAACATTCAGCTGATCGCGAGCGACATCAATAAGCAGGCGCAACTTTATAAGCAGCAGATGGACAAAATGCAACAGCAGATGGACAAGGTAGAACAGCAAATGCAGGCGGCGCGCGCCGAGATCCCCGGAGCGGCTGGCTCCGCGGGTGATGACGCGCCGGGAACGGAACATCACGGCGGCCCGGAGCGTATCTTCTAGGGGTGTAAACGTAGCGCGGCAAGTCGCGTTCGAGTCAGTTCTTGCTTTTGTAGCGGCCGCCTTCAGGCGGGCGTTTTTGCTTTTGGTTGGAGGGTCTGAGCGAACTTGAATTCTTTTTTGAAGTAGCTGCACATTGCGGCAAAGGGGGCGTGCAATGGAAAGCGCTACGCGTAGTACAGGAACCCGCATTTCGCCATCGGTTTCCGGGAGCCTCGGCGTGCAAACGCTCGCGCTGCTACTGGGCGTGGCGTGCCTCGCGCTTCCCGGCTTCGCGAACACCGATCAGGTGTTCGTCAAGACCTATCCGCTCGCCGCCGGCGGGAACTTCACACTCGACAACGTAAACGGCTCGGTACAAGTGGAGGGCTGGGACCGCGATGAAGTAGAAGTGCGCGCGGTGAAGACCGCCCGCGCCGATGCCGGCGACCTGGACAGCGTACAGATCGAAGTCGAGAACGACGCCTCGGACGTCGCCGTGCATACCCGCTATCCCGTGGGTGAAGGCGGGGAAGTGGCCGTCGAATATCGCATCCACGTTCCCTATCGTGCGCTGTTGGGCGCGGTGGGCACCGTGAACGGCAGCGTTTGCGTGCACGGCGTCCAGGGCGGTGGCGAACTCCGTAGCGTCAACGGCAACGTGGAGGTCACCGACAGCTCCGGCCGCTTCAGCGCCAAGACCACCAACGGCGATCTGCGCCTGGAGCTGCGCCATCTGCAGGACGGCCAGCCCATGAGCCTCGAAACAGTGAATGGCTCAGTGGTGCTGGGCCTACCCTCGAACGCCCGCGCCAATCTCGAAGTGCAGAACATGAACGGAGACTTTTACTCCGAGGTTCCCGTCACTTCGACGCACATGCTTCCCGGCTCGCACGGCTTCCGCGGTAAACTCGGCCAGGGCGGCGGCGCGATTTCGGTGCGCACCGTAAACGGCGGCATCCGCGTCCTGCTCGAACATCCCGGAGTTTGACGATCCGGCAAGGATCGTCATCCTGAGTCCGTCGTATTCGGGCGGGCGAAGGATCTCTCTTCGCCTTGTCTCCCTCGGCCTGAACTTGTCCCGAGCGTACCGAGGGAGCGCGGCAGCCTTTGCTGTTGCCCTTGTAGCGGCCGCCTCGCTTTTCAGGCGGGCGCCTTTTGCTTTTGCCCTGAAATGTAGCTCAAGTCTTCACACCTGAGGCTGTTGCCTTAAACTTTCAACGTAGCCCCGCCGGAAACAAACTTGCTGCCGGTGAGGCTGCGCAACGGAACGCGCTGCGCGCGGACTCCAATGTCGGAGCTGAAGCTCCGACCCCCTAAACTGCGCGGGCCGGGTGCCGCACCCTTGCGGTTTTCAAGGGTGCGGTTCTTCGTGATCGAACCACGCAGTGCGGATTCTTTCGCTGATATTGCTTCCTTCCCCTCGACTCGCAATCCCCGCCCGCGATAATCTCGCCCAATGGATATCGACTGGCTCCGAAAATATTGCCTGTCCCTCCCGCACACCACCGAACAGGTTCAATGGGTGGACAGCCTCGTCTTCAAAGTTGGCGGCAAGATGTACGCCGTTGCCGCCCTCGAACCCGGACGCCACTGGCTCTCGCTCAAATGCTCCCCTGAAGATTTCGCCGACCTCATCGAACGCCCCGGAATCTTTCCCGCACCGTACCTGGCCCGCGCCCACTGGGTCGCACTCGAAACGTCTGCATCGCTCTCCGTCTCGGAACTAGAAAAATTTCTCGCCCTGGCCCGCGATCTCGCCTTCGCCAAACTCACGAAAAACAGCAAGTCTGCCTTGAACGCTCGGCCCTCGCCATCGCGCCGCAAATTAGGGCGCCAATGATACTCAGGACTTGGTAAGGTGCTTCCTGTATGCCGAATCAAAACGGCCTAATTCAGACTCGACTCTTTGTGTTTCATTGTTCGTTCACCAGAAGCTTAAATAGTCGCTCGCGTTCAGTTCTTTTCGCTGCATCGGTCGTCTGCCTACTTGAAAGAGCGCGGTAGGACTCCATGTTCTCGTCTTCTCTGAGAGCAGGCCCTCTGTCGATGAGCTTACCGAATGCCGTTAGTTTTCGGATCAGCTCTTTTCTACCAGCATCATCCGTATTGAGCGGGAAAAACTCTTCTGACAGAAGGGCGGTGCTCATAATGTAGAAGTGGCTGTACTCCGCTGCCAAAGTAGTTTTCTCGAGGCCACTCCGGTATGCCTTCGAAAGGAAGGAAAAAACCCTCCGAAGTTTCTTTCGCTCGGCGTGAGTAAGGGCGGTTTCCTTTTCAGAGTCCATGAACTTTTTGAGGGTGGCGGAACCCTTACTGTGGACATTTCCGGCGCGTATGAATAGAACAAGTTCCATCAGCTTTGACCACATTCTATCCGCCGACGCGCTCTTGTTGCCGGCGCGAGAAATCACACTAAGGCGCCTGAGAACAAACCGAAACATGGTACGGTTTATTTTGGTAAATACATCCATTTGCTTCGGTTTCTTCTCAGCAATTAGCTTATAGACACTTTCTAATAGCGGGTCGTTCGCCTTGATTGCCTTTATGATGTCTATGCGGTTGACCCTTTCACCATATTGATTGATGTCCACAAACAGTTCCACGATTTCATCCAACTCTGTGGCTTCGTCCAATGTGATTTCGATTGTTGGTATCGCATATTCGCGGAGATTTCGGATCTCCTCATTCGAAAATCTGGAAAATGGAACCTTTTTTCGTCCGTCGCCGATAGTAACTGCAAATCCCGCCTCCTCTCGATCCTTAGCTTCGGCCAAATATTTCTTCCAGGTTTTGATCTTCAATTCAGGATTGTCGTCCCTGATGAACATCAGAATACTTTCTAGCCGTTGCTTTCCATCGAGAGTCGTGTAGACGAACTTGGCGTCCAAAGGACGTTCCTTCAGTGGTAAATAAAAATCGCAAGTATCGGCCTATTGCGAAGACATTAATTCTTACATGAATTCTATTTCTGGTCTTGACAGCTTCGAAATCATGCGTGCGCTGGAACGCTGGAGGGAGATTTATTTTAAGCAGGAGCGACTCGGGACTGAAGGAAAAATTTATGAGCGATCCAGCTTAAATCGCAGTGTTGCTTATATTCCATGCCAAGCCGAGCTCCGTCGGCTATTCGGGCGGGCGAACCAGTATCACTAGCTACTTATCAGATACAGAAAGACGTCAACGTATTTAGAACGATTATGCGGAGACTACGAAGGATTGTTCCCGTATCGTATGCCGACAACGGTTTAAGACCGCGCAAATTAAAGGCATTGTTTTGCTATCGCCGATATCGGCCTGAGCCCCTCGTACCATTACCATACTTTCGTACACGTTCTTTTTTCCCTCGCTTTTGCTACCCTCGCCACAGCAAGACGCAATTTGAGGAAAGAAATAGGACGAACATGAAAAGGAGATTTACAAGAAATGAACGACCCCGCCTACCAGGGCGGCGAACAGGGCAAATCTGCCTCCATTCCCGCCGCTCCCCCGCAATACCCGCCTGAAAATCGCGCCGCCAGCCTCCCCTCCGCCGCAGTTCAATCGGCCAACAACCAAAATCGGCTGCAGAGCGGACTTAGAGGGGCCCCTATCCCGGCCTCCGGCGATCACTTGGCCGGCCGCTTCGCGCTGGATGCCTTCCTCAGCACTCCCGGACTGGAGCAGCTTCCCGTTGACCGTTTCCTCGTCCGCCCTTTCCGCTGGGTACTCCCGCCTGCGCCGTCGGGAGAACCCCGCTCCGCTATTGAGCGTCACGCGCGCAAATGTATGGTTTGCCACCATCCCGAGCGCGAGGCCATCGAGGAGGAGTATCTCAACTGGCACAGCCCATCAAAAAGCGCCGCCCATCACAATATTGCGCCCCGAACTCTTTACCGTCACGCGGAGGCCCTCGGCCTCACGCGCCGTCGCCGGGGCAATATGCGCGCGGTACTTGACCGCCTTCTCGACCGCGCCGAGGAAGCCACCGTCACCGGCGACAACATCATCCGCGCCTTGCGTGCCTACACTTGCCTTGCTGACGACAGGCATTGGGTCGAGCCGCCCTCGCGTGTGATCTATTCCTCGGAGTGCCACTCCCAAGGCCGCGCCCAACATAAACCGAAAACGTTGCGCCGCGCCTCCCAAACGCGCCGTTCTAATCGACACTCGGGCGATTAGAAAATGACCCAACTCATTGAAAACACGATGCAGATGTCGAGTCTAATCGACACAAATCCAGGGGCAGCTGATTTGCGTCCAGTCCTACTGGCGGACGATTTCGGCGTTGGAGTTGGGGGCGACGATGCGGACGAGTTTCTGGCCGTCGAGCAGGAGATTGATTTCGATGTCTTCGGTCTTCACGCGGAGTTGCTCGAGCTTCTTGCCGTCGATCTCCTGCATTCCGGCGTATTCGACGGTAACCGTCCCGGGAGTCAGCTCCTGGGGAACGAGCACGGAGAAAGTTTGGACGCCGCCCTTTTCGCGGTCGTAGAGGCGGGCGAGCACGATGTACTGGTGATAGAGATTGTTATCGAGCACTACTACTTGCGGAGACTCGAAAGTGAACTGCTGCGTATAGGGCCGCGCGCCGTCAAGTTGAAGCTCGATAGTGGCGGTTGTGCCGCTAAAGGTGATGGCCGCGGAGGCTTTCTTCGCGCCCTGGGTGGTCCACTCGTAGCGCGACGGGGTGCCGTCGGCATGGAGTTCGAGGGTGCCGGAAACGCGCGTGGTGCCTTCGGTGCTTTGAATTTCGGAATTTCCGCGCACGATCCAGCCGCCACCGCCCGGAGTGATTTCGAAATCTTCTTTTCCCGAGGGTTGGCCGCTGACGAGAATGCGGAAAGTTCCTTTGTCGGGAACAAGAGTAGGCGCGCTCTTGGCGGGGCCGGCGGAAGCAAAAAACGGTGCGGCAAAAAAAGCGGCAATGGCAACGATGACCATAACGGCCAATTGCGCGGCGGTCGCCGAGAAACCGCGCGCGGAGATTCGCTTCACGCGGCCACCTGCGGAAAAATTCCCAAGGCCACAATCTGTTCGACTACGCGGCGCGGCTCGAGGCTGCTGTCCACGCGATGATCGGCCGATTGATAGCCGGGAAGTCGCTCTTCGTAGAGACGGCGAAAGCTGGCCTCGTCGCGAAACAACGGCCGGTCGGTAATTTGGGCGCAGCGGTGCAGCAGCTGTTCGACCGGGCACTCGAGCCACACGAGCGTGGCGCCTGTTTCGCGCAGCAGCGCGAGGTTGCGGGGCTGGGCGATGGTTCCTCCGCCGAGCGAAACGATGCGCGGCTTGCCGGTTTCGAGCGCTTCGGCAATCACGCGGGAGAGATGCTCGCTTTCGATACGGCGGAATTCGGGTTCGCCGTGGCGCGAAAAAATTTCGGGGATGGAGAGGCCGGCTTCGTCGCTGATGAGCTTATCGAGATCGATGCCGATCCAGCCGAGCTGGCTGGCGAGCAGGCGGGCCACAGTGGACTTGCCGCTGCCCATGAATCCGGTAAGGCAGACGAGACGGCGGCGAATGTCGTTAGTCATCGCACATCGTGGGCATTGAACGCTTCGAAGATTGCTGAGCGGGGCGGAGAATCAGCCGGTCAATCCCGCTTCATGATGTTGATTGTACCATTGAAGGAACTGATCTCGACTTTGGCGTGCCCGGAGTTGAAAGTCCCGAACAACGCGTTGCCGAACTTGGGAAGGAAGTGGTGGTGCGAAGGAGGCGTGAGGTCCGCCTCGTTGTTGACCTTGCCCTTGAGCGAACTGGCGCTCAGATCGAAGGAATCGCCCGGCGAAAAGCGCACCTCGATGACGCCGCTGTAGTTCTTCAGGCGATACGTGCCGTTGGGCAGGAATTCACCGTTGAACAGGACGTTGCCGTTGGAGGTTTGCGCGCGGACGTAGGGGCTGCGCACGTCAACGAAGCGCAGGTTGCCGCTGATCGAGGAGACTTCGATGCGCCCCGAGCAACGCAGGCACTGGAACGAGCCGTCCACGGTCTTGACGGTGAGATAGCCGGCGGAATCCTGGAGATCGACTCCCGCGGCGATGGTCTCGACGTTCATGTCGCCGAGGACGTTCGAGACGTTCACGCCGCCGGTGTCGTCATGAATCTGCAGCTCGGCATCCTGGGGGACGCTGATTTCATAATCGGCGCGCAGAGTGGCGGCCGGAGCGTCCTCCAAAACCGGGTGGCTCATGATGTCGACGCGGTTGCCGGTCTGTTCGATTTCAATGTCGACCTGGTCGGCGGCGCGGTTGGCGACCACCATGACCTCGGACTTGGTCCAGGCGCGCACAGTGATGGAGCCGTTGGGATTGTGAATATTGATGACCGGGTGCGCTTCGACCTTGAAATGTTTTTCCAGGCGCTGGGCGAAAGCGGGGGCGGCGCTGAAGAGCAGCAGGCCGGGGACGACGAGGCTGGCGCGCGTCCATTGCATCGAGCGCGCCGGATTCAACGAGCGCCGCGACGAACGGCGCCAGCGGTTAGTTCTGCGGCCGGAAAGAACAGCTAGGGTGCTCATCGGCCCATCGCTCCGCGCTCGCTGATCTCAGCAAGCAAATCGGCCTTCTGTTGATACGCCTCGTACAGGTAATCGCGTTCCGCTTCGCTGGTTGGATCTTCGCTCAGACTTTTTTCACACAAAGCGATATGGTTGTCAACAATTGCCAGGCTGTTCTGCAAAGAAGCAGTCACGGCCGGGCTGGAACTCCCGAGAGAAGCAATGGCGTCCTGCTCGTCGGAGTCTAGCTGCGCGTTCAGAGGCGATTCAACAGCGGGTGATGCGCCGGTGGCGGCCAAGCGATTTTCGCCGAAGTGCTGGCGCAGCGGGCCGACCACGGCGAGAGACACGGCGAGGATAGCGGCCAGGTAAGCTCCGGCCAGGGCCGGGCGGGGAACGGCGGCAAAGATTTCATCGAGCCAGCGGCGCCCTCGCGCGGGAGTCGCTACATGAGGTACCTGCTCGGGCTGCTCGGCGCGGATCAGGCCTTCTTTTTCTAGCGTTGTGCGGAGTGAAGTCCAAAGGTGTTCGGGAGGCGCCGGGTCAAGCGAAGCGAGCGACGGAGCGGCGGAAGTGATGGCGCCGAGGTCTTCGACCAGGGCGCGGCAGTGGGCGCACTCGCTGAGGTGGCGCGCGGCTTCGGCGGAATGGTCTCCGTCGAGCCAGCGATCGAGAGATTCGAAGAAATCGTCACAACCGAAACGATTTGGCAATGGGCCATTCATGGTTTTCCATCCTCGCTGGCGGCGCCTTCCGCGGCCCGTCGATCGGCGCGGGCCTTTTCGCGCACCGCTTCTTTCAAGAGATCGCGGAGGCGCATCCGCGCCTTATGGAGTTGGGATTTCGAATTGCCGATGGAGCAGCCCATGATCTCCGCAATCTCGTTATGCTCGTATCCCTGCACATCGTGCAGGACGAAAATCGCTTTATAGCCCGGCGGCAACTGTTCGACCGCGCGCTGCAGGTTGATGCGGTCGAGAGAGCCGATCAGCGCAAGATCAACGGTGCCGAAATCGCGCCGGGGCGTGCCGGACTCCTCATCCGGCTCGGTCATCTGGTCCAGCGAACTCTCGTTGCCGGACTTCCTGCGCAACTTCATCAGCACGACGTTGACGGCCAGGCGATGAAGCCACGTGGAAAAGGCCGACTCGCCGCGGAAGGTAGCGATCTTGCGGAAGAGCTGCAGGAACGCCTCCTGCGTCAGATCTTCCGCTTCCGCCGTGTTCCCAACCATGCGCAGGCAGAGCGAGTAAACACGCCTATTGTGCAACCGGTAGAGACGCTCAAACGCTGCTGCATCACCCTGCTGGGCGAGCAGAATCGCTTCTGCTTCCGGTAGCTCCCCAGTTTCAGTTCGTCTCGTGCGGGCCACGTTTCCCGTCGGGACGCATCCTTCAGTGCGATGCGTCGGTTGGTTCAGAAGTTGTACTGCGGGTTCCCACCGCGCAACAGCGCTGCGCCGCCGATGCGAAGCGAGGCAAACGGACGCGGATACACCCTCAGGAGGGTCAGGACGACCGAAAAATTCCCGCCGATCTTCTGTGGAATTGTCTCCCAGTACAGGCGGCGTTGCAACCGCGGTAGAAGAGAGGATCAGGCCGTGGCGCCGGAAAGGCGCTGTTTTCCGGGGGCGCGCTTGGGTTCGGGAGCGGCGCCGAGTTCCTCGGCAACGGCGGAAAGCTGCTCGGGGGGCAGAGTAGACAAGAAAGATTTCAGGACGATTTCGGCCTCGCGCACGCAGGTATTGAAATCGAAGTGCAGGCAATCAAGACGCGCCCAGCAGGCGCCGGGCTCGATGGCGGTGCCGGCGGCGAGATCGTCGACGGTCTCTCGGAATTCGCGTTCCAGCTGGCGGAGCGTGCCGGAAAGGATGCGCAGCTTGTGCGAGAAGCGCGAACGGTCGGCAAACAGCACGCGGTGAAGGAATCCGTTCCAGGACGCGGCGTTTTGGGCGGTTTTCCCCTGGAAGAATCCGGCGTTCAAGGGCTCGACGGCGGGCGGCTCGCTGATGTCCCGGCTGTGCGCGAGAGCCGCTTCGCAGAAAGCAATAAGGTCCGCGGAGAAACGCCCAAGAAGAACGCCGGCAAGTTGCACTTGTTCGCGGGCGCAGACGAGCTGGGCGTGGAGGCGGAAGGAGATGGCGTCATCGAGAGCGACGCTGGTCATGGCAAAGGAGAGTTCCCAACGGCGCAAAACGGTTTCGAAGAGGATGTTTTTCTCGCGAGGCAGGGCCGTGACCCAGTTTTCCAGGGCACGACTGCCCGAGCGGACGGTCCGCGACTCGCGCCTAACAGACACCAAGGGCCCCCGAGAGAGACAGCGGGATTATATCACCGCTCTTGAGCGATCAATGACGGCGGCGTTCCTTGACGCTCAAAGAAGCACCCCGCTATACTGCGACTCGCCGCGAGGAGTGGGTGGAAAACCGCGCGTTCTCATCCGGTTATTACCGGTTACCACCTGAGCCCCGGCGCTGCCGCCCGAAAGGACGTCCCGTTGGACTTTGAGCCCCGCGATCAATTCCTGCAACGCCGAAAGAAACTGACCGAAATCGAGTCCCTGGGTTACGCAGCGCACCCGCACCAGTTCGACTGGACGCACACGCCCCGGCAGGCCGCCGAAGAATTTGCCGCCAAGACAGCGGAGGAGCTGGCTGCGACACCGCCGGCGGTGCGCGTCGCCGGCAGGATTGTGGCGCTGCGGCCGCACGGCAAGGCGGCGTTTGCGCACCTGAGCGGAGACGGCGGTCGGCTACAGATCTACATCCGGCTCGACGTGGTGGGGGAGAAGCTGTTCCAGTTGTTTCAACTGCTGGATCTGGGCGACATCATCGGGGTTTCCGGACACCTTTTTCGCACCAAGACGAACGAGCTGACGGTGAAGGTCGAGGCATTGGAGCTGCTGAGCAAGGCGCTGCTGCCACTGCCGGAGAAATGGCACGGCTTGGCGGATATCGAGATGCGCTACCGGCGGCGATACCTCGATCTGGTCGTGAACGAGCGGGTGCGCGACATTTTTGTGAAGCGCGCGCAGATCGTCGCGGAGATACGGCGATTTTTCGACGCGCGAGGGTATGTGGAAGTCGAGACGCCGATGATGCATTCGATCGCCGGGGGAGCGACGGCGCGGCCGTTCATTACCCATCACAACCGTTTCGATATGGACCTGTATTTGCGGATCGCGCCGGAGCTTTATCTGAAGCGACTGGTGGTGGGCGGGCTCGACCGAGTGTACGAGATCAACCGGAATTTCCGGAACGAGGGGATCGACGCGATCCATCAGCCGGAATTCACGATGCTGGAGTTTTACCAGGCGTACAGCAACTATCTGGCGCTGATGGATCTGACGGAGAAACTGCTGGGTGACTTGGCGCTGAAGGTGTACGGGACGACCAAGGTACCGTATGGCGACCAGGAAATCGATTTCGGGCGCTTCGAGCGGCTTTCGATGCGCGAAGCCATTTGCAAATATTGGCCGTCCGCCGCGGGAACGGCGCCGAGTGTAGACGAGTTGGCGCTGCCCGGAGGCGCGCGGGCGGTGGCCAAGCGCTACAACGCGACCGCGCCGTCGCACGGCGTCGAGCTTATTGACGGGGCGGAGACACGGCCGGACGGCGAGCTGATCGGCGATCTTTTTGAGGCGGTGGCTGAGGCGCATTTGATCCAGCCCACGTTTATCTATGATTTTCCGCGGGAGATTTCGCCGCTGTCGAAGTGCCGGGAGGACGATCCGTCGATCGCTGAGCGCTTCGAGCTGTTCGTGAGCGGCATGGAGATTGCGAACGGCTTTTCCGAGCTAAACGACGCCGAGGATCAAGAGCAGCGCTTTCGCGCGCAAGTGGAAAAGGGCGGGCACGAGGCGCCCAAGGAAGTGGATGAAGATTACATTCGCGCGCTGGCGCACGGGCTGCCGCCGACGGCAGGCGAGGGAATCGGCATCGACCGGCTGGTGATGCTACTGACGAATTCGCGGGCTATCCGCGAGGTGGTTTTGTTTCCGCTGCTGCGCCCGGCGACGGCGGAGCAGGAAGCGGAAGCAGAGCGCTGCCGCAGGCGAAGCTCCGCCCGAGCGAAAGAACAAATGAAATTCGAATGGCTGGTGGCGCTGCGCTACTTGCGTTCGCCGAACCGGCCCGCCGTGTTGCGACTGGTGACGCTGCTGGCAGTGATCGGCGTGGCCGCGGGCGTGACGACGCTCGTGATCGCGCTGTCCATGAACACGGGTTTCCGCCAGGCCATCCGCGACCGTTTGTTGAGCGTGACGGCGCACGTAAATCTGAAGCCGCTGAGCCCCGAAGGAATCCACAACTATCAGGCGCTGATGGCGCGGCTGGCCGGGACGCCGGGCGTGCAGTCGATCGAGCCGGCGATTTACAACACGGTGCTGCTCTCGTCCGGCGGACGCGCGCGCGGAGTCGTGCTGAAGGGAGTGGATCCCGCGCTTGAGATGCAGGCGAGCGGAGCTTTGCGGCACATGGCGGCCGGGTCGAATAGCTTTGCACCAGGCGATGACGATATCCCAGTTCTCCTCGTAGGCCGGGTAATGGCGGAGGACTTGAAGATTTCCGCGGGCGACTACGTGAACTCTGACCAGCCCGCAGGGGAATTTGACTCCATTCGGGATGCTGCCAAGGTCGCGGCGATTTCGCGTGGGAGGAATTTTCGATTCGGGATTCTACGATTACGACGCGAATTGGGGATTCGTGTCGTTGGCCTCAGCGCAGTCACTCGCGGCAGTGGGAGACGTGGTGAGCCTGCTGGAAGTGCGGGTAACAAATCTGGACGACGCGCGCACGGTAGCCGACGAACTGGTGCGGCGGGCGGGCCCGGGCTTCTCGGCTACGACTTGGATGGACGAAAACCTGGCGCTCTTCCGCGCGCTGAGCTTGGAAAAACTGGTGACCGCGCTTTTCATCGGACTGATTACGTTCGTGGCGGGGTTGAACATTCTGGTCGTGCTCACCATGACGGTGACGGACCGCGCGCGGGACATCGCCGTGCTGATGGCCATGGGCGCGCGGCAGCGGCAGCTACGACGGATCTTCATCTGGCAGGGCTTAATCGTGAGCGTCACCGGAACGGTCGCGGGGCTGCTGGTGGGATATGCGTTCGCGTGGACGGCGGACCGCTGGCGATTGATCCCCCTGAATCCGGAGGTTTACGCCGTGCCCTACGTGCCGTTTCACGCCAACGGGCTCGATGCCGTGTGGATTGCGGCGACGGCGCTGGCGATCAGCGTGGCGGCGACGATTTTGCCGGCGCGCTCGGCGACGCGAATTCTGCCTGTTGAAATTTTACGTTTCGAATGAGGTTCTGTGAGGCGGATTTGCAGCGCGGCATGCTAAGATGAGCTGGGGCCAATCTTTCGGAAAAGCAACAATTTTTGCCCATAGGAAGCGGCCCACAGCAAGAGGCAGGACGAAGGCAAAAGTGTGCAAGAGTTTGGGTTAGGCTTCGTTTTCGGGACGATTAGGGATATGTAAACGAAGGACATACAAGCCAACAGGTTCGGCATCTAACCTGTGGGTAGCAAACACGTAAATGGTGCACACGCGGTCCAACGCCGGGGTGGTGGCAGAGGAGGCGCTTTTCGAGGGTGCCTCAGCAGGGGGAGCCATACTGCGCGCCGAGGGCCTTCGCAAAATCTTCCACTCCGGCAAACAAGAAATCGCGCCGCTCGACGGCATCGACTTCACGATCGAGCGCGGCGAAATGATCTCCGTAACGGGGCCGTCCGGCTCCGGAAAAAGCACACTGCTACATCTCCTGGCCGCGCTAGACACTCCCACAAGCGGTACAGTATACTTCGCTGGAAATTCGCTGAGTTCGCTTTACGGAATCAGGGCTGGCGAATTACCGGAATCGAGTGGTTGGATTCGTCTGGCAGCGGCACCACTTGCTGCCGGATTTCACCGCCGCGGAAAACGTGGCCATGCCTCTGCTGATTGGCGGCAAGGCTCGTGGGCCGGCACTGGATGCGGCGGAGAAGTGGCTTGAGGAAGTGGGGCTCGCCGATCGCGCCGGGCAGTACGCCGGACAGCTTTCCGGTGGCGAGCAGCAACGAGTGGCCATTGCGCGGGCGCTAGTGAACGAGCCTGCGCTGCTATTGGCCGACGAACCGACCGGGGACCTGGATGAGGGAAACGCCGAGGTCATCTTCGAACTGATGCAGAAACTCCACAATGCCCACCAGCTCACGTCCATTCTCGCTACTCATAACTTGTCGCTAGCCCGCCGCACGGACCGCATGTTCAGTTTGCAACACGGAAAGTTGGCTTCGGGTACGGAAACTCCCGCGGAAATGGCGGCTTGGATGGCACCGGCTGCGGGGGGAAGACAAAATACCGAACGGGACAACGGGGTGACGCGTGTTTGAACGGTACACAGAAAAGGCCCGGAGAGTGATTTTTTTCGCGCGCTACGAGGCCAGCCAGTACGGCAGCCCCTACATCGAGACCGAACACCTGCTGCTCGGCCTGTTGCGCGAGGACAAGGCGCTCGCCAATCGTTTTCTGCGTACCCACGGATCGATCGAATCGATTCGCAAAGAAATCGAATCGCGGATCACGGTGCGCGAGCGGATTTCGACGTCGGTGGAAGTACCTCTAAGCCAGGAGTGCAAGCGGATACTGAACTTCGCAGCCGAGGAAGCCGAGCGGTTGGGCCACAAACACGTAGGAACCGAACATTTGCTCCTCGGAGTTTTGCGGGAGGAGAAATCCTTTGGAGCCGAAATCCTGCTGGAGCGGGGATTGCGGCTTTCCACCGTGCGCGAGGAACTGGCGCGCAGTGCGGGAGAGAAGGTGCCTGTGAATCGGCCTAAGGAAGCTTCACTGCTGGCGGAATTCAGCCGCGACCTGACGCAAGCGGCTACGGAAGGGCAACTCGACCCGCTGGTGGGGCGAGACCGCGAACTGGAGCGCGCCATTCAGATTCTCTGCCGGCGCACCAAAAACAATCCGGTGCTCATCGGAGAACCAGGGGTGGGCAAGACGGCCATCGTGGAAGGGCTGGCGCAGCGGATTTCCGACGGCGACGTGCCTCCATTCCTGGCCGACAAGAGGATCCTTTCGCTCGACCTTTCGCTGATCGTGGCCGGCACAAAATATCGCGGGCAATTCGAAGAACGGCTGAAGACGATCATGAAGGAATTGATGGAGAGCCAGAACGCCATCGTCTTCATCGACGAGCTGCACACGCTGGTGGGAGCTGGATCGGCGGAAGGCTCGCTGGATGCGGCCAACATTCTGAAGCCGGCGCTGAGCCGCGGCGAGATCCAGTGCATCGGCGCGACCACGCCGGCCGAATACCGCAAGTCGGTGGAAAAGGATCGCTCGCTCGAGCGGCGGTTCCAGGCGGTAAAGGTTTCCGCGCCGGGCGAAGACGAAGCGATTCGAGTGCTGCAAGGCGTGCGGGATCGCTACGAGAAGTTCCACGCGGTGAGCTATACGGACGAGGCCATCCGCTATGCCGTGTATCTCTCGAACCGGTACATTCCAGACCGCTACTTGCCGGACAAGGCTATCGATCTGCTCGACGAAGCGGGATCGCGCGTGAAACTACGGCAGGCCATGCTTCCGGACGAAGTGTCCGAGGTGCAGAAGCGGGTGAAGTTCATCACTCACCGGATGGAAACGGCCATCGCCAATCACGAATTCGAAAAGGCGCGGTTCTACTCCGAAGAGGAACGCAAAGAGAAGGAGCACCTGCGCACGCTGCGCGAAAAGCTGAAGATCGACGATTCGTCGACGGGCGTTGTGACGCGCGAGGACATCGAAGAGGTGGTCGCGCGGTGGACGGGAATCGCGGTGACTTCGATCAAGGAAGACGAGCAGCAGAAGCTGCTGCGGATCGAAGAAGAACTGCACCGGCGGATCGTCAGCCAGGAAAAGTCGATCACCGCTTTGGCGCGAGCCATTCGGCGGAGCCGTGCAGGTTTGAAGGCGCCGGGACGTCCGGTGGGCTGCTTCCTCTTCTTGGGCCCCACGGGTGTGGGCAAGACGGAAGTGGCGCGGCGGCTAGCGGAGTTTTTGTTCGGAAGCGAGAAGTCGCTGATTCGTTTCGACATGTCGGAATACATGGAAAAGCACTCGGTGTCGAAGCTGATCGGCGCGCCTCCGGGCTACGTGGGGTACGAAGAGGGCGGGCAGCTGACGGAGCGGGTGCGGCGCACGCCCTACTCGGTGATTTTGCTGGATGAAATCGAAAAGGCGCATCCGGATGTGTACAACATCCTGCTGCAGGTTTTCGAAGACGGACAGCTGACCGACGGGCTGGGCAACACGGTCGACTTCCGCAACACCATCATCATACTGACGTCGAACATCGGGGCGCGGCAGCTGCAGAAGCAGTCCGGACTGGGTTTCCAGTCGGCGGATCTGATCGCGGCGGCCAAGAGCCAGGACGACATGGTGATGGGCGAAGTGAAGCGGGTGTTCAATCCCGAGTTCCTGAACCGGCTCGATGAGGTGATCCTGTTCAATTCACTGACCGATCAGGATCTATTGCTGATCATCGACTTGCTGGTGAGTCAGATCAACGAAACGCTGGTGCACCGCCAAGTGCAGATCGCCATGACGCCAGAGGCGAGCCGGTGGATTCTTGAGAAGACTTGCGGTGACCGGAATTATGGCGCGCGTCCACTTCGGCGCGCGCTCCAGAAATACGTCGAAGACCCACTGTCGGAAGCGCTCATCCAGGGGGGACTGCAAAGACCGGCTACGCTCGAGATTTATTTGACGAGCGATGGTCTGGCTTTCCGCCCTGCGGTGGAAGCAACCCCAGTGGCCCACTAAGAATCCTACACGCGCGAGCCGGATTTAGAATCCCGGCGGGGGAGCAAAAAATCTTGGGCGGGGGACTGCGGCCTTGACCAGACGCATGGCCGCGTGCATTGGAGTCTTTCTGGACGCGGCCAAAATGTGCGTGTTGGTGTGCCTGGCGGCGGGGCTGTTAGGTCCCGCGGCGCAGGCGCAAGGACCCCCGGGCGGAAGCATCATAACGAGCATCCGTTTCGATGGGAACCGCCGCGTGCAGTCCGATACGCTGCGCGCCCGTATTTTTTCCCGGCCCGGAGATCCCTACACAGTGGAAGCGGTACGGCGGGATTTTCAAGCGCTTTGGAACACGCAATTTTTCGAAGATGTTCGCCTGGAAGTAGAGGACGACCCCAACCGTCCGAACGGCAAAATCATTATTTTTCACGTGCAGGAGCGGCCCATCATCCGGCGGATCGAGTACAAGGGGAATAAGTCGATCACCGAGTCGGACATTCTGGACGCGTTCAAGCAGAAGAAGGTGGGCTTGTCGGTGGAGAGCCAGTTCGATCCCACCAAGATCAAGAGGGCCGAAGTGGTGCTGAAGGAATTGCTGGCCGAACACGGGCGACAGTTCGCGACGGTAAAGCCGACGTACGAGCGCATCGCGGCGACGAACGCAGTGAAGCTGGTGTTCAATATCAACGAAGGGCCGAAGGTGAAGGTGGGAGAGATTACGATCGTGGGCAACAAAGCCTTTTCGAGCCGGAAGATTATTCGCACCATGCGGCACGACCGGCCGATCGTGATCCCCTTGTACTTCACCGATATTCCGATTTGGGCCAAAACCTTCGACCGGCCGAAGCTGGACGAGGACATGGAAGTGGGTATTCGGGGGCTGTACCAGGATCACGGCTACTTTAAGGTGGTTGTGGACGTGAAAGACCTGCAGACGGTGGACGTGGATCGTGCGGGGATACCGCTTATACCGATTCCGGGAATCGGCGCGAAGAAGGGTAAAGAGACGAACATTACGATTTCGATCGAAGAGGGCGCGCAGTACCGGATGGGGAAGCTGACCTTGCGGAGCGCCGATCCCGAGCAAGGGCTGGTAATCAAGCCCGAGTATTTGCAGCGAGTTTTTCCGCTGAAGCAGGGAGACGTTTTCGACGCGGATAAGATCCGCAAATCGCTGGACACCTACCGGAAGCTGTACGGCGAATACGGATACATCGATTTCACGGCCGAGCCGTCGTTCGATGTGGACGACGCGACGAAGACGATCAACCTGACGCTGGTGCTGGACCAGCAAAAGCAGTTCTTCGTTCGGCGCATCGAATTCTCCGGAAACACGACGACGAGGGACAAGGTAATCCGCCGCGAGCTGCTGCTGGACGAAGGCCAGGTATTCAACAACCGGCTGTGGGAGCTGAGCCTGCTGCGATTGAACCAGCTGGGCTACTTCGATCCCATCAAGCCGGAGAACGCGGAGTTGAAGCGCAACACCAAGGCCGGAACGGTGGACATCCTGCTGAAGCTGAAAGAGAAGGGCAAGCAATCGATCAGCTTTAACGGCGGCGTGAGCGGAGTCGCCGGCACGTTCATCGGAGGCTCCTACCAGACGAACAACTTCCTGGGGCTGGGAGAGACGCTGACGCTTCAGGCGCAGATCGGGAACGTGCAGAGCCAGGTTTCGTTCGGATTCACCGAGCCGTATATGTTCGACCGGCCGCTTTCGACCGGATTCACGATTTTCTATACGAAGCTGGATTACAACACGGCCCGCCAGGAAGGGATTCTGCTGGGGCAGCAGGTGGCTATCGATCCGGCGCTGCAGGAAAATTACAACACGGACTCGAAGGGCTTCACGGTATTCGGCAACTATCCGTTGCGGAAGTTCTCCAAGGCGGGCTTCGCGAGGTTCGGGCTGTCGTACGGATGGTCGACAACGAATATTACTCCATTCAGCCAGTCGGCCACCCTGTTGTTCACGCTCACGAAATACACCGCCGTGGCCGGGCCGACGGCTCTGAATGGGATCAAGCAGAGCTCCATCACGCCGACAATTACTTACAGCAGCGTGGACAGCCAGCTGTACCCGACGCGCGGGAGGAGCTTTTATCTCGGCAGCTCGCTGGTGGGCGGGATTCTGGGGGGGAACGTCAACACCTGGAGCACCAATTTCGAGACGGCGTATTATCATCCGGCGCACCGCGGGCGGAATGTGATCGCGGTTAAATTTGCCTCGGGCTTCATCACCGGCTACGGGGGGCGGGAGATTCCGCCGAACAGCCGGTTTTATTTGGGCGGCGAACAGGACGTTCGAGGCTTCGAGTTTTACACCATATCGCCGTTCGTCTTCATTCCCAACGCAACGGCCACGTCGGTGACGTACACCGATCCACACATCCTGAACGGACAGGGAAATCCGGTGTCTATTACTCTTCCGGTGAACGTGTTGGAATTTGTGCCTACGCGGCCGGGAGGCGATGCGCGCGCGGTGCTCAACACCGAATACCGGATACCGATTGTGAAGACCTACGCGAGCATAAGCCTGTTTAACGATCTCGGTCTGAACGGGGACGTTGCGGGACTCAATTTGGATCCTGCGGCGGTAACGGCGTTGCAGCAGCAGTATCCGAACCCCGATTTTCCGGGCTTGACCATACCGTCGAGGCTAAAGATCGCTTCGGGAACGAATTTCCGGCCGCACACATCGGCGGGAATCGAGCTGGATATTCAACTGCCAATCATTCAGGCGCCGTTCCGGATCTACTATGCTTACAACTATCTGCGCTTGACGCAGACCATCCGGCCGCCGCTGGGAGCGTGGAATATTAGCCCGGTGGTGCGGCAGGCTTTGATAGACTCCGGCGTTTACTACTCGCAAGTTGTGCCGGCACTGACGACATTTTTGGAGCAACAGCAATCGACACTGACGATCCCGCCGGGGTTACTGGAGCCGAAGTCGACCCTGCGCTTTACGGTGGGACGCACCTTCTAGGGAAGCCCAGCAACCGGGGAAACCCTGCTGAACGAGCTGGGGCAGCAAGCAGAGAGGATAGGCACGATGGCCGGACGACACCGGAAACTTGGAGTGCTAGGCGCCGTTGCGCTCCTGGCGGTTTGGATCGCCGGGTGCAGCAGCAATTCCGCAGTGGTAGGCGTCGTGGTGACCGGGCCGACGTTGTCGCCGGTGACCGTGCTGTTGAACGGCCAGGCGCAGTTCGGAGTGACCGTCACGGGAATTTCGACTACCAGCGTTTTTTGGCAAATCTGCCTGCCGGCGGTTTCGACGACCACGCTGCCGACGACTTGCACGGCGCCGCAACCGCCGCAAGCAAATATATCGGGCCAGAATCCGCTGATCGGCTACGGCACAATTACGGCTACGGGTCTTTACACCGCGCCACCCACGATCCCGGCGCAGAACAGCTTCGTGATCGTGGCCCGGAGCACGGCAAGACCGACATCTTTCGGAATCATCTTCGTGAACCTGGATTCGGGGGTGAGTTTGCAGGTCAACCCCACGACGGCGACGATTGGGCCTAACGAAACATTTCAATTTACAGCGACGGTATCCGGATTGCCGAGCAATGCCGTCAACTGGAGCGTGCCTGCGCCGATATCGCAATTCGGGTCGATCAGTGCCAGCGGGTTATACCAGGCGCCTGGTACCGCTCCGTCCGGCGGAGTGACGATAACCGCGACCTCGACTGCGGACCCCTCGAAAATCGCGACAGCGGCTGTGGCGATCGGACCGGGTGGGCCGCCCGTGGTTACGAACATCGATCCCACCGTGGCCGCGCAGGGATCCGTGCAGCAGGACGTCTTTGTGAACGGGGCGAATCTTTTGAGCACGAGTGTTGCGGAGATCGCCGGCATCCCGGTTCCGACCACATTCATCAGCACAACTTTGGTGCGGGCAACGATACCAGCGGGGCAGTTGACCCAGGCGGGGACCTTCCAGATATCGGTGGTAACGCAGAACGGCAGTCCCAACGCGCCTGGCCCGGTGAACTTCAGTATTTTCGCGGTGCGGCCGGCCATTGTCTCCTCCGCTCCCGATAGCGTTACGCAGAACGGAGCAAGCGCTTCGGTGAATCTGACAGGAGGATTTTTTGTTGCAGGGACTACGACGGCTACGTTCCAGGGAGCCGGCGTTATCCCCTCGGTGAACAATAGTCGGCAGATGTCGATTCCCGTTCCGGCGGGGCCGCTGGCCACGCCAGGGCTGTATCCGATTGTGGTGCAGAATTCGGGAGTGGCTCCGGCGCTGCCCTCCAAGGCGGCTTTGAATCTAGGCGTGACTCCTATACCGGGCAGCATTCCTACGGCGCCTACCGTTACGGGCATCGCTGTGGGCGTCAGTCCGTCAGCGGTAGCGGTTGATGAGGCGGATGGGATCGCGGTGGTGGCGAACAGCGGAAGCAACAGTGTTTCTCTGATCAGTCTGACCACGCACCTTCCGGTGGGTGGGGCGATTGCCGTGGGCGCCAATCCGACGGGCGTAGCGGTGGACGATCTGCTGCCGGATGCCGTGGCAGTGGTGGTGAACAAGACAGATCTAACCGTCACGGCCATCGATTTGATTAGCGGCAACAAATCGTTGCCGCTGTCGGTGCGCTTCAGCGGTGGCGCGAATCCTCCGCTTCCGATTTCGATTGGGATCAACCCGGTGAAGCACCGGGCGATCGTAGCGTATCAATCCACAAACCAGGCGACGGTGTTGGATGTTTCGGAAGCGGGCGGCGTTCCGGCCGTGGCGATCGTGCAGCAGGTGGGCGGCGCCGGGACGACATTCAGCACGGGCGTGAGCCCGGAAGTGGGGATCGATCCGAAGTTGAACTGGGCGGTGATCACGCCGGGCGGCGCGGGCAGCATCAACTTAGTGGATCTGGGCGTGGACGTGAGCGCCGAGGAGCCGCAAGGGCGCGCCCCGGAGGTGGTGGGCAGTCTATCGATTTCTCCCACGGTGCAGGGCGTAGCCATAGATTCGGAGACGCACGGCGCGTTGTTTACCGATCCGACGACGGGAGTGCTGAGCACGTTCAGCTTGCTGAATAATACGGTGACCACGGTTAGCGCTTTGGGCGGAGGGGCTTTCGTCAAGCAGGGTTATGGAACGGCAGCGGCAAGCCCGCTTGAGAATGTGGCCATCGCGGTAAACGTTCTGGACAAGTCCGCGGTCGTGGTGGACTTGGAGGATGCGTCCATACTGCAGAGCGTCAGCGGCATCGGAACCGGTTCAGTGCTGCCTGCGGTGGCCGTCGATCCGGTGACCAATCAGGCCGTGGTCGTGAACCAGGCGGACAATGCGGTGGAGATTGTGTCGCTCGGAAATACTCTGAATCCCCTGCAGATTACGGAGTCCCGGCCAATCGTAGCCTTCGGCGGGCCGGGCACCGGGAATCTGGCGTTGACGATCAACGGTTCCGGATTTACGGGCGGGTCCCAAGTGCAACTGGACGGCACATCCGTTTCCGTTACGTCAGTCTCCGCGAACGGACGGCAGATTGTGGCTTCCGTGCCGGGAAGCATGCTGGGCGGAGCGCGGCGTTACTTCGTGGAAGTGAACAACGGCGGGAGCGCGGTTTCCAATGTGGCCTATCTGACGGTGGTGCAGGCCATCCCCGTTGGCCGCACGCCGGTCGCCGTGGCTGTAGACACCGACCGCGATTTAGCGGTAACGACGAATTCCGTCGACGGCAACGTTTCTCTTGTTTCGCTGGCAGCGCCCTCAGCGGAATCGCCTCAATCGCTCGGTGCGGTTGGAATTATAGGCCTGCCGGTGACAGTGGGCACGAAACCGGAGGGTGTTGCGGTGCTGCCGCGGCAAGGTGTCGCAGTGGTGGCGAATAACGGAAGCAACAACGCGACGATCGTCGATGTGACCGGCGTGAGGGTGCCGGTGACAGTGGGGTCTTGCGGCGGGGGTTGCACGAATCCGACCGCGGTTGCGATGAACCAGGACACGGGCACTGCGGTTGTGACCAACACGAACTCGAGCCAGAACGGAAATCCGGGCATCAACGGAACGGTTGGCTTCATCAGCAATTTGATCGGCACGATACCGTCGGTGACGGCCCAGACGGTCGATCAGAATCCGGTTGCGGCGGGTGTCGATCCGAGCGTCATTCCGGGCGTGGGCTCAAGTTCCGCTCCAGGCGGCTATGCGGCGATCGCGAACGCGGCGGCGCAGAGCAGCGTGGACTTCCTGAACATGAGCAACCTCTCGTTTGCCGGGCGCGCGTCCGGGGGCACGCTGCAGAATCCCAGCGGCGTAGTCTTCGATCCGGTAAACCGGGTTTTTGTGATCGCCAACAGCCTGGTGAACAACGTTGTATTCATCGACCCGAACACGTTTATCCAGACGTCGGCGCGCGTGGGCATCAATCCGACGTCGCTCGACTATAACTTCCAGGCCAGCACGCTGGTGACGGTGAATTCGTCGAGCCACATTCTTTCGGTGCTCGACTACGTGTGCCCGCCGAATATATTGCTGCCGGCGTGCGCCGGGCCGCTGGTGCGGGACGTGCTGGGCCTGGGCGGGGTGCAAAGTTCGGCGTTCGTGCTGGGGCCGAACGCCATCGCGATCGATCCGAAGCTGAACTTGGGAGCGCTGGTCGATCCGGACAACAACCGCCTGCTGCTGGTTCCGCTGCCGCGTTAGAGCTTGCTTGGAGCGGAAGGCGCAGCGGCAGCGAGTGACCCGGCGCGGGGGAATGCATTGCTAAGGCCAGAATTCGTAGCTATAATCCGGCGTTTGTTTTAACCGGTATCCTTGAACAATTCTAAGGGGAATGAGCATGAGACTTCGAATGATATGGGTAGTCTTGGCGGCGGCGCTTCTAACGCCGGCCGCATGGTCGCAAGGGGCAGCTCCGGCGCTGAAGTTCGGCGTCATCAACGTACAGGCCGCGGTGCAGAGTACGGGCGAAGGCAAGCTGGCGGGGGCGGAGCTGCAGTCGCAGTTCGCGCCACGGCAGACCGAGCTTCAGAATATGCAGAAGCAGATCCAGGATGACGACGCGCGGTTGCGTGCCGGGCAAACGACGCTCAGCGACGACGAAAAGTACCGCCTGACTCGGGAAATGGACACGATGCAGCGCAGCTTTCAGCGCAAGACACAAGATGCGCAGGATGATTTCAATCAGGCGCAGCAAGACGTGCTGAATCGCATCGGGCGAAAGCTGATCGACGTGATCGACAAGTATTCGAAGGAGAATGGCTTCGGGCTCATCCTCGACACGTCGTCGCAACAGACGCCGGTGATGTACGCCTCCAACACCATCGACATCACGCAGGATATCGTGCGGCTCTACGACCAGAGCTACCCGGTGAAGGGTTCTTCGGGTGCGTCTGCTCCGGCGCCGAAACCAGCGCCGAGGCCAGCGCCTGCAACGCCAGCGACGCCCAAGCCTTAGTTCGAGGAGCGCGCGGATTCAAGGTGTGAACAAAGGCCTTTCCGGTTTGTGCCGGAAAGGCCTTTGTTGTCTGAGCGAAGCATTTGAGCCGGGCGCGGGAGGCGGTTTGTCTGCGCCCCGTTTGTCTGCATCAGGGGCTTCGGATATGATGAGTTGCTTATTTTGAAGCGCGGCATCGTGATGAGCGATCGCGGGAAAATTTCAGGAGGTTGAGGCATGGCACCGTCCGTAGGAACTGCAGCGCCGGAATTTACTTTGAAGGATCAGAACCAGAAGGAAGTGAAGCTTTCGGATTTCAAGGGCAAGAAGAACGTGGTGATCGTTTTCTATCCGCTCGATTGGAGCCCCGTTTGTACCAACGAGCACATCTGCTTTGTGAATGACCTGAAGCGGTTCGAGCAGCTCGATGCTCAGGTGCTGGGCGTGAGCGTCGACAGCGCGTGGTCCCACAAGGCGTTCGCGGAAAAAATGGGCATTCAATATCCGCTGCTGGCGGATTTTCAGCCGCGTGGCGCGGTAGGCGACCTGTACGGCGTGTACCTGGCGGACAAGGGAATTACCGGGCGGGCGATTGCGGTAGTGGATCGCGGCGGGAAAATCGCGTGGTTCAAGAATTACGACATTCCCACGGTGCCGGACGTGAAGGAAGTGGCTGAGGCGATCGCCAAGCTGTAATAGCTTGCCGCGGCGCTGTGAGCTTCATGGCGCCGCGGCGGTCTTGGACGCGAAGGCGCGAACGTAATCGACCAGTTGCCAGCGCTGCTGCTCGCTGAGCTTGTCCTCAAACGCGGGCATCGGCAATTGCCCTTTGGTAATCTCCTCGAAGAGTTGGCCGTCGGCTAGTTCATCCATTTGCCGTGCGTCTGTGAAATCCATGGGAGAGACCGATAGTTCGGCAGCTTTCTGCCCCTTGCCATCTCCCTTTTCCCCGTGACAGTTCTGGCAATGCTCCATGTAGGACAGGTTCGCCGCGGCCAGAGCCGCGGGGGTAGCCGGGACGGGATTCTTCATTCTCCTGGCTTTCGCGGCGGGGCTCCACTCTCGCGCATACTGGACGAAGGCCAGCGTTGCCGCGGCCAGAACCAGCACCAGAGCAAGAAGCAGCAACAGACGAGCGCGCAGTTTAGGCATGAATCTTCAGGGTAGCGCGTGCGTGGCGCGCACGACGGAAATTACGACGATCACCAGCATAACCGCAACGTAGACGCGGAGTCCCCAGAGCAGTATGCGGAGTCCCAGAGAGAGATTTCGAGCGCCGAAACGCGTTTGCTGTTTTGCGGCGACGACTTGATCGGCTTCGAGCAGGGAAAGGACGACGCTCGGATCCTTAAGATTCGGCGGCTTGGCGAGGGAGATGATCCGCTCCAGAAGATCCCGGCCTTTCCCGGGGCCGGAGGCGATTGAGTTTGATTTTGAGTTATCCACGATGTGCCTCCTTTAGCCGCCCAGAAAATGCGGAAAGATCGTAGCCAGACCGAAGCCCAATCCCGCACACACCAGCAGAATCGTGACGACCACACCGGCGAGGTTACCCCAGAAGCCGTTCACGTATTCGCCCATCACTTCGCGGTCGTTTACGAGAAGCAAGAGAAACGCCAGAGCCGGGGGCATGGCCAGCACGGCGATCACGTTGACGGTGAGCACCACAAATTCCAGCGGAAAGTGCGGAATCAAGACGAGAGCCGCGGCCGCACTCGCTGATCCCATTAGCGTCAGATAGAAGGGCCACGCTTCGCGGAAGGGGCGGTTCAGGCTGTGGCCAGTTCCAAAGACTTCGCCAAAGGCGTACGCGGATGACGTGGAGATGGTGATGGCCGCGACGATGCCGGCTTCAAAGATACCGAGCGCGAAAAGCGACGCGCCGATGTGGCCGATCCACGGCTCGAGAGCCTCGGCAAATTGCGCGGCCTGAAAGTCGCCGGCGCTGATGCCGTGGTGAAACAGCGGCGTCGTCGCGAGCACGGCGGCGATGGCGAAAAGCGAAGCGAGCAGCACGCCGAGAAGCGTATCCAAGCGGCCCGCAGGGATGTCGCGCGGCTGCATACCTTTGTCGACGACGGCGCTTTGCTGGAAAAAAAGCATCCACGGCGTGACGGTGGCTCCGATGTCCGCGAGGATCAGGATGAGAATATCGTAGCTGCTGCCGGTGGGCAGCGGCGTCCAGGTAAGGAAGGCGTGGCCCACCGCAAACCAATCGGGGCGCGCGAGGATGGCGGCGGGGACGAAGAGTCCGTTGAAGACGGCGAGGGC
Source organism: Terriglobia bacterium (assembly GCA_963803105.1). Taxonomy (GTDB): domain Bacteria; phylum Acidobacteriota; class Terriglobia; order Acidiferrales; family UBA7541; genus Palsa-295. Next base: position 59,497 of record CAWDLF010000002.1, read on the forward strand.
CAAGGTAACGCGCTCCCAAGTCCAATAGCGACCGGTGGTAATGGCGCCGAGCACGATGACCAACGCCGCGCCCACGGCGATGCTGGGGCGAATGCCGAAGAATCCCAGGCCGGCGCGGACGCCGATGAATTCGGTGACCAGCGTGAGGAAATTGCCCAGCACCAAGTCACCCATGGAGAAGAAGCCCCAGAATTTACCGAAGCGATCGAAGATGAGTTCGGCGTGGCCGCGATGAGTGACGGCGCCGAGACGCACGGTCATTTCCTGCACCACGAACCCGACCAGGAACGTGAGCACGACGAAGGGAAGGAAGAATCCAATGCCGAAACGCGCGCCGGTGGCGGAATAGGAAAGCATGCTGGGCGCGTCATTTTCCCCGAGGAAGACCAATATGCCGGGTCCGATGAGGAGCCACAGCAGGCGGAAGCGTCCGAAGAAAGTGGCGCCGCGCCCCTGGCCGCGCGCGCGGGCGACTTGCCAGCGGTCGCGGGCGCGATCGACATCCTCGTGCGTCAAGAGATGAGCCAAATCTTCGGCGGCGGGAGATGCTGCGGCAGACTCTGTGGTGGGATGCGCGTGCTGATATTCGGGATTGGTTGTCGTGACGCGATCCATAGTTAACTATGCTGAACTTCTTATATAAACTACGCTTAACCTACGCGGAGGTCAACGAAGGCGTTGCGCAAAGAGCCATGGCGCTGCGTGACTCCGAGCATCGCTCTGCTATAGTGTGGTTGCCGCAAACAAGGAGAGGCAATGTCCGAAGCGCCAAAAGGGCAAGTGCAGATCAAGGCCGACGAGAAGGAAATGCTTGGGCAGTACGCGAATCTGGTGATGGTGCATCACAACGCCGAGGAATTCACGCTGAACTTTATTTATTTATTTCCTACCGTTCCGCAGGGCAAGCTGGTGGCGAGCCTGATCGTCAACCCCGCGCACGCCAAGCGGCTGGCGCGGGCGCTGGCGGAAAACGTGGCTCGATACGAAGCGCAGTTTGGGAAGCTGCCCGAGGGGTCCGGGCCCGGGACGGAGCCGAACGTCGGATTCGTACAGTAGGGAACCGCGAGCGGTCTAATTCCCTTCGCCGGCGCTGACGATCCATTTTCCGGTGGGCTCGATCAACTCAAGTCCCACTGCGAATCCGGTGCCGGGAACGGGCTTGCAGTAGGCCACGCGCGCGACAGATTGAAAACCGCCGGCGAGCGCGGTAATGGTCAGGCGTTGATTCCTTCTCCAACGCCGCGCGCTCAAGACTTTGGCGCCGCGGGCGCTGACGTCCTGCGTGAAGGTGCTTTCTTTGTCGGAATGGCCGCCCTGGGCGATGAGGTGGACTCCGACCTCAATGGGCACGCGCACATCCCGGCGAGCGGTCGAAAAAGTTTTTGGGACCCCCATCCCAATCTGCATCTGCGCACTCCCCTTTAGAAATTACAAGCATGCCGCAACGTGACTGATGCGAATCCTCTTTCTCCCCTGACCCTTCATCTGGTAAAGAGCGCGATCGGCCGCGCCTAGGAGCTGTTCGATGGAGGTGCCCTGGTCCGGATAGACGGCCAGACCGACGCTCGCGGAGATCAGCGGCTCCTGAGCGTCTTGCTCGATGCGCTCGCAAATTCTTTCGGCGGCGCGTTGGGCTTCGGCCTCGCCGGCTTCCGGTAGCACAATAGCGAATTCATCGCCGCCGTAACGCGCAGGCGTATCGATGGTGCGGCTGCCCTCGCGCAGGGCAGCGCCCATGCGCTTGATGGCGCGGCTGCCGGTCAGGTGGCCGTACTTGTCGTTGATCTTTTTCAAGCCGTCGAGATCGAAGAGCAGGACTGCGAAGTTGCGGCCGGTGCGGCGGGAGCGTTGGATCTCGCTCTCGAGCACTTCGAGGAGGCGGCGATGATTGGCCAGGCCGGTGAGCGAATCGGAAGCCGCCCAATGGCTGACTTGATCGAAGAGTTGGGCATTGTCGAGCAGCGTTCCGCCCAGGACGACCACATAGCTCAAGACCATCCAGACGTGGGCCAGGACGTAGGGGGCGTCGAGGACGCGCTGGGACTGGCTCATGGCGATGTGGCACAGGACGTTGAGTCCGGCGGCGATAAAAAGCGCGACGTCCAACCGGGCCGTCGCGCGATGGAGCCGGCGGCCGTAGCCGATGGTGGCTACCGCAAAGATGGCCGCGGGCAGTAGATCCAGGGGCCGCGGCACCACGGCGCCGGCGTGAATCTGCGGCGCTTGCGGCAGCATGAAGTAGAAGATGCTGGTGAGATAGGCCACCGCTCCCACGATCAGCGTGGCTCCTGCGATCTCCTTGCCCGGCTCGCGCGCGACCGGGATGCGGCTTTCCACACCCAGGGCGGCGAGTAGCAGGACGCCGAGCAGGGTGCGTCCGGCGAGCCAGCCGAGGGAGATGTTGTGACTGGCGGGCGTGACGAGCATCCCGCGGTAGAAGGTCATGCTGGTGCCGGCCTCGATCAGCCCCGCCAGGACGAAACCGAAGGCCAAAATGAGCGAAATGCGATCGTGCGTGCCGCGGAACCGCACCATGGCGTTGGCGGCGAAGGTGAAGGCAATCAGGCTGCCGGCCATTTGCAGGTAGGAGTCTAGAAGCGGGTCGGCGCGGTAGGAAGAATGGCGCAGAACCCAGAGCAGGACGCAGTAAGCCGCGAAGATCGCACCGCCGAGGACGATGCGAAACGGCAACGCTCCCGAAGCTTTACCCTGTGCGGCCACAACTATCCCCCAGACAACAACCAGCCCCAGTCTAGAATAGCAACCGCGCTGCCGTTGTCGAGGGTAGTTTTAGTACCTGGTAACCTATGCTTCAACTATGAGATATGAGGGAAAAGCGAAACAGGCGAAGGCTAGAGTGGCCGCGATTTCCCACTTCCCGCTGGGTGGAAATGCCAGGCGCTTAGGAGATTCTTACACGCTTACGCGACAGACTACGACCGTATGACAGGGCTGCGACTAGGCTTGGGGCTTAGGGACGGCCGGCGGGAGATCAAAGGCCTGGATGGCGCTCTGGAAGTTAGCGTTGCGGTGGGCGCCATCGCAGAACGGCTTGGACTGGGAGTGCCCGCAGCGGCACAGGGCGATGTTGGCGCGGCCGCCGAGCCCGAAGGGCTTGCCCTCCTGATCGACCACTTCAAAGTCACCTTCGACCTTGACGGAGCCGTTGTTGCGAATCGTGATCTTCGTGGTGGCCATGCAATTCCTCCCCTGTTTTGAGTCTTAGCCGGCTGCGGCGCCTGCTGCGGTCAGTACTTAGGCACCGATGGATCGACCTCGTCGGACCAGGCGAGGATGCCGCCCTTCAGGTTCCAAATCTTCTTAAAACCTGCCTTTTGCAGGAAATCGACGGCATCGGCCGAGCGCTTGCCGCTGCGGCAGTGGGCGACGATTTCGCGGGAGCTGTCCAGCTCATTGACGCGGCGGGTGAGTTCGCCCAGCGGAATCAGATGGCCCTGCAGATTGCAGATTTGATACTCATGCGGCTCGCGGACGTCGAGAATATAGAGATCGTCGCCGCGATCGAGCCGGGTCTTCAGGTCTTTCGGTGTAATTTCAGGAACATTGGTAGCCATCGAAGGGGCCTCCTCACCGCGAATGCCGCAGAATTGCACGTAGTCGATCAACTCTGTAACCGTGGGATGCTCGCCGCACACCGGGCACTCGGGATTTTTGCGCAGCTTGAGCTCGCGGAACTTCATCGCCAGGGCGTCGAAGAGAAGCAGACGGCCTACCAGCGGTTCGCCCTTACCGAGAATTAACTTCAGCGTTTCGGCGGCCTGAATCGTACCCACGATTCCGGGCAGAACACCGAGGACACCGCCTTCCGCGCAAGAAGGAACCAGGCCCGGCGGGGGCGGTTCGGGATACAGGCAGCGGTAGCACGGGCCGCCGGGATAGCCGAACACGGTGATTTGTCCATCGAAGCGGAAGATGGATCCATAGACGTTGGGCTTGCCCAGCAGAACGCATGCGTCATTCACCAGATAGCGCGTGGGAAAGTTGTCCGTGCCGTCGACGATGATGTCGTAATCTTTGAAAATCTCCAGGGCGTTCGCGCTGGTCAGTTCGGTCTCGAACGTGTCGATGCGGATGTCGGGATTCAGATCGCGCAGGCGACTCGCGGCCGCCAGAATTTTCGGTTTGCCAACGTCGCTGGTGCCGAACAAAACCTGCCGCTGGAGATTCGTGGAATCCACGACGTCGAAATCGACCAGGCCGATCCGGCCCACACCAGCGGCGGCCAGATAGAGGCCGAGCGGCGCGCCAAGCCCGCCGGTTCCCACGCACAGCACCTTGGCTTGCTTGATCTTCAGCTGCCCGTCCATGCCGACTTCGGGCATGATCAAGTGGCGGCTGTAGCGCAGAATTTCTTCCTTGGAAAGCGTCACCGGCTTGGCTTCCGCTCCCGCAGGAATTCCGATTTTAGTGGCCATGGCAGAACTCTCCCGAGCGAGTGGCGATCAATCGCGCACGCCGCCGGCAATGGAAGGCACGATGCTGATGGTGTCGCCTTCGCGCACGGCGGTCTGATCTTTTTGGAGATAACGAATGTCTTCGTCGTTCACGTAGACATTGACGAAGCTGCGCAGGCGGCCGTCGTCGGAAAAGAGGTGCTTCTTTAAGTCGCCGAACTGGGTGGTGAGCGCCGTGAGTGCCTCGGCAACCGTGCCGGCCTTCACTTCGACGCTGTCTTTCTTGCCGGCATAGGCCCGTAAAGGCGTGGGAATCATAACTTTAACTGCCATTCGACTTCCTCCTGATTCAACTGGCCTGATTTACTGGCGACCCAAACCGGCTGGTACTTAGATGCTGGCCGAGTGCGCTTTGATCTCGATTGCTTCCGGGTCATAGCCGCCGCGGTCGTCATGCAGACGCCAGGACGTTGTGTCCTGTGGCTCGCCCTTTTGCACGCTCACGATGATGTAGCTGTACCACGGCCATGCATGATCGCGGTCGAATTCGCTGGGGCGCGCCGGAGCGTCGGGATGGGAATGATACCACCCGACCAAGTCGAGTTGCTTCTCGCGCGCGGTTTTTTCGGCCAGGCGCACATCGTCGGGCGTGACCTCAAAGCGGTTGCGCGGCGAATCGTCGCGGCGATTGGCGAGCGGCAGCAGGTCGAGCACCTCGCGCCCGCTATCCTCGTCACGCCCCAATAACGCGCCGCAGCATTCGTGCGGATACGTCTCCACGCCGTGCGCGTGAATCCTGCCGATAAGCTCCTGGGAAATTTTCAGGGCGAAGGCGCTCACTCTTCGCTCCAGAAGCGTTCGCTGAGATATTTTTCGCCCGAATCGGGGAAGACGGTGACGATCACGGCTTGCTCGCTTTTGGGAATTTGCCGCGCGATTTCCAGGCAGGCGCAGAGAGCCGCGCCGGAGCTCACGCCGACGAGAATCCCTTCTTCGCGGGCCAGGCGCCGGGCCATCTGCTGCGCGTCTTCGGTGCGCATCTCAATGTTTTCATCGGCGACTGTCGCGTCGTAAATCGCCGGCACGATAGCCGTGGGCATGTGCTTCAGGCCTTCGAGGCCGTGGAAGCCGGAATCCGGCTGCATGCTGATGCAGCGAATTGTCGGATTCAATTCCTTCAGGCGCCGGGTCGTGCCGACGAAGGTGCCACTGGTGCCGAGCCCCGCCACGAAATGGGTGATGCGGCCCTGCGTTTGTTCCCAAATTTCCGGCGCAGTCGTGGCGTAGTGGGCCGCCGGATTCGCGGGGTTGCCGTACTGATCGGGATAGAAATATTTTTCCGGATCGGCCTGGTAAATTTCTTTCACGCGCCGGATGGCGCCGTCGGTTCCTTCATCGCCCGGCGTAGAAACAATCTCGACGCCATACGCGGCCAAGATCTGCTTGCGTTCGGGCGAGGCGCTGGAAGGAAGGCACAACTTCACGTGGTAGCCGAAGGCGGCCCCGATCATCGCGTAGGCGATGCCAGTGTTGCCGCTGGTCGCATCCAGGATCACCTTGCCGGGGCGCAACGCGCCTCGGCGCTCGCCGTCGCGAATCATCGAAAGCGCCGCGCGATCCTTCACCGAGCCACCAGGATTGAACCATTCAGCCTTGGCGTAGATGCCGACGTTGGGGTATTCGGTGCCGAACCGCTCGATGCGGATCAACGGAGTATTGCCGACACGCTCGACCAATCGTTGGCCTAGCCGGGCTGTGGGTGCGGTGGGCTGGTTTGGAGACACAATCGGTCTGTTGGTTGCCGTCACGTTTTTTTCCGTATCGACAGTGCAATCCCGTTGACGGGTGGAGGCACTAAAGGATTTCAGAGCTTATGGGATGCTGCAGAGCGCCCTTTGTACTCTGGAAAACCTCCCACATTTTAGCAAATCGCATGCGCGTTTCGTTAGCCCCATACCTCGCGAGCGGTTTCGACAACCAACCGCAGCTTGGCGATTTCCTCATCGAGGGTCAGCGCGTTGCCTTCCACCGTGGATGAAAAGCCGCACTGCCCGCTGAGGCAGAGCTGCTCGAGCGGAATAAATTTTGCAGCCTGATCGATGCGGCGCTTCAGATCGTCTTTGTTCTCGAGCGCACCCTTCTTGGTGCTGACCAGGCCCAGAACGACCATCTTGCCCTTGGGCACGAAGCGCAGCGGCTCAAAGCCGCCGGAGCGGGCGTCGTCATATTCGAGGAAGAAGCCATCGACGTTTAGCTGGCCAAAGAGCGCTTCGGCGACGTGGTCGTATCCGCCGGAGGCGACCCAGGAAGAACGGAAATTTCCGCGGCACATGTGCGTGCAGACGGTCATCTCCGGCGGGTTTTTTCGCCAGCGAGGCGTTCAGCGTCCGGATGTAGGTGAGGTGTTGGTGCTCGCCGTTCCCGCCGATCTGATTGACATACTCGCGCTGCGCCGGATCGTTCAGATAAGCCAAGCTGGTGTCGTCCAATTGCAGGTAGGTGCAGCCGATCTTGCTGAGGGCGGCGATTTCGTCCGCATAGACGCGCTCGAGGTCGTGCCAGAAGGCTTCCATCTCCGGATAGACCGCCTTGTCGATGGCCGCGCGGCCGCCGCGGTAATGCATCATGTTCGGCGAGGGAATGGTCAGCTTCGGGGTGGCTTTGGCAACGGACTTGAGGAACTGAAAATCCTCGGCAAAAATTGTTTTCGTCAGTTTCAGCTTGCCGGTGACGTGCAGGGCTGACGGCGTGGATTCGATGTCGCCCTGCTCGTTGTGAAACTGCATTTTCAATTTTTCCTTTACCTTTGACGTGCCGCCGATCTGGTAGAGGAAATCCATGTGCCAGTAGGCACGGCGGAACTCTCCGTCGGTCACTCCCTGGAGGCCGATTTCTTCCTGCATCTTGACGACGTTGCGAATCGAGTCGTCTTCGATACGGCGGAGATCTTCCGGAGTGATGCGGCCCTGCTCGAGGTCCTCGCGAGCTTCGAGGAGCTTCTTCGGCCGCAGCAAACTCCCTACATGATCGCCGCGAAAGGGCGGCTTAGTTCTGGCAGTCATTGTTTGTCCCCTGAGAGGCTCCCGAGCGCGGGTTCGCCGATGGGACAGCATCTTACGATACTGGAGACAATATTCGAGGCGGTTTTCGAGGTGCGTGGCAATTGTGTGTCCAGACGGGGAGCAATTTGGGCCTTTACAGAAAGGCCTCGGACTTCATATCCTGAATAGCTATGTGGTATGTGAACAAGCTGTTTGATCAGGCGCAGGTGGAGGCTCTGGCGACCAAGGGCTTCGTGGTGCGCTCCTCCGGCGGAGTCGCGCGGATCGAGCAGTACAACTGCGGAGCGGAACTGCGCAAGGAGCCGGGCGGGCGGTATCAGATGACCGTGCCCCCGTCGATTATGGTGCAGGCGCGCTTCGCACGGCTGTGGGATGCGGGCTACCAGAAGTTTTTGCTTACCCACGAGGGCCACAAATATCCCGTGCGGGTGAATCAGCTCGCGGAGCTTCGGCGCTTCAACGAAGAGTTGCGCACCGCGCTCGGCGTGCCCACGTACTACAACGAAGCGCTCGGCTCGACCTGCCAATATAGCGTCTACGACCGCGTGAAGGGCCGGCAGGGCGACGTGCCGGACGAAAGCGTCGGCGCCCGTGAAGAAGCTGAGCACTAAACTGCTCATTAAGCTGAGTACTAAGCTGAGCCGACCCGCGACCGCTTACTGAGTGGTATCCCGCCCGCGGCAAAATAGTCAGAGGAGACAGTTGCGAATGGCCCAGGTTGTAGCCCTGGTGGACGACTTGTTTTTCCAGGCGAAAATCGTCGAGACGGCGAAGCAGCTCGGCATCGAGTTGCGCACGTGCACCACGCCTGATGCGTTGGCTGCGGAAATAACCAAAGATGCGCCCAGGCTGGTGATTGTGGATTTGAATGCGCGCGCGAATCCGCTGGAAGCTGCCGGACGAGTAACCGAAGCGGCGCGCGCCAGCGGGCAGGAGATTGCGCTGATAGGATTTCTCTCCCACGTGCAGGTGGATCTCGCCGCGCGCGCAGGCGCCGCGGGATTCCGGGAAGTGATGCCGCGGTCGAAATTCACCCAGAACCTGGCAACCATACTGGCGCGGGGCCAATCCCAACCTTCATGAAGCTGCGTCAAGTCTGCCTGTCTCTTGTGATACTGACCATTGGGCCGCTGGTTCTTTCGACGTCGATCGGGGCGCAGGGGACTGCCAGTCCGAGTACGGACCCGGCAACCGCGCTCAGCGCAGCACTGTCGGCTGCTTGCCGCGCGGACCAATCGCAATTTGAAAATTACCTCACAGTGGAAAGCGCCGCTGCGTTTCGCACGTTGCCCGCGGAGCAGCGAGCGGCTTTTCTGAGGCGCTTCTCGCTCACCGACGACGCGGGAAAGGCGCTGGTGTCGACGGGGCCGCAGAATCAGCCGGTCGTTCACTGCCAGGCGCCGGGAGGCACGTCTGAATTCCGGTTCGGCGACGAGCGAGTGCATGACAATCTGGCGTTCATTCGCGTAGACGTAGTGAATTCCGAACAAACTAGCTTCGGGATGATCCGTGAAGATGGTGTTTGGCGGCTGCTATCGCTCGGTCTCGTGCTGCTGGACGTGCCGCAGCTTTCGAAACAATGGGCGGAAGAGGACCTCGCATCGCACGAAGACGCCGTGATTAAGACGCTCAACGCGCTCGCGGATGCGGTGCAAAGCTACCGGCGCGCGTACGACAAGCTGCCGGAGTCGCTGGCGCAACTGGGCCCGGCGCCTAAGGGCGAGATTTCGCCGGAGCAAGCCGATATGGTTGACGAGCATCTCGCTGCCGGCGACGCGGGCGGCTATCGCTTCCGCTATCGCATCGTATCTCCAGCATCCGGAGATTCGTCGGCACAGGATGGCTTTGAACTGTCGGCCACGCCCGACGACTACGGGAAGATGGGCAAGCGATCTTTCTTCAGGGACGCCTCGGGGACGATTCATGGAGCGGATAAGCACGGGGATATGGCCGCGGCGTCGGACCCGGTCGTCACGCCGGCGCCGGAGTCATCTGCTTCCGGGGATGCGCCCGCTGTCCAGTAAATCCGGTCTTGAGTCCGCATTGCGAAAAGCGGCAATCAAGAGAAACTCCGAGGCTTGACAACTTTCTGACCGTTGTTAACCTGAAAAGGGCATTACATCGACTCTTTCGGTGAAATTTTGAAACCAAACCTCACAGGCCGTTCCGATCGGTGTGCCTTCGCTCGTCTGCGCAGGCTCGCACTGGTTTTGGTGGCCGCTCCGCTCTGCTTTCTCTCCGGCTGTGCCGCCATGAATGACACGAAGGCACCTGCGCCGAACGGCGCGCCGGTAAAGCTCCAGACGGCCACGAAACAAGAGCTGATCGCGCAATACAATTCCCAGGCGGATGCCATTCGATCTGTGAATGCCGGGATTACCATGACGCTGACGGCGGGGTCAGCATACAGCGGGGTGATCAAGCAATACCACGAGATCACCGGATTCGTCCTGGCGGCGCGGCCCACCAACATCAGGGTGATCGGGCAATTGCCGGTGGTGAGCACCAACATTTTTGACATGGAGAGCGACGGGGAGACGTTTCGCATTTACATTCCGCCGCAGAATAAATTCATCACGGGTCCGGCGGCCCTGGAGCGGCCGTCGGCCAAGCCGATCGAGAATCTGCGGCCGCAGCATTTGCTGGATGCTATTTTCTGGCTGGCAATCGCTCAAGGCGCTCCTGTGTTGATGGAAGAGGCAAGCGCCGGATCGACGCAATATTACGTGCTGACCGTGGCGACGTCCCCGGCCGGCTCCTCCGATTGGGAGATTGCGCGGAAGATATGGTTCGACCGCTCCGATTTGCACATCGCCCGCGTGACGACGTACGATGCCGAGGGGAAAGTGGGATCGGACATCCGCTATAGCCACTGGGACCCGTCAGGCCCAGTGAAGTACGCGCGCGATATCGTGCTGGCTCGGCCGGAGAACGACTACACGCTCGAGATTGGAATCACCAAAGTGACCTTCAATGAAGACATCGCTGGGGACCGTTTCGTGCTGAAGCAGCCGCCGGGAGTGGAAGTGGTGCACGTGGGAGACGATTCCGCGGAGGCCAAGCCTTGATCGGGCACATGATCGTGCAAAACGTTCTGCACCGGCCGATCCGCACCGTTATCACCGTGTTCGCCGTGGCCGTGGAAGTGATGCTGGTGATCATCGTAGTGGGACTGACCACCGGGTTGATGACCGATTCGGCCAAGCGAACGCAAGGCGTGGGAGCGGACATTATGATCCAGCCGCCTTCCGCTTCCATCTTCATGGCCTTCAGTGGCGCGCCTATGCCCATCACCATCGGGAACAAGCTGCAGGAACTGCAATACGTGCAGTCGGTTGCGCCGGTGCTGGTGGAGTTCAATTCCGTGAACGGGCTGGAGATCGTCTACGGCATCGAGCCGGATTCGTTTCGCGCGGTTTCGGGGGGATTCACCGTGCGCGAGGGCCACGATCTCGCGGACCCCAACGACATCCTGGTCGACGACGTCTATGCGCGAGCCAAAAATGTGAAGGTAGGCCAAAAACTTCACATGCTGGAGCACGATTTTCATCTGGCGGGAATCGTCGAACACGGCAAGGGAGCGCGGCTCTTCGTGATGATGTCCACGCTGGAGGAGATGTCCGGCGCGAAGGACAAGGCTTCCGTATTTTTCGTGAAGTGCGACCGCTCGGACCACACGGCCGCGGTGGCGGATGAGATTCGCGGGCTGCTGCCGCGCTACGAAGTGCGCGAGCTGCGGGACTACATTTCGTTGATGACTTCATCGGGCGTGCCGGGCCTGGCCGCGTTCATTAATGTGATGATCAGCATCGCCGTGGGCATCGGCTTCCTCGTCATTTTCCTCTCAATGTACACGACGATTATCGAGCGCACGCGCGAGATCGGCGTGCTGAAATCGCTGGGCGCCTCCAAGGTTTACATTGTGGAGATCATCCTGAGCGAGACGTCGCTGCTATGCGTCGCAGGAGCGGTCAGCGGTGTCGGACTCAGTTACTTCATGCGTGCCGTTGTCGGGCACGTCTTCCCCTCCTTGACCATCTTGATCACCCTGAAATGGATTCTGTTGGCCGCGCTGATTGCCATGGTGGGCGGGCTCCTGGGCGCCACCTATCCGGCGTGGCTAGCGAGCCGCAAGGACCCCGTCGAAGCGCTGGCTTACGAGTAAGCTCAATCTGGCCGAGGGTTTTCGAGATCCAGCCGGAAGTGGAGCACGTAAACGACTCTTCATGGCTTTCATTGACGCGCCCGACGACAACTTTGTCGAATGATACTCCGTTCATCCGTGGCCTCCGAGATCATCCCACGCCACAGGGTGCCCCGCCCTTCGTTTTGGGAAGGGTGGGGCTTCAGGCGAAAACTAGAGCATCCCGTGTACGGAACTTGGTCATGCACGGCGTCCCACCCTTCCAAGACCGAAGGGTGGGGCACCCCACGGAGGAATTCGTGTCATCTGCTCACGTGACCGGTCAAGTTATGAATCGAACTCAAGATAGGTGGCGTACCAGCCTAAGACAGGGCTGAACCCCCACTAGGCAGAAGCGCGGAACACGACTAGAATCAACTATCTTCAGGTAGTCAAACTGCTCTCGGCGGGGCGTTTTGGAACCGATACTCAAAACCGAAAATCTCTGGAAAATATATCGCTCGGGCCGGCTGGACGTGCCCGCTCTGTCCGGTATCAACTTTGAGGTGCTGCCCGGGGAGTTCGTGTCCATCATGGGGCCGTCGGGTTGCGGGAAATCGACGCTTCTCCACGTGATCGGCGGCCTGACGCAGGCGACGCGCGGCAAGGTGTTGCTCGACGGCAACGATTTGTCTTCCATGACCGATGCGGCCCGCACGCTGCTTCGCCGCCACAAGGTCGGCTTCGTTTTCCAGCGCTTCAACCTGCTGCCCACGCTCGACGCGCGGCATAACATCACCCTCGCGCAGCATATCCATGGAAACGGTTTTGACCCTCACCGCCTGGATGCGGTGATCGACCTGCTCGGCCTAAGCGGCCGCATGAATCACAAGCCGTCGGAGCTTTCCGGCGGAGAGCAGCAACGCGTCGCTTTGGCGCGGGCCATCGTCAGCGAGCCCAAGATCGTGCTAGCCGATGAGCCGACGGGAAACTTGGACACGAAGAGCTCCGAAGTCGTGCTTGCCTTGCTCCGGCGGCTGAATAAGGAAATGGGCCAGACGATCGTTATGATCACGCACAATCCGGAGGCGGCGACCTACGGCAATCGCGTGCTGCATATGCGGGATGGAATGGTGGTGGATGGGTCGGTAGCCCACTGAAATGCGCACCCTCTGGCGAGGCATCGTCCGCACGATTTTCTGGTCTTACGAACGAGGCACTTGGCCCTACGATCTGGCGGTCGTGGTCATCGTGATGTTCGTTCTCCTCACGCCACGACACTGGTTCCACGATCAGCCCCAGGCCGCCGCCCCAGCGGGCAACACAGTGCAGATGGTCTCGCAGGATGCTGAGACGCAAACGAGCATCTATCGGCTCGACGCGACGGCGCTGCCTGTGGAAAAGCGCGCCGTGAAATCCACGCCGGAGCTCGAGCGCGAGACGCACGACCTTCTCGGGCGTACGGTGGACGACCTGAAGGGGCGAACCTTCCAGGTGCGGCGCATCGATCCGGCGTTTGCCGCGGATGGCTCGGTAGAGTATTACGACATCACCGTGCACCCGTAAACGCCGTTCAGATGAGCCCAGGCCATTTGATATATTATGGAAATACGATTGGCATCCACTGAGTGAGCCGCAACCGCTGTAGTCAGGAGTGCGTCTCACAAAGACCGCCAAAAAGGGGTGGCGGACGAGCGGTGCCATACCCTACCTGCCTCGGCGGCGAGCCAGAGAACTGAAATAGAGGAACGGAGCTGATCCCAAAACATGAGTGAGACGAATCTGCCACCTAGCTTCAGCAAGGAAGTGCAAGCCCGGCTGCAATCGGTAGCCGATCAGTTGTGGGCTGCGCGAAGAGGTCCGGCGCTCACCGAGTTGCCCGCGAATTTGAAACCCGCGACGCTCGAAGAAGCTTATTTCGTCCAGGATCGCATGGCCGCGGCGCAGGGCAAGATTTGCGGTTGGAAGGTGGGCGGCCCTCTCGGCACGACTCCGTTGTTCGGCCCCATGCCGCAGGCGGGTTTTACCGTCGACGGGAGTGTGCTCGCCAATCCGAACCAACGGCTTCGCGGGGTCGAGGCAGAGATCGCGTTTCTCGTCGGGAAGGATCTGCCGCCGCGCGCGACGCCCTATACCCGAGAAGAAGTCGTGGCGGCCATGGATAGTTGCCATCCGGCGATCGAAGAGCTCGAGGCGGCCTACGTGAGCCTCGATGGGCTGGAGCGCTTTTCGATGATCGCCGATTTGCAAAGCAACGGCGGCTTCGTCGTCGGCCCGGCTTTCGCGGGTTGGAAGGGTTTCGACTTCGCGCAGGAGTCCGTGAAGCTGACCATCAACGGCACCACACGCGTGGAAGCCAAGGCTTCAAACCCCGGCGGCACCGATATCGTGCGTTTTCTGGTGTGGCTGGCGAATGACGCAGCGTGGCGCACCGGCGGACTCAAGAAGGGGCAGTGGATTACGACCGGCAACTGGGTCGGAAAGGTCTTTGCGGATGCCGGTTCGACGGTGAAGGCCGAGTTTCAACACGCCGGCGCGGTTTCCGTTCGGTTTCAACTAGTCTGCCGCATCCGCGGCGAGAAAATCTGAAAGCACACGCAGGGGAACAGGCGAGAAGATGACAAAAGTGGCGGAAGTGCCGGGAATGGAAATTCTGTTGCCGTTCGGTCCGGGATACGACCGGATTCTGACACCGGAAGCCCTGAAATTCGTCGCGGAGCTCCACCGGCGATTTGACGGGCGCCGCAAGGAACTTCTCGCGGCGCGCGTGGAACGCCAGAAGCGCCTGGACGCGGGCGAGAAGCCCGATTTCCTCCCGCAGACCAAGGAAATCCGCGAGGGCAAGTGGACTGTGGCGCCGCTGCCGGCCGATCTGCTCGATCGCCGCGTGGAGATCACCGGGCCGGTCGATCGCAAGATGATCATCAACGCGCTGAATTCCGGCGCGCGCGTCTTCATGGCTGATTTTGAGGATTCCAATACGCCGACGTGGACCAATCAGATCGAAGGGCAGATGAACTTGGCCGACGCGGTGCGGCGCAAAATTACGTTCGAAGATCCGGCGTCGAAAAAAGCATACAAACTGAACGATAAGGTCGCAGTGCTTTTTGTGCGTCCCCGTGGCTGGCATTTGGAAGAAGCCCACGTTCGAGTCGACGGGCAGCCGGTCTCAGGATCGCTCTTCGATTTCGGGCTGTATTTCTTTCATAACGCCAAGGAGCTGCTGTCTCGCGGCAGCGGCCCGTATTTTTATCTGCCCAAGATGGAAAGCCATCTGGAGGCGCGGTTGTGGAATGACGTTTTCGGCCACGCGCAAGATGCGCTCGGCATACCCCGGGGATCGATCAAGGCGACGGTGCTGATCGAGACGATCCTGGCGACTTTCGAGTTGCATGAGATTCTCTACGAGCTGCGCGAACACTCCGCGGGCCTCAATTGCGGCCGCTGGGACTACATTTTTAGCTTCATCAAGAAATTTTCGCATGACGCGCAGGCGCTGCTGCCGGATCGTGGCAAGGTGACCATGACGACTCACTTCCTGCGCTCCTACAGCAAGCTGGTGATCCAGTCCTGTCACAAGCGCAACGTACACGCCATGGGCGGGATGGCTGCGTTTATTCCCATCAAGAGCGATCCGGTGGCGAACGAAAACGCGATGGCCCAGGTGCGCGCGGACAAGGAGCGCGAGGCCAGTGACGGGCACGACGGTACGTGGGTGGCGCATCCCGGCTTGGTGCCGTTGGCCACGGAGATTTTCGATCGCTTGATGCCGGGCCCGAATCAGATCGACAAGAAGCTGGAAGATTTTCACGTCACGGCGAAGGATTTGCTCGAAGTTCCTCAGGGCAAGATTACCGAAGCGGGGCTGCGGCAGAACATCGCTGTGGGCTTGGGATATCTTGAGGCGTGGTTCCGCGGCATCGGCTGCGTGCCGCTGTTTAATCTGATGGAAGACGCCGCGACGGCGGAGATCAGCCGCGCGCAGCTTTGGCAGTGGGTACATCATGGGGCTCACCTGGAAGACGGGCGCCTCGTGGACGTAGCCATGTGCGACAAGATCCTCGACGAAGAGTTGGCTAAGATGCAGGCCGCGGACAACAGCGGGCAACGCCGTGAGGCCTACCAGACGGCGGCGGATTTGATTCGCCAGTTGGTGCGCTCGCCGCAGTTCATCGAATTTCTCACTTTGCCCGCGTACAAGCGCGTGCTGGCGCAAGAGGGCGTGGCCGCGTAGAAACGCGGGAGGATTTGTTCGCGTCGCCCGAGCCGTCGATGCGTGCCGAGCCGTTTCAACTTGACAATGTTGTGGCCCTCGGTCATAAGCAAGGCACTGCCAGCTATTGGAAATTCGGGGGAAACAGTGAACACCACAACGGCGAGCCCGGCGAAGCCGGTTGAGCTAGCAGCCGCGTCGGAAGATTCGCGCGATGGTTCTCTGGTCTACCCGTCCTACGTCCTCATCGTATTGATGTCCTGCTACATGTTGTCGTTCATTAACCGGCAGATTCTCGCCCTGCTCGTAGCCCCTATGAAACACGATCTGGGCATCAGCGATTCGCAGGTCGGACTGCTGGGCGGCGCGGCGTTCGCCATTTTCTACACCTTTGCGGGCTTGCCGCTGGGGCGCATCGTTGATACCAGCAGCCGCCGGAACCTGATCGCCGTGGGAATTTTCCTGTGGAGCCTGATGACCGCATCCTGCGCGGCCGCGGGCAGTTTTTGGACCCTCTTCACAGGCCGCATCGGCGTAGGCATCGGCGAGGCCACACTTTCTCCCGCGGCGTTTTCGCTGATCGCCGATTATTTCCCGAAGAAGCGGCTGGGACGTGCCTTGAGCGTCTACTCGATGGGGATTTTTCTCGGCACCGGTCTGGCCTACATCATCGGCGGGACGGTGGTTGAGATCGTCACGCGCTGGCACACGGTCACCGTGCCGGTCTTCGGTACTATCGCCTCCTGGCGCCTCACGTTTTTGGTCGTGGGTCTTCCCGGCCTGTTGTTCGTGCTGTGGCTGTACACCATCAAGGAGCCGCTGCGCAAAGACCTGCTCCGCCATGCCGATGGGGCGGCGATGAAATTGAATTTTAGCGAGGTGCTCGCGCAGGCTCGCCAACGCTGGCAATCGTTGATCGGCTTGGCCCTGGCGATGGTTTTCCAATCCATGGCCGGCTTCGCCTTCTTCAGTTGGGGAGCCGCGTTTTTCCAGCGCTTGCACGGTTGGACGCCGGGGCATTCCGGCAGGACGCTCGGCGTGATGATCATCGTCTTCGGCTGTATCGGGATGTTCGTCGGCGGCACGCTATCGGACCGCTGGCAGCGCCGCGGCGTGCATGAAGGGCCGCTGAAGGTGGGCGTCATCAGCGCGGTAGGGACGGCGATATTTTTTGCAGCGGCTATGCTGAATTCCAGCGCGATGTGGTCGCTCTTCTTTATCGCGCCGGCGCTGCTATTCTTCGGCATGCCGATCGGCACCGCCTACGCTTCGGTGCAAATGATCTTCCCGAATCAGGTGCGCGGCCAAGTGTCGGCGTTTTTTATGTTCCTGCTGAACCTCGGCGGCCTCAGCCTCGGCCCCTATCTGCCTGGCTTCTTCAACGATCATCTTTTCAAGAACGAGCAGATGATCGGGGTTTCCGTGGCCATCACGATTGTCGGGGCGTCCATCTTTCAGTTGATACTATTCCGCGCGTGCTATAGCCACTATCGGCGTGATTTCGAGAGGATGCATCCTTCCGCCGCCGTCGCGAACTAAAGTCCGCTCGCCCATCCGCGCAAAATTATTGTTCTTTTGGTGTGTACCAACTGGCGGGAACATCCACGTACGAGCGGTCGAGCGCGGCGGTTGACCCACATCCCAGCAGCGCAAGCGTGCGCTCCATATCGGCGCGCAAAATATCCAACGCTCGCGTAACGCCTTCTTCTCCGGCTGCGCCAAGCCCATAGGCGTAGGCTCTGCCCAGCAAAACGGCGCGCGCGCCAAGGCACAGGGCCTTCACGATGTCGCCTCCGCGCCGGATGCCTCCGTCCATCAGAACCTCGGTACGCTGGCCGACGGCCGCAACAATCTTAGGCAGCACGCGAAGCGACGCCGGGACGCAGTCGAGCTGGCGGCCTCCGTGGTTCGACACGATGATGGCGGCGGCGCCTTCGTCCACGGCGCGATGCGCATCGTCCACGGTCATCACTCCCTTGACGATAATTGGGCCGGCCCACGAGTCGCGGAGCCAGCGCAGATCCTCCCACGCCACCACGGATCGCAGCAGCGCGGCAGGAGCGTCGGCGAGAGGCATCGGCCCGCGGCCCGGCACAACCACATTTGGAAGCGTCAAGCGCCCGCCATCGAGCAGGAATGACATCAGCCAGCTAGGGTGACTTAAAAGCTGTGGCAGGAAAGGAATCGACGCGAATTTGTTGCCGCTCATCAGCTCTCTCGATCCGTTGCGGATGTCGCGCTCGCGATTTCCGGCGGCGCCCGTGTCGATGGTGATGACCAGCCCCGAATAGCCGGCTTTGCGAATGCGCTCGAGCGTTCCTTCGGCTACTTCGCGGCCGCCAACCAGGTAGAGTTGATACCAGCGCGGGCCGGAAGTCGCCTGTGCTACCTCCTCCAGGCGATAGCCGGACATCGTCGAGAGGATGTAGGGCACTCCCGCCTTACCCGCGGCGCGCGCCGAGCCCACCTCGCCGTTCGGATGTACCATGCGAATGAATCCGCATGGGCCGAGGAGCAAGGGCATGGACATTTCGGCGCCAAGCACTTTAGTTCGCAGATCGCGTTGCAGGGGAGCAACGGCATTGCGCGGGCGAAAAGTGACTTCTTCGAAGGCGCGGGAGTTTTCGCGCATGGTCACTTCGCCTTCCGCGCCGCCG
Organism: Terriglobia bacterium; assembly: GCA_963803105.1. Classification (GTDB taxonomy): domain Bacteria; phylum Acidobacteriota; class Terriglobia; order Acidiferrales; family UBA7541; genus Palsa-295. Next base: position 77,967 of record CAWDLF010000002.1, read on the forward strand.
TCAACGTAGTCGAAGACCACTTTGGGCAGATGTTCTTGCGCCGCCCTGCGCAAGTCCGCGATGTTTACGGCGTGAGGCGAATGAATTTTGCGGTTACCCATGGTCACCCGGCGTTTCCTGAAATCATTGTACGGGTCTGCGCGCAATACTGGAAGGCGAAGGTTTATGCTTTCGGAACCCTATTCTATCGGGTATCCTCAAATATTTGCGGGCAAGTTGAGATGCCGTTCGTAGGTCATATCCCAGGTCTTACGCAGTACCGAGGAGACGAAGCGCATGAAGGTGGGCGAAGCGATAGCCGAAATTCTGAAGCGTGAGGGCGTGGAGATTCTCTTCGGTTACCCCTTGAACCATGTGCTCGAGGCCGCCGCCGGAGCGGACATTCGCACGATTATAATGCGCCAGGAGCGCGTCGGCCTGCATATGGCGGATGCATACTCGCGCATGAGCTCGGGCAGCAAGATCGGCGTGTTCGCCATGCAGCACGGCCCTGGCTCGGAGAACGCCTTCGGTGGGGTGGCGCAGGCTTATGGCGAATCGGTGCCCATCCTGGTGCTGCCCATGGGCTACGCGCGGCGCTTGGCTCACATCGATCCAAATTTCAATTCTACGGCCAGCATGCGCGCCGATTACAAAATCGGCGGAGCCCATCGTGGCCGCGGCCGAGGTACCTAACGTGCTTCGCCGCGCGTTTTCGAATCTGCGCAACGGGCGCGGCGGCCCGGCGCTGGTGGAGATTCCCATCGATCTTTTCGCCGAGGAGTTTCCCGGCACTCTTGACTATCAACCGGTCGTCAGCGCGCGCTACGGCCCGGATGCCGCGGACGTGCGCAAGGCTGCTGCCGCGCTTGTCGCCGCCAAGAATCTTGTGATCTACGCCGGGCAGGGCATTCACTATGCCCGCGCCTGGGAATCGCTCAAGAAGCTTGCGGAAATGCTCGGCGTTCCGGTTGCTACCAGCCTGCAGGGCAAGAGTGCGTTTCCCGAGGATCATCCGCTCTCGATCGGAGCCGGCGGCGTGGCCTTCCCGAAGACCCTTCCGTATTTCCTCGCGAAGGCCGATTGGATTTTCGGTATCGGTTGCAGCTTCACGGAAACGGCTTTCGGAATCGCCATGCCGCAAGGAAAGAAATTCATTCACTCGACGCTCGATCCAAATCATTTGAATAAAGACGTTCGCGCGGAGATCGGTCTGATCGGCGACGCGCAGCTGACCCTCGATGCCCTTTGTGTGGAAGTGGAAAAGCTGATCAAGACTCCGCGTTCCTGGACCGTAAAAGACGAAATCGCGCAGGTGCGCAAGGCGTGGCTTGACGAATGGCTGCCCAAGCTGACGTCGAAAGACGCGCCTTTTTCGCCTTATCGCGTTCTGTGGGATTTGCAGCACACGGTGGACGTCGCGAACACCATCATCACTCACGATGCGGGCAGCCCGCGCGACCAGTTGGCGCCATTCTGGGTGACCAAGAAGCCGCTTACGTATATCGGCTGGGGCAAGACGACGCAGCTGGGATACGGCCTGGGCCTGGCGATGGGAGCGAAGCTGGCGTGTCCCGATAAGCTGTGCATCAACGTGTGGGGCGACGCGGCTATCGGTTTCACGGGAATGGATTTCGAAACGGCGGTACGGGAACGCATCCCCATCATGTCCATTCTGCTGAATAATTTCAGCATGGCCATGGAAATCCCGATCATGCCCATCTCTACCAAGAAATATCGCTCGACGGATATTTCCGGCGATTACGCCGCAATGGCCCGCGCCTTTGGGGGCTACGGCGAACGCGTTACGGATCCGGCCGAGATCGTTCCGGCCATCCGTCGCGGCATCGAGCAGACCAAGAAGGGCGTCGCGGTGCTGCTCGAATTCATCACCTGCCAGGAGACGCTTGTCTCCAAGCAATACCACGGGACAACGTAACCACGGCCCAACGTCATCGCCGCCTTGACGGGGGCCATGACGGGCTGTGAGAATCTTTTGAACATTCGGCCCAAATAGGGCAAACGCAATCCATCCGACCCGGGCAAGTGAGGGAACAGCAGTGGCGATCACGAAAGAAAACGTGCAGGCGAAGCAGCTGATTCAGTATTCCGTGAAAGACGGCATCGGCGTGATCACGCTGGACGATGCGCCGGCCAATACCTATTCCTACGAAATGAACCGGCAGCTCGACGACGCCATTCTGTCGGCGCGCATGGACAAAGGCGTGTACGTGATCGTGATCACCGGCGGGGGCGAGAAGTTTTTCTGCGCGGGCGCGAACATCAACATGCTGAAAGACGCCGACCCGACCTTCAAATACTATTTCTGCCTGCACGCCAATGAAACGTTGCTGCGCCTGGAGCACACGCCGAAGCTGGTAATTGCGGCGCTCAATGGCCACTGTGTTGGGGGCGGCCTGGAAGTCGCTATGGCCGCCGATATTCGCATCGCGCGCAAGGATGCCGGCAAGGTTGGCCTACCGGAAGTGACGCTCGGCGTGCTGCCAGGTACCGGAGGTACGCAGCGGCTGTCGCGCATCGTGGGAAAATCGAAGGCCATCGAGCTGATGGTCACGGGTAGGACTTTTTCGTTCGATGAGGCCAGGGAACTCGGCGTCGTCAACGAAGTTTTCCCGAAAGACAATTTCATGGAAGAAGTCATGAAGTACGCGCGGCGGTTCTGTCCGCCGAATAAAGCAGCGAAGGCCGTCGGACGCATCAAACTCGCGGTTCAAACCGGTTGGGAAGTCCCCATCGAATCCGGATTGGCCTTGGAGCGCGAAAACCAGCAACTCCTCTTTCAGAGCGAAGATGCCAAGGAAGGCATCGCGGCCTACCTCGAAAAACGCCCGCCAGCGTTCAAAGTCGAATAGAAACCTTGAAAAACTCAACGGAGCGGAGTGACGCAAAACGGCTCGAAATCCTGAAGAGCGCGGCCGCAGCCTTCCGCCACCGCGGCTATTACGGCGCGAGCGTTGACGAAATCGCGCGCGCCCTTCACATGACGAAGGGCAACCTCTACTACTATTTCCAGGACAAAGAGGAAATTCTTTTTGCCTGCCACCAATACGCACTCGATCTTCTGCTCAAAGTTCTCGAAAGAGTCGAGGGCCGCACTTACCCGCCCGAAGAAAAGCTCCGCCGATTGATCGTTGCGTTCGTCCACACCATGATCGACGAACTTGGCGGCACGTCGTTGACCTTGGACTTGCAGGCGTTGGCCGCGCCGCGGCTGAAGACCGTCATCGCCAAGCGCGACCGCTTCGATCAGGGAATCCGCCAGATCATTGCCGAGGGGATCGAGACGGGCGTTTTCCGCCAGGCGGACCCCAAGCTGCTCACCTTCGCAATCCTGGGTTCGATCAACTGGATCCCCTACTGGTTCGATCCCAGCGGCGGCGCCACGTCGGTTGAAATTGCGGAGGAATTTGCCGAATACCTGATCGCGGGCCTGCTGAATCCCAAACGCCCGCGCGCAGGCTCCACCCGCTGAGAGGGCTGAGCCGCGACGTGGCGGAAAGGAATCGTCGTGAGCGGCGGCTTAACGAGTTCGTCGGCAATCATGGTTGTCGTCGCGATTCCGAGCCAGGTGATTTGGTCGTATTTTGCCGGTGGAATAGTTTTTGCAATCGGGCTGGCTGTGATGTTCCTTCGAGGCGACTGGCAGAAAGCGCGAGGACTCGACAAGCTGATTCTGTTCGGGCCAATTTTCTACGCGGCGCCACTCGCGGCTTTCGGCACCGAGCATTTCACGCTGACGGATGACATCGCGTCGATCGTGCCGGCGTGGATTCCGTGGCATGAGTTTTGGGCTTACTTCGTAGGCGCTTGCTTTATCGCAGCCGCGTTGAGCATGGTGGCGAGGATTCAGGCGCGCCTCGCCGCGAGTTTACTGGCGCTCACCTTTTTTCTTTTCGTGGTACTGATGGACGTCCCGGCTTGGATACAAAGTCCTCGAGACCGGATTGCGATGGCGCTCGTGCTGCGGGAATTATCCTTCAGCGGCGGCGCTCTCGCTCTCGCAGCCAGCCTCGCCCAGTCATCCACTGATCCCTTCGCAGAGTGGGAGCGCGAGCGCCGCGCGCGCATCCTTGCAACGATAGCGCGTTACTTCATCGCAATCCCCGTGCTCTTTTACAGCTTCGAGCAATTCATGCACGGCGATCACGTTCCCGGAGTTCCGCTGGAGCGGATGACTCCCACGTGGATTCCCGGACACGCCGTTTGGACCTACTTGGCAGCCGTCGGCTACGCAGTCGCGGGAATCCCGTTGCTGCTGGGCAAGAAAACCCGCGCGGCCGCCACGTGGGTGGGCCTGACGGTGCTTTTCGTGGAGCTGGTCGTCTACGTGCCGATCGGAATAGTTGACCGCGCGAGCCTCGACAACGGGCTCAATTACGTGGGGGATACGCTGATGTATTGCGGCGCCGCCCTTTTGCTCGCGGGCGCCATGCCGCGCGAAGCGCAGCGGAGTTCGGCGAACACTTGATCGCGGGATTGCTGAATCCAAAGCGCTCGCGCGGACTCTGCGGCCCGTTGAGAATCGGATATCACCACGCACGCGGGCGGGTCTGAGACCCGCCCCTACAAACAACGACGGCGCGACGCGGCGGTTCCGCTACTGCCCCGCGCCCGGCTTTTTCGTGTAATCGTAAATTCCGCGCCCGGTTTTACGGCCGAGGCGCCCCGCCTTCACATATTGCCGCAGCAGTGGATTCGGGCGATATTTTTCGCCGAGAGTGGAGTAGAGATACTCCATGCTCTTCAGGCGCACGTCGAGTCCCACCAGATCGATCAGCTCGAACGGCCCCATGGGGTGATTCAGCCCCAGCTTCAGCGCCTTGTCGATGTCTTCCGCCGAAGCCACGCCGGTCTGCAGCATGTCGAACGCTTCGTTTCCGATGATGGCATTGATCCGGCTGGTGATGAATCCCGGCGATTCGCGTACGAGGACGATCTCTTTGCCCATGCGCTGGCCGACCTCGCGGCACGCGGCGATGGTTTCCTCGGACGTTTCCATGGTTCGCACCATTTCCAGCAGCTTCATCTTCGGCACCGGATTGAAGAAGTGCATGCCGATGCAGCGATCGGGCCGCGAAGTCACCGCCGCCATTTCCGTGATCGAGAGGGAAGTCGTATTGCTCGCGAAAATCGCGGTGGGCTTCGACGACTTATCGAAAGTCGTGAACAGCTCGATCTTCAGCCGGATATCTTCCGGCGCCGCTTCAATAATCAGATCCGCCTCGCGGCAGGCTTCCTCAGGTGATGACGCAGTGCTGATCAGCTTGAGCGCGCTGTCGCGAGTCGCGGCTTCCACTTTGCCGCGCGTCACCCCCTCATTCAGCGATTGCTCGATCCAGGCGACGCCCTGATCGAGAACCGGCTTGGCAACGTCTTCGAGAACCGTACGATACCCGCCGAAGGCCGCGGCATAGGCGATGCCTCGGCCCATCGTTCCTGCGCCAATCACTGCGATTGTCTTCATGCTCGCTCCGTTCGCTTGAAAATTAGAGTAGCAACTCTTAGTGAAGATTGACGCTCAGTGCAAATTGACGGGTCCGGCGGCCTGTTGCAGCTTCTTCAGGTCCACGGTTTCGTCGGCCGCCTGCTCCGGCGTCAACGGCACCGCCGCGGCGATGATCTTCCGCCCGATCATGTGGTCGATCGGCCGGTTGATCGAATCTATAGCCAGCAGGCGACCGTCTTTGAAGTAGAAGACGGAGAGCTTGCGATTTTCGATGCTCCCCCGCGTGACAATCTGATCGTGGCCCTGCGAAATGCCAGCCATCTGCAGCTTCACGTCAAATTGATCGGTCCAAAACCACGGCAACGCCCGGTACGCACTGCCGCGGCCCATGATTTCCAGGGCCACATGCTGCGCTTGGTCCGCCGCATTCTGCACCGACTCCAGCCGCAAGCGGCAATCCGCAAACGCACACGGATGCTCCGCGCAGTCGCCGATCGCATAAATTTCCGGGTCGTTCGTCTGCAAGTGTTCGTTGACGGCGATGCCGTTGGCAACCTTTAGCCCTGCGTCCCGTGCCAGCTCGTCGTTGGGCACCACGCCGATGCCTACAAACACCAGATCGGCGGGGAACTTTCTGCCGTCGCGCAGAACGACCTCGCGGACTTTGCCCTCTGAGCCGACAATCTTGGTCACCGCTGCGTCGCACAGGATGGTGTTATTCCGTCCGGAGTGTAGTTGCATGAAAAAGTCGGAAATGACCGGCGCGACCACGCGCGACATGAGCCTCGGCAGCGCTTCGAGCACCGTTACTTTCTTGCCCAGCGAACCGGCAGCGGCTGCCAGCTCCAAGCCGACGAATCCCCCGCCAACGACGACGATATCCTGCGCGCTCGCAAGACGCTCGATTGCGGCCATCGATTCGTCGAGCGACCGCAGGTAGAGAACGCCATCGAGATCAGCGCCCTCAACGGGCAGTAGGCGATTGCGCGCACCCGTGGCCAACACCAGTTTCGCGTAAGGAATTTTGCGACCCGAGGCCAGCGTCACTTCATGTGCCCGGCGGTCAATGGCTACGACCTTCTCGCCCGCCAGCAAGTCGATCTTCTGCTGTGTGTAAAAGGAGGCCGGCCGCAGCTCGATGCTCGCGCGATCCTGTCTGCCGAGTAGATACCCCTTGGAAAGCGGCGGACGTTGGTAGGGAATGTGCGGTTCGTCGCCGACGAGCGTGACGGAGCCGTCGTAGTGCTCGGAGCGCAAGGACGCCGCGGTTTGAAACCCCGCCTGCCCGGACCCGACAATCACCACTCCGGGCTGCATTTACCGCTGTCTCGACGGCAGCCGCACGATCAGGCCGTCCAGATCGTCCGTGACCTTCAGCTGGCAGCTCAGCCGGCTGGTCGGCTGGCGTTCCTCCGCGGATATCTCGAGCACCGCCTCTTCCGTATCCTGCGCGGGCGGAAGGCGATCGTAAAAAGCCTCGTCGACGAACACGTGGCAGGTCGAGCACATGCAAACTCCGCCGCACTCGGCCACGATCCCGTCGATGTTGTTCTGCAGGGCTGCGGCCATCACCGTCGTGCCGGTGGGCACCGTGACTTCCGTCGCGTCGCCTGCAGCCGTCTTGAAAATAACCTTTGGCATCTAGTTCAATCCCCTATGTGTGCGGAGAGCGATTCGGGCGCACAGATATTCGCGCAGTCGGCGCTTGCTGGCAATGGGATTTGACCGGAGCGGGGATTCGAGGCTGAAGTGCCCCGAATCCCCGCGAATCGGACAAGCCCGGCGCTCTCTGAACTTGCGCGCCGCAATCAGTTGAAGCGAACGTACTCAAAGTTGGGTGGCTGGTTGTTGACGCCGCGCACCGGAGGAGCGATCCAGTTAGCGAACTTCCCCGGCTCGGTCACGCGACCGCTCATCAAGGATTGCACGTACTTGTAGTCCTCGGGGCTCGGCAGCCACTCGTACTCGTGATTCTTCCACGCCTCTTCGCTCAGCACTTCGCCCTCCGGGCTGATGTGCTGTCCCGCGAAGCTTCCGATGGCGCGATGGAAACCCATGTGCGGTATCGTCAGGCGGAAGGGAATTCCGGCCTTGTCGATGATGCGGTTCCAGCGGCTCAGGCCCGATTCGATTTCCTTGATGTAATCGTCGCGCAGACGGGCGTTCAGCGCCGTCAGCGCCGGAATTTCGCGAGTGATGATTTTTCCGCCGACCACTTCGGAAATCGGATAGGTCGCTTCCGTCAGCACGTGGTCGTCGTTGAGCTTGGTTTCCTCGAATCGGCCCTTCAGCCCGTTCGTGTAGTAGTTGGCCGCGTTCGAAGAGATGTCCGAGCCGTACAGGTCCAGCGTGACGCTGTAGTGGAAGTTCAAATAGCGTTGCAGCGTCTGCAGGTCGATCACGCCCTGCTTGCGCACGTCCCCGGGGTCGCCAATCTTGTGCTCGTTCATCACGTCGCAGGTTCGCTGGATCACGCGGCCCACGCCCGTCTCACCCACGAACATGTGATGGGCCTCTTCGGTCAGCATGAAGCGGCAGGTGCGCGCCAGTGGATCGAAGCCGGACTCGGCCAGCGAGCACAGTTGGAACTTGCCGTCGCGGTCGGTGAAAAACGTAAACATATAGAACGCCAGCCAGTCAGGCGTGGGTTCGTTGAACGCGCCCAGGATGCGCGGGTTGTCGCCGTCGCCGGAGCGGCGCGCCAGCAGCGCTTCCGCTTCCTCGCGTCCGTCGCGGCCGAAATAGCGGTGCAGCAGGTAAACCATGGCCCACAGATGGCGCCCTTCCTCAACGTTCACTTGGAAAATATTGCGCAGGTCGTAGAGCGACGGGCAGGAGAGGCCCAGCATTTTCTGCTGTTCGACCGACGCAGGCTCGGTGTCGCCCTGCGTGACGATAATGCGACGCAGCGCGGAGCGGTATTCGCCCGGCACTTCTTGCCAGGACGCTTCGCCCTTGCGCGCTCCAAAATTCACCAGCCGGTTCGGGTCGCGCGGCTGGAGGAAAATTCCCCAACGGTATTCCGGCATGCGCACGTAGCCGAATTGCGCCCAGCCTTCGGGGTCCACGCTGATCGCCGTGCGCAGATAGACCTCGTACGCGCTGCTTTCGTTCGGGCCCATGTCGCTCCACCAGCCAAGGAACGCCGGCTGCCAGTGCTCTAAGGCGCGCTGCAGAACGCGGTCTCTTCCCAAATCGACGTTATTCGGAATCTTGTCGGTGTAATTGACCATGGTGCTCTCCTTGGGTCGGGACTCTGCGCGTTACACGCGTTCCCAGTTGAATTTTGCCGGTGCGCCGGTGCCGTACACCTTCAGCGCGCCGCTTGCCCCTACGGCGTTCGGACGGATGAAGATCCAGTTCTGCCAGGCGGAAAGGCGGCCAAACACCTGGGTATTCATGTTTTCCGGAATGCCGAATCGCAGGTTGGCTTCCAGGCCGGTCAATGCGTCGGGAGAAAGCGTGGTGCGTGATTCGATGGCCTGGCGGACTTCATCCTGCCAGTCGAGTTCGTCGAGCGACTCAGTCACCAGGCCCGCTGCCGCTGCGTCTTTCGCGGAAAGCTTCTTCCCGGCCAGCTGGCTGAGCGATTCGAGTTTCTTCGCGTCCTGATAGAACCGCGAGGCCAGCCGCGAAAGCCCGTTGACCATCGGCAGCGCGCCGAAATTGATCTTCGACAATTCGACGAACGAGTTCTTGCCGTCCACTTCGCTGTCCAGCATGTAGGTGCGGTCCGCCGCCAGCGCCAGCTCTAGTAAAGTTCCGGCGAAGCAGGAATCCGGTTCCACGAACGCGTACAGCGAACGCGAGCAGACATCCAGCCGAGCGAACGTGCGGCGCATCATGCCAAGCACTTCGCGCACGAACCAATGTTTCTGATTGTCCAGAACGAATGCATCGGCCGCCAGCACGGCGTCGGCATCGCCCGCCGTCCTCAGAATCCACAGCCCCAGTTCCAGTTCGTTGGTGCGCAGGTGCAGGATGGCGTCGTCCAGCTCGCGGGCCATTTGCAGCGGCCACCAGCTGGAACCTTGCGCCAGGGCCTCGTCGACGGTCTTCACCGTCGCCGTCCGCGGAGCGTGCACCGTGATCGTCGCGCTGCGATTCTCTCGGTTCATCTGTACGTCGACATATTCGTAGTGCCGGCCCTGGTCATCGGTCGTGCATTCAACGCGCTTGAATTGGATGCCCTTGCCGTTCGCCGGTCGGTCGCTCTTCTCCGCCAGCTTCAGGGCGTGTTTCTTGACTTCTTCGGCAAACTGCTGAGTCTTGATGACGCTGTCCACCAGCCCCCAACTCTTCGCGCGTTCGCCCTTCACACCGTCAGGCGTGGTGCAAAAGATATCGGCCAGATCCCTGCGAACCTTACGCTTATCAATCACACGGCTCAGGCCGCCGGTTCCCGGCAGAACCCCCAGCAGGGGAAGCTCAGGGAGGCTCACGGAAGAGTTTTGGTCATCCACCAGCAGGATTTCATCGCAAGCGAGCGCCAGCTCGTATCCGCCGCCTGCCGTCGTGCCGTTAAGCGCAGCCACGAATTTCAATCCCGAGTGCGCGCTTGAATCTTCGATGCCGTTGCGAGTTTCGTTCGTGAATTTGCAGAAATTCACCTTCCACGCGTGCGTAGAGGTGCCCAGCATGTAGATATTCGCGCCGGAGCAGAAGATGCGGCTCTTGCCGCTGGTAAGCACCACAGTGCGAACTTCCGGATGCTCGAAGCGGAGCCTCTGCAGCGCGTCGTGCAGCTCGATATCCACGCCCAAGTCGTAGGAGTTGAGCTTCAGCTTGTAGCCGGGACGCAGTCCGCCCTCTTCATTCACGTCCATGGTCAGCGTGGCCACCGTACCGTCAAAGGCCAGGCGCCAGTGTTTGTAGCGCGAGGGTTCGGTGCGATAATCGACTGGAGCGAAACTGGTTTGGGTTTCTTGCGTGACTACGGCCATCGAACCTCCTGGAAGTGCAGCGGACGATTGCGTTTCTTCGCGCCGGAGCAAAGCGTCGTGAAGTTTGACCATTCGTTCAAATGCCAGTACATAGTAATGGCGGGGAGCGGCGGTGTCAAGTCTTTTCCCCCGCTGCGGCGCCCCGCCATTGAATCGCACTGTTTGCGCCCATAATGCGAGAGTAACGGCGGAGAACAGTGGTCTGAAAAGGGGCCGTGAAGCGTCTTTTTATTTATTGAACGTTGGTTTGAAAGTTCTGTGCTAAGATTTGCCACGCTCAAATAGCAGTCCGAAAACATTGAATCGCAAGACCCCCGCGGAAAATGCAGGCGGTTCAAACGTCCGTCCCGGGGCCTTAAGGGCCGTAAAAGCCCCTGAAAGTGAAACGCCTGGTTGAGGAGGCACTGTGAAGCTGACAAATTTCGTAAGTGGGCAGTGGAAAGAGGGCGAAGGCCCGGGAGACCCACTCGTCGATCCGGTTACCGGCGAAGAGCTCGCCCGCGTCACTTCCAAGGGAATCGATTTGCGGCAGGACTTTGGCTACGCCCGCTCCACCGGCGGCCTGCAGTTGCGCGAGCTTTCCTACGCCCAGCGCGCCGAAATGCTCGGCAAGATCGCCGACGTTCTCTCCGCCAATCGCGCCGAGTATTTCCGAATCTCTCTCCTCAATTCCGGAGCCAACGATCCCGACGCCTCCTTCGACGTGGACGGCGCAATCTACACCATCAAGTATTACGCCAAGCTCGGCGCCGCTTTGGGCCAGGGACGAATGCTCAAGGAAGGGAAGCAGATCCCGCTTTCGAAGACCGGCGTGTTCGCCGCTCAGCACTTCCTGACTCCGACCAAGGGCGCTGCCATTTTCATCAACGCATTCAATTTTCCAGCCTGGGGCTTTTGCGAAAAGGCGGCGCCGGCGCTGCTTTCAGGCGTGCCCATCATCGTGAAGCCCGCTACCCCCACGGCCTGGCTGACGCATCGCATGGTTGAGGACATCGTCAAGGCGGAGATTCTGCCGCCCGGAGCGATCTCCATTATTTGCGGCTCTGCGCGTGACCTGATGGATCACGTCGCCGAAGGCGATGTGGTTTCCTTCACCGGTTCCGCCGATACGGCTATGCGCATTCGCGGACACGCCAATGCGCTGCGCCATTCGGTGCGCGTAAATATCGAAGCCGACAGCATCAACTCCACGATTCTCGGCCCCGACGGTGCCCCGGGCAGCGATGTGTTCAATCTGATCGTTACGGAAATCGTGCGCGAGATGACGCTCAAAGCGGGCCAGAAGTGCACGGCCATCCGCCGCGTGCTGGTGCATCGCGATCACATTGGTGCATTGGGCGAGGCCATCGCCGCCAAACTCGCGGCCATCCCGGTCGGCAACCCCCGTAACAAAGATGTGAAGATGGGACCGGTAGTGAATAAGGCCCAGCAGGCATCGTGCCTCGAAGGCCTGCGCAAACTGAAGGAAGAAGCCAAGGTTGTGTTCGGCGGCAACGAAAATTTTCAGCCCGTGGATGCCGATCCCGCGAAGGGATCTTTCGTGCAGCCCACGCTTCTCGCTTGCACCGACGGATTGAAGGCCAAGTACGTGCATGACGTCGAAGTATTCGGGCCGGCTGCTACGCTCGTTGCGTACAACACCGTCGAAGAGGCGGTGCAAATCGCTCGGCGCGGCTTGGGTTCTCTCGTGGCGTCGCTCTTTTCTGGCGACAAGGAATTTGTGGAAGACATTCTTCTGGGGATCGGCGATCTTCACGGCCGCATTTTGGTCGTTGATGCTACGGTGGGCACGCAGCACACCGGCCACGGCAACGTGGTGCCCAGTTGCTTGCACGGGGGCCCGGGCCGTGCGGGTGGTGGCGAAGAATTGGCGGGCTACCGTGCGCTCGGGCTCTATCACCGGCGCTTTGTTGTGCAGGGACCGCCAAGCCGCATCGATGAGCTGGGCGCCCTCTCGACCGACGCCAGCATTTTGTATTCCTAACGCGAGGGATACGTCCAGAGCGCGGGAGCTACAGCTTCGCGGAGAGATTCTCGACCGCTGTTTCCATGTCCTGGCGATCTTTCCAGAAATTGGCCCACAGGTCGCCGATTTTCTCGATTCGCTTGGGAATTGACTTCAGAGTCCAGGAGTCCGGGCGAAGCTTTGCGGTCAGTTCGCTTGCCGCAATGGGCGTGGAAACTGGCGCGTGCGGGAAAGCGCGCACCGAATAAACCGACGCCAGCGATTGCCCGCGCGAATTCTGGTGCGCGTCGATGTAGATGCTGCGCTTGGGCCTCTTGCTCACCGTTCTATCCATGGTAATGCGTCCCGGATTGTCCCGCTCAGCCCATCTGGCGACCACTTCCACGAACTTCCGCACTTGTTCGAAGGTGTAGTGCGGGTGAATGGGAATGAAAATGTGAATTCCGGTTGCGCCGGAAGTCTTGATGTAGATCTTCAGCCGAAGCGCGGTGAGTTTCGTCACCAAGTCCTTTGCCAGCGCGATGACATCGGGGAATGGCGTGTCGTCCGACGGGTCGAGATCGAAAAATATGTAGTCTGGATGCTCCCGATCATCGGCGCGGCTCGACCACGGGTTGTGATCGATGCACCCCAAGTTCGTGAGGTACAGCAGGCTCGGCAAGTCGTTCGCAAGAAAGTAGTGAATCGTCTCATGCTTGCCGCTGTCGGACCCGATTGCCGCGGTTTCGATCCACTCCGGAATTTTTTTTCCGGCGTCCTTTTGGAAAAAGGCCTCCGACGCGATTCCGTTCGGATAGCGCCGCAGCACCAGCGGCCGGCCCTTTAGGAAAGGCAGCAGGAAGGGCGAAATCGTCAGGTAGTAGTGGAGAAGATCCCGCTTCGTGTACCCGTCGCCCGGGAAATACACTTTGTTCAGGTTCGTCAGGTTCAGCGATTTCCCTTCGATTTCCACCGCCAATTGCTCTTGCGATCCGCTCTTGAGTTCCGCGGCAAGCGCCTCCTCGTCTGCGCCGGGTCCCCCGCGCTTTTGCGCGGACTTCGGCGAACTCGCCTGCCGTTTTGCCGCACGCGGTGGCTCGGGCGGATCAACATCCTCGGCCTTCGCCACAGTCGTCTCCTTCGCGAACGTGCACTCTTCCGGTTTGCGATCCGGCACCAGGCCGAGGAAGCGCGGTGCTCTCAGGCTGCGGCCATCGGTCCAATTCGCGTAGCCCACGCGCATCACAAGTTCCGGTTTCACCCAATGCGCCTTCGTCGCCGTCGCTGGTTCTTTGTCGAAGGGGCATTTTGTCGCGGCCAGCGACGCCAATTGCTTTGCTAGTGCGGCTTGCACGCTGTTTGAAAATCCGGTACCCACATTGGCCACGTACTTCAATTTCCCGTCTTCGTAAAGCCCCGCCAAAAGCGCGCCGAAATGCTCGCGGGATTTGCGCCCGTCGGTCCATCCGCCCACCACTGCGTCCAGATCCCGGCCCAGCTTGAATTTCAGCCACGCTCGCGTGCGTCCGTCCGGGTAGCGGCTGTGGATTTCCTTGCCGATAATCCCCTCAAGGTGTTTCTCCGTCGCCAGTTCGTACAATTCTTTGCCCCTCGCGACCTCATGGTCGGAAAAGCGAACGCGCGAGTCGGCGTGGAGGATTTGCGCCAGCAGGTTCTTTCGCTCCAGCAGCGGAACGCCGCGCAGGTCGTGCCCGTCGCAATAAAGCAGGTCGAACGCGTAATAAATCACCGGCACTTTCGCCATCAACTCCTTGCTCGGCGCCCGCACCGAAAACCGCTGCTGCAGCCGCTCGAAATTGCTCCGCCCGTCCGCATCGAGCGTCACGATTTCGCCGTCCAGCCACACATCGTGGCCGGCGACATGTTCCGGAATCTCCGCCAAGTCCGGATACTCCCGCGTGATATTGCGTTGCGAACGCGACCACAGCTCCAGTTGACCGCCCTTTACACGCGCCAGAGTCCGCTCGCCGTCCCACTTGATCTCAAAGAGCCACTCCGGACTCGAGAACGGCTTGTCGGCAAGCGTCGCGAGCGCAGGAGCGATCTTCTCCGGCATGGGCGCCCGTTTCGCGCTCGCCGGAAATTGAATCGCGGCGGGCTTCGCCCGGCCAAGAGCAGCGCGAGGCGCGCCCTTGCTCGCCTCTTTGCTTTCCGCTTGCAGCGTGCGCCCGGAAATCACCGACTCCGGGTGCTCGCCGATCGTCCAGCCCGTCCGCGCCTCCGCGTCGCGATGCTTGATCAGCAGCCACTCCTTGCCCGGTTTCCCGTAGCGGCTGCCGCGCAGCTTCACCAACACAAAGCTGCCCTTCAATTTGTGGCCGTGCAGCGTCATTTTCAGTTCGCCGCCGTCGATCTGCTCGCGAGCCGAACGCGAACCTTCCGGCTCGAACGTGCCTTCGTCCCACACGATCACCTGTCCCGCGCCGTAGTTGCCTGCGGGAATGGTGCCCTCGAATTTCGCGTAGTCCAGCGGATGATCTTCGGTCTGAATGGCCAGCCGTTTGTCCGCCGGGTCGAGCGATGGCCCCTTCGGCACGGCCCAGGACACTAGCACGCCGCTCACTTCCAGGCGGAAGTCGTAGTGCAGCCGCGTGGCGTGGTGCTCCTGCACCACAAAGTGGTTGCCGCGTCCCGGCCGCGCAGCCCCTTTGGGCTCCGGGGTGCTCTGAAATTTGCGTTTGCTCCGGTATTCTTCCAGCGCCATGAAATGGGATTATATCCGCGCTCGCTGGCCGATTCGACGTAACTTCTAAATATCAATCTGCGTCGTTACAATAGGATTTCGAGTGAAGAACGTGAAGCCCAACATTCTCACGCTTTGTGCCGCTTTGCTGCTCGCCACACTGCCGGCGCAGGCGCACCATTCCTTCGCGGCCGAGTTCGATTCTCAAAAGCGAGTCACTTTGCACGGAGCGGTGGTGAAGTTCGAGATGATCAATCCGCACGGTTGGATCACTCTGGATGTAAAGGGTGATGACGCCCAGCCGGTGCGCTGGATGATCGAGCTTTCTAATCCCGATGTATTGCTGCGAGCGGGATGGAAGAAGGACTCGCTGAAGCCGGGCGATGAGACGACCGTCGACGGCTATCAGGCCAAGGACGGTTCGCACACGGCGAGCGCCAATCTGGTGACGCTGCCCGGTGGACACAAAGTATTCGGCGGCGCGCCGGTCGCGCCCCATGATGAGATTCCGGATCCCCCGGCAAAGTAATGTGAAATCAAGGCAACGACCAACATGAGAAGGTGGTTCCGAAATTCGATAGCGGCGGCCGCGGGCGTGGGCATGGCCGTCGTGCTTAGCGCGTTCACCGCGCCGGGGGCGCGCGCCGACGTCCTCGATAAGACGAAGGACATCGCCGGGACGACCGTTCACTACAAGGTCGTGCTTCCCAACGGCTACGATCCGGCGAAGACCTATCCAGGAGTGTTCGCGTTTCCGCCCGCGTCGCAGACCATGCGATTCGTGGACGAAGTGCTGGATAGGAATTATCGCGA
Source organism: Terriglobia bacterium (assembly GCA_963803105.1). Taxonomy (GTDB): domain Bacteria; phylum Acidobacteriota; class Terriglobia; order Acidiferrales; family UBA7541; genus Palsa-295. The sequence continues at coordinate 93,818 of CAWDLF010000002.1, forward strand.
CCAGGCCGAGCGGCGCGGCTACATCCTGGTGATACCCGCGGCGCCCAACGACGACATGTTTTTCGAAGCGGGCCAGCGCATCTTTCCCGCGTTCCTCGAAGCCATCCTTCACGACTACAAAATTGAGGGCAACAAATTTCATGCCGTGGGGATGTCCAACGGCGGCATCAGCGCTTTTTACATCGCGGCGCTCTACCCGCAATATTTCCTCTCGATCACCGGTTTCCCCGGCTACTTGCCGGACGCCACTTCCGCTTCCATCCACGCCATCGCGCACATGTGCATTTACATGTATGTGGGAGGGCTGGACACAGATTGGCTGGACAGCGTGCAGCAGCAAGCGACACAGCTTCGCGCCGACGGCCTGCATGTGAAGTTCGCGATCGAACCCGGGCAGCCGCACATCATCGGAACGCTGCGCGACAACGGTGCGTCGCGGCTTTTCGATGGATTCGACGAAGCGCGCCGCGGCTGCGGCCGCTAGAAGCATGCTTTTGTAGCGGGCGACTGAACTCGTCGCGGGCGTGCCGCGAGAAGCGGGCGTTTTTGCCTTTGTAGCGGCCGCCTTCAGGCGGGCGTCTTTGTCTGTTACGAGCGGCGAAAGCTCGGGGCGAAAGCGAAGTTGAGCTGCACGACCACGATGAACGCGACGCTCCAATAAGTGCCGAAGATGCACAGCAGCGCGCCAAAGGCGTAGAGCGCCTGTCCGATGATGATGCGATGGCAGATCGCGTCGGGTGCGTCGGCCGGCATGTCCTCTTTCACCAGCTTGGCCCGCAGCGCGTAGCCCCAGATGGCGTACAGAACGGCCCCTTGCACGACGATGTTCATCCAATAGACGATCAGCGCCGAGCGGTAAGCGATGAACTCGGCCAGGAATTTGGTCGAGAAGGGCATGATGGTGATAGTGAAAAGGAACGCCATGTTCAGCCAGGCCATGTTGCGGTCGCACTTTGCAAGATGATTCAGCAGCGTCTGCTGCCCCACCCAGAAAATTCCCAGCGTCAGGAAGCTCATCATGTACATCAGAATCTGCGGACCGATGGCGACCGCGGCGCGCCACAAGTCGTGCTCGCTGTGAATCATCTCCTTGGCCGGCAAGCGCAGGTCGAGCACCAATAACGTCATGGCCACGGCAAAGATGCCGTCGCTGAGCGCCGCCAACCGCTCCACGCTTCGCCCCGCGATCTGGTCGTAAGAGGTATTCACGCCCGGTAAGGGTAACGCAATTCGCCAGAGTTTGTGATTTGCGACTTGCAGTTCGTGACGCCGTGCGTTAACGCATGTGACTTGCCGTGCCGTCGGCAGCAAGGCGCGCGATAGGCGTGGTCGGGTGGCCCACCCTCGTCGTGAGCTTCCGTTCCCACCTTGACCACTAACACACCGGATGATACGACTGCGCCAGTTGCAAGGGGCCACGCCACATCCCATCGGAGGGTGGGACGCCGGGCGGTTCGGCATACAGAGTGCTCTCGTTTTCTCCTAAGGCCCCACCCTTGGAAAGAACTCAAGGGCGGGGCACCCCTGGGCGTGGGATGATCTCCGAGTTGACGGCCAAAGTGAGGATGATTCGACGACGTTGACGTTTGGTTCGGCAATGAAGGGTGGGACACCCGCTAGAATGTAGTCGGGAAGTGTGGGCCATGAGGATAGTCACGTGAAAAAACGAGCCGTTACGATCTCGTTAGCTGCAATCGGCGTGCTACTGCTGGTGATTGGATTCGTTAGCTGGTACGCGCAGCACAAACTTGCTAGTGCATATGGGAGTTCTACTCCAAAGGCAGAAGCGAATGCCCATATCCTGGCGAAACAGATAGAGTCATTCCAAGAAGAACTTCAACACGGGCAGATTCCCGGCATCAGAGAGGACTTTCAAAGCGTGGGCTTTCCTCAAAGGGAAACTGAGCTCCTTAGGTTTCGGCATTGGATGCAGGTGTACGAGATTTCATTCGGGAAAACACTCACGCAGTCATCTGATTTGCAGCGTATGAAGCTCTCAAAACCCGAAGAACAACGGGCGGTGGCGGAAGTCGTCGGTGAATGCGAAATCCTAGAGTCTGTTTCCGATTCATATCTTCTTAACTGCGATGGCTGGCGGCCGAGCCAAGCCCAGTTGCGGGACACAGTAAATCAGTTCGACACGCAGACTGTGAAATTCTACGTGTTGGACGGGCATGTTGTTCTGTACGCTCCTCCATTTGTTAGAAATGAGCCGACCGCAAAACCATAGGTTCCTCTTGAAAGAACAGGAGCGTGAACGCGATTATTTCTAAGTCTCGCTGCGAGAATCTCAATCAGGTTCACAAAAATCGTTTAAAGAATTGAAGCGCAAACCTGTCCCGTCACACGAAGTCACTCGCCGTTTTCTCTAAATCTCCACAGGACCTTGATATTGATTTTTCGGTTTTCGAGGCTCACCCTACGCAGGAGTGCTTGAGGTCCGGGCAAGCAAAGACGCAAAGACGCAACTAGGCAAGGAAGAGAGATGAGGCGAATGGCGCGAATGACCCAAACGATGGGAGGGAGAGCGCCACGGGCGGCAGCGCCCGCCCCCTTTCCGGTGCTTTCTGCGCCTCCTTTTGATCCTTCTTTTGCGGCCCGACCCTTCGACCCAGCCCGGAACGCCTCGATGGACTCGCCACCCTGTAATCCATTCAAAACAAAAGACCGGGGTCGAACCAGCCCGGAACTTTATTCCGGCCCCTTCGACCCTGCTCCGTTTGGTGCTTTGCTTCCTCTGGGCAGCCTACCCGTGGCGAGTGTTCAGGCATTTCAGGAATCACCAATCACTATTTACGAATCGTCGTTTCTACCCGACAACGTGAACAAGGTAGAATTCCGCCCAACCCATTCAAAACAAAGGACCGACGTCCAGTCTACCCGTCAATATCTCGGGCGGTTTGTGGCAGGACATTCCATCCGTTATGCGGCCTCTAGACGAGGCTGATATAGCTCTTTGACAACTTGAAGCCAGACGGTCGGCAAGCACCGGCGGCTGGAGGCAATACTTGCTGCGGATGAGGCAGCGCAAAGGAAGGCGCTTGGCGCGCTGATCTTTGTATGTCGCGGCTAGAAGCCGCGACCCCCTAAACGGCGGGCCGGCTGAAGCCCGTTGCCGCGAAAGACAAGGCGCTTGCGATCAGGCGGCGGGGTGGAATCTGCGGACGGCGATGATGCCGACGACGATGAAGACAACCATGCAGATGATCTGCGAGACGAGGAACGGCGGCTCGGATCCCGTGGGCGCGAGTTCGTGCAGCGCGGGCACTTTCATGAACATCTGCGCGATGAGGACGAAGACGTTGAAGTAGAGGGCGATGATGGCGGTGATGACGTAGGTGCGGCGCCATCCTCCGGCCATGTGGCGGGTGTAGCGCGCGAAGAGCGCGAACGTCAGCGCAATGAGCGACAGGATGCCGAGAATGTACGACGGCATCAGCTTGAGGAAGGGAAAGAAGATGAAGCCGGTCACGCTGGTCAGCACGGTGCTGGTGAGAAACAGGCCGGTCCAGCTGTTGAGCCGGTTCGAGGCCAGCATCCCGAGGACGACCACGATTCCCGAAAGGATCCCGACCAAGCTGATAAAAACGTGCAAGAACGTGAGTGTGGGCATTCCCATGATCATGATCGTTCCTCCGCCTGAGCTTGTGATTTGCGTCTAGAGTAGCATCGCCGTCGCGAGCACCGAAGCCGAAGATAGATCCCTCCCGCCACGGCGGGCAGGCTCTGGCGCCGCCCAAAACCAAAAGCGGGCGGCCTCGCTCGGGATGACACGCCGATAGTACGCGGCACCGCCGGCCGCTACGCGCCTCTCGCTCGAAAGCAAAGCTGGCCGGCTCCGCTCCCGAGACTTCGGTCTGCGGCAAGCGGGATGACACCGCCGATAGTACACAGCATCGGAAGTCGCTACGCGAGCCGCCTAGCCTGCGGCTTTCGCGAGGAGGGCTTCCACTTTGGCGTCCAGGTCGCGCGCCACTTTCAGGGCTTCAGGATTTCCATAGGGCGCCAAAAAGCTGGCCATCCTGTCATAAGTGATGTTCACGCCATCGGCGCGCTCGTCGACAAGTATGGTGACCGGCGCGTAGGAGCCGGCATCTGGAACGTGCTTGACCATCTCTTTCATGATGAGCGGATTTCCGATGAGGTAACGAATGCTGCGGCGCGCGTTGGGTTCCTGTGCCTTGCGAAGAAACTCACCCAGGTCGAGTCGCACGAAGAGCATTAAGCCCGCGCTTCCAGTGGCGCTATTGATGACTCGCTCGAGTTCCACAGCGTTTTGCACGGCAGAAACGTCCTTCGAAAAGGCGCTCATGTCGGGCCGGCCTACGGACGATTCGAGCGTCTTCACAACTTCGGCGAACGGCTTCGAGGATGTAAAGGTAACGCGCTCGACAGCAACGGCACGTGGGCTCACTGGATCACCTGAACGAAGCGGACTACGGCGCTGTGGGTTGCGGAGCAGCAGCAGCGGGCGCCGATCCCGTCTGTTGCTTCTCGATCATTGCGATGCCGTTGAGAATGGTTTCGACTGCCGTAGGGCAGCCCATGGTGGAGTTGATCATGAGGTGAAAGCGATGGCGATCGGGCCAATCGACGCCGAAATATTGCTTGATGAACGCGCCCCGGTCACGGTCGACAGATTCGGCAAGCTGGGCGGCTTCGCTCTCGCTCTTGCCGCCGGCCTGCAGGCGCCGGACTTTTTCTTCGAGCGGAGCGTAGATGAATACGTGAAAGGCATCGGAGCGATTTTGCAGGTAGTAGGCGGAGCCGCGGCCCACGATGACGCAGTTGCCTTCCTCGGCGGCGCCGAGCACCACCTTCTCCGTGACCTCACGGATGCAATCGGTATCCGCCATTTTCATCTGCGGGGCACGCAGGCTGCCTTCGTGGCTGCCGCGCATGAACGCGCGCAGCAAGCGGTAGTAGAGGGGATCGCGCTTCTCTTCGTGGCGCTCAACGACGCCGCAATCGCAATCCATGACGCGGGCGATTTCGTTGGTCAAACCTTGATCCCAGAGCTTCCAGCCGAGGCGTTTGGAAACGCGGTTGGCGATTTCGGCGCCTCCGCTGCCGTATTCGCGTTCGATGGTGATGATCCGGATCATGGGCAGCTCCGCAGTTCCCAGCGGACAGCACTCGGAGGCTGGGAAACGCCGCCATTATATACACGGAATATACAAGGGCGCTACTCCAAGGCCACCCGTTGCCCGCCGGGCTTATTTTTCTTCAGGGCGAAAGAAAGCAGAAACATGATGCCCGCCGCGATGGACAGAAAACGGAAGGTGTCAATGTAAGCCAAGGTGCTCGCCTGGGCGAGGACACTCTGATACAGCAGGGCGTAGGCGTGCTTGGAGGCGTCCGCGGGCCCGACGCTCGATGTTGCTACGTGCGCAGCGAGCCCTCCAGCGCTCCGTTGAAAAGCGGGTTGGCCGGCAGCGACATGCGCCGCCAAGTACACCTGGTGGACCTGGGCTCGGCGCGCAATGAGCGTGGTGACCACGGAGGTTCCCACGCTGCTGCCGATGTTGCGCATGAAGTTGACCAGCCCGGCGACGCTGCCGCTTTTTTCGGGCGGCATGCCCACGTATGCGCTCAGGTTGATGGGGACGAACAAAAATCCGAGGCCAAAAACCTGAATGATGCGTAGCAGGCTCGCACTCCGGAAGCTGATATCCAGATCCAGACGCTGGGTGGAGTAGAACATGGCGCCGGAAAGGATCAGCCAGCCGAACGCGACCAGGTAGCGGGCGGGAATCTTGTTTGATAACACTCCCACGATGGGCATGAGCACGAGGAGAATTAAGCCGCCGCCTGAAAGCACCAAGCCTGCGTTCTCCGCGGTGTAACCGAGGAGCGATTGCAGGAACAGAGGCATCATAACGAGGCTCGAAAAGAGCATCAGCCCCAACATGAACATCATTCCGTTGGCCCCGAGGAAATTCAAATTCTTGAAGAGGCGCACCTCAATGACCGGGTTCTTGTAGAACCATTCCCAGATGACCAAGGAAATCAGACCCCCGGCGGCAAGAATGGCCAGAGTCAGAATGAAACGCGAACCGAGCCAATCGTCCTCTTGCCCCTTATCGAGCATGATTTGCAGGGCGCCGACTCCTAGAGTCAGCAAAGACACGCCGATGTAGTCAATCTTGGCGAAGGCGCCCTGAACGCTCTTGGCCCAGGGAGGGTCATCGATCAGACGATAAACGAGAAATAGCGCGAGGATTCCTACCGGCAAGTTGATGAAGAAAATCCAGCGCCAGGTGTAGTTATCAGTGATCCATCCTCCAAGGGTGGGCCCCACGGTAGGCGCGACGATGGTGGTGACGCCGTAAAGTGCGAAGGCCAGGCCGCGCTGCTCCGGGGGAAAAGTGTCGGCAAGAATCGCCTGAGCCATCGGTTGAAGTCCGCCACCGCCCAGCCCTTGCAGCACTCGAAAGAAAATGATGGCTCCCAGGCTCGGCGCGATGCCGCAGAGCAGGGAACTGAGGGTAAAGATTGTGAGGCATATCATGAAGAACCGCTTGCGGCCGAGGACGCTGGAAAGCCATCCGCTGATGGGCAGCACGATGGCGTTTGAAACGAGGTACGACGTAAGTATCCAAGTGCTCTGGTCGTTGCTTGCGCCCAGATTGCCGGCCATGTAGGGCAGCGCGACGTTGGCGATGCTGGTGTCGAGCACCTCCATAAAAGCCGCCATGGCGACCACGACGGCAATTAACCAAGGGTTGAACTTCGGCCGCCAGACCGGAGCGCGGAGCCGCTGCCGGTGCGGGCGGTCTTGCAGGCGCGGTGCCGCCGGGTTGGGCGCTGGCGAGGCTATCGGGGGCGTCGGCCATGGGGTCGATGTAGGAGCTCGCTCCGGGCGCCTTCAGTGTAAATGTGAGGCGGGCTTTCGGCGCAAGTCTTTTCCGGGATTCAACGCCTCGGCCGGCGAGCGCGACACGAAAGTCCGCCATGTAGATGGTCCGGAAGATTTAGATTTGGCCGTATCCACCGTCCACGTTGAGTTCGACGCCGGTGATGTAGGAAGCATCCGACGAAGCCAAGAAAGCCACGGCGCCGGCGACTTCCTCGGGCGTACCAAAGCGTCCCATCGGGACTCTGGTAATTACGTTTTTCGCGAAATCATCGATGCCTTCCTGCGACAGCCCTGTTTTTCCGAAGATGGGGGTGAGAATCGGACCAGGGGCGACGGCGTTCACGCGGATGCCGCGTCCCACGAGCTCCGCGCCGGCGGTTCTGGCCATCGAGCGGAGGGCTGCTTTTGTCGACGCGTATGCGCTCGCGCCCACGGTGCCCTTGGCGCTAGCCACGCTGGTGTTCAAGATAATCGAGGCGCCGTCATTCAGAAATGGAATGGCTTTCTGGATGGTGAAATAGGCTCCCTTGACGTTGATGTCGAATTGCTCGTCGAACACGCTTTCCGGTGTCTCGGTTAGCGGCGCGAACTTGGCGACGCCTGCATTCACGAAGAGCACGTCGATCTTGCCGAGGGCGCGCGATACTTCGGCATACAGCTTATCGATGTCCACGAGCTTGGCGACGTCGGACTGAACGGCCAGCAGGCCATTTCCGAGCGTCTTCAGGGCTTCATCGAGAGTCTTTTTGCTTCGCCCCGAAATGGCGACTTTTGCTCCCTCTTCCTGGAAGCGCTTGGCTGTGGCCAGGCCGATGCCGCTGTTTCCGCCGGTGACTACGGCTACTTTTCCTTCGAGTCTCTTCATGTGGATCTCCTGTCGCCCAATTGGCCTGTTTCCGGGTCACTCCCACGCCGTTTCCCAGATCGGCGAGCGTTCCATACTTAGATGACCATCGAACTGATCGGTTGCAGGTGCTTCGAGATTTGTCGCGGAGGCGCGGGGCCCTCTGGCGGCGAGGGAGTGACTTGGTTACACTTCGTTGATAGATGAACCGGTCCGCGATCGAGAAAATATCGAAAGCCCTGGGCGATGAGACTCGCCTTAGAATTTTTGAGGCTATCTCGGCGCGCAAGAACATGAACTGCGGGGAGATCGTGTCGATGCGGGGCGTGGCCGCCGCAACCGTCTCGCATCATCTTAAGATTCTGACTGAGGCCGGGTTGATCGCGTGCCGCCGCGAAGGGAAGTTCATCTATAGCCGAGCGGTCCCGGAAACGATCGCAGCCTATTCGCGCGCGCTTGCGAAAATCGTAAGCCACCGGAAAGCGGGGCGGCGCCGCTGAGCGGTTTATAGCTGAGAGCTAGGGCGCGGGTCTGCGCGGAAAATCTGCCGAAGGCGATCGGTTCGATACGAGAAGATATTGCGGATGTCGCGCGCGACGAAGAGATAGTTGATGGGCGCACCGCCCGGCGGGGCGTACTGCACGTGATCCTCACACGTGGTTCCAGCCGAATCCTCGGTAAAGCGGTGCTCGTGAATCCAGATGCGATAGGGCCCGCGAACCTGCTCGTCGACAAAGCGGTGCGGCGGATCCCACACCGTAATGCGGCTGCGCCAGCGAGCCGGAAAGCCTCGAATTTTAATGCGGTAGTCGATTTCCGTGCCTGGGCGCATTTCGATGGGCACGGGAGTAAGAACTCGAAACTGCAGCCACGGCGGGGTGAGCTTCTCCAGATTCAGCGCGTCGGAGAAGAACTGGAACACTTCGTGCCTTGGGCGCGGCAGCCACAGCTTCGCTTGAAAGTCGAAACGCTTCATTAGACACCTCGGTGTCTCATCTCAATCGGTGATCCGGGAACGCTCGCGTACATCCGCAGGTATTCGTTTACGCGAAATTTGCGCGCGGTGTTGGCGGAACTCATGTAACGCACGGTGCCGAAGACGGGGCGCTCAGGTACCCAGGGACGGTCGTATCTCCCAAGGCACCAGAAGATTCCGCTGTAGGAATTTGGGTCGCGCCCGTCGAGCGCGTATTTGTTGTTCAGCTCGATCATGATTCGGAGAGCCTCCTGAGGGCTGCGCGTCCATTCGATGATTTTCTTTCCCCAGAGCATGCGGAGATAGTTGTGGACTCGCCCTTCTCGCAGCAACTGAGTCTGCGCGGCATTCCAGAGGGGGTCGTGCGTAGCGGCGCGTTCAAACTCATCGAGCGAGTAGAGGTCGGATCTTTCGTCGCGCGCGTGCACACGCAGAGTTTTCAAGGCCCAAGCGGGCAGCGAATCGAAGCGATCGTAGTCTTTTCGCGTTTGGCAGAAATTGAACCCCAGCTCCCGCCAGGTAATTAGTTGATCGAGGAAGGTTTCGGCGGCAGGGCTGACGCCCCACCAGCCGGAGCGGCTTCCGGTGGAACGCAGGGCAAGACGGGTTGGCGACCATTGCTCGTGTTTTATGATTTCGGAGAAAACCTGATGCGCGGAAATATGGCCGAAGTGGAGGTAAGGAGATAATTCGCTCGTCGTGCGTTGCGCCGGGTCGTTTCGTGCTTCCGCGTAGGTGGACAACCTACTTCGGAGAAAGCTTCTGAGAGTTTTCTGGGCCAGTGCGCTTCCGCCGCGCGCTTCAACCGGTGGAACCGCAGGGTCTAATGACACGGCCAGCAAACTTGCGCTCGAATGCAGAATCCGATGAGACACTTTCGGCCATCGGTTCCTGATTTTCCGAGGAAGAGGCTTCGCCCGCGGCAGGCGCACGTTGCCTAGCGCATTCGCCTTGGGAAATCCCGTCAAGTGGTAGGGCAGATCTTTTTGTAGAAATCGGCGGAAGGAATGGGCAGTTGGGAAGGTGCGATCGGTTTGTTGCAGGGGAAGCAGGCCATTCGAATCCACCGCTTCCAGGAGCACGGGAATTTGCTGCGCCGCGGCCTCGACCATGCGCGGGAGGAAAAAGCAGGGAAATTCGTCAGTGACCACGACACAGCCGCGCGATGCGAGAGCAGGAAGCAGTCCTTTGCCTTTGCCCGGCGCGGGCTCGACGTAGGGATAGTAAAGAACGCCGGTGCCCTCTAGACTGCGGGCGTTATCGGCCATTCCATCCAACACGAAACGGTGCAGCTGATCGCTGGCCCACGGATAGGCGCAGCGCAAAGCCTCCAGGATGACCAAAGGTTTGCGCAGTTTTTCAGCCCACTCGATGGCGCGATCCAACGCAAAGTTCCAAGTAGTTCTGCGGGAAGCAATCATCCAGTAAAGGACGAAGTCCCCATCCCGACGTACCGGAGAGGAGTTACCTTGGCGGACGCGAATCGCAGGGACGGAGATCAATGGAGTATCACGGGTAGCATCACGGCGACTGTATCCAGAACGATCAGGCGTTTAGCCGCCAAATTGAAAAATTGAGCGCTGCTGCGTAGCTAACCCAGATCAGATACGGCACGAGTAGCAAGCCCGCGAGCGGAGCGACTTTCCAGAATTCGATCGATGTGGCCAGAATGGCAAGCCACAAGAAAACAATGTCGCCAAAGGCCCAGCCGGGAGACCGTAGGGCGAAGAACAGGCCGGACCACGCGACGTTGAGCAACAGTTGCAGCAGGAAGAGCTTCATGGGGGCGGCTGTCAGTCCGACCTGCCGCCAGACCAACCAGGCCGCGATAGCCATCGCTACGTACAGGGCGGTCCAGACAGGGCCGAAAAGCCAGTTGGGTGGAGTCCAGGCGGGTTTTCTCAAACCGGCGTACCACGGCCGAAGCGCCGGTGTGGTCATCAATGACCCGAGGAGCGCTGCTCCCAGACAAACGGCGATGCTGATGATGAGTCGCATAGAACAGAAGCTCACTCGGCTTGCACGTTACCTGTCGCTGCTCGCTAAGACCTGATGAAACTCTTCCACCAGGGAAGGCTTTTCGCGAAAGAGGCCGCGCAACGCCACCGTTGTCATCCGGGCCTCGTGGCACTTCACGCCGCGGACGGCAACACAGTCGTGACGCCCGGTAGCACGCGCGACGCAGCCCAGAGGGCGCACAACCGACATGAACGTATCCGCGATTTCTGAAACAAGGTCCTCCTGCACGATAGGGCGGGAGGCCATGGCCTGAATCAGGCGGGGAATCTTGGAAAGGCCCACAATCTTGCCGTCCGGCACGTAGCCGAAGTGCATCTTTCCCCGGTAGATGAGCAGGTGGTGCGGGCAAAGGGAATAGAAATTTATTTCCGAAACGACGATGAGCTCACTATGTTTTGAATCAAAGGTCTTCAGGATCGCCGCGGGGTCCACGCGGGAGCCGCGCGTGAGTTCCCGATAGAGCCGCGCGACGCGGGCCGGAGTGCCTGCAAAGTGCTGATTGGTGAGATCCAAACCGAGTTCCACGATCAAGTCGCGAATAATGTGTTCGAGTCGATCAGTCTTAGGCTCCGCGGCCAGCAGCAAAGCCGTGCCTCGCTCCTGCGGAATTTGCGATTTCAACATCACACTCATTTTCTCACCTCGATGCTCATAGGCATTCAACATGTACACGGCATGCAGGGAAGAGGGGGCCTTGCTTCGATGTGGAACAAGGCCCCGTAAGACTTCTCCGATAGACGCTGCCTACTTCGGCAGAAGAACGGAATCAATCACGTGGATCACTCCGTTGCTACAGAGTATGTCGGTCTTGATGACTTTAGCGTTGTCCACCATCACCGTGCCATCGTTGACGCTGATGATAATGGGTTGACCGTTGACTGTTTTGGCTGACTTCATTTTGATTACCTGAGCTGCCAAAACCCTTCCCGGAACTACGTGGTAAGTCAAAATGGCGACGAGCTTTTCCTTGTTCTCCGGTTTCAGGAGATCTTCCACGGTGCCCGGAGGCAACTTGGCGAACGCCTCGTCCGTGGGAGCGAAGACGGTGAAAGGACCTTTGCTTTTCAGAGTGTCCACAAGACCTGCCGCCTGAAGTGCGGTAGCTAAAGTCTTGAAGGAGCCGGCTGAAACTGCGGTGTCGACGATGTCCTTCGGCGGAGCTTGGGGACGCGCGCGAATCCCCAGGGACAGAGACAGCGCGAGAACCGTGGCCGCCGAAATAGAGGCAAATCTTAGAATCCGATTGAATTTTCCTGTCATTGCTATTTTCTCCTTGAATGCTGCTTACCTTCCAATGGATTACCGAGGTTACCGGGCGCGCTGGACTGCCGGTGCACCGTGCCAACGGTGTTGGATTGCCTTCCAACCCACGGCCTGATAAATGCCGGCCAGAGCCACGAGGCCGTAGACGATGGCGCTAAGGGTCGAGACTTCTCCGAACTTCATGCCAAAAATGGCGGCCACCAGGTCAAAGTGAGCGACGGCCACTAATCCCCAGTTGAGCGCGCCGACCACCACGAGGATGGTTGCGAGAACGTCCAATTTCTTCATGATCGTTTCCTCCATGCTTTTCCGTCTTGTTGCCGAACTGCATGTTTAACTATAGAGAAAAACAATTTGACAGCAAGGACAATACCAGCCAGAATGAAAATGGAGTGAGCGAGAGTCAAATCTTCTGGAATCTTTTGCTTGCCGGTTAAATGAGGAGGGATTTGTGCTGTCCGAAACGCTGGCCAAGGGATTGATCGGTTACGCGATCGGCGAAAAGCTGCGCGGGCTGCGCCTGAAAAAGAAGATGGGACTGGTGGAATTGGGACGGCACACGGGACTCTCCGCAGCCATGCTTTCAAAGGTCGAGCGCGGGAAGCTCTTCCCGACGCTACCAACGCTGTTGCGCATCGCCTTGGTGTTCAGCGTCGGGTTGGAATACTTTTTCTCCGACGAAAGAAAGCGGCACGTGGTGGCCATCGTGCGGCGCGCCCAGCGCAAGCGTTTCCCGGAAAGGGCGGATGGACGCGACATTTCTTTCCACTTCGAGTCGTTGGACTTCGCCGCCGTGGAACGCAAGCTGAACGCGTACCACGCCGAGTTTGAACCTCTCGCGCCCGGAAAGGCGCGTCCGCACCATCACCCGGGCGTCGAGTTTCTGTCGCTGCTTCGCGGGACACTGGAGCTGCTCATAGGAACGGAGCGCTACGATCTCGAATCGGGAGATTCGATCTATTTCGATTCTTCGCTGCCGCACTCCTACAGAAGGGTCAGCCAGAAGCCATGCAGCGCCATTGTGGTTACCGTGCCGTAATTTCGAGGATGAATCGCGCGGGTGGGCTTAAAATACAGCGAGGGCAGAGCCCGGAGGTTCAGGCACTGCCCTCGAAGTGATTCTCTTTCAGATTCTTCACTTACTGAGTTCTACGCCGATTACTTGGCCGCTGACGATGATCTCCACGCGCCGGTTTTGCTTTCGTCCGGCGGCGGTGCTGTTGTCGGCGATGGGGTCATCCTGGCCGAGTCCTTTGGAAGTGATGATATCCGGCGACAATCCCTGCATGATGAGGAACTGGCGCACGGCATCGGCCCGTTGCTGGGAGAGCGTCATATTGAATTCAGGCGTTCCGGTGTTGTCGGTGTAACCCTCGATGGCCAGGTTCAAACCCGGATGCGCTTGAATGATGCCGGAAAGCTTGGCCAGTTTGAGCTGCGCATCGGTGCTCAATCCGTATTTGCCGACCTCGAAGAGCACGTCGGCCATATTAACGATCAAGCCGCGTGGCGAGTCGGTGGTCTGCAACACGTCATTGAGTTGCTGTAGAAGTTGCGCACGCAATGCCTCGGTAGCCGCCTTGGCGCGCGCCGCTTCCTGCTTGGCCGCTTCTTCCTTGGCCTGCAAAGCTGCCTGCTCCGCGGCGGATCTCGCTTGCGCCTCGGCGGCCTTGGCCGCGGCCTCGGCCTTCATTTGTGCTTCTCTTGCCGCCGTCAGCTCTGCCTGACGCTGTGCTTCGGCGGCTGCTCGCGCGTCCGCCTCTGCTTTCGCCTGGGCTGCGGCCGCTGCGGCCGCGGCGTCCTTTTCCTGCTGGATGCGCTGGGCTTCCTCACGTTGCACGGCCAGGGCGCGGGCGTCTTCGGCGAACTGGATCGTCTGGCGAGCCGCTGATATCACCTGATTCCTGCTGGAGTCACTGGATAGCGCGTTTTCCGCTGCCTGCAGGCTCGACTGCGCCTTCGCGAAAACACCCGGCGCAAACTGCTCGGCTCCGCGGGACTTGGCGATATCTACGGCGTTGCGCGCTTCGTACATGTCGAGCGGTACTTTCTTCAAATCGGGCGTCAGCGCCAGTGGATTGCCCAGCTTGGCGTATTGACTGCGCTTCATGAGCCTGTAGGTGTTATTCGGGTAAAGTTTGCCTTTGGTGTTCTTGAGCACTTGGTTCTGGAGAACGATGAGTTCGCTGGGGATGTGCACCGCGTAATACGGCTCGGCGGTCACGATCAAGGCAAAGGTCTGCGACTGCGCTTTGACTTGCATCTGGCCTTGTCCGGTCTTATCGATGCGGATTTCCCCGAGATTGGTGGTGGTGCCATCCGGCGTCACGGTCCATAGCACGTAGGTCAGAAATTCGGCGCCCAGCGCGGTCGGCTGCGGCATGCCCATGACCTTCAACGTAATGATGGTGCCGCCTGGCTTTGCTTCAATCTTGGCCTCACCGCTTGCCTGGGAAGCTGCGGGCGTTCCCACCATGTTGATCTTGGTGCCACCGCCTCCGACGGTATAGCCGATGGCGGCGACGGTGCCGGCGATGGTGTTCGCAGCCGGTTCGGGTTGCTGCGTCTGTGCCGCGCTGATTCCCGCCGCCAGAGCCATGCACACAAGAGTCAAAATCATTTTTGCACTGCGCTTCATCGTGCTCCTCCGAAACCAAGTCTTGGATTTCGACGATTTCAAGGCTGCTATGTTAGCCCGAGGCTGGAACTGTGTGAAGTGTAACAACTGACAGGGGGCTGTAGTGAGTGGTGATTCGTGAGTAGTGATTGGCTATTCGCGATGATGGGGCTTGCGTCGCGTGCGATTTTGGAGGCGGCTAGGCAGGCGAGATCGGGTACCAGTACCAAAGCTCATGAGGTACACATCATCTCGATTGGTAATCCCGTCCCAAAAAGGAACAGCTTTACGAGTAGGCGCTGGCAGAGTACCTTATGAGCCCAAGTCTTCCTCGATTGGACCATGGAAAGGGCTCAAGTACGTTAGCAGGAACACTTTGTGCGTGGGTGCCGAGAGCCGCCACTTGGCGGCACCTTGAGGTCGAACTGAGGACACCATGAGCCTTCCACGAGTCATGCTGGCCGACGACCACACCATTCTCGTCGAAGCTTTCCGGAAGCTTTTGGAGAACCGCTGCGAGATTGTGGGAACCGTGTCTGACGGACAGGCCCTGTTGGATCTCGCCCCGAAACTCAAGCCGGATGTAATTCTCCTCGATATAACCATGCCACTGCTAAATGGCCTCGAAGCCGGCAAGCAGCTCAAGAACATACTGCCGGCGGTAAAAGTCATTATCTTGACGATGAATGAGGATCCGGATTTCGCCGTGGAGGCCATGCAGTCGATGGCTTCGGGTTACTTGCTGAAGAAGTCCGCGGCTTCGGAACTATTCCACGCGATCCAGCAGGTGTTGAAAGGGAAGTCGTACGTCACTCCACAAATCGCGCGGGGCATGAGGCAGGCTTTCGTTCGCGATCCGCAAGACAGCGACAAGACGCTTACGGCACGACAACGAGATGTAATACAGCTGCTGGCGCAGGGCAAATCCATGAAGGAGGCGGCCGACCTCTTGAATGTCACTGCGCGAACAGTGGCCTTTCACAAGTATCGGATCATGGGGCAGTTGAAGCTCAAGACGACTGCCGATTTGATCCACTTTGCGATCAGGACCAGAATCGTCGTCGACGACCCTTCCCGGCATAGCAAGAGGCGGGCCCACCTCGCGTCGTAGCTCTGGACCCTGACGACGGACTGGCTGCGATTATCCAAGTGAAACCGACCGACCTATTCTCGGGTATGGCGGATAGTGTTTCTGTACTTCGTGTGGCCATCATCGTGTGTCTGGTGGCCGCGATATCGTACCTGGCCGCGAGAGTCGGCAATTGGCGAGCGAAGCAACCGCTGCGGGAAAGTGAGGACCGCTTCCGAGTGGCGGCTGATGCCGCTCCTGCGTTGCTTTGGATGTCCGGGACCGACAAGCTATGCACGTTTTTCAATAGCGGCTGGCTGGAGTTCACCGGAAGATCGATGGAGCAGGAGCTGGGGGACGGCTGGGCTGAGGGTGTACATCCGGACGATCTGGAGCAATGCGTCGGAACCTATTCAAACGCGTTTGACGCCCGGGTGAAATTCGAAATGGAATACCGGCTGAGGCGCTTCGACGGGGAGTACCGCTGGATTATGGATTATGGCGTTCCCAGGTTTGGGCCGGATCGCAAGTTTTTAGGATACATCGGGATGTGCGTGGATATCACGGAACGGAAGCTATCGGAAGAAATGGTTCTGGACATGGCCGGGCGTCTGATCGCCGCGCACGAAGAGGAGCGCGGCCGAATCGCGAGAGAGTTGCACGACGACTTAAGCCAGCGAATGGCGCTGCTGCAGATTGGTGTGGAGCAACTCGGTGAGGACATGCCTGCGCTTTCGGTGAAGAATCGTGAGCAATTGCGCGCGATCGTCAAGATCGCGGGCGAAATCTCGTCGGACATTCACGATTTGTCCCACCAGCTCCACCCATCGAAGCTGGACACACTGGGTCTGGTCACCGCAGTTGACGGTTTCTGCCGAGAAATATCGAAGCAACATGCGCTTCAAATCGACTTTACGCATCGCGACGATTTGGGGCAGATGCCGGACGGCGTCACTTTGTGCCTTTTCCGGATTGTGCAAGAGGGGCTCAGAAACGTGGTGAAACATAGTGGTGCGGACAAGGCTACGATCGACCTCGCGAGACGGGGGGATGAAATCGTTCTGTGCATTTCGGACTTCGGGCAGGGTTTCGCGGCGGATTCTGCGGCGGGGAGCGGAGGCATCGGCCTGATCAGCATGCGGGAACGGATACGGCTGGTGCACGGCGAATTGTCGGTCGAGTCAGAGTTGTCGAAAGGTACGCGCATTCGCGCTCGAGTACCGGTGCCGACGGTTGCGGACGCAGAAGAAAAGTTCGAACTGAAAGTTGGCGGCGTGAGGTTCTAAGCTCGGGTCTGAATCGCCCGTTGGGATGCCGGCGAAGCCTCTGCTATAGTGAGGCAGGGGAAGGCCGGGACGCTACTTCGGTCCTCTGTTAATTTTGCGAGTATCGCATTTCGAGAGCTGGGGCTATAAGAATCTTTCAGCGGAAGAATGATCATAATGAAGGAAAAGGTGTGAACGCTATGATACCGAAAAGAAAATTCCGTAACAGGATCGCTCAGGGTCTGGTAGCTCTTCTGTGCTCGTTGCTGTTGGCGCCCGGCGACACGATCGTTTACGCGCAGCAGCAGGACAATTCAGCGGACCAGCAGGCGCCGAAGCTCCCGAACGATCAGTTGGATTCGCTGGTGGCGCCCATCGCGCTGTATCCGGATCCGCTTCTGAGCCAGGTGTTGGTGGCTTCGACCTATCCCTTGGAAGTTGTCCAGTTGCAGCAGTGGCTGGCTCAGCATAAGGATCTGAAGGACCAGGCTTTGGTAAGTGCTGTGGAGATGCAGGACTGGGATCCCAGCATTCAGGCCATGGCTCCCCTTCCGGATGTGGTCAAGCAACTGGCGGACAACATCAAGTGGACGACGGACCTGGGAAACGCGTTCCTCGCGCAGCAGAGCGACGTGATGGACGCGGTGCAACGCATGCGCGCCAAGGCTCAGGGCGCGGGCAACCTGAAGTCCAACGAGCAGATGAAGGTGGAAACACAAACCGTCGAGTCCAAGCAAGTTATCGTCATCCAGCAGGCAAATCCGCAGGTTATTTACGTGCCGTCGTATAACCCGGTCGTGGTCTATGGGCCGCCGATCTATCCGTATCCGCCGATCTATTACCCGCCGGTCGGGTATTACGCGGCAGGACTCGCCATCGGCTTCGGCGTGGGAATTGCCATGGGCGCCTACTATCGCGGTGGATGGGGCTGGGGTTGCGGCTGGGGCGGCGGCTACGGCCACAACAACATCAAAATTAACGTCAACAACAACTACATTAATCACTACAACAAGACGAACGTCAACAACCGCAACAACAACTACAACAAGAACGGGAACTGGCAGCACAATCCGCAACACCGGGGCGGCGCTCCCTATTCCAACAGGGCGACGGCGACTAAGTATGGCGGAACGACTCGCGGCGACTCAGCGGCCAACCGGCAGGCGAATGCGCGGCAGCAGCAGGGATTCAACAACAGGGCGGGATCGAATAGCCGGCCCGGCAGTACTACTCCGAACCGGGGTGGTGGCACCGCCAACACGCGTCCTGCAAACACGGGCGCGGGCGGAGCGAATCGAGGCGGATCGAATGCCGGCTCGGGTAACTTTGGCGGAGGCGGGAACCGTGGCGGCGCTAGCGGCGGAGATCGCGTCGGCAACCGCGAGGTTCCGAAGAACACTACGCAGAACAAAAGCGCCTTCGGAGGAGCGTCGAGCAGGTCCAATGCGCAGGCAACCAGTTCGCGCGGGGCCGCTAGCATGGGCGGAGGTTCTCGTGGTGGCGGCGGGGCGTCACGCGGAGGCGGTGGCTCGCGCGGGGGCGGGGGGCGGCGATGATGAAGATTATGAGTGAGGGAAAATACATGAACCGCACCAAGCGTGTGAACCGCACAAATATGAATAGCCTGCGCGCAAAGATGCTGGCATCCGTGCTCGGCGTGGCCGCGAGCTGCGTTCTGGCAACTTCGCTGTATGCCGCGCCACAGGCGCAGGCTTCAGCTGCCGCTTCGGCTCAAGCCACGGCCAAAACATTTAGCACGCCCAAGCAGGCCGCTGATGCGATGGTGCTGGCCGTTAAGAACGACGACGTGGCCACGCTGCTCGAGATTTTCGGCCCCGACGGCAAGGATTTTATCGTCACCGGGGACGACGTGCAGGACAAGAACTCGCGCGCCGATTTTACAGCCATGGTGCAGGAGAAGATGCACGTAGATGTGGACCCGAATAACCCGGCCCGCGCGATCCTGTACGTCGGCACAGAGGATTGGCCGACGCCGGTTCCCATCGTCAAAGTGGGCACGAAGTGGCACTTCGACTCAAAGGCCGGCCGCTCCGAAATTCTTGACCGGATTATTGGGCGGAATGAGCTGGATGCGATCCTGCTCCTCCGCGGCTATGCGGAAGCCCAAGAAGAATATGCCTCGGAAATACACGACAACAGCGGCGTAAACCAATACGCGCAGAAAATTATCAGCACGCCCGGCAAGCAGGATGGGCTGGCTTGGAGGAACGCGGATGGCACCGAGGCCGGCCCCATCGGGGAAGCGGTGGCCAAGGCCATAGAGGAAGGCTACACAAACAAGGAAGAGCCGTTTCACGGGTATTATTTCAAGACTCTGAAGGGGCAGGGCCCGGCCGCGCCGCTAGGCCAGCTTGACTACATGGTGAATGGCGTCATGATCGGGGGCTTCGCGCTGGTGGCGTGGCCATCGGACTATCGAGTGACGGGAGTGCAGACCTTCATCATCAGCTATAACGGTGTCGTTTATCAGAAGGACTTGGGGCCGGACACTGCGAAAATCGCTTCGACCATGGAGCGTTATAATCCGGACAAGACGTGGCATCGCACGGACGATGAGGAGTAGGCAGGCCTTCTAAGAAAGAAAAAACGGATCCCTCACACTCATTTCTCACTGCACGGTGTGAGGCTGGGTTCGGGATGACAACTAGGGCGATGCTGCGCGGGGCGGCTGCGCCATGAAAAGCGAAGAAAGAACGCCCGCCTAAAGGCGGCCGCTACAAAAACAAGGCAAAAGCAGATCCGCGGCAACCTACCTGCGGGCGCGATTCCCGCGAACGATCTCTTCCAGAATCTCCTGGTGTGACTGAACTGACCGGTTTTCCGCGGATTCGGCGGTTATCGGTAGATCGAAGCCGGCTGCGGGAGACGAAACACCATAGCGCGGCCTGGCACCCACCAACTTCTGTACCTGGGTGCGCGTCAGAAGGCGCGGGCCGCCGAGCGATTCGGCCGTCAGCATTACGCGCGCGAATTGCTCGACGATCTCCATGCGCTGAAAGGCGGTAACGAGATCCGGGCCGCAGGTCACCACGCCGTGGTTCTCGAGCAGGATGGCGTCATGATTCGGCACGAGTGGTTCGAGGCCGGCGCAAAGTTCCCATGTGCCTGGTGTTCCGTAAGGGGCTAGAGGAATCTGGCCGAGGCAGACGATCACTTCCGGAAGTACTGCTTCTTCGAGCGCGCGCCCCGCTGCGGAAAATCCCGTCGCCGTGGGCGGGTGAGCGTGGCAGACGGCACGAACGTCAGGCCGAGAGCGGTAATAGAGGAGATGCATCATCATCTCCGAAGAAGGGCGTGCGCTCCCGGAGACAACCTGGCCGTCCAGATCGGTAACCAGCAAGTCCTCCAGTGCCAGCCGCCCTTTGCACGAGCCTGTGGGCGTAACGAGAATGCGGTCTTCATCGAGCCGCACGGAAAGATTGCCTTCGGTCGCGACGACGTAGCCTCTGGAATACATCCAGCGACCCACGCGGCACATCTCGCGCCGGCGTTGCATCTCGGTCTTCAGTCCTACTCGTTGGCTGGCCAACATCAATCCCCGAGTCATGGGAGCTCACTCCTTTTTGGCATCGGCCTGCCGGTGGTGCTCCGGATCGTCATGCTTCGAGTCTTAGCACGCTGAGTTTCACTCACGAAAATAGCAGGCTGAGCTGAAAAATGTAACTGTCAAGTCTGACAGGTGGGCCGCGGAGGTTGCGCTCATTTTACATACATATGACACAGGCGGTTGCCGGGAGCGCCTCCTCAGGGTATATTGCAGCGCACCTTCAGCGCGACGATATCAACCGGAGGTTTGGTCATATGACTTCGCCCGTCAGCCCTAAGAATGATCCCGCTAGAGCCAGTGGAACTGCAGCCGATTCTAAACCCTCCGCGGCCGCTGACAATCCGCATTCCGGCGTGCCGGTAGAAGACTCCTCGCGGCGGCGTTTTCTCCACATGGCCGCGGGAGGAACTGTGGCTGGTTTGGCGACGGCGGCGGGCATCGAGTTTGCAGTGCCGCGCGGCTTGTCGGCCCAGAGCGTGCTCACACCTGACGCAGCGCTGCAGGAATTAGTTAACGGCAACCGGCGCTTCACGACGGGGAGCATGACTTTCTACGAGCACGACCTCGCAATTTTGAAGCAGCAGACGGTCGAGAAGCAGGAGCCCTTCGCCGGCGTCTTATCCTGCGCCGATTCTCGTGTGCCTGTGGAGCTGCTATTCGATCAAAGCATCGGTCACGTGTTTGTCACGCGCTTGGCGGGCAACATCGTCACGTCGGAGATTATCGCCAGCCTCGAATACGGCGCGGCCGTGCTGGGGACCAAGGTGATCGTCGTGATGGGCCACAGTAACTGCGGCGCGGTGAAGGCCACGATTCAAGGCAAAGAAGTTCCGGGGCAGATCAGCGCGCTCTACCCGCACATTCAGCCCGCGGTCGACCAAGCCGGAACAAATCTCGAGGCTGCGACGAAGGCGAATGCCAAGATCCAGGCGGCTCTGCTGCGTCAAGCCTCGCCGGTGATTTCCGGTCTGATGAAGGAAGGCAAGCTGAAGGTTTCCGCTGCATACTACGACCTGGGCAGTGGAGTCGTAACGATGCTCGATTAAGTAGTCAGTCTAACGGCTACTTCCGGTCACCGCTCGCTCCCGCATCGGCTTGCCGTTGCTTTGCGAGGGGTGGTGAGACGAAGATGCGGCCCGCCAGCGCTTCCCGAATCGCGTAGATCAATTCAGTGGCCATTCGCGCCTTCACAACATAGCCCGAAGCTCCCGTCGCAAGCGCTGCGTCTACGAAATCTGCGTCGGCGTGAATCGTCAGGAAAACGATTTTGGCCTCGCTCCCATGCTGATTCAGCTGATTGGCTGCATCGAAGCCGCTGGAATCCGGCATGGATATGTCCGTAACGACGACGTCCGGGTGCAGCCGCTCGACGCACTCGACAAGCGATCTACCGCACTGCACGCTGCCCACGACCTGGAACTCCGGCTCCAGCAAACGCGTGGCCGCATCGATAATCTTCTGGTTATCATCCGCCAGAATGACTCGCATTTTAGTCATTTGAGCTATCTCAAAGCATCTGCCCGAAAGCCTGAAGGCGTGCGCGCGGCATGGGCCCCAGTCAACCTCGATCGCCGCCATTTAATAGGTAATGGGTTTGTGTGCTCAGGCAAGCTAACAGGCGGGGAGACCCTTGGAAACTGGCAATAGTTACAGTCCTGTAAGTTTTGACAGTCACTTGACTGAGGGTGAATATCTGGCCGTCGGAATTCGAAGAAATACGGCACTGACTGGTAGTTCCACGAGGAGGGAATACGAAGGAGGCGGCGTTGGTGCACAGAATGCTGCTGGCTATCAAGTGACCCGAGGGGAAGCCTGCTGCAGGATGGTCAGCTCATTGACGCTTGAAGTCGATGGTCAGGATTGTGATGTCGTCCTGTTGCCCCTCGCCGCGCGGCTTCTCTGACCAACGCGACAACGCCTCAAACAGGGAATCGATGAATTGAGTGGGCCCGAGGTTGTGGCCCGCTTCGATAACGCGCAGGAAACGTTCCGTCTCAAACTCCTCCTGGGCCGGGTTCTTGGTTTCCGGAATTCCGTCGGTGTAGAGGACGATTCGGTCGCCCGGGCCCAGCGGCAATTCCAGAGATTTGTACATCTCCTCGGGGAACAGGCCGAGCACGATGCCGTTTTCCAGGAACTCAGACGCGCTTCTGGTCGACTCGCGCCACAACAGCAGTGGAGGGTGCCCCGCGCCGGCGTATTTCATCTGATTTGTTTCCAGATCAATGAAGACGTAGGCTGCCGTCACGAAGTTGTGCTGGAACTTGCCGGTCAATGCCAAATTCAAGCCTCGGAGAACCTTTGCCGGGTCCGCCGCATGGCGGGATTGTGCAGCGAGGGCCACTTGCAGCATGGAAGCGATCAAGGCTGCAGGCAAGCCGTGGCCGGAGACGTCGGCAATCAGAACCCCCACGTGTTGGTCGTCGACAACAATGAAGTCGTAGAAGTCACCCGCGACCGAAGTCATGGGGAGGTAGCGAGCCACAATGTCCAAACCTGTCAACTTCGGCGTGTCGCTCGGCAGGATCGACAACTGAATCTGCCGCGCCATTTCCAGCTCGTTATTGATGGCCAGAAGCTGCTGCTCGATCTGTTCCTGGGCTTCGCGAAGCATAAGGTGAAGATGGACGCGAACTTTTACAACGGAGACGGAGAACGGCTTATGTATGTAGTCCACGGCCCCCACTTCGAATCCCATTGTTTCGTCATCGGTGCCCGTCTGGCCGGTGAGAAAGATGACTGGAATATTTCGCGTGTTGGGATCTGCTTTTAAGCGGCGGCAGACCTCATAACCGTCCATACCGGGCATCATCACGTCGAGCAGGATCAAGTCGGGTTTTTCTTCGCCCGATGAGATGGCCAGCGCCTTCTCGCCATTAGTGGCAACCTTCGTCTTGTATAAATCCTTCAAGGCCCCGGAAATTACACCGAGATTGATGGGCGTATCGTCGACGATCAATATGGTCTTTTGCTCTTTCTGCTCTGCCGTCGTGGACATTTTCACTCCAGGTTAATGGACAGACGGGTCGCTATGCCCGCCAAACACTTCAGTGCCGCTGCAAAATCAAAATCGCCGACCAGTCCGGCGAGCGTGCCAAGCTCCGCGGCGGTCAGTACTTTGGATAGATTGGGACGGGCGTCGAGGATGAACTCCGACGCCGCGCCGTCGTCATGAGCTAAAAGCTTTTTCAGCTGAGTCAACGATGCCACTACGACTGCGGGATCGGAGGGGGCTTCGCCGTTACTTGGCGGCGGTTGCTCGCTGGGCAATGCCGACCGGATAGCCTCTACAATGGCGCGGAGTGAAAGGGCCAGTGAATCCAAGGCTGCCTCGACCCCCTGTCCAGACTTTATGGCGGCTTCCGCCTTTGCCGCAGCCTCTGCCAACGCCATCGCGCCCAGGTTTCCACCGGCCCCCTTCAATGAATGCGCGCCTCGTTCCGCGGTTGGTGCGTCGCCTGCAGCTAGAGCGGCGCGGATTTGCTCCACGGCTCCGGCCTGCGTCTCTGCGAACCTGCCTAGCAGCGACTCGTAACGCCTCTGATTGCCGCCCGTGCGTTTCAATGCTGACTTGGTGTCGATCCCAGGGATCTGGAGTATTGCAGCGCTGGAAGCCACAACCGGTGTTTGCGCGACAGCCGCGAGAGGCGCTCCATCTGCTGATTTGCCGGTTCCCTCGCGGGGCTTAATCCAGCGCAATAGCACGCGGAACAGCGCATCCGGATCGATGGGCTTGTCGACATGATCGTTCATGCCGGCCTCAACACACTTCTCGCGGTCGCTGGCCATCACATTAGCGGTCATGGCAACGATGGGTAGCGTGCGAAACTGCGGGTTAGCGCGAATGGCCTGCGTTGCTTGGACTCCATCCATGACCGGCATCTGCATATCCATCAGCACAAGATCGTATTTGTTCGCGCCCACCATGCGGACGGCGACTTCTCCGTTTTCCGCCATGTCGATCGACATGTGAGCGTCTTCGAGCAGGCCCAGCGCAACTTCGCGATTGAGCTCATTGTCCTCCACTAACAGTATGTGCGCGCCGCGCAGTCCGCTGAGTTCGGGTGTGGGACTAGCTTGAACGCTACTGGCTGCCTCGCGCCCCGCGCCCAAGACCTCAATCGCGGAGTCGAACAGCATCGACGGAGTCACGGGTTTGATCAACACGTTGGCGAACTCATTTTCGTCGGCTTGTTTCAGAACCTCTTCGCGGCCGTAGGCCGTAACCATTATCAAGCTGGGCTTGACGGCGAGGTTGGGCAGCGCTCGAATCCGTTTGCCCGTTTCGATGCCATCGAGTCCCGGCATTTGCCAATCGACGAAAGCAATTTCGTATGGCTCGTTGCGCTCCGCGGCCTGCTTCACCATTTCGATTCCCTCCGCACCCGACGGAGCTTCGTGGGCGACAAAGGTCATGCTCGTGAGCATGCTCGACAGGACGGCGCGCGCTTGCGGATTGTCGTCAATGATCAGAACACGCCGGCCGTGCATATCAGGTATTGGACCGTGCCGCACCACGGGAGCGCCGTTGCCGAGGCGGGCGGTGAACCAAAACGTGCTTCCCTTGCCCACTTCGCTCTCAACGCCAACGTCGCCGCCCATCAATTGCGCCAGCCGCTTTGAGATCGCCAGTCCCAGGCCGGTGCCTCCGTGCTGGCGGGTTGTAGAAGCGTCGGCTTGCTCGAACGCCTGAAACAGGCGTCCCATTTGTTCCTGCGTGAGGCCTATGCCGGTGTCACTGACGGAAAAGTGAACTAATTGGCTGGTTTCGTCTTTCTCCTGAACACGCGCCTTGACGACGATCTCTCCATTCTCGGTAAACTTGACGGCGTTGTTGCAGAAGTTGATTAGGATTTGCCCCAAACGCAGCGGATCGCCCTTCAGCTGCGTCGGTACCGCAGGTTCGATGTCGAAGATCAGCTCCAGCCCTTTGCCCGAAGCTTTCTCGGAGATCAGGTTGCTGACATTCTCCAGAACCTTGTTCAGATCGAAGTCGATGTTCTCGACCGACAATTTCCCGGCCTCAATTTTCGAGAAGTCCAAAATGTCGTTGATGATACCGAGCAGGTGCTGGCCGGAAAGCTGAATCTTTCTGAGGTAATCTTTTTGTCTGGGATTCAGGTCGGTTCGCAACGCCAAATGCGACATGCCGATGATGGCGTTCATGGGCGTACGAATCTCATGGCTCATATTGGCCAAGAAATCCGATTTAATCTTAGTGGCTTCCTCGGCTACTTCCTTGGCGTGACGCAGCTCAACTTCCGAAGCTTCCAGAGCCTGGTTAATATTCTCCAGTTCCTCTTTACGGGCGGTGATCTGGCGTTCCGAAGCGGCCAGCGATTCGGCTTGCGCGCGAGTCTGCTCGAGAAGCTGGCGGGTCTCGATGTTACCGGATAGGATTTCGGCGCTCAGCGCTACGGAGGGCAAAAGCGCATCGAGCAAGGCTCGCTGCTGTTCAGATAGCGGAGAAACGGGCGCCAGCTCGATGATGGCGGAGACGGCGTCTTGATTAACGACCGGCACGAATAGGATCTTCCCGGGAACCACCGTTGCCATTCCTGCGGTGAGCCGAACATCATTGCCCGCTGCGACTTCAAGAGTGCGCCGTTCAGCTGCAGCCTGCCCTGGCAGCCCCTCCCCGAGCACAAACTCCCGGGGGGTGCCCGCGTCGCTGACGGCAAACGCGCCAGCGCGCGAGAAGCGTTTGCGCTTGTCGTCCGCGATGTAGAAGGCGCCGTAAATCAGCGGGATGCACTCCGAAATGCGGGACAACAGAGCAGCCGCGAAGTCGGGAAAATCCTGAGCCGCTTGCAAACGCCGTAAAGTGGAGGCCACTTCCGACTTCACCCAGGATTGCGTGTCGCGCTCGCGGGCGCCGCGCTGAAGCGTCTGCAACGCGCGGCCGAGCCTGCCGATTTCATTGGTGCGATCTAGATAGGGGATGGTTTGGTCGAGCTTCCCGTCGGCAAGGTCCTGAATGCTGCCCTGAAACGCAGTCAGTTCGCGAACGACTTTCGTTTCGACGATGAAGAAGCCGGAAGCCCACGACAGCAAAAGGCCGAAGAGGATGACCAACCCCGTGATCACAATCGCGTGATGGGTGATTTTGGTGAGTCCGTCCGATCGCTGGTCGATATATGTTTGCAGCTCGGCCATGATGTCGATGGTAGGCTGGCGCGCGTCCTGCAATTCCTGGGTAACGCCCCCGTGCATCAGATCCACGGCCTTTTGATTTTCGCCGGCCAGAGCCGCGGCCCGCACGGGGCGGGCGTCCTCTGCCGCCCTTTCAAATAGCGCCGCCGCGGCCTTCATTCTGTCGGCGCGCTCGGGACCTAGCTTTTCGGCAGCCGACATCGCCGTCTCGTAGTTGCCGCGAATCGTGTCGAGCTCCGCGTCGATCACCTGTCTTCGGCTGGGATCTGTTTCGGTGGCGAGGTCATACAGGAACAAGCCGAATCGATTGGTATGGACTCTCGCCTCGGAGACGTCCTGCAAGGCTCGTACTTCCCGATTGATCAAATTGGTGTACAAGGTGTCGATCATCTTGCTTTCAATCGACGAGTACACCCCGGCCACGATGACCATGAGGACCAGCGGTATCATTGCGGCCAGAAGCTTGCGGCGGAGTTTCAGATTTGCGAAAAAGGCCATGATGGGTGCGTCCAATAAACGCGTATATCAGGAGCGATCGTCGTGCGGGTCACTACCGATACAGGCAGAGATTATACGGCAAACGGGGATGAGGCTACTGTAAGTACTGACAGCTGCCGAGGCGGGCTATCTCCTATAAGAGTCAGCGCGCTTTGCCAGTTGCGCGCGAACTGCGGTGAAACCTCGCGACGGAAGTGGCAGCAGCTCAGGCGCGGCCCCCACGAAAATTGGGTTCGAAAGAATCCACGGCACGTCCGATTGCAGCAGTGGGTGCGCTACCAGGAAAGCCTCTACGCGATAGACGCCTGCTCCGGCGATTCTCGAAATCCAGGTGATCTCCGACGATCTCGCGCAGCTCCGCGCCATCCTTCTTCAATACCAAGCGAACCGCTTGATTCGCGGTTTGCACTTCCACATGCAGGCTGGAGCCCGCCGGCGCGTCGCTGCCACTGGAGAACTCCTGGAATCCACGACGCGCAAAGAACTCAAATCGCTCCGGTTCGCCGGCGCCGCGTATGCAGTTGAAAAAGTCTCCGCTGCGGATGGCTGCTTCGGGATCAGACTCGTAGCGCTTGGCAATGCCCATGCCCGCCAATGAAAAAGTATCCGAGTAGGACGGGAGCTTTATTGAGAGTCCCGCAACGTGAAATCCGCCGTGTGCATCAGATGCCACGAAGCCCCAGAGTTTGCCTCGCTCGAGGAAGTCATCCCAGTGGGCGATGGATTCGCGCGGAACCACGATGTCCTTCAGAAAATAGTAGCGGGAAAAGGGATAATACATCGCCAGCCGAAATCGGCCGGCCCAGGACACGCCGCGCAGGCTCGTAAAAAGATTCAACAGTTCGATTCCGCCGGGCTTCAGGTCCGTGTTCCAGTAGCGCCACGCATATTGCGGATCCTCGGGATAGGCCAACACGGGAAACGCGCCCCATTGACGGGCGTTGTCCATCGCTTCCGGGGGAAAGGACGACAGACGGAATCCCGGCGTCTCGCGCGCGCCAAAAAAAGTGAAGTGTCCGTCAGGCAGAGTGGCTTCCGATCCGCCGACGATCGTTACGCCATCAATAATCTTGTGAAAGCTGGACGATTCCAGGTTCGGTGTGCCGTGGTCGGTGAGAAGGACGAGGCTGATACCGGAGGCGCGGGCCTGCGCGGCAATGTCTTCCGGCGACTGCAAGCCATCCGACATGTTCGAGTGAACGTGATACACGCCCCAAAGGTAGTTACCGGAGCGATGCGGCGAATACGAGGCGTAGCGCGCTCCCGTGGCGACGTACGTGATCGCGGCGAGGGCCGCAATCGTGGCCATCCATTTCCCGAGACTCTTCAAATGCGAGTGCTCATGACCGTTTCCTTGATCGCTGCTCGGCTACTTATACTCCATTCACGCGACTTAATCACGGGCGCCATCACAGGCGGCTAAATCACTCGCGCACTCACGACAGGAACCATCCACACCGCATACCCATGTGGGTCGCGAATGTTGTCGATCATCTGATTGAAATATGCGACCGCCAAATCGCGTGTGATGGGTGTGAGTTGAGCGATGGAGTCGACGTAGCCATCGCGCCATGCTTCGATGATCGCTGCAAACGTCTCTCGCGGTACTCGCACCGTATCGACTACGACGAAGTCGACTTTGACGTCCTCAACATTCATCGCCGCCAGAATCCTGAAGGCGTGTCGCCCGATAAATAGATCGGTTCCGGTTGCTGCGCCGAAGCTTGCCGCTACCGTATGCCAGAAATCCCGTGGATCGAGCTTGCCGCGTTGGAAGTGAAGCATCCCATAGTCCTCGGGAATGAGGTGCAGGTAGCCTCCGCGGCGGGTAAGACGCGCCAATTCAGCGATCACCCGGTCGGCGTGCGGAATCGAATGCAGGACGTGCCGGCAAACGGTGAGATCGAAGCTCCGGTCCGGAGCGCTCAGCTCGAAAATGCTCTGGTGCTCGAACGACAGCCGGGGAGCGAGGTCCGCGTAGCGCGATCGCGCCAAATCCAGGTGGTGGTCGATGATGTCCACGCCCAGCACGGAAGATCGCGGAAAAAGTGCGGCCAGTCGCGACGAGATCTCCCCCGTGCCACAGCCGGCATCGAGTATCCGGGCCTCGGCCGGGAGGGCATAGCGGCGAATCAATTCGACTTCCTGCGGCCAAATGGCCCGTGCCTGCGCATCGAGGTTGCGCACCATGGACTCGTCGGCCATCTGTTTCGCCTGCGGATTGAGGTCGGTCAAGTCGCTCTCCCACGTTCGTATGGTGGTGTCGCGGAAGCCGATGCAGATTCTACACTGCTCCTCAAGCCGGAATCGGCAATGGATACCAAATCCTTATTAGGGGACGCAGGAAATCAGGGGACTGACTGGGGTTTTCTTTTCTCGGAGATTTCAGACAACAGGTTTTAACTTTGGTGGCCGCGGGGCGTACCCCGCGGCGACGGCGACTATTGCTGAAAGGCCACCGGAGGTCCACTGACTCGCTTCGCATGGAGGTCGACACTCACCTCGACACGGTCGGCGATCTTGATGAAGGGAATGCCGCTGTTCATTCCGTAGTCTTTGCGGTCGAAGGCCATAGTCCCCTTGATCTCACCTTCGCCTGTTCCCTTGCCGGTTACCGTCAGCACGAGTGTCTCGGGTTTCGTTACGCCGCGGATCGTGAAGTCGCCCAGCACGTCAAAAGTGTCGGGGCCGGTCTGCTTGATCGACTTCGACACAAACGTGATCGTGGGATTCGCCTTCACGTCGAAGAAGTCTTTGTCCTTCAGCTTGCCATCCTTCATGCCGCTTCCGGTACTGACGCTGGCAGCCTGAATCGTGATGGTCAACACACCCGTGGATATGTCGGGGGAGGTGAATACCAGGGTGGCGTCCCACTTTTGGAAGGTGCCAGTGAGAGCCACGGACGCCTTAACAAAGAAATTGACGGTGCTGGTTTGCGGAGTAATCGCGAAAACAGGGGCTTGGGCTTGACTGACGGACGCAAACACAGTGGATGCCAGGAGGCAAATAATCGCTAGTCGCATAGCAACGAGTTTGAGCCGTTGCAGCGCCGAAGTCAAACGTGAATTGCGATGAGCGAACAGGCGGCGCGACCGAAGCTGCGCCAGCTGCAAACTTCAGATGAAGGAGTAGGGCGATGACCCGTAGCGGGTTCCGCTTTAGCGTTAAACTGAATATCAAAACCTAGTCGCATCAGCATTCCCCGCGACCTTGAAATGTGGTGTTGCCAGACTTACGTGCTTCGAACATAGAAGGAATGGCGGTCGCCATTGCGAAATTCACAGATCAAATACGGGCCATGGTTGGAGTTTTCTGCTCGCGCGTCGCCATTAAATTCGGCGCCCTGGAGGTCGACCCGCAGCTCCTCTGCCCCGGAAACAAGGCTAATGACGGTCCCGGCAATCCCTCGAACCTGCGCGTCCACGGGACTGCGTCGATTCGAGAGACGAACACGCAAGGAAACGTTCCCGTCTCTCCATCTTCCGAGTAGGGAAAAAGCTTCTTCTAAAGAGATGTTCATCGCATAGCCCGGGCAGTCGATGGTTTTCAGGCGCGCTTGCGCGATACTCGTCCACGGTGGCGAGTGGCCTTCGGACTCTTGTGCTTCCTAAACCCTGCCACCGCCGCACGGGTGGTTTGGCGCGCGGCTTTTGTGCTTTTGCGTGCAACTCTCGCGCCTTTCCGCACAGCCTTTGTGCTTTTGCGCACGATTTGTTGGCCTTCGCGCTTTGCCGCGCGCACAACGTCGCTCCGGTTCGCTGCCTTCCGCGCTACCTTGGCCTTCGCCACCATCGTTCCGAGCGTCGATCCGATCGATTCGGCGACGTGCACCAGGAAAGGCTGTTCCTTCTTACTTCGGGTCGTGGATGAGCTCATTCGCTGCTCCTTTTCACCGCCAGATATTCCCATCAAAAATTCAGAGTCTGACGATAACCAAGGTCGGATGTCGGGACAATACCGCGAAACACGTAGCAATCTCCGCGGAGGACAGTAGGTGCGGAATTCGCCAGGCGATATTGCCAATCGAGACTTCGGGCCATCCAGGCTATGCTTACGGGCGGGCCATGATCATCGACAGGACCAAAGAACACGACGAAGGAAAATGCTCTTTCAAGTAAACGGAGAAGTACGCTGACAAAACGATTGACGGAGCCGACATTGTTACCGATGCGCGGAAAGCGCGGTGGGTCTCCGTGGCCGCATCGGTGTGACAGATTTCAAAGGGGGTTTGTGTACTCATAGGAACGATTCGCGTGTAAAAGATGGTCGGCATTTTGCCCGCCCTGTTAGTCTCGCTGAGCACGGAATCACTTCTCAGGCGAACTAGGGAAGTATTCTTGAAGTCCTCTCGGTAAGCTGCACGGTTCTCTGGTCTGTTTTCCCCCTTCCAACGTCAGGTGCGCGTGCGCGGCATTTGCCATTACGGCAAATTTCCTCGCGGGGGGAGTCCCGTCGATGCAAGTTGTGCCTTTTTCAGGAAATCGCAAGCGCCAGGTTTGGAGCGTCCTAGCCGCAACAATCATGATGATGACAGCGGCGACGGCGGCTGCGCCGGTCGCACAGGCCATCCCTGGGACGATTACAACTCTGACACTTTCGGCTCCTTCCGTACCCGCTGGAACTCCTGTAACACTTACAGCCGTGGTGACGGACGGGGACGAACCGCTCACCGTGGGCCACATCACATTTTGTGATAGCACAGCCGCGTTCTGTGGCGGCACCGGGCTGATCGGGACGGCGGAAATCACGCAGGCGGGGATGTCCGCCACCATCACCGTGATTCCGGCAATCGGAACCCACTCCTACAAAGCAGTATTCAGCGCGACCACGTTGAACCCATCGAGTGCGTCTGCGCCGCAGACGTTGATCGTGACTGGGCTGTATCCGACGACGACCGCGATTTCATCCGTAGGCACACCGGGCAACTACACGCTGACGGGTACGGTCGTAGGCATGGGCAGCTCGTCTCTCTCTCCGACGGGCAGCGTGTCGTTTGTAGATACGACGAATGCCAACTACGTGCCGGCCTCCGCGACTTTGGGCGCCGCAATCCTGGCACAGGGATTTCTGGCGTCGGTTTCCCATCCTTCGATCGGACTCAGCGTGCAAGGCGTTTTTGTGGCGGATCTGAACGGCGATGGGAAGCCGGACATCGTTGCGGTGAACAACACCAGCAACAACGTAGGCGTGATGCTGGGAAATGGCGACGGCACGTTCCAGGCGATGCAAACCTACGCCACAGGGAACGGCCCGCGGATGGTAGCCATCGCAGACTTCAACCACGACGGCAAGCCCGACCTGGCTGTGACGAACTCCACGGATGGCACGGTAACCATTCTGCTGGGTAACGGCGACGGCACATTTACGTTCGAAGCTACGCTCACGGTGGGAAGCACTCCCATTGGTATCACCGCCGGGGACTTCAACGGGGACGGCTTCCCCGATCTGGCAGTGGCGAATTTCACCGGTAGCACGGTGAGCATCCTGCTGGGCAACGGGGACGGTACGTTCCAGGCCCAAGTCCCATTTTCAAGTTCGGCTGGCAATCCGATCATGGTAGTCGCAGCGGACTTAAACGGTGACGGTGTTCTGGACCTGGCGGTAGACAACGCGCTCGGAAATGAAATTGGCATCTCTTTGGGCAACGTCGCCGGAAACGTCGGGGACGGCACTTTCGCGACGCAAGTCACATACCCCGCAGGGAACAACACGAACAGCCTTGCCGTAGCGGACCTGAATAACGACGGCGTACCCGACATTGTGGCAACGAATCAGACCGACTCCACGGTGAGCGTGCTGATCGGGAACGGGGACGGCACCTTTAAGGGAGTGGTCCCTTATGCGACCGCTACGACTCCGACCAGCGTAACGATTGCAGACTTCAACGGAGATGGTTTTCCCGACCTGGTAGTCATAAATAACGACGCAGCCGTACAGCTATATCTCGGGGCAGGTGATGGCACTTTCCCGACGGCCCCCATCAATTTTGCAGGGGGCACCAACGGCCGAATGGTAGCGGCGGCGGATTTCAATGGCGACGGCCTTCCGGACATAGCCGTGGCCGACGGCTCGATGAATGATGTGCTGGTGCTGATGAACAGCGATACGCAGACGGCGACCGCTGTGGCCACAGCCGTATCGATTCCAGGCTCCGGCTCCCAGCACTTGATCGACGCGAGTTATGCCGGCGATGCAAATTTTGCTGCCAGCACTTCCTCTACGATTTCACTCACGTCCGCGCCCGCAACCACGGCCCTGACGCTGACTGCCAATCCGGCATCCAGCACATATGGCCAGTCGGTAACACTGACGGCGACGCTGACACCCTCAACGGACGGCAACCTGACGACCGTCGGCGAAACGGTGACCTTCAAAAACGGCGCATCCACAATTGGCACAGGAACGCTGTCCGCGCTGGGCGTTGCCACGCTCACACTGACTGCTCTGCCAGCCGGCACGGATAGTCTTACCGCGGTTTATCCCGGAGACACCAACTACGCCGCCAGTACTTCGTCCGCAGTGAGCTTCGTGGTGACACCGGCTGTACTGACGGTCACGGCCAATCCATTCAGCAGGGCTTACGGCGCGGCGAATCCGGCGTTTACTTACGCGATGACTGGATTCGTGAACGGCGAAAACCAAGGAACAGCCACGACCGGAGCGCCAAGTCTGACGACCACGGCGACGGCAGCATCGCCGGCGGGCGGCTATCCGATTATCGCGGCGATGGGAAGTCTTACGGCGGCGAATTACACATTCACATTCGTGAATTCGACGCTGACCGTAACGCAAGGCGTACTGACGGTAACGGCGAACGCCCTCACCAAGACCTATGGCGCAGCGAATCCGGCGCTGACTTATACGATGACCGGCTTCGTGAACGGCGACACGCAGGCCACAGCCACCGCCGGAGCGCCAGTTTTGACCACGACGGCGCTCATGAGCTCGGTACCAGCGAGCTATCCAATCACGGTGACAGTCGGCACGCTGACATCGACGAACTATACATTCACATTCGTGAACTCGACGCTGACGGTGAACCAAGCGGTATTGACGGTCACTGCGAATCCCCTCACTAAGGCATATGGCGCGGCAAATCCGGCGCTGACCTACACGATGACCGGTTTCGTAAACGGCGACACGCAGGCGACTGCCACCGCCGGAGCGCCGGTTTTGACCACGACGGCGCTCGCGAGCTCGGTACCGGGGGCCTATCCGATCACCGCGTCAGCGGGCACGCTGACCTCGGCGAACTACACATTCACGTTCGTGAACTCGACGCTGACGATAAACCAGGGCGTGCTAACGGTTACCGCGAATGCGCTTAGCAAAACGTACGGCGCGGCGAATCCGCCTTTGACCTACACAATGGCGGGATTCGTAAACGGCGATACACAGGCGACTGCTACAGGGGGCGCGCCCACCCTGACAACGACTGCGACAGCAGCTTCTGTCGTGGGCGGTTATCCGATCACCGTCACGTTGGGGACGCTGACATCGACGAACTACACATTCACATTTACGAACTCGACGTTGACGGTGAACCAAGCCGTTCTGACAGTCACCGCGAATGCCCTGACGAAGGCCTACGGTGCTGCGAATCCTGCTTTGACCTACACGATGGCCGGATTCGTGAACGGCGACACGCAGGCGACCGCCACGACCGGAGCGCCTACTCTGACCACGACGGCGCTCGCAAGCTCGGTACCCGGGAGTTATCCGATCACCGTGACAGCGGGCACGCTGACATCGGCGAACTACACATTCACATTCGTGAATTCGACTTTGACCATAAACCAGGGTGCGCTGACCGTTACCGCGAATGCCCTGACAAAGGCATACGGCGCGGCGAATCCGGCGCTGACTTACACAATGGCGGGCTTCGTGAACGGCGATACGCAGGCGACCGCCACGACCGGAGCGCCAAGTCTGACCACCACGGCGCTCGCGAGCTCGGTACCCGGGAGCTATCCGATCACAGCTACATTGGGCACGCTGACATCGGCGAACTACACATTCACGTTCGTGAACTCGACGCTAACGGTAAACCAGGCTGTGCTGACGGTGACTGCGAATGCCCTTACAAAGGCCTACGGCGCGGCGAATCCAGCGCTGACCTACACGATGGCCGGCTTCGTAAACGGCGATACGCAGGCGACGGCGACCGCCGGGGCGCCAGTTTTGACCACGACGGCGCTCGCGACCTCGGTACCTGGGAGTTATCCGATCACCGCTACATTGGGCACGCTGACATCGGCGAACTACACGTTCACGTTCGTGAACTCGACGTTGACCGTCAACCAAGCCGTCTTGTCGGTGACTGCGAATGCCCTTACGAAGGCCTACGGCGCAGCGAATCCAGCGCTGACGTACACGATGGCGGGATTCGTAAATGGCGATACGCAAGCGACGGCGACCGCCGGAGCGCCAGTTTTGACCACCACCGCGCTCGCGACCTCGATCCCCGGAAGCTACCCCATCACGGCGACGGTGGGCACGCTGACGTCGGCGAACTACACATTCACATTCGTGAATTCGACGTTAACGGTGAACCAGGCCGTACTGACAGTCACCGCGAATGCGCTTACGAAGGCCTACGGCGCGGCGAATCCAGCGCTGACCTACACGATGGCGGGCTTCGTGAACGGCGACACGCAGGCGACTGCAACCACCGGGGCGCCAAGTCTGGCCACGACAGCGACCGCAGCTTCTCTTGTGGGTAGCTATCCGATCACAGCGACAGTAGGCACGCTGACGTCGGCGAACTACACATTCACGTTCGTGAATTCAACGCTCACGGTGAACCAGGCTGCGCTGACAGTCACCGCGAATGCCCTTACGAAGGCATACGGCGCAGCCAACCCACCGCTGACGTACGCCATGGCAGGATTCGTGAACGGCGATACGCAGGCGACCGCCACGACCGGAGCGCCAAGCCTGATGACGACGGCCCTCGCGACCTCGGTACCCGGTAGCTATCCCATCACAGCGGCGGCCGGGACACTAATGTCGATGAACTACACATTCACGTTTGTGAACTCGACGCTGACGGTGAACCAGGCCGCGCTGACGGTGACGGCCAACGCGCTTACGAAGGCGTACGGCGCGGCAAATCCGGCGTTGACCTACACGATGGCGGGCTTCGTGAACGGCGATACGCAGGCAACCGCGACCGCCGGTGCGCCGACCCTGACGACGACGGCGCTCGCGAGCTCGATACCCGGGAGCTATCCGATCACCGCCGCGCTTGGGACGCTGACATCAGCGAACTACACATTCACATTCGTGAACTCGACGTTGACGGTGAACCAGGCCGCGCTGACGGTGACTGCCAATGCGCTTACGAAGGCATATGGCGCGGCCGTTCCACCGCTGACCTACACGATGGCAGGCTTCGTGAACGGCGACACGCAGGCGACTGCCACGACCGGAGCGCCAAGTCTGACAACGACAGCGACGGCAGCCTCCGCGGTGGGCAGCTATCCGATCACCGCGGCCGTGGGGACGCTTACGTCAACGAACTACACATTTACGTTTGTGAATGGCGCGTTGACCGTGACCCAGGCGATGTTGACGGTAACCGGGAACAACCTCAGCAAGACCTATGGCGCGGCGAATCCGGCGCTGACCTACACGATGGCGGGATTCCTGAACGGAGACACACAGGCGACCGCGACGACAGGAGTCCCGAGTCTGACGACGACGGCGGTAGCCAGTTCACCACTGGGCAGCTATCCGATCACAGTGGCCGCGGGCACGCTGGCATCAACGAATTACACATTCACATTCGCGAATGGCGCGTTGACTGTGACGCAGGCGGTGCTCACGGTAACCGGAAGCAATCTCAGCAAGGCGTATGACACAGCCAATCCGGCTTTGACCTACGCGATTACCGGCTTCGTGAACGGCGACACGCAGGCGAGCGCAACAACCGGTGCGCCGATTCTGACCACCACAGCGGTCATGACTTCTCCCGTGGGCAGCTATCCGATCACCACAGTGGACGGTACGCTGGCGGCGACGAACTATACGTTCACGTTCGTCAATGGCGCGCTGACCGTGACCCAGGGCGTCCTGACGGTAACGGCAAATAGTCTGAGCAGAGCGTTCGGTGCAGCGAACCCGGCCTTCACGTACACGATTACGGGATTCCTAAACGGCGACACCCAAGGCAGCGCAACCACGGGAGCGCCGAGCCTGACCACCACGGCGATCACGACCTCTCCTGTGGGCAGCTATCCGATCGCGGCGGCCGTTGGCACTCTCACAGCAGCAAATTACTCCTTCGCGTTCGTGAACGGCGTGCTGAGCGTTACCCAAATAACGACTGTAACTGTTTTGACTTCCACCGCGACTCCCTCCGCCAAGGGGACCGCGGCCGTTTTCACGGCGACTGTTACCTCTGTCGGCGGCATTCCCGTCGGAACCGTTTCGTTTCTTGATGGAGTCACGACGCTGGGCACTGGCGTGGTGAATGGCGCCGGTGTAGCAGTCTTCTCGACTTCTACTCTCGCGGAAGGGCCGCACTCGATCACGGCGGTTTTCGCCACGGGCGTGAATTTCCTTACCAGCACATCCTCCGCACTGGTCTTTAACGTCGTTGACTTCTCCGTTTCCAGCCCGACCGGTCCGCAAACCGTGCCGGCCGGGCAGGCTGCCGTGTTCACGATCGCGACCGCGTCCGTCGGCGGCACCTACCCCAACCCGGTAACCATCACGACCACCGCATTGCCACCGGGAGTTACGGCGATCTTTGCTCCACCGTCCGTACTGCCCGGTGCTTCGACGACCATGACGCTCACCACCACGCCTCGGCCAGGGACGCACAATATGGGGCAGCTTTTTGGTCCGTCTGGCTCAATCTTTCCGGCATCGCCTCTGATGTGGTTCGGTTACCTGGGTTTGGCGATGGCACTGTCAACCCTGTGTTTCGTTGGTTTCGGACGAAAGTCAGCCCGACGGTTGGCTCCCGCGGTCGCGCTGCTTTTCTTGATCGTCACCACCGCCAATCTAGTCGGATGCGCGGGAGGGTTCCCGGTGGCCCCCGGTACGCCCGCAGGCACCTACCTGATTACCGTCAGCGGTGGTTCCGGAACGGATTCGCATTCGACGACCGTGACCTTGATCGTGCAATAGATCGGAAAGCTCCCGGACAAACCGGGAAATGGAGAGAGAAACGATGCGACGAATTTTGCACTTCTTCATGCTCTCGTTGGCGATTTTCGCCGCTCTGATTGCTGCACAGACCGCCTCGGCGCAAGTGATCGGAGCGAAAGAGAGCACGCCCATGGTGGACATTTTTGGCGGCTACACCTTTGTGCACGCCAATACAGTCATCACGGATACGTCGATTAGTTTGAACGGGGGGAGCGGTTCCTTCGCTTATAACATCAACAGGTGGCTCGGTCTGGTCGGAGATGTCGGCTTCTACGAACAAGGCGATGTAGCGAGAACGGGCCACAACCTCACGTTGTTGAGCTACCAGTTCGGTCCGCGCGTCAGCTTTCGCGGACACGGGCGCATGCATTTGGTTCCATTCGCGCAGGCTCTCGTCGGCGCGGGCCACGCGAGCGGCTCGCTCTATACCGCCTCGCTCGAAGGGGGCGAGGCTCCCATAGGTGCGAACACGAATCTGTTGTTCACTGCGGGAGGCGGCGTAGACTGGAAACTAAGTCACACCTTCGGAATTCGCATCATCCAAGCGGAATACATGTACTCGCAATTCCCGAATGGGCTGGCCAGCAGCAACCGGCAAAACAACGTCAGGCTTAGCGCCGGAATTCTCATTAGCCTCGGCGATCGCTGACCGAACCGGTGTAGAAGTGGCCCGGGCTCTTCTGTCATCGCCTGCGCCGACGATCGGCCTCTACCTACTATGCGGCGTGAAAAGAGCGGCTCCCCCCGACGTGTACGATTTGCGAAGCTTTGGATTTGAGTTCCCCATTTACTTCCGGAAGCAAAGAACCGCTTATCCCGCGAACCAAAGCTTTCGGGCTGGTTCCCCACTCGCCCGGTAAAGGCTGCCAGCTAAGGCGGGAAAGAAAAAGGCGTTAACCAGGTACTGAGAACACCTCAGATACTTTGCGTCCCTGAATTTCTCGCGCCGATTTGCTTAGGAACGTCAGGACAAGAAGCGGA
The DNA here is from genome assembly GCA_963803105.1 of Terriglobia bacterium. Taxonomy (GTDB): domain Bacteria; phylum Acidobacteriota; class Terriglobia; order Acidiferrales; family UBA7541; genus Palsa-295. The sequence continues at coordinate 133,087 of CAWDLF010000002.1, forward strand.
CGCGTCCCGAGGCGATCTCGAAGATTGCGCCGACCAGTTGGGCGCCCGCTTTCACTGCATCCCTGCCCTCGGAGGTCTCCCGCAGTTGGCGCATGGACCAACGCACGTTCGCCTCAACGGCTCGCACCAGGAGTTCATCCCTCGGCAATTGCGGATCGGAGGCGGGCAGGCCGAGCACGATTTTGTCTACTAGAGTTTGAATGCGAGAACGCTGCTTGACGCCATGATGTTTGAACTCCAGCGCGGCCCGCACTGCACCACATCCCTCGTGACCGAGTACAACGAAAAGGGGCGTGTGGAGAAGCGCGCCCGCATATTGCAGACTGCCCATCACCTCGGGCGAAATCACGTTCCCAGCGATGCGTACGATAAATAACTCTCCATAACCAGCATCAAAAATCAATTCCGGTGGGACTCGGGAGTCACTGCAACCTAGGATGGTTGCATACGGTTGCTGTCTTCTTGCCAACTTAGCAAGCACTTCTTTGGATACGGTGGGGAAACGGGCCTCGCCTCGCATGAATCGACCGTTTCCCTCGATCAACCTACGCAGTCCCGCTTTAGCGGATCGAACTGGCCTTTCGGTTCGAGGAAACGTCATCGCACCGGCTCTCGGAATGAATTTTACCCAAGGGACAAGGTTCTCAAAGGCACTGGGCCCAAGTCTTCTTCTGCGGGAAAGCGGGATGGATTGTACACGGTTCAGGAGTGGTCGGCTCGTCAAGTTGATTCCGGCGCACAAAGTTGCTGTCTACTCTAGTTGTAGTGGACTCGGAATTCAACGCGCCCGAGCAAATCATTTTAGCCACAAATGCAGTAGCGGACCCACTGTCAATCCCACTCAGCTAGGGATTCTTGTCCGGTAAGGGCGTTAATCAAGGGCTTACCGAAGGGGTGAGCGTGCCCAGCAACGCCCAGACGCTCGGATGGCGCTGGGAGAGATTCCGACCGACCAGCCAGCGTTAACCGGAACGCAAGGAATCGTACTTGCCGTCCGATCACATATCGCGCGGTACGATATTTGACACCTTCCTTACCCAAAAGCTATAAGGATGTTCGCGACGATGAAGAAGAAAGAGACGCCACGAGAAAGCTTCTGGCCGGTGCAACTCACATTGGGCACGAAGAAACATCGACGAGTCTGCGGTGTTGCTCTCGTGGCGCTTGCCGCCATAGGCCTATCCACGCGGGCCTCGGGCCAAGGAGGTCCGATCGATCGGGCGACTTTAGATCGCGGGCGGCAGACGTTCACCCAGAATTGCGGTTTTTGTCATGGTGCTGACGCCCGGGGCGGTGCGGAAGGCGGTCCGGACTTGACGGGTTCTTCGGTTCTCGCTGGCGACGCGCCGAGCCAGCAATTGAGTGCATTCTTAAAAGTAGGCAAACCTCCGAAGATGCCACCCTTCGCCGATTTAACCGAAGAGCAAGTATCGGATATTGCGACCTACGTCCGATCGCAAACGGCTGTCCGTGGCGGTCGCAAGGGCGAAGTCGCAATCGTAGGCGACGCAAAAGCCGGCGAAGCCTATTTCAGCGGGCCGGGTAAATGCAACACGTGTCATTCGGTGACGGGAGACCTCAAGGGTATCGGTGGCAAATACACTTCGTTAATGCTGGAAGGCCGGATAGTGCTTCCTCGCGGAAGCGGAGGATATCCTGGTCTGATATTTCCCGGGCAACAGGCGGGGCCTCCCGACCTGCCTCGCACGGTGAAGGTAACCCCGGCCTCCGGCAAGGCTCTCTCAGGAGATCTGATATACATCTCCGACTTCTATGTGATCTTGCGTGATTCTGACGGAATCCCTCACACCTTTGCTCGCGACGGGGACGTTCCAAAAGTCGAAATCAAAGATCCCCTGCAGGGACATCTCGATCTGATGAAAAGACTTACTGACAAAGATATGCACGATCTTACGGCCTACCTCGTGACACTGAAATGACAATCCGGACGCTTCTCGTTTGGCTGTTTTTTGCGACGATTCCTCTCCGCACTTCAGCTCAGGGACCGCTCGATCCTTCTTTACTGACAAAGCCCGCGACTGATTCATGGCCCACGTATCATGGCGACTATTCTGGACAGCACTTCAGCACGTTGAAGCAGATCACTGCTGCCAACGTAAGAGGGCTATCTCTGGCGTGGATCTATCGACCTAGTACTTCATCGAGGGGCGCGATCTTAGGCGGGGCAGTTGCTGCGTCATCTGCGGATGGCCGCGGCGGTATCTCCGGTCCGGAAATCAAGTCCATACCGTTGATGGTTAATGGAGTCCTTTATTTGACCACGACCAACAATGCCTACGCGATTGACGCGAGAACCGGGCAGGAACTCTGGCATTACTTATGGCAAGGCCGTACCGTCATTGGTAACCGCGGTGTGGGTATGTATGGCGGCTGGCTGTATTTTGAAACCGGCGACAACAATATCGTGTCCTTAGATGCCGCCACGGGTCATGAACGGTGGCGCAAACTCCTTACCGATGAAAAGTCGGTTAACTTTTCTACTTCTGCGCCCGTGATCATCCGGAATCACGTGCTCATCGGTGTGGGTGGTGATTCCGCGAACAACCCGACCTGGCTCGAATCGCGCGATCCGAAAACAGGAGATCTCCAGTGGCGCTGGTACACCACACCGCAGCAGGCGGGCGACCCGGGCAGCGACACTTGGCCGAATCCTCAGGCCGCGAGTAATGGCGCGGGAGCTCCCTGGCAGCCTGTCACCTACGATCCCGAACTGAATTTGATTTACGTTACGACGGGGAATCCGACGCCAACGTACAACGGACGGGCGCGTGAAGGTGACAACCTATATACATGTTCGGTGGTGGCGTTGAATCCGGATACCGGGAAGATGACCTGGCACTATCAGTTTTCACCTCACGATACCCACGACTGGGATTCGACTGAGGTGCCTATCCTCGTGGACGGCAAGATCGATGGACAGCCGCGCAAACTGCTGGCTCAGGTCAATCGAAACGGATATTTCTTTTTGCTCGATCGCACCAACGGCAAAAGCGTCCTGGTTAAGCGGTTCGTGGAAACGGCAAATGCCTACAGCGAAGGTCTGGATGCGAGGGGCCAATTGGTTCCGAATAAGGATAAGGAACCTTCGCCGGGCGGTACCTTGGTGTCGCCGGATTCCGATGGAGCAGCCAACTATCCGGCTCCCTCGCTCGATCCCTCGACTGGTCTGTTGTACGTCAACGCAACGTACGCTTTTAGCGTCTTCTACCTGACTACCGATTCGAGCGACCCAAGCGGGTATGGCCGTGGAGGGGAATATCACACGGGCCTCTTTGATTCTTCGCTGCGCGCCCTGGACTATAGGACTGGCGCGGTCAAATGGGAGCACAAGTACCAGGAGAACGGATTTTGGAGTAGCACTTACCCGGGCATGCTTAGCACTGCGGGCGGCCTTCTTTTCACCGGGAATCCGTCGAGAGACTTCATCGCCTACGACGCCTCGACGGGCAAGATTCTGTGGCACGCCGACCTCGGCGGCAAGGTAACTAACGGCCCGGAAACGTTCATGCTGGACGGCCATCAATATGTTTTGGTATCCGCCGAGGGCAGCCTCTATGCCTTCTACCTTCAATAGTCTCCTGTAAGGCGGGCGCGCCAAAAGGTGTCGGAGAACGATAAGAGTGAACATATGAAGAAAATCAGCCTGGTAATAGACCTGAGTCTGATTCTTACTTTTGTGGCTTATCGACCTCTGTTTTCTGCAAAGGCAGCTAGGCCAAAGCGTTTGTTGCTCGTAACCACGACGATTGGTTTTCGGCACGCGGCGGTCCCGATCGAAGAACAGATTCTTCGCCAAATGGCTAAGGATACGGGCGAATTCACCATCGTCTCAACCAGCGACAGTCCCGATTTTCCGGCGGCCGCGTACCAAGCAGCCGTCGATGAGCGTAACGCTCGTATTCCAGTGAGCCAGGCAAGGCCCAACGATTTACCGCCGATCGGAGGCGAGTTTGGCGGGCCTGGAGCAACGCCGGAGCAGCAGAAGCTTCTGACAGAAATGGATAGCTCGATCGCTCCTCTTAGGTACGCCGTAAATTCCGCGACTTCGGCGCTGAATAGTGCAATTCGCTCAGGTAATTCGGACGCGACAGCTATTAAATCAAGCGTGGACGCGGAGATAGCCGCCGAGCTCGCTTTTGGCGAGGCCCGTTCGCAGGAGTTTCAGAAGATCCAGGCGTCTTCAGCGCAGCTGAGCGCCGATCAAGTGCAAGCGCTGGCGCAGTCAACTATTGCGTGGGCGGGAAGCCCCGGAGCGGGAGGCGGACGCGGTCCCCAAGGAACTGCACCACGACCTCTTACCGACGCCCAGCGATCGGCGATAGCTACGATGAACGAGTCTCTTGCAGCACAAAGTCAAGCCGTTGCTGCGGCCCGTGCTGCTTTTAACAGCGCAGTCTACACTGAGGGTGAATCTCAGTCTGCACTCAAAGCGAATGCCGAGGCGCTTGAGGCCGCCCAGTTTGCCTATTCGGTTGCCGCTGCTGCTGCCTTTTCAAAACTTCAGGCGTCACCGAACAGGCTAACCTCGGATCAGGCGGCGCTGATATCGCCCGTGGCGGTTCTAAAGGGAGGCCCTACTTTTGCGTCTCCAATTGGCGGACGGGGTGGACGCGGCGGCCCAAACGCTCCCGATCCTATTCACGATGCGGTTGCTAAAGTTTTGCAGCAATATTTAAGTCCGGAGAACTTGAAAGACTACGACGCCGTCGCGTTTTGCAGTACCACAGGTGAGTTGCCCATTCCGGACAAAAACGCTTTCTTCCAGTGGATTGCGGACGGCCACGGCTTCATCGGATTGCACTCTGCTACGGATACCCTTCATAACACTCCGGAATACATAAAGATGCTTGGCGCGGAGTTCGCCGGGCACGGCAACTTTCACCCGAAGGTCGAAGTGGCTAACATGGACCCCAAAAGCCCAATCAACGCCGGTTGGGGGCAATCCATCGCAATGAATGAGGAATTCTATCTCTTCAGAAACTACGATCCGACGCAGGTGCACCTGTTACTAGCGATGCCCATGCAGCCTTACACAAAGCAACCTGGAACGTATCCGGTTTCGTGGATCAAGATGTACGGCAAGGGCCGCGTCTATTACACGTCGTTGGGCCACCGCGACGACGTTCTATTGCCGAACCCAACGGTAGGGGACCAGGAATATAAAGTTCGCTTCAATCGAGCCCCTGTCGCTCTGAAGGTGCAGGAGCAGATCCTGAACGGTGTCCGCTGGGCTCTCGGGCTAATCGATGCGAACGCTACACCTCAGTCGCAATCGAACCGCTGAGAGCATTAGCCCCGGCATCTTGGCCAATTGATCATCGCCGACTACGAGTGCGCTGGACACGCGCGACAAAAAGACGGCCCAGATCGCAAAACGCAAATACCAGCGGCGAAGAATGAATTGGAAGATGGGAATGCTCGCAAAGCTGTACAAGTAGCCCGCCAGTGTGAGATGCAGACCCGTTCCATCGGGGACGGCATACACGTAACCGTTCGCAGAACTGCCTCGTGCTCCCAGACCCAGTGACCCACGGTGTAGACAAAAAGCAGAAGGGCAATCTCCAACCACACCGAATTCCGTGCACGAATGACGGATTCTAGCGCCGCGCGGAATTTCGGCTCGTCTTCCGGAATTACAATTCCCCGCCCCACAAACTTCCCCAGCACGGACCTGAGCCGGTCATGTAGCACCAATTCGGAGCCGATGAGTATCGGGAGCGCCAACAGAAACCGCACATGCAATTCAATGTCGCCCAGGAAATTCAGATCCCGGCTGCCGTAAAGATGTCCTTCAAACGAAGAGACTAGGGATTTCCCTAGTGGCAAAGTGACGAGCATTACCTTTGAATAGTTGTGTGAGCTGAGTTGGGGATAGATTTCTATGTCGATTGCGAATTATGCCGTCGGTTTGACGTCTACAGCTAGCGCCTCTCTCATTGCCATTGCTCGATTTCGCAGACGCAGGTCGGACCCGAAGGACACCGCAAACCTGGCACAGACTATCGATCAGCTGCTGAAGAGAAATCAGCAGTTGCTGGAAAGAAATCGGCACCTCGTAGGCCAAGTTGCCTCCCTCCGAAACAAGACGTTGCACTCCATCCCCGTGAACCATATCCAGCCTCTCGATCACCTGACCGACAAAAACCAGCGGCTGCAACAAAAGAATCAGAAGCTAGCAGGCGAAGTCGCCGCGGTCCGAAGCAAGCTGGTAGTGCCTGGGGAAGCCCGTACCAAAGTGAAACCAGAAACAACCACCGCGAAAATAACAGCGTGGACTGTCTCACGCGTTCGGAAGGCCTTGATATGATCCGCCTGCGGACTCGTTTTATCTTCGCGGTGGCTATTGCACTGACAATTGCACTGACAAATGTTGCCACTGCCATCGCCCAGGAACCTAGCCCTGCCTCTGACCAGAAAAATACTTCGAACGTAGCCCAGGCTGTTGATCAGCTGATCGAACAGAATCAGCGACTGGAGAAACAGAATCACCAGATAGTAGAGCAGAACCAACAACTGGAAAAGCAGAACCAGCAATTGATGGAACAGATCAACGTTCTGCGCGGTGATGTGGCTCAGCCTGCAAATGTTGGCGAGCAACCTCCTGTGAGCGTAAAGGACGAACAGACTGCGCAATCGTCTAGTCCTAATCAGAACAGTGCCGGTGACCAGACCGCTTTCCCTCAAGCCTCCGATGGAAATCCTGCTATTTTCGGAGAATTCAATCCGGGCCGCGGATTTACCGTTGCCCGCGGCGAGTACGGGGAGCTGAGTCTCAGCGGTTATATGGCTGCACGGTTTCTGGACCAATTGCCCGGAGTGCAGACGGCCGTAGACCACTTGGGACGCCCGATCGCAGTGTCGCCTCGCCAGGACTTCCAGTTCCATCGGGTCATGTTGTTTTCATCAGGATGGCTATTCCATCCCAAGTTCCAATATTCTACGTTCCTTTGGACCGTGCAGGACACGAATCAGGTGGCCGTAGGCGGCGCCCTGTATTACACGTTCGGTAGCTACATGACCCTTGGAATGGGCTGGAACGCTTATCCTGGCACAATGTCTATGCAGGGCTCTCACCCGTATTGGGAATCCTATGATCGCGTCATGGCAGACGAATTTTTCCGGCCTTACTTCTCGCAAGGTCTGTTTGCCCAAGGACAGATCACTCCAAAGCTTCAGTACAGGTGGATGTTCGGAAATAACAACAGCAACTTGGACGTGGCGGCGGTTAAGCTTGATCGGAAGCTTTCCTTTGGCGGCGCCTTGACATGGCTGCCAACAACGGGCGAGTTTGGCCCCCGTGGGGCGTTTGGAGATTACGAATGGCACGAGAGTCTTGCGACTCGGTTCAATTTGGCTTATACCTACAGCCCCGAGGAGCGCCAGGCCCCGATCGGCACTCCGGCAGGCAACACTACCCTTCGTCTTGCCGATAGCCTCAACCTATTCGATACGGGCGCTCTGGTGAACGGCGTGACAATAGAGAAAGCACATTATCAACTGGTTTCGGCCTCCGCCGGAATGAAGTATCACGGTTTTTGGCTCCAGGGAGAGGGCTACTATAGAATCCTTGACAACTTCTTTGCGGACGGGACATTGCCGGTAGGGGCCGTTCGAGACACTGGCTTCTACGTTCAGGCGGCAAGCATGATTGTGCCGAAAAGAATCGAACTCTACGGAGCTACTTCGTATGTCTTCAGCAACTATGGACACCCCAAAGAATTTATCTTTGGCAATAATTATTACCCCTGGAACACACGAAACATCAGGCTGAACACTCAGTTGATTTATGTGTGGCAATCACCCGTCAGTAGTACGTTCGGGTTCTATGTGGGACAGCTCACTGGTCCGGTGTTTAGCATTGGCGTGACCGCTCTCTACTAAGGGCGCGAAATCCTTAAATGGATTTCAAGCAGAACAGATGTTGATGTGACGTAAGTCCTGATTAACGCTGCCGGTTCAGACGGTCGACGCAACACTTGCTTGCAGTTTACTCGCGGGCGTCTGAAATCCCAGGGTCTTTCTCGGGCGACGTATTACCGCTGCACCAAGACTCTGCACTTCGACAATTCCGTGTGTTCTGTTAAGCACATAAATGCGGATCGCGTCGAGGGTCTTGTGGTGGGGAGACTTTCGCCTGCCCATAAATTTGCCCGGCGTCTTTGATGTGGATTTAAGGTTGCCTTAATCTTCGAGCTGATAAGACCACTGAGCTCAATCGGAGTGCCATTGGTCTCATCGGAGGCTGGCGGTCGGAACCCAGCTGACCAGCGTCGCAGTTGGGGATGCAGACTCCGACGGACGGCCCGGAGCGGACCACTTCGGGGGGCGCGACGCCGTCGCAAACAAGCCTATCCGCGCGCCGACTAAGAATCGCAAAATAGCGGAAGTCTGAGATGCTCGAGCCATCTTGACAATCTATCGCTCTATATCTAACACTCATCGGCGTCGCTTTGAATGTCCCAAGCTCCCGTGATTATTCGCATTCTGATTGAAGAAGAGAAAAACTTTTTATGAGTTTGTCACCATCGGCGGAGCCTGCATGACGGAACCTGCGGTCGCGGCAGCCGGGCAGCGGAGATCTGTTTTCTCGCGCGCACTGTCCGTGTCACGAATCATAGCGGTCAATTTTCTAATTTTCGCCCTAGTGGCTGAGCTAGCTTCCCTAATATTCATCAACGTGACCAATTGGCCCGGTAGCAAGCCGAGTTACAGGCTTAGCTACAACAAGTTCTGGGTCGATAGCAATCCGGTGTTCGGCGTGTGGCACCGTCCGAATGGAACGTTCATCCATAAATCCGGCTGCTACACCGTCCAGTACACGACCAATAGTTATGGTGCGCGCGACGTGGAGCGCAGCCTCCACTCCTCCAAGCCCCGTACGATCATGTTGGGAGATTCCATGATCGAGGGAATGGGCCTCCCGGACGACGAGCGCTTGAGCAACATTCTTGAGAGGGACACGGGCCGCGAGCATCTCAACTTCGCAACGGGCGGCAACTTTGGGCCTCTCCAATACGCCTTAATGTACAAAAGCATGGCCGCCGCTTTCGATCATGATCTCGTGACTGTCGGAGTTCTGCCGGATAACGATTTCCACGATATGTCGTTAGCTTTCTTGAGAGCCCACGGGTGGGCCGACCGATATCGTCCCTATTATGCAGACGACTTCTCCGTCATCTATGACCGACCTTTTCAACCGAATCCGAACGAAGGGGTCTGGGATCACATCGAAGCGTTCTTGCGCGCGTACCTTGCTTCCTACCACGTAGGCGAATACATCCATGCCCGGCTGTACACGTACACCATGAGCCCCTATTCAGGTTACAACGACTACGACGATGTGGACCTTGCCCGCCTGAAGAAGGCCCTCGAGGACATCAAGAGCACTGCTGACGCGCACAGGGCCAGAGTGGCTGTATTCCTGATCCCGCGAATCATCGATTTTCGGCGTCTGCATCAGTCGGGTGCGAACCGCTTAGGGCCGACGATGGAACAGTGGGGAAAGGAAGTTGGGATCCCCACCAAGGACCTACTGCCCGAGATGGATTCACGCTCTAAGGGTAGCGACTACTCCTCCTATTTTCTAAGCTGCGATGGCCACTGGTCAGCGCACGGCGCGGCGACGGCGGCCGAGGTCCTGGAGCCCTGGCTAAACGAAGGCACGGCAGAGGGGAAGTGACTTACTAGGATTGACCGCTCGGATTGACATGTTGAATGGGCTGTCTTAGTCTTACAACATTAAGATGGGACGCCGTTCACGTTCTCGAACCAACCTTGTCCTACCCACCAATGCAGAACTTCCCATCTTGGAAGTTTTGTGGGAAAAGGGGGAGGGCACCGTGCAGGATGTCGTCGATCTACTAGCTTCGAAGGGCCCCAGAGGCCCCAGCCCTAACTATAAGACTGTCCAAAGTATCCTCCGAATTATGGAGGACAAGAGTTTCGTGCAGCATAAGAGGCGCGGCAGGGCCTTCGTATTCGTTCCCCGCGTGGAGCGCGACGAAGTCCAGGCTGCCTCTGCAAGGGGCCTCCTCGATCGCAATTTTCAGGGGTCATATGCGGCGCTGTTGGTTAATCTTCTGGACCGCAATCATGTAAAAGAACAGGAGCTTGACGAACTTGAAGCATTGATTCAGCGATATCGAGAGCGAAGAAATCGAGAGTGAATTACTAAAGTGGGACAAATTCAGCATCTCGTTGGGCTCGGGCTGGTTGCTAGCGGCTTCCTTCGAATTCTAGCCGTTTACGCGGTATTAGCCGTTTTGGTTCGGCTGACCTTACGATCCCATATCCGCCATGCGCTTTGGGTTCTTTTTCTCGTCGGTGCGGGCATATATTGGGCGACTCTTCTGACACAAGCGCTCGACCCGCGATCCCTCGCGGGTGTTATTTCCACTCACGCGCTTTTTGCAAGCACAGCCCCAGCCATTGGCAGCACGCCGACCAGAGTTACGATTCCATTCGCCTGGGGATATCGCCTGGGATTAGCTAGTAGCGCTGTCGCCTGTGCCTATGGGTGTGGTTTGATCCTCATGCTTTTTCGCCTGGCTCGACGTAGGCGCTCCCTGCGTAGAGCGGTGGCCAAAGCGCGCCCGGTCTGCCGAGAGCTATATGACATCTTTGGAGCCGAATGCGATCGTCTTGGCGTTTCGCAATGCCGGATTCTGGAGTTGCCCGGACTTTCCTCACCGGGGGTAGCTTATGCATGGACGCCTGTGGTACTCGTTCCCGAGGATCTTGATAGTTACTTGGATAGGGAGCAGCTCATTGACGTCCTCTGCCACGAATTGATTCACGTTCGGCGTCGGGATTTCCTGTGGGGCATGGTCGGAGACGTTATTAGCTGTTTGCTATTCTTTCATCCTGCCGTTTGGTTGGCTCTGAGAGATTTGAGTCGTGAGCGAGAACTTGCGTGTGATGAAGCCGTCATGCAGTTGCGGAGCGGGCGCCGTGCGAATTACGCCTCGTGTCTTACGCGGTTGGCGCGGCGCCGCGTTCTCGGCTGTCAACTTAACCCAACCTCACATCTGGCACTACTGAGCTCTTTCTTGGCCTTTCGCGTACAAGTCTTATTGGCCGAGAATCGCCGGCTGAGTCGCGGAAAGCGAAGTGCGGCTGTTACTGCCAGCCTCGCTGCTGTGTTGGTTCTCTTCACCGGGTGGTCCTTTCTGTCTCTGGCGATCGAGGTGGCTCATGCTCCGACGGTCGATGCTGCTTCCACCGCGGCTCCCTATCCCGCGATGGTTGCCGCATATCGCAAAGCGCGTGGGCTATCCAAGAAAAATGCTGTGCAGACGCCGAGTGTGCCAGCGACTCCCGCGATTCTCTCGGAACTTGATGTGACTTCCTCCGCGCCAGCATCAGATGGCGGAAACCGCGATACCTGGGTTCCTCCTCCCCTGGTTAACCTTGGAGGATCGTTGCCGGACGGCGACGAACGGTCAACGTCAGTCTGGGATGAAGAGCAGCCTTCGACATCGAAGCTTCCTGCAAATGCTCCAACCTTACCGTCGTTGCCACGGACCGCTCTCAACGCCGCGATTGGTGCCTTGGGACACCTTCAGGGAAGAAGGCCTGACAACGACAGAGATTAAGATCCTGGAAACAGCACTAGCTTCAGGGAAACTCCCGCAGTAAGGACTCTTCAGCAAGTCTCCTCCAAAGCAATCCCGTCCCACTTGGGTAGCGCGCTGTCGGCCGAATCGGAGCTAATAGTGCAGAGCCAATTCTTAAATCCGTAAGATTAAGCTTGACTCGTAGTCTTAATGACGCAAGACTTCATCTGGTTTTAGACTCTTATGAGCGGCAGGCGGCACGATGAGTTGCCCTTGACTGCGGGATGTTGCCCCGGTGTGCGGAATTGCCGGTTTTACCCACAAGGACTGGGTTCCTGATCCCAGTCGCATTCGAAATGTTTCAGCGACACTCGTCCATCGCGGACCTGACCAGCAAGGTGTTTTTGAAACGCATACTGTCTCGATCGCTGCAACGCGGCTGAAGATTATCGACCTCGTGTTGGGAAATCAGCCTCTCACCACCGAAGACGGCAACGCGACAATCGTTTTCAATGGCGAAATCTACAATCATAAAGAATTGCGGGCTGAGTTACAGAGCCGGGGCCACCAATTTCGCTCCCATTGTGATACGGAAACGGTTCTTCGCGCTTTTGTCGAGTGGGATACGGACTGCTTCACCCGACTGCGGGGAATGTTTGCCATCGCGATTTGGAGCGAATCGAGCTCGCGTCTCATCCTGGCCCGCGATCGCATGGGCATCAAGCCGCTTTATGTCTCGCACTGTGGAAAGGATCTCTTCTTCGGTTCTGAACTCAAGGCCATCCTTCTCCATCCGGAGATCGGCCGCCGAATTAGTCTGCAAGGCCTCGATTGCTATCTGTCGTTGAACTATGTGCCGTGCCCCTGGACGCTCGTGGAGGGGATTGAGAAACTGCCGCCGGGCCACTGGCTTGAATGGCGAGACGGTAAGATTCGATCCGAAGCCTACTGGCGCCTCCCGTTCCCCTCGGATCGTCACGTGACGATGGACGCGGCTAAAGAGGAACTAGATGTTCTACTGCAACAATCGGTTCGCGAACATCTCATCTCAGATGTTCCGCTTGGTATGTGGCTGAGCGGGGGCCTCGACTCCTCGACGATTTTGCACTACGCCTCCATGGCCTCAAGCTCACGCTTAAAAACCTTTTCTATTTCCTTTCTGGGTCGCAGCTTCGATGAGACGGAGTACGCACAGCAAGTCGCTCGACACTACGGAACCGACCACGAGGAGTTCGATCTCAACCCGCGCGAAGACCTTGCGGGCGCCATCGAACAATTTGCCTACTACAATGATGAACCGACAGCCGACGCCGGCGCACTGCCATTGTGGTTTCTGTCGAAACTGAGTAAGACCAGGGTCACCGTCACCCTCAGCGGAGAAGGCGGAGACGAGATATTTGGCGGCTACATCACCTATCGAGCTAACCAGCTTGCCAAGTCCGTACGGAGATTGCCAGCGAGCTTCCTTCGTTTCGGACTCAACACGTTGTGCGCCTGGCCAGTGTCTGATGACAAAATCGGTTTGGAATATAAGGCAAAACGCTTCCTGGAAGGTTGCCTAATGTCGCCAGCGCGGGCGCATCTCTATTGGAATGGGACCTTTTCGCAACAACAGAAGAGAGATTTGATTGACTCTGCGCTCCCATCAGCTTTTTTCGGACTCATCGGGGAATTGCAGGAAAGACTAAAGGCAGGAAACGATCTGTCGGCCTATATGTGGTTCGACCAGAAATATTTTCTGCCAGACGACATCCTTATGAAAGTCGATCGCATGAGCATGGCGCACGCGATCGAAGCGAGGCCGCCTTTTCTCGATCATCGTATCGTGGAATTCGCTGCCTCGCTGCCCGATTCGTTCAAGATAGAGGGCTCACGGCAAAAGGTGCTTCTTAAGGAAGTGATGAAGGGGAAATTGCCCGCGGCCGTCCTGCGGCGAAAGAAGATCGGGCTGGATATCCCGACGCACGATTGGCTCCGGGGGCCGCTCCGGCCTCTGCTGTTGGACACCCTCGGATCACGCAACACCGAATACGAGAATCTGTTCAGGCACAGCGCGATCGAAGCCTGCATCCGCCAACATCTGGAGAGACGCGCTAACTTGGGTTTTCACCTTTGGGGTTTGATGATTCTGTTCCTTTGGATGAAAAAATGGCGAATTCAGACGACACCGCTTTCCGAACCGCGCCTGCGAGCAACGGAAAGCTTCCTTACCTCTTAGTTGTCTTGCTCGTTTCGGGCGTGGTGTATCTCGGGGGCATTGTGTCTCCACCCGCGCTACTTGACGATGTGGACGCGGTGCAAGCGCTAATCGCCCGGAATATGGTCACGTCGGGCGACTGGGTAACGGCACATCTCGACAAAGTTGTCTACCTGGAGAAAGGCCCTCTTCTTTATTGGTTGATCGCAATTTCATATAAGGTTTTCGGAATCACCGACTGGGCTGCACGTATCCCAGTGGCACTCGGCGCCATGGCCCTGTGTTGTGTGACAGCCGCTTTCGGCGTGTGGGCCTTCGGCAGACGCGCCGGATTCTATGCAGGCTTGTGCATGTCGACGTGCGTTGGTTTGTTCCTCTTTACCAGAATCCTTAACCCCGACGCGTTTTTGGTTCTCACCGTCACCCTGGCGATGTGGGGGTTTCTGCGAGCGCTCGATGAAGAGGAGGCCCATTCCCGGTTTTGGGCCGCTGTGTTAGCCGTTTGTTTGGCGGCAGGCCTTTTGTTGAAGAGCCTGGTCGGCGTGGTATTCCCTGTTGGCACGGGTCTGCTCTACCTCTTTTTCACACATCAGCTATTCTCAGCTAGAGTTTGGAAACGCCTGCATCCGTTCAGCGGATTGGCGATCGTGCTCCTGGTCGCCGCGCCCTGGCACATTCTGGCAACGCTGCGTAATCCGCCCTACTTCGTCTTCACTCTGCATTCCGGCCCAGGTCAGTACCACGGATTTCTCTGGTTTTTCTTCGTCAATGAACAACTGCTCCGATTCCTCAATCTTCGTTATCCCCGCGACTACAATACGGTGCCGCGCCTTTGGTTCTGGCTACTTCACTTGGTTTGGCTATTTCCGTGGAGTGTCTATCTCCCGGCGGTGGCCAAACTTTCGTACAAGCCGGTGGATCGGGCAGGGAAGACTCGGCTGCTCGCATTGTGCTGGATCGGCTTCGTTCTCATCTTTTTTACGTTTTCGACGACCCAGGAATACTACTCAATGCCTTGCTACTCAGCCTTTGCGCTGCTATTGGGCTCGGCGTTGGCCACCGGCGGGGGTTGGGTCCTTCGGGGCACACGTACTCTCTCGATTATTGCGGCCTCTGCGGCGATCGCTATCTTGGTGATTTTGCTCAAGGTGCGTGGCATTCCTGCACCGGGCGATATCTCGGGAGCCCTGAGTCAACATCCCTCGGCTTATACGCTCTCACTGGGCCACATGCTAGATCTGACTCTCGATTCGTTCGCCTATCTTCGCGGGCCACTCATCGTTGCCGGCGTTGCCTTTCTAATCGGGGCAGTCGGAACTTTCCGAACGACCGGTGAGCGTGCATTTCTTGCCGCCGCACTTATGATGGTTCTGTTTTTTCATGCCGCGCTTTTGGCTCTCGTTGTGTTCGAACCCTATCTGTCTTCTCGGCCTTTGGCCAATGCGCTTATGCAGGCCCCGGAAGGCACACTGATTATCGATCACTCCTACTATTCATACGCCTCCATATGCTTTTACACCGGGCGTGACGCGCTGCTGCTGAATGCGCGTATCTTCAATTTAGAATACGGTTCCAATGCTCCTGGCGCGCCGCCGGTGTTCATTGATGATGAGCAGTTCAAGAATCTGTGGCTTCAGCCAGATCGGTACTACCTCGTCACGAAACAGTCGGCCCTGCCTCATTTGGAAGCCTTGGTCGGAGTCGAACGAGTGAAAGTAGTTTCGACAAGCGGCGGAAAGATCCTACTGGCAAATTAATTCGCGATGGCACACCGTCAATCGGCTCTATGTGCCACTAGCTGATGATCCGGGCTGGCGTAAAAGTGCCGATTGGACTGCGCAGAATTTGTTTGCGCGAGGCACGGAGAATCTCGACACGCGGCGGACGCAGTTAGCGCGGGCATGTTTTACGCGGTCGCCCCTTGGGGAAACTGGCGCAGGCTACGCGTCGATCTTCTTGCGCGTGAAGCAGACCAAACCGAGCGTCCCGGTGCCAATCAGCAATAGCAACAAGCTGCTGGGTTCAGGAGTAGGAGTAGGAAATTGGTACGTGAAGGTATCCTCCATACCATTCGCCTGTGCGATGACCAGCGTCCCCAGCGGGCCATTCGGCGAGTCACTATTTAGTAGGTAGGTGCCTGGCACAAACGTTGGCGCATTTTCCATGCCGCTGTAAAGTTGCGGGCCAAATGCATCGACAAAAAGCGTGTCCAGGCCGCTGTCAGCCAAAACGAATCCTCCGAGGTTGTCAGGGGGCGCGTAAGTATAGAATTCAAAGAAGCCCGGGCTCTGGGGCACGCCGTTTTCAGAGTACGGCACATCTAGAACATCGAAATAAACGCCGGTGCTGTAGTTGGCCGGCGCAATTGTCAGGGAAGAAGGTAGCTGCCACGTAAAGGTGTCCGCGCGAACTCGATCTGCCGAAACCAGCCCCAAAATGGAGATCAAAAAGCAACTGATCATCAAGCGCCGCATCGCCGTTTTCCTCCCGACCCCCGAACCTGCTCTTGTTCCGTTTTCCGTAGGCCGCTCCGGACGCATTTTGGATCGTAGCGCCGCCGGAGATTTGTTTCTAGGCTCTTCTGCGTCGCGCCACCATACCGGCAACCCTGTAGGGACATAGAAAACGGAGCCTAAGTCTAGATTAGTAGGATTACCGGACAAGTACCAGCCTAGTATCGTGCGTCGCCGGGGGGGGACGCGCCCCGTCCGTCAGCCCATGGAGACAAGTGCGTACCTGAGGCGCGAATCCCGGCAGCAAGCCACGCGGTCTCGAAATAAGCGCTGAGCCGCCCGGCTCTTGAAAGGGCGCGTAGCGGCCATCGCCGTGCTAGACGGCGCTCTTTTGAGGGTTGTAGGACACAGAATTGGGCACAGCCGGGCACAACTCGGCTGTGCGCACCTGCTAACTGATTGAGAAGAATGGCTCCCCGGGCTAGATTCGAACTAGCAACCCTTCGGTTAACAGCCGAATGCTCTGCCATTGAGCTACCGGGGAACCGTGCGGGCAGGCTTTTCAAATCTACAACGCTTCGCGGCTTCGCGCCATCCTTACTGTGCTTTACAGCCGGTCGATCTTTGCCGCGAGAATGAAATCACTCTCCGTCAGGCCGTTGATCTTGTGCGTCCACGTCGTCACTTCGGCCTTGCCCCAGGAAAGCAGAATATCCGGATGATGGCCTTGCCCTTCGGCTATCTCGCCTACCTTATTCACAAAGGCTAGCGCGTGAACGAAATCTGGAAACTTGAACGCGCGCGTCAGGTGGTGGCCGTCCACGACCCGCCACTCCGGCACTTGCTTCGCCAGGTCCGTGAGTTCTTTGCCCGCGAGCGGCGGAATCCCGCCTTTGCACGGGACGCAGGTCTTGCTTGCCAGATCGCTCATTTCGCGGCCTCCTCAACTGCCAGCCACTGATTGTACCGAAAGGCGAGCGGCGAGTGGTAGGCGGAGAGCCGGCTGGCTCTAGCGTGAGTGGCCCGCTACCGTGCAGGTTTGCTATCCTCTTGCGCGTTGCGCGCCTGGCACAATCCGGGCGCGCCGAAGAGAGGGAAACGAATGGCCGAACTCGACGAGCTTCGCGAACAGGCTGAACACGGCGCGGAGGAGAATCTTGCGGCGGTAACGGTGACCATGGCGATCCTCGCCGTCCTTGTAGCCTCCGTGTCGCTCATGGGGCACCGCGCGCACACCGAGGAGCTGCTCAAGCAGACTGAAGTCACCGACCAGTGGGCGTATTACCAGGCGAAAGATATTCGACGGCATACCTATGAGCTTTTCCTCGACGAAACCTCCGTGTTCGCGGTGCAGAACGGCGGAGATGCCGACAAAATGAAGGAGAAATACAGCAAGGAAGTCGAACGCTACGCCAAAGAACAAGAGGACATCGAGAGCGAGGTTCGCAAGGCCGAAAGGGAAGTGAAGGTGCAGCAGCGGCGCGCGGACCGTTTCGATCTTGGAGAGGTGCTGCTGGAGGCCGCGCTGGTGATCTGCTCGATCACGCTGCTGACGCGCAAGCGAATCTTTTGGTTGATTGGGTCCGTTCTGGGGATTGCCGGCCTGGCTATCGGCGCCGCCGGCCTTTTGATTCACTAGTCCTGGTTCGCGCTATCGGTTGCCGCCGACCGCGGCATGCGCGTCTATGTATTCGCGAACGTAGGCAGCGAATAGCGCTCCGAGCTTCCGCATCATTGGGCCGCCCATGGCGCGCATCTTTTGCCCGGCAATCTCCTCGACCGAAATGATGTTGCGATTGGTGGACGAAATGAAAACTTCATCGGCGGAGTAGAGATCCTGCGGGAAGAGAGTCCGTTCCTCGACTGGAAATCCCGCGCGTGGCCCGATTTCGAGCAATACCTCGCGTGTGATTCCGGGCAAGCAACCGGACGAGAGCGGCGGTGTCAGCACGCGCCCCTCGCGGACACAGAAAATGTTGGCGGCCGTACACTCAGCCGCCTCTCCGCGCTCGTTGAGCAGCACCACCTCGTCGTAGCCCGCTTCGTGCGCCTCTTCGAGGCACCAGACGTTGTTCAGCCAGGAAGTCACCTTTACCCCGGCCAACGGCGACGCCGCGTGGCGGCCGTGCTCGCGCATTGCCAGGCGCACCGGCTCGCGATGTGCGGGCAAATCCGAGGAGCAAATCATCAAGTCCGCCGTAGGAAATTGTTCGTCGCTGCGCCATAGGCTGGCGTGGTTGTAGACGACGTAGATTCGCACGCAACCTTCCACTACGTTGTTCGCGCGCAAAACCTGATCCATCTGCTCGCGGACCGCCGCTTCGACAAAAGGGAACGGGCAACGCGTGCGCTCGGCATCGCGAGCCAATCGCTGCCAGTGGCGTTCGAAGGCGAAGGGCACTCGCTCGAACACGCGCAGAGTGCTGAACAGGCCCCAGCCGGTCATCAATCCCGCCTGACCTGGTGACAACCGCACTCCGTCGATAGGCAATAGCTTGCCGTTGTGAAATATGTTGTGGTGGATCATTCCCGTTCCTCAGATGTCGCGCACTCCATTCTAGCGCAGACGAGCGTATGCACTATACAGCGGGAATAGAGGGTTTTCTGAAATGCGTTGCGGGCATGGACAGGCGAAAAAAAGCCCGGTGGAGAGTGTTCTCCACCGGGCCGTAAGGTTAAAAGTTACTGGGGCTGAGCCGGTGTCGGCTGTTCCTGCTTGGCCACGTCGGCCTTGGCAGGATCCGCTGAGACGCCCGGAGTCGGCTTCTGATAGCGAGTCAAGTAGGGCATGAACGGAGTCAGCTCGAAGGGCATTTTCTCCCGCGCCGAAAGCAGAGCTACAGGCTTGGACTTCAACAGTTCCACCTGATCTGTCCACGGATCGAGTTTCACGCGGGCCCCGACGGGTAGCGCCGCAATCTGGTCAAGCTTGTCGGGGGCCAGCGCCGGGCCGGAACCCGCCAGCTGCGAGCCAAGGTCCACGCTGTTCCCCAGGTGTGGGCTGACCAGCGCAGGCAACTGCTTTTGCACCGCCGCAAGCTGCTTCAAGAAAAGCGCCGGCGTTGCGAGCTTGTCTTTGTAGGGAGAGTTCTTCAACAGTTCCACGGCCTTCGTGTTGGCCATTGTGATTTCCGCGTCGGTCGCCTTGAAGGAGAAGTGGCTGAGCGCTTCCGCTGTGGTCACATTCGTTGTGTCGTTAAAGCCCCACTGATCCGTCGAAGGCTTGGTGATCAAGATCTCCGCCAGCTCCTGCGCCAGCATGGTCGCCAGGCTGGCTTCATCCGGTAGCGCGTCCAGAAGGCCGCGGCTGAGAACGATGGTATGGCCGATGGAGAAAGACTCCAGCGTGCCGGTCAGAAGCACGCGGCAATGCACTTCGGGCTCGATATCAAGGTTGTTGGTGACTTCGAGATTGTTGACCACAGTCTCCATCACCTTGTCGATTTCTCCCGGCGCTGCCAGCAAACCTACGCGCTGCAGGCGATCGAGCACGTTCATTTCCGCCTGATGCTGCCATTCGCGCTGGGCCTCGATCGGAGAGCGGTCCTGTTGCGCCTTGGCGGAATCCTGCACCGTCGGCGAGTCGATGGTCAACTCGCTGAGTTCCGCTTCGCGGCTGGTGTTCTTCAGATCGTAGCCCCACAGTCGTGTCTGTGCGCGGAAGCGAATGTGGCCGCCGAGGAAGTCTTTCAGGTCCGACTCCTGGCTGAAAATGAACGCCGGCAGCCATAGCCCCGGCTGCACGTTCAAGCGCCAGCTATCGAAGTGAAGATTGAAGCCATTGATTCCCGCCACCGGCGTGAACACGCCGTTGAAGCGGACGATCGTGAATCCCTGGTCTTCCACCCAGACTCGGCCCTTGAACCGCCCGTTGCCCGACTTCGGCAATGGCGTCAGGTCGAGCACCAGGCAGCGAACATCACCCAGAAACTCCCGGCCTACATAGTCGAATTGGTAGTGCTGCCGGTCGAAGCTCGTGGTGTCCAGATAGATCATCTGCAGGAAGCCCGCGGGAATGTAGTTCGACGAGAAAAAGTTCGACACGTGAAATAGGGGGTTGAACTGATCGAACTTGTGCTTGCCCTTGGCATCCAGCATCGATTCGTCGACCACGCCCTTGGAGAGGATCGCCTGCCCAAGGAAGTAGTGATCTTTTACGGGAACAAATCCCATCTGCGGATCGGGCTTCATGTCCTGAATGTAGGTTTCGATGATCGGGTTATAGCGGCGAATCGTGGCGTTCTCGTCGTGCTCGCGCGCGATAATGCGGTCGATCGCCTGGTTGACCGTGGTCACCGGGCTGGATGTCGAAGCTCCCGCTTGAGGCTGCGTTTCATCCGCAGTCTGCGTTTGCTGTGCGCCTGCTGTGCCCGCGACGGCACCAGCAAGCATCAACGCAAAAATTAAATTCTTCCACGTGCGCATTGCTTTTCCCCCTTCTTAGTACGCCAATTCGAATGTGATGTGAACGACGGCGGGGAAATCCACCGGTTGACCATCTTGCAGCGCGGGATGGAAGCGAATTTGGCGTGCCGCCGCTTCCGCCGATTCATCCAGGCCGTACCCCAGCCCTTGGACGATCTTTTCCACTTTTACTTCGCCCCCTGCCGTGAAAACCACCTGCAGAAGAACGTCCCCCTCGATCCTCTTGGAGCGTGCTTCAGTCGTATAAGCCGGCTTGGGCTTGAACAGCACCTCCACCGGTTTCGTGTTGGATGCCGCTGCCGTTTGTTTCACTCTCGGTGTCGCAGCGCTAGCCTGCTCATCCGCAAATACGCCCTGTTGCACGCCACCCCGGCTGCCGCCTCCGGGAGTGCCTACCGCAACGCCGTTGCCAAACCCGGCGCTGCCCGTTGTTCCCTTTGCGCCCTTCGCCCCACCTGTTCCGTTTCCGCTGCCCGGGCCGCCTGGCAGGTCGAAGCTGCCCTGCGCAGTCATGTTGGGATTGCGATTTCGATTGTTATTGTCAGGAACGCTGTTCGGATCGCCAAAGCCGCCAGTCTGCACCTCTTCGCGCGGTTTCCGCAGCGTCGGAGGAGCCGAGCTACCTAGAGACAACGGTGGGTTCTGATCCGGGAATACCTTGGCCACTTCGGTCATCTCCGGGGCCTTACGCACTTGCCTGACCACCGGCGCAGTCACCACCGGGTTATAAATCTTGGGCTTCGGGGCCACGACCTCGGGCGGTTTGGGAACCTCCTTTACGACCTCCCGCTTGACCACCACGGGCTTCTGAGGGGGCTGGGGCTTCCAGGGCTGGATTACAGGCGATTCAACAGGGGTCACCCAATAGTGCTGGACGACCTCGAACTTCTCGGGAAACATCAGGGGGATAATGACGACGACCGCCAGGGCCACACACTGCACCCCAAAGCCGGCACCGAACGAGCTCCAGCGCTTCTTCCCGTCGGGGAGTAAGGATGATTTGAAGACAGTTTGACTCGCCACCCGCGCTGCGGAATTCACCCGGAACCTCCTACCCGTAAGAGAACGAGTTAAGACAAAAGTTGAGTGCCAGTAACTTTAGTACTAGATCCGGTGGCTGGGGTGAATAGGACTCCAGTACTATTAGCCCCGATCGTGTTGAAAATGACAACCAAAAACGGGGCGGCCAGAGCGCACTGTTTCTGCCTTCGGGTCGCGTCTCAGCTTGCGACGCTGATTCATCATACGCCCCTTTTCCTCGCGCAGACAACTCGGCATATTGCTGTATTTTTCGATGCGTTACTGGGGGCTGGGGGTTTGTTGCGGAAATGTTTGAGCGGCCTCCACCGGCACCCCGATCACGCTCGGTGTGCCGGCGAAAGCCGCTTCTGCTTTTCGTTTGAGTGCTAGTGCGCTTGAACGACCATGAAGCGCGTCACACCGTTTTGATTTACCAGCAAAAGTACAGGCTGCTGTCCTGCTGCCGCCACAGCCTGCTTGTACTGTTCGATGTTGGTGACCGGCTTATGGTTGACTTCCTCGATCACGTTCCCGCGATCCAACCCGGCTGCTGCTGCCTGGCTGGCAGGATCGACGGAGCCAATCACGACTCCGCGGGTGCCTGCGGGGAGGTTCAGTTCGTGAGCGATGTCGGGAGTCAACTCCTGCACATTCACTCCCTCAAGCCCGCCCTGCCCGGTTTGATCCGAGCCCGTGCTGGCGGTCTTCTCCGCCGGCAATTCGCCGAGCGTGACGTCCACGTCCTGCGTCTTGCCGTCCCTGTAGATCTGAAGCTTGGCCGTTGATCCTGGCGGCATCTGTGAAATGCGCAAGCGAAGCTGATCGGCTCCGCTAGTCGGCTGGCCGTTCAGCGCCAGCACCACATCGCCGCGCTTCAAGCCGGCCTTTGCGCCGGGCGTGTCGGGCGAAACATCCCCGATCAAAACGCCGCGATTTTCGCTGAGGCCAAACTGCTTGGCGATGTCCGGAGAAACATCCTGAATGTACACACCCAGGTAGCCTCTCACTACTTTTCCGTGAGACACGATCTGATCCATCACCGATCGCGCCATGTTGATGGGAATCGCGAATCCGATGCCCTGGTTGCCGCCGCCTCCGCCCGTGACGATCGCCGTGTTGATGCCGATCAGGTCGCCGTGCAGATCGACCATCGCGCCGCCCGAATTGCCCGGATTAATCGACGCGTCCGTCTGGATGAAGTCCTCATAGTTCTCGATCCCGAGTCCGCTGCGTCCCATTGCGCTGACGATTCCCATGGTGGCCGTCTCGCCCACGCCGAACGGATCGCCCACTGCGAAAACCACGTCCCCGACCTCCAGGTGGCTGGAGTCTCCGATGCTCATCGTCGGCAGACCCGTGGCATCAATCTTCAAAACGGCCACGTCCGTCTTCGGATCCGTGCCGATCAATTTCGCGGTGAACTCGCGCTTGTCGCTCAAGTCCACTTTGATGTCCGATGCGCCATCGATTACGTGATTGTTGGTCAGAATCATTCCGTCGGAGGTGACGATCACGCCCGAGCCCAGGCTCTGCTCGCGTTCCGGGCGCTGTTGCTGGCCCTGTCCTTGTCCGGGATCGCCAAAGAACTGCCTAAAGAACGGATCGTTGAAGAAAGGGCTCTCTTGCTGCGACCTCTCCTTCACGACCTTAGATGTGTGGATATTTACCACCGCCGGCAGTACCGGCTTTAGAACAGCCGAAAAGCCGTTCATGAAACTTCCCAAAGCTACTGGCTGGCCGTGGCCCGGGCTCAGCGTTAGGCTGGATGCGCCCATAACCTTTTGTCCCGTCCAGTTCCGCAATCCGCTGGCCAGGATCCCTCCGCCGATCAGGGCAGCTACGATCACTGTTCCGGCAACCCATCGTGGGATATGTAAGTAACTGCTTTTCATGGCTGTCTCTCCTCATTTCGCCCTGCGCGCCTTCGTCGGCGTTGAGGGTCGTGACATGATTAGACGCAATATCTTAAATTTCGTATTGTCGGCGCAAAAGACCGTTACGGCGCTTCGCGCTTCCTTCGCCCGACGGAGCGTCACAGCCAAAAGAGCCCAAAACTCGGGTTATGGCCCCTCGTGCATATCCCCCATTATAGATGCAAAATCGGGCCCACGGGTGTCTTGGGCCTGCCGGTGCGCCTACCCTGCGGATCGCTGGACCATCTCGTAGACCGCGACGATGAAAAATGCCGCGGCTGCCGCCAGGCCGCCCACAAGCATGGTCTGCACTCCGCCGCGCAGCGGACGCACTCCCGTATAGTGCCCCTTGATCGAACCAAAAACGAAAAGTGCCAGCAGCGTTACGCCTACCGAGATCCACAGCGCCGGCATCACTTCTTTCATCACGATGTACGGTGCCAGCGGCACCAGACCGCCAACTATGTAGGACGCCGCGATGGTCGCCGCGCTGCGGCCCGCGCGCCCGGGGTCCGGCTCTTCCAATCCCAGCTCGAATCGCATCATGAAGTCTACCCACCGCTTTTGATTTCCGATGATCGCTGAAACCACAGGCGCCATTTGCTCTTCGGTGAGCCCATACTCGCGGAACACCTTGGCGACTTCCTCCGTCTCCACGTCAGGCAGCTCGACCGTTTCTTCATATTCGCGCTTCAGTTCCGATGCATAGTGTTCGGAATCGGTCTTCGCCGCCAGATATCCTCCCAGACCCATGGCGATCGAGCCCGCCGCAATTTCCGCAAACCCGGCCGTAACGATAAGCCCCGTGCCTTTCGCCAGCGCCGCAGCCGCGCCCGTTAGGCCGGCAGCCAGTGCAAAGGGCACCGTCAAACCGTCGGCCATTCCGATGACGATGTCCCGCACAGCGGCGGTGGCGGTGAAGTGCTTTTCGACGTGTTCGGCCGATGGCATGCAGCCCTCCTCGCGGCTCTTCGGGAATATAGCGCGCTTGCTTCACCCTCCCCGGTTAGGCGCGTATAATTATGGGGCAGGCGACAGGAAATCAGGAGGTCGAAATGACCGCACAGCCCGCACAAGGAGCCGCTCCTCAAATGAGCTACACAGTGCCACCGCTTCCGTACTCCTTCGACGCGCTCGAGCCTTTCATCGACGCCAAGACGATGGAGATTCACCACGACAAGCATCACGCAGCGTACGTCACCAATCTCAACAAGGCCCTGGAAGGCCAGACTGAACTTCAGAGTCTCCCCATCGAGCAGCTACTGGCTCAGCTCAACAAAGTGCCGGAAAATATTCGCACCGCGGTCCGTAACAACGGCGGCGGCCATCTGAATCACAGCCTGTTCTGGAAGCTTATGAAGAAGGGCGGCGGCGGGGAACCGGCGGGTGACTTGTCTGGCGCTATTCAGAAGGCTTTTGGCAGCTTCGCTGATTTCAAGACGAAGTTTAATCAGGCCGCCACCACTCGCTTCGGCTCCGGCTGGGCCTGGCTCCTGGTCCGCGACGGCAAACTCGTCATCGAGTCCACCGCCAATCAGGACAATCCCATCCTTGAGGGCGCCAAGGCTTTCTTCGGCCTCGACGTTTGGGAACATGCCTACTATCTGAAGTATCAGAACCGCCGGCCGGAATACATCGAAGCCTGGTGGAATACCGTCAACTGGGCGCAGGTCGCGGATAACTACGATCAGGCCAAGAAGTAACGAGTCGTAAGTGCTTCACTTGCTGCGAAGGAGGCTCGGCATGGGGCCGAGCCTCCTCGGGGTGCAGCCGTTGACAGCAGTTGCGGCGCCCCAAGGCGTGGAGGCCCAGGCGCCGGCCTGCCTTATTTCATCTAACCCTGCGAAGCTGGAAAGGTTGCGGTCGCACCGTGAAGTGCCGGTGTCGCTCGCCCGGTCCAATAGCTCCGAGAGAACGGTTCTGCGCTTGCCTACTTGACGGCGCTCGCGAAATCTGTAAACTGCGGTTTTCAATGGCGACTCAAGCCAATCCGATCGAAGACGTGTTGCAGGACTTCCAATTCCCGCAACGCGAAGCCGCTTTTTTCTACGGACTATTTCTGCGCGGCCATTCCGCTGAGGAACTCAGACGCGACATCGAAATCCCCGCCGCCATGCTGGCCAAGTGGGACCGGGAAAGCGTCCACCAGCCTGATCTGCGCCCCGTGCTCGAGCGCATCGTCAGCTATCGCCGCCACGTCCTCGCCATTTTCGAGAGTCTTGTCGGTCACGACGTCGATGGACAGCGAATCCAGTAACTTCCTCGCGGGCGATCTACTTCTTCGCTAGTTGATTAGCTACGTTAAGGTTGTGTACGCCCGAAGCGATGTACGCAGCGGTGCTGGCCGATTGCGGCACCCACCACAACTTTCGCGCCCATTGATGGTCGCTGCGTTGCATTTTTCGCGCCGCGTAATCCAACAGCAGTGGGCCCACCTGAATGGCTGCGTAGATGGCCGGCGATCCCGCAAACGGCCGCATGAAGGGATCCTGTTCCGTTGCGCCATTCCCAATCGCTTGCCGCGTTGAATACGCGTCGAACGTCGCCGCGCTGTGTTGCACGGCAGACAGGATCATCCAGCTTTTCCGCGACGGCAGCCTTTCCACGCCGATCGGTGCAGCCGGTTTGTCCGGTAAATTCTCCGGAATGCGGATGGTCGACAGCGGTTCGGCATTCTGCGGCGCAGGAGCCAAAATGCCGGGCGGCACTGACACGGCGTTCGGCGACGGCAGAACTGTGAATTCGCGTTGCGCCTGCACCGGTGCGGCAGATGCCAGAGCCGCAGCCAAAATCGCCCATTTCCCGGCGTTTCTTAGCAACTGTTCCATTCGCATCTTAGGAACCCCTCAGTGTCGTTCCCCGATTCGGGACTTATCCGTACCCTTTCGACACTCGAAGGTTATCGCCGCGTCTCGCCCCACCCTATGGGGCATTCCTCTCAGTCACTTAGTACCGACGCCTGCCTCTCCCCTAGTACTACAGTTTTGGGGCTAAGAAGATTCAAAACTCCCGCGTTGGGCGGATAACTGGTGTTCTTTGCAAATTGGAACGCCAACTTGAGGGGTGATTAAGGGGCGAGGTCTTCTAGAGGGGGCAATCGGAGGAATCAGTAGGGCTCTTGGTGTTGGCCGCCTTCGTCCAGAGCCTATCGTTCAACTGACGCAGGTCCACGGGCCTGCGCCAACTGCGGCCCTGTACCGCAGACTACCTGTTCAGGTGCGGGCTAGCGTCCACCGGGAGCGCCGGCAGGCGGCGGTGGATTGATCACTGCGCCGTCCCAGTGCTCCGTAAGCTTCCCATCTTTCACGCGGAAGGTGTCGAACGCGAACACCTCGTAGAACGTGCCGGGGTCCGCGGTCGGATCTTGGCGATAGTTCTTGTGAATCACGGTCACGATGTCGCACTCCGCCGTAACCACTTCGAGCGGATTTCCCGGCGGCGGTGGCGGCCCGGTGGTCGGTCCACGTCCGGGCGCTCCCGGCATGCCGCCTCGTCCAGCGGCCATGGCCATGAAGGTGTTCTTGAATTCGTCATAGTCGCTAATCTTTTCGTCCTGCGCGCGTTTCTTGAACGCGGGGTTGTGCTGTATGTAGCTGGGGTCGGCTAGCGCCACCCGAGCCGCGCCCGTGGTTTGGAAGAATGCGATCACCACTTTCTTGTTCGCTTCCAGTTGTGCCGCTGTAGCCGTGCAGCCCGGCGTTGGGTTCGCCTGCACCATCGGTGCCGGAGCCTGCCCCTGCGCCGTCGCGACGGGGGCATGGCCTAGGGCGAAAGCCACCGCCGCCGCGAATCCAACCGACAACAGATTCTTCATATTCATAAGGAACTCCTTAGTCGAACCAATACAGACACTAATACGAATGCGAGGGTTTTATATATCAGCTAGGCCGACAGACGCAATCGACGTCCCACTTAGCCCGCCTACTTGAGCTGGTCGGCCACGGCAGCTATTCCCGCCGTTGCGCACGCCTCATCCGTAGGAGAGCCGCCGTTTCCGCCGGCTACGCCCACCGCTCCGATCACCTCGTCGCCCGCCTTGATCGCCACGCCTCCACCCAGCGGATAGATTTCTTCTATGGGCGGTGCGACGGAACCCGGCCGAGGAGTCGCATACATTTTTCCCACCTCCGCCGAAGTCGACCCGTAAACGAGAGCGGTATAGGCCTTGCGCCGGCTCACTTCGAAGGTCACGAGATTCGTGCCGTCGTCGTCGGCAAACGTCTTCAATGCACCACTGCGGTTCAGAATGGCGATGCCGATGTGCGACCCGTTCGCGCGGCACGCCGTGAAGGCTGCCTGCGTAATCGTCTCGGCCATCGCCAGCGAAATATTCTTTTGTGTCAGCAGGCCCTTTGGCTCCTGGGATCGCGCCGGGCCCACAGCGATAAGCGAAGCGATCGCCAAAGCAAAACTCATACGTCGGAGAATTGTCATGTCGAGTCCTCCTGATTCGCCCTTACAAGCGCGGCATGTCACATATGGAATATGTACAGCAGGAGTCGAGTGAGGAACAGATCCGCGATCAGCACGGCCACAGACGAAATGACGAACGCCATAATCGTGGCGCGCCCGACGCCCGCCGTGCCGCCCTTGACGCGCAGCCCCTGATAACAGCCGACCGTCGCAATGATGAATCCGAAAACGATGGGCTTCGAGAAGCCGATCACCAGATCGCCGGGAGCCAGCGCCGTCACAGCGCGTGTCCAGAACTCCTTCGCATTGATGTGCAGCGTCGCCGTCGCCACTAGGAATCCGCCGAGCAGCCCGGCAGCGTCGCCGACCGCCACCAGTAATGGCATCGCGATCATCGTCGCCAGCACGCGCGGCGTCATTAGCTTGCGAATTGGGTCAATTCCAAGCCCCCGCATTGCGTCTACTTGTTCGGTCACGAGCATAGAGCCCAATTGCGAAGCCATCCCGGTCGCGTTCCGTCCCGACACCAGGAGCGCCGCAAAAACGGGGCCGAGCTCACGGAGCAGCGACAGCGAAAGCGCGTCGCCCGTCAAAACCGTTTCGCCGAAACGTTGAAATTGCGACGCCGCATTCAATACGATCACGCCCCCGACGCAAGCCAGGGCCACGAGGATGATCGGCACAGAACCCACCCCAATCAGGTTTATCTGTTCAATCAAATCGGTCGAATAACGCGCGGTCGTGAACATGCTCCGCACCGACTGCCCGGCGAGCAGCGAGTAGTCCTGGAGATAGAAAATCGGCATCTTCAAGCTGTTCCCGATCGTCGCGGAAACCGATTCTGATTTCACCGTTACACCCCCGTCACGGTGGTTCGATCCACCGTGCGCCGTAGCCTTTGCAACAAACCCGGAATAAAGAAGATACACGACAGCGCCGACGCAGGACATTTCATTCCAAGATGCGTGCGATCATCCCATAAAGCGGCTTCGTGCAAGACGAGCCGGTGGTCGCGCTGCGCTACGAAGGATAGGCGCAGGTTTCTATTGGGCGCTGCTCCGAGTGATCTCCATGAGCGTCTCGGTTACCATCTTCGGCAAATCTGCGCGATTACGCGCTGTCATCAGTTCGTGCCCCGCGCCCTCGATGGCCAGTAGTCGGGTGCGCGCCGGAATGAGTGCAAGCGCCGCTGTCATCTCTTCAATTGAGCCAAAGCCGTCGCGCGTGCCGTGGACGAACAGCGCTGTCGTAAGAAGGCTGGGCAAGTGAGCCGTCCGTAGCTCGGTCGGCCGTTTCGGAGGATGAAGTGGATAAGAAAGCAGAAGGAGCGCATCGACCAGTTTCGGCTCCGACGCTGCCAGCATGGATGCTTGCCTGCCGCCATAGGAGTGGCCACCCAGGAAGACTCGGCCTGAAACTTTTTGCTTCACGGCCTCAATCGCTCTTCGCAGCCCCTGCTGGTCGCGTTCGGCGCTGCCGCGCGGCGGCGGCCCCTGTGGCCGCAACTGGCGGAAGGGCAGATCGCACCGCAGCACGGTCATCCCCGATTCGCAGAAGCTCGTAGCCAAGGCTACCAGGAGCGGCGCTTGGCAGTTGGACCCGGCACCGTGCGTCAAGACGAGACCGTCTGCTGACGAGTCTGCCGGAACGTGAAGATAACCCCGAACGGGAATTTCGCATGAAGGGCTCTCCTCAAACCGCCGGATTTCTTGTTCTCTCATGCTTTACGTTCGGTAATCGGCCTAGACAATTGAACTGAGCCCCGGACTCTCGCAGCCCTGATTACGGGGCGCGAAAAGAATTTCAGTCGTTGAACGCCGCTCGGCCTGCACTAGCTCTTTGGATGACCATCAAGGTTTGGTCGTCGGCCTGCCGCACTCCGGATGAATGCTTCTCGACTTCCTGCAAGCATCGGGCTATCAGTTCTTGGGGTTCCGAGCCATGGCGCCCGCTCAGAGCACGCGAAAGGCCGCCGGTCCCGAACTCTTCTCCCGAGGGGCTGTTCGCCTCCGAAATTCCGTCGGTATACAGCACCAACGCATCATCTACGTCGAGATGTGCGCGCGAAGCGGTGTAACGGCTCGACGCAAACATCCCCAGCGGCAGGCCGGTGGCGTCGATTTGAGTCACACCGCGCTTCGAGGCCAGAAGCACCGGGAAGTGGCCCGCACTGGCAATCTCGATGTCGCCGTTCCGACCGGCGCGTCCGCAAACCAGCGTCGCGTATTGCCCTGCGAATGTGCTTTCGCAGAATAGCCGATTTGCGACCTCCAGCAGTTTGTTGAGGTCGAGATCCATGCTTACCAGGCTGCGAAACATACCGTGAAGATGGGTCATCAGCAGCGACGCGGCCACACCCTTGCCTGCGACGTCCCCGAGAAGAAAGATCAGCGCGCCGTCGCCGGAGGGTGCCGAGATCACGTCGCAGTAGTCGCCGCTGACCATCCCGGCGGGCTTATAGTCATAGTGAATGCGCCAGTCGTCAAATCTCACATTGGATTGCGGCAAGAGGCCGCGCTGGATTTGCGATGCCAGTTCGAGGTCGCGCTCGAGTGCCCTCTGTTCGTCGCTGGAAAGATGGTCAAGACACAGGCGCACCAGCGGATCAGCGATCAGCCGCTCTCTTTCGACGGTGTCGTGACAGACGTCGCAAATGCCGTACGTTCCGTCGTCCATCCTTTGAACCGCTGAGTCGACTTCGGCGAGCAAACCGACGAAGGGTGCCGCTGCGGCCTCCGGCTCGGACGACGGGATAGTGGAAATAAGGGCCTTAAGTTCGTCGCGGCGTTTCTCAAGCTGTTCGCGAAGATAAGGATCGGTAATCGCCGGCATTATCTTGTTCTCTACTTCCAAGGTTCTCAGAGGTTTGGTTGCAACGCCATCCGCTTCTCGCATGGAACTTACCCCTCTCGCAATGCTCAGCGCGGGCGCCGAGTCGGGGCAAACACACCGTGCGCCGATACCTTTTTCTACGCTATCTTAGGTTGGCCTGTCAAAGCAGCGGGTTCTCCGTGACCGCGGTGACTAAAGACGCCGGAGAGATGTGCCTTCCCCAGGGGGATTGTGTTGAGAAAACGGGCAGCCGTTGTTGTTGTTTCTCTGACGGCCACACTTCTTGCGGTGTTCACAGGACTAGGTCTTCAAAGAGAAATTCGCCGTGCGGACCGGAATCTGAATGCGAATAAGGTGGCTCTTGATCCGCCTCCGCCGAGCACGGTTGAAGTCCTCACCTACCATAACGATGTAGCGCGCACGGGCCAGAATCTCGAGGAGAAAATCCTTACACTCGGCAACGTGAATTCCAATCAATTCGGCAAGGTCGGATTTATTCCTGTGGACGGATTGGTGGATGCCGAGCCGTTGTACATCTCAAACCTGACCGTGTCCGGTCACTCGCATAATGTCCTGTTCGTGGCCACCGAACACGACTCCGTTTACGCCTTCGACGCGAACACTTTGGCCCAGCTTTGGCACGTTACGGTGCTCGGCGCCAATGAAACTCCCAGCGACAACCGCAGTTGCGACCAGGTAATCCCTGAAACCGGGATTACCTCGACGCCTGTGATCGCGTTTAACGAAGGCCGCCGCGTCATGTATTTGGTAGCCATGTCGAAGGACAACAACGGCAATTATTTCCAACGTCTGCATGCTCTCGATATTACAAATGGCGCCGACATTTCCGGCAGTCCCACCACGATCGAGGCCACGTTTCCCACGCTGAAGGGCAAGGCGACCTTTGAGCCCAAACAATACAAAGAGCGCGCCGCGTTGCTTTTTCTGGGTGGTGTGATCTACACCAGCTGGGCGTCGCATTGTGACCTGGGCGACTACGGCGGTTGGATGATCGGATACAGCGCCGCGACGCTGAAACAAGTAAACGTGCTGGACCTCACTCCCAATGGCATCGAAGGAGCTATCTGGATGTCGGGCTCAGGTCCGGCTGTTGATTTGGCAGGCAATATTTTTCTGCTCGATGGCAACGGCACGTTCGACCATACCTTGAACTCCACGGGATTTCCCATTAACGGCGACTTCGGCAATGGATTTCTGAAGCTGTCGGCGAGCGGCACAAAACTGTCGGTTACCGATTACTTCGATATGCACAATACTGACGCCGAATCCAACGCAGATGAAGATCTAGGCTCCGGAGGCGCCCTCGTGCTCCCGGATTTCAAGGATGCTTCGGGCAAGACGTGGCAACTTGCGGTGGGCGCGGGAAAGGACGCCCGCGTCTACGTCGTGAATCGAAATTCGATGGGCAAGTTCAATTCGCATAATGATGCGATATATCAGAAGATCGAGCACCAATTGACCGGAGGAGTCTACGCTGCCCCCGCATATTTCAAAGATACGGTTTACTTCGGGGCCGTTGACGATTCTTTGAAGGCCTTTTCCATCGAGAACGCAAAACTCGTTCCCAACCCGGCGTCGAAGACACCTATAACCTTTGCCTACCCCGGAACCACACCAAGTATTTCCGCGAACGGTACATCCGACGCGATCGTCTGGACGGTGGAAGCCCGAGGCAGCGATGCGGGGGTCCTGCACGCTTACGACGCATGCAATTTGGCCACCGAGTTGTACAACAGCAATCAGGCCGGCGGCCGCGATGCGTTTTCCGACAACAAATTCGTCACACCGATGATCGCCAACGGCAGAGTATTCGTCGGCACCCTCACCGGAGTGATTGTTTTCGGCCTGCTCCATTAGAGGATGGGGTGCTTCTGGGGGTGCCCATCCGTTACCCGCGCTTCTTTACTATGCCTTGGGAAGCCTTTAAACTTGACGCCAATGGGCTCCTTTTCCCGCGGCTACGGCTACCGTTTTGACCTAAGCGGTTATTTCCCTCGCGCCATCAAGACCCTGTGCCTGGTCACCGTCGCCGTTTTTTTCCTGATGGAAATTTCTCAGTTGGTTTATCACCGCGCCGCGCTGGATTTCTGGCTCGAGTGGTTTGGCCTCGCGCCCAGCAACATCATTCTTCATCTGCGCGTCTGGCAACCGGTCACCTACCTGTTCCTGCATGACGGTTTCCTGCACATCATTTTCAACCTTCTGTACCTGGCCATGTTCGGCGCAGACCTCGAGCACACCTGGGGAGCGCGCCGCTTCTACGCCTATTTCTTCACCTGCGGCATTGGCGCTGGACTCATCGACATGGTAGTGCGCATCGGACTGGTTTCCGTCAAGCTCTCGAGTCCTGCGTTGCTGGGGGTGGCCACCATCGGCTCTTCCGGTGCCGTTTACGGCATCCTGCTCGCCTGCGCGGTCGTCATGCCGCAGCGCCGCGTTTGGATGTTCCCATTGCCCGTGGCACTTTCGATGCGCTTCTTCGTCATCATCATGGGGGCGCTGGAATTTTTCTTCACCATCGGCCAGACCGGCGATGGTGTCAGCCACATTTGTCATCTTGGTGGAATGCTGGTGGGCTACATCTACTTGCGGCGGGGGTCGTTCCTCTACAATTTCCGCAATTCCTACTCGGATTGGCAGAAGCGCCGCCTGCGCAAGAAATTCGAGGTCTACGTCCGCGACCGCCAGGACAAACCGCCCTCAAACCCAGACAATTGGGTCAACTGACGATCCGACCAGGATCGTCATCCCGAACTTGGCGTTGTCGGCCAGGTGAGGGATCTCTCCTTGCTTTTCTCTTATTTGCTCACCGTAAAATCGCTAACAATGGCATAGAGAAAGCCGACTCCCGTGCGGAACGAATCCACCGGAATACGCTCGTCGTCCGCGTGCATTCGCAGAATATCCTCGTCGCTGAGGGCGAAGGGCAATAGCC
Source organism: Terriglobia bacterium (assembly GCA_963803105.1). Lineage (GTDB taxonomy): Bacteria > Acidobacteriota > Terriglobia > Acidiferrales > UBA7541 > Palsa-295. The sequence goes on from CAWDLF010000002.1 coordinate 166,872, forward strand.
CGTAGGCTTGCACGTTGCGCAAACGCAGCGGGATGGAATCCGTTGCTCCCGTCGACATGTAAGGCACCACCGGCGTGCCGGGAAATTGCTTTGCTGCGGTTTGCACGATTGTCTTGTAAAGGTCAGAAGTCACCGAAGAGGACGGTGCTTGTTCCCCTGCTCCGGGTTGCACTTCGAAGCGAACTTGCGGATCGTTCACCAGTTGGGTGAGCTTCCCAAGCAGTGGATCCAGCTGGTTCCCGGGCAGCAATCGGATGTTGATCACTCCGCGCGCCTCCGAAGGCACTACGTTGTTGCGGACGCCCGCCTGCAGCATGGTCGGTGCGATGGTGTCGCGCAGCATTGAATTCCAGGAGGGGCTGGCGCTCGAAATCCATTTCGCCGCATGCTCGCCGCGATCCGAGGTTTCGAGTGCGCGCATCCACTTGCCGGTCTCGTCGTCCTCCACCGGCGCGATACCCGCAAAGTAGGCGCGCGTCACGGAGTTGAATTGCACCGGCGTTTCGTAAGCCGCGATTTTCGCGATGGCCGCGGCCAGATGCGAAACTGGATTGTCCGCACGGGGAACCGAGGCGTGACCCGACGTGCCTTTGGCGATCACGTCCACACTGTTTGATACCTTTTCCGTGGCCTGTACGCCGATATACTGAACCTTGCCATTTTTCGAGATCACGTGGCCGCCCTCGTTCAGCGCGAATCCTGCGGCGATCTTGTCCCAGTATTTCTCCACCACGATCTTCATGCCCGCCGTGCCGCCGGCCTCTTCGTCGCCTTCGGCGAGCAGAATCACATCGCGATTGAGCCGTGCATTCGAGCGCTTCAGTTGCACCAGCGCCGCCACCTCCGCGATCAGCATTCCCTTGTCGTCGATCGCCCCGCGCCCGTAGAGATAGTTCCCCTGGATCACCGCTCCGAAGGGATCGACAGCCCACTTCGTCTTATCCACGCCGACCACGTCCAGGTGCCCCATCAACAGCAGCGCGCGCGAGGGATCCGGCACCGCACTGGCGGAAAGCCGCGCCACCAGAAAGCCGCGTCCCGGCGAAGTCTCGAAAACTTCCGAATGGATTCCCTCGCGATCCAGAATCCCGGCTATGTATTTCGCGGCGGCCATCTCGTTGCCCGGCGGATTCGTAGTATTAATGCGCAGCAGCCCTTGGAGCCATTGCAGGGCGTCGTTTTGCAGCGCGGAAAGATCACCGGCAGGTGCGGATGGCGCGGCCGGTGTCTGGGCGCCGGCGAGTGCCGGTAACGCGAGCGCCGCGAGGAGCATCGAAAGAAGAAGAGGAGAAAGCCTGCGCGCCATCCTTTTGCCTCCCGGATGAATCTTAATGTCGAATCTGAAATTGAATCGCGTCGTCGATTGCTGTTGATACTATACATGGGCGTCTGTGGCGTCCGGGGAGCGCCGCGACGGCCGTGTTCCAGTTTGCAATCGCTTTTGGATTCGCTGGCGCCGTGCCAAAGGTCGCTGGAGTGGGCCGGCAAGGCAGCTTCACAAAGGTTGACTTGATATGACATCGCATTCTCGATTCCGCCCCGGGATTTTCGCGTTCGTCGCTACGTTATTGATCATCGGCGCCGTTCCGCGCGGCACGCGCGGGCAACAGGGGCCGCAAGCTCCCGCGCCTGCGGAGCAGCCGCAGCAGCCGGCACCGCCCTCCGGGCTGCCGCAAAAGCAGCAGACGCCTCCTCCGCCGCAGACGACCATCGCGGTGCAATCCAACATCGTAAATGTGGATGCCATCGTCACCGACCAAGACGGCAATCTGGTCACCGGTTTGCAGCGCCAGAATTTCCACCTCTTCGATAACGGCCAGCAGCAAGAGGTGATCAATTTCGCGCCCACCGAGCAGCCGCTCACCACCGTCATGCTTGTTGAGTTCAGCGCGCGCTATTTCAGCTACTTCGGCTTCAAGAGTCAGTATTGGGCGGACGGATTTCTGCAGGCGCTCAAGCCGCAGGATTGGATCGCCCTGAAAATATTCGACCTGAAGACCACTCTGGTGGTGGACTTTACGCAGGACAAGCGCGAAGTCGACGACGGCATTCGCAGCTTGGCCTTTCCGGGGTTCAGCGAATCGGATATCTTCGACGCGATTTACGAAACGGTTGACCAACTGCGTGACGTGAAGGGTAAGAAGTCGATTCTCGTGCTGGCCACTGGCTTCGACACCTTCAGCAAACACACGCTCGATCAGATTCTTAAAAGGCTAAAGGAAACCGACATCACCATCTTCTGCGTCGGCATGGGCGAGGAAATCGATCTGTACTCTCCCAACGGCGGCGGCGTCAGCTACGCGCAGGCCAAGAACCAGCTCACTACTTTCGCGCGAATGACCGGCGGCTTTGCGTACTTCCCGCGCTTCACGGGAGAGATGCCCGGCATCTTCAACACCATCGCGCAGTACCTGCGCAGCCAATACACGCTGGGTTTTGCGCCGAACACGCCGCAGGACGGCCACTACCACAAGCTCACCGTGACGGTGGTGGACGACGACGGAAATCCGCTGGAGCTGGTGAACGCCAAGGGCAAGAAAAAGAAGGCTCTGGTGGAATTCCGCGAAGGCTACACCGCGCCGAACGCCGCTGCCGGGAACTGATTCTTCGCGCGGCCGCGCGAACAAAAAGGGTTGCGTTATTTGTGATTCGTGCGGAGATCGCGCCCGGTCATTTCCTTCGGCTCGGCAACTCCTAAAATCCCCAACATCGTTGGCGCGATGTCGCGCAGCGATCCGCCGCTTTGCAGTCCGGTGCGGCCGTTCTCGGACATCAACAGGAACGGCACCGGATTCGTGGTGTGGTAGGTGTGTGGACCGCCGGTCACGGGATCGATCATAGTCTCGGCGTTGCCGTGGTCCGCGGTGATGATCCACGCGCCGCCCCGCGGGCGCAGCGCCTGGAAGATTCGCCCAAGGCATTGGTCCACCGTTTCCACGGCTTTGATGGTCGCTTCGAGTTTGCCGGAATGGCCGACCATGTCGGCATTCGCGAAATTCATAATGATCGCGTCAAAGTCGCCTTTTTCGATGGCGTGAATCACCCGTCGGCGATGCCCGCCGCGGACATCTCCGGCTTCAAATCATAAGTGGGGACTTTTTGTGAAGGAACCAGCAAGCGGTCTTCGCCGGGAAACGGTTTCTCCACGCCGCCGTTGAAAAAATACGTTACGTGCGCGTACTTTTCGGTTTCCGCCACGCGCAGATTCTTGTATTCGAGCTCTGTGAAAACATTGGCCAGAATGTGCTCCAGTTTTTCCGGCGAGAGGATGTAGCGCAGCCATGGCCACGCCTTGTCGTACTGCGTCACCCCGACGTAGGCGAGATTCTTTGGCCGCGCAGGATCGGCAAATTCCTTGAATCCCGGTTCGGCTAGCGCGCGCGTCATCTGCCGGGCGCGATCGGCACGGAAATTGAAGAAGATGACGGCGTCGTCATCGCGAATGACTCCGCGCGGCACAGCGGGCTTGCCCGGCGCGGCCTCCGTGGTGATGGTCACGGGAATCACGAACTCGTCGGTGACGCCCTTTTCATAGCTCGCGCGCATCGCGGCAATCGGATCGCTCGATTTCACTTCCGTGTCGCCGTGCACTATGGCGCGGTAGGCCTTCTCGACGCGCTCCCAGCGATTGTCGCGGTCCATGGCGTAGTAGCGTCCGCTGACGCTGGCGATCTGGCCCATGTTGAACTCGCGCATCTTCTGTTCGAGCTGGCGCAGAAACTCGATGCCGCTTTCGGGCGGCGTATCGCGCCCGTCCATGAAGCAGTGAACGAAGACCTTCTGGACGTTGTTTTCGCGGGCCATGCGCAGCAGCGCAAATAGGTGATCGATGTGCGAATGCACGCCGCCGTCGCTGACCAGGCCCATCAAGTGGAGCTGCCTGCCGCGCGCGCGTTCCATGGCCTCGAGCAGCAGCGGCTGGCGAAAAAGTTCGCCGCTGGCGATGAGCTTGTCCACGCGCGTGATATCCATCTGCACGATGCGCCCGGCACCGATATTCAGGTGGCCCACTTCGCTGTTGCCCATCTGTCCGTCAGGCAGTCCGACGTAGGGGCCTGAAGTGTGGATAAGCGTGTTGGGGAATTCCTTGAGCAGGCGGTCGTAATTCGGCTTTCGTGCGAGCGCGATGGCGTTGCCTTTGGTCTCAGCACGGTAACCCCACCCGTCGAGGACGGTGAGCACGATGGGCCGCGGCCGCTTGCTCACGATCGGCCCCCGGCGCGATGGGAAAGCGCGCCACAAACAGCCCGAGTTATTGACGGGTAGAAAATAGGATGTCGCTCTATTTTCAGTGACTTAGAAGGATTTCTACCTTGTAGCCATTGACGGGTAGCTTGCGCAGCGAAGGGCTCGGCCGGAGGAGACGCCAGAAGGTTTCCCGCGCCGCGAACGCGTCTGCTCGCTGGCCGCAGAATGCTCACTCCGCTCGCCAAAAACTCCATGCCACCCTCCTTGCGGGCCCGGCATGCTTAGGGCCTCGTCCGAAAGGTAGCACAAGAAAGCGGAGTTGAGGCGATGGCGTAGTGTAAATATTTTCGGCTCATCTCAAGGCGAAGGCTCGAACCGCCATGCAGCCGTTTCTCATTTTATTTATGTTAATGTTGCGCCGCGCCGAGCCGAGCCGAGCTTGGAGCATCCGATTGCGAAGGGGGAAGGAACCACGGTCATCCGACTCATAATTTTGGGAACGACGCTCGCTGGTGGTCAGCCTGAATGGAGCAGACTCAGGGGCGTCGCCGTCGTCCTGGTGCTGGTAGCGATTGTGATCGGGATAGGGTTGGTGTCGTTTCGCCCATGGTCCGGGAATTCCTCTGTACGCCGCCGCTCGTCGGGCCAGAAGGTTCCCAAGAGTCTTGTCGGTCTAAGCTCTGCCGCGATTCTCGCGATCTATGCCGCCGGGTATCATCGCACCAGTTCCGCCGAAGACAGGTTTGCCGAACAGGGGGCCCGGCGGAGAACGACGGTCCCGCTTGCGGCCGCCGCGGTAGCGCCAGAAACCGTAGCTTCCAACGCCGACACGGATCCCAATCCATCGCCCTCTCCCCTTGCTCCGCGCAAGACCGTTCATCCTCAACCTTCGCCGCCTGCGACTCCCAAACCGGCTCCCGTTGCCGCGCCGGCCGAAAATTCGTCCCTAACGCCGGCAGCGCCCGAAGCGCCACCTAAAGGCACAGCGCCAAATGCTGCGCCCACCAATCCTTCCGCGGCCCAGCCTGCTGCACCACCAAGAGACGTAGCAGCGAACAATGTTGCGACGACCAATCCGCCCGCAGCCCAGCCTGCCGCACTAACGCCGTCCGGGCGGCAAGCTAAGTACAAAGATGGAATCTACGCCGGCTGGGGAAGTTCTCGCCACGGCGATATCCAGGCGTCGGTACTGATTCAGGGCGGACAAATCGCTGCAGCGGAAATCGCCCAGTGCCAGACGCGCTATCCCTGCACGTGGATAGCTGATTTACCCGCACTGGTGGTCAGCAAGCAGAGTGCGGACGTTGATTTCGTGTCGGGCGCCACTGAAAGCAGCGATGCATTTTCCGATGCCGTCGCCCAAGCACTGTCCAAAGCACAATGACTGATCGCGTCTACCACCGCACCGAAGCTCTGATGGGCACATTCGTGACCATCGAAGTGGTTGGTCACGCGGCGGACTCGCAGGAGGAGATTCTTCGGAAGCAGGCAGCCGGGCGTGCCTTTGCGTGGTTCTACCGCATCGAAGAGTGTTGTACGCGCTTCGACGCTCAGAGCGAAGTGATGCAGCTTTCGGCGCAGGTTGGCGTCCCTGTTCCGGTGAGCACTCTTCTGTACGAAGTGGTGCAGTTTGCGCTGGCCGTGGCGGAGGAGAGCGGCGGGGCATTTGACCCAACGGTCGGCCACGCCATGGAGACGCGCGGCTTCAACCGTAACTATCGCACGGGAGAAGGCATCCGAACACCTCTCGACTCGGAGGGCCCCGTGAGCTATCGGGACGTTCGCCTGGATCCGCACCGCCGCACGATCACTCTGCTTCGCCCTTTGATTTTCGACCTCGGCGCCATTGCGAAGGGGCTGGCCATCGATCTTGCCGCGCGTGAGCTTCGGCCCTTTCAGAATTTCGCAATCGACGCCGGCGGCGATCTGTATCTCGGTGGTTGCAACGGAAAGGGAAACCCCTGGTCGATTGGCATACGCCATCCCCGCCGCGAAAATGAATTGATCGACTCCCTCCGCGTCTCCGACCAAGCCGTATGCACGTCAGGTGATTACGAGCGGAAGAGTTCCCGCGAAGAGCACGGCCATCACATTATCGATCCGCGCACCGGGTCGTCGTCACCCGCCGTGGCCAGCGTGACCGTCGTAGCGCCCACGGCGATACTGGCAGATGCAATCGCAACGGCGGCGTTCGTTCTTGGCCCGGAGGAGGGCGTCCGACTGTTCGATCGTCTGGGTGTTGACGGACTGATTGTCTCCCCGACGCTTGAGCGATACGCGACGCAACGGATGTGCGGTGACCACTAGCACGGCGGTTCCTAGCGCGGCAATCTGGCGATTCTTCCGCACACCGAAAGGCCTGCTCCTCATTGTCCTGGTAATTCTGGTTGCTCTGGCCGCACCGAGTGAGGGAATCAGACGTGTTCTTCCCGGTTTGGCGAGCGCGGTGATCGCCGCCGGTCTGACGGACGCGATAATCCTCCGGGTGCTCCGGAAGGGCTGGGAGTTTCCGAGCGGAGCCATCCTCACGGGGTTGTTCGTCGCGATGATCTTGAGCCCGCGCGAATGGTGGTACGTCGGCGCCTGCACGTCGGTAATAGCCATTGCCAGCAAGTACCTCGTTCGCACACGTTCGGCGAATGTATTCAATCCGGCGGCGCTCGCGCTGGTCGCCACGTTTTACATGTTCGGCACAGCTCAGAACTGGTGGGGCGCGTTGCCCGAGCTTGCGCCGATCGCGCTCCTGGTACTTTTCGCTACCGGCGTGTTTATAACGGACCGCGTCAACAAGATTCCGCTTGTGCTCGTTTTTCTGGGCATCTACTTTCTGCTGTTCACCCTGACGGCGTTCCTGGGAAGCGCCGGAAAGGTCTCCGAAATCTTTCGGGCACCCGATCTGCATGCAGCATTATTTTTCGCCTTCTTCATATTGACCGACCCGCCGACCTCGCCGGTGACCTATAGCGATCAGCTTATTTGCGGAGCCATCGTAGCTGTGGCAAGCTACGCTGTCTTCCAGTGGGTGGGGGCGGCCTACTATCTTCTTGCGGGCGTGCTCGTTGGCAACATCTGGGAAGCGTGGCGCCGTCGGCGCTTGTACTCGAGCCGGCGCCCTAATGGCAGCCTCTCAGGTTTGATGCTTGGTTGACGCACTTGGTCTCATGGTAGCGCCTGGCCACGCACCGCCTGGGCTCGGCGCATCCAGCTGCAAGAAGTTGCATATTGGCGGAGTTGGGCGTATTTTATTCGTCGGTTGGGGCGGCTAAAATAGGGAATCTGATTTCGGAGCGCAAGCGGCTCAGGGAGCATTTATGACACGATCCAAAATATGGCGGCCGGCGCTCGTGGGAATTTTTCTACTCGCCGGCCTGTGGCTGGCGGTCAGCGCGCTGCAAACCAGAGCGCAATCTTCGGAAGCAGCGAAAAAGTTGTCAGGGCCGGAAACTAAGAATCCGGGAGCTTGGCCCTATGCCGATGCTTACGATGAAGTGACCGCGGCCGGAGAGGCGTATCGCGTTCGCTACGAGGACGACCACATCCGGCTCGTCGAAGTGGGCGTCGTTCCCGGCGCGCATACCAAAATGCACGGAGACCCTTACGCCGCGGTGATAGCTATGGATTCGCCGTCGCCCAAAACCGAGGACGTGCTTCTGGACCCCAGCAGCCAGCTGAACGGCCAGGGCGCGGGACACGCGCCGCCGCCTCAGGGACTGCAATATCCGCTGGGAGAAACGCAGGCGCCGCTCGCGCCCCGCGCCGTGACCAATAGCGACACGTTTCCGCTCCATTATTTCAAGATTGAATTCAAGCGCATCGACGGCGACGACTATGCGGCCCACTGGAAGAATTGGTACCCGTGGATGCTCAACCCCTTGATGCCCATTCGGAATATCGATCCGAAGGATCCCCGCTTGGGACAGGCGGTTTCCAAGGAATACCCTTTCGCCCCCGCGACCGAGTCCTACATCTCGGCTCCGAACAACCACTACGTGCGCTATCAGGATGACCACGTTGTCTTCCTCGAAGTGTGCTTCCGGCCCACGGAGAGAGAGAACGTGCACGGTCACGCCTACCCGTCCGTTTTTGCGCGTGACATCGGTGCTTCCCCGAAGGTGAGCGGGCCAACACCTGCTCCAACGGCTCCTCCCATAGTAGTGGCGGGAAGTGCAAATCTGCCCGGAATAGGCCACGCGGGCGCCGGCGGAGATTGGAAATTCGATCCCGACGGCATCAACGGCCAGGGCGGCGGCAGCTGCGCGCCTCCGGCCGGAATGAAGTGGCCCAACTGCTCAACGATGGGGCCGCAATGGCCGCACGCCGCCAGCGACACCAACGATTATCCGACGCACTTCTATCGCATTCAGTTCAAGCGCGTCGATGGAGACGGCATCAAGACGCACTGGCAGGAATGGTATCCGTGGATGTTGAATCTCGCCGTTCAAAATAACGAGCGCGCGAAACCCTGAACTTCTGGTTTTCAGTTCAGCTTTCAATATTCTGGCTCAACCCAAACTGTATCCTTGAGCGCCCCTTTCCGGGGCGGCTCTCGGACGTTGACATAGTAGGCCGCTGCTCGTAACCTCTCGCCTCAATGGCACGGAGCAATCAGGCCAACATTTTGCAGCGCTGGCTTCGCCAACCCCAGAACATCTGGCTCCGAAAGGCGCTTTTCCAGGTGCACCTCTGGAGCGGCATCGGAATCGGCCTCTACGTGCTGATGATCAGCGTTACCGGCAGCGTGCTGGTTTACAGCAACGAGCTGTACGTGGCAACGACGCCCAAGCCGATCCTTTCGGCCGGCTCGGGCCCGCTACTCACAGACCAGCAGCTGAAAGAGGCCGCCGCACGCGTTTACCCTGGCTATGAAGTTGAATATCTCCAGCGGGCGCGAAACGCCGATCAGGCTGTGGATGTTAGGCTGCAGCGCGGCAACAGTGAAAAAGTGCGACTGTTCGATCCGCGAACGGGCAACGATCTTGGCGACGCCGTGCCCCTCGGCATGCGCCTTGTATCGAAGCTGCGTGATCTGCACGACAATCTGCTCGCCGGGCCCACCGGCCGAAAGGTGAACGGGTTTGGCGCACTCGCCGTGCTCGCGCTTGCAGGTTCGGGTCTCGTCATATGGTGGCCGGGCGTGAAAACGTGGCGACGCAGCCTGACGCTACATCGCGGCGTGGGATGGAAACGCTTCATGTGGGATTTGCACAGCATGATTGGCTTCTGGAGCTTCGGATTCATATTGGTATTTCTTATAAGCGGGATATATCTCGCCATTCCCCAGCCGTTTCAGGATCTTGCCACGCGGCTCGAGCCCCTCATTGGCGACAGCGACCAGGTTATTTATTGGCTGGCGATTCTGCATTTCGGCCGCATTCAGGGCATCGGATTTCCTTGTAGCGGTCCCGGGCTCTGCGACCAGACGACCAAGGCAATTTGGGCGACATTCGGATTATCCCCCGCAGTCATGTTTGCGACCGGCGCCATCATGTGGTGGAACCGCGTGTTGCGTCCGCGCTGGCTGGCGCTGGCCGGCCGGGCTCACCCTGCCGCCGTGACAACGCTTCACTCCTAGGAAACTTTCGGGAAGTGCGAGTAGCGGTGGAAGATCCGAGGATTTTCAAAGCTTCCGGTAGCTAACCATCATTACGAACGGTCGAAATTCAGGAGGACTTTTGCGAGCCGGGCGAGTCGCGGTGGGAACGGCCGTCCAGACGACCGCCCGGCCCTGAAAAGTCAGTGCTTCACAAGGCCCTTACCTGTGTGAATTGGCGTCTTCTGCCGACAGCTTTATTTCCTCGCTCGCCTGGTTCAGCAGATCCTTTGCTTTGCCCGCGTGACCGCCGAGATTGTAGTTATTGTCCTGCTGCGCCTCGGTAATCTTGTCCCAAGCTTGCTGGATGAGCTGCTGGGCGGCCCGCATGTTTCCGTGCCGGTCGCCGACGTTCACCGGCGGCCTTTGCGCAGATACAGCTGCACCGAGGGCGAAAGAAACGCAGAGAGCGATGCCGATCATCCAGATTCTCTTGATCATGATTGTTTTCTCCTGTGGACAATGTTTTTGGGCTGGGGTCTTTGCCCGCCGTGGAATATTACGAAACTTTAATTTGCGCCGCTAGAAAAAATCCGCCGATCGATTCGGGATGGTTGCACATCGATGAACCCCTCTAACCTGTTAAATCGCGGTTAACAAGCAGACGCCTCTTCTAGGGTAAAGATTTGCGCCGATTTAACACCACGCCGCTCGCCGTACGCCTCTAATCATTAGAGGTTGTTGGCCGCTCCGGGTTCGGTACTGGGCGGCTCCAGGAGGCTCTATGAGCGTCGTGCAGATCTTCTTCATCGCATACTTCGGAATTCTGGCGGCTTGCATCGTGAACCAATTCGTTTTCTGCGACAACGTGGCTAAGGAGTTTGTTACCAAGTTGCTGGGCGGAATGCTGGGAGCCTCGCTACTGTTGGGCCCTGGCCCCGTACGTGTAGAAGGTGTCTCGTTCATCCCGGGACTCTTCGGAGCTTTCGCCGGCGCCCTTGTGACTGCCGTGGCCTGGAAATTTGTCGCCAATCGCGCAGCGGTTCGCCCGAGCCATGGTCTCGAACACCGAGCGGTCAAGCTCTGACGAACCAGAATCACCGCTTGGTCGAACTGGCTCGCTAATTGCGGTCGTTGTTGACCAGGTGCGATGCGTCGTGCTCGATGCAGGGAGCTTCTTCGAGCCCGTGGCCTCGTTAGTCCGTTGCGGTGTAATCCTGTTCGATTCCGCGACGAACCAAATTTAGGTTGATGTCGTTCAGGGATATACCCGACGGACAAGCATCAACGGGATTAATTTGTAGCTCCTCGTTCGCGCGACCCGACCCGCCAAAAAAGATCAATTGCGACCCAATTTTCGGATGAGCGACACCGGTTCCCATCTCAACGAAAATCTCGCGGGTCTCGCCAACTTTCCAATCTACGGCGCCTTTGAGCCGTTCAAGCACACGTACCTTTGCGGTTTCCTCGCTATAACCTTGCGCGGTGGTCTTTTCCTGATATTCCATGATTTCGCCTGTCGCGATGTTGGCGCTATCTCTGCCGAGGATCTCCATGACCAATGAAGAGCATTCAAGCGGACGCTCGCTTCCATCCCCATTGAAAATGCCTCCGGTGGGAGAATCCTCAGCAAGATGCTGCGCCCAAGCGGCAGGCATGATGTCGCTTTGCGTGAGACAGGGATGCCATCGAGTCAGGCACGAGAGGTTCAGTTGCATGAGCCGGTGAACATCTACGAGGAGCTGCGTACGGAGTGAACTTCACCCATCCTAATACGCAGCCATCGCAGCCGCTGGGGCGATTTATGTCGTAGTTGGAATGAAGCAGCAACTGCGGATCAATCCAACCTCCACCGTAACGGTCAAATCGTGGGACGCTGTAGACCTCTGCCGCCAGCTCATATTGACTCGACCCCCGATAAGTCTCGATATACATCGCAATTGCCTTGCCCCATACGATCCCGTCGCGCATTCGGATGCGGGCGACCACTCTCGCAGGACGCGCCCCCACGTGCATGGATGCACCGAGTAGAAACAGGTGTAAGTGCTCAAACGGTCCCACGTCGTAGGACAGCTTCAATCGCCAACGTATGTAGTTGTCCAAAACGACGAACGCGTTGTTCCCGTAAACGTCGCCAAGCACAAAGTCGTTGAGGACTATTTCGAAAGAACATTTGTGCGCATCGCAGGGATCGTCATATCGGCGATTCGCGTTCCACTGCTGGAATTGAGTCTGCGCCTCTTGCCATGGCGTCTTGCGCAATTCGAGCGCCTGAATTTCTGAAAGAAGACGTTCCACTCGGTGACGAAAGATGTGCTGCTTGATCTGGATGGCAAGGATGGTTAGCAAAAGAAGCGCGCAGAGGCTCAGGAGCAAAACGAGCAAGCCGTTTCGGAGAAGAGGTAGTCTGTCCACGGGAGAATTAGACACCAAAGCGGAGGTCATATGCGCGAGGACGACCGGGGCGAGGGCCTGGGCCATGTATCGCAAAAGTAGACACCCGATTTGTGCTACGAACGAGGAGTGATCCGCACAATGTCTTTCTGGATCTCGACGCGGCGGTCGGGGAAGGCGGTCGAGAGATTCTCTTGCAGCTCCGCAATGTTCGAAGGTTCGGGATTGTCACCGATGCGAAATTTCAGGGTTCTAGCATCGTCTATCAGGACCACGTGGCCGCGGATGCTGTTGCCTAAGATGGCTGCAAGCTCGATCGCCAGCCGCTGCTTGTTGCGATACAGACCGTCCCAGGAGTAGTAACCGGCATCCAGCCAGAAAAGCGCGGGCGCCGTGAGCGTCGCGAGCATCTCAGGTATGACCTTTTCGCTTTCGCCTTCCAAAACGTGGACGTGCCGGAAGCGCTTGAATTTTCCAGCGGCGGCGCGCGCGAGTTCGGGAACCGATTCGATGGTATCGACGCGATCGAAGTGGCGCTGGACGGCGGCCACCATTTCGCCGTAGTAGGTGCCGGTTTCCACCAGAATTCGTAGGCCGTATTTGCCGGCGTATTCGATGAGCGCGCGCTGCTTCACCAGATGAGGCGAGCGCGTGGGATGCGGGCGCATCCTCCAATACCAGTAGTCCGGGTAGTGAGAAAAAGACTTATAGGCGCTGTAGAAGGGCATGCGCTGCAGGAATTTGCGAAAGGATTTCATGTTCCCGGGGGAATGGTGTCGGGAATCGCAGCGTAGCGTGGAAGGTCCGCCAAGTCAACTCCGCGACCTCGCGGGTGTTGGGCAGCTTCCGGTAGCGGCGTTAGCAGAAGTTGGGATCTGGCAACTGAATTGACAAAGCAACGTGGGGAAATGTACATTTTGCTCGGATAGAGAGAAATTACTCTTAAGGTTTCGAACGCCGACCTGAACGCGCACCTCGATCATAACCAGATCCCGTTAATTTAGGACCGGAATCCCGCTACCTCCACAATGCAGCCTTCCGTGAGTTTCGTGCATCGAGCTCTTGCCGAGTTTAGTGCACCGGACATTTAAAAGTTTTTCAAAGAAGAAAAGCGACCATAAAGATACGAAGGAGAACTCCATGACAAGTGTAAATGCAGCTCCGAAACCAGCACAGATTCGCGTGACCCGGCGCTCGCCCGCCTATTGGCGTGTGACGATCGACAACCCGCCGATCAACGTGATGGGCCCGGAAATGGTTCGGGAATTCCAGGAAATTATCGGCGCTCTTGAGGCCGACGAGCATGTTCGGGTCGTGGTTTTTGACAGCGCCGTCGACGACTATTTCCTGAATCACTCCGATTTCCTGGCCAAGCTCGAAGACCTGACTGGAATGCCAGCGGGTCCCACGGGCTTGGCGCCTTGGCCGGACTTTCTCGTGCGTCTGACCCGCTTGCCAGTCGCGTCCATCGCCCTCATCCGCGGCCGGGCTACCGGCAATGGCAGCGAGATCACGCTCGCCTGCGACATGAGTTTCGCCAGCCGCGAGAAGGCCATCATCTCGCAATGGGAGGTCGGGGTCGGGATGGTCGCTGGAGGCGGCCCCATGGCCCGGCTTCCTCAACTCATCGGCCGAAACCGCGCCCTCGAAGTACTCTTGAGCTCGGAAGACATTAGAGCGGAGCAGGCCGAGGCCTATGGCTACATTAATCGCGCCCTGCCCGACGCCGATCTGGATGGCTTCGTAGAGACGCTCGCGACCCGGATCGCCAAATTCGACAAATGGGCGATCGCCAACACCAAGCGGCTCGTCAACACCAGCTTGCCGCCGGACGTCGAGCTCGGTGCCGGGTGGGATGCGTGCATCGCTTCGCTCGGGCGCCCCGCCGCCCAGGATGGTATCAAAGCGCTAATGGCGCGCGGTTTCCACAAGCCGGGGGACGTCGAGAATCGGCTCGGATACTACCTGGGCCAAATCATTCGCTAGGCCGCCGCCCGGCGCAGTTCCGAACTCCGCCAGGAAAGGGCGAATCTCACCGTAGGGCCTTTCAGAGCTACAATCCGCCTGAAACGGCCCGAGAGGAGGTCCGGCGATGAAACTCGAGTCGATTTTCCAGAGCACGAACGGCCTGCGCGTCATCTGGCGATTGCTGATCTTCTTCCTCGTCTTCGGCGCTTGCCAGGCGGCTCTGCAAGTGGCGCTGCGCCACATTGCGCCGGCCTTGTTCGCGCGGGAGATTGCGCTCGGGAGTGGTGAGTTTTCTCCCAGTGGCCTGCTCGTTATGGAAATTGTGAATCTAGCGTCACTCGCAGTGGCCCTGGCGGTGATGGCTCGCATCGAACGCCGGGCGCTTGCCGACTACGGATTGCCGCGCACAGGTCCCTTGGCTAGGCGACTTTTGGAAGGCGTGTTGTGGGGGCTGGCGATGGTTCTGGGAATGGTCCTGCTGCAGCGCGCCGAAGGCGTCTTCCATTTCGGGACTCTGGCACTATCCGGCCGCGAGGCTCTGAGAATGGGCCTGCTCTGGGGCGCGGCCACTTTGTGCGTGGGATTTTTCGAGGAGATTTCCTTCCGCGGATACATTCAGTCCACTCTAGCGTCGGGAATGAATTTTTGGGTCGCCGCGCTCATTTCGTCGATGCTCTTCGGCGCCACCCACATTGCGGGCGATTCGTTTTACGATTGGGAGGGTTTCTTCTCGGCCACGCTATTCGGACTACTGTTTTGCTTGATCCTGCGGCGTACCGGCAGCCTATGGATGGCCATCGGATTCCATGCCGCCACAGATTTTGCCGAGACCTTCCTATTTTCGCCGCCGACGCCCAAGTTAGTGACGTATGGCCATCTGCTGAATTGCACTTTGCACGGCCCTATCTGGCTTACGGGCGGTTCGGTAGGACCTGAAGCAAGTGTGAACGGCCTAATCCTGTTCGCCGTAGTCTTTGCGCTGCTCGCGCGATTCAGATTTCCCGCCGCCCCCGCAAACGAAACGTGAGAAGCGCGGTTGAGTCTATTACCGCGGCGCGAGGGCGCTGCGGCCAGGGAAGCGGGCGGCGGAGCCGAGTTCTTCCTCGATGCGCAGAAGCTGATTATATTTCGCGATGCGATCGGTGCGCGACGCCGAGCCGGTCTTGATCTGACCCGCGCCCATGGCCACGGCAAAGTCGGCGATGAAGGCGTCTTCCGTTTCTCCGGAGCGATGGGAGATGATCGAGGCGTAATTCGCCTTCCGCGCCATTTCCACGGCTTCGACGGTTTCACTCACGCTGCCGATCTGATTCAACTTGATGAGGATGGCGTTCGCGATGCCCTCCTTGATTCCGCGCGCGAAGATCTTGGGATTGGTCACGAAGGCGTCGTCGCCTACAAGTTGAATTTTCTTTCCTAGCTGTTGGGTCACCAGCTTCCAACCGTCCCAGTCGTCTTCCCCGAAGCCGTCTTCGATGGAGACGATGGGATACTGGCGCACCCAGTTGCCCCAAAACTCAGCCATCTGTTCGGACGTGCGCGCGGACTTGTCCGACTTCTTGAATACATATTTCTTCGTAGCGCGGTCGTAGAACTCACTCGCGGCAGGATCGAGCGCGATGACGATCTGCTCGCCGGGTTTGTATCCCGCGGCGGTGATGGCTTCGAGCACGCGCTCGAGCGCCTCTTCGTTGGACTTCAGGTTGGGAGCGAAGCCGCCTTCGTCTCCCACGGCCGTCGAGTAGCCGTTTTTCTTCAGCACGGTCTTCAGGTGGTGGAAAACTTCCACGCCCCATCGCAGCGCTTCGTGGAAGCTGGGCGCGCCGAGCGGCATGACCATGAACTCCTGCACGTCGACGGAATTATCGGCGTGCGCGCCGCCGTTCAGGATGTTCATCATCGGAACGGGCAGCGTGCGAGCGGACGTGTCGCTTGAATACTTGGCCAGATATTTGTAGAGCGGCTGGCCGGCGGCAGCGGCGGCGGCGCGCGCCGCCGCCATCGAGACCGCAAGAATGGCATTAGCCCCAAAGTTGGACTTATTCGGAGTCCCGTCGGCTTCAATCATGCGCCGGTCGAGGGCCTTTTGGTCGGAGGCGTCCATGCCGGTGACGGCTTTGGCGATGGCGCCATTCACGTGGCCGACGGCCTTCAGCACACCCTTGCCGAGATAGTGGGATTTGTCCCCGTCGCGCAGCTCGTTGGCTTCGTGTTCGCCGGTCGACGCGCCGGAGGGCACCGCGCCTCGGCCGAAAGCGCCGCCTTCAAGACGAACATCAGCCTCGACGGTGGGATTGCCGCGGGAATCGAGAATTTGGCGGCCATGAACGGCGGTGATCTTTGTCGACATCGCTTCCTCCAGGTTCGGGCAAGTTGCGGGCACACATTGTAAAACAGAGTCGGCGGGGAATTGCACGACAAGTCGAGTTTTGGGCCAGCCTCCAGGTGGCCGAAGGGCCCATGTCGCAAGCGCTAGTGAGCGATTGACCACGCTTTTGCAAAGGATTTGCATGGTTTTGGGCGGCCGATCCTAGACTGGAGAAACGCATTTCCGCCAGGCGTGAGGGGTCAGGCCATGGTTTCTCTAAGCTCGGTGTCCGCGATCGTGGTGACGGGTTCGGGCGACGTCCGCATGCCTTTTTGGGCCGTGCTGGGGGCCGCAGCGGGCATTTTTCTGTTCGTCCGCGGGTTCATCATGCTGCGGTACAAGCGGATGATCCTCAACACTCCGGCTTCGAAGATTCGCAGTGCGTCGATGGGTCTCGTGGAGCTGAGCGGGATGGCCGAAGGGCCGCAAACCATTCCGGCGGGAATAACCGGCGAGGCCTGCTACTACTATCGCGCCATTGCGTGGCAGCTGGAGCAGTCCGGGCGCAACCGTCAATGGAAAAAGGTGGCGGACGAGAGCCTGTACGTGCCGTTTTTCATCAACGACGCGACGGGCCGGATGCTGGTGGACGCGGCCGGCGCGGACATGGAAGTGCATCGGAACTTTCGCGACGAGTTTAACTCTTCGTTTTTCGGCAGCCGGGACATGCTGCCGGAAAACGTAGGCAGATTTTTGGCGCGCAACGGAGTTTTGGGCGGCTCGACGGTGCGATTGGAGGAGCGATGCGTGAAGCCCGGCTTCCCGCTCTTCGTTTTCGGCACGCTGGCGCCCCGTTCGACCGCCGGACGAGCGGATTGGATGGCCAAGCCGCACGTAGCGGCGATGTCGGCGCTGGGCCTGGATGTGACCGCCAACATACCGGGGCCCCGCGCTCCGATGATCAACAACATGATGCAGCTGCTGCAGAATGTCCCGGGCATGCAGACCACTCAGGCCCCCGTACAGCTGCCATCGAGGAGTCCCGCAGCCGCAGCACGGACGGCGGTGTGGGCTTCGGTTTCAGCCGACGAGGTTTCGATCGCGCGCGGCGGGACACGGGCAGCCGTAGCGGAAGCGCCGCCTGAGACAACTTCCAACCTGGCACCGCCTGCGCCGCAGCAGGACGAAGCTCCGCGACAATTCGAAGCAGCGGCGACGCCGAAGAGCGAGTTCGATCTGGCTCAGCCGGCGGCCATTGGCAAGGGGACGGATGGCTCGCCTTTCATGATTTCGTCCGAAAGCCAGCGCGAGGTGGTGCGGGCGCTGGGGTGGAAGTCCGCATTGTGCATCTGGGGCGGACCGATTCTGGCGTTGATCAGCCTGTACTGCCTGCTGGTCTATTTTCAGCTGACGTAGCGCGACACAAAGGAGAAGTCCATGAGCTTTATACCCGTGCTTCTATTGCTTTTCGTCATCGGCGGAGCGGTGGCCTACTTGGTGACCCTCTATAACGGGCTGATCGCGGTGAAAAACAACGTCGACAAGGCGTGGGCCAACATCGACGTGCTGCTGAAGCAGCGCCACGACGAACTGCCGGCGTTGCTCGACGTCTGCAAAGGCTACATGAAGTACGAGGGCGACACGTTCCAGAAGATCACCCAGGCTCGCACGGCGTACGCGCAGGCGTCCACGGTAGACCAGAAGGTGGAAGCCAGCGCGAACCTCAGCGGGGCGCTGGGCCGGCTGATCGCCACGGCGGAAAACTATCCGGAGTTGAAGGCCAACAACAACTTCATGCAGTTGCAGGGACGCATCACCGAGCTCGAGAGCGAAATTGCGGACCGGCGCGAGTTCTACAACGACTCGGTGAACACGTTCAACACGCGCATTCAGGAGATGCCCGACGCGATCCTGGCGGGGCAGATGAATCTGCACACCCGCGAAATGTATCAGGTGGCCGAGGCGGACAAAGCGCCGGTACCTATGAGCTTCGCCGACGTCTCGCACTAGCCGGGCGGGTCACAGACCCGCCTCCACGAAAAGCAGGAGAATGCCGACAGCGGGCGCAGCAAGCAGCCCCCTACGAACGGGTGGCGCGCCCGTGAAACCTAATATTGCACCGCCATATTGAATGAGCGGTCGCATCGTGTTAACGTCCCGCCCTGGGAAGGGAACTCATCCGCACAATCTAGCGCGCTCGCCGGACTTGCCTGGCGGATTCCACGCGCGAAGGCTTCGGTTTGAGCAGCGGGGCGAGAAAAAGGATAGGGAGGCAACTATGGGTACTATGTTCGAGACACCGAAACCGAAGGAAAAAGCCAGCCAAACAGGGATGTGGATTGGAATTATCGTGGTCGTCGTGGTGGTGGCCATAGGCATATTCCTATTCACCAGTGGAGGGAAGAGCAACACCGCGCCGGCAGCGGCGACAGCCTCAGCGCCTGCCGCGGCGAGTGGGCCGGCCGATCCGGCGGCTGATCTGCGGATAACCAACATGAAGATGGAGAAGGATGCCTCCGGAACCACGGCCGTGTGGCTCATCGATCTGCGGAATCGCTCGAATACGTACAATTACAGCCACATTGCCTACGAAACCACGTACATCGGAGCGGACGGTACGACGCTGGCCGTGAACCACGGCGAGCTGAAAGACGCTATCGGCCCGGGCGAGGAACAGAACGAACAGTTCCGCGACACGACGTTCCCGACCGGCACCGCGGGCTATCGGATAAAGATTACCGGCGCAACTTCAACCGTTCCTCAGCAGTAGCGGGCGCGAATTCTGTTGGGCGGTTCTCCTACGGGACATTCAGGACGGGCGCGGTCGAACGTGCAGGCCCGTCCAGGAGTTCAGCAATCCCATAATTTCGCGCACCACTGAAAGCGCGTCCGCGGTATTGGCCCACCAGTGGTCGGCGTCGAAATTATCCTGCGGAGCGCTGCGTACGATGGCCCGCAGATCGCCGCCCGCCAATTTATTCCACAGGACGCGCACGCGGCGTGTGTGCTCGGGCGAAGTGACGATGATGGCGGTTTTCTTTTTCTCGTCGCGCATGCGCGACGCGATTTCCGTGATTTCCTCTTCGGTATCGAGGATCGAATCCGGCAGGATGTGAACGCTGGTCTGCGGAACGCCTTGGCGGATCAGGATGGCCTGGCTGTAGTCGTCCTCCCCGAAGTAGCGGATGCCCATCGCCGCGAGATCCTCGGCTGGATTTGCCGGGTGGGTAATCCAGATTTCCGGCGCGTATCCCAAGTGATAGATGTAACCCGCTTGCTCTGCGCGAGCAGGCATGCGTCCACTCAGAACGACAATCACATCAGCCGGCCCGACAGCATCTTGGCGGATCAGCCAACGGCCGACTCCGCGAAATGCCAGAACGGCAGCGACGGCGAGCGCCAGAAGAACGACGGCGGCCAGGAGCCGCCGAATGCGCGAAGGCGGGGGATCGTGCGCGGCCCGGTCGTTTAGCATATCGTTGGACACAGATTCTCGATCGTCCATGAAATCCGAAGGCGAGGCTCCCTGCTAGAGCGAGCGCAGCGACCGCTTGTTCATCAATAGGCCGCGCAGGCCCATTACGATCAGCCGCGGCTGGCGCAGGCACACACGCCAGAGAATCTTCCAAGCTTCGTCCCGGGAGTACTCCGCCAGGGGCTCTTTCGCGTGATCGTTCAGGAGATCGACCAGCCGGCTGTAGTCCTCCTGTTGGAAGTCGTGCATCGAGCGACGCAGGAGCAAGTGAAGATCAAGCTCGCGGCGAAGGTTGCGGAGTTCGCGGCTGGCGCCATGCAGGATGGATTCGACCACGCCGAGCGCGCCGCGGAAGCCGGTAACGGTGCCGCCGATGGTGGAAACCTTCACTTGCGCGGCGGAATCGCCCGCCAGATATACGGAGCCGCCACCTATGCGGCGTTTGACGGGAATCCAACGTGTATACACCGGCACGCGCGCGCCCTGAAATTCGATGGGTTCGAGGTTTTTCTTTTCGAGAAATCGCTCGAGGCAGCGCTTGGTTTCCTGGCCGGATTCTCCGATCACGCCCAGCGCGCCGCGTGTGGGCGATTCGGGAATCAGCCAATAGAAGTAAGGCGTGTCCTGCGGAATGAACCACACCCGGGTTGTATCCGGCCGCATGTCCTTGGGCAGCGGAACGATGGCTTGCACCAGCGGCGCCGTGGCCAGCGGTGCCCATCCGGCCGCACGCGCGACGCGGCTGACGGCGCCATCGCAGCCGATCACCGCGTCGACGTTGATTTCTTCGCGGATGCCGTCACTACAGCGCTCGCCTTCTATCACCAATCCGTTCGCCGCGCCGTGCAGGGCATGGAAACGTTTGCCGGTTTCGATGCTGGCGCCGGCGAGGCGCGCGTCTTCCGCCAGGCCTTGAATCAAGGTGCGGCGTTCGATAATCAGGTCGGGATGCTTCAGGGGAACGGTGGCCACGCGGCCATCGGTAAAGATCTCAAAGCGGCGAATTTCGTTTACCACGCTGCGCTCGGCGGAGGCGCCCAGCAGGGTGCGCATGTGCGGCGTCACAATCAAGGTGCGCGCAGGAGGTTCCAGAGTCTCTGCGGATTCCAGCACCCGCACCTTCACGCCGCGGCGCGCCAGCAGGGAAGCGGCAAACAGCCCGGCGGCCGAGCCGCCGACTACCGCGACGCTCCGGCTCCGCTTACTCGCTTCGGAACGCACTTCGGAGCCGCTGTCGCATTTTTCCACTGATGGTTGCGCCATTTTCCTCTTGAGCAGTCAGGGTATTCGCAAGCGCGTCAGCCGCAGCGGCACGCGCGGCGGTCAACTATGGACTTCGCCATCGCATCAGACGGGAAACCCTTCGAGCGCCAACCTCGAAGTTAAGGAGAGCAAAGTATATCCCAAGGCCGCCAACGAGGGGAGTGCGTCTCGCCTTCACGCCGCGAGCGGCGGATTTTTCCCTTTCGATTGGCGTTCGTAAGGGAGGCGTTCGAGAACGAAGACGGCGATGAGCGCCAATACCACCAGCACAGCGGCCAGCAGATAGGCCACGGTCGGGGGCACTCGGCCAATCAGGAGCGCGAGGCTGCCGCAAACGGCGCCGAGTAGATAGAGCATCAGCACGGCTCCGCGGAAGCCCAGACCGGAGTTGGAGAGGCGATGGGCGCTGTGATCCTTGCCCGGTGAGGCAAAGGGCAACAGGCCGCGGCGGGCGCGCGAGATGGAAACGAGCGTCGTGTCGAAAATGGGGACGGCCAGAATGAGCACCGGCACTAGCCACGTAAGCGGAAACTGTATGTTGTCCGGGCGGATTTTCAGTCCCAGCGTGGCCATAAGGAATCCCAGGAACATGGCGCCGCCGTCGCCCATGAAAATCTTCGCGGGATTGAAGTTCCAACGTAAAAAGCCCAGCGCCGCGCCCAGGCTGGCAGCTCCCAGGGTACGAACCAGGGTTTGCCCGTTCAGCGCAGCCGATATGGCGAAGAACGTCGCGGCCACCGCGGCGATGCCGGCGCAGAGGCCGTCCATGTGGTCGAGAATGCTGAATGATGCCGTGATGCCCACTACCCACACGATGGTGAAGAGACCGTCCAAAATGACTCCGGTCTCGCCGGGAACAAAATCCGAAAAGAATTGGGCCCGAATTCCGGAAGCCAATAAGAACAATGCGGCGACGGGCATGCCGACGAACAGCTTAACCTGGTGGTGAAGCAGTCCGCGGTCGTCGAGCAAGCCGACGAAGGCCAGGAGAGTGGCTCCCCCGAGAATTCCGGCGATTTGCTGCTGCGGCTCTCCGTGCATCGAGAGCAGGATGGCCAGGACAAATGCGAGGTAGATAGCGATGCCCCCGAGGAGTGGCATCGGTGTCAAGTGCACCTTGCGCGGGCCCGGGTGGTCCACCATGCCGTAGCGCAGGGCCAAGACGCGGACGGGCCACGTGAGGCCCAGCGATGCAAGTAAAGCGATGGAGAAAGCGAGCAGGCTGGAATGCCAGTTCATCGCCTCGGCTCCCTCAGCGGGCAGTCAGCATCTTTTCCAGCACGCCGGCAACTTCGTCTTTCCGGTGGCTGGAGAAATACCAATCCGCAGTCTTGCGCAATCCGTCGCGGAACGGAACTTTGGGTTCCCAACCGAGGAGTTTCTTGGCCAGCGCATTGTCGGCCACGCGATTCACCGGCCCCGTGGGCATGTCCAGCCGGCGGCGGATTTGCGGCTTATACCCGGCGAATTCGGCGGCCAGGTTGGCGGCGTCGATCACGCGGATGCGCTCCATGGTTCCCAGATTCACGGCGGTTCCGTCGTTGATCTTTTCGGCTGCCAGAATAGTGCCGCTGATGATGTCGTCGACGTACGTCCAATTACGGATCTGAGAACCGTCTCCCCAGATCTCGAAGGGGTCTTGGCGCAGGAAAGAGCGCGCAATCATCGCTATGACGGCGTGATTTTCGACGCCACGCGGCCCATACACGGTGAAGTAGCGGCAGGAAGCGGCTCCCAGCCCATGCTCGCGGTGGTAAGCCTGTAGCGTCAGCTCTCCCATCAGCTTAGCCCAGCCGTACATATTGTCGGCGTCGTGCGGCGGTTTGACGGCGTCCTCGGTCAGGTACAGCTCCTTGCCGACGTCAGTCTGCATGTAGTTGGGGTAAACGCAGCCGGAGGAGGCAAACACCACCTTCTCGGCTCCAGCTTTCACGGCTTCCCAGAAGACGACGCCGTCCAGGAACAGGTTCGAGGCTGGGCCCGCCTGGTGCAGGTCCACGTATCCGCGGCCACCGTGGTCGGCGGCAAGATGAAAGACGACCGAAATGCCCTTCATGGCCGTGCGGGTTACGCCGGGGTCGCGCAAATCGGCTTCGGTGAAGGTGATGCGGCGTTCTTTCAGATGCTGCTCGATATTCGAAAGCCGGCCGCTGGTGAGGTCGTCCACCACATGCACCTGCGCACCGCGTTCCAGCAGCGCATCCACCAGATGCGAACCTATGAAAGATGCTCCCCCGGTGACCAGGACTT
This sequence comes from Terriglobia bacterium, assembly GCA_963803105.1. Classification (GTDB taxonomy): domain Bacteria; phylum Acidobacteriota; class Terriglobia; order Acidiferrales; family UBA7541; genus Palsa-295. The sequence continues at coordinate 190,248 of CAWDLF010000002.1, forward strand.
TCTTATTTTTCCAGATGGCGCCCTCCATTCCGGTGGTTCGCGGCTTCCTCGACGATTGCGACAAAACGCTGCAACTCATTCACTCTAGCATACTTGGCGGATGTTTCCTGTGCCCGGACGCCCATCTCCGCCAGGCGCGAAGGGTCGCTGCGGAGTTCGCGAACCGCGTCCGCTACGGCCGCGGGGTCGTCTGGATCTGCGGCCAAACCGCAGCCGGACTCGACGACGATACGCGCCGCGTCGCACTCCGGCGGCGCCACGATCAGCACCGGGCGACCGGCCGCGAGGATGCCATAGAGCTTGCTGGGAACAACCACCCCCTCAAGCCCTCGCTTCACGGTGATCACGTGCACGTCCCCGGCAGCCATTACGTAGGGCACCTCGTTGAAAGGGCGAAAGGGCAAAAAACGGACGCTGGGCGAGCCTGCAGCTTTGGATTCAAGCGACGCGCGGCTGGCTCCATCCCCTACGAACACGAATGCTGTGCTTTCGTTGCTGAGAATCTTCGCGGCTTCGAGCAGAGTGCTCCAGGCGCCGTAAAATCCCAGGTTGCCAGCATGCACGACGACGAAAGGGAAGCCGCCGCGGATCTCGGCGATGGCTTGTCGTGCTTTCGCGTCGGTCAAGTCGACCGCTGCGCTTGCGGGGGGTGTGCCATCCCGCACGACCACCACGTTTTCGGGCCGCGCTCCCTTAGCCAGGATGCGGTCGCGCATGTCGTCGCCGAGAACGATCACGCGCGCGGCCTGCTTCAGCGCGCTGCGGTGCATCTTCTCCCAGCGCTCGGTCCATCGGCTGGGGCGCACGATGTCGCCGCCGAGAGCCATGTCCGGATACATGTCGCGGATGTTGTAGACGAAGGGGCGGCCGATGATGCGGGCGACGAAGGCTCCGGCGATTCCCGCGACCGGTGGATCGGTCATGGCCAGCACAACGTCTGGGCGAAGGGCGAGCGCGCGCGGCACAGCTAGAGCTAGATACGAGAGATAGTTCGAAACGCGGCGGCGCATGCGATGGCGGGGATAGGCGGTCGAGCCCACGCGCTCGACGGTCACTTTATTGCGCACGTCGCGCCGCAGAAATGCGAAGGGATAAAATTCGTCGGGGTCGTAGGACGGGCGCCCAGCAACGACGGTCACTTGGTGGCGCTCCGCTAAAGTTTCCGCCACCAGAGCGGCCATCTTTGCCGTGGCCGACGTGTCCGGCGGGTAGTATTCATTCAGCAGGAGAATGTGCATCGCTGGCTATTCGAGGCGCTGAGCGAAGCGGCCTTCGGAGGTGCCCGCCGCCACTGACGGCGATTTTTTCTCCAGCAGGAAATTCCCGAGGACCAGGACGTCCATCTGCGTGCGCCGGAAACAATCGAGCGCCTCTTCAGGGCGGCAGACGATGGGCTCATTGTCATTGAACGAAGTGTTCAGCACCACCGGGACGCCGGTGCGTTCACCTACGGCGCGCAGCAGCTTCCAGTAAAGGGGGTTCGAGGCCCGGCTGACGGTTTGTAGGCGCGCGGTGCCGTCCACGTGCGTGGGTGCGGGAATCACGGAGCGTTTTTCCGGGCGCACAGAATAGGCGAAGGTCATGAACGGCGAAGGGTGCGTCTCGGTGAAATATTCGCCCACAGCTTCTTCCGCAATCGAGGGCGCAAACGGGCGGAAAGTTTCGCGATGCTTGATGCGCCGGTTGAGAATGTCCTTCATTTCCGGGCGGCGCGGATCGGCCAGGATGCTGCGATTCCCCAGGGCGCGGGGTCCCCACTCGGCAGCACCCTGGAACCATCCCACGATCTTTCCGTCGGCAACGTGCTGAGCCGTGGCGGCAAGCAGAGCGGCTTCGTCGAGCTCGGCGATCATCGATTCGCCGCCCGCGCCGGATTGGGCGAGCGAATTGCGAATCTCCGCGAGCGAAAAGCTCGGACCCCATCCAGCGTGCTCCATCACGAATTCGCGCGGCCGGCCGAGGATCGTGTGGTTTACCGCAAACGCAGCGCCGACAGAAAGTCCGGCATCGCCCGCCGCAGGCTGCACAAAAACCTTTTCGAAGGGCGAGGCACTGAAAATCTTTCCGTTCGCCACGCAGTTGAAAGCCACGCCTCCCGCGAGGCACAGCGCCTTCTGGCCGCTTTTCTTGGCGAGGCCGTTCCAGCAGGAGGCGAGAACCTCTTCCGTAACGGCTTGCATGCTGGCCGCGACGTTGTGGTGGCGTTGAGTGAGCGGCTCGTCCACCTTTCGCGCCGGACCGAGAAGCTTTTCAAGAGCCGGAGAAAATACGCGCCCCACAACCGGCGTGCGATCTGATTCGCGCCAGGACATTTCCGCGCCGCTGTTTTGGTGCGAGAAATATTCGAGGCCCAGGCGAAACGAAAGTTCACTGTGCGGGTACACGATCTTGCGGAATTCGTTCATGAATTCCGGCTCGCCGTACGCCGCGAGGCCCATCACCTTGTATTCGTCGCCGAATTTCCAGAAGCCGAGATACTGCGTGAGCGCAGTATAAAACATGCCCAGCGAATGGGGAAAAGTCACTTCGCCGAGGGTACGCATCTGAGAACCCTGGCCCACGGCGCACATGAAGCTCGCGAAATCCCCGAGGCCATCCGCGGACAACACAGCCGCCTGCTCGAACGGCGAAACAAAAAATGCGCTGGCCATGTGCGCGGTGTGGTGCTCGATGCGATGAAACTGCGCGCGAATGTTTTCGGGCGCCACTTCAAAGGCCGCGGCCAGTTCCTCGTGGATGCCGGCGAACTGCCGCATCACGCGCACGCGGTCGAGCGCGAAGCGCGGCATGCGCATGGCGAAGCGAAGCTTGGTTCCCAGCCGCGCCCAGGGATCGCGCGGGATGGCGATGTGGTCCACTTTGGTGAGCTTGGCTCCGGCGCGATCGAGGCAGAACTGGATGGCCCGCACGGGAAGTCCGGCGGCATACTTCACGCGATTCAGGCGTTCTTCTTCCACCGCGGCGATCAGCTGGCCGTCGACGACGATGGCCGCAGCGGCGTTAGCGTGATAGGCGTTGATGCCGAGAATGATCATGTCGATTGCGACCCGTCAGTCCGCGGCTGAAACCTCCGCGGGCTTGGCACAGCCGCCAGTTTGTGATTCAGCGCCACTTAGATTCCGTTTGACCCATTCGTTCAGGACGTACAGGCTCCACGGACGCGACCAAGTAGTGCGGCCGTCGAGGAAATCCTGCCACACCGTAAGAGCGAAGCTTCGCGTTACGTGAGACTCGAGTAACGGCGACCAATCCGCAAGTTCCGCGGCGACGCGCCTGCCGAGTTCGCCGCGCAGCCAATTGTTCCACGGAAACGTAAACGTACGTTTCGATTGCGATAGCACTTCTCCGGGCAAAAGCTCACGAACGGCGTCAGCTAGCAGGGACTTAGGGCGGGCACGGTCAAGTTTAGCAGACTCGGGAAGCGAAAGGACGTACTCGACCAGTGGCGCATCGAGGAACGGGACGCGCACCTCCAGCGAATGGCGCATGCTCATGGCGTCGGTATCGCGCAGGAGCGTGTTCACTAGATAGGAGCGCAGCTCCAGCCAGGAAACTTTCGTGAACGCGTCGGCCGATTGCGCATCGCGCGCCGCATCCGAGAACCAGCGCCACCAGGGAAGTGTGCACCATGCGGTGCTGTTTCGTGGCGCACCGGCTGCGGCAGCGGTGGCCTGCGGAGTGAAAAGCAGCCGCGTGAAAAAGTAGGCGTGCGGAAAGGCATCGGGATCCTGAAACGCAGCCAAACCTTTGCGCCGCGCATCGCGCGAGCCGCCGGCGGGATTCGTCGCGTCCAGCATGCGGGCCAGGAGCGCGCGCGCCGGACGGGGAATGAATCGCCCGGCGGCCATAGCCTGCGCCGCTGTGGAAGTGTCCCGGAAAGACGAGTAGCCGCCGAAGATTTCATCGCTGCCCAGGCCGGAAAGAGCGACCTTCAATCCCGCCTGGCGCGCCGCCCAGGAAACGAAGTAAGTGTTGATGCCGTCCATGCTGGGCTGGTCGAACGAGGAAATCGCTTCGTCGAGCCGTGCGACCATTTCCGCATCCGATAGAGTGAGTTCCGAATGTTCCGTGCCCAGAGCCTTGGCGGTGCGGCGCGCGATTTCCGCTTCGCTGAAGGCGCTGTCGGTAAACGCCACGGTGAACGTGTGAATGCCGCCCTGCGCGCGGCTGGCCAGGGCGGCTAGCGCCGTCGAGTCTAGGCCGCTGCTGAGGAAAACTCCCACCGGTACGTCGGCAACCAGATGCCTCGCGACAGCGTCTTCGAGTAGCGAGCGAACACGGCGCGACGGAGAGGCGTCGCTTGTCTGCTTTTCGGCCGCTGCCGCCTGTGCAGTGAGCGGTGCGAAGTCCCAATACCGCACCGGTTCGATGCCGGTGACGGGCGCGCCCGCGACCACGCTCATCGAATATCCCGGCGGGAGCGAACGAACGCCCTCCACCAGCGTCAGCGGCTCGCACACGGATCCGAAAAGCAGGTAGGCGGACACGGCAGCTGGAGCCAGGCGCGCCGCCACGCAGCCGCTGGCCAGCAACGTGCGAACCTCCGACGCGAAGATCAGCCGTCCGCCGGCCACTGCGTAGTAAAGCGGTTTGATGCCCAAGCGATCCCTGGCCAGGAAAACGCGCGCGGCCGGACCGTCACGGCCCTGCGGCATTTCGACCACCGCGAGCGTGAACATGCCGCGCAGGCGCTCAGCCGATGCTGTGCCCCACTGTTCGTAGGCATGCACGATCGTTTCGGTATCGGAGCGCGTCTGAAACTGGTGGCCGAGGGATTTGAGTTCTTCGCGCAGCTCGCGAAAGTTGTAGATTTCGCCGTTAAAAACTACAGCCAGCGTTTGCGTCTCGTTCCAAATCGGCTGGCTTCCACCCGACAAATCCACGATGCTCAGGCGGCGCATGCCCACTGCCGCGCCCGGAGCGATGAGCGAGCCTGCTTCGTCCGGACCGCGATGTAGCATGGCGTCCATCATGCGCTGGACGGTAAGCCCCGCAGCCTCGCTCGAGCCGGCTCCGATTACACCGCAGATTCCGCACATGGGTTGCGCTCTTCGCTTCCTTCTGCCGCCGCACTCGCCGGCGAAGATTCCCGTGCCACGCTGAATGAATGCACGTTGAGCCCTGGATTTTCATGGTACGACACAATCCGTGCGCCGTACCTGCGGCACCACTCGTCGACGAGGTCCCGCGACAGAAATGCCACATGCGGCGAGACGAAATAATCGTAGAAAAGATTCTTCGCGCCGCGCCAGGTGCGCCGGCCTCGGGTGCGCACGGCATGGACTAAAAAGTATGGAAGCTGAAAGAAGAGCACGACCAGGGGGCTTGTCGCAGCGTGGCGAAGCCCGGCGCGAACTGCCGCGCCAGGATATTTATAAAGCCAAGGATACCGGCCGAAGGGTTTGTACACCGCCAGGTACATCTTGCCGCCCGTTTTCAGCACGCGGCAATTTTCCGCAAACGCCGATTCCGGATCGCCGGTGTGGTGGATCACGCCGTCGGAAATGACTGCTCCGACGGACTGATTCGCGAGCGGAAGCTGGAGATTGTCGGCCACCGCACCCGGGCGCCGGCTCCGCTCGACGGCTATGCCCACCGACACTCCGCTGCGATCCAGACCCATGCAGCGCAGGCCCCGATGCGCTAGGAAGCCCAGCACCCGGCCCGGCCCACAACCGATGTCGACGACCAAGGTTTCGCCGTCCAGATTCGCAATCCAATCGGCCAGCGGCTGCGCCAGGCCCGCGTCGCCGCGGCCAGAGGCGTCCGATGGAGTCCAATCGAACGGATGCTCGTCGTAAAAAGTTTTGGTCTCAGTGAGTTCCATGGCCTGCGGCCAGCACCTGTGTGTAATAACCTTCCATTTTCTCGGTCAAGCTGTCCCAGCTCAATTGCGAAGCGGCACTCGCGCATCCTTCTTGGAAGCGCGCATAGAGCGCGCCGTCTGACAGCAGCCTCCGCAGAGCTTCGGTGAGCGCGGAGCGCTCTACGGGGATTACCAGACCGGCCTGCCCCTCCACAATCGAGCGAATACCGCAGAACTCCGAAATGATCACCGGCACTCCGGCGGCCATCGCCTCCGCCGCAACGTTAGCGAAATTCTCGTAGCGCGAAGGAAGCGCGAATATCGTAGCGTCGGCCAGCGCCGCGCGCTTCTCTTCATCATAAATGGGGCCGGTGAAAATGATACGCGACCTCGCGCCGGAATCCCGCCGCGCGCTTTTCCAGCTCCGCGCGATAGCCAGGCTCGCCCTCCGGCCCGGCGATGACCAGGCGCCCCGACGCGGGGCACGCCTCGGCAAAAGCATCGATCAGCATGTCCGCGCCTTTTCGAGGAATCAGCCTGCTCAGGAACAGAATCAACGGCTCGTCGCGCGGAATGCTCCACTTCGCGCGGAAGCTGCCGGCGAGTGAGAGCGGATCGCGCGAGACGGCGTCGATGCCGTTGTACCGCACCTCCAGTTTGTCGCGCGGCACGCCGTCTTCGAGCAGTTCGCTTTCCTCCATTTCAGACGTGGCAATAATTTTCGCCGCATGGGCCCAGAAGTCGCGGCCCACCATTTGCCGCCAAAGCATTTTCAAGCGGAAGCTGCGGTCGATGGGGCGATACATCCCCATCGGCTCGATGACGTATGGCAGCGCGCGTTGACGGCAGTAGCGCGCCACAACCGGGCCGAGCAGGTCGTACAAGCCGTAGCAATGGACAATATCGAAGTCGTGCAGCGACTCGCGCGAAAAGCCAATGACTGCGGGATTCCAAGTGAGCGCGCGATAGTGAGCGCGGCTTGGAAGATAAATCGCCTCGACGCCGTTTTCTTCGATCCGATATCCCCAGGTGCAGCGTTCGATGGGCGGCGAAGCGCCATTGCGCTGGGCGAGTCCGAGGTCCGCCGTGAGCACTGTGACTTGATGCCCGCGCCGCGCGAGCCCTTGGGCCAGAGAGCGCACCTTGACGACCGGACCGCCTTTTTCCTGGAACGGATAGTACGCCTGGACTGTCTTTAGGATGCGCACGGCCCAGCCGCCTTCACACCACGGAACCAGACTTCGTAAGCCATCCGCGGAATGCGATCGACGAGCCATTCGTCCCATTTGCAAACGGACGACGAGAGGCTGACCGGCGGAAAGCTGAATCGGCCGAACGCTAGAGGGACGGTCGCAATGATCCCGTCACCGGTGACTGCATCCAGTTGCACGCCGCCATCGCGAAGAATTCGAGAAAACGATCCGGGGAGTTGAAAAGTCTGCACGAATCCCTTCTTGCGTTGGTTCCACAGGCGAACCGGAAAGGAGTATGGAGACAAGGCGTTATTGATGCTGCAAAGCAGCCGTCCGCCGGGGCGAAGTACGCGGATCAGTTCGTGTACGGCCGGCGTGTTGTCGGCGATGTGCATAAGGACGCCAGTACAGAGAACCTTGTCGAACTCGCCGTCGCCAAAGGGCAATCCGGCCGCGTCCGCGAACAGCGCTCGCCCCCGGTATTCCGGGTGAGTCGCCTGCAGGTGGCCAATCATTTCGACCGAGCGGTCCACTCCCATCCATTCGATTTTGGCGGCGCTCCACAACGCTTTCGAGATCCAGCCGTATCCGCAGCCGACTTCGAGGACGCGCTCGCCGTCGCGAAGCTCGAGGGAGTCCACAACCAATCGACGATCGCGTTCGGACTTATATTTACGATAGGGATTATCCGACTCCCTCCAACCCTGCCAAAAGTCCGGAGTCCATTCGAAATTTGTCTGGTCCATGGGATGCGAGTCAATCACGTTGGGCACGTCGATCAGGGGCAGGGCGGGCTCTCTGGCCGGGTCCAAACGCGCCGCCTGTCGCAGAATCAATATTACACGCTTCCGTGCGCCGTCCGCTCTTCGCTGAGTGCGAAATCGAGTTCATCAAGAAGTTTCTCGAGGCCGGATCGGAATACGTCGAATTGATATTTGTGCCCCACGATTTCCGCGCCACACGCCCCAAGTCTGGCGCGAAGCGATTCGTCTCGAAGCAGGCGCTCGAGAATCTGCCGCAGACTTTCCGGATCGCCCGGCTGTGCGAGAAAACCGTTCACACCGTCTTCGACGACGTCGGTGGCTCCGCCGGCTGCGGCGGCAACAATCGGCTTGGAAAAGGCCATGGCTTCGAGAAAAACCAACCCAAAGCCCTCGCCCGTGCTCGGCAGCGCGAAAACGTCCGCGTGCGCGTAGCAGGCAGCGGTCTGCTCGCGGGAGAGACCCTCCATGAAGTGCACGCGGGAGGAGACGCCCAGATTGGCGGCCAACTTGCGCAAGCGGGGGAGGTCGTCGCCGCCGCCCACGGCCACCAAATGAATGTTCGGGAAGTCTTCCGAGAGCGGCGCGAGTGCGTCAATCAATTCATCCGCGCCCTTGTAGCGCTCCGAAGCCGCCCAGCGTGCGACGGTTAGGATCACTTGGCCGGAAGGGAATCCCGGCGGCAACGGAAGACTGGCGGGTGCGTCCGCAAATCGAAGGAAGGAGGGATTCAGGGGCCAAGGCAAACGCCGAATTTTTTCGGGCGCGATGCCTTGCACGTCCGCGAGCTGCTGGGCCGTGTAGCGACTGGGAGCGAGCACCATATCAGCGGCGGCGAGTGCCCGGCGGCGAAAGTGCGGAAGTGGCTTCCATACCTCGATGCCATGCGCGATGACGATAGTCCGAAGGCGTGGAGATGTGCGGCGCATCCACGCAAGGGGAACAGCGAGGTTTGGATGCGCCGCCAAGGCGATGCAACAGTCGTCGCCCGCCGCCACACGGGTTCGCCCAACGGCCGAGAGTAGGAAGCGCACTTTCGCGCGACCGTAGCCGCGAAGCGCGACGTCGGGCTCTGCGGCCAGCCGATGTGGCCCAGGCGGATCGTTCAGGCTGAGAAAATCGGTAGAACCTGCGCGCTCTCGTGCGATTTGGAACAGCGCCGAGGCGGTCAGCCGCCCAGCCTCTTGCACTCCGCCGACTCCGAGCAGCTCCGGGAAAAGCCCGATGATTCGGCTTGGATTTGAGGCAGGCGCGTCCGCGTTCATGGCTTTCCGCCAGCCTGCTTCATGGCGTTGAAAGTTCCGTGCGTCCGCCGACTTTGGTTTTTCGTTCCAGGATATCTTGGAAGATTGCGGCGAGTTCGTCGCCGTTGCGTTCCCATGTGTATTGGCGGGCCGTTTGCGCAGCCCTTTCGCCCAGGCCGTCGCGGAAAATCTTGTCCTCGCAAAGCCGTCGAATCATCGCCGCCAGCCCTGCGGCGTCCTTGGGGTCATCCAGAATCAGGCCATTTTCTCCGTGAGTGATGATTTCACACGTGCCGTTCTCGGAGGAAACAATCGTTGGCAAACCGCAAGCCATGGCTTCGGCGGGCGGCAAAGCAAAAGTGTCTTCGAGCGAAGGGCCGGCATAGGCGTCCGCAGCCGCGTAGTAAAACTCGACGTCCTTGCGCGCCGGCAAAAAATGCACGCGGTCTTGCAATCCCCGTTCCGCGGCCATGGCTCGAAACGGTGCGGGATCTTCGCGCCCGGCCAAGAGTAGATCGACGGGACTGGCGCCCAGCTGCACGGCGGCATCGAGAAGGACGCGAATCCCTTTCTTGTGCCAATCGTTTCCCACCATCAAGACGGCGAAGCGACCGTCGGAAAGCCCCAGCTCCCGGCGCGCGTTCTCGCGCAGGGCTGCGCGACGCGCTGGGTTGAACGTTTGGTGATCGAGTCCTATGTAGAGCACGTGAGAGTTTTCGCGCCGGGAATAGATTCGCTCGAGATCCCTTGCGGTTTTGCGAGCGTAGAGAACCAGAAAGTTCCGCTGCCTTGCATACATATGGCGCTCGAGATATATGACCAGCCGGTAGTAGAGATGACGATGCAGCAGCTGGGGCCACAATCGAAGCGGGTTTTTCGAAAACGGCAATTCGTCGCGCACGCGCTGGAGAAATTCCGCGAAAACGATATGGACGGAAATTACGTCCGCGTCCAAGCAATTTGTGCCCGGCGTGAAGACCAGATCACAATCCAAACCCCGCACGTAGCGATCCCATTTTCTCCACAAATGATTGGCGCCTAGCCACCACAGAAAATTAAAGAGATGCGGCCCGGCCAGCTTGGGGATCCGATGCCAGGACATGCGAGACAGATCGACGTCTTCCACGTGCTGGCTGTAAAGGTGAATATCGAAGCGGTCCGCCAGCTGTTCGATCCATTCGACGACGATCCGCTCTGTGCCGTAGCTTCGGCTGAGAAACGGAGAAACCACGGCAAGCCGGGGCTTGTGGCTAGCATCGACTTTTGGCTGCTTTACGTCCGGCATGCTAATGGGTCGAGCAACTCATTTCCCGGTCGGTATCCTTCATACCGCGAGTCCGCGCGACTCGCCCCGCCCCACGCGGGCAGGCGCTTCCGCAGGGCCTGCCGCGATAGCAGGCAGCCGAAACAGCACGCCCACCAGCAGCCACAGATAGGCGTTGCAGATGTAGTTTTCATACCCCGTCATTGAACCAAACGTAATCGGATATAACAGGAGAAACGCGTAGAAAAATATCGCCAGAGCAACGGGGAACAAGCGCGTCTCCCGCAGTTGCCTCACAACCTTCCAGCAGTAGTACAGCAACGCGGCACTCCAGAGAATCCACAGAAAGGGCGCCAGGATTCCCATCTCCACGATTAATTCTCCGTAGCCCTCTTCCACCCCGATACTCGGCGGCCGCTCACCTATGAGCCGGCCAACGTACTGCGAACCAAGAGCGCCGGTGCCGATACCGTTGCCGTACACCCATGTCGGATGGTCAAACGCCGCCACTAGGTTGCGGATGGGATAGTCCCAGGCTCGAGTGCCGCCTTCATATGCGGAGCTATTGGGGTTCAAGGTTTCAGTATAGAAGGCGATGCGCGAGCCGGCTTGCTCAGGGAAAACCAGCAGCAGAACTCCCAGGCCCAAAGCCGCTACAATCACCGATCGGCGGATAGCTCGAATCAGCCGGTGCGCTTGGCGCCACCGCCACGGCGCACCCCACAGAAACCCAACCGTCAAGATTAAGGCGCTAACGCCGTTAAACACAACCGTGCCGCGAGAGCCGCTCAACAGAGACGCGACCGCGAGTATGGCAATCGCAGTGAACACGATCTTCCGCCCCTCGGTACGCTCCGACAGCAGCAAATAGGCAGCCGCACCCAGTACCACCACAAACGCCACAATCAGATATTGGTCGAAACGCCCGGAACTCACGAAAACGGAAGGCGGCAAGGAAAAAAACACACCGGAAATCGGCGTGATCTTCTGGAGGTCTCCCAAATCCTGCAATTCCGGCGCCAGGTTCGTGGGATTCAGAAAGTTGGCGGCCCCTAAGGCCTGAATAATTCCGATGCTTCCGATCGTCGCAGCAATCGCGGCATTCACGATCAGGAATCTGCGCAGGCTTTCGTCATCACGCGCCAGAGCGTATCCCACGAAGAGCAGCGGCACGTAATAGAAGTAGACCTTCAGACCCAGCAGCCCGTACAGGATGTGCGGCGAGTTGGGGTTGAAGATCTGTAGCACCCCCAGCCAGAAAAACAGGCTTAAGAAGAGAAGAAACGGCGGCCGGAAGGTTTTCTCCTTACCGCGGCGGATTTCCCGGAACAGCGCGATGTACACCAGCGCCAGCAGTATGTCCTTCCCGAAAAACAGCGCCAGATTGTTCCCCAGATACTTGCGCGGCAGATCCTCTACCATCATCCAGCAGAAGAAGAGATAGAATCCAGCGCGCCAGCTCCGCAGCATCCGAAGCGCTATGGCGCAGCCGGCCAGCCCTATGGCGGCGAACAAGAGCGTCCGCGTGTCTCCCTCGAGGATTTTCCCGCCGGCCTGGTAGGCCAGCCAAATCCCCGCGACAAACAGGCAAGCGCCAATTACGGCCTGGTTTCTAAACGCCGGAATGCGGGAATCGAGCAACCTGTCTCACCTCATCTTCGGTTCGGCTGCGCGAGGAAATGAACGCCCCAAGGCCGTATCCGTGCTCTCCGAGTTAGCTCTCATTATGGACACCTGTAGCCACCCACTTCAACCCTCCCGCGATGCCGCGTCGCGGAACGACACTCTGTGTTTTCCGATCCGTTATTTTGGCGACCGCTTGCGCTGTTTGAGCGCTCCGCATATGCTTGCGGCATGGCGCGGGCAGATTGCACGATTTGCGGAGGCAGCGGCTGGAAGGTGGTGGAGCGCACCACCGCCGGCGCGCAGGCTCTTTCCTCCGACAAACCTGGGGCATCGATCGGCGATCCGAAAATGGTGTGGGCCGTGCCCTGTGATTGCACCGCTGGCGACCGGACGGACCGCTTGCTGGTGCGCGCGCGCGTCCCAGAGCGCTATCGCCACTGCGACTTCGATAATTTCGAGACCGATAACGAAATCGACGGCGCGAGCCGCGAACAAACCGAGGCCTGGAACCGCAGCCTGGTGCAAGGCAAGCTCGTCGTTCAGCGATTTGCCGAAGAATTTTCTCCCGTTCGCGAAATGCAAACGGAACAGGGTCTGTTGCTGATAGGACCTTGCGGCGCCGGGAAAACCCATCTTGCCGTCGCCGCGCTTAAGAACATCGTCCTGCGCGGCCACTCGGGCCTTTTTTACGATTACCGCGAGCTGCTCAAGCAGATTCAGGACAGCTTCAACGCCGAGAGCCAGACCACGGAGATGAGCGTCCTCGAGCCCGTTCTGTCCGCCGACGTGTTCGTCCTCGATGACGTCGGCTCGAGCAAGCCCTCGCACTGGGCGCTGGAGACCGTGGGGCACATTCTGAATACCCGTTACAACGAAAAGCGCGTCACGCTGCTGACCACCAATTATCTGGACACGGATCCTGCGGTTCCCGCCACCTCCTACGGCACCCGCGCTCCTGGAATGCGCGCACCGGCGATCGAAGACACGCTTACCGAGCGCGTCGGCAAACGCATTCGCTCGCGCCTTTACGAAATGTGCCGCACGGTCGAGCTCTCCGCGACCGATTACCGCAAGGACGTCCGCAACGCCACTCGCGGCCGCGCCTAGCCGATGATGGCCTGCTCTGCACTGATAGGACGGGATAAAGATGAAAGAGCTGAGTGAACGCCTGCTACGTCTCGTCGACGCAGCCGAACCGATACTTCGTGAAGTCGGTGAGCGGGAGAGCGCTCAGCCCGTATTGTCCGGCGGCTGGTCGCGCAAGCAGGTCATCGGACATCTGATCGATTCGGCATCCAATAACCATCAGCGATTCGTTCGAGCCTCGTTGCAGCCCTCTTTGGATTTTCCCGGCTACGACCAGGACGGAAACGTGCGTGTGCAAGCCATTCAAGAAGCCGATTGGCGCCTACTTGTCGGGCTATGGGTCGCTTACAATCGCTTCCTCGCGCATGTGATCGCCTATTTGCCTTCCTCCAAGCTGGAGACGCCCTGCCGCATTGGTTCAGATGAGCCGGTCACGCTTCGCTTCCTCGCGGAGGACTATCTTACCCACCTCGTGCACCACCTCGGTCAAATCGGCGCCGCCGGCCCTAAATAGCGGCCGGTACACCGTCCGGGGCTTCTTTTAATCGCATCGATATGCCCACGTTGGTCTGTTTATAAGTGTCTATATTCGTATTGGATAGCCGGTTTGCTTGCACCGCTCGCTCAGCGTAAGATCACCTTAGTTTCTCCGACCTCGGCGGCCTACCGGAGAGAAATCCCACGGCCGCGGGGGCGACGTCCCGGTGATGTTCCGGGGCCGAGGGTTCGAGCGGAAACGCTCCCGCCTCCCGCGCTTGGAAAGGGGAACGCCGGCCGCAGAAATGCGGTCTCGGCGGTCGCCCAAGTCCAACACGGATTTGGGCTTTTTTATTTGTCCCGAAGACAAAACGCATGCCGCTTGCTGACAAATTCGGCCGCCAGATCACCGACCTTCGCGTTTCGGTTACGGACCGCTGCAACTTCCGCTGCGTCTATTGCCGCTCGGCCAATCCCGAAAATCATGTGGGCGCAAGCGAGCTGCTCAGCTGGGATGAATTCGAGCGCGTGGTGACCATTCTCGTCGGCCTGGGCATCCGCAAGGTGCGCGTCACTGGAGGCGAGCCGCTGGTGCGACCCGGCGTCGAGGATTTCATCGCGCGCCTGAAAACCATTGGCGTTGCCGATCTTTCCATGACCACCAACGGCTACTTGCTGGCAGACCGCTGTGACCGCCTGGTGGCCGCCGGCATGGATAGGATCAATATCAGCCTCGATTCGCTGGACCGCGAAAAGTTCGAGCGCATCACCCGCAGCAAAACCTTTGACCAGGTTATCGCCGGCATCGACGCCGCGCAGGCCTCGCGGTTGCGGCCCGTGAAGGTCAACGCCGTGCTGGTGCGGGGCGTGAACGACGACGAAGTGGAAGCCTTTGCCGCCTTCGCTCGCGAGCGCGACCTGATCATGCGTTTCATCGAGTTCATGCCCCTGGATGCCGACCACTCCTGGCACCGCGAAATGGTCGTCACCGCCGCCGAGATTCATCAGCGTATTTCCGCGCTCTGGCCCCTGGTTCCTATCGCACACGAACGCAGCGAGACGGCGCGCAAATATCGCTTCGCCGACGGGCGCGGCGAAATCGGATTGGTCGCTCCCGTCTCCCAGCCCTTCTGTGGGCACTGTTCGCGCCTGCGCCTCACCGCCGACGGCAAGCTGCGCACATGTCTCTTCAGTAAGGACGATCATGATTTGAAATTCCTGCTGCGCGGCGGAGCGAGCGACAACGAAATCCGCGACGAAATTCTGGCCATCGTCGCACAAAAGGAAAAGGGGCATCGCATCAACGAGCCCGGCTTTGTGCCGCCCTCGCGCACTATGGTTTTTATCGGCGGCTGAGCAACGTAACGGGAAGCTTTGGCGCGGGTTTTGTGTTAAATAGAGGCCGGGAAAACCATGCCGGACGAGGAATCCAAACTTTTTTCTTTACGCGAAGCCGAGCGGCTGCGCGTGGAGATCGAGCCCATCCTGATCCAGGCCATTGAGTCGCGCCGCAAACTCGGCGAGTTCGATTCCGAACTTGGCGCCCTCGCCGAACGCATCCAGCGTTCCGGCGGCCTGCTTGTTTCCTACGAAAGCGCCGCCAAGACGCGCCTTAAGCGCAACCGCGCCGCGGAAACCATCGAAAACGCCCTTGAGCAGATTCAAGCCACCGGCTGCATCGTCAAGGATCTCGAAGTCGGCCTGCTCGATTTCCCTTCGCGCCTCAACGGCGAAGACGTCTATCTCTGCTGGCGCCTCGGCGAAGACCGCATTCGTTTCTACCATCGCCAGGACGAAGGTTTCTCCGGCCGCAAGCCCATCGATCCGCGCGACGCGGATTACCGCAACCCTATTCAGTAAGCGTTTACTTGTTCTGGGCCACCGTAGGCGCGTCCATCCACGGATACCACGCTTTCCAATTGGTTTTGAATTCCTCGCCGTCGACCCGCTTAAACTCCAACCGGTAGAAATGGTATGGGAAATCGCTAGTGTTAGTTGCCGCGTGCGGCGCTTGCGGACCCATCGTCGAGCAAGACGGATAGTCGTAACCCGCGGGCGCGGGGCCGCGTCCGCCGCCTTGCCCATTCAGCGGGCTGTCCGGAAGCAGCCGGACATTCGTTCCCATAGGCTGAACCGAGTCGCGCGCAAACACTGAGGGGTACGGATGGCCGTGCATGTTCTCCGTTTCGCCCGGCCGGATGATCACCTCCAGAAAACGTACGTGACCGTCTTCAAACAGCAGCTTGTGATTGTTGGGCGCGGCCGAGATCGAGTCGTAAGCCATTGGGAACGGCCAGTCCTTCGAGAGCGGCTCGCCCAGGCCGGGTCCTGGCACCACGTCCTTCACCGGTTTCAGCGGGTCGAGCATGTAGGGATACCAGGCCTTCCAGTTTTTCGCGAAATCCGCGCCGTCGACGCGTTTGAACTCGATTCGATAGGTGTGGTAAGGGAACGTGTCGTTGTTGGCCGGTGCGTGAGGAGCCTGCGGACCTGTCGTCGAACAGGTCGGATATGCCGTACCTGCCGGCGCCGTGCCGCGGCTCCCGCCTTGTCCGTTCTGCGCGCTGCCGGGATCGAGTAGGGAGTTCTTCGTAGCTGGCAAGGCGGCGTCGTACGCTATCACCGCCGAGTAGGGATGGCCGTGCATGTTCGCGGTCTCGCCTGGCCGTATGATCACTTCGATCAAACGCACGTGTCCATTTTCGTAGAGCAACTTATGGTCTTTAGGCGCGGCCAAGAGTTCGTCGTAGGAGTCCGGATAGGGCCACGCCCCCGGATTCAACGTCTTCGGCCCACTCTGCGCGCCCACTCGTCCCCAGTAAGCGACCGCTAGAACAAGCAGAACGGTGCCTGCCATGAGTTGTGCCCTGTGGTTTCTCATGTGCCCTTCCCCCCTTGCCCTATCGTGATTCTTCCGCCGAATATGGCCCGCATTATAGCCCAGACCAAATTCCTTGCCGGTGTCTCGGCCGGCGCGGTTCATGTAGCTCAGGTCTTTAGACCTGAGGATTCTTTCCCACGTTTCAGCAACGCCGAGCGCAAACTTCGAGTTTGCTGTCCACGGCCGATGCTCGTACGATGACGCGTCCTTCAAGACAGTAGGGGGAACGTATGCTCGCCCACGCGCCGCTCGCCGTTCAAATTGCGAACATCATCGGCCCGGTTGTAATAGCCGTTCTCTACATCTGCGCTTGCTCGTTCTTCAAGGAACCCAATCGGCGAAACTTCAACGCCATCATGATCGCCGGCGCCGGTGCGGCATACCTCAATGGAGGTTTCGGCAAGTGGGAATTTGTTTTTACGGCGGTTCTCACCTACGTGGCCTACAAAGGACTCCGCTCCTATCGTTTCATCGGAGCCGGATGGCTGCTGCACACCGGGTGGGACGTGCTGCATCACCTCTATGGAAATCCCATCGTTCCCTTTGCTCCCACTTCCTCGCTGGGCTGCGCTATTTGCGATCCGGTGATCGCCGCCTGGTGCTTCGCCGGCGGCTTTTCGGTATTCGATCTATTCCGCGGAAACAAACTCCCCGCCCGGCAGCGTTCCGCTTGATCTGCGCGCGTCAGGCCGAAAATGTCTACAGGCCTTCGTTCTTGACTCCCTCTCGCCCTTTGTTAGCCTACCTGTGATGACATCCACGACCGAACGTTCGGTATTCGATCTCTCCCGGAAAACGAACAGCGCGAATTAGTGACGGGTAGATTTTGGATCGAACCTTTGTTTTTAGAAGGTTACGTCGTTTTCTACTCGGCAGCCATTGACGGGTAGAAACGGAGTGCCTGAGGCAAAGATGCAACGAGGCAATAAGGTAGGGAGGGAGCAAAGAACCATGCCAAACGAGGGTCGAAGGGGTCGGAATAGAGTTCCGGGCTGGTTCGACCCCTGTTGTTTGTTTTGAATGAGTTACAGGGTGGTGAGTCCATCGAGGCGTTCCGGTCTGGGTCGAAGGTTTCGTCCTGCCGTTTCGGCCTTTGGGGCAGGGCCGAGGAGTACTTGCCGCGGATGAAGAAGCGCATTGGAACGCGCTCGCGCGCGGATTGTTTATGTCGGAGCTGAAGCTCCGACCCCCTAAAAGTCGCGTCCTCTTGCGCCCGACTACAGCAGCGTCGTCCATATCGCTTCTCCGCGGGGCGTGAAGAATGCCCCGACTTACGCTAACGCAAAGTGAGGGGCGCTGTCTATTGTGGGAAATACGGATACGCAGATCTGCGGGGGCTGACAGGAAAAGCGAGCCGTTTTGTGTAAAGAAAGGGTCGATTCACGAGCACGGGATAGCGAAGAGAGGTTTCCAGTCAGATGTGGATGTCATGCTCTCGGGCGAAGTCGGCCCCAAGCGTATCGATGACAGTAAGGCGATAGAGCGCCTCAGCGTCACTGTGGAAGGCGAACGCCTTGTGGCGATACTCACTAGTTTCAATGTAGGACATTTCCAGATGCTTTCTTACCAGAAGAATCGGCTTTATTCCGGCTTCCACTAACTCCTTGAAGAAAACTTTGTCTGATTCTGGAAAATCTACGGCATCGGCCGCAAAGGCAATGTAGGCTCCGGTCGCCAATCCCATCTCTTTGATGTCTCTCTTCTCCTTGTCTTTCAAGTCGAGTGTAGTCTTGCATTCCCCAACGATCACATCTACGTCCTCCTGAAATGTATCCGAGGAAAAAATTGCGAAGTCGCGTTCACCATTCCCCCGGGGGCCACTGTAATCAAACGAGGACACTATCTTGGTGTCAAAGCCGAGCCAGAACCGAAAGAAGATAAGTGCCAGGATAGTTGTGACACATCCGGCCATCTTTCTTAGAGCCGGAAGAGGCCATTCAATAGTAGGACAGGTCTGGCGATCCAAGAGTGGAACCAACTGAACATGAAAACACTTCTTGCATTTGAATTGCTCTGCTACTTCGCTCAAATGGTACCAATCACAGCGCTGGCACTTTTCACACTGTAACTCGAACCCCTGGCGCAGAAGCTGCTGTGATATGAGGCTCTCCAGGATTTCACGTCCCTTCTTCGCTTGTCTCCGTTGCGGTACCGCCTTGTAAATCGCTCGCTGCATGAATTGCGCTGGTTTCGGTGAACCGTCAGATAGGACATCTACAAGCTCCCGGACACCTGCGTTTTGAAAGATCTGGCAACGATAGAATCCGCCCAACTGTTCGATAATTCTGTCCAAGGCAAGGCCAGCTGAACTCTTCTTGAGATACGTGAATCCACTGTCCTTTAGATACGCAGTCCAAACATTCGTGACCTTTGGCTCGTGCACAAGGCTGCGATCGTGATCGCCGCGTGCCATGACAACGATGCCATGCTTACTTACTCGAGAAGCTGCTGGGCCAAACGAGTGGCCGAAGCTATGCTCGGCGATTTTGTCACAACTCGGTTTCAGCCAGGGCAACCTAAAAGTTGTCTCATCACTAGTCCCGAAGGCCGTCAGGTCGATTGCCCAGTGTTGTGACTGGTCCGCGTCCGATAGCTCACAAGGAGAGGGGAAATGAATCTCTCCCGAAGTCTCGCTCATCATGACGTTTTGGCTTACGTCTTTTGCTGTTGCGGCGCGAATTTGTATATCCGGCTCAAACCCGTCGCCTCTGACGCCAAAACGTGGCACCCATCCCATCACAGAGGGCGTCAGCTCGGAGTCTAAGCTACTCAGCCAGTGCGCGACTTCTACAGAAGCATCGTCTTCAATACTGCGAGCCTTAACGACTTTGGGACCTGCAAATGGCTTCGGCACGGACGGGTCGATAGACCAACGAGCAAAAGTCCTCGCGCGCTCTGCGTAGTCCTTGTAGTAATCGACAGGAAGGCTGAATATCGGAATCCGGCGGCCTCAAATTCCAATAGTCAACAACATCGTGCATTTGAGTAGGATCCATAGAGGAAGAAAATGTCGGAGGATCGGGGCTTCGGGGAAGGTACCCGCAGGCCGAACGACGTGGTGCTGATCGGAAACACCCATTCGTTCTTCAGCGACTTACGGAAAGCCTCGTCGTACGCGACGAGCTTCGCGCCAAAGTCGTGGACCAGGATCTCCTTCCCTTCATCGTTATCAGCAAACGCCCAAACACTGCGGCGAGGTAGGTACTCAATGGGCCGTCGGGCTCCATGTAAGCAAACTTGTG
Source organism: Terriglobia bacterium (assembly GCA_963803105.1). GTDB lineage: Bacteria > Acidobacteriota > Terriglobia > Acidiferrales > UBA7541 > Palsa-295. Next base: position 209,828 of record CAWDLF010000002.1, read on the forward strand.
GGGAGGTTCCTTTGAAAACCGAACTTCGCTGCGCCAGTAGTTTCGGAGAAAGGGCCATACCTCCAAGAAAAATGGAACCTCTTGCTTGCCCCAAGGATTCCAACGCAACGCGTCCTTGGAAAAGGTTCTGTCCTTAAATACATCAAATGACGCAGGGAGGGGGGAGTTATCGCAATTGATTAACAGATCTGGGTCAAACTCTCGCAGCATAAAGCGAATCTCTTCTCCGTGGGACATATCGCCATGTTCGTAGTGACGACCTACTTTCTTTCTTGCGCTGTCATCCAATACGACGACAGGGTTGAGGAGACCTCCCCAGAGTACGGTGTTGAGGCGGAAAACATCCTCAAGAATCGCTGGTTCGGGCTCACGAAGAACAAAAGCTATCCGAGCAGGTCGGACGCTGCAGGAAACGTGCAAAACACGAAGGCTCATGACTGGGAGGCTTGATATTACCACTGGCGAGGCTCGAAATGGATATGGCCGAACTCTATACTGCGCCGCGAACTTTATGTTTTCCGCGTTCTGATTCCCAGCTTTAATTTCCTGCTAGTCTGCTAGTCTGGTTAGCGAACTATGGCGCTACTGTGAAATCGCCTTAAAAATTCCGCCAGCCCCTACCTGCGTTCGGCGGCGCACCAGCCGATCGACTGGCACGAGTGGGGCGAAGAGGCTTTTGCCAAGGCGCGCGCCGAAGGCAAGCCCGTGCTGCTCGATATCGGCGCGGTGTGGTGCCATTGGTGCCACGTGATCGACCGCGAGAGCTACGAAAATCCTGAGATCGCCTCGATCATCAACGAGCTTTACATTCCCGTGAAGGTGGACCGCGACGAACGCCCCGACGTCGACGCGCGCTATCAGTCCGCCATCAGCGCGATTTCCGGACAAGGCGGCTGGCCGCTGACCGGTTTTCTGACTCCCGATGGCAAACCGTTTTTTGGCGGCACGTATTTTCCTCCGGAGGACACGCAGGGGCGCCCGGGGTTCCGCCGCGTGCTGTTGGGCATCGCTGAGGCTTTCCAGACGCGCCGCGGCGAAGTGGACAGCTCCGCGCTGGCGCTCGAAGAAGCCGTGGCGCGCGCGGAGATTTCCCACGGCGCGCGTGGTGAGTTCGATGCCGGCGTTATCGACGCAGTGATCGCTTCGGCGGAGCGAGTGTTTGACGGAGTACACGGCGGTTTCGGGCAGATGCCCAAATTTCCGCACTCCGCGGTGATCGATCTTCTACTGGAGCGCACCGACTCCGCTGATGGCGAGAGGGCGCGGGCCATCGTCGAGAAAACTCTCGACGGCATGGCCGACGGTGGATTCCACGATCAGATTGGCGGCGGATTTCACCGCTATTCGGTTGACGAGCGCTGGTGCGTGCCGCACTTCGAGAAAATGTCGTATGACAATTCCGAGTTGCTGAAGAATTATCTGCACGGATATCAGGCGTTCGGCTTGCCGCGCTACCGTGCCGTTGCCGAAGGGCTGATCGCCTGGGTCGGCGAAGTGCTTTCCGATCCCGTGGGCGGCGGATTTTTTGGCAGCCAGGACGCCGATCAGACCCTCGAAGACGATGGCGACTATTTCACCTGGACCCTGGCCGAGCTACGCGCCGTGCTCGATCCGCAGGAAGCGAGAGTCGTGGAGCAGCACTACGACGTGCTGTCGCGCGGCGAGATGCACCACAACTCCGAAAAGAATGTTCTGTGGATCGCCGAAACCCTGGAGCGCATCGCTCGCAAGTTGAACCTTAGCGAAGACGAAGTCGGCTCGCTCATCGCTCGCGCGAAAGAAAAGATGATAGCCGCGCGCCGCCTGCGCCGTCCCACGCCCGCCGTGGACGACACGCTGTACGTCGCCTGGAACTCGATGTTCGTCTCGGCATACCTTGAAGCAGCTCGCGTGCTCGGACGTCCTGATTGCCGCGCCTTCGGGCTGAAGACGCTCGATCGCATCCTCGCGGAAGCCTGGGATCCCGCGAAGGGATTCTTGCATCGCGTGGGCGGCCCGCGGCTGGAGGGTTCGCTCGACGACCACGTGTTCGCCATCGGCGCGCTGCTTGACGCATGGGAAGCAACGCTTGACCCGCGCTATTTCGAAATCGCCGTGCGAGCCGCGAATCTTTGTATCGAGCGCTTCGGTGATTCCGAAGGCGGCGGATTTGTCGATCGCGCCACAGACGCCGCGCCCATGGGCGGCCTCGAAGTTCGCCGCAAGCCGCTGCAGGATTCGCCCACGCCGGCGGGAAATTCCGTGGCGGCCATCGTGCTCGACCGGCTCTACGGTTTTACCGGCAACAAACTCTATCGCGAGTGGGCCCAAAAAACGCTCGAGGCTTTTGTGGGATTGATTCCGCAGTACGGAATCTTTGCCGGCACATACGCGCTCGCGGCGCTGCTGCACGCGCGCCATCCGCTGCAGGTGGTTGTCACTGGGGCTGAGGGCGACGCGAAGGCCACGGAGCTGGAAAGTGCCGCGAACGGCGTGTATCGCTTCGGCAAAGCTGTGCTGCGCATCACGCCGGAGCGGCTCGCTGCCGGCGCTCTACCCGCGGCTCTGGCGGAGACTTTGCCGCATCTCGATTCCGCCGTGCCGCAAGCCTTCGTCTGCGTCGAAACTACATGCTATCCACCGCTCGCCGACCCCGAAAAGCTGCGCGCGCTGCTGGGCGAAGCGGCCAAGAATCCCGGCGCGAAGAATTGACGCGGGCGAGTACCGATGCGATAATCATGCGCTTTATTTATTGCGAAGCGTTCCGGTAAGCGCGCACGGCGCACCGGAAATCGAAGAAAAGGAATTAGGAGCGCCCGCAGCACCGTTTCCGAACAATGGAAATCCTTCACCAGCTCGGCCAGCTGTTTCTCGGAGCTGTGCCTACCGTCATAATCGTTTTAATTTTTTACTTCTTCATGCGTTGGGCTTTTTTCACGCCGATCCAGAAGGCCATGGCGGAGCGCCAGGCGCGCATCGAAGGCGCCCGCGCGGAAGCCGCAGCGGTGGAAGCGGAAGCCCAGCACGAGCTGGACACCTACAACGAGGCGCTACGCAAGGCTCGCGTGGAAATCTACGGCGAGCAGGAAGCTACGCGGCAGGCCGCGCTTGCGGATCGCGCCGCGCTGCTGAAAGCCATGCGTTCGCGAACGCAGGAAGATGTAGCCGCCGCGAAGAAGAGAATCGCGGACGAGGTAGCCACAGCCCGCGTGCAAATCGAGCAGCAGACACCCGAGCTGGCGAAAGAGATTGCCGCCGTCATTCTCCGCCGGCCGTCGTCGCCCGGAGCCGCGAGATGATTCGCGCGCTGCGCCTTTTCGCGTACGCATCTCTCGGGGTGATTTTGCTTTCGCTTCCGACGTTCGCCCAGGAGACCGCGCCCGAGGATACGCCCACCGGCGTGATTTTCCGCTGGGTGAATTTCGCCATCGTTTTTGGGCTGCTCGTGTGGGGGCTGAGCAAGGCAATTCCCTATTTCCGCAGCCACGCCGAGGAAATTTCCTCCCGCATCGCCGAGGGCACGCGCGCAAGAGAAGCCGCGGAGCAGCAGCGCCGCCAGGTGCAGGAGAAGATCGCCGGAATTCCCCAGGAAGTGGAAACGATGCGCGTGGATGCCAAACGCGGTATGCAGCTGGAAGGCGAGCGGCTGCGCACGCTGGCGCGCCGCGAAGCGGAAGCCATCGAGAAGTCCGCGCAGGCGGAAATCGCCGCGGCCGAGCGCGCCGCGCGCCTGGAGCTAAAATCCTTTGCAGCGAGCCTGGCCGTCGAACGCGCTGAAGCGCTGCTGCGCGGCGAGCTCACACCAGAGGCGGAAGCCTCGTTGTTCGTCGGATTCGTCGCGGACCTGAAAGCGAGTTCCAATTGAACGGCGCCCTTTCCTTGCGCTATGCCGCAGCACTCGCCGATGTGGCGCTCGATCAGAAAAATGCCGAGCAGGTCAGGGGCGACCTCAACTCGTTCGCGGAAGCGCTCGCTTCGTCCGCCGATTTACGCAACGTTCTGCTGAGCCCGGCGATCAGCCGCGAAGCCAAGCAAAAAGCCATCGAGCGGCTGGCCGCCGCCATGGGACTGGCGCCCGCGGTGCGCAATTTTGTGTATCTGCTCATCGACCACCGGCGGACGGAAATGCTCGGCGAGATTCAGCGCGCGTTTGAGAGCGAGCTGAGCGCGCGCCTGGGCATCGCCGAGGCGGAAGTGACTTCGGCGCAGACGCTGAGCGGGCCCGAGCGGGAGCAGTTGACGGCGGCGCTCGCGCAGCATACGGGCAAGAAGATTCAAGCACGCTTCCGCGAGGACGAATCGCTGGTGGGCGGCGCGGTCGTGCAGGTGGGATCAACGGTTTACGATGGTTCGGTGCGCGAGCAATTGATCCGGTTGCGCGCTCAGCTGGAAACGGAATAGGAGCCAGGATGGCAAATATCAAGGCAGACGAAATCACAAAAATTCTGCGCGAGCAGATCGGAAATTACCAGCAAGCCGTCGCGGTCGAAGAAGTCGGATCGGTGATTTCGGTGGGCGACGGCATCGCGCGCGTGCACGGGCTCGACAAGTGCATGTCCGGCGAGATGCTGGAATTTCCCCACGGCGTGTTTGGCATCGCCCTGAACCTGGAAGAGGATCAGGTCGGCACCGTGCTGCTCGGCGACTATACGCAAATTCGCGAAGGCGACACGGTGAAACGCACCGGCCGTATCATGTCCGTGCCGGTGGGCGAAGCGCTTGTGGGACGCGTAGTCGATCCGCTGGGACAGCCGCTCGACGGTAAAGGGCCGATTCAGACCGACCTGCGTAACCCGCTCGAGCGCCTGGCGCCGGGCGTTGTGGATCGCCAGCCGGTGCGCCAGCCGGTGCAGACAGGAATCAAAGCTATCGACGCCATGATTCCCATCGGACGCGGCCAGCGCGAGTTGATCATCGGCGACCGGCAGACCGGCAAGACGGCCGTGATTATCGACACGATTTTGAACCAAAAGGGCGGCGATCTGATTTGCATCTATTGCGCCATCGGGCAGAAGCGCTCGACCATCGCGCAGGTCGTAAAGACGCTCACCGATCAAGGCGCCATGGATTACAGCATCGTGGTCGCGGCATCGGCCAGCGAGCCGGCAACCATGCAGTACATCGCTCCATTCGCCGCGGCGGCCATGGGCGAATATTTCCGCGACAACAAGCGCCACGCCATCTGCTTCTACGACGACCTCTCCAAGCACGCGCAGTCCTACCGCGAAATCTCACTCTTGTTGCGGCGCCCGCCCGGCCGCGAAGCGTTCCCCGGAGACGTATTCTTCCTCCACTCGCGCTTGCTCGAGCGAGCGGCCAAGTTGAATGACGAACTGGGCGCGGGATCGCTGACGGCACTGCCGGTGATCGAAACCCAGGCGGGCGACGTTTCGGCCTACATTCCCACCAACGTGATTTCCATTACCGACGGCCAGATTTATCTGGAAGCAGACCTTTTCAACAGCGGCATCCGCCCGGCCATCAACGCCGGCATTTCCGTAAGCCGCGTGGGCGGCAACGCGCAGATCAAGGCCATGCGGCAGGTGGCCGGAACGCTGCGACTGGACATGGCGCAGTACCGCGAGCTGGCGGCCTTCGCGCAGTTTGGTTCCGAACAGCTCGATAAGGCCACCCAGCAGCAACTGGCACGCGGCGCGCGCCTGGTGGAAATTCTCAAGCAGGATCAGTATTCGCCGCTGCCTGTGGAAAAGCAGATTCTAATCATCTTCGCCGCCAGCAACCGGTACCTCGATGACATCGACGTGAGCGAAGTGCGCCGCTTCGAGCTGGAACTCTATCCCTTCGTCGAAACGAATTACGGCAGTGTGTTGAAGGATATCCGCGAGAAGAAGGCCATCGACGATGCGCTGAAGGCGGAGATTATCAAGGCGCTGGACGCGTTCAAGGAAAGGTTCAAGGCGGGCTCGGAAATGAAATCCGCCGCGGATTAATCCCAGACGATTATGGCTACACTTCTCGATTATCGGCGCCGCATTCGCTCGGTGAAGAGCACGCAGCAGATCACGCGAGCAATGAAGTTCGTCGCGGCGGCGAAGCTGCGGCGGGCGCAAGAAGGCGTTTTTGCGGCGCGTCCCTACGCTCGAGAGATTTTGCGCGTACTGCGTTCGGCGGCGGCGCGCGTCGAGTCCACCGTGCACCCGCTTTTTGAGCGGCGGGCGGAAGAGCGCATCCTGGTTGTGACGCTTACCGGTGATCGCAGCCTGGCGGGCGCGTTCAACTCCAACGTGATCCGGCGAGCTCTGCTCTTCGCGCGGGAAAATTCCTCGAAACAGATACAGTCCATTGCCGTAGGCAAGAAGGGCCGCGACACCTTGAAGAAGCGCGGCTGGAAGTTCGTGGCTGAGTTCTTGGGCGTCTCCACGAAAGTGGAATTCGGAACGGCCAAGGAAATCGCCGCCAAGATCGCGGAGATGTATACCAAGCGTGAGGTCGACGCCGTTTACGCCGTGTACAACGAGTTCAAGAACGTAATGGTGCAGCGGCTGACGGTGGCCAAGCTGCTACCCATCGATCCCGCCGTGCTGGCATCGGGACCGGAGGACCGCCCGGCCGTGGAAAAGCCCAGCGAAGAAGCTTTGCCGCACGATTTGGCGGCCAGCGGCCGATTTCTCGTTGACTATATCTACGAAGAGCCCGTGGATGAGATATTTGGCGGCTTGGTACCGCGCTATTTGGAGGCCGAAGTGTTTCGCATTTTGTTGGAGTCAGCGGCGGCGGAACACGCAGCGCGCATGACGGCCATGGATTCGGCCACGCGGAACGCATCGGAGCTGATCGAAAAGTTGACTCTGGATATGAATAAGATTCGTCAGGCGGCGATTACCAAGGAATTGATCGAGATCGTCAGCGGAGCGGCTTCAGCAAATTCGTAGAACGCACGAATCACGGAACTTGAGGAGCGCAGATGGCAAGCGACAACAAGAAGCTTGGAAAGATCGTTGAGGTTATCGGGCCGGTCGTGGACGTCCAGTTTGAAGAGGGCCACCTGCCGCGAATCCACAACGCCGTGCGCATTCAGGGCGCGGGAATGGAGGGCGGCGAGCCTCTGGACATCATCGGCGAAGTGCAGCAGCACCTTGGCGAAGGACGCGTGCGCTGCGTGGCCATGAAGCCGACCGAAGGCCTGGTGCGCGGAATGATGGCCGAAGATCTCGGCGAGCCAATCTCCGTACCGGTGGGCCGCGGAACGCTCGGGCGCGTTCTGAACGTGCTGGGCGAGCCGGTGGACAAGCTGGGCCCCGTGAAATTTGAGAAGCGCTACCCAATTCACCGTCCGGCGCCGGCGCTTGAAGATCAATCCACGAACCTCGAAATGTTTGAGACGGGCATCAAGGTCGTCGATTTGATCGAGCCGTACCTCAAGGGCGGAAAGATCGGACTGTTCGGCGGTGCGGGCGTGGGCAAGACCGTGTTGATTCAGGAGTTGATCAACAACGTAGCGATGAAGCATGGCGGCGTATCGGTGTTCGCGGGCGTCGGCGAACGAACCCGCGAGGGCAACGACTTGTGGCTGGAGTTTCAGGAATCCGGCGTTATCGATCCAGGCAATCCCGACAAATCGCGCTGTGCCCTGATTTACGGGCAGATGACGGAGCCGCCCGGCGCCCGTTTGCGCGTCGGGCTAACGGGTTTGACCGTGGCCGAATATTTCCGCGACGAAGAGCACCTGGACGTGCTGCTCTTCATCGACAATATTTTCCGTTTCGTGCAAGCGGGATCGGAAGTATCCGCACTGCTGGGCCGCATGCCTTCCGCGGTGGGCTACCAGCCAAACCTGAATACGGAAATCGGCGAGCTGCAGGAGCGCATCACCTCCACCAAGAGCGGATCGATCACCTCGGTGCAGGCCATTTACGTGCCGGCGGACGACTATACCGACCCGGCGCCGGCCGCGACCTTCACGCACCTGGACGCGACCACCAACCTCAGCCGCTCCATCGTCGAGCGCGGCATTTATCCCGCGGTCGATCCGCTGGCCAGCTTCTCGCGCATTTTGGACCCGCGCATCCTGGGCCAGGAGCACTACACGGTCGCGCGCGCGGTGAAGTCGGTTTTGCAGCGCTACAAGGAGCTGCAGGACATCATCGCCATTCTCGGAATTGAAGAACTCTCCGACGACGACAAGCAGACCGTGGCGCGCGCGCGCAAAGTGGAAAAATTCCTCTCGCAGCCGTTCTTCGTGGCACAGCAGTTCAGCGGCCTCGAGGGCAAATACGTCAAGGTGGAAGACACGATTCGCGGCTTCAAGGAGATCGTGGAAGGCAAGCACGACGACTTGCCGGAGCAGGCCTTCTACATGGTAGGCACGATCGAAGAGGCGCGCGAGAAGGCCGAGAAGATGGCGGCGGTGGCCTAGGAGCCGAATGGCCTTACCTGAACATATCGAACTGCAAGTGGTGACGCCGGAGCGGCACGTCCTGCAAGAAACGGTGGACGCGGTCGAGATGCCCGGGAAAGAGGGCTACCTCGGTGTGCTGCCGGGGCATGCGCCGCTGATCACCGAGTTGGGCATCGGTGTTCTGTCGTACCGCAAGGGATCGGAGACGCGTTTCCTGAGTTTGATCAGCGGGTACGCGGAGGTATTGCCGGATCGCGTGATCGTGCTGGCCGAGGTTGCCGAGAAGGCCGAGGAAATCGACGTGAGCCGCACGCGCGCGGCGCAGGAACGCGCCCAGGCGGAACTCGCGAAGGCGAGCGCCGGAAGCGAAGAATGGCAGCGAGCGGCGTCTGCACTCGATCGGGCCCTCGCGCGCATGCAGGCGGCGGCGAAGGCGGGCGTCCCGGCGGGCGCCCACTAGTGAGCGCCGGAGCAGTGAGCGGCGGAGTTCGGGTTGCACTCCCCTCATAGTTTCCTCCCTTGGATACCTTTCGCCCAGCTCTTTCGGCAGGTTGTTCACCACGCACGGGATGCTGCCGAAGCGGGTGCACGTTCGTACCGGGGCGTTGTAGCATCTAATCAACAGAACGGGCGAAGGGCGGAAACTGCAAATGGCTGACGTTACAGTTTACGGAACGAGTTGGTGCGCCGATTGCCGGCGCGCAAAACAGTTTTTGCGCGAGCGCGGCGTCCAGTTTCGGGAAGTGAATATCGATGAGACGCCGGGAGCCGAGGCAGTGGTGCTGAAGGTGAATGACGGCCGCCGCAAGGTGCCGACCATCGAAGTCGACGGCCGCTTCTTTTCGCTGAGCCCCTTCGACCCCTATCAACTGTCTGAAGAATTGAAGATCCCGCTGAACCCCACGAAATCGTAGTTGACGAGGTAGCAACAGCCCGCGCGTGGCACGGAATACATACGACGCTAATACGTTGTCGAAGTACGGCGCTCAATCGCTGACACGAGAATCTGTCTTTTCTCCGGAACACGGGAGAAGAAGATGCGCCAGGCACCGACGCGGCGGCGGAATCTTCGTCCCTCTCCTCGAAGGAACTTTACGTCTCCGCGGAATGGATCGAGAGCCATTTCTCTCAGACCAGCTTCGATGCGCCGTCGGTCGGGCAGCGGAATTCGCTCAAGAGACTTTCTTGCGGGTCCGGCGAGCAGGATTTCCCACGGCGCGGAAGTAGTCATTGAGACTCGTGTAGTCGCCTTTTTTGAAGGCAGTTTCGCCGCGCCGGATCGCGCGCAGTTCGGCATCCGTCGGCGTCTCGGAAGGCAGGGAGAAATAGAGTCGCAGCGCTTCGACTGCTAAGTCCGATGGCTTACGTCGCTCTTTTTTTGCAGCTTGGCTTACGCGACGGCCGACGGCCGCTGGAAGCTGAATGGTGTATTGCTGTTTCGCCATGGTTCGCTCAGGGTAGCATTCCTTCAGACCAAGTCAAGAATACACTGACCGGATTGCTCGCACTGACAATCGGGGCGAACTAATTCATGCCTGCGCCGCGGGTCATCACGCCCGCTACGCGCAAATCGGGAGTCAGCGCCACAAGATCGGCGTCCGCGCCGACGGCAATGATGCCCTTCTTGCCTGCGACGCCGAGGCGCCGGGCCGGAAGCACGGTGAGCATTCGCAGCGCGCTTACCAGCGGAACCCCCAAGCCCACTACGTTACGCAGTGCGCGATCGAGCGTGAGCGTGCTGCCCGCCAGTCTGCCCTCGACGTTGTGCGCGATGCCATCCTTCACATTCACCTCAAAAGTTCCTAGGCGATAGTTTCCGTCGGGCATTCCAGTGGCGGCGATGCCGTCGCTTGCGAGCAGCACGGTGTCGAATCCCTTGGCGCCCATCAGCACCTGAATCGCAGGGCCAGACACGTGCACCAGGTCGGCAATGACTTCCGCGGTGACTTCCGGATCGGTAAGGATGGCGCCCACGACACCGGGGTCGCGATGGCTGAAGGGGCGCATGGCGTTATAGAAATGCACGGCGTGGCGCGCTCCGGCTTGGATGGCGGCGCGCGCTTGCTCGTAGGTGGCGTCGGTGTGGCCGATGGCCGCGACGACTTTCGCTTCGACAACGGCGGCGATCAGCTCCAAAGCACCCGGAAGTTCCGGCGCGACGGTGAGGATTTTCACCAAGCCATCGGCAGCGGCCATGAGTTTTGCAAACATTGCGACGGATGGAGCTGCGAGTGCTTCGGGCGGATGCACGCCGCGGCGAACCTTGCTGATAAACGGGCCTTCGAGGTGTACGCCCAGGAGTTCAGCAGCCAGTCCATGTTCCTTGGGGTGATTGGCAGGGCGGTTTTCGGAGCCGTCTTCAGCGGCTAAATCTTTCGTTTCATGCGCGCGGATGTAGCGTGCGATCCCGGCGAGGCTATGGCACGTGTCTTCGATGGGTGCGCTGACCGTGGTGGCGACGAGCGACGTGGTGCCGTGGCGTGCGACCGCGGCGGTGATGCGGTCGAGCGCGCGCGCATTCGCCTCCATGAAGTCGTGGCCGCCGGCGCCGTGGATGTGCACGTCGACGAATCCCGGAACTACCGTCATGCCCGTGGCGACGTAGTCGGCGGCGCCGGGCGGAATGCGCATTTCGTCGCGGTGGCCGAGTCCGGTGATGCGGCCGTCTTCGACGACGATCACGCCGTCGCTGATTTCGTCGTCGGGCGTAAGGATGCGGCTAGCGTGTATGGCGGTAGCGGTCATAGGCTGAGTCTGAGAAGGGCCGATGAAAATGCTACTCGAAGTGGAAGGCGAAATTACAGCATAGCTTTGCGCGGAGTTGCCTGTCCGCTACAATCGTTGGGCACATAGTGCGACGGAGGAACGGATGTCATACGACAAGCGGTACGTGGCCCAGAAGCGCCAGCGGCGCCGCCGCAAGACGGCCAAGGCCAAGGTGAAGCTGTACGAGCAGGGAAAGCTGACGCACGACAAACTGCCCGCGCTGGCCAAGAAATTTCTGAGCCGCAAGATGCGCGCCCTGAAAAGGGCTGAATAGCAGCCCGTAAAAGGAGAGGGCGTCCCTCCGGTGGAAGGGACGCCCTGGTGGTGCAGCGCACTTTCGTGCGCTGCAAGGTCAGTGATCCAGTCAGTTACCAGACGCCTGCGCGTGTGTGCCAGCGGTCTTCGGCACGCTCAGGTAACCGGCAATCTTATCCTTCGCCACTTCGTTCACGGTGAACTCGATGGGCGCCCGGCTGCCGTGGGTGAAGAAGTAGATCGGCTCGTTGACGGAGCGATTCTTCTTCTCGTACCGCGCATCATCCGCGTAGATAGCCACGGTATAGACGTTCTTCTTGGGGTTCACGCTGCGAAGCTCGACCATCAAGTCGCCGACCTTCTCGCGCTGACCCTTCGTCGAAATGGTGAATTCGTAGTAATCGCGTTCGCCTAAGCGACGGAGTTCGTCGATCTCGTCGTGGTTCTTGGCGATCAACGTGCCGAATTCGCCTCGCGCCAGGTTCAGATTGCTCTTGGTGGCATCCAGATCGGTCTTGACGCCGTTGACGTCCGTGCCCAGCTTGTTCACGTCGTCGACGCTAGCCTTGCTGGCCAGTGCGCCATTGACGTTGTTCTGCAAGTCGGCGAGTTGCTTGGCGTCGTCTTCCTTGATCTTGGTGGCCACCGAACGCGCGCGGCTCAATTCTGTTTGCGTGAGCTTCATCTTGTCGCTGATGACGCCCAGTTCGCCTTCCAGCTGCGCGTTGGTGTCCTCAGCCTTCGCCAGACGCTGTGAAAGCATGTCTTGCGTCTGCTTATCTTGCTGGGTCTGAGCCGTCACGCTCTGCTCGAGCGTTTTCGATCGGCTCGATGCCGACCAGCCCACCCCAAGCCCCGCTAGCGAGATCGCAAACAGCAACACCAGCCCGATGCCGATCCAACGCGGCGCGGGAGCTTCTTGCACATGCGTGACTTCCGTCTTTTCTTCGTACATGTTCTTTGCCTCCGTGGAAACCCCTTGCTGCCATGGTAGAAGCACGCCCGGAGCCAAATGGCCCAAGGGGCCTTTGGGGGGCGCTATGCCATTGCGCCAATGGTAGTTACAGCCTTGCGGGCAAGCTGGGGCAGTCCTCTGAGGCACTTTGAAATGTGGCAATTTTTACGCGGGCGTAACGGATTCTTCGTAGTTGGAAAGTGAGCACATATACCGGGGCGGAGGATTACTTCTTTGCCATCACTATTACTGCAACACGCTTCGCGCGACCGTTTGCGTGATGGGGTTAGCGCGTGATGGTCATCGCTTGCAGCCGCGCAATGCGATCGGCAAGCGGCGGATGCGTGCTGAAGAGTCCCTTCAAGAACTGGCCGGGCGCCAGCGGCGCGACGATGCACAGCGCCGACGTGGACGGAGAAATGTCCATCGGGATGCGCTTGTTGTACGCGCCAAGTTTTTCTAGCGCGCGAATCAAACCATAAGGATGTCCCACCATCTTCGCTCCCGAGGCGTCAGCCTGATATTCACGCGTTCGCGAGATGCCGAGTTGCAGCAGCACGGCGGCAATCGGCGCGACGATGAGCGTCAGAAGCGCGGTCAGCGCGCCGCCGCGGTTGCGGCTGTCGCCGCCTCCGCCGAACCAGAATCCCATGCGCGCGACGAATGTGATCGCTCCGGCAATCGTCGCGGCGATGGACGACGTGAGAATGTCGTAATTGCGGACGTGAGAAAGTTCGTGGGCGATCACGCCCTCAAGCTCTTCGTCGTCCATTAGGTCCATCAATCCCTGCGTGACGGCCACCGAGGCGTGCGAGGGATTGCGGCCCGTGGCAAAAGCATTGGGTGCCGCCTGCGGGATCAGGTAAAGCTTGGGCATGGGCAAATTCGCCTTGCCCGCTAGGCGCTCCATCACTTCATAGAGACGCGGCATTTGCTCGCGGCTGATCGGCACGGCGCCGCTGGACATCAGAGCGATCTTGTCCGAGAAGAAGTAGGCGACGCCGTTCATCAGCACCGCGAAAATCAATCCGAGTTCGAGGCCATTGCGCCCGCCGAAAGCCTGGCCCACGAAAAGCAGCAGCAGCGTGAGTGCGGTCAGTAAGAACGCCGTCTTGAATACTTTCATGGTCTCTTCTCCCGCGCCGTCTTAAGCGGCGCCCGCCTTCACTCTGGCGGTTACGAATCTCATTTCTCCGGATTTGGCGTCAGCGTCGAGGTCCACCGTGTCACCCGGGCGCACCTCGCCGTCGAGAATCTTCAGCGCCAGCGGATCTTGAATCAGCCGCTGGATGGCCCGCTTCATTGGGCGCGCGCCATACGCCGGATCGTAGCCCTCTTTGAAGAGCAGCGCCTTGGCTGCGGCGGTCAACTTCAGAGTGACCTGTTTTTCGGCCAGCTGCTTCACTACGCGCCGCATCTGGAGCTCGATGATGCGTTCAATTTGATCTTCGCCGAGTGGGCTGAACATCACGATGTCGTCGATGCGGTTCAGGAACTCCGGCCGGAACAGCTCGCGAAGCGCGGCCATGGCTTGCTCGCGCGCCTTTTTGGGGTCTTTGCCGGCAAGTTCGAAGATGGCGGTCGAGCCGGCATTCGACGTCATGATGATGACCGCGTTGCGGAAATCCACGGTGCGGCCTTTGCCGTCGGTCAGGCGGCCCTCGTCTAGAATTTGCAGCAGCACGTTGAATACGTCGGGGTGGGCCTTCTCGATTTCATCGAGCAGCACCACGGAGTAAGGCTTGCGTCGCACCTGTTCGGTCAACTGGCCACCCTCTTCGTAGCCCACGTATCCGGGAGGCGCGCCGATCATGCGCGCCACGGAGTGCTTCTCCATGTATTCGGACATATCCAGGCGGATGATGGCGCGTTCGTCATCGAAGAGAAACTCGGCAAGCGCGCGAGCCAGCTCCGTTTTGCCGACGCCCGTGGGACCGAGGAAGAGAAACGAGCCGATGGGACGATTGGGATCGCTCAGGCCGGAGCGGCTACGGCGGACGGCATTGGCCACGCTTGCAAGTGCGGTATCCTGCCCCACCACGCGGCGGCGGAGGCGCTCCTCCATGTGGACGAGCTTTTCGATTTCGCCTTCCAGCAAACGCCCAGCGGGGATGCCGGTCCATTTGCTGACGATCTTGGCGATTTCCTCTTCGCCCACTTCCTCTTTCAGCATGGGATGATCTTTTTGCATTTCCGCCAGGTGGTCTTGGGCGGCTTTCAGTTCTTTTTCGGCGGCGGCCAGTTTGCCGTAGCGGATTTCCGCTACGCGCGAGAGGTCGCCCGAGCGCTCGTAGCGCTGCTCCTCGGCCTTCAGCCGCTCGATTTCTTCCTTCTGTTTGCGGATGCGCATAATCGCATCCTTTTCGGTCTGCCAATGCGCCTTCAGAGTCGTGGATTGTTCGCGCAGACCCCCCAGTTCCTTTTCGATGTGTTTCAGGCGTTCTTTGGAGTGGGCATCGGATTCCTTGCGCAGCGCCTGGCGCTCGATTTCGAGCTGCATGATGCGCCGCTCGATCTCGTCGATCTCCGTGGGCAGGGAATCGATCTCCATGCGCAGTCCGGCGGCGGCTTCGTCGACCAGGTCGATGGCTTTGTCCGGCAGGAAGCGGTCGGTGATGTAACGGTTCGAGAGCATGGCGGCGGCCACGATGGCGGCGTCCTTGATGCGCACGCCGTGGTGCACCTCGTAGCGCTCCTTCAGGCCGCGCAGGATGGCGATGGTGTCTTCCACCGAGGGCTCGCCGATGGTGACAGGCTGGAAGCGCCGCTCAAGCGCAGGGTCCTTCTCGATGTACTTGCGATACTCATTGAGCGTGGTAGCGCCGATGGCACGCAGCTCTCCGCGCGCGAGCGCGGGCTTGAGCATGTTGGAGGCGTCCATGGAGCCTTCGGCGGCTCCGGCGCCCACCAGGGTGTGCAGTTCGTCGATAAAGAGAATGATCTGGCCCTCGGATTCCGTCACTTCCTTCAGCAGAGCCTTCAGGCGATCTTCGAACTCGCCGCGATATTTTGCTCCGGCTACGAGCGCGGCCAGATCGAGCGCCACGATCCGCTTGGGCTTCAGAACATCCGGCACATCTCCGGCGATGATGCGCTGCGCGAGGCCCTCAACAATGGCCGTCTTTCCCACGCCGGGCTCGCCGATCAGCACGGGATTGTTTTTCGTGCGGCGTGCCAGAATCTGCATCACGCGGCGAATTTCCTCGTCGCGGCCGATCACCGGATCGAGTTTGCCGCGGCGCGCCATCTCCGTCAGATCGCGTCCATATTGTTCGACGGCGCGATAGGTCGATTCAGGATTTTGCGAGGTAACGCGATGGCTGCCGCGAATGGAGGCCATGGCTTGCAGGATGGCGTCATGCGTCGCCCCGTGGCGCACGAGGAGTTGGCCCACGGCGTCACGGTCCGCCGCGGCGATCGCCAGCAGAATGTGTTCCGTTGAAACGTAATCGTCTTTCAAGCGCTGCGCTTCGTCGAAGGCGCGCTCGAGAATTTCGTTGGAAGCTTTGCTCAGAAATTGATCGGAGACGCCCGACACCTTGGGTAGGCGCTCGATCTGCTTTTGGACTTCGCCCGCGAGCGTGGCAGGCGAGACTCCCAGCTTTTCAAGCAGCGGCGGCACAACGCCGTCGCCCTGCGCTACGAGCGCCCAAAGCAGATGCAAAGGCTCAATCTGCTGCTGGCCCGAGCGCCCGCCCATCTCCTGGGCAGCTTGCAAGGCCTCCTGAGCCTTCACCGTGAATTTGTCAAAACGCAACATGCGGGGATTTTCTCACTTTGCCCGGCGTACCGAAAGGGCACAAAATTTGTGAGCCGTGGCCCATGGAATCAGGGCCCACTTATTATGATTAGCTCACGGGCAATATATAATATGAGTGTTATATTGTCAAGTACTTCAGAAGCTACAACGACACAGGGATCGCATCGCTTAGTGTTCTATAAAACCTTAAAAATTAAACACTTGAGGTAGTGAGTTTCAGGCATGGTCAACAGGATGGGGTGATCCTGTGCCTGCGTGCGCCGCTCGACTACGGCTAGGGAGCGCTTGGCGTCGTTCGCGGCCTCAGCGACAATCTGCAGGAAGAGCGGTTCGGTCACGTGGTAGGAGCAGGAACAGGTAATCAGATAGCCGCCCGGCTCGAGCAACTTCAAGGCGCGCAGATTGATCTCCTTGTACCCGCGATGCGCGGCCGGAAGGCTCTCTCTGTTTTTGGCAAAGGCCGGCGGATCGAGAATGATCATCTGGAAGCGCTTGTCCACCTCGTCATATTCCTTCAGCAGATCGAAGGTATTGCCCTCGCGAAAGGTGACGTTCTTTATCGAATTGCGCTCCTGGTTTCGGCGCGCTGCGTCGACAGCCGTGGCCGCGAAGTCGACGCCTTCGACATGCTCGCACTTGTCCGCGACGGTCAGCGCGAAGCCGCCCTGGTAGCTGAAGCAATCGAGAACGCGGCCGGAGGCGTAGCGCCGCGCGGCCAGGTGATTCTCGCGCTGATCGAGGAACGATCCAGTCTTCTGGCCCTTGGCAAGTTCGCAGAGGAAAGTGACGCCGTTCTGCTCGACCTCGATTTGCTCGGGCACTTCTCCGTGCAGAACGCCCACGCGCTGTTCCAGGCCTTCCAGCAGCCGGACGCGCGGATCGTTGCGCTCGAGAATTCCCTTGGGTGAGAAAAGCTCGACCAGAAGATCGACGAGAACGGGCTTTAGGCGTTCGGCGCCCTGGCTGAGCGTTTGCAGCACCAGATAATCGCCGTAGCGGTCGACGATGATCGAGGGCAGCAGATCGCCTTCGCTGTAGACCAGCCGGTAGGCGTTGGAGTTTTCCACCACCCGTCGGCGATATTCCGCGGCCGCAAGCAAGCGGCGCTGCAAGAACGTGCGATCGATGGGCACATCGTCTCGCGTAATCAGTCGGATGGCGATTTGGGATTTGTCGCTGTAGAGGGCGCGTCCGTGGAAGCGGCCACGGTCGTCGGTGAGCCGCACCACAGCCCCGGGCTCAGCGTGCGGAGTGCGGACATCGCTCCGATAGATCCACAGATGGCCGGAGCGCAGCCGTTCCACTCCGCGCGGGCTGATGATGACGGAATATTCAGGGGCAGGTGTGGCCGTGGCCATGGGCGACGAATCTATCCCGTTCGGGTGCCGGGGGCAAGGGCCGTCCCCGTGGCGGTAATGGCGCACGCTTAGCCCGGCAGGCCCATCTTGCGTTTGCGATGCAGCTTGATGGCCGTGGAGCGCAGCGTTTCCGGTACATTTTTGTTGTTGGTAAGCTTCATCAGATCGGTGGCATTAATCCGGGGAAGCAGATGCAGGCTCATGTCGAGGGGTGTTTTGGGATTGTTGATCAGGTTTCGCACGACTGCGTAGTTTTTCATGAAGACACGCGTAAGGCCGATGGTACGAAGAATCTCCGCAGGCAGGTTCGTCATGCAGGCAAAGCCTTCCACTTCGGTAGTGGTCAGGCGCGGTGATTGCAGCACGCATTTTTGTACCAGCTTATTGGAATCGCGGATCAGCAGGGAGCGCTCGGTGCGGCCGCCCTTCAGAGCCAAGGTCAGGCGCTGGACTACATTCATCTGAGCTACGCGCTGCATTAGCGTTTCGCGCTTTACGGGATCGGGCTCCAGCTCCAGAGCGGCCTCAGCGATGCTTGTCATTTCCGGCGCGCCCTTTTGAATCTCGGCGAGGAGTTCGCGCTGTTCCGCGTTAGCGGCGGGCGACGCGCAGACGGCAGCGAGAAGTTTTTCGTCGGACGTGAAGCGCTCGAGGTTGTCGAGAAGCGCTTGGATGCCCGGCGGCGTGAGATGCGCTGCGGCACCAGCCACGTCGGCCGTGGGACAAGCGGGGTTCGTGGCCAGCGCGTCGGCGACTCCAGCCTTGTCGCCCATGCGTTGGGCGCAGAAGGTGAAGAGCCGGGGATCGGCATCGGCGCGCGAGGCGGCGCTCACGAAGTGCTCGGCGGGCTGGCTCAGTAGCGCACTTTGCGCGCGGCTGGAAATAGCCGAGTCGGCGTCAGCGGCGAGCACAGCCAGCAACTCCACGCGATCCTCTGCGCCCAGCACGGTGCTGCCGTCACAAATAGCCAGCTTCTGCGCCGGAGCGGCGCTTCCGGAGCGCACTTGCTCGCGTAGTTCAGCGCTAATGGCTTCCTCCGTCAGCGGGCGGCGCGGGAGCGCTTCCGGCGCCGTCGGTCCCGGGCTGCTGGGACGGCACGTCCGCTGGAGCGGTCGCGGGAGGAGTGCTTGCGGGCGGAATGATCGAGGCCGGAGCGCCCGAAGCCGGAGTGCCCAATACCGGGGTGCCCGAGGAGACGCCGGCCGCCTGCTGCTGGTGTGCCGCGCGGCGCGCGCGATAGAACTTGTAACCGAACACGCCGCCTAGAACGAGCAGCCCCAGCACGACGATCAGGAACAGCGCTGCAAGAAACGGTTTCCAATCGCGCGGTATTTCCGCGGGAGGGTGCGCGGCATCGTTCTTCTCTTTTATCTCGCTCGCGTACTCGGCGATCAGCCCTTCTTCATCGAGACCGAGAAAGCGCGCCACAGAGCGGATGAATCCGCGGTTGAAGGCGCCGCCGGGCAGGTCGCTCCAGTGTGCTTTCTCGAGCGCTTCCAGGTAGCGCGTGTTGATGCGCGTGGCCGCGGCGATTTCTTCCAGCGATACGCCGCGCATTTCGCGTTCGCGTTTTAGGTGTTCGCCGAAAGGAGTGGAGGACATTCCGCAGAGACCAACAAAAAATATAGGCGCGCCCCGAGGGAGTGTCAATGCTCGCCGTTGCTATTTCGCGGAAATGCGCAGACTTGCGGTTTCGGCAATCGTTCCGGGAATGGGCGTTGCGGTGGGTGAAAAGCGGCCCCTATAATGCCATATTGAACCCCGAACCCCAAGACGCTCCGGAGCGGAGCTCCCTTGAGCGCACGCGCCGGGCGGCTGATTCCAAGCCGTTCGAAGGAGTGGAGCGTCGCCGCAATCCCGTATCCGCGCCCGCGCCGCCTGCCGGCGGGCCTGGCACGGAGATCCACGAAGTCACCGTTTTTCATGAGCTCGGCAAGGCCCTCACGTCCTCCCTGCAGCTAGATCAAGTTCTGCGCACCATCATGGAAAAGATCAACGAGGTGCTGCGCCCTGACACCTGGTCGCTGCTGCTGATGGACATGGAGAAGCACGAGCTCTACTTCCAGATCGCCACCGGCACGGGCGCCGAAGCGCTGAAGGACGTGCGCATCAAGCTGGGCCAGGGAGTCGCCGGATGGGTCGCGCAGTCCGGAGAAGCGGTGGTCGTACCGGACACGACCAAGGACTCGCGTTTCTTCGCGCGCGTGGACGAAAAAACGAAAATGGCCACGCAATCCATCGTCGCCGTGCCGGTGCGCTTCCGCGAACAATGCCTGGGCGTGATCGAGTTGATCAACTGCATTGGCCCGGAGGGCTTCAGCCAGCGCGACCTCGCACTGCTCGAAGCGCTGGCCGACTACGCCGCCATCGCCATCGAGAATGCGCGCCACGTGCAGCGCATCCACGAGCTGACCATCACCGACGACTGCACCAGCCTCTACAACGCCCGGCACATGAATTTCATGCTGGACACTGAAATCTACCGTTCACACCGCTACGCCTTCGAGTTCTCGCTGATTTTCATCGATCTCGATCACTTCAAAAATGTGAACGACACTCACGGCCACCTGATGGGCTCGAAGCTGCTCGGCGAAATCGGCCAGGCCATCAAGGACAAATGCCGCATGATCGACCTCGCGTTCCGCTACGGCGGCGACGAATTCGTGATCCTGCTGCCGCAAACTTCCAAGGAAAATGCGCTGGGTGTGGCGCACCGCCTGCACAAGCTGATCCGCGAAACCGTGTGGCTGAAGGACGCGAATCTGAACATTCACATCAGCGCCAGCATCGGCGTGGCTTCCTATCCCACCGACTCGCGCACCAAGGCCGAGCTTCTGCACCTCGCAGACGAGGCCATGTACCTGGTGAAGAACAGCACGCGCGATTGCGTGGCCGCGGCCGGCGTCGGTCTGCTGCCCCGCCGCTAGACCTTTTCGCTGAATTCGCCGTTTTACCCTCGCCGCTGATTCGCCGCGGCCTCCTGTTGTTCCCCGCAAACCAGTTCCCTATACTCGGCGTCTAACGTAATTCAGGAGCTTTGCTGTTGCGCAACCGGGAAGCAGCGCGCTACGCCGCTTGGGCGGGTATGGCCGCCGGAGTCGTGGTGTTGATCGTCGCGGGATTCTATCTGCAGCGCGGCGTCCGTGACGCTCGCGCCCGACGTTCGCAGCCCGTCGCCGTGCCGGAGGCTGTCGAGCAACAGTCCGCGCAATTTTCTTTTTCCAAGGTCGAGCAGGATCGGACGCTTTTTACCGTGCGTGCGTCCCGCGCCACTCAATACAAAGATCAAAATCGTGCGCTGCTTGAGGACGTGTGGATTACCATCTACGGCCCGAAGGGCGACCGCAACGACAACGTCCACACCCACGAGTGCAGCTACGCGCCGGATAGTGGAGACGTTCGCTGCGAGGGTCAGGTGCAGATCGACATCGCCGAGGCCGGCGCCGCGCCCAATCAACCCGCACTGCCGACACTGCAAGTGACCACCAGCAATCTTTCGTTCAACCGCAATACCGGCGAGGCATCCACGCCCGCGCCGGTGCAGTTTCAGTTCGCGGGCGGCCAGGGACATGGCGTGGGAGTCTCCTACAGCGAACGCGACTCGGTAGTGCGCGTGGAACACAACGTTGAGTTCGCGCTTGCAGCCTCGCCGCGCACCGGCGGCATGCCGGTGAGCGCTACCGGAAGCGCACTGGAAATTCACCGCAACCAGCATGAGGTTGTGCTGGAGGGGCCCGCCGTGGTGAACCAGGGAACCCGCCAGCTTGCGGCAGACCGCATTTCCGTGCAGCTGGACTCCGACAACCGCGCGCAGAAAGCGATTGCCGAGGGGCATCCGCAGATTCACGCCGAGGAAGGCGGCGGGAAAGTCGCCGTGTTGTCCGAGCGAATCGAAGTCTCGCTGAATCCCGCGGGCTGGATGGAGAACATTGTTTTGGATGGTCCGGTGAACGCCACGCGGGAATCTTCCTCCGGCGCGGACCGCTTCTCCGCGGCCAAAGTTGAAATTGCCATGCTCCCGGGGCGCAATCTTGCGAAGGAGTTGACCGCGACGGGAAGCGTGGTGGCGGAGTCGAAGCAGGCCGGCGGTTCGCGTGTGCTGAAAACCGAGGCGGTACGCGTGGCATTTACAACAGGTACAACGGGCGTCGCCGGCGCGAAGGCCAACGCGGCAGGCGTGAAGGGAAGCGCGGCAGGATCGAAGGAATCGCAGGGAATCCAGAGCGCCGAAACACTCGCGCCCGCGACGATCGAAACCACGAGTGCCGCAGACACAACGACTCTCGCCGCTAAAAAATTCGTCGCCGGGTTGGGAGCCGCTGGCCGGCTCGACAAACTCTTCGGCCATGGCGGCGTGAACGTGCACCGCCAGATCGGCAAAGAAGCGCCGCAGACCATTTCCGCCGCGGAGATGATCGCGACGTTTGCCCCCTCGGGCGAATGGAACACGGTGGATGAAAGCGGCGGCGTCCACTTCCAGCAAGCCGACCGTCAGGTCACCGCCGCGCACGCCAACTTTGTTCGCTCGACCAACGTCATCACTCTCGATGGATCGCCGGTGCTCTCCGACTCCATGAGCCGCACCACCACTTCGAACGTGGTGATCGATCAGCAGTCCGGCGAAGTGCGCGCCACCGGGGGTGTGATTTCCACCTACCTGGCTTCACCGCAAGGTGACTCCGTGGGTCTGGGCGCGGGCGCGGCGCACGTTTCCGCAGACGCGCTTTCCGGCTCCATCACTTCGGGGCACGCCGTCTATGCCGGCCACGCGCGTCTCTGGCAGGGCGATTCCGTGCTGGATGCCGATCGCATCGAGCTCTGGCGCGACGACAAACGCCTGCTGGCCACCGGCCATGTGGTAGCCGTGTTCCCGCAGCAAGGAGGGCCGCTGGACAAGTCCTTCAGCCAGCTGGGCGGAGCCGGGGTGTCGTCAAAAACTGCGTCGCCGAAAACTCCGGCAGCAGGGAGCGGCGGCCGAGCATCCACCAATGGCACCAACGGCGGCAACGGACCCGCTCTCTGGAAGGTCGTAGCACCTTCGCTCGCCTATTGGAGCGATCAGGGCAAAGCCCATCTCGAGGGAGGGGTGCTTGCAAGCTCCGGCGATGCCTCGCTGGAATCAAAGACCATGGACGCGTTCCTAGGCCCCGCGCCGCCCTCCGCCGGAGCGCCGCCCGCGAAGGCTACGAGCCCTGTTGGCTCAGGAGCCGCCCCAGGGGCGGGCGCGGGCTTGGGATCCCGCGAACTGACCCGCCTGCTGGCCCAGGGGGGTGCTGTGGTGCGCCAGGGCGACCGTAAGGGCACCGCCGAGCAGGCCGAGTACACCGCCGCCGACGGAAAGTTCGTCCTTTCGGGCGGTCAGCCTACGGTAACGGACGCTGCAAGTAACAGCGCATCGGGGCGTTCGTTGACCTTCTTTGTAGCCAATGATACGATTTTGTTGGATTCGCAAGAGGGTTCGCGCACTCTTACCAAGCACCGGGTTGAGAAATGAACCGGAATGTTGAAGCTCCAGGCCGACGATCTCCGCAAGTCATACCGTAGCCGGAAAGTCGTTGATAACGTCAGTTTGGAGGTTCAGCAGGGCGAGGTAGTAGGGCTGCTCGGGCCGAATGGCGCTGGAAAGACCACGACTTTTTACATCCTGGTCGGTCTGGCGCGCCCCGATTACGGGCGTGTCCTGCTGGACGGCGAGGACATCACCGATCTTCCCATGTACCTCCGGGCCCGCAGTGGCATCAGCTACCTCCCGCAAGAGCCCTCTGTTTTTCGCAAGCTGACGACCGAAGAGAATTTGATGGCTGTTTTGGAGACGCTGGCTCTAACTCCGGAACAGCGGCGCGACCGCGTCGAGGAGCTTTTGGCGCAAATGGGTCTGGAAGGAGTACGCTACAGTCAGGCGCACGTGCTCTCCGGCGGGGAACGCCGCCGTCTGGAGATAGCCCGCTCGCTGGTGCTGTCGCCCTCGTTCCTGCTGCTGGATGAACCCTTTGCAGGAATCGACCCTTTAACTGTGGTCGATATCCAGAAGATCATTACCGACCTGAGCGCGGCGGGCATCGGCATTCTGGTCACGGACCATGATGTCCGCAATACACTGGCAGTGACGCAGCGAGCCTACATCATCAGCGAAGGGAAGATACTGGCGGCCGGAAGTCCCGCCGAGCTTTCCGCCAACGCCGACGTGCGCCGCATCTATCTGGGAGAGGGTTTCCGGTTGAATTAAACCGGTCGAGCTAAACGAAGATCATGAACTGGCTATCACCCAAACTCAGCCTCCGCGTGGCCCAGAAGCAGATCTTGACGCCGGGCCTCGTGCAGATGGTCAGCGTGCTGGCCCTCAATCGCCTCGAGCTGCGGGAGATGATCAACCAGGAGATGATGGCCAACCCCGTTCTGGAAGAGCTGCCCGAGGAAGGCGTCACCGCGGAGAGTTACACCGACGAAGCGTTTCTCAAGAAGGAAACCGAGAACGTCCCGGAAACGCCTGGCGCCAATCCCTTCGACGAATTCGATTTCGGTTCGTTCTTCACTCAGTATCTGGACACCGGCGCCGAGCGCATGGCCAGCGGTGAACACGAGGAGATCGAGCGGCCTTCGTTCGACAAATTCCTCTCTTCGCCCGCGAGTCTCGCCGACCACCTGGCTTGGCAATTGAGCGTGAGCATTTGCAGCGAAACGGTGAGCAAGATCGCCGAGGCCATCATCGGAAACCTTGATGAGAACGGCTATTTGACTGCCACGCTCGAAGAAATCGCCGAATCCGCCAACTACTCCATGGAGGATGTTGAAGAGGCTCTGACCATGGTGCAGGAGTTCGATCCGCCCGGCGTGGCCGCTCGCGACTTGACCGAATGCCTGACGCTGCAGATCAAACTATTGGATCCCGACAATACCCTCGCCAAGCAGATCGTCGCCGAACATCTCAAGCTGCTGCAAAATAATCAACTCAAAGAAGTAGCGCGCGCCCTGAACCGGCCTGTCGAGATGGTGAAGCGCGCCGTTGACGTGATCAAACGCCTGGATCCCAAGCCCGGCCTTCGCTACAACAAGATCGAGCCGCGGCTGGTTGAGCCCGATGTGCAATTCCGCAAGGTGGACGGCGAATGGCAGGTATTCATCAACGACGATGACCTGCCACAGTTGCGCTTGAACCCCACCTATCGCCGCCTGCTGGCCCGTGACGCCGCCGATCGCGAAGTCCGCAACTACGTCAAAGAACGCTTCACCGCCGCCATCCAGCTGATGAAAAACATCGAGCAGCGCAAACACACCATTGCCCGCGTCTGCCATTCTATCCTGCGCCGCCAGGGCGATTATCTCGACTACGGCCCCGATCACCTGAAGCCCATGATGATCAAGGAAGTGGCTGAGGAAGTGGGCGTGCATCCTTCGACCGTCAGCCGCGCCGTCGCCAACAAGTACGTGCACACTCCGTCGGGCGTGTTGGAGTTGCGCAGTTTCTTCTCGGAGTCCGTGAATGGCCCGCAAGGCAGCGAGATGTCATTGCTCTCCCTGAAGCGCCGCGTGAAGGCCATGATCGACGAGGAAGATACGTCTCGCCCGCTTACCGACGAACAGATCACCAAGAAGCTCAGCGATGAAGGCATCCAGGTCACCCGCCGCACGGTGGCCAAATATCGCGAAGATCTTCGCATCCCCAGCACGCATCGCCGCCGGGTGAAGGCCTAGCGTCCACCGGCCGTGACGCGCACTGCAACCAAACGCCCCACCGCAAAAAGCGGCGCCCGCCAACTAGTCATCGTCACCGGCCTTTCGGGATCTGGCAAAGGGTCGGTGCTGAACACCTTTGAAGACCTGGGATTTTATTGCGTCGATAATCTTCCTGTCGCGCTGATTCCGAAGTTCACCGAACTCTACGAAGAGAACAGCGGCGAAATCGAACGCGCCGCTCTCTTAGTTGACGCCCGGGAAGGCGAGCAGATTGAAAAATTGCCCGGTATCGTCCGCCAATTGCGCGCCCGCCATCCGGTCACGCTGGTCTTCATGGAGGCCAGCAATGAAGCGCTGAAGCGGCGCTTCAGCGAAACGCGCCGCCCGCATCCCATGGGCCGCGGCGGGTCCATTGCTGACAGTATTGCCGCGGAGCGGCGCCGCATGGCGCCCATTCGACGCCTCGCCGACGTGGTGATCGACACGTCACGCTTCAACGTTCACGAGCTGCGCCAGTTCGTCACCGATCGCTTTCAGAGTCCCGACCGCAGCCCGCTGCTCATCTCCGCAGTCAGCTTCGGATTTCGCTACGGCATTCCCGGCGATGCGGACCTGGTATTCGACGTGCGCTTTCTGCCCAACCCGCACTTCGTGGCCAAGCTGCGTCCGTTCAGCGGCAAAGACAAGCGGGTCGCCCGCTATATTCGCTCTTTCCCACAAACCGGTGAATTTCTGCGGCGCATCGAGAGCCTGCTGGGATATTTGATTCCTCACTACATCCGCGAAGGGAAAAGCTATTTGACCATCGCGCTGGGATGCACCGGCGGCCGCCACCGCTCGGTCGCGTTGGCTGAGGTAATCGCGCGCGCTCTCAAGCGCAAAGGGTATGCAACCAAGGTCGTGCATCGCGACCTGAACAAGTCGCCGGCCTAGCGACCTCTATCGGTTTACGCCTTGCGGAATCGCCGCGACCTGCATAGGCTAGGCAAGATCGATTCGGCGTTCGGCCACCAGATCGGGGCTAGGCTGGCCGCGCCATTGCTCCAGAGTGCGGCGCTTCGTAAAAGCAGTCGGGGGGACTGCGCATCGAACCCATGGACGGTACATCGCACGTAACAGAGCGAGGAGAAATTCTCCGGCTGCTGCGCTATTCGCGGCCTTATGCGGGCCTGCTCGCTTTGGGCATTCTGCTGATGGCGGTGATGGCGGCCATCGAAGGGCTGGTTGCGTTCTCGCTGAAGCCGGCGCTCGATATCGTTTTGAATCCACGTTCCACGCTGCAGACGCTGACGCTTTTCACCATCCCGCACACGAATCGCGCCATTACTCTCAACTCCTTTGTCCCGCGCCACATTCACAACGTCTGGAATGTTTACGCCATATCGATCGTGCTTCTGTTTATTGTCAAGGGCGCCGCGGAATACTTCGGCAGTGTGCTGATTCAGTACGTGGGCCTTTCCAGCGTCATGGATCTGCGGAACGCCGCCTACAGTAAAGTCGTGCAGCAGCCGGTGGGCTTCTTCGAACACAATCCCGTGGGCCGCGTGATGTCCGCCGTCATCAGCGATATCGAGCAGATCCGCGGCACGTTTTCCGAATGGCTCGCGGACTTCTTCCGTCAAATCATGAATTTTGTCGGATTCGTCACCGTTCTGGTGATCGTCGATTGGCGAATGGCGCTGGGCTCCGCGGTTCTGATTCCCTTGGTCGTCTGGCCGGTCAGCAAATTCGGCCGGCGCATTCGTAGCGCTTCCCAACGAAGCCGTTCGCGCCTGGCGGATTTGAGCCAGATCTTGCAGGAGACAATCAGCGGCAACCGCGTGGTGAAAGCTTTCGGCATGGAGGGATTCGAAATTCGCAAATTCCGCGAAGCGGCGCGCAATCTTCTGCGCGAAAATATGCACTGGGGGCGTGCCTGGGCCGCCACCCCGCCGCTCATGGATCTCCTCGGCGGCGTGGTGATTGCGGCGATTCTCTTGGTCGCTCGCGACGAAATCAAGATCGGGCGAATGACCATCGGCCTGTTCGGCGTGTTCGTCTACGCGCTCTTCAAGGCTTACGAGCCGGTCAAGCGCATCGGCAGCACGTATCAGCTCTTCTTGCAGGCGGCGGGAACTTCCGCGCAGGTGTTTGCTTTCCTCGATTCGCCCGAAGAAGTGATGGACGAGCCCGGCGCCAAAGTGCTGCCGCGCCTCTCGCGCTCGATTGATTTTGACGAAGTAAGTTTCGCTTACGACCGCGGCACTACGATCCTGAAGAAAATCGACCTGGCGGTTCCGGCCGGCGCGGTGGTGGCCATCGTCGGCTCGAGCGGCGCGGGCAAGACCACCCTCGTCAACCTGCTCCCACGGTTCCATACACCAACGGCAGGTTCGCTGCGCATCGACGGATGCGACGTCCGCGGAGTCACGTTGCGTTCCCTGCGCGAGCAGATGGCCATCGTCACGCAAGAGACCATCCTGTTCAACGACACCATTTGGAACAATCTTTGCTACGGCCGCCCCAACATGCCGGAAGACAAAGTGCTCGCTGCGGCGCAGGCGGCCATGGCGCATGATTTTATTTCCAAGATGCCCCGGGGCTACCAAACCGTGATCGGCGACCGCGGCCAACGCGTTTCCGGCGGCCAACGGCAGCGCCTGGCCATTGCGCGCGCGCTGTTGAAAGACGCCCCCATCCTTATTCTCGACGAAGCTACGTCCGAGCTCGACTCCGAATCGGAAATGCTGGTGCAGAGCGCCTTGAATAACTTGATGACCGGGCGCACCGTCTTCGTCATCGCCCACCGCCTCTCGACCATCCGGCGCGCGGACATGATAGCCGTCCTCGATGGCGGCTCGATTCGCGAGCTCGGCACGCACGAAGAGTTGCTCGCGCGCGGCGGTATTTACGCGCGCCTCTACGAAATGCAGTTCCGCGACGCCGAACCGGTTTCGCGCGCGGCAGGTCCCGCCTGAGCCGACATATGGCCGCCTCCCCACCGCGCTCGGCTGCTGCCGGTCCCGAAGCTCACTCAGCAAAATCTGCGCGCGGGCGCCTGCGTTCGATGACCGGATACGCCCAGGCCCAAACCGGCGAGAGCGGATGGAGCCTGCGCGTTTCCCTGCGCAGCGTGAATCACCGCTTCCTCGATCTTCACCTGCGCGTGCCGGAGGGATTCGAGCCGCTCGAGCCGCGCATTCGCCAGATCGTTCGCGAACGAGTGCGCCGCGGCCATCTGGACGTCACGCTCCGCTACGACCTGGCCGGGCCCGCGGCCGTGGGCGTCAATCAAGAAGTAGCCGCCGCATATCTGCAGGCCGTGAACGAGCTGCGCAAGCAATTTGGGATTCACACCGAGCCCGACCTCACCGGAATTTTGCGCTTACCCGGCGTCATTGGCGCCGCGGCGCTGTCGGTTGAAGCGGAACTCGCGAAGATCGAAGCCGCCATGGTGCGATGCCTCGGCGAGGCCCTGGACAAATTGGATCGCATGCGCGAGGAAGAGGCAGAAGCCTTGCGGCGCGACATGTCCGGCCGTCTCGCCTCCATCACCCGCTTGGCCGCACAAATCGAGCCGCTGGCCCAGGCCGCGCGTCCCGCCTTCGCCCGACGCCTTGAGATGCGATTGAAGGATCTGCTCGCCGAAAGCACCGTCGATCCCACTCGCCTGGCGCAGGAAGCCGCTCTGGCCGCCGAGCGCGGCGACGTGTCCGAGGAGCTGGCGCGCCTCGCAAGCCACACCGCGCAGTTTGAATCCCTGTTGGGTGACGCGACCGACGCCGGAAAAAAACTCGATTTCCTATTGCAGGAAATGCAGCGCGAGGCCAATACTTTGCTCTCCAAGACTCCCGGCAACGAAGAGGGTGGTCTGGAGATCACGCGGCTGGCGTTGGAAATAAAGTCCGAGATCGAAAAACTCCGGGAGCAGGTGCAAAACATCGAATGAATTCGGCGGAGCCGCCATCCGTTTTAATCGTCTCCGGGCCTTCGGGCTCGGGAAAATCCACGCTGGTTCAGAAGATTCTGGAGCTGCCCGGCACCATGCTGGCGGTTTCGTGCACCACGCGCGCCCCGCGCGTGACGGAAAAGCAGGGCAAATGGTACAATTTCGTATCCGAGCTGGAGTTCCAGCAGATGGTGGCGCGGGGCGAGTTTCTGGAGTACGCGCAGGTCTTCGGCAAGAACTGGTACGGCACGCCGAAGCTGTGGCTTGATGAAGCCCGCAAGCAAGGTAAAGACCTGGTTCTCGAAATTGACGTGCAGGGCGCTTTGCAAGTGAAGCAGAAGCTGCCCGCGGCGGTGGCCATTTTCGTGGTGGCGCCTTCCCGCCAGGATCTCGAACGGCGTATTCGCGAGCGCGGCCAGGATTCCGAAGAAGAAATCCGCCGCCGGCTGGAGCGGGCGCGCCAGGAAGTAAGCGACTACCGCCGCTACGATTACGTCATCATCAATGACGATCTGGAGCGAGCCGGACGGGAAGTACAGGCCATTGTGGTTGGCGGGCGCTGCCGCATCGAGCGCCGCGAAGAAAAGATTCTGGAAATCTTGAAATCGTTTGGAGGCTGATATTTTTATGGCTGTTTCAAAGCAACCGCCCGACAGTAAGTTCGCATATGTAGTGGTGGTTTCACGTCGCGCCCGGCAGTTGATGATCGGCGGACGCCCGATGGTCGATAACTCGCGCGCGCGCAAGACCTCGCGCATTGCCGAAGAAGAACTCCAGCAGGGTCTGCTGGAATACTCGACGCCAGATATCTCGGAAGAAGCGGAGAAGGAAGCCCGGCGCCGCAAGTAGCGCCGCGCGTCTTTTGATTTCGTAGCCCGATCGATCCGCCGTTCCGTCCTCTCTGTGGAAGCGGAGAAGCGATGAAGGTCGCGTTGGGCGTCACCGGTGGAGTGGCCGCTTACAAGGCCGCCGAGCTGGTGCGCCGTCTCCAGCAGGAAAAAATCGACGTGCAGGTGGTGATGACCTCCGCGGCCCAGGAGTTCATTACTCCGCTCACCTTCGCAGCGCTCACCGGAAAAAGAGTCATCACCGACATGTTTGCCGCGGATGATGCTGCGCCTGCGAACGTCGAGAGCGCCATCGAACACATCGCCATCGCGCAGCGCATCGATCTTCTCCTCGTCGCGCCCGCCACCGCCGACTCACTCGCGCAATTCGCTCACGGCCTGGCCGGAAATTTCCTCTCCACCTTGTACCTGGCGACCAAAGCCCCTGTCGTGGTCGCGCCGGCGATGAACGTCAACATGTGGGAGCATCCCGCGACCCAGGAAAATCTGGCGGCGCTGCGCGCGCGCGGCGTACATGTGGTCGAACCGGACGAGGGCTACCTCGCGTGCGGCATGACGGGCGCGGGGCGCCTCGCGGCCACCGAATCCATCGTGCGAAAAGTTTGCAGCGTGCTGGGCCTGCGTCACGATCTTGAGGGGCAAAACGTGATCGTCACCGCCGGCCCTACCCGCGAAGACGTCGATCCCGTGCGCTTCCTCACCAACCGTTCGTCCGGCAAGATGGGCTATGCGCTTGCCGAAGCTGCCGCGCGCCGTGGCGCGCACGTCACGCTCGTGAGCGGCCCTACCGATCTTGCAGCGCCGGAGGGAGTCGATTGGGTTCCGGTGCGCACCGCGGAAGAGATGCGCAGCGCCGTTCTGTCGCACGCGGCGGAGGCGAATATCGTGGTAATGGCCGCGGCAGTCGCAGACTACCGCGCCGCGATCCTCGCAACGCAGAAAATCAAGCGCGGCGGCGCTTCCGGCAGCGAGCCTATGACGCTCGCGCTCGAACCGACTCCGGATATTCTCGCCGAAATCGGCCGTTCGAAGGGGTCGCGCGTCCTCGTGGGATTCGCAGCGGAAACCGAGCGCATCGGCGAAAACGCCCGTGGCAAGCTCGAACGCAAGGGCGCCGACATCATCGTCGCCAATGACGTTACCGCCGACGGCGCCGGCTTTGACACCGACACCAATGTCGTCACGCTGTTTCTGCGCGACGGCCGCGAAGTCCCTCTCCCAAAGCTCAGCAAGTTCGAAGTCGCCAACCGTATCTTCGACCAAGTACTCGCCATTCAAAATCCTTCGTAGCGGCCTCGCTCGCTTTGTGGCACAGGCACCCGCCGCGGCGGGCCTGTGCACGTAAGCTAGACGAGCTCCCAACGTACCTTGGAGGGCTTGGCTGTTGTAGCGGCCGCCTCGCTTTCCAGGCGGGCAATTTGATCTGCTTTGAATTTGGCCTCGCAGGGAACGCCTCGATTTTTAAATGACTCCTTGTCTTTCCGATCTCGCGCCCAGGATTTCACAGGAAGGATTCTCGTAGGGGCGGGTCTGTGACCCGCCCGCCGCCGCGGGGCCTACCAACTCGCTCTTGTGAATTCCTCCGCGCTCCCCGATAATCCAACCTCGTGGATCACTCCAATCGGCCCCGCGCGGAAGCCTGGCTTCGCTACGCAGACGATCTGAATCTCGGCCCTTTTTATCTCAGCCGCACCTCTCGCGGCGTTTCTGAAGCGCCCGTCGACCTAGCGCAGCAGGAGTCCGCTTTGCCCTTCATGAACGCCGCTAATGCGGCCAGCGCAGCTGCCACCACAAGCGGCGCATCGCGTTCCGCGCCGTCCTCGCGCGCAGCCATACAAGCGGCCGCGCCGAAGCCGTCGGCTGCAAGCATCATTGCGCCTCCCCCAGGAGCCTCGCTTTTCGAAGAGCGCATCGAAAACGACACACTCGACCGTATCCGCGCAGACATCGGCCCCGACTGTACGCGCTGCAAGCTGCACAAGGCGCGCACCAACATCGTCTTCGGCGTGGGAAATCCGAAAGCCGAGCTCGTGTTCGTTGGTGAAGGCCCAGGCCGCGACGAAGATGCGCAGGGCGAGCCCTTCGTTGGCCGCGCAGGAAAACTCCTGACGCAGATGATCGAGGCCATGGGCCTGCGCCGCGAAGACGTCTACATCTGCAACGTCGTGAAGTGCCGCCCGCCCGAAAATCGCCTGCCGGAAAAGGACGAAATCGCCACCTGCTCGCCGTTCCTTCTCCGTCAGCTCGGTTGCATTCAGCCCAAAGTAATTTGTGCTCTCGGCAGCTGCTCTGCGCAGACGCTGTTGCAAACCACGCAGGGAATTTCCCGCTTCCGCGGAGAATGGTTTGATCTGCTGGGCGCCAAATTCATCGCCACCTACCATCCCGCCTACTTGCTCCGCAACCCCGCCGCGAAGGGCGAAGTCTGGAAGGACCTGCAGAAGGTAATGGCCGTTCTCGGCCTCGCGCCCAAGCGCCGCTGACGATCCGATCGGTGCCTGCGTTTTCTTCGTAGGGGCACGGCCCGGTGTGCCCGGCGCGCCATCATCTCCACCGTCACGGCCGGCATGAGAAAGCCTCGCCGCCGCTGCTACACTATGGCCGTCCATGCCTCGACGCTACTGCGAAGTCGCGCTTCCTGTTCCCTTGCGCTCGACCTTCACCTACGCCGTGCCGGATTCATTCGACGGCGAATCGCTGGTTGGCCGCCGCGTCGTAGTCCCGTTCCGCAAGCGCGCAATGATCGGAGTGGGACTCGCGGAATCGAGTGATCCTCCCGCGGCCCGCTCCCGCGCGTCCAAGAAATCTGCCGCACCCGCCGCCATCCGCGAAATTGCCGAGGTGATGGATTCGCTTCCCGCGCTGCCGCCCAAGCTCATCGAACTCGGCCGCTGGATCAGCCACTACTACCTCGCGCCCATCGGCGAAGCCTTTCGCGCCATGCTGCCGCCGGAAATTGAGATGCGCCACGACCGCGAATACTCGCTCACCGCCCCGGGCCGCGCGGCATTGGACGATCTCGCCGCTTCGGGCGCCGTCGCTCTCATTGACAATCCCGAGATCGAGATGCTGCGGCTGTTCGCAGAACGCGAAACGATTCCATCTCGCAGTCTGCGCCGCTCCGCTGGAGGCGAGCCCGTCGCCGAACGGCTCGTCCACCGCGGATATTTGTCGTCGCGCGAAGCGCTGCACCATCGCAAGACGCGCATGCAGAAAATCGTCGCGTGGAATCCGGCGTCTTCCGAGCCGGCTGATGGCGCGAGCGCCAGCGCGTCCGCTCGTCAGGCCGAAGACCTCGTTCGCGACATCCTCACTGCCATGCGCGGGCCTTTGCCGCTGGGCTTGCTGCTCGAAAAGGCCGCCGTTTCCCGTGCCGTCATTCAGCGCCTGGAAAAAAACGGCAGCCTTCTCACCTGGGAGGAGCCGCTCACCGCCGCCGAGGATCCCTGGGACACCGATTTCGTTCCGCCCACGAACGTGCTGAACGTCGAGCAGAAGGAAGCGCTCGAAGAAATCTGGCGCTGGCTCGTGGCTGGAAAATTCGCAGCGGGCCTGCTGCACGGCGTCACCGGCAGCGGCAAAACGGAAGTCTATCTCGCGGCCATTGAAGCGGCGCTCGCGCGCGGCAAGACGGCCATCGTGCTGGTTCCCGAAATCGCGCTGACGCTGTGGGTCGGTCGCCTGGTGCGTGCGCGCTTTGGCGAAAGCGTCGCGGTACTGCACAGCGGCCTGCCGGATAGCGAACGCGCCCGCGACTGGTGGCGCGTGCGCCGTGGAGACGCCCGCATCGTGGTCGGCACGCGCTCCGCCGTTTTCGCGCCGCTCGAAAACCTGGGCCTGATTATCGTCGACGAGGAGCAGGAATCGAGCTACAAGCAGGAGGAAACGCCGCGCTACAACGGCCGCGACACGGCCGTCTACCGTGCGCGCCTCGAGGGGGCCGTCGCGCTGCTCGGCTCGGCCACGCCTTCGCTTGAGACGTACCACAACGCCCGCGCCGGAAAATATAAGCTGCTCACGCTGGCCTCGCGTGTTGAAAATCGTCCGCTCGCGAGCGTCGAGATCGTCGACCTGCGCGAGGAGTTTCGCCGCCAGCATCGCGCCGCGCCGGTTTCGGAGGCGCTTCGCGCGGCCATCGCGCTGCGCCTGGAGGAGCGTACCCAAGCCATGGTGCTCATCAACCGCCGCGGCTACTCCTGGTCTTTGCTTTGCCGCGGATGCGGCGCGTTGGTTGAGTGCCAGAACTGCAGCATCGCGGTCACTTATCACAAGAGCCGGCAGCGCCTCGAGTGCCACTACTGCGGCTACTCCATCCCGCCCTTGAAGCAGTGCCCCAAGTGCAAGTCGGAGTACATGTACTTCGTGGGTGACGGCGCCGAACGCGTGGAGGAGTATCTGCGCGAACAATTTCCGGTGGCGCGCATCGCCCGCCTCGATCGTGACACGGTACGCACCAAGCGCGAATACCAGCAAGTGCTGGGGGCCTTCGCGCAGGGCGAAATCGACGTTCTCGTCGGCACCCAGATGGTGGCCAAGGGCCACGACTTCCAGCGCGTCACGCTCGTCGGCGTGGTGGCTGCCGATCTAGCGCTCGGCCGCCCGGATTTCCGCGCCGCTGAACGCACCTTCCAATTGCTCACGCAGGTGGCCGGGCGCGCCGGACGCGGGGAGCTTTCTGGTGAAGTTCTGGTGGAGACTTACTATCCCGAGCACTATGCCATTCAGTACGCCGTCGCACAGGACTACGTTTCGTTCTACGAAAAGGAAGCCCACTTTCGCCGCGTCCTGCACTATCCGCCGTTCACGGCGCTTGCCAGCGTGCTGGTGCGCGACCGCAAAATCGAGAATGCTATCCGCTGGTCGCGCGCCCTCGGTTCCTGCCTCGCTCCGTTCGAGACGCAGGGCCTGAAGATTCTCGGCCCAGCCGCCGCGCCGCTCGCGCGCCTCCGCCGCGACTATCGATTTCAATTCGTGTTGAAGTCGCCTCACCGAGGCGTGCTGGGCAAAGCCCTGGCAGCCTGCCTGGATTTCTGCGACGCCAAGGAAATTCCCGCCACCGCCGTAATCGTCGACGTAGATCCAACCAGCTTGTCGTAGTTCCTCACGCACGCTTGTAACAACATGGGGGTGTGGCCGTTGCTCTTGTAGCGGCTGCCTTTAGGCGGGCGTCTTTGCTGGTCGGCGGCTTCCAATCCCCGGGCTTAGCCGCCTCGCCTTTCAGGCGGGCGCATCCGCCTTTCGGTTTTGCCGTTGATTTGTCCCAGGTTTTCGTAGGGGTGGGTCTGTGACCCGCCCGAGGGCGTTGGCTGTTCTAGGGGCTCGTCACTGCCCACGGCGTGAAGCACAGCAGAAAAATCACCAGCGCCACCGCCGCCCACATTCGGCGCGACGCATCCAATGGCTCCCAACGGTCCATCAGCGGGGGATGGGCAAACCGCCAATTCAAAATCAGCACGAGCCCGCCCCACACGTACCACACCGAGCTAAACGCCCCGATGGCCAGCAGCGCTAGGCCCACTGCGAACGAAATCCGCCGATGGTATTTGCTGGTCAGCGTGTACACAATGTGCCCGCCGTCCAATTGCCACGCCGGCAGCAGATTCAAAGCCGTCGCAAACAGCCCCACCCACGCGGCGCGCC
Source organism: Terriglobia bacterium (assembly GCA_963803105.1). GTDB lineage: Bacteria > Acidobacteriota > Terriglobia > Acidiferrales > UBA7541 > Palsa-295. The sequence continues at coordinate 245,350 of CAWDLF010000002.1, forward strand.
CCACGGGCGGCAGCAGCACCCAATTCATGTTCACGTGTGGATGGAACAGCTTCAGGAGCATCCATTCGACGGGCGGATGGCCGAACACAATCGCCGCCGTCGCGTCCACGTGCGGCACCACTTTCGCCGTAGCCACAGCGTAAGCCATCGCCGGGAAGGCCAGTACAATGCCCGCCACCGGCCCGGCCAGACCCACGTCGAAAAGCGCGCGCCGCGTGGTGATGGGCGAGCGGATGCGAATGAACGCACCGAATGTGCCGATCAGCGTGGGTGCGGGAATGAAATAGGGATAGCTGACATCGATCCCGTAGAGCTTGCACGCAACGTAGTGTCCCATCTCGTGCGCCAGCAAAATGCCCATCAGCGTGAAAGAAAACGGAATGCCCAGCACGAGCATCTGCGGATGGGAGAGGGGCGCCACCATAGCCGCTATGGGGTTTTGGTCTTCGGAAAAAGGCTCGCGGTTAGCGGCATACGATTGCGCGAACTCCGCGCCTACCGCCAGCGTCGAAAAGATCGTCAGCAGAAAAAGAATCAGCGCGGGCCAAAGCGGACGTTTGCGCGGCGGCGGCATCGCTTCCGCCAAATACGGGAAGCGAACTTCCATCAGCTCCGGCGGTATCCTGCTGTGTCCGTTCCCCATCCACGCGTCCCTTGTATCTGCGTACGCCAGCGAAAAAAAACTGCAACAAAACGAAATCATCGGAGATCGTTCAGAACAAATCGGAACAAGAGCGCTGCGGGGATAGCCCGCGCCTCATGAATTCCGCAGCGGCTGTCGAAGATCAGGGCTTAGCGGCGGGGGCCGGGAGCGCCTGGAGTTCTTTGCCGGGCTTGAAGCGCACGGCTTTGCCGGGAGGGATGTTCACCTGTTGTCCGGTGCGCGGGTTGCGTCCGATGCCGGTCTTGCGCGGCTTGACGTTGAACACGCCAAAGCGCCGCAGCTCGATGCGGTGTCCGCGCCCGAGCGCGTTCTTCATAGCCTCGAAGACGGCTTCTACGGCGTCCTCGGCCTTGGTGCGGGTAACGTTCGTCTTCTGTACGATGGCGTTGACGATGTCGAGCTTGATCACAACATACCTCCGTCGGCCGGAAACCTATGCTAGACAGGGGTTTGCGGGTTGTCAAGCGCCGCCCGCCTAATGCACAGTCCTACAAGGGCAACAGAGGGAACAACGGCCGCTGAGAGTGTCGCCTCGCCGAAAATTTGATTGGTTCGGGCACTGCCGCCGCGCATCCAATGGGGCGGTTCGGCAACATCCCTAATATTCCCGATATCGTTGAGTCGTTCTGAGGAGGATTTGATTCATGACGGATACCGTTAGGCCCGCGCCAACCGACGAACCCATCCACGAGCTTCTGCGCCACCGCTGGAGTCCACGCGCCTTCGACAGCCGCGCCATCGAGCCTGAAAAGCTGCGCTCCTTGTTCGAGGCCGCTCGCTGGGCGTCGTCCTGCACCAATGCGCAGCCCTGGTTTTACATCGTGGCTGCCAAGAATGACGACCCCGAAGGTTTTCAGCGTGCGCTCGAGGGCCTGGTCGAGTTGAACCAGGGCTGGGCCAAAAACGCGCCTGTGCTGGCCTTTAGCGTCGCGCGCCTGAACTTCGAAAATGGAAAGCCCAACCGCCACGCGCTTCACGATGTCGGCGCGGCTACCGCCAATCTTTCTCTCGAGGCCACGAGCCTCGGATTGCAGGTACATCAGATGGCCGGCATCGACCCCGAAAAAGTGCGCCGCACGTTCGGCGTGCCGGAGGGCTACGAAGTGGTCGCGGGCTTCGCTCTCGGCTACCCCGGCGATCCGCAATCGCTGCCGGAGCCGCTGCGCCAGCGCGAAACTGGTCCGCGGGTGCGCAAGCCGCTCGACTCTTTCGTTTTTTCTGGGAGCTGGGGCCAGCCCTCACCCCTCGTCACCAAGCGCTAGGGCAGGACGTGGCTGGCGGCAGCTTGCTGGACGAGGCGGTCGGCGTCCTCGGGGAGCAGGAAGCCTTCGCGGACGGATTTTTCGGCTGCGGCGCGGACTGCCGCAACGTATGCCGCCTGGCTGCCGTAGCGTTCCTCTAAGGATGGCCGAGGGTCGTTGGCCGCGAGCCGCTCCGCCTTCGTTGCCGCGAAGGGAATGAACCCGCCCACAAATTCGCACATCTGCCCTTTGAAAAATCCCTTGGGAGTGATGTTCCATCCGAGATATGTGCCGAGCGGTGCTTGATGCAGCACCGACGGAACGCCGGAGATTTCGTTGCCGTCCGTGTTTACCTTGGGCACGAGCAGCGGAAACACCTGCTTGATCGCTGGAGGCACGTTCGAGGCGACGCCTGAAACATTGTTGTAGTTGAAACTCGCGCCCCATTCGTAGTCGATCAAAGGATTTTCGAAATTGTCGACGAGCGGTACGCCGGGAATATCCGGGAAGCCGATGGCTACCTTCGTAGGGAGCACCAGCGTGCCATCCGCTAGCCGCGGGTAGCGGCTCGGCGGCGGGGCGGTTCCTTTCACTACCCAAGCCACCATGGCTTCGAGCAACGCGTGCATGGTGTCCGATTGCGGATTGGGATTGGCCGGAAGCTCGCAGACTCCAGCGCGTCCGGCCGCGGGAGCGGGCCGCGCAGCGCTGAATCCGCCTGCGCCTCCGCCGTGAGTTGTGCCGGGGAAATAATATCGCCGGACGTTATCTGGCAACGGCAGGTCTTCCGCGCCTTTTGTGCCCACGAGGTCCGGAGACACGCGCAGTTCCCAAAACTCGGTCGAACCGAAGACGTCCATAACTTTGGGGCAGGTTTTTGTAGCTCGGCAGCGGTCGAGCAGTCCTGCGGATTTTCGCCCGCGCGCTTTGTCAGTCCAGTCTTCCCACCACAGGACGCCTTCACTGCCAATTTCGTAGGCATCGGCGGCGCCGTCCGGCAGAGCGAAGCGGACGTTGAGAGTCAATTGTCTTCCGGCGATGTGCGGCATTGCGCCGTCCCACACGATTCGTCCCGATTCATCCTGATTGAAGCCCAGATTGATGAACGTGCGTATGAAATTTCCCGATTGCGAGCTGCCTTGGCTGACGGCGTAGGAGATTTTTCCCGCGACGGGATTAGGAGTTCCGGCGTCGTCCGCTTGCGCGTGCCGGAAAAAGGAAACGATGTCGCGGGTGGCAGCAAAACCCGCGCCCAGAACCAACGGATCTTTTGCCGTGAATACCAGTTGATACAGCAGCGCCGGGTCGAAGCCATTCTTCAGGCAAATCTTTCTGGGGTCGGGCTTGCCGGGAAAGGGAGCGGTGGTGCAATCGGCCCAAGCCCAGTCGGAGCTTGCGATGGTGGAGATCGGTCCGCTCTTTCCGTCCATGTTTTCCCACGGGCGCGTGGTGAGCGTAGCTTGCGTAGTATCGAGCGTCGCCGGCAGATACGGAACTGTACGCGTGTAGACGATCAGCGGAGAAGTGCCGCCGCTGGTGTTCTTGATGCGCGCGAGAACTTGTCCGGTGATCGCCGAACCATCGGGATTTCGCGCCACAGGAACTTCGATGGTTTCCGGCTCCGCGCCTCCCAGAGTCGATCCCGCGGGAATATCTCCTTGCCACCCGCTGAAGAGATAGACGTAGCCGCGGTCGCTGCCTCCGGGATCGGTCTTTCTGCCGCGATTTACGACCTGATATATCAGCACATTGCTCGCTTTGGACATGTCCACGGGCTTCAGCAGCGTGAACGTGGCCACGTACTCGACCATTCCGCGCGCGTTTCGCGGCGCGAGCTGGATGTCCTGGATGATCGCGTTGTGCGGATCTTTGGGATCGAGCTCGCCGTAGGCTCGGCCGACGATTTTCTCGTATGGACCGACCTTGCCGAACGATTTGCCGCCGTAGGCGGGCGATTCGCTTTTGGCTGGGTCGATAACGATGCGCGTGACCTTTGCGCGGGCCGGTGCGGGCGCGGCGAACATGGCCACGCCCAGCAGTGCGGCCAGTAGCGAACTGCGGCTAAACAATTTGGCTGTGCGCATCGGTTTTGTGGGAACGACGCCGGCTAGAAAGCCGGGGCGGCTTTGGCGGCCACCGCTCCTTCGTAGAGATGTTCCCGCTTCCAGGGCTGAACGGTGGTGCCGTTGCTGATGCGTCCCTGCAGCGCGGGTTGGTAGAAGTTGTAAGGATGCTGCGCTGGCGGAGCGGAGACTTCATCGAGGCGCACGCGCAGCTCCGTGGGAATGGTGAATTCGAGCGACGCAAGATTGTCGTCAAGCTGAGATATTTTTGTGGCGCCGAGAATCGTGGAGGTGATGCCGGGCTGCGTGGCCACCCAGTTCAGAGCCACTTGCGCGGGTGGCTTGCCGATCTGCTTCGATACTTCCACCAGCACGTCCACGATGCGCCAGTTCTGCTCGGAGAATTTGCTGAACATGGGATTGCCATCCGCGAGCCGGCCTTCGCCGGTGCCGGTGGTGGCGCTCTGTTTTTTGTACTTGCCGCTCAGGAAGCCTCCGCCCAGCGGACTCCAGGGGCAGATGCCGATGCCCAGCTCCTGGCTCGCGGGAACGTGTTCGCGCTCGATGTTGCGCTCGATGAGCGAATATTCCAGCTGCAGCGTGGCGACGCGCTCCTTGCCTTCTTTTTCGGCGAGGGTTTGGGCGCGCGCGACGTACCAGGCGGGCGTGTCCGACAGGCCGTAGTAACGGATTTTTCCTTCACGCACCAGGTCGGTGAGCGTGGAGACGACTTCTTCCACGGGCGTGACGATGTCCCACGCGTGCAGATAGTAGAGATCGATGAAGTCGGTTTTCAGGCGGCGCAGGGAACCTTCGAGCGCGCGATAGATATTCTTGCGTCCGTTGCCGCCGGCGTTGGGATTTCCAGCCTCGGCGCCGAAGGTGAATTTCGTGGCGATGACCGCGCGGTCGCGCAGCTTTCGTGTCGGTGACGAATTTGCCGACGAGCTCTTCGCTGTGTCCGTTGGTGTAGCCGTCGGCGGTGTCGATGAAATTTCCGCCCGCGTCGATGTAGCGGTCGAACATTTCCTTGGAAGCTTTTTCTTCGGCGCCAAATCCCCATTCGGTGCCGAAGGTCATGGCGCCCAGGCAGAGCGGGCTGACGCGCAGGCCGGTGCGGCCGAGGGTAACGTACTCGTTGAGTCTCATCTGTTTCCTCCTATGGTGGTATGGGATGCTGCCACAGGGGCGGCAGAATGCAAAATTCCGGCGGCTGGCGCGCTCCGCACGAAAGCCAGAACAGGGCAAGGTCGACGCACCGAGGCGGTCGAAGGGGCCGGAATAGAGTTCCGGGCTGCTTCGACCCCGGTTCTTTGTTTTGAGTGGGTTACATGGGGGTGAGTCCATCGAGGCGTTCCGGGCTGGGTCGAAGGGTCGACGACGAAATACGGAGGCAAAGAGGCGGTGAGGCAAGGAAGCAAGGAGGACGGAAACGGCTGGGCGTCGCGTGGGAGGGGCTGCGGGTTCCTTGTGTTGTCCATCCTCTGCATCTGTGCTTTCCTTCGCTGCCGTTCCTGCGCAGTCCTTTCCCGTGGCGGATGGGGCCCGCCGTGTGCCCGCGATGCGGGCGTTCAGGCATAGGGTGCTCGCCGAGGCGTGGGGAGTCAATATCAAAGGCCTGTGGACATTGGCGACGCGGCGCACGGCTGAAGGCTCGCGCGGGTGAAGCGGCGCGAGCGGAAGAAGGCTCGTGCTGAAGCTTTGTGTCGGAGCTGAAGCTCCGACCCCCTAAAAGGCAAGAACGGGCACGGCATGCCGTGCCCCTAAGAAAGAAAAGGCGACAGATCAAACGTGGCGAACGGCGCGGGTGCCTAGAAAGAGGTCAAGAACCGCACCCTTGAAAACCGCAAGGGTGCGGCACCCGGCTAGGCAAGACGGCGCAGCAAGCAGCGCCCCTACGAGTGCCGATTGCAACGACCCTCCTTGAAAATGAAAGCGGGCAGGGCATGCCGTGGCCCTACGAGGAGATGGCGACAGATCGAACGTGGCGCACGCGAGGGGTATCTGGCACCCGTAAAGGCTGCCGCGCTGAAGGCCGCGGCGGTACGCAAAGTCTTCGTGGTGGGCGCGATTTACGACGGAGCTCGCGATGGTTCCCTGAACGACGCACTCTGCGGCGAAGTGCTGCAATGGTATTATTCGCGCGGCGTTTGAAGGGTGATTCACAATGTTCGGAAACACCTCTGCCCGGACCTCACGTCTCGCGTCAGCGGAGACAGCACTCCAACTCCTTCTTGCCGTTCTGCTCGCGTTCCTGGTTCTCGCATTTCCGGCCGATGCCATCGGCCAGGAGCGTCGCCTTTTTCCGGTGAAGCAGGGAAAGCTGTTCGGCTACATCGACCAAAGAGGGAAGATAGCCATCCCCGCGACTTTCCTCTGGGCAGGATATTTTTCTGACGGGCGCGCAGCAGCATTCAAGTGTGGCAAGTATGGTTACTTAGATGAAACAGGTCAGTGGGCGGTGCCTGCACGATTCGAAGGGGCAGGGGACTTCTATGAAGGGCTAGCCATTGTGACCCTGAAAGGCAAGCAAGGATTTGTGAACCGAAGCGGCCAACTTATAATCCCGGCAAAGTTTGATATTGCGGGAAACTTTTTCGACGGGCTGGCCCATGTAAAGCTTGGCGACCATTGGGGAGTTGTCGATAAGAAAGGCCACTGGGTGCTTCAACCAAAATTCGACGACATTTTAGGTTTCTTCGAAGGCCTATCGGCCGTTGAAATCGATGGGAAATGGGGGTTTGTGGACCTAAAGGGAAATATCGTGATTCCCTTGCGTTATAGCTCTGCCGGATCCTTTTCAGACGGCCGAGCTTCGGCGATATCTGAGACAGGAGAGCAAGGATTTATCGATCGCACAGGTCGTTTCGTGATTCCAAATGTAACGAGCTCATGGCGCTTTTGCGGAAGGTTTAGCTCCCGTTTATGCCCAAAACTCGTATCACTTTATCGATACGGATGGCCGCATTGCCATTCCCGGACCATTCAAGTCTGCCGCCAGTTTTTCCGAAGGGCTGGCCGCAGTCCAGAAGGGGAATAAGTGGGGTTACATCGATAAGCGAGGCCAGTTTGTTATACGGGCGCAATTTGATAATGCTTTGACATTCAAGGATGGCGTAGCTGCCGTCATTGTCGACGAAAAGGAAGGGCTCATAGACAGGAACGGCAACACGATCATCGAGCGGCAGTTCAAAGAGGTCAGCTACTTTTTTAATAGTCCGCTAGCTACAGTGTCCATTTCCGACCAAGAATGGGGCTACGTGAATAGAGCTGGGAAATTCGTGTGGCGCGCTCCGCAATCCGAGCGGCCGATTTATTTTGAACATGATCCGCTGGAGGGAATTACGAAGGAAGAGATCGAGGCTAGCTGCAAGTAACGGGAGCGAAGAAGGCTCGCGCGGGTGAAACGGCGCGAGCGGAAGGGGATTTGTGGAGCGGCTTTTGTGTCGGAGCTCCCTCGGCAGGCGAGTTCAGCTCTGACCCCCTGAAGAGCAAAAGCAGGTGCGTCATGTCGAACGGACAACAGTGGGGCACCCGTGAGGGCCTAGGCAAGAGGGCGCAGCAAGCGGCGCCCCTACGAGTGCCGATTGCAACGACCCTCCTTGAAAATGAAAGCGGGCAGGGCATGCCGTGCCCCTACGAGGAGATGACAGATCGAACGTGGCGCACGCGAGGGGTATCCAACACCCGCAAAGGCTGCCGCGCTGAAGGCCGCGGCGCTACGTGAGTCTTCGACAAACTCCTGGGAATGACAGGAGTGGCGGCTTACAGGAGGACGGGCGCATGGGAAGACGACAAGAACCGCACCCTTGAAAACCGCAAGGGTGCGGCACCCGGCCCCCACGAAGAGACGGTGACACGTCGAACGTAACGTAGGGCGAAGAACCCACCTGTCGCAAAAGGCGCGACAGATGGGGCACCCGGAAAGGCTAGTGCAAGAGGCGGGGTCTCGCGCGGATGAGCCAACGAGACCATTCAAGAACCGCACCCTTGAAAACCGCAAGGGTGCGGCACCCGGCCCCCACGAAGAGACGGCGACACGTCGAACGTAACGCAGGGCGAAGACCCACCTGTCGCAAGAGGCGCGACAGATGGGGCACCCGGAAAGGCTACCCAAGAGGGCGTAGAGCGGATTTGGCCTCGCTCACCGCGAGAGGAGCGCACCGGCAAAAGCAAGAGCGCCGATACTGAGATCGGCGATCCCAGGAAAGGCGAAGGCAAGAACGACGGCGAGAGCGAAGGCAATAACGCCGATGCGGAGACCGGCGATTCCGGGAAAGGCAAACGGCAAAGGTAAGGGCGCAGCAAGCGGCGCCCCTACGAAGACAAGACGGGCATTACGCTTAGCATGAGGCTAGGCGACGGTGGTGGGTTCGGGTTCGGGGGGCGCGACGATTTCGTCGGCGTTGCGGAGTTCGGGGAAGAACCAGGCCCAGAGCACGGTGACGACGATGGCTCCCGCGCCGCCGATGATTACGGCGGGAACGGCGCCGAGCAACTTCGCGGTTGCGCCGGACTCGAATGCGCCGAGTTCGTTTGATGCGCCGATGAAGATCATATCCACGGCGTTCACGCGGCCGCGCATTTCGTCGGGCGTGGCCAATTGCACGAGAATGCCGCGGACGACGACGCTGACCATGTCGCTTGCGCCGACTAGAGCCAGCGCGATCATCGACAGGACGATGTTGCGCGAGATGCCGAAGAGAATCGTGAACACGCCGTAAGCGGCCACGCACCACAACATTTTCACTCCGGCGCGCCGGCCGAGCGGACGATGCGCTAGCGCCACTGCCATGGTGGCCGCGCCGATGGCCGGGGCGCAGCGCAAGAGGCCCAATCCCAGAGGTCCTGTTTTTAGAATGTCTCGCGCATACACCGGAAGAAGGGCCGTCGCACCGCCCAGCAGCACGGCGAAGAGGTCCATGGAAATCGAGCCCAGGACCACTCTTTTGTCGCGGATGTAGCGGAATCCCGCGAGGGCGATCTTCCAACTGACCGGCTCTCTCTTACGGGAGACCTGGCGCAGCTTGATTTGCAGCATGGAAATCGCTGAGCCGCACGCGGCCGCGAGCGCTGATACATAAACGGCGGCGGGGCCGCGAGAGAGGGCATAGACGAGGCCTCCCAGCGCGGGGCCGAGGATGGTGGCGGTCTGAAAGATGCTGGCGCCCCAGGCGAAGGCGCTTTGGAAATGCTCCTCGGGCACGAGCTGCGGCAGGATGGCGCGGCTGACCGGGGCGTTGAAGGAGCGCGCGACGCCGACGAGCACCATGACGGCATATATCGGATAGACGGAATGCACGCCGCGGATGGTGATGATCAGCAGCAGCGTCGAGCACAGGCCGTAGCCCAAGTAGGCTCCGGTGAGAACTTTGCGACGGTCGAAATGATCCGCCGCGTATCCGGAAACCAGAAACATCAAGATGCCGGGCAGGAATTGCGCGAGGCCCACGAGGCCCAGATCCAGAGGGTTGTTGGTGAATGCATAGACTTGCCATCCGACGGCGACGGACTGCATCTCGGTGGCGAGGACGATGAAAAAGCGCGCCATCTGATAGAGAGTGAAGGAAGGATACGTAAACGCAATGCGGCCGGAGAACTGGGAATTCCCGAAGGCCGCCATCACTGTCTACTGTGCCATAAAAATCTGGTTGAGACGATAGGAGCTGGCACAAACGAAAACCGCCGGCCTGAAGGCGGCCGCTACAAAACCCAGGACAGACCGAGAGCGAGAGCAAAGGCAAATGCGCCCGACTGAAAGGCGAGGCCTCCGCTACAAAGGCAAGACCCACCTGTCGCAAAATGCGCGCCAGATGGGGCACCCGAAAAACGAAGAGAAGAGCAGATCCCTCACACATCCGCGAAGAGCGCGGATGGATTCGGGATGACAGGTGGCTGCTTTGTCGGTCAATAGTGAGGGCGTGTAATGTCGCGTACACCTGACGACAGCACAACAAAGGCAAAATCCCCACCTTTGCGGAAGGTGCAAGGATGGGGCACTCGAAAACCTCGAACAAAAAACGTGATGAAGTTTTCGGCGGAGGCGGCGAGACGGATTACAATTTAGGTGTATGGCTTCGGCATCGACTACTGTGAACGGCGCGGCGGCGGCATCGAGAGCCGCGATCGACCACGACGCTTGGCGTCCGCGCTTTAACCCGTGGCTCGTGGCGCTGACGGTGACGCTCGCGACATTCATGGAAGTGCTGGACACCTCCATCGCCAATATTGCGCTGCCGCATATTGCGGGAAGCTTTGGCGCGAGCACAGATGAATCGACCTGGGTGCTGACTAGCTACCTGGTGTCGAACGGCATCGTGCTGCCGATCAGTGCGTGGCTGGCGACGCGATTTGGACGCAAGCGCTTCTACATGACGTGCGTGGCGATATTTGCGACCAGCAGCTTTTTGTGCGGGCTCGCGCCATCGCTTGGGCTGTTGGTATTTTTCCGCGTACTGCAGGGCGTGGGCGGCGGTGGCTTGCAGCCGAGCGAGCAGGCCATCCTTTCGGACACGTTTGTGCCGTCAAAGCGCGGCATGGCGTTTGCGATGTACGGCATGGCGGTAGTGGTGGCGCCGGCGATTGGCCCGGCGTTGGGCGGGTGGATCACCGACAACTACAGCTGGCGGTGGATTTTCTACATCAACGTGCCCATCAGCATCTTGTCGCTGTATCTGACGCACAAGGTCGTCGAGGATCCCCCGTATCTGCGCGAGGAGCAGGAGAAGCGTAAGGGCCTGAGCATCGACTACATCGGGCTGGGATTGGTGACGCTGGGCATCGGCTGCCTGCAAATGGTGATGGACAAGGGGCAGGAACTGGATTGGTTCGGCTCGCGCTGGATCACGCTGGGAATCATAACCGCGGCGGCGCTGCTGATTACGTGGATCTGGTGGGAGTGGAGGCATCCGCATCCGATCGTGGAGCTGCAGATGCTGAGAAGGCGCAACGTAGCGACGGCGATGTTCTTGATGTCGATTCTGGGCATGGTGCTCTACGGTACGACGGTGCTGCTGCCGGAGTTCACGCAGAACTTGCTGGGATATCCCGCGGTGCTGGCGGGCGAGGCGCTGGCCGGCGGCGGGTTCATGATGATGCTGATGATGCCGATATCGGGCGTGCTGAGCGGGAAGATGGATCCGCGCATTCTGATGGCCACAGGTTTTGCCGCGACTGCGGCGGGGCTCTACTACATGTCCACGCACCTGACGCTGGGAATGGATTTTCATACGGTTTTTATGTTGCGGGTCTACCAGGTGGCGGGGCTGGCGTTTATTTTTATTCCCAACAACGTGCTGTGCTATGTGGGTGTGCCGCGCGAAAAGAACAATCAGATTTCGAGCATGATCAATTTCGTGCGCAACATCGGCGGAAGCATCGGAATCGCGGTGATCAGCACGCTGGTGGCGCGGGGGACGCAGAGACGGCAGAACTACATGTCGGCGAACTTGCAGCCCGGGAATCCGCGATTCCAACAGATGTTGGACGGGATGACGGCGACGTTGCACAGCCAGGGCGTGAACGCGGCGGAGGCGACTCGGCAGGCGTACGCGAGGATGGAATTCATGGTGCAGCAGCAGGCGGCGGCGTTGGCGTTCACCGACGTCGTGTCCGGGCTGGCGCTCGTGGTGCTGATCCTGACCCCGCTGGCGTTTGTGATGAAAAAACCGCCCAAGGGCGGGGCGCGTGCGGAAGCTCCTCCACACTAACGACTCCAGTAACGAGCCACCACTAGGAATGATCGAGTAACGAGCCCTGAGCGGGCGGATAAGTGATTTGAAGGCCGCGAACGCGGGCAAAGGGCGTGAGTTTGTGTTCCTTGGGCTCCGCCGCGCTGATGATTTCCAACACGCGAAAGCCGCGCACCGTGAGAGCGTCAGCGACGAGCGAGCGATGGCACCGCCAGGGAACCGCTTCGGCGCACATCAGCGCGCTGGGGACCTCCGCGGCTAGCTCGATGGCACGCTTCAATCCCGCTTCGAATTCTGGCGTCTGCATGTAATCGGCAAATCCGCGAAAGCCGGCGTTGCGCCAGCCGAGATTGACGGAGTCGCGGCTGGAATGGCGCAATCCGCCCAGGGTTTTCAGATGGCGATAGCGTATTCGAGCGGAGTGAAGGCTCGCGGCGAGCGCATCGGCGTTGAATTGCGGGTTGTGGCGGGACTTCGGAATGGTGCGGATGTCGATGATGCGTCCAATGCCGTGGGCGCGAAGCAGCGCGACGAATTCACCGATGGGATGGGTAGAGTGGCCGATGGTGAAGATAACCGGCGAGCGGCGAGTGACGCGGGGGCTCATGCTCAGTCCATCATAGGTGCGGGCGGCCAGACGCGTCGAGATTTGCTCGCGCCAAGCTGCCTTCAGGGGCTAAAGCCTCTTTTTATTGCGCAGCTTATGTCGGAGCTGAAGCTCCGACCCCCTAAGAAGCAAAACTAAAAGGCAAAGGTGCCCGCCAAAAGGCGGCCGCTACGAAAATCGCAAATGCGGCGACGATTGCCGATTGTCACACAACTGTAAAAATCCAACGGTGGAGCGGATGAGGGCGCGAGAATTCGCCTTTCGCTTGGCGATGGGCGCGGGCGATAATGGACGGCGTAGAGCAGGGAAGCGCGCGAGGGCTCATGGCGGATGTGAAGGCGCTGTTCTGGGATAACGGCGGGGTGATCCTGACGAACGGATGGGATCGCGACTCGCGGAAGAAGGCGGTCGAGAAGTTCCATCTGGACTGGGACGATTTCGAGGATCGGCACGAGCTGATGCTGAACGCCTTCGAGTGTGGCCACGCGAGCTTGGCCGAATACTTGCAGAGAACGGTTTTTTACCGCGAGCGTCCGTTCAAGCCCGAGGAGTTCAAGCAGTTCATGTTCGCGCAGTCGCAGCTGATGCCGGAGGGGATGGCGGTACTTGCGGACCTGGCCGCGAAAGGGCGCTACTTACAAGCGGCGCTGAACAACGAGTCGCTGGAAATCAACGACTACCGCGTGCACACCTTTCACTTGCGGGCTTATTTCAAAGCGTTTTTCAGCTCGTGTTATCTGGGCGTGCGCAAGCCGCACCAGGGCATTTACAGTCTGGCACTGAAGATCACGCAGTGCGAGCCGGAAGAGTGCGTGTTGATCGACGACCGGGGATTGAACCTGGAATGCGCGAAGGAGATGGGAATGCACACGGTTCAATACAAGGACGCCGGGCAGTTGCGCCAGGATTTGGCCAAAATCGGAGTTGTGGCGGACGGGAAGTAAACCGAGGGCGTCGCGTTCAGTGCCGGTGATGCGTACACACTAAGAGAGATTCCTCGGGCAGAGGCGGCCCTCAGAATGACGATAGCGGCGCGGTGCCAACGAGGGGAGTATCGGCGATACGTGCACACGAAGAGAGATGACTCGGCTACGCTCACCACAAGTTTCCTCGGGCACAGAACGCCTTCGGAATGACCCGGTGGCGACGCGTCGCCAAGCATTAGTGCCGGGCACGGCATGCCGTGCCCCTACAAAGATCAGTGAAGTTTAAGACGAGGAGGAGACGCGATGGAACTAGGAATGATTGGACTGGGGAAGATGGGCGCGTTCATGACCGAGCGGCTAGTGCGCGGCGGGCATCGCGTGGTGGGCTTCGACCGCGACGCGGCGGCGGTAACGCGCGTGACGGACAAAGGAGCGGCGGGAAGTGATTCGCTCGAGAAGTTGATCGGGCAATTGAAGGCGCCGCGCATTGTGTGGCTGATGGTGCCGTCGGGTGCGCCGGTGGATCAGACCATCGACTTGCTGACTCCGCTTCTGGCTCCCGGGGACACGATTATCGACGGCGGGAATTCGTACTACAAGGACACCATGCGGCGGGCTGCGGCGCTCGTGCCGAAGAAATTGAATTTCGTGGATTGTGGGACGAGCGGCGGCGTGTGGGGACTGACGGAAGGCTACAGCATGATGGTCGGCGGAGACGCCGACACGGTGAAACGGCTGGCGCCGATCTTTCAGACGCTGGCTCCGGCGCCGGACCGCGGCTGGGGGCGCATGGGCCCGGCGGGGTCGGGGCACTTCGTGAAAATGGTCCACAACGGAATCGAGTACGGCATGATGCAAGCGTATGCCGAGGGACTCGACCTGCTGCGGCACAAGGAAGAGTTTCATCTCGATTTGCTGCAGATATCGAAAGTCTGGCAGGTGGGCAGCGTGATCCGTTCGTGGCTGCTAGATTTGACGGTGGATGCGCTGACAAAGAATCCCACGCTCGAAGGGATTGGGGCGTACGTGACGGATTCGGGAGAAGGCCGTTGGACGGTGATCGAGGGCGTGGAGCTGGGCGTGGCGCTGCCGGTGATTTCCGGCGCGCTGGACGTGAGGTTTCGGTCGCAGGACCCGGAGCCGTTTGCCAACAAGTTGCTGGCCATGATGAGACACGAGTTTGGCGGGCATGCGGTGAAGACAGCCGAAAAGGGATGACGCTAAGGGGATACCGGAGCCCGGAGGGCGGGTCTGAGACCCGCCCCTACAAAGAACAACATGGAGTCGCAGCGTTCTGCGGACGCGTGGCGAGGACGGCGGAAAAGGGACCACGCGGGACGGGCACGGCATGCGGTGCCCCTACGGTTACAAAGGAATCGGATAGCCGCCGGGTGCGAGATTTTAAGCCCCGGCGAATGTGACGATATGAAGATGGACGCCAGCGTTTTTCCGGATATTGAGGCGCTCAGCCGGGCGGCGTTCGCGGAGCTCACGCAGATCATGCGCGATGCGGTGCGCGAGCGCAGGCGATTTGCGATTTCGCTGGCGGGCGGCAACACACCGGCGAAGCTCTACCGCCTGTGGGCGGACCCGCAAACGGCGGCGCAAACGCCGTGGGAGCGCATCCATCTTTTCTGGGGTGACGAACGCTACGTCCCGCCTGATGATCCGCTGAGTAACTACCGAATGACGCGCGAGACGCTCATCTCGCAGGTTCCCATTCCCGCAGCCAACGTACACCCCGTGCCGACGACTCTGCACCCTCCGGAAAAAGCGGCGGAGGCGTATGAGGCGGAGCTCCGAAAATTCTTTGGAGGGTCTGCGCCGGCCTTCGACTTACAGCTGCTCGGCCTAGGGCCAGAGGGACATACGTTATCCCTCTTTCCTGGCTCCCCGGCGCTCGAGGAAAAGCAGCGGTGGGTGGCTGCCGTGGAAGTGGCCGCCAAGCCTCCCCAGCGGGTAACAATGACACTGGTAGTGGCAAACCAGGCCCGGCATACGTTCTTTCTGGTGGCGGGCAAGGACAAGCGGGAGATCGTGGCGGCACTCAAAAACGAGCCCGACGGCCAAACCAGCCAGTACCCGGCGGCACAGATCCGGCCGGCCGGGGGCGTGCGGTGGTTTTTCGATCAGGCCGCTATCGACTAGGCTGCTATACGCTGAAAATAAAAGACTTCGGGAGGCCTATGCAGGCGGGAGCTTGGAGTTCGGAAGCGGAGAGTCGACGCTGGTTGCCGGGCGGGTCACAAACCCGCCCCTACGAAGAGCGAATTGACGTACCTGCAGGTATCTGTGTCATTGCGAGAGACGAAGACCCACCTGTCGCGAAGGGCGCGCGCCAGATGGAGCACCCGGAAAATCAGAAGCCAAACCTTGAACCGGGCGGTGCGGCGCAGCGGGAATGGACCGCTTCCTAGCAAGGGGCCTGCCCCTACGAAAAGCAGGGCCGGGTCGCCAGACCAGGCCGGGTCGGCTCGGAGTATTATATCTGCCATGCGCTGAGACGATGGTGAGGCAGCCACGTCTATATCACCAGCTCTAAGACACCTCCTGTGGGGAGCCCTAGTAGGACATGAAAGCAGCGATGCGAAAGAGCTTCATCGCGGCACTGGCATTGGCGGGCGTCCTCGGGGCGCTCGCGGGGATGAGCGCCTGCACGACCAGCACGGTGCAGACCGCTCCTATCGTAGCCGTGCCCGTAAAGGTAGCCAAGGCGGAGCAGAAGACGGAGCCTCTGGAACTGACGGCCATCGGTTCGGCGGACGCGTATTCGACCGTTTCGATCAAGGCGCAAGTGAATGCGGTGCTCGAAGCGGTGCACATCAAAGAAGGGCAGCTGGTGAAGAAGGGCGACCTGCTCTTCACGCTGGACGCGCGGCCTTTCGAAGCGGCGCTGGCGCAGGCGGAGGGAACGCTGGCGCGCGATCAGGCGCAAGAACAGTTGAACATCGTTGAGCTGGGACGCTACCAACAGTTATATCAGGCGGGAGTGGCGGCAAAAGAGCAGTACGACCAGATGAAGGCTAATGCCGACGCGCAGCGCGCAGCCGTGCGCGCCGACAAAGCCGCCGTGGATGCCGCACAACTGCAGGTGGACTACTGCAAGATCTACGCGCCGCTGGCGGGGCGGCTTGGGGCGCTGCAGGTGTATCCGGGAAACATTGTGAAGCAGAACGACGTGCCGATACTGATCGTGATCAATCAGGTGTCGCCGATCTACATCAATTTTTCGATCCCCGAGCAGTACCTGGGTACCGTAGATCGATTCATGGGCCAGGGGAAGCTGCGGGTGGAGGCGACGCCCTCCGGAGGCACGAAGACGGAGACCGGCACTCTGACCTTCATCGACAATGCGGTGGACAACACCACGGGAACGATCAAGCTGAAGGGTACCTTCGACAATGAAGACCACCAGTTGTGGCCCGGGCAGTTCTCAACGGTGCTGCTGCGGCTGGCGCAGGATGAGAACGCTACGGTAGTACCTTCACAGGCGGTGCAGATTGGGCAGAACGGCGACTTTATCTACGTGGTGAAGTCCGATTCAACGGTCGAGCAGCGCGCGGTGAAAGTGGCGCGGGCGATCGGCGGCGAGTCTGTGATCTCAAGCGGAATCCAACCCGGCGAAATAGTGGTAACCGACGGCCAGTTGGAACTGCTGCCGGGCATTAAAGTGCAAATCTCGACGACTCCGTCGGGGAACTGAAGTCCCTCCATGAACATCGCCGAAATATTCATTCGCAGACCCATCATGACGACGTTGGTGATGGCGGCGATCCTGCTGTTTGGAATCCTGGGCTATCGCGAGCTGGCGGTGAGCGATTTGCCGAACGTCGATTACCCGTCGATCGAGGTGGACGCGAGCCTGCCGGGAGCGAATCCCGACACGATGGCCGCGGCCGTGGCCACGCCTCTCGAGAAGGAATTCTCAACCATCGCGGGCATCGATTCGATGACGTCGAACAGCGAGTTGGGCAGCACGTCGATCACTCTGCAATTTGACTTGAGCCGCAGCATCGACGGCGCCGCGCAAGACGTGCAGGCGGCTATCTCACGCGCGACGGACCAGCTGCCGCC
Organism: Terriglobia bacterium; assembly: GCA_963803105.1. GTDB lineage: Bacteria > Acidobacteriota > Terriglobia > Acidiferrales > UBA7541 > Palsa-295. The sequence goes on from CAWDLF010000002.1 coordinate 262,616, forward strand.
GAACATGCCGACCCCGCCGACGTTTCAGAAAGTGAATCCGGCCGACCAGGCCGTTCTGTATCTGGCGATGAGCTCGCGGACGCTGCCGCTATCGGTGGTGGATCAGTACGCGGAGACGCTTTTCGCCCAACGCATTTCGATGGTGAAGGGTGTGGCGCAGGTGCAGGTATTCGGCTCGCAGAAATATGCAGTGCGCATCCAGCTCGATCCGTCTGCGATGGCGGCGCGGCAGGTGGGGATCGATGAAGTAACCGCGGCGGTGCAGAGCCAGAACGTGAACCTGCCGACCGGGACGCTCTACGGCGAGCACCGGGCATTCAACCTGCAGGCCAACGGGCAACTGATGCGGGCGTCGGCATACCGGCCGCTGATCGTGGCATATCACAACGGCTCGCCGGTGCGGCTGGAAGAGTTGGGGAACGTCGTCGACGGTGTGCAGAACGACAAGACATCGAACTATTACAACGACGAGCGCGCCATTATTTTAGCGATCCGGCGGCAACCGGGCACGAACACGGTGGCAGTGGTGGACGGAGTGAAGGCGCTACTGCCGCAATTCCACGCCATCACGCCAGCTTCCATCACTCTGCAAACGGCATACGACCGCTCGGAGGAGATTCGGGAGTCGGTGAACGAAGTGAAATTCACCTTGCTCCTGGCGGTGTGCCTGGTGGTTCTGGTTATTTTTATTTTCCTGCGAAATCTTTCCGCCACTGTCATTCCAAGCATCGCGCTGCCGATGTCGATCGTCGGAACTTTCGCGGTGATGTACGAGCTGGACTACACGCTGGACAATCTTTCGCTGATGGCGCTGACGCTTTCGGTGGGCTTCGTGGTGGATGACGCCATCGTAATGCTGGAAAACATCGTGCGGCACATGGAGATGGGCGAGGCGCCGATGGAAGCGGCGCTGAAGGGCGCGAAGGAGATCGGATTCACGATCGTATCGATGACCCTTTCGCTGGTGGCTGTGTTCATTCCGGTGCTGTTCATGGGAGGAATCATCGGGCGGCTGCTGCACGAATTCGCGGTGGTGATCATTATGGCCGTGCTGGTCTCCGGCTTCGTGTCGCTGTCGCTGACGCCCATGCTGTGCAGCAGGTTTCTGCGTCCGCCGGACGAGACCAAGCATGGCAGGGCGTATATGGCGCTCGAGCGGTTTTTCGACAGGATGCTGCGCACTTACGACCGCTCGCTGCAATGGTCATTACGGCGGCGGGGCCTGGTGATGGCAGTCTCGGGAGTGATTCTGGCGGTAACGGTGTGGCAATTCATGTCGATTTCCAAAGGCTTTTTGCCGGAGGTCGATTCCTCGCAGATTTTCACATACACTCGGGCGCAGCAAGGAATTTCGTTCGATTCGCTAAAGGCGCATCAAGATCAGCTGAACCATATCTTGGTGAGCGAGCCAAGCCGTCTCGCTTTTTTCTCGGCGGTGGGTTTGGGCGGGTCGTCCAATTCCGGATTTATTTTCATTCATTTGAAGGACCCCTCCGAACGGCCGAAGGTTCCCAGCGAGACGATGACCTACCTGGTGGAGAAATACGGTGGAACGCCGGTGCTGGGCGGAGCGCTGCGGGCGGTGGCTCCTCTCTTCGCGCGCCACGCGACGGTGGATGACGTGATCGAAGAGCTAAAGGTGAAATTTGCGACGGTGCCGGGCATCGACGCCTTTTTGCAGAATCCGCCGCCGATTCAGATCGGCGGCGGGATAACGGATAGCCCGCTACAGCTGGCGTTGCAAAGCCCGGACACGACGGAAATGTACCGGGCGGCGCAGGATTTCGAGAAGAAATTGGAGACGGTGCCGATCCTGACGGATGTGACCAGCGACCTGGAGATCAGCAATCCGCAAGTGGACGTGCATATCGATCGCGACAAGGCGTCCGCGCTGGGGGTAAATGCGCAGCAGATTGAAAACGCGCTGTATTCGGCCTACGGGCAGCGGCAGGTCTCGACCATCTACGCGCCCAACGATGAATACTGGGTGATGATGGAGCTGAAGGACGAATACCAGAAGGATCCGAACGCGCTGTCGCTGCTGTACGTGCGGTCGACGCAGGGCAATCTGGTGCCGCTAAGCTCCGTAGCTACGCTGGGGACCAGCCTGGGCCCGCTGAGCGTGAATCACCTGGGGCAGCTTCCGGCGGTGACGCTGTCGTTCAACGTGAAGCCGGGGGTGGCGATCGGCGACGCGGTAAAGCAAGTGCAGGATTTGGCGGCGCGGTCGCTGCCGCAATCAGTGACGGCGGAGTTTCAGGGCACGGCGCAAGCGTATCAGGATTCACTCAAGGGCCTGGGAATCCTGCTGTTAATTACGATTCTGATCATCTACATCGTGCTGGGGATTTTGTACGAGAGCTTCATTCATCCACTGACGATTCTTTCGGGGTTGCCCTCGGCGGCCTTCGGCGCGCTGTTGACGCTGCAGATATTCGGGCTGAGCCTGGACCTGTACGGATTCGTGGGGATCATTATGCTGATCGGAATCGTGAAGAAGAACGCCATCATGATGGTGGACTTCGCGATCGCGCGCGAACGGGAAGGGCACAAGACGGCAGCCGAGGCGGTCTACGAGGGCTGCCTGGTGCGATTCCGGCCGATCATGATGACCACCATGGCGGCGCTGATGGGCACGCTGCCCATCGCCATCGGTTTGGGCGGCGGAGTGAATTCACGGCGCAGCCTCGGGCTCGCGGTTGTAGGCGGCTTGATGTTCTCGCAGTTGGTGACGCTGTATCTGACTCCGGTGTTTTACACCTACATGGATACGTTCCAGACGTGGCTCGAAGGGCGCTTCGGCCGAATCGCGGGGATGAGCAAACCGCGCGTGGCGGCAAGTTCCGCGGACTGAGCGCTTTCGCCTGCCCTTCTGTACAGCTTTTGACCTGTCTTTCTGTACCATTGACCGCCCCTTTTCACGCCCCTAGGATGAAAGCGCGCTAAGGGATCGTCGACAACATCAAGCTGTTTCCAGCTGTGCCTCTGTGCCTTCAGGGAGCCTCGTGAATGCGTTTTGGGGAAGACCTACCGAGAGACATACGAACCAAGAGCAACAGGCGCGGCCCGCGCATGAATTCGCGCGTTCGGGTGGTGATGGAGTGGGATGGCAAGGGCGGGCCGTTGCAGTTCGAGTCGGGGTTCACGCGCGTCATCAACAACTACGGCTGTCTGCTGGTAAGTCCCCGGGAAATTGATGCGCAGCAGAGGCTGCGCCTGACAAACCTGGCCACTCGCCAGGCCGCGGATGGGGTGGTGGTTTGGAAAGGGCCGCAAAGATCGGACGGTTGGGACCTAGGGGTGGAGTTACTTGCGGCCGATCTAGACTTCTGGGGAGTGAATCTCTGAGCGACAGGGGTGTTCCGTTTTGAAAAGCGACCCGAGAGTGAATATGCAGGCGGCAAAGGTGTCGGCGGCGGCAGCGGCGGCAGGAACCTCCGGAAAACAGAGTGGGGCAAGCGCGGTAGTCTCCGAACAATCGTCCCCGAAACCTCTGGTACGCGAAGAGCGGCGCCGCAGCCAGCGAGTGCTGCTGCGGACGCGAACGCAGATCCACGTGGCGCTGGCCGGCAAGCTGACCACGATCGAAGCGGTGACGCTGAGCGTGAATCCGCAGGGCGCGCTGGTGGTGATAGGGCAGAGCCTGCCGGTGGACGCGCGGTTGGTGCTGGAACACAAGGCCACGAAAGAGCGCGTGGCGTGCAAGGTGGCGCGCGCGGCCCGCGAAATGCCCGAAGGCTTTCACATACCGCTGGAGTTTGATTCGCCGGCGCCGGAATTTTGGAGAATTGCTTTTCCGCCCGCGGACTGGCGAGCGGACGACGAGTAGGGCGTCGCTCCAGAACTACTGCGAAGCGTGCAGCGGAACGGTGAAGGTGACCTTCCCGGAGCTGCTGTTGTCGAAGCGGTCGGAAACCTGCACGGCGAGCGTATGTTCGCCGGGAGTAAGTCCAGCGAGATCGATCGAGTAGCTCTCCTTGGGCGCGTCCGAGAGCAAGCCTGCCGGAAACACAATCTGCCAATCTCCCGCATCGACGCTGTACTGCGCGTGGGCGATAACGCCGGAAGAACTGGTGGCGTCAAAAGAAACGGTGGTCTTCGGCGCGGCAGCGCCGGCGCGCAGGTTTTCAATTCGCGGCGGAGTATTGGCGACTTCCCAGCGGTCGCTTTCGTGCTCGGTATCGAGAGCCTGATCCGACGGATTCGACGGCGCGTCGGAGGCCACGATCTTTAGATAGTAGGCGCCGTCCGGCATGGAAGAGGTATCCCAGGAATAGAAACGCTGTGTGATCTTGTCCTTCAACAGCCGCCAGTTGCGCTCGGCCTCTCCGCGGTAGTAGATGGCGAACGTGAGATCGTCGCCGTTATCGTCATGCGCGCTCCACAGCACGCTCTCGTAGCCCTTCTGGGCATATCCCTGCGGAGGAACGTCCGCGCGAGCGCTCCCGCTGTCACCCATGATCTGGCCAAGAGAGCCGGCACCGGCATCACGAGGGAAGCGCAGCGCCGCGGGCGCGGGATTTCCGGGGCCGCCGGGCTGCGGGGCGAATCCAACGGCGCGCACGCCGGGATCCTGTATGACGACGTCGTCAATTGCGGGCGCGACGTTCTTTGGCTGGTAGGCAAGGCTGACCCAGGAAATGTCCGGAGTCTGATTACCGCTCGATCCAGCGTTCGCATTTGCGCTGTCAGCAGCGCCGTGAAAGACGGCTTTCCACTGCGCGAAGCGGGCCGCGGGAGCCTCCACCGGCGCGCCGGCGGGAGTGGTGTAGGGCCCGGCCCAGGCACTCCAATTGTCCTCAGGATTCGAGGTGTTTCCGGAGCGGACGTAGAATTCCACTTTGCTTTGGCCAGCGCTCGCTCCGTACCAGGAGAGACGGCCCCAATGCGAAAAGATCTTGGCGTCGAATACATCCGACGTGAATATTCCTTCGGAGGCGAAGCCTGGGCCGAGGACGAAAATCTTTCCGGGATTCGCGGTGGCCAGAAAAACGCGGCCGTCTGTACCGACGGCGAGACTGGTGACTTGCGCGGCGGCGGTTTTGGCGATGCGCGAATAGACACGGTCACCGTCGAGCTGGATCAAAGTTCCGGTGTCTCCGGTGCCCAGCAGTACCTTACCGCCTGGAACGAGCGCGACGGCGTAGACCAGATCGTCGCGCGAGGTCCACAGAGTTTCCGGCGAGCCGTCCGGCGCGATCCTGACGACTTCGGCGCCGCGCGTGGGCGACGTGGCAGGGAGTCCAAAGGAAATAGGGGGCTGCTGCGCGTTTCCACCGGTCGGAGTGATGATGATGCTGCCACCCTGGGAAGTACCACCACCCTGCGGCGCGGCGCCCGAACCGGACGGAAGAGGTATCCGGGGAGCTTCGGAGGAGCGGGACTTTTCGCCCTCGGCTGCCGCGTAGAGATTTCCAGCGGCGTCCAGGGCTAGCGAGGTTACCTCCGCCTTACTGGTTTCATAGACGACGAAAGAGGCGCCCGCGGCGGGCAGGGCAGATTGGCCCTTCCGAGCGATCTCGACGCGCAGGATGAGCCCACTGGGCTCGGTGCCGATGAGGAGATTGCCTTTGGCGTCGAAAGCCAAAGAACGCGCGTGACGCTCATGACTTTGGTAAAAGCGCTGGCCCTTGCCGTCGGGGCCTACGACAAAAACTTCTCCCTGGTCGCCGGTCGCGACAAAAAGATTTCCGCCTGGGTCAAATGCCAAGGCCCAGATGTATTTCCGCTGAGGATCGAAAAAGACGGTCTTGGTGCCGTCGGCCGCGACTTTGTAGACCTTTCCGTCGGGCGAGGTGGCTACGTAGAGATTGTCATGCGAATCGAAGGCGATGGCCTGCGCCGCGAGTTCGGAAGATTCAAAAACCGGAGTGGAGTTTCCGGTGTCGTCGAATCGCAAAACCTTGGCATCCGATCCGCCGGCGGCGTAGAGCCTACCGTGAGAATCGGCGCGAAGAGCCCACAGAAAAGCTAGATTGGGATCGGAGAACTGGACGAACTTGGGAGCGGGCATCAATTTGCCGTCGCTGCGCAGGGCCACTCCGTCGGGCGAGCCCTTCTCGAAATCGGAAAAGTCCGTCTGCGTCCAATAGCGGGTGTGCTCGGCGAGGGCGCACGAGGGCAGGAGAGCAGCCGCCAACAACCACACCAGAATCGCTCGCCGATTCATGAGTCAATCTCCTTTGCGAACCTTCACTTCACGGTGATGGGAAGCATGCGGACGCCGTCAATGACCTGATGCATTTCGACGGACCACTCTCCGGCAGCCGATTGCCTCAAGAGCCTGGCATTGCCGGAATTTTGGCGCTGATCGAGGACGTTGATGACCGACGCTGGAGCGTTGGGCAGTTCTTTGTCATCAATGAGGATGGTCGGAGCCGATTGAAACAAGGTGGCGTAGAGGCGGTCGTTGCGGCGTTCGCGATTAATCAATTGCACCAATTCTTCGAGACCGGCGAGCTGCCCCTGCGAGCTGGCCGCCAGGTACTGCACATTCTGGTTGAGGAAGTCGGCGTCGCTGACCACGATTTGCAGTGTGCCGGGCGCGGTCTGCTGGGGAATGGTCACCGGAATTTCCTGAATGAAGGAAGGGCCGCGATAGGGGCGCAGCAGCACCTTCACGCCCACGGTGTCGCCCGGATGGACTTCGCTCTTTTCGATCCAAGCGCCGTCGATGGTGGCCAGGCGGCGCTCGGCGAGCGCGGTGACGCGCAGGTCGATGCGTTCGATTTCCGGCAATTCATAGGGATTCGAATAGATGCGCGCGAAGGCGGCTTGTAGCTCAGTGGCCACGAAGAATGCTGAAGGCGTGGGCTGATCGGTGGGCGCAAAAAGATTCTGCAGCTGCACCGCGGTGTGGCCCTTTACTTTAATCTGTCCTTCGAGGCGTAGCGTGGATCCTTCGCCGTAGGACGGGCTGCCGGTGATGCCGTTGTAGGCAGCGGTGGTAACCAGCAGAGGCGTCAACTGCGCGCTTTCAATGACTTCAAAGTGATATTGCTTTTCGCCGGCCGGCGTGTCGAGAGTAACGTTCAGCGGAATCATCTGCGGGCCGTCGCCGAGGACGCCCATGACCGCCGTTTCGCGATCCTGCGTCAAAGTGCCGATCGTTGAGCCGGTGGTAAGGACTTTGGTGGACGCCTGTGCGGAGGCCAGAGTCATCAATACGTGCGCGCGCGAGAGCGGCATCTGCACAGCGCCAAATCCGAAGAGCGGGTGGCCGCAGGCGAGGATGTGATCCTTATCGACGTAAGTGACGGTGCAACCGGCGCTGACGGAGAGATCGCCGCGAATCAGGTCTATGCCGACCATGTCGCCGGGCTTGAGCTGCGCGTCTTCGGGTGTGGCCGCGGCGGTGCCGCCGGCCATGACGGACATGCCCCACGCCCCGAAGTCCTTACCGAAGCGGGCGAGCGTTTCGGGGTAGAGCCCCGAAGCGATCAGGGGTGTGTCAATGGGGACGAGAAATTGTCCCGCGCCTACGGCCGCGCGCTGAGCGAATTCCTGCGGCAGGGCCACACGCGCGTCGGCATGAACCGCGCCAGCGGCAGGCATGGAACCTGAAGAATTTTCAACCTCGAGCATGTCGGCAATGGGAGTGACGCCGCCGATGGCTTCCTTAGTGAAGGTGCCCAGCTTGAGGGCTAGCGCGCCCGGCGAGCTTGCCATCGAAGTAGACGGGGCTGCCGCTCATGCCGGCGACGACGCCGGATTTCTCGGCTTTCTCTCCCAGCAAACGAACGAGAATTACGTCTTCCTTGGGCCCGACTGCATTATGGAGAACGCCGATGACTTCGAGGTCCATGGGTTCGATCTTGTCGCCCTCGAAGATGGTGTAGGCGACGCCGCGCATTCCCGGCTTGATGTCACTCAGAGGAAAGATCTTGGCATCGTCAGGGGGGCGGGCTGGCAACTGCGCCAAGGCAAGGCTCGCCGCCACGAGGGCGGGTAGGCACAGCGTGAGAAACTTGCGGAGCATAAACCAAGGTAATCATACGCGCCGAAAAGGCGGTTGGCAAATGGGGGGCGAATGGTAACTCTGTCGGGAATGCTACCGGAGTAAACGCCGAACCACTAGATGTTAGGGTTTTGCGGGGCCGCTGAGGGGGACTTCGAAGAACATCAGCGGCTTGTTGGCGGGAATCGTGGTTATGTCCGGCACGTAGAGGCTAGCGTCCTCGGCTAGGGAGATGTCACGATTCAAGTCGAAAAACAGGAAGCCGTGGAGGATGGATTCTGGCGGCAGGACGTCAGCGTCGAGCGCGAGCGGCTGAAGGATCGCAGCCATTTTGTCGGCTTTGCTATCCGCTCCGGTGGGCACGCCGATGCTGGGAAAGCGCTGCTGGTGAGGAGCGGACGGGCCATTGGGATGGGCGACGGCGGAGGCCACGTCGCGAACGGGCAGCCATTCGATATCCTGCGAGTGCCCCCGGGAGCGCACGGAGAGCTGAACGGTGCTGAGGTCGATGCGCATCGGTTGAGTAGTTTCATTGCGCAGGAAAACCTCGACAGGCAGAATCCCGAGCGGCAAGGGATTCGCTTTGCCGAATTTTTCTTTGGCGACGGCCGGATCGGTGCAGGGCTTGACGGAGACAGTCACGCCGTTGTGGCGGTCGTGAGACAGCGAATCGTCCGCGCGCGCGGCGGGAGGCGCCTGCGGTTGCGCTTGCGTTTTCGCCAGGGTTTGCGGCGAAGAAAGGGCTTGGGCAAATGCGCAGACGGCGACGAGGCAAGCTACCGAAATTATCATCCGTCGCGTCATATGGTGTTTCCGATGCTCAAAGATTCCTGGAAGTTGTGCGTGTTTCCCGGCGGCTGACACTATAATACCGCGCCTGCGCGTTGAGAAGTGATGCGCTGCTCGCGAATGCTCAAGCGCCCCTGAAACGGAACGCTCCTTTGATCTATTTTCTCTATCGCATCCTTTCGGCCATAAGCGCGGCAGCGCTGGCACCGTACTACGCGGTGCGCGCGTGGCGCCAAGGCGAGGCAGCCGCGACCGTCGGCGAACGATTGGGACGCGTGCCGCCGGGAATTGTAGCGAGCGCGAGCCAAGCGACGGGGCGCGTGATTTGGATTCACGCCGTGTCGGTGGGCGAAGTGCTTGCGGCGGCGGCGCTGGCCGAGGGTTTGAAACGGCGCTTCGCTAATTGCGTCATCTTCGTCTCTACGACCACCGACACCGGGCGGCAACTGGCTCGCGAACGATTGTCCTGCGCGGACGGAATTTTCTACTTTCCGTGGGATTCGGTGGGCGGCGTTCGGCGTGCGTTGCGGTCTATTCGGCCGGTGGCGGCGATCGTGATGGAGACGGAAATCTGGCCGAACTTCCTGCGCGAGGCGAGACGCAGCGGAATCCCGGTGATCTTCGCGAACGCGCGAATTTCCGAGCGTTCGTTCGCAAGATTCAAGCGCTGGGAATTCCTGGTGGGGGAGTTATTCGCGCGAGCGATGCAGGACGCGGAGCTGTTTTTGGCGCAGACGCCGGAAGACGCGGCCCGGCTGGTTGAAATGGGAGCTGGTGAGGAACAGGTAGCGGTGACGGGAAACTTGAAATACGACGTGGCGGCACCGGCGATGGGGGAGTTCGGCTTGTGGCTCGCGGAGCAGATTCATGCGCAGGAGCGCTGGCCGGTATTGGTCGCGGGCAGCGTGCTGGGATTGGAAGAAGAGGCTGTGCTGGGAGCCTATGATCTGGTTCAGCGGAAGTTCCGGCGAACTCTGCTGGTGTTGGCGCCCCGCAAGCCGGATCGATTCGACGAGGCGGCGGAAATCGCGGCAGCGGGCGGTTGGAATGTAGTGCGGCGCAGCAAAGTGGACGTCGCTACGGCGCTCGATGAGAGTGCCGACGTGTTGGTGCTGGATTCGATCGGCGAGCTGGCGGGATTGTATTCGCTGGCTGACGCAGCTTTCGTCGGGGGATCGCTGGTTCCCGCGGGCGGCCACAACATTTTGGAGCCGGCGTGGTTTGCGAAGCCTCCGGTGTTCGGGCCGTCGATGGAAAACTTTCAGGCCATGGCGGTGCAATTTCTCGCGGCACGCGCGGCGGTGCAAGTTGCGAGCGGGCAGCAACTCGGGAAAGTGTGGCTACAGCTGATCGAAGATAAAGCGCTGAGCGAGCGTATGGGCAAAGCGGCGCGCGACCTGAGCGAACGCAACCGTGGGGCAACGGAGCGGGCCCTGGACGCCATCGCATCAGTACTGAGTGCGCAGGGGCATCGGACGTGAATTTCAAGCAAGCCATGCTGTGGCCGTTGACGTTGCCATACGGCGCGGCGACGTATCTGCGGTCGGCGGCGTATCGAGGCGGAATTTTGCAGCCGAAGCGGCTGGATGGCGTGGTGATCAGCGTTGGCAACTTGACGGTAGGAGGCACCGGGAAAACTCCTATGGTGGCGGCGACCGCGGAGCATCTGCTGGCGGAAGGGAAGCGCGTGGGGATTCTGACGCGCGGCTATCGTGGCCAGCGAACTGGTGAAGGAGCGGCCACGAGCGATGAAGTCCAACTGCTCGAGGCGCGTTTCGGAGGACAGGTAGCGTTCGGCGTGGGGGCGGACCGTTTCGCGCGCGGCCGGGAACTCGCGCGCGAGGGCACGGAGTGGTTCATTCTGGATGACGGCTTCCAGCACCGGCAACTGGCGCGCGATGTGGACATTGTGCTGATCGACGCGACGAATCCGTTCGGCGGCGGACATTTGCTTCCCGCCGGGCGCTTGCGCGAGCCGCGATCGGCGCTTAAGCGTGCGGACATGGTGGTCATCACACGCAGCGAGCACGCTCCGGCCGTCGAAGCGAGCGTGCAGCACTACACGGAGGCGCCGATTTTCTACGCGCGACCAAACATCGATTACTTCCAGGAGATTGGCGGCGAGCGCGGCGGCGGATCAGGGGGCGCGGGCGGCGGAGGGAGTGCGCCGAGGGCGATTGCCAAGGAGCTGCAGAAGTGGTTCGTGTTCTGCGGGATCGGAAATCCCGCTGCGTTTCTGGCGGACGTACGCGCGACTGGATATCCGGTTGTGGGCCACAAATTCTTTCGCGATCATCATCGCTACACACAGGCCGACGCGGAGGGTATCGAAGCGGAGGCTTGGGCATTGGGGACCGACCGCATCGTCTGCACCGAAAAGGATCGATACAATCTTTCCGGGGTGCGGTGGGCGCCGGCGACGGACATCTATTTTTGCGGAATTTCGATGCGCATCGATCGCGAGCAGGGGTTTTGGGCCGCGATCGATGCGGTGGTGGCTCGCAAACGCGCGGCGAAATGACTTGCAGGCTCGCGACTGTGATGCGTTTGCCGATTTTTGAGGTGCTGTGATACCGTTTCGCGCGGTGCTTGGGGGCATCGCCAATATGCTTTTCGAACGAGTTTCCTATAGGGAGCGCGGTTGAGCCCTGCCCGAAAAACGAAGCGCGCCGTAGCCGCGAAGGCGGCGGACGCAACCGTGGACCTGGCGCGGCTACTGGACATCGTCAGTGCGTTTCCGCGGCAGACCATTTGCGTGGCCGGCGATTTCGTTCTGGACGAGTTCGTCTCCACGGAGATTTCGCGGGTTTCGCGTGAGGCTCCGGTGCTGATTCTGCGGCACCGGCGGACGGAATCGTTTCCCGGCGGCGCGGCGAACGCGGTGAACAACCTGGCCGATCTGGGCGCGCGGGTGCTGCCAGTGGGCGCGGTGGCAGAGGACGAAGGCGGGCGCGCGCTGATCGAACATTTTCGCCGCAAACGGATCGATACCTCGCGTATCGTGCGCCTGCGGGACTGGGTGACCACGACGAAGACGCGCACGCTCGCGGGGTGGACGCACACCACCGAGCAGCAAGTGCTGCGCGTGGATCGCGAGCCTCCCGGACCGCTGCCCGCTCGGGTGCAGGAGGCGCTCGCCGGGAAAGTACGCGCGGTCGCGCGGCGAGCGAGCGCGGTGCTGATATCCGACTACGGAATGGGCGCTGCCACGCCGGCGATGGTGCGCGGGCTGCGCGCGAAGCGGATCGCGCTCGATTCGCGTTTTCGGCTGCGGGAGTACGCCGGGATGGGAGTGACCGCAGCCACGCCGAACGAGCCGGAGTTGGAAGCCGCCTACGGCGAAAAAATCGGGACGGACCGCGCCAAGCTGGAAGAACTCGGACGGCGGGCGATGGGTGATTTGGGGCTGGCGTCGCTGGTGGTGACGCGAGGCAAGGATGGCCTGGCGGTGTTTGAGCGGGACGCAGACGTCCGCCACATTCCCATCTTTGGTTCGGACACGCCGGTCGACGTGGCGGGCGCGGGCGACACGGTGATCGCGGCATTCACACTGGCGCTGGCAGCGGGAGCTTCGCCGCTGGAAGCGGCGCATCTGGCCAACTATGCCGGGGGAATCGTGGTGATGAAACGGCGCACGGCGACGGTGACGCGGGCGGAGCTCGAAGCGGCACTGCGGAGCGATGCCACGGCGCAACGCTAACACCGTTCGAAGTGATTTGGATGTACTGCCCTTTTTCTCCATGGACACGCGCGAAAAAATTCTCTCCCGAGACGGGCTGCACGCGGTGCTGGAGGAGTACCGCAGCGCCGGGCGGAAGATCGTTTTCGCGAACGGCGTTTTCGATCTTCTTCACGTGGGGCACGTGCGTTATTTGGAAGGAGCGCGCGCGGAGGGCGACCTGCTGGTGGTGGGCGTGAATTCCGATAGCAGCACGCGGAAGCTGAAGGGTGAAGGGCGACCGATCCTGACGGAGCGGGCGCGGGCATCGCTGGTGGCGGCGCTCGAGTGCGTCGACTACGTAGTGATCTTCGACGATCTGGATGTGAAACCGCTGCTGCGCGAGTATCAACCCGACGTGCATGCGAAGGGCACCGACTACACGGTGGAAAGCGTTCCGGAAAGCGAGCTGGCCGCGCTGCTGGGAATTCGTGTGGCGATTGTGGGGGATCCCAAAGATCATTCCACGCGCGATTTACTTAGCCGGCTACGCCGGGAGAGCGATGGCTGATCCGCGATTTTTGCTGGTGCGGCTGGGTTCCATGGGGGACGTGATTCACGCGTTGCCGGCGGCTTCCGCTTTGCGCGACACATTTCCGGGAGCGCGAATCGATTGGGCAATCGAGCCGCGGTGGGCGCGGCTGCTGGCGGGGAATCCTGACCTAAGCGAAGTGATTCGGCTGGACCGTAAGAGCGCGAGCGGTATTGCGGATACAGTCGGCGCGCTCCGCGCGGCCAAATACGACTGCGCGATTGATTTTCAGGCGCTGTACAAATCGGCACTGCTGGCGCGCGCTTCGGGCGCGCGGCGGCGAGTCGGCTTCCAGAGCAGCTACGCGCGCGAAGGGCTGGCGGCGGTTCTTTATACTGACCGGCTGAATCCGCGTGGCGCGCATAAGGTGGATCACAACTTCACGCTTGCGGAATTCTCCGGCGCGCGCAAGGGTGTGCCGCGCTTTCCGATGGCCATCGAGAACGCGGACGAAGAGACGATGGTCGAGGAGTTGGCGAGACGAAGCGTGGAGGCGGGGCGCGAGGAATTCTTCGTGCTGAATCCAGGCGGCGGCTGGAGATCGAAGTGCTGGCCCGCGGCACGCTACGGACACTTGCACGGCAAACTTGCGGAGCGCTGGGGCTGGCGCGGAGTGGTCGCCTACGGGCCGGGCGAGGAAGGTCTCGCGCGAAGAGTGGTAGAGGCTGCGGGAAATCCGGTGCCAGTGGCGGTGCCGTTGGGACTTGGCCCTCTGATGGCTTTGCTGCGGCGAGCGAAATTCGTGGTTTCGGCGGATACCGGGCCGCTGCACCTGGCTGCCGCGCTGAACGCTCGCGTGGTGGGACTATTTGGGCCGACGGACCCGGCTCGCAACGGACCTTACCGGGCGGGCGTGGTGGTACGCAATCCACGGGACTGCGAGACCACCTACCGCCGCGGCACGGGCGATTCGCCCTCCATGCTTTCGATCACAGTGGAGCAAGTTTTCGCGGCCGTCGAGCGGTGCCTGGAGCCGCACACCTCGCGCGCGAGCGAGCCGGGAAAGTGAGCGGGCTTCGAAAGTGAGCGAACCGAGGGGATTCTGGATGCGCTGGCGCGTGCGCGTCGGATATCCCGTAGCAGTGCTTTATTGGCTACTGGCGCGGCCGACGCCGAAGTCGATTGCCCTGGGGGGCATCATGGCGGTGTTTGGACTGTTGGTGCGCGGCGTGTCCTCGGGTTACCTACGGAAGGATCGCGAGCTTGCCACCAGCGGACCGTACGCGTGCACGCGCAATCCGTTGTACCTGGGAAGCTCGCTGCTTGCGGCGGGGTTCATCGTCGCGGGGCGTTCGTGGTGGGCCGGGCTGCTGGTGGGCGTTTACTTCGCCGTCTTTTATTACGCGGTGATGCGCAATGAGGAGGCAGATCTTCGCAAGCGATTCGGCGCGGCCTTCGATGAATACGCGAGGCGCGTGCCGCTTTTCTTTCCGCGCGGACGGGAGCGGCCGAAGTCCACGCCGTCGTCCGAGGGCGCTGAAGGTGCGGCTGAGAAAGCGCCGAATGAAACAGCGGGATTTTCCGGAGCGCAGTACCTGCGGAATCGCGAATATCGGGCGCTGATCGGAACGGCGGCGGGGCTGGCGATAATCTGGCTGCGGATGTGGCTGAGAATGCGCTTTGGGTATTGAGGGCGGCGCTACTGCAGGCGATACATGGCGTGCATCACGCGCTGAAATTGCGGCCGGTAGATGAGATCGAAGGCGCGCTCCTTGCCAGGAAACATTTCAAGAGCGGTTCGGCGGACGGCGGCAACCATGCCGGCAGCTTCTTCGGGCGAGAGATCGCCGTCAGCGATCGTTTCGATGGTCAGCCGAACCAGAATGCGCAGGCGGCGAATGCGCCGGCTCTCTTCGTCAATCTCTTCCTGCGTAGGCGGCCGAGTTTCGGGACTGCGCTCAGAGAGTTCCATCAGTGGGCCTGTGCTATTATGAGCGCGAAAACGCGATATTCGCAATAGTACCAAATTTCGGTAGCGTGTTAAGCCAATTAGAATGTGTTAGATATGGCGAAGGGGTCCGCGAATGAGCCAGGATCAATCGAGAGAAGCTGTAGTGGTGGCGCACACGGCAGGCTCGGCCACCGAGGCCATGGTGATCCGCGGCTTACTTGAGAGCGCAGGGATTCATTCGCCGGGCTTCGACTCCGCCGAGCCTTTCCCGCTGAACGAGCCTCCCGAGGGAACGCACGGGTCGGAAATTTACGTGCTGGAATCGCAGGCCAAAGAAGCGCAGCGGCTCATCAAGGAATATCTGAAGGGCAACGAGTCTTCTTCCTCCGAGGACGCGGAATAGCCGGAGTCGCTTTCGGCTGCGCTCAATCTCAGTGCTGTTGCTCGACGAAGGAATGCACCGAAAGGCTGCGGCCGTCGGTGACGGCGGTGACGGCGCCATCGCGATCGGTGCGCAGCAAGCGGACTCCGGCCGCAGCGTAGCGCTCGAGAATATTTTCCGCAGGCTGGCCATAGGCGTTCCCCTCTCCCACCGAAACGACCGCCGCTTGCGGATGCACAGCCGAAAGAAAATTTTCCGTCGAGGATGTCTTGCTGCCGTGGTGCGGCACCTTCAGAAAAGTCGCATTGAGCGGGGCGCCGCGCGCGACCAAGCTGTCTTCCGCTTTCTGCTGCGCGTCTCCGGGTAGCAGAAAGCGCACGTCGCCGTCGGAAAGCCGCATTACGAGCGAATCGTCGTTGGAGGCTTCGGCCACCGGCCCGATGTCGGGCGGCCACAGAACTTCTCCCTGGACTCCATCCCACGCGAAATCGGAGCCGGCAGTGCGGTGCACGATGGCCACTCCGCGGGTGCGCGCTTCTTGGAGCAGGCTGCGAAGGGCGGGCGTCTCCTCATCGCGGCCAATCCAGAGCTCGCCCACCTGAAAATTTGCGAGCACGCTGCGCAGACCGTCGAGGTGGTCGTGGTGCGCGTGTGTGAGGGCTACCACGTCGAGGCGCTTCAGTCCGCGCGACCACAGGTACGGCGAAACCACTTCCTCGCCGACATCCGTGCCGGACTGGTATCCACCGACGCGCTCGGAACCGTCCAGACCGCCGCCGTCGATCAGCATGGTGCGGCCGCCGGGGAAGGCAGTGAAGATAGAGTCTCCCTGTCCAACGTCGAGGACACTGACTTCGAGTTTGCCGCGTTCGAGCGAAGGCGCGAAGGGATGCCAGGCGACAAAAATCGTGAGGACGGCGAGAGCCGCGCCACTCAGCCATTCCGTAAGTGCGATTGGCGCGGGAAGTTGGCGGCGCGTGCGGCGATTCTTACGATTGCTTGCGGCGGCGCGAGCTGCTGAGGCCAGCAAAACAAACATCGCGAAAAATAGGAGCAGGAGCCACAGTGGCGACTGCGGGATACGGTAAGAAACGCGCGGCAGACGGCTGAACCAACCCACAGTGGCCAGGAGCCATCCGGAGAGGATGGCGAGAACATGCGCAAGTGCGGCGGCGAGGCGCGTCCACACGAAGGTCGCAGCGAGCATCAGAAAGCCCAGAGGCACGATCAGGCCGGTCAGTAGGACGGCCGGGACGTTGCTCAGCGGGCCTGCCAGGCTGACGCGATGAAAATCCTGCGCCAACACCGGCAACATTCCCCACTGAATTACGAGCGAGAGCAGCGCAATTTCCCATAAGCGCAAACCGACGCGCACCGGCGCGGCGGTGAGCGCTTGTGCATGAGGGGCGAGCCACTGCGGCAGCAGTGCGGCGAGGCGCGCGGAGGCAGCGCGCAGTTCGATGCGAAACTGAGCCACGCGAGGTGGATGAGCGCTGTCCCGCGTCACGTCGCCCAGATAGCTTAGACCAGCGCGATAAGGCGCGCTCGATCGATCCATCCACGGGAGAGCCAGGCCCGCGATCACAACGGCGGCGAGAAATGAAAGGTCGAAGCTGGGATCGGTGAGTGACGAAGGCTTCCACACCAGTAGCACGAGCGCTGCGAGCGCCACGGTGTTGAGCAAGTCGATGCGGCGGACGAGCGGCCGGGCGATCAGGTAGAGCCCGGCCATGAGCGCGGCCCGCAGGATGGGCGGACGATCCTGCACTACGCCCACGTAGGCTGCGAGCGCGGCGAAGGTAATGAGGCTTGTGATCGCGATGGAAAAACGCAAACGGCGGCAAAGCCAGAAAATAATCGCGGCGAGCGCGCCGACGTGGAGTCCGGCAACCACGAGAACGTGATACGCGGCGGTCTTCTGAAACGCGACGACGGTTTCGGAATCGACGAAGCTGCGATCACCAAGAAGCATGGCGCGCAGTAGCGCGGCTTGCTCCGGCTGCGAGCGGAAGGCGCTGTCGAGACGGGCGAGGAGGTCGCCGCGGACGCGCGCGAGGCGCTGCGCTAAAGTCGGTGCGGGACGATCGACGAGCTGTAGAAGTTGGGCGCTGCGCAGCGAGCCGGTGAGGTCGATGCCTTGTCCCGCGAGGTAGCCGCGCGCGTCGAATGCGCCGGGATCGAGGAAATCGCGCGGCGGACGGGCGCGCACGAGAGCTTCTACGCGATCTCCGGCGCGCAGAACGGGGGAATCGGCGGTTGAGGCTGCCGTTCCCGCCAAAACTTCCGAGCGTCCGTAAAGATTTAAGCGCAGGCCGCCCTTGATGGGCACGACGCCAGCGGCGGACTCCATCTGTTCGAGATCGACTTCGTAGCGGCGTCCCCAGGGGAGCAGTAGAGGATCGCTGCGCAGGCGGCCCTGCCAGCGCAGCGGAGTGCCGGTGTCGAGCTTCCCATCGGCGATCAGGCGCGTGGCGTGATTCGCGGGCACGGCGGCGCGCTCGATACCGGTAGCCAGCGCGCCGAGGGCGCACCAGGCGAGCAGCGCGCAGATCCACGCCGTAGTGGTGCGATTGCGCCAAGCCAACAGGGCGCCGATCGCAATCGCGGCAACCGTCGCGGCTGTGAGCGCGGCAAGATGAAGCCCTTGACCAAACGGGCGCACGCCCATCAGCAAGATGCCCGATGCGAACGCAGCGGCGATCCAGGCGATGGGCAGCTTCACGGCGGCAGCCTCATGGCCGCGCTAGGCGCGGCGGCGAAGATGAACCACGGTCTCCATGTGAAACGTTTGCGGAAAAAGGTCGAAGAGATGAACGGCCGAAAGTTCGTAGCCGGCCTGAATGAGAGTGGCGAGGTCACGCGCAAGCGTAGGCGGATCGCAGGAAACGTAGGTGATGCGCGCGGGCGCGATGCGTGCGAGGTGCCTTACCGCTGTGGGTTCAAGTCCGGCGCGCGGCGGGTCGACGACCACGCGATCGGGCTTGCCTTTATACTTCTCGAGGAAACGCTCGACTTCCATCGCGCGTACTTCGACGGAGCGCGTTTGCTGCACGTTTGATTCGAGATCGCGCGATGCTGCGGGATTCGACTCGACGGCCACGACGTGCTGGAAGCGTTTGGCGAGAGGGAGCGCAAAGAGGCCTACTCCGGCGAAAAGGTCGAGAGCCAGGATGGAGCCCGCAGTGCGTTCGGAGGGCTCGCCTTCGGCCACGTGGCGGGTGAGTTCTTCCACTAGAAAGCGGTTCACCTGAAAGAAAGAAAAATGGCCGACGCGATAGGTGAGGCCGGCTACGTTGCATTCAATGTAGCCGGGGCCGTCGAGCGCCATGCGCTCGGTTGCCGGATCGTGGAGCAGCAGGCTTTGCGCCTCCGGGACAATCGAACGGAATGTTTGTGCGAGCTCGTTTGCGCGGGCGGGATAGCCCGCGAAGGTTGCTGTCAGGAGGAGCTTGGCGTCGCTGGTGTCCGCAAAAACTTCGATTTCGCGCAGGCTCTTCGGCATTTTTCCCGCGCCCACGGCGTCGCGCAGGGCCAGCATAGTCTTCAGAAGCAGCGGCGAAAGGACGGAGCATTGATTAATAGCGCAGAGCGCGGTGGAATTCGCTCGAAAGTACCCGAGGGCCAGCTTTTCGGGTTCGCCAGCGGCGGCACCGCCGTCCTGCTTGGAATTGTCCAGGCGACGAACCTTCCATTGCGCGCGGTTGCGATACCCCCAGGGCGGCGAGGCGTGCGCGGTGATGTCCCCCTTCCAGTCGATGCGGCCGAGGCGGCGCAGAGTTTCGCGGAGAATGTCGGTTTTGTAGCGCAGCTGGGGCTCATACGAAATGTGCTGGTAGTCGCAGCCGCCGCAGATGCCGAAATGCGGGCAGGGCGGGACGGCGCGATCCGGGGAAGGCTCAATGAGCCGCTCCAGGCGCGCGCGGACGAATTTCTTCTTTTGCTCGACGGGCGCCGCTGCGACGCGCTCGGCGGGAAGCACGAACGGAACGAAGACGGTGGCGCCTTCGTGGTGCGCCAGACCTTCGCCGCCGTAAACTAACTTTTCAATTGTGATGTCCATGGGATCGATGCCGGTACCGGCGGCGAGTACTTAGTTCAAATAAAAAAGGCTGAGGCGCGGAACGCCGAAATGCTCGAAGAGCCGCTTCTGTGTGTATTGCCGCTCGAGTTGCGCGAGCTGGGCGGCGGACATTTTCCGCCGATAGGGCGCGAGCGAACGGTCGATTTCACGGCGAACGGTCAGGAGCGTTTCTTCGTCGGCATCCGCCGAGAGCGCGGCGGCGAGTTTTTCTTCGAGCACGGTGAGGCGGCGCTCGAGATCTTCAAGGTCGAGTGTACCGGAATCGTCGAGCAGTGGCAGCGCCTCTTCCAGGCGTGTGGCGGCTTCTTCGAAGCGCACTGCAAGCGCGGCGTGCTGCGTGCGTTGCCGCTCGGCGGCGGAGCGCAGGCGCGTGGCGTTGCGCGAAAGGTATTCTTTCATCTCCGCGCGGGAAAACGGCTCGGCCGCGGGTTTCCTCGAGGCGACTTCCGGGCCAGTGCCGGCGGCAGCTTCCTGTGCTTCGGCTGCGGCGTCGAGCACCGAGTCCACGCAATAGGCGAGACTCTTCAGCTGGCGGCCTCCCATGGAGCGACGCGAGCGGGCCCAGCTTTCAAAGGCGCGATCGATGCCCTTCAGCACGGCCTTGAGCGGAATGCCAGCCTTCTGCCAGGTTTCGACAATGGCCCAGTCGAGCGGCGAGACAAGCAAGTGTGCGCCGCGCTTACGCCAGAAATATTCTTCGATTTCGGTGAAATAGTTGAAGTAGTTGAACGGCTCCGTGGCGGCGCGTTTCGGCAATCCGTCGTTCGGCAGATTGTCGGGTGCGTTGGGAATCATGCCGCCTGCGCCGGAGGTCATGGCCATTATCCCTTGGCTCGTTTTACGGTCTTCAGTTCGGCGCTGTTATTGTTGCGTTCCCAAATGATGCGCAGGCCTGTGAGGGTGAGGAATTCGTCGACGGTTTCGATGTGGCGCGAGGCGCCACCGATGAGAGCGGCTTGGCCTCCGGTGGCGATGACTTTTGTCTGCGCGCCCATCACTTTTTTCATGCGATCCAGGATGCCGTCGACCATGTCCGTATAACCGTAGAAAAGGCCGGCTTGCATGGAAGCGGCGGTGTTGGTGCCGATGATTTTTCCGGGATCCTTAATTTCCACGCGAAAAAGACGCGCGGCTCGGGCGAACAATGCGTCCGCGGAGATGCCGATGCCGGGCGCCAGCACACCGCCGAGATATTCTCCGCGGGCGGAGACGGCGTCAAAATTGATGGCCGTGCCGAAATCGACCACGATGCACGGGCCGCCGTATTTGTCGAAGGCCGCGACACTATTCACGATCCGGTCCGCGCCCACTTCCTGCGGGTTGTCGTACTGCACGGGCATCCCGGTCTTGATGCCGGGCTCGACGAACATTGCTTTGCGCTCAAAGTACCGCTCCGCCATTCCCGCGAGAGTTGTATTGAGCGGAGGGACCACCGAGCTGATGATGATGCCGCCGATCTCGCGGCGCTCGAGTCCCGCCAGGGTGAAGAGGTCGCGCGTGAGGATGCCGTACTCGTCCACGGTCTGATCGCGCGCGGTGGTCAGCCGCCAGTTGGCAATCAGCTCCTTGCCGCGAAAAACGCCAAGCACCGTGTTGGTATTGCCCGCATCGAGCGCCAAAAGCATGCCTAGGCCTCCGCCACGTCGCCGGAAATTACGGCTTCCATGCCGCGGCCGTCGTCACGCGTAACGCGCAGGATGCCGCTGGGCTCGAGCCCGGCGGTGATACCCGTGAATGTTTCTGTCGCTGTGGTGATGCGCACGCGCTTCCCCTCGAAATAACTGGAGACTTGGGCGAACCGCCGGAGGATCGGCTGGGGCCCCTCGGCCAGGAATTGATTGTAGTAGCGGTCGAGGTGGCGCAGCAAACGGATCAGGAACTCGGGGCGGTGATGAAACTTCCCAGTCTCCATGCGGAACGATGTAGCGATGCCATCGAGAGCGGGCGGCATCCTGGTCTGGTTCACGTTAACACCGATGCCGACGACGGCGTAATGAATGCGGTCGGGCTCGGCGTGCATTTCCGTTAGGATACCGCAAAACTTGCGCGCGCGGCCGCTTTTGGCGGAGCCCGCGATCATCAGGTCGTTGGGCCAGCGAATGTCGGGAACGGCGGGCAGTTCTTCGGCGGCGGCATCACGGACGGCTAGGCCGGCGACGAGATTGAGCAGCGAAGCCTGCGCGGGCGAGATCGAAGGCCGCAGCAAAATGCTGCAATAGATGCCGGCGGACTTGTCCGACACCCAGGAACGTCCTGCGCGGCCCTTGCCCGCGGTCTGCTCTTCGGCTAGCACGATGGTGCCGTGCGGCTCGCCCGCTGCACCGAGCTGCATGGCCACGCGATTGGTGGAATCGACCTTGAAAAAATGATAGATGCGGCGAGCGAAGGGGGTGCCGTGGAGCCTATGGCTGAGCATCTGCGGGGCAAGAATGTCCGGGACGCTCTCGATGTGATAACCGGTGCGCGCGTGGCCCTGCACGCGCACCCCCAGCGCGCGGAGCTTTTCGATCCAGCGCCAGACCTGCTGGCGCGTGACGCCGATTTCCTTGGCGATTTTTGCGCCGCTGATGACGATGGTTGCGTTTTCGGCGAGCAGGGTGAGCAGCGCGTCGATGCGTCGGTCCGTGGTGCCGGGGAGGCTGGTGGGTCGTTTCGAGGCCATGGATTCGGGAGGTGGAAGAATACTCGACGCTGCAGCTGCGAACAAGCGGAGCGGCTGCGGGCGTCGCTGCTTTATTGCGACTCGAGCTGCTTGAGGCGCTCCTCGAGCTTCTTATGTTCGAGCTGACGCTCGACGAGGGTAACCCGCAAATCTTCGACGACCTTCGCGGGCGCGCGGCTAAGGAAGGTTTCGTCGGCGAGGCGCGCTTGCTTCGAGGCGATGTCTTTCGTGAGGCGGTCAATTTCCTTTTTCAGGCGCGCGATTTCGGCGGGCTTGTCGACTTTGGTATCTGGCCTTATCGCGAACTCTATGTCCTGGAACCCCCGCACTGATTCGACCTTCGTGATCAATCTGCTGCACGGGAATGAAATTCGAGTTCGTAGATGTGTTTAGCAGAACGTAATGTGTCACGATGAATGTACGGCTCTCCGGAGTAGTTGCCGTGATAATTCAGTGTCGATTTGCGTCTTTGGATGGTGTTTACCCTCCATGCGGGCTTCCCTGTGGGTTATGGCTATTTGTTGAAGTTTTGTCATCATTCGTTCGGCTTCGTCTATCGACCCACTCCGCCCGGTGCTCGGGAAATTTATCGAGGGCGATCGAACGGGCGCCGGCGGGCTGCGGCAATTTGTGCCAAAGCTCTTCGGTGAGGAAGGGCATGACAGGATGGAGCAACCGCAGGGCGGCATCGAGCGCCGCAAAAATATTGCGCCACGCCGGCAGCGAAACCTCGCGGTCCGTGGACGCGAGCTGTGGCTTGACCGAGCTCAATATACCAATCGCAAAAATCGCCCCAGAAGAATTGATAGACGGTTTGCGCGGCTTCGTGGAAGCGGAAGTGTTCGAGCGCGTCGCCCATCTGCTCTGCCACTGCGGAAATCCGCGAGAAAATCCAGCGGTGCGCAGCGCAGCCTTCGCCGGGAACGGGATATGGAGCCTTGGCGCGAATCTCTGGAGCGGCTAGTTCTTCGAGTGTGAGACCCGTGGCTTCCGCTTTTTCGAGATTCATGTACAGGAAGCGCGCGGCGTTCCAGATTTTGTTCGCGAAGGCGCGTGCGCCCAGGATGCGGTCTTCGCTGAGGATGATGTCCGTGCCGGGCGCGGCCATGCTGGCGAGCATGTAGCGGAGCGCGTCGGTGCCGTACTGCTGGGTTAGTTGCAATGGGTCGACGCCGGTGCCCTTCGTCTTGGACATCTTGGCGCCCTCGGCAGTGCGCACCAGCGAGTGGAGATAGAGCCGGCGAAAGGGAACCGTCGAGGAAAAGTCCTCAGGGGTTGAAACCCCTGGGGAAGAGGCGGGCTTTATGTCGGAGCTGAAGCTCCGACCCCCTAAAAAGCTTCCGCGAGCGCCGGAGAGGTGGAGGCCCATCATGATCATGCGCGCGTCCCAGAAAAAGAGGATGTCGTAGCCGCTGATAAGCAGGCTGGTGGGGTAGAACGTGCGCAGATCGGCAGTGTCGTCGGGCCAGCCGAGCGTGGAAAAGGGCCACAGGGCGGAGCTGAACCAAGTATCAAGGACGTCGCTATCCTGCGTAAGTTCCGCGCCGCCGCATTTCGGGCATTTCGTGGGGATGCCAGCGGCTCGCGCGTGGCCTTCGACGATCTCGACGCTTGAGTCCGTGGCTGGAACCATTTCCTTGCACTTGGCGCAGTGCCAGATGGGAATGCGATGCCCCCACCAGAGCTGGCGCGAGATGCACCAGTCGCGAATATTTTCGAGCCATTGCAAAAGAATGGTGCGCTGATTTTCCGGCACCACTTCGATGGCTGCACCCAGGACGGCTTCCTTGGCGGGTTCGGCGAGAGGCTTCATCTTCATGAACCACTGCGTTGAGATGCGCGGTTCGACTTCGGATTTGCAGCGGTCGCAGACGCCGACGGCGTGAGTGATATCCTCGATCTTTTCAAGCAGGCCCAAGGCTTCGAGATCGGCGACCACGCGGGCGCGAGCGGCGAAGCGGTCAAGCCCCGCGTATTTCCCGGCGGCCTCGTTCATATGGCCATCGTTGGTCATCACGTCGATTTCGGGCAAGTTGTGGCGCTTGCCGACTTCGAAGTCGTTTGGATCGTGCGCAGGCGTGATTTTCACCACGCCTGTGCCGAATTCACGGTCGACGTAGGTGTCCGCAATGACGGGAATCTCGCGGTCCACGAGGGGGAGCATCACGCGCTTGCCGATTAGCTGCTGATAGCGTTCATCCTCGGGATGGACGGCGACGGCCGTGTCGCCCAGCATGGTTTCTGGGCGTGTGGTGGCGACCACCAAAAACTTGTCGCTGCCCACAATCGGATAGCGCAGGTGCCAAAGCTTGCCGGGCCGCTCGGCGTGGACGACCTCGAGATCGCTGATGGCCGTCTGGCAGCGCGGGCACCAGTTGACCATGTAGCGGCCGCGATAGATGAGCCCTTCACGATAGAGCCGCAGAAACGCTTCCAGTACTGCGCGATACAGTGCGGGCTCGAGCGTGAAGCGCTCACGCGTCCAATCACAAGACGCGCCCAGGCGAATCATCTGCTCCTTGATCGCGCCGCCACTTTCCGCCTTCCATTGCCACACGCGGCGCTCGAACTCTTCGCGGCCCAGATCCTGGCGGCGGATGCCTTGCTCCGCGAGCTGGCGTTCGACGACGAACTGCGTGGCGATGCCGGCATGATCCATGCCGGGAAGCCACAGCGTGCGATTGCCGCTCATGCGGTGCCAGCGAACCAGCATGTCGATCTGCGTATGCTCGAGCAGATGGCCGATGTGAATCGTTCCGGTGACGTTCGGCGGCGGCAGGGCGATCGAAAAAGGCGCGCCAGGGTGGGAATTTTCGGCGCGAAACAGCTTTTCATCGAACCAGGCCTGGGCCCAGCGCGCTTCTATTTCCTGCGGCTCGTACGCCTTCGGGATTTCGCGGGGCATCAGTTCCCTATGTGTATGAATTTGCTGCGGAAGCGGAACAAACAATATAAGCGGCGCGCGCGGGCCGCGTCAAATTGGTTCGGGCGAGGTAGTGCTCGCCCGTATTTGCGTAAGATCTACTCGTAGCGCAGGGCTTCCACGGGATTCAGCTGGGCTGCCTTCCACGCCGGGTAAACGCCGAAGAATATACCGATGCTTCCGGCTGTGCATACGCCGACCGCCACCAGGGTCCACGAGACGGACGCCAAAAATGACGGGAATGCCAGCCGCATGGCGAGAACCAGAAGCCAGCCGAGCAGCACTCCGATGATTCCTCCGGCGCCGGCCAGCGTGGTGGCCTCCAGCAGAAATTGCGTCAAGATGTTAATGCGCCGCGCCCCGACGGCCTTGCGGACGCCGATTTCCCGGGTACGCTCCGTGACGCTTACCAACATGATGTTCATCACGCCGATGCCGCCGACCAGAAGGGCCACCGAGCCGACCGCCAGCATGACGATGAAAATCCCGCTGGAGATCTCCTTCCAGAAATCGAGAAAGGTATCGGTGGTGAGCACCACGAAGTCATCAGGCTTATCCGAGGGGAGGCGCCGCATGCGCCGCAGGTATTCGCGCACCTCGTCGATGACCAGCGCCATATTCTTGGTGTCGTCCGCCTCGACGAACAGGACGAAATCCTTGAACTCGGGATGCAGCTTTCGCATGGTCGAGAGCGGCACGAGCGCGGTGTTGTCTTCGGGATTCTCCCCATTGCCCAGCGCTTGTTTCTGCTCTTCGAGCACTCCTACCACGGCGAAGGCCTGGCCTTCGAGCAGCACTTCCTGCCCGATGGGATCTTCGCCATTAGGAAAAAGCGTGTTGGCGGTGATGTTGCCGAGCACGGTCACGGCTGAGCGGTGCTCTTCGTCCGTGTCGTTGAAAAAACGCCCGCGCGTCAGATTGAAATTGGCGATCTGCGCGATCTCCGGCCTGTCGCCCTCCAGAATCACATTCTTGGCGCGCAGATTGCCGCGACGCACCATGCTGGATCCTGAATTGAGCGCGTAATTTTCGATTTGCGCTTCGGGCGCAGCGGCGATCACGTGCGGCAACAACGCCAGGCCGTCTGTCCACTCCGCCTTCAGCTCTTTGCGCTGCAGCACTTCGGGCGACATGCGCCCGAGCGTGGCCCAGGAAAAGCGGTAGCAGATAATGGTGTTGGAACCCAGCGTTTGAATCTGGCTCAGCACGTTGGTATTCAGCCCGTTGATCACCGCCCCGATGGTGATGATGGTGGTGACGCCGATCATGATGCCCAGCACGGTAAGAAACGAGCGGAGCGGATTGGTGCGAAGGACATCGAAAGCCATCTCCATGGCTTCCCGCAGGTCGCTCCAGCCGCGTTTTCGCTTCGCGACGGCCACTTTAATCCGCCCTCAGCGCTACGACGGGATCGAGCCGTGCAGCCTTCGCCGCGGGGTAGACTCCAAAGAAGAGTCCGACGCCGGTGGCGACCAGAAGCCCCATCAATACCGACCAGAGCTGCACGGAGCTGGGAAGCGCAGTCGTCCATGTGACTATTTTCGCGAGCAGGATTCCCAAAAGCACTCCCAGCACGCCGCCGATGGCCGCGATGGTAGCGGATTCGATCAGGAACTGCGTGCGGATGTCGACGCGCCGCGCGCCCAGGGACTTGCGCAGGCCGATCTCGCGCGTCCGCTCCGTTACGCTGACCAGCATGATGTTCATGATCACGATGCCGCCCACGACTAGCGAAATCGACGCGATACCGATGGTCACTCCGAAAAATGTTCCGCTTATATTACCCCACAGCTGCAGGAACGATCCGTTGGTCTCGACCTCGAAATCATCCGGGTCTGAGTAACGCAGGTGGCGGCGCCCCCTCACGATTTGCCGCACTTCGTCCGTAGTCGCTTCCAGGTTTTGGGTTCCTGCGGCTTTGGCCCACACGCGCATGGAGTCGTCGCTGCTGTACATGCGCTGGTAGGTGGTGATGGGCAGGATCACGAAGGCGTCCTGCGACTGACCCAGCACCGAGCCTCGCTTCTTGGCCACGCCGATCACTTCGCAGGAGGATGTATCGACGCGAATCTCCTTGCCGATGGGATCGGTGCCGGGCAACAGCTTATCGACGACATCAAATCCCACGAGGCAGACGGGGTTGGCGCGCTCGACGTCCAAATGGATCAGATTGCGTCCCTGGGAAAGTTCGCGAGCGTTGATCTCCGCCATCTCCTCGGTGAATCCAATGATGCTGGCGCCCGAAAGGTAGTCGGTGCCGTACTTCACCTGGCCCATGCGGTTTAAGGAGCCGCCCACGGCCACGCAGGAGCGGCAGTTGTCGCGCACCGCCTCATAGTCGTCAAAGTGGAACTTGCGCCGCTTCTGGCTGGCTTCCCACTGGTCGATGTTGGTGATGATGGAGGGCGCGCGGTTGATCATGAAGACGTCGGCGCCCAGGTTGAAGATCTTCTCCGCCACGTAGGCGTTCAGGCCGTTTACGAGGCTCACCACGGCGATCACGGACATTACCCCGATGACCACGCCGAGCAGCGTCAGCACGCTGCGCATCTTGTGGGCCCACAGGCTTGCCACGGCGATGCGCACAGCCTCGCCCAGGGACATCCCGGCCCTTCCCGTCGCGCTCCCAGCCATTGGGGGTACTTTACCTCTCTCTGAATCATACGCTGGAAAGGAGTCCGAAGTTGCAGGCGGAGGGGGCAGGCGACGCCAGGAATGATTGGGACAGAGGATTCGCGGCATAAAGAAAAAGGGCGTCCGCTTTAGCGGACGCCCTTTTCAATCGAGCTGCGATCGAGTTGTAAATGAAAGCTAGAACGTGAACTGCGCCTTCAGTTGCACCAACCGAGGCGAAGAGTCAGCGCCCAAGCCGGAGCCGTAGATGGATGTGGCCGGCGAAACCGTCGAGATCACTGTCCCGAACTGCGTGCTGGACGTGTCTCCGATCGGCTGCTGGAAGTTGGGATGGTTGAACACATTGAAGAACTGTGCTCCGAATCCGAACTTCGCACTCTCCCAACCCGGGATACTGGTGTACTTCATGATGGTGAAGTCGCTGTTCCAGTAACCGGGGCCACGCAATGTGTTGCGCGTGACGTTGCCGAAGCCATTGGGACTTGTTGTATAGTCGGCTTGGTTGAGGCAATAATCCACGTTCGGCACGCCGCAGTTGGTTTTCTGCCCGTTCGCCAATTGCGTTCCGAATATGGTCTCGCCCACTCCGTAGTTGGCGCCTGTGAGGCTCGCACTGGTTGACCCATCGACCAAGGTAAACGGCATACCCGTTCGCGCGAACACTGTGCCGGAAACTTGCCAGCCGTCCACGACCCTGGACCATCCGTGCCCCATTAACATTTTCCGGATGGGGAGCTGCCACACGTAGTTAGCGCTGAAGTAGTGGGTTACGTCGTAGTCAGCGGGGCCATAGTTGTAAAGGAACGGGTGGAACGGATCCTCAGGGTAAGAAACGGAGGTGTTGGAAGCGCCGAAATCGGAGCTTTGGAAGCTCACGTTGGGATTGCCGCTGTTGGAGGAATAATCCAGCGCCCGGCTGTACGTGTAGTTGAGCGTGAATTGGCTGGCACCGAAGCGCCGCTGGAAAGACGCGAACACGCCGTTGTAATTCGAAGTGGCGTTCGTACCGACCTGCGTCGCCTGGCCAAACCGCGCATCCGCGGCCGTCGCCGGAAAGTCGCCGAAACCAGCGCCGAAAACGTTCAGGCCCGGGTTGAAGTAAGGCAGGTTATTGGCATGGTTTCCAACATAACCGACCGTGAGGGATGTGTTAGAACCAAAGGAGTGCTGCACTTCCAAGCTCCACTTTTGCACCTGAGCTGTTTTGGTATGAGTGGTTGCGGAGGTAAGCGCCGGTGGTACGAATCCCGGTACAGCAAGATTCAGGTCCGCGAGTGTCGCGCCGGTGCCAAACCCTGTCACGAATGCCGAGTTCGACGAGGCCGTTGCCCCGAAGAGGCTGCCCGCCACGCCGGGGGTAAGCTGGCCGGGGCTTGTCGGGGTACCGGCGGTGAATTGGTTAAAGAGCGGCGGGTTCTGAGCAAAGTTGTCGACTACGACATCCGGAAACGCATCGTAGAAAATACCGACCCCTCCGCGAATTACCGTGTCCCGCAACTTGCCTGGTGACCAGGCAAAGCCGAATCGCGGCTCGGGATTGATCGCCGTCAGGCTGTAGAGAGCCTGATGCCTGCCAATATCGACCGCTTGGTTATAGGGAATCGTCGGATTGTGATCGAGTGAAGTAAATTGCACCACCGGAGCGGCGAAGCAATTGCTCTGGCAGACCGGGTTAGACTGATGTTCCAGCCGAATGCCCAAAATCAGCGTCAGGTTGGGCTTGATCTTCCAGTCGTCCTCCACGTAACCGCCGAGTTCATAGCTGGCAACGGGGAACTCCGCCACGCTCGCGAATGATTGGGTAAGCAAGCTGTAATTGTCATTCGACATTGTGACGGGATTAAACGTTGTTGCGTCAACGCCGCCCATAAAAAAGGCGTCAAACGTCAGAGGTACCAGCTGACCGCTGTTGTTGATGCCATTGTCCAGATCGGTGACGTCGTTGCGGTGGAACTTCACGCCCACCTTCAGAGTGTGGTTCCCCATGGTCTTCGTGAAGTCATCCGCAACTTGATATTGGGTGACGTTGCGGCCCTGCGGAAAGTCGAAGTCAATGCCGCCGAGCGCTGTGCCAAAGGGGTTGGAGTAAGCCCCTGAGCCAAAGATCAGGGTGGTGGGGAAGAGAGCAAGCGACGCAGCGTGGTCGGCGTTGTTGAAGGTAGCTGAGTACCACTGGCCTGAGGCGCTGAACTGGTTTACGGCCGAAGCTCCGAAGGTATGGCTCCACTGCACCTGCCCGTCCCATTCCGGCTGGTCGCTGCCGAAGTCGAAGAGGGGGTTGATGGCGTCCGTATAGCTGGCTTGGACACCGTGTTCTTTCCTGATCCGAACGTACGCTGTGTCATTCTTCGTGGCGACGAAATCCATTCTGCCGTCAAAGTACCAGTCATGCGTAAGGTTCCCGAGGGCCGACTGCAACTGGAGCTGGCAGGGCTGCTCGCCCACGCCTCCGCCGAATAGGGGCGTAAGAGGCTGGGTGGCCATAAGGTGAGTATTGACCGTTCCTATGGAACCGTCGCAGCCGCCTCCCGCTACGGGTTGAGCGCCCGCCCGGCCCTTCGCTCCGGCCCAAATGTTAAACATGTTTTTGTAGAAGGCTTCCTGTGGAGAGGCGAGCCCGTAGATGTTAGCGATGTTGGTTTCCGTGGCGGTTGCTATGCCATCCGTGGGAAGAAAGACGGTCTGACTCGTCGGTACAACGAGATAGATGCCCTCCGTATTGAAGTACCAAAAGAGCTTGTTCTTGATGAGCGGGCCACCGATATTGGCGGCCCACTGGTTAGCATTCACGAAAGATCGCGGCACATCCTGCGAATTGTTAAAGAAGTTGTTGGCGTTCAACAAGCGGCCGTTCCACTCATAGGTTGCTCGGCCGTGGAACTGGTTCGTACCTGCGCCCGTAACTACGTTAATTTGCGCGCCTGCCAAGCCGCCGTAAGCCACAGAATAGCCATTCTGGACCACCGACATTTCCGTTACCTCGTTGTTGCCCAACATCAGGTTCGTCGCGCCGGTGTTGTTCAGGTTCAGAAATGGATCGTTGTCATCCATACCATTGATGGTGAAGAGGTTCGCGACCGCGCTCTGGCCGAAGCTAGAGAAGTTCCCTAAGCCGCCGCCGGAGGTGTTGGCTACAACACCGGGCGCCAGAGTGGCCGTATACGACAGGTCGTTCCCCGAGTTCGGAATTTGCTGTACCGTCTGCTCATTCATCGTCGTTCCGACGTCGCCATTTTGCGTTTTCAGCAACGGGGCTTCCTCAGTCACCGTCACCGTCTGGGTTTGCGCGCCCAGCGTCAATTGGATGTCAGCGGTCGCGACACCGCCAAGAGTCACCTGGATGGGCCGTTGCACGGTCTCGAAGCCGCTGGCCGTCACCGACACAACGTAAGGCCCAGGGTTCAGAAGGAAGAAGTGATATACGCCCGTCTTGTTTGTGGTGGTCTCGTGCGTGGTGCCCTGATTGCTATCCTTCAGGGTTACGGCCGCCCCCGGCACTACACCTCCGGTGGGATCTGTCACCGTGCCGGCGATGTCGCCCGTCGTCTGCGTCTGCCCTTGCACGCGGGTCGACACGACAAAGAATCCAAATAGAAGCGCGAAAATCGCGACGGTGTTTCGTCCTACTTTCATCATCGCTATTGTCCCCCTTGTTTTAAACGCCCTGCGGCCCCGAGCTTCAAAATGAAACATCCCCGCGAACACGTGAATGATGGGCTGTATAGTACGGCAAGTTTGCGTCCAAGTTCAAATACTAATAACGTCATGTGTTTCAGCTAGATACAGTACTCCACCCTTGAATTGTTCCTACTATCTACCGATTTGCGTATATTAAAAACCGAAAAACACAGGAAGTCTTACGAATGACAATATCCTATTCACTCTACTGAAACCTAGTCCGACGCGCTAATTCGCACGCCCTGGATGGAAACGCACTTTCGCGAAATGACTCCAGGACGAAACTCGCGATGACTTACGGAATAGACAGCGGCCGAGACGGGCGGTTCCCGGCGTTCAAGACATGAGAATCGTGCGCTGGATCGGGAATCTATTTACGACTTTGTGCGTCTAAGCATACAGAGCTGCTCGATTGAGCGGCCTAATAGTTTCTATCCGAGGTTGCCATCATGAGCCGATCTACTGAAACAGTGGGTGTTCGCTATACCGGCTGGGCCGCGCTGAACCGCGACCCGCTGGAAGATCTTGTGGAATTCACGTGTCCGCACTGCGGAGTGCACGGAGCTAAGGCCGCTCGCCGGGCGCGCTCCGAATATCATTTCACCGATGGATTCATCCAGGATCTGCAGGGCGAGATGAGCAGCTGCCGCAACTGCAAGCAGTCGCTGCGGATCTCTCCCGTGGTAATGCTTCACGACCAGGGCGAACAGCGGCGGTTCGACGCCGTGTTCGAAGCTGATCTTGAAGTATCCAAGAATTGACCGTGCGGCTTCACGCCGGAGACTGACTCTGTTGGTGTGGCCGGTCGGTGACCGGAGATAGATGGCTAGAGATAGTCTGATTCCAGCACCAAGTGGTGCTCTTCCATCTCTGACCGCACGTGGTCGAAGGCTTCATCCACCGTATCGGCGAACTGCAGCAGCTTGTAGTCCTTCTCGCTAATGGTTCCAGTGCGCACCATGTGCCGCCAGTTAATCACTTTGTCCCAATATTTGCGGCCATAGATCAGGATCAAGTGGCGCGAGGTTAGCTTGTTAGTCTGCAGCAGGGTGAGCATTTCCCACAGTTCGTCCATGGTGCCAAAGCCCCCGGGAAAAACGATGAGAGCCTTGGCGATTTGCGCGAACCAGAGCTTGCGCATGAAAAAGTAGTGGAAGCAGAAATTCAGCTCCGGGGTTATGTAAGGATTCGGGCGCTGTTCGTGGGGTAGTTGGATGCTGAGCCCCACCGATGAGCCGCCCGCCTCGGCCGCGCCTCGGTTCGCTGCCTCCATGATTCCCGGCCCACCGCCCGAGCAGATGACGAAGCGCTTCGGATGCACACCCAAGGTCATCGACCAAGCGGTGATGCGCCGCGAAAGCTCGCGGGCCTCTTCGTAATAGCGGGACATTTCCACGATCGACTTCGCAGCCATGATTTTCGTGCGCCACTCGGGAGTGCGCCGACCGCGAGCGGCGGCCCGAATGCGTTTCAAGTGGGCCAGAGACTTCTCGCGCGGCTGAATGCGCGCGGATCCGAACATCACGATGGTGTCGCCGACGTTGGCGCGGCGCAGGCGGTTGATGGGGTCGATGTACTCGGCCAGAATCCGCAGCGGACGCGCCGGGAAACTCTCCATGAACACTGGATCGCGGTATGCCAGCTCGGACATGGGCAGGTGCCCGTAACGCTTCATTTCGTTCCCCCCAAAAGCGAAGAGCCATTCTAGTACGAGCGCAGTGCTAGACTACGCGGCGTTCCCATGGGCGTGTGCGATGTTGTTACCGTCGCATTCGGCCGATTTTCGGGTGGAAGCTAGCACCACGACACGGTGAAGCGGGGGCGGCCGACATTCAGCGCTAACCGAGCATCTTCATTAACAAGCGAATTATCTGGTCGGCAGGTGTGACAATTAGAACCACCGGGACCATGGGTAGTACGGCTGCCATCGCCAGACTGATAAACGTGTTCCTATCGACCGGCACAATCACCATTTGCCGGACAACGATAAAGCTGCTTCCGAGATCGATCAGAGACGATGGGTCCGGATCTCCCAAAATCGCCTGTTCCTCCGGAATCCCCTTGCCAATCCACTTCGCATCGAACATCTGATTGTGGAGAGAAACCAGCGCTCCATATTCGAGCAGCGCCTTCCTTTTAACTTTCAGCAGCACGGGCGCGACCGCGAAAAGAGGCGCGACGAGAAGGAGAACGGCGAGGACGCCGTAGGCAATCATCACGAATTTCAGAGACGACAGGGTTTCTCCTTCGTAAGCGATCGCATTTCCCACCTGCGCGGCGATCACGGCTCCTCCCGCAAAAACCACGGAGCCGAATGACTTCTGTCCGAGAGACAGAAAGCCGAGACCAGCGGCCATGTCCGTATGTGTGGCGACGAGGCGGAGGTTAATTCTCGAAACCCGCCACAGGAAGAGCGCCCACAGGAACATCCACCATATCCAGCGCAATAGCAGAAAGCGGAAGAGAGGCGTGCTGACAAACTTGAACCACCAGCCGGCCATGCTGAGTCCGCCGATGCCTCCTATGAAATGCCAGTCGGAGACGCCACTCATCAAAAGCTCGCCATTACCAGTCAGGACGGACGGAAGAAATGCTATGGCTAGCAGAATGGTTTCAGGCGCCAGGCGACCGCGCAAACGGATAATCCCTCCGATTACTGCCTCGAAGGCAGGAAGCTCGGGTTCGCTTACTAATCCGGACGAGAGAAACTGTTGAACGAGCGTGCGCCATCGCTGATCGATCGCCGACTCGGCCAAGATCAGGATCGGGAGCGCGAACAGAAAGCGGATATGCACAGCAAAGTCTCGAAGGAAGGAAATCCTGATGTGTGGATTGTAGGCGAGACCTTGCATAAGTGAAAAAACCAGTAGGGGAAGCCAGGTGATAGCGACGGCCAGAAGGGCCCTAAGGACGCTTCTCTCACGCTGGTTCGCGGCGGGATCCACGCGAAGAAGCAACCGGCTTAGGGGGCCTCCCCGCGTCAGAGAGAAGTTTTCGGCTAGGGCAGAAGTCACTTCGCTCATGCTCGGCACCTCGCGGCGAGCCTAACCGACTGGCTCTCTGGATGCGACTGTTAAAAGGACCAGCCGATCCCGGAGCTAACTCCGAGCTCATTCCGTTTGGCGGTAACCGGAGGCCTGCTATCGAAGTTGTCCCAGAACGTGAAGTCCAGATAGAAGTTATTTCTGAGTTTGATGTTAAGTGCATTGTTCGTTGTAGACCGCACGCGGCCCCAGTCAGTCAGCCCAGGAAAAACCAGCAATTGCGAAGTGAGCTCGCCGAAATTGAACTTAACGACGTTGTATTGCAGTCCCGCTACGGCCTCGATGTTCTGGTCCGACGGTTGGCTCGAGACTGTGTTGAAGTTCTCGTGAATGTATACAAGGCCGCCGAGCCAGGAGAGGTTGGTGCTGGTCGTGCGCTTCAGGTAGCGCCCGTACCCGCCGCCAAGAGTCGTGCGCAGGTTCAAATCCTGCTGGTCGCTGTGGAGAAAATCGGAGAGACCCAGCAGAAAGGAGTTTCTGTTTAGATACTTGGCGAACATTCCCTGCAGGTCTTCGCGATTCGTCTTGGACGCTCCGGACTGGCCGCCAAACGTGGAATCAAACGCCGTGGCCGCTTCCCAACCCGTGGTTTTGTAGGCTGCGTTTGTGTCGGCGTTCAGTGTCGTTTGACCGTTTCCACTCGCATAGCTGTAGCCAAAGTCGATTCCACCCTGTAATTGCCGCCAGAATGTGGGCTTTCTGGTGTCCATGCTCACAATCTCCGCCGAAGGGAGTTGCTGTTCCTCGTTGGCCTCGCGAATCAGAAAATCTTCAGTGGGCGCGTTTGCAACAGAATCCTTTTGAATCTTTCCCACCAGCCTTTTGCCATTGTTCAATGTGATTCGATAGGTGGCTGTGCTCGCGACGGATTGCACCTGGTTCCAATCCAGCTGGATGTTGCCGGACACGTAGGGCGTTTCAACAAACAGCAGACCGTTTTCGAGGCGCTTCACCTCTCCGGTGATGTGGTCGCCGTTGTTCATGACCACCACGTCCATTCGCTTGGCGGCATGCGCCGGATAGCAGAGAACTGCCCATAGCGCCATTAGCAGAAAAACGCGGCATGGATGGGGGAAGGCAAGGATTCGAAGAGTCATTTCGTCAACTCCTACGACGAGCGAGATCGCCGGTGCTCGGCGATTTTATCCGCAGTACAGGTATCCGCGCCATGAGTGATTGGAGAACGATTGAGGCGGCGAAGAACGCGCCTGCCTGCCGCGCGGCGCGATGGGAACAAATTGGGGAAAGATCTATATACGGATCGTGTCAGCTGAGCGAGCGTTACGCCCTCGGTTTATCGCTGGGCAAATGCGGGCGATCGTCTTGCTCGCGAACCGTCGCGCCATCCTTGCCGTCGCGCGTCTTCGAGCCGTTCTTGACTAAGATGCCTTCTGCTCGACGGGCAAGGGCATCGCTCGCGACTCTAACTATGATGATCGCGCCTTCATTAAGCACGTGCGTGGCATAAAACTCCTGCTCGCCGATGTATTTCGGCATATCTCCTGGGTCATCGTGGACTTCGCTCGCAACTGGCTTTGCAGAACCGCCGAAAATACTCGCGATCCGGTCACGGAAGCTCTCGCGGGGCTTCATGCCCAGCGTTTGCGTCCTTGCGTCCTGGTCGGGATCGCTGATCATTTCGACTGCTTTGCCCACGATGCCGGCCATTTCCAGATCGCGGACTGCTGCCTCCGCTTGGTCGTAGCTGCCAAAAAGCCCGATCACGTTTGTGTGCATAGCGAATCCTCGTCAGAACAGCGGATGATTGGTGGACGTGGCCGGGATCGAACCGGCGACCCCCTGCTTGCAAAGCAGGTGCTCTCCCAGCTGAGCTACACGCCCACGGCGAAAGTCCCCTCGATTCTAAGGTATTTCCGCACGCACCGAAATCCATTCCTTTGCGTTCATGCTGCTCGACAAGTGCCCTGAAGCAAAGACTCAAATGGTTGGCGGGCGGTGACCTCTCCATCTTACGGTTTAGCGGGTTCCTTTTTTGATTCGATCAACTGGCTGCTCGCATTGGAGCGGCAGGCGGGATATCTGCATTTGTCTCGAAATAACGCATTTTTTCGAGATCGGCAATGAGCCCCGGCCCGGTTGTCCGCCATCCCAGACGTTGCTGTGTCAGTGCGCTTGAGGCCGGCATATCCAAGCCCGCGAACATGGCCAGCCATCCAAAATGTGCCGCAGCCTTTTCCGGTGACAGGGAAGCCACCGGAACCTTTAAGCCACGACCTATGGTTTCGGCAATATCTCGCATCGGTACGCCTTCTTCGCCAACCGCATGATATTTTGCGCCTGCTTCATGCTTCTCGATTGCAAGCCGGTAAAGACGAGCGACGTCTGAAACGTGCGCGGCCGCCCAACGATTGCGTCCGTCCCCCGCATAGGCTGATACGCCTTTCTCACGCGCCACAGCAATGAGGTATGTGATGAGCCCTTGCTTAATCGTGTCGTGAACCTGCGGAAGGCGCATAACCGAGGCGTTG
This sequence comes from Terriglobia bacterium, assembly GCA_963803105.1. GTDB lineage: Bacteria > Acidobacteriota > Terriglobia > Acidiferrales > UBA7541 > Palsa-295. The sequence continues at coordinate 299,396 of CAWDLF010000002.1, forward strand.
ACGCCCTTCAGCGACAGCGCCGTCTGTTCCGAAACCCTAGGAAATGGCAAATCCGGCGGCACCACATGGTCTTCGGTCGCAACCTGACCGGGCGCAGCCGCTCCAGCCGTCCCCGTTGAAACAATGAGGGGCCGATCGGAACCGGCAAGCACGGAACCCAAGGCTTCGATAGCCTGTTTGTCGATCTCACAGTTCTCCTTGAACTTCGAGAAGTCGTGGATGAAAGCGGTGTGGATCACGCCATCCGAAGCGGCCGCTCCGCTGCGCAGGCTTGCTAGATCTTGCAGATCACCTCGATGCACCTCGGCTCCAGCTGCGATGAGAGAGTGGGCTCCCGCCGCCGACCGCGTCAGTCCGAGCACCTGATGACCCGCTTTGATCAATTCCGGCACGATCGCCGAACCGATAAATCCCGTAGCTCCTGTCAGAAATATCTTCATTGTTCTTTCCCCCTATCCTTAGAATTTCTCTCCGACCATTTCTTCGCTTTTCTTCCACAGTGCTTCAGCAGTGCATGGATCGAGCGCATAACCCCGCACGCCTTCGCTGGCGGCACTGATCGTCGCTGAGTCCGCCACGACTTCGCCCACATGGCAGTTCTCGCAATACTTGCCACCGATCTCTTCTGCCGGAGCGACCACAGCCGTCCACACCGAAGTTGCGGCACCTTGTGGAATCGTCTTCCATTGGAAGGGCTCCTTACCCTCCGCAGCCCGTTCTGTGCTGATTTGGTCGATCATCGCCTGGAGACGCGCCCTATCTACATGGCGGCCCAGCTCGGTTTCAATCACCCCTGGGTGCACGGCGGCCGCACGCACGCCTCGCGCGCGGTGGCGCCGGTCAAACGCGACGGCGAAAAGAATGTTTGCCGTCTTCGACCGGCCGTACGCAACGAAAGGGTCATAGGACGTACGCTCAAAATTCGGATCCTCGAGATCGACATTCGAAAAGCGATGACCCGCGGAAGAGAGGTTGATCAGCCTGCTGCCGTTGCGCAAAAGCGGCGCTATCCGGTTGATGAAGACAAAGTGGCCGAGATGGTTGGTGCCAAATTGCGTCTCGAAGCCATCAGCCGTGTGGCCAAAGGGAGTAGCCATCACGCCTGCGTTGGCGATAATCACGTCGAAGAACTGCCCCCTCGCCAGCAGCTTATCCCCAAATTCACGTACGCTTTTGAGGTTGGCCAGATCAAGCGCAACCAACTCGAAACTTCCACCGCTACTCGCGGCATCCCTTCTGACTTGTGCGGTCGCGCCTTCGGCCTTTTCTAAATCGCGCGCGGCGCCCACTACGTCTGCTCCATGCGCGGCCAGCGATCGCGCGGTCTCAATACCTAGACCCGCCGAAACGCCAGTCACGAGGAATCGTTTTCCGCGCAGGCTCATCCCTGAGAGAACATCGTCTGTAGTCGAGGTCGCTCCAAACACTTCCAATGTATTCATATTCTTTCTCCTTCGGGCGGCTTGCCCGGATTGGGCCCGGCGATCGCTATTGACAAGCCACCGCATCTCGAATAAAACGGAGAGTGTCTCCGCACTAGATAAGATAACCGGAGAGACTCTCCGGTTGCAAGTTTTTTTGAGAATGCCTTAAGAATGCCTAAAAAACGGTCACACTCCCCTCGAAAGCCCCGGGTAGACGCCGAGCGGAACCGCGAACGGATTCTGAAGGTGGCCAAGGAGGCGTTCGCCCGCCACGGGGCAAATGCCAGCTTGGACGAAGTCGCCAAACAGGCAGGCGTTGGGCCCGGGACGTTGTATCGCCACTTTCCGACGCGCGAAGAACTCCTGCGCTCGGTGTATCGGACTGAGCTAGAAAACCTGGCGGCGGCGGAACAGAAGTTCGCTCAGACGATGCCGCCAATTGAAGCTCTGCGTGCCTGGCTCTTGTTGTTCGTGGATGCGATTGCGGCCAAGCAGCTTATCGCGCCCGCTCTCAATACTCTGCTGGGAGATCCCAAGAAGGTGTTCGAAGCGTCTTACGCGAAGATGCACGAGGCAATTCGCGCCCTGGTGAAGCGTGCTGTTGAGAGCGGCGATATTCGCGAAGACCTCGACCCAGCCGATCTGCTTTACGCCCTAGTCGGCGTCGCCAATGTCTCGACCAGCCCCGATTGGCAGAAAAGCGCAAAGAGGCTTGTGGATATCCTCATCGCCGGCTCGCGTCCCGTCAAATAGATGAAGCCGCCATGTGACCAGGCCGTAGTCGAGTCGGTGCATGCTGCCAATCCGTGCACGAGCAGCGCCGCGCCGTGGATACTTGCGGCGGCAATACTCGGATCCAGCATGGCGTTTATCGACAGCACGGTCGTGAATGTTGCGTTGCCCGTGCTGCAAACGAGCCTCGGCGGCACCGTAATTGACATGCAGTGGGTTGTAGAGGCCTACGGACTATTTCTCGGCGCGTTGATTCTGGTTGGCGGCTCGATGGGGGACCTGTTTGGCCGCCGGCGGATGTTTCTGGCCGGCGTAACCGTGTTCGCAGCCGCTTCCGCTGCTTGCGGGATGGCTTCCAACATCCGCGAGCTTGTGACGGCACGAGCCGTCCAAGGCCTGGGCGCTGCGTTTCTTGTGCCGGGAAGTTTATCCATCATCAGCGCCTCGTTTAGCGAAAGCGAGCGCGGGCGGGCGATTGGGACATGGTCCGGCTTTACGGCCATCACGACGGCTCTCGGGCCGGTACTCGGCGGCTGGCTGATTGAACATGCTGGATGGCGGTGGGCATTTTTCATCAATTTGCCCATGGCCGCCGCCGTGATTACCCTTTCGCTGTGGCGGGTTCCCGAAAGTCGAAATGCCGCCGCCGGAAAGATTGATTGGGCAGGTGCGCTCGCGGCCACCGCAGGCTTGGGCGGCGTGGCTTATGGATTTATTGAGTCCGCGAGTCTCGGCTGGAGCGATCCTACAATTCGGGCGAGTTTGACGGTTGGCAGCCTATGCTTGCTCGCGTTCTTCGTACTCGAGTCTCGCGCCGGTTCTCCCATGGTTCCGTTGGATCTTTTCCGGTCGCACAATTTCAGCGGCGCCAACTTGCTCACGCTTTTCCTCTATGCCGCCCTGGGGATCTTCTTCTTCCTCTATCCGTTGGATCTGATACAGGTGCAGCACTACTCGGCGACGGCCACGGGTGCCGCGGCACTTCCTCTCATCCTGCTTCTGTTCCTGCTCTCGCGGTGGTCCGGCGGCCTTATCGCTCGCTACGGACCTAAAGGCCCTCTGATCATCGGTCCGATCGTCGCGGCGGCCGGTTTTCTTCTCTTCGCGGTGCCTTCGGTGGGTGGCAGCTACTGGCGCATGTTTTTCCCGGCATTTGTGGTGCTCGGTCTGGGACTAGCGATCAGCGTTGCCCCTCTAACCACGGTGGTCATGAATGCAGTGGACCAGAGCCGTGCCGGGACGGCTTCTGGAATCAACAACGCCGTCGCCCGGGTCGCGGGACTTCTTGCCATCGCCGTTCTCGGAGTCCTGATGGTAAACGCGTTCAGCTTTCATCTGAACCGCAGCCTGCAAGATCTGGCCATCCCAGCGGCTGCGATGCAGGATATTCGCTCCAATGAGATAAGGCTCGCTGCGTTGACGGTCCCAGTTGGAATGGATGCAGGACCCGCAGCCGCTATCAGAGTTTCCATCGAGCAAGCCTTTGTATTCGCGTTCCGGATCGCCATGATGATCTGTGCCGCGCTCTCAATCGCCAGTTCGTTGTTCGCGTGGAGAATGATAGCCTCGCCGAGCGCTCCGAAACTCGAAGCAATGCTGCCCGGCTCTCTACAGTAAAAAATTCCTCGCGGCCATCAATGCTCTGCAGCACAAATGCCGGGAATCAGGATAGGCTCAGCGACACGTGGCTGCGGCATTCGTTGAGCCATATTCTTCAAAGCGGCGATCAGAGAGATTCTCCCGGTGATAGGCGACACATAGATGTAGTAGACGGATGAACCTGCTTCCACGTCGTAGAAGTTCTCGCGTTTGGGATCGGGCGTGACGTTCACGGTTCCCGCCAGAACAATTCCGAGGCGGATGACCGTCACGGCAGAGTGCTTGCCCAAATCCTCGATCTTGAGTATTTCACCGAAATTCATTCTCATGACCTTAGCCTGCCTCGGCGGCTAGCGATCCAAACATTCCGCAGCCGCCGTTTTCCTTTCATCTGTTCCTTCTCAACGTTCGGGTGCGGAAACTAAGCGAACGGATTCTCATCCGCGCTTGGGCCGTAAATCGACGGCACAGGAACATCTAGCAATCTCAAATAGACGGAAAGCTGCCCGCGGTGGTGGTACCAGTGGTTCAGCATGAGCGAGCGAAGCAGCGCGGCGCGCGGCATGGCGAAAACTTCCTTCGTTCCCATTTTCAGCCGCCACGTCGCCGTCGCTTTCTCCTGGGTGAGTGTCTTCAAGTAGTCTTCGGCGCCTCGGACGCTTTCATCGTGCGCCGCGAAGATTTCTCCCAGGCTTTCCGGCTGCTTGGCGGCAAAGCTTGTCTGTGAAGCGTCGAACTCGTCCGGCAGCGAGATTTTTGCGATCCCGCCGGGCACCTGGGCCATGTGCAGCGCAAGCTGGCCGATGGTCATCGACTTCTGGTGGGGTTTCCATGCAAGTTTGTTGTCGGGAATTCGCTCAAGCACTCGCCTTGTGGTCGCAGCTTCCTGTTGAATCTCGCCCAACATCGCCTGACACATCGGTATCATGTCTTTTCTCCTTTTCCCTTCGTAATTCCGGCCATTCAAGACGGCCGTTACTGTTGATTTCGATCCAGTCTCACGTTCATTTCAGTTCGACAAGCTGTCCCGTATCGTAGCGGTCGCCCGATTAGTGCAGACGCTTGCTTTCCGCGGCCTTGCGAACGCGCTCGTGAATAGTCTTCCAGCCCGTGCCGAATCCCGCCTTCAGGTCGTCGGTAACAAAACCAAGAGCCAGGTGATGGAACTTGATCAGAGTGCCGCCCTCGACTTCGCTCAGGCGGTACTGGACATTTGAATAGACAGGAGACGACATCATGAGCGGGCCGCAGAACTCGAGTAGCGTAGGCCGCTTGATGGCCTGCACGTGTCCCCACAGGTGACCGTTGTTATCGCCGAGGTCGCGGAACATCCTTCCGCCCGGCCATGGCTCGATCTTCATTGACATGGACTTCCCGTCATAGTTGGTGTTTTCGGGGCCGAGCTGTTCGAGCAGCGCCGCGAAGGTCTGATCCAGAGAAGCGTGGACGAGAATTTCCTCTTCGATCTTGAGTGTTAAGTCCGAAATGCTTTGTGCTACCGGTGCTGTAGATGCCATGGCGTCTCCTTTATGTAGCTTCTCTTGCTGAGTTTTTACTCCTGAGATTTCTCTGCTTCCCTGGCCTTTTGCTCCGCGCGTTCCTTCACGCTCGCCAGTTGGTGCCGCCAGTAACGTTCGAACGTGCCGCTCCATTCGTGCAGCGGCCGGATTGCTTCGGCATTCGTGCGGTAAAACATATGGCGGCCCTCCCGGCGCACGTGAACCAGACCCACGTCGCGCAGAACGCGTAAGTGCTTCGATACGGACGGCTGTTCGAAGCCCAGGCCTGCCACGATGTCTCCAACGGGCCGCTCCTGCAGCGCCAGATAGTTGAGTATGTCTCTCCGGCGCGGCTCGGCTACTGCGTTGAAAGCGTCCGACGTTGTCGTGGCTCGTGGCATGGGCAGAGAATACATTCCTATATAGGAATATGTCAAGCACATTTTTAGACTGAGAAATAAACGAACCTCCGACCCCAAGGCTTCAGTACAACAACTGGCTGTTAATCATTGAGATAACTGGACATCCCTCCGCAACGAAACGCGGCGAGCCCTGCATACGTCACAAATTGCAGAACCGAACAACTTAGACTGGAGGTTTCCAATGAAGGCTTCCTGGGCCCCCGCGGGTTTTTTCCTTACATTTTCTGTAATTCTTCCCCCGGCAGCGGTTGCGTCGTCGGCTCCCCAAATTGAACCCCAGCTTGTCCGCCTCAGTTACGTGCAAGGCGATGTTCGTTTCAACCAAGGGCGCGGCAAACATCCTGATTTGAAGGAGCCGTGGGAGCAGGCGGAGGCGAACTTGCCTATCGGACAGGGTTTTGCCCTGGCAACGGGCAAGGGACGCGCTGAAATTGAGTTCGAGAACGGCGGGATGGTGTATCTCGCTGAGAATTCCCTCCTGCTATTCAAACACCTGGACTGGAAGGACGGCGTGCCAGAAACGCGATTAGAACTAGTCTCCGGGACGCTGACGACTGCCGTCGCGCCTCTCCCGGAAGAAATTATTGCAATTGACCTCTCTGGTGGTCTGTTTCAAATCAAATACCCGATGACCATCTTCTACCGCATCGATAGCTACCTCAACGGAATGGCCTTCACGCCTCAAGCCGATGGCGGCTCGGATTTTTACACAAGCGATGGCGCGAAAATTCACCTAAAGAAAGGGCAAACCGCCGTGCTTGAGGGCGCTTGGCCGATCCGGATTGACGAGCCGGAGTGGCAGTCCGAAACCCTAAACAATTGGGACCAATGGGTGTCCACGCGTTACCAAGCAAGAAGCGCGGTCATGAAGGCCGCACTCAAGGCCTCGGGTCTGCCCGCTCCCGTCCCAGGATTGACGGAAATGTATGCGAGCGGAACATTCTCTCCCTGCCCGCCTTACGGAACATGTTGGGAGCCGTCCCGCCAATCAGCGGGACCGCCGCAAACCACGCAGCAGCCATTGCCAGGAGGGCCCGCATCCAGCCAGCAACCGTTCACGCCACAGACTGTCACTTTTAGTCATCTTGAAAGTGAATGCCTGTTCGCGGAATGGATCACCAGGGGCGTTCTGGCGAGAACCCCGGAAGAATTCGCCGAGCTTTCCAAGGAAGCTCGATCGCAACCGATCGAGCCGTGGGATTCGACACTTTGCTACCGCGCGGCCTGGATTTACCGCAACAGCCGCTACTATGCAGTCATTATAGGCAAGAGACACCAGCACCCCGTTCGTTGGGTGAAGGCCGGCAACGAGATTGCATTCGTTCCGCGACATCCCAACGACCAACAGGGTAAAATGCCGAAAAATTTAAAACACGGGATGTTCGCGGTCACCACGAAGGACGTGGGCGAGCAAGTGAATCGGCTGGGCTTCGACGCCAAGGCGAGAGTGGAGCTGCTCAGCAGTCCGCCGAAAAAGCTTGGCGACACATCCTATCCTGAAGTCGCCAAGGCGGAGCCGCCGGAAATTCGTGCGCACCTAATGGGCGATGAAGCGACCATGACGTACGAGTACAAGACTGGACGCTTTCTAGAATCCGGGGGCGAGGTCGCCGGAAAAGTCGACCGGCCGATCGCCGACGCGAGCTTGGATTCGCGAGGCAATTTCACAGGGCCTGGGGTCGTTTACGGCTGGCCCTCCTCGGATGCAACGCATCAGGGAAATACGGCTTCGTTCTCGGAAGGGCGCAGGTCGTCAGGGAATCGCTCGGGCGGCAGCGGAGGTGGATCTGCGCCCCGGGGTGGCGGCAGCGGGGGTTCAAATGGAGGCGGTTCGACATCTCATGGCGGAGGTGGGGGCGGATATAGCGGCGGTTCTGGCGGAGGCTCTACGTCCCACAGCGGAGGTGGAAGTAGCAGCGGGGGCGGAGCCAGTTTTAGCGCCGGAAGCGCTGGAGGCTCCGGAGGCGGGGGACGAGCGAAGTAACGGTCGGGATTGGAACGCGCGACAGAAGTGCTCAACTCCTGTTCTTACCGGAATCTGCCCCACTACCCATTTGGGGATGATTCAGGCTTCAGCCGTTTCCGAAGACCGGCACGGCAGCGCCGCGAATGACTTTTGCGTCGTCGCTGCACAGAAACACGATGACGCGCGCGATGTCTTCCGGCTTGGGCCACTTCGCAAAGTCCGCTTTAGGCATGGCTTTTCGATTTGCTTCCGTGTCAATGATGCTGGGAAGAATCGAGTTCGCACGCACTCCGGTACCCTTCAGGTCTTCCGCAAGCGAATCGATCATGGCGACCGCAGCAGCCTTTGATGCGGCGTAAGCAGCGGCTCCGGCGCCGTGATCGAACGCAGCCTTGGCCGCCACGTTCACGATGGCTCCGCTGCCTTGCTTGAGCATCACCCTGGCCGCGGCGCGCGCGAGCGCGTATCCCGAGCGCAGATTCAACGCCAGCATCTGGTCGAAGATCTTCGTATCCAGCTCCCACAATTTCACGCCGCCCGCGTAACCGCCTACGGTATTCACCATGGCATCGAGCCGCCCATGCCGCGCGACAATTCCTTCGACGAGTTTGGTTACCTCCGCTTCGTCGATGACGTCAACGCTGTAGCCCTCGAGTAGAGAGCCGCCATCGCCCGCTGCGTTCTTCAGCGCCTCGAACTCCTCCGGCTTCCTATAAGTGACAACCACATGCGCGCCTTCCTTCAGGAACGCCAAACTCACGGCGTGTCCCAGTCCGCCTGTGCCACCCGCCACTGATACGACTCTGCTTGTCGATGTCATCGGTTGGTTTCGTCCTGCACTCTGGGTTTCCGTATCGGTGTTATGCGTTGTTAGGATATTAGTCCGTCGCGAACAGGAGGTAACTGATGCAAACGGACAGGCGACAATTTGGTATCGGGTTGACGGCCGCATTACTCGGCATGAGTGCGAGATCCGGACTCGCGGCGCAGAAATCCGACGACCATCCCATCGTACCATCCGGCAGTGCTCGCCCGCCGTACCTCTTCAAGAACCCTACATTCGAAATCATCTTTTTGACCAGCCTTGGACGGGCGTATCACTCCGGCGGAAACGTCGGCAAAGTCCTCTACCTGACCACGCAGGTGGAAGACGGCAATTTTGAGAGCGCCTACACGGTTTTTCATCAAGCTGGGGATGAAGCTCGCTCGCAAGCGGAGGAATCGCTGAGCCATGGACACAAGGAGAGTGCCAGACAAGCATACCTTTGGGCGCAGAACTTTTACGACAGCGCCACATACTTCGTGGACGGCTCGAAAGATCCAAGCCGATTCCTGCCGACATGGGAACTTCTTTACGATTGTTGGCTGAAGTCACTGCCGCTTTTCGACCCGCCCATCGAGCCCGTTACGATTCCTTACGAAAATACCGGACTACACGGATTTTTCATTCGGGGCAGAGGCACTTCACGCAAACGGCCGTTGCTGATCCTGGTCAACGGAAGTGACGGCTCGCTGCTCGATATGTGGCTATGGGGCGGCGCCGGAGCCGTTGCGCGCGGCTACGACTGTCTTACCTTCGATGGGCCCGGCCAGGGATATGCCCTGTGGAAGCAGAACCTCCACTTTCGGCCTGATTGGGAAAAAGTGATATCGCCGGTCGTGGACTATGCCCTGACCAGAAAAGAAGTAGACCCAAAGAAAATTGCCCTTCAAGGAATAAGCCAAGGGGGATATTGGGTTCCTCGGGCCGTTGCTTTTGAAACAAGAATCGCCGCAGCCATTGCCGACCCGGGCGTGGTGGACGTCTCCACCTCTTGGACCGCAGGTTTGCCTAAACCGATGCTGGAATTATTGAAGTCTGGACGCAAGGCCGAGTTCGATAGCTTCATGTTGAAAACATTGGACCCGGCGAAGAAGGCCAATCTGGATTTCCGCATGAGGCCATATGGCTTCGCTTCTTACTACGATACTTTCCAAGCCGCCATGACCTACAACCTTAGCGGTGTCGCCGGGAAGATTCGCTGCCCATTGCTGATCACCGAGCCGGCCAACGAGTCTTATTGGCCGGGACAGTCGCGTCAACTCTACGACCTTGTGTCCTCACCCAAGAAACTGGTGCATTTCTCGGAAAGCGATGGAGCGGACCTTCATTGTGAGCCGAAGGGCACCGGACTGCGCGACCTCCGCGTCTTCGATTGGCTGGATGAAACCTTACGGTGAGTATTTGGGAAGCAGACGCCTCTGGTCTGACGCGCCTGTCTTTGTGGCTTTTCGGAGTTTCTTATCCCGCGGGATCTTTTTGGCGCGTGGCCTTCACACCTGTCAGAATCCCGATTCCCAGAAGTACGACCGCGCCCGCCGCAATCCAGTGAGCCGGCATATGCACCAGATACGCGGCATAGGTCAACCCGGCGATTACGATTGCGAATCCGATAGCGTAAATTCCGAAAGACATGGCATTACCTCTGATCGATCCAGCCCGCCGCAGCTATTGCGACGAGCTGGCCTTCTGGTCTTTGACCTGCAGATCATTCACGACCTGCTGAACGTTTGGCACCGCGGTCGCGACGGCTGCGGCGCGCGCGCGTTTACCGTCTGAGTTGACCTCACCGGTCAACGTAACGACGCCGCTCTTCACCGCGTACTTCACGTTCTTGTGCAGGTTGTTCTGAATCAGCGCTGCGTCCAGATTCTTTTCAATGCCGTCGTCCAAGTCCGAGTTCACCGCCTTTGCTTCCTTTTCTACGCCCGGGGGAATCACAGCAATCTGATCGGCTACAACCTGCGAGCCTGCATAGGACTTTGCGAGCGTCTCGGCTTGGGACTTGTCGCCATCACTGGCCACTTGTCCGCCCAGAGTCACGACGCCCTTGTCGCGATCCTGGCTGACGGATACGTCCTTAAAGCCTGCTTGATCGAGAGATTTGCGAATGCTGTCGGAAACATCGGGCGACTTTGCGGCGGTTGACGAGCATCCCGCGAACGACCCGGCGGCGAAAAGCGTGAGCATAGTTACGGACAATCCGAAGTTCTTCATGTTTCTCCTTATGGTGACTAAATTCTGAATCTCGAGGGGTGATGCAGCGCTGCCTAGGACGTTCTGCCCTTGCATCCGGGATGACCGCACGTACAGTCGATGTCCGGCGTCTTTTCCATAGCCTCGCACTGAGTGCTGCAGTACTTCGATGTCGTCTGGCACGAGCAAATGGGGTGCGCGCACTTCTGGGTTGTCTCGGTCATTTCTCTCTCCTGACCTTTTGTTGACAGCGGGTGGCGATCCAACTCTTATCTTGCACGCGGGTGAAAAACGTTTCTGTACACAACCGAACACTTTGCGATTAGGCCGAGGCTGTGCGTCCTTGTGGGCGCACCACCACAGGCTCAGCAACCAGCTCGTCAAAGAGCGTCCGGTAGTGAATCATGGCTTGGCGCAGATCTTCGGTGCTGGCCTGGCCACGCGTTTGACGGAGCGCGCTTTGGTGGGCGGCACGATAATTCTCGAGAACCATCGGATGATCGACGGAGATATCCGCCGCGCGCTGCTCGAAGTCGCTCACCGGATAGCCGCGCGTGGACATCACGTCGCCCAAGAGGCGGTCGGCATCCGTTACGGCGCTTCCCGGGCCATCGACGAAACGCGCCTGGATTCGCGCCCATTCGTCGACAAAACGCGCGCGATCGGCAGATGCGAGGGGCCGAATGTGCAGGGCTTCCACTCGTTCCGCGCGCTCGTCGAGCGCGGCTTCCGCTTGACGCCGGCTCCCGCCTTCTTTTACCGCGCGGGTATATTCGGCGCCGCCAAACTGATTGCGCAGTCTTTCGGTTTTGCGTTTACGAATAGAAAGGAAAATGCCTATACACGCTACAACCACAATCACGGCCATCGCGATGCCTACTGCTATCTGCGTCGTGCTTAAGTCTGAAAAGAAATTCATGACCTGCCTCCGGTTCTCAATCGATTCCATTTCCCAAGTTACATCCCCTATTTAGGGGCTTTCGTAGCTCGCTTGCGCGAAGCCGTTCCCCGCTTCACGGCTTTTCGATGGTTTGTTCCAACTCTCCGATTTTCTTTTGGATCTTCCCGGCCGTCTTTTCAACGATGCCCTTGGCTTCCAAGCCTGCGTTGTTGGTCACTTTTCCTGCTTTGCTCTTGATCGTGCCCTTCCATTCGTGGAAGGTGCCCTTTGCTTTGTCTTTTGTGCTGCGTTTAATCATCGTGAGCCCCCTGGTTTTCTATCGCGAATGAATCATAGAGGCAGCGAGGAGATATAACTGTTCACATTGGGACACTTTCAAATCCTATTTGCAGATTTCGGAGCTGTCGGAGGGATTGCTTGCGGCTGGATCGGCGACGAGGCGGGTCAAGCCTGTGCAGATAGAGTGTTGTCCTGCTGCTACAGACGGAATACGCGGCGGGCGTTTTCGCCAAGAATGTTGCGCTTGGCCTGCTCGCTCAGAAAAGGCAGGGTGACAATTCGCGCCGGGACGTCGAAGTCCCAATGAGGCCAATCGGAGGAATACAGTAGCTGGGTATCCGCGTGCACGGCCTTAAACGTGGCTGCGAGAAGCTCCATATTCGTGGCTTCGAGCGGCTGGGACGTGTAGTACATCTCCCGCATGTATTCGCTAGGGAGCCGTTTTAAGAGCGGCGCATCGGACTGGCGCATCAGGTATTCATGATCGAGGCGCTGCATCATGAACGGTACCCACGCGAGCCCGCTTTCCACCCAGATGATTTTGAGTTTCGGAAAACGCTCGGGCAGACCGTTCACGATCCAGTTGGTCATGTGCGTCATGTTGCAAGTAACGAAAGACATGGAGTGAACCGCGAGGAAGCGATTCATGGTCGAAGTCATCGAATCGCCCCAAGTGGGGCCGGCGTGAAACGCGAGCGGCAGGTTGCGCTCCTCGAGTTCCTTATAGAGCTTCATGTAGGCGTTCCTGTGGACGGAAGCGCGACGCTGACTCGTAACCATGAACCCGATCACGCCGGGAGTTCCGGAAAATTCGCGGACCATCTCAAGGCTCGCCTGAGGATCGTTGAACGGCAGGGACAGCAGCGCTTTCAGGCGCTTCTCGCCGGGCAGAATCGTTTTTGTGAACCATCGATTGTAAGCAAAGGTCAGCGCCGTCGCGATATCCGGCTCCGGATGCAAACCCACCTCCAACATCGGCTGAGGGAATACCACCTGTATTTGGATTCCCATGGAATCCATGGCGCGGCGAACGAGTGTAATGTCCCGATGTTCGGCGCTTTTTCGACATCCTCGGCCAGCGCGGCCTGGTGAGGAATCCGGCCAAAAACATCCTGAAACGTCAGGCCCGCGACATGGTTGCTGAATGCCAGTTCCTTGGCGCGCGGCCAATTCTCGGCCATGGCCTTGGCGTTGTGGCGCAGGACAGGGTTCTGGAGGTGATCCAGTATTTCGCTCCAGGAGTCGAACTCGACATGATGCGCGTCGACGTCGACAATGAAATAGTCGCGCAGGTGGTAGCGGTCGATATCGCGCCGCGCGTTGGCAAGGATTTCGCGGGAATCGGTGTGGGTCGTGATCTGCTGCACGCCGTGCTTGCGCGCCCGAACTGCTTCGTTTACGGAATCGGCGGTGCTCATCTCTCGTCCTTCCTCAAAAGCCGAGCCACTCAGATTTGCGTATTTCCACCGGTCGCCGAGCGCGAAGACCAGATTGCCAGATCGAACGGATTCAGCCGGTGTGCGCGCATCAGGGCGCAGGCCACCACCACCGCCTCCGTCGCGGAAATCGTCTCATCGACAGCCGCGGCCTGGCATTCAGCCTCTTCGGCGACGGCGGCATAAAGTTTCACAGCCTGGCTGACAAGCGTCGTCACGTCTCGCTGCGCCACATGCGATAGGCTGCCATCGCGTATCGCTACGTCGACATATTCCCGCAGTTCTTGCACCAGTTTCGAAAATCGGGTGTCTTCCTCAGACGGTGACATAGATGCCATCCTTTTCTTCTTCGACCCGCACTCGAATCAATCGCGTCTCTGGTCGACCGGGATGCACGCCCGTCTCGATGTTGTACTCGAAGCCGTGCCACGGGCACACAATGTGCAAGCACGATTCGTCGAAAGCGAGGCCGCGGCTCTCGCCGCCTTGCTCGATGACCTCGGTTACGCGCGGAATGATCTTTCCCTGGCACACGGGACCGCCCTGATGAGCACAACGGTTTTCGTAGGCGTAGACCTTACCCTTGACGCGGAAGATCCCAATCGTCGTGTCGCCAACGTCGACTACCAGACGACCGCCCTCAGCCAACTGATCGCTTGCCGCCACGTATGCTTTTTGGGAACTTGTCCGCATTCAGCTCCCCCTCAGGCAGCTACAGATAGCACGGCTGGGACGCGCGGACAATGGGGGCACGCTTTTTTCCGGAGTCTCGCTTCGAAGATCCCTGGTAGCCTCGGGGCGGGGCTTACTCTTTTGTGCCGGCGGAGGTTTCCGATTTCCGATGTGCTTCCTGCGAAGCCTGGTAAGCCTTGGCCGCGTGCTCCATGGCTTCGTGGGAAGCTTCGTACGCCTTCTTGTGGTCTCCTTGGCCGTGGCTTGCCGCGGCGACGCGGTGCGCGTGTGCGGCTTGTTCGTGGAATTCAGCGGCTCTTTGGTGCGAATCGTAGGGCATAAATTGCCTCCTAGTTTTGAGATTCAGGCTGTTGCGCGGTGGCCGGTCGTCTCGGTGATGTGAATGCGATAGAAGATCGGCTCTAGCGGGCGCTGGGCGCCGCGCAAAATCGTTTTCACGTAACCGGGCTCCCACCACAGACCCTTCCGCTGCAGTACATTGTGAGCGATCCCACGAGCGGACCGGTATTCGGGAGTATCAGGCAGCTCTTCGTAACGGCCGAAGACGATCACGCTTTCCCAGTCCTCGAGGCTCACGACCTCGTCTACTTCGACGCAGACCAGCGGGTTGGCGCGCATCCAGTCAATCTTTTGTCCTACTGTCGTAAAGCTATAGAGGCAATTATCGCTGTACGCGAAATAGCACGGCACTACGTAAGGCTGATTCGCCCTGGCGCAGCCCAGTCTGCCGAGATGCGCACGCGCCACCAGCTCCATGCGCGCTTCCTGAGTCATTTCTTGGATTAGCACGGCACTCTCCTACAAGCCGCAACAACATAGAACGGTTGGCCGCGCCGCGACTGTTCAACTCTGCACACTTCGGCAACAGAGACTAGGCAACATCCAGGCGCTAGCCGCCGGCGATGGCTCCCACGATTAGGAAAGGTTCCTTCCCGGTTGCGACGGGAGAGGGCAGCGGAGCGTCCGGCGATTCATGGGACCAATCCTCTTGGCACACGAAAAAGCGCAGGAAAGGGCGCCGCTCCTGAGTCACGTGGTCGCGGATGGTCCCGCGCAGCATGGGATAGCGAGCTTCGAGCGCGTCGAGTACCGCGCGCAGCGTCACTTGTCCCTGGACATCAAGCTCGACGTCGCTATCGACTCGCGCCAGCGTCCGCAGATGCGCCGGAAGTACAACTTGAATCATGGCAACGTCTGTACTTCAACAGATAGCACGGCGGGGAGGTCGCGAACAATCGGCGCCCAGTTGTTTCCCGCGTCGGCCGAACAATATACCTGGCCGCCGGTAGTGCCGAAATAGACGCCGCAAGAATCGAGCGAATCGACGGCCATGGCGTCGCGAAGTACGTTCACGTAGCAGTTGTTTTGCGGCAGGCCCTTGGTGAGCGGTTCCCACTCATTGCCGCCCGTGCGGCTGCGGTAGACGCGCAGCTGTCCGTCGATAGGGAAGTGTTCGGAGTCGCTTTTGATAGGCACGACGTAGACGGTCTCCGGCTCGTGCGCATGAACGTCGATAGCGAACCCGAAGTCAGTGGGCAAGTTACCGCTGACTTCCTGCCACAGGTCTCCGGCGTTGTCGCTGCGCATCACATCCCAGTGTTTTTGCATGAAGAGGACGCCCGGGCGCGCGCCGTGCATCGCCATATGGTGAACGCAGTGGCCGATTTCGGCATTCGGGTCGGGGATGTACGGCGAGCGCAATCCCTGGTTGATCGGCCGCCAGGTCTCGCCGCCGTCGTCGGTGCGAAATGCGCCTGCAGCCGAGATGGCGATGAATATTCGCTGAGGATTGCTCGGATCAAGAATGATTGTATGCAGGCCTAACCCGCCTGCGCCCGGCTGCCACTTGGGTCCCGTGCCGTGGCCACGCAATCCAGCCAGTTCGTGCCAGGATTTGCCGCCGTCTGTGGTGCGAAACAGCGCGGCGTCTTCCACTCCCGCGTAGACGGTGTCGGGGTCAGTGAGTGAGGGCTCCAGATGCCAGACGCGCTTGAACTCCCAGGGGTGCTGCGTGCCGTCATACCACTGATGCGTGGTAAGGGGCTTGCCGGTCGCATCAGAAGTGTCATACGCGAACTTATTGCTCTGGCCGGCCGGCATACTACCCGGTGTTGGCATCGCTTCACCTCCGGGTATCTCCCAAGTTTTGCCGCCATCGCTCGAGCGCTGGATGATCTGCCCGAACCAGCCGCTAGTCTGCGACGCATATAGCCGATTCGGATCGGTGGGTGATCCTTTAAGGTGGTAGATCTCCCAGCCCGCAAAGTGTGGGCCGCTCACGTCCCAATTTTCGCGCTTGCCGTCCGCGGTCAAAACGAATGCGCCCTTGTGCGTGCCAACCAAAACCCGAACTCCGCTCATCGTTTGGTCCTCCTACGCTACGAGATCTGCTCTTAGACGATCGAAAAGGTTAAATCGCTCACACGGAGGCGCCATTATCACGCGGATGGGCGCCTGAAGGCTAGGAGCTTCGCGGTCAGCACCTGCACCGCCTCGCCGTGTTGATTGAGGGTATTGTTGCGCACGTGAACGACGGCTTGGTTGGGCTTCGAGTTGGACGGCACGATTTCGACAATTTCGCTTTCGACGTGCAGCGTATCCCCGGGACGCACCGGCTTGGTCCACGCGAGTTCGCCGCCGAAGCCTATGATGCCGGCTGCGAGTGGCAATCCTCCGGTCACCAAAAGGCGCATGGTCACCGCCGCCGTGTGCCAGCCGCTAGCCGCGAGTCCGCGGAAGATGCTCGCCTCGGCAGCCGCTTCGTCAAGGTGGAAGGGCTGCGGATCGAACTCCGTTGCAAAGGCCTTGATCTGCTTCTCGTCGATCACTTGGCCGGCGGACGTGAAGCGTTGGCCTACGTACAGGTCTTCGAGATACAAAGGTTGCGGCGCTTCCGATTTCTGCTGCATTCTCCCCTCACGACTATTCACTGCGTTTTTCAATGCTGAGCCGCAGTCGCAAGCATCTGCGGCGTGACTTCCAATGTAATGCGCACCCAATTTTCCTGCTGCCGAATTTGCACTTGCGCGAGCAGCGCCGACAGAAGAGCCGCTTGCTCTTTGGTCATCTG
Source organism: Terriglobia bacterium (assembly GCA_963803105.1). Lineage (GTDB taxonomy): Bacteria > Acidobacteriota > Terriglobia > Acidiferrales > UBA7541 > Palsa-295. The sequence goes on from CAWDLF010000002.1 coordinate 316,433, forward strand.
GCTTTTCGTCTTGGGGTCGCTCATTGCCAGCGAGCCGAAGACGCGAAACCCGCCGAGCAGGGCGGAGATTTGCAGCGCGCTGGCCATCGAATCGCATCGAGCATCGAGAGCCAGCTCCAGATTTGCCGCGTCGGGCCTGCCCGCCAGCGTGACTCCTTGGATGCTTTTGGCTAGGCCTCCGATTTGCGAGGATTGACCGATGCTGGCGTAGACTGCTTCCGGAAGCGCGTCAGCGCGCGCAACAGCGAAGAACGGAACGCCGCCCACATGATTCACAAGCGTTTGGACCACAGGATCGAGCCCTGGCGAATCTGTTGCGAGGACGTGGGCTTCCGCGTTCGAGCCGCTCGCCAGAGCCACTCGCGTGGAGGAAAGAAACTCGAAGGTCACAGGCGGGTCGCCGGGCACTTCATACAAGGAATGCTTGCCGCGCGTAGCCACCGTGCCGGATCGCAAAGCGTAGGCCTTGATCTTCGCCTGGTCGAAACGGCCGTCAGCAATGGCTAGGATTTCATTGTTCTGATTTTGCGCGCTGGCCGGTGATTTGGTTTTCGGTTGTTCCTTTGCGGGCCAGTAGGCTAGGGCTGCCCGGTCGAGATCCCGCGAGTAATCAAATCCGGTGTTGCGGACGAACTCCTGGTATTCGCGGTCTTCGTCTGGCCCGGATGTGGCCAAGCCCAACAAGCTCGCAAGCGGCGAATCCTTCAGTCCCCGTAGCGCGACTACATCTATATAGGCCACCGCCGGCGCCCCGGCCGGCAGTTCAGTCACCAGGGCGGGTAGCGGCGCGCCTACCGATGCAGAGTAGCGCGAACGATAGAGGTACACCGCCGCCACGGCCGCCGCGGCGCAAACCAGGACGGCGATGGCCAGCAAAACTCTTTGTGCACGCGAGATTGGCATCTTCCTCTGCGATACCGCTTATACTTGTAGCAGTGTAATCTGCCGGGGAGATTTGTAGCTTGAGAAAACGAATTCTATCCGTGGCCTTTCGTCGCAGTCTGCCGTTTGCAACCCAGGGGCGCGCGCGTGAGTCCTACTAGCGAAGGTAACCGTCCTTGATGCCGATGATAATGCCCCGGTCGAAAAGGTGGATAGCCTCAGCCGGCTTAGTGCTGGTCTTTGCTTTCGCAGCGCATTCCCAATCGCCCTCGCCTTCCAGCGCGCATGCCACGCCCACCGGTGAGCAGATTATCGACCGCTACGTGGAGGCCATCGGCGGACGCGCGGTTTGGCAAGGCATTCACTCGCGCACGTCGCTCGGCAACATCGAGTTTCCGACCGTGCACATTTCCGGCACGGTGATGATTCATGAGAAGGCGCCCAATCGAGTGCTGCAGGTGGTGATCTTAGAGGGCGCGGTGTTCCGCCAGGGCTTCGATGGACAAGTCGCGTGGTCCGACGATCCGCAGGATGGCGTGAAAACAAAATCGGGAGACGAGCTTTCCGAAGCGGCGCGCGACGCGGATTTCTATCGCCCCATCAATATGAAGAAGCTGTATTCCAAACTCGTTGTCAGCGGGCAAGAAGAAATCGACGGGCAGATGGCCTACGTGGTTGAGGCAGCGAGCGCGGACGGCAGCGTAGAGAAGATCTATTTCGATGTAGAGTCGGGGCTGATCGTCCGTGCTATCGCCCGCCGCCACAATGGAGCAGAGGTAACCACTTTTCAGCAGGATCTGCAGGATTACCGAGATGTGGACGGAGTAAAGCTACCCTTCACCGTTGTCCAAACCGGTGGCGAGGCCCCTTTCACCATTCATTTTGGGGAGTTTCACCACAACGTGGATCTAGAGGATAGCGAATTTGCCAAACCCGATGTACAATAGGGCATCCATAAAACGGAAGCTGGCGTCAAACTGGTACGGTGGCAATCCCATTGCTGGGGGCCTGGGAGGCCTGCTTGCAATTTGGATGCCGCTATGATAACTTCACTGGGTTTGGCAGGGCTGGCGTAGCTCAGTTGGTAGAGCATCTGATTTGTAATCAGAGGGTCGGGGGTTCAAATCCCTCCGCCAGCTGAGTTTGAGCGACTGGGAATTTCGGGCAAGGATGCGGACGGTTTCCTCGCGACAGAAGCGAACAGGGCTGGTGTCTCTAGACACGAGCCTTTTCTGCATTGCGAAACGCCTCATACAAAGGTCCGGCTCAAAATTGAAGGATTTGCGGGACGGCAGTGGCATGCCCCGGCCGCGTCTGGCCGTCGCGAAGTTTAGTGCTTCGAGTTTTTTTGCGGGACGGGTGGGTGAGTGGCTAAAACCAGCAGACTGTAAATCTGCCGCTCCTTGCGGGCTACGGAGGTTCGAATCCTCCCCCGTCCACCAGTCTACTGACGGCCTGCGGGTTTCGAAGTGGTCGGGACATTGAAGTCGCGGGAACGTTGGGGAAGTGAGCCGGCCCGGGCGCCGCGCTTCGTAGCGCGGCCGGCAATCGGTGGCCAGGCGGGTTCGAGCCTGGGTAGCTCAGTTGGTAGAGCGCGTCCTTGGTAAGGACGAGGTCACCGGTTCAATCCCGGTCCCAGGCTCCAGTTTGAGTTCGAGTAGGGCGAGGCGGATTCGGAACGAGCGGGGGTAACTCAGTGGTAGAGTCTCTGCCTTCCAAGCAGATGGTCGCGGGTTCGAGCCCCGTCCCCCGCTCCAGGTTGGGCAAGCGTAGCTGAGTTGCACGTTTGGGCTTTTGTTAGACCGCGAAGAAGCTGGAAAGAATGCTCACGCGAGGGTGATAAGACATGGCGAAGGAGAAATTCGAACGAAGTAAGCCGCACTTGAACGTGGGGACGATTGGGCACATCGACCACGGCAAGACGACGTTAACGGCGGCCATCACCAAGGTGTTGTCGAAGAACAATCCGAAGGTATCGTTCCGCGCGTTCGATTCGATCGACAACGCGCCGGAAGAGCGGGAGCGCGGAATTACGATTGCGGTGTCGCACGTGGAGTATGAGACGCCGAACCGTCACTACGCGCACATCGATTGCCCGGGCCACGCGGACTACGTGAAGAACATGATCACGGGAGCGGCGCAGATGGACGGCGCGATTCTGGTGGTGGCAGCGACGGACGGCCCGATGCCGCAAACGCGCGAGCATATTCTTCTTGCGCGGCAGGTAGGCGTGCCGGCGATCGTGGTGTTCCTGAACAAGTGCGATGTGGTGGAAGATCCTGAGCTCTTGGAACTGGTCGAACTTGAGGTACGCGAGCTTCTGAAGACCTATCAATTCCCTGGCGACACGATCCCGGTGGTGAAGGGCTCGGCGCTGAAGGCTCTGGAAGGCGACGAGAAGTGGGAGAAGTCGATCTTGGAGTTGATGGAAGCGGTCGACAAGCACATACCGCTGCCGCCGCGGGAAGTGGACAAACCGTTCGCGATGCCGATTGAGGATATTTTCTCGATCTCGGGCCGCGGGACGGTGGTGACGGGCCGAATCGAGCGCGGCAAGGTCAAGGTCGGCGAGGAAATCGAAATTGTAGGCTTCCGTCCGACGATGAAGAAGACGGTGACGGGCATCGAGATGTTCCGCAAGCTGCTGGACGAAGGAATGGCGGGCGACAACGTCGGGTTGCTCTTGCGCGGCACGGAAAAGGACGAAGTCGAGCGCGGGCAGGTGCTGGCGAAGCCTGGATCGATCACTCCGCACACGAAGTTCAAGGCCGAAGCGTACGTATTGACGAAGGAAGAGGGCGGGCGGCACACACCGTTTTTCACGGGCTACCGGCCGCAGTTCTACTTCCGAACGACCGACGTGACGGGAGACGTGAAGCTGCCTACCGGAGTAGAGATGGTGATGCCGGGAGACAACATTGCGATGGAAATCACGCTGATCACGCCGGTAGCGCTTGAGAAGGGATTGCGATTCGCGATCCGCGAAGGCGGCCACACGGTGGGCGCCGGCGCCGTCGCTGAGATCATCGAGTAAACGACCATGCGAGAAATCATCACGATGCAGTGCAACGATTGCAAAAATCGCAACTACACCATGACCAAGAATCGGAAAAAGCATCCGGACCGCTTGGAAACGCAGAAGTTCTGCAACACGTGCCGGAAGCACACCGCGCACAAGGAAGTGAAGTAAGCGCGAAGAATCGCACTGGCATCTAATTGGGTATCGGATGGAAGCAGCCGGGGAATTTAGGGGAGTAGGTTCAACGGTAGACCATCGGTCTCCAAAACCGAGAGTGGGGGTTCGAATCCCTCCTCCCCTGCCAGTCTCTGGATGGTGGCGCGGTAAGCGCCGATAAGTGGACGGGCGCGGTAAGCGCCGACGGGCAGTTTGGCGGGTTAAGCGCCAGCAGATTGGATCGAGCAGCATGGCCGACGCGATACGAAGGAATCGAGAAGAAGAGGCGCACTCGGAGTCCGTCAGCGGTTTTTCGCTGATCGAGCCCGTGGGCAAGCTGGGAGCCTACCCCAAGCGCCTGCAAAGCTTCCTACACGACGTGCGCGTGGAAATGAAAAAGGTCAACTGGCCGTCGCGCGCCGATGTATGGTCCACGACCATCGTGGTCATCGTGACCGTGGCTTTTTTCGCCACCTACTTTTTGTTGACGGATACGCTGCTCACCAGCGCGAGGCAATGGCTCTTTCACTATGTCGGAAACTGAAGAACGAACAGAAGGCAGCGGTATGGCCAAGCAGTGGTACATCGTCCACACCTACTCGGGCTTCGAGAAAAAGGTGAAGGAGAGCCTGGAGGGCCGCGTTCAGGCCTTCGGTCTGACGGATAAGATCGGCCAGGTGATCATTCCCACCGAATCGGTCGTGGAAATCCGTGGCGGCAAAAAAGTGATTTCGCCGCGCATGTGCTACCCCGGCTACGTGCTGGTGGAAATGGACATGGACGACTACACCTGGCACGTGGTGCGCTCGACTCCGAAGGTCACCGGTTTCGTGGGCTCGGGACAGATGCCCTCTCCGCTGAGTGAAGAGGAAGTGCAAAACATTTTGAACCGCGCGACCACCACGGCGGAAAAGCCGCGGCCCAAGCTTTCCTTTGAGCGTGGCGAGAAGGTGCGAATCGGCGAAGGGCCGTTCGCGAATTTTACGGGCGTGGTCGAAGAAGTGAATTCCGACCGCAGCACCTTGAAGGTTTCGGTTTCGATTTTTGGCCGCTCGACGCCAGTGGAACTCGATTTCGCGCAAGTGGAGCGGGTCGCTTAGAGCGGTCTTCGTGGCGGAGCGGGGAATCGGTTGGTCGCTTTTTTAGCAGAGGACATCGGACATGGCGAAGAAGATTCAATCAACGGTGAAATTGCAGTTGCCGGCTACCAAGGCGACTCCGGCGCCGCCCGTGGGCACCGCGCTCGGGCCGCACGGCGTGAACATCATGGACTTCTGCAAGCAGTTCAACGCCAAGACTTCCAAGGAGCCGGACGGGATGATCATTCCCGTGCTGGTCACCATTTATAGCGATCGCACGTTCACCTTCATTCTGAAGACGCCGCCGGCTTCCGAGCTTTTGAAGCGCGCCGCGGGCATCGTGAAGGGGTCGCCCGAGCCGAACCGCAACAAGGTGGCCAAGGTCACCCGTAAGCAGGTCGAAGACATCGCCAAAATGAAATTGCCGGATCTGAACACGCTGAAGCTCGATTCAGCGGTGCGCTCGATCCTCGGCACGGCCCGCAATATGGGCATCGAAGTTACGGACTAAGGGGGCAGGGAGCGTTATGGGTCGCAGCGCAAAAATCGGGGGAAAGAATATCGACCGTGCCCGCAAGCTCGTGGAGGCGCGGCCGTACAAGCTGGAAGAGGCCGCCGAGCTGCTTCGCAAGGCGCACTTCGTGAAGTTTGACGAAACCGTCGAGCTGGTGCTGAATCTGGGCGTCGATCCCAAGCAGTCAGATCAGATGGTGCGCGGCACGGTCGTGTTGCCGCACGGCTTGGGCAAATCCAAGCGCGTGTTGGTGATCGCCAGCGGCGATAAGGTTCGCGAGGCGCAGGAAGCCGGCGCTGATTTCGTGGGCGGCGAAGACATGGTGCAGAAAATCACCGAGGGCTGGACCGATTACGAAGCGGTGATCGCCACGCCCGGACATGATGAAGTCCGCCGGCCGTCTCGGCAAAGTGCTTGGGCCCCGCGGCCTGATGCCCAATCCGAAGACCGGCACGGTCACATTTGACGTCGCGAAGGCCGTGAATGAAATCAAGGCCGGCAAAGTCGAGTTCCGCCTGGACAAGACCGGGCTCATCCATTCTCCAATCGGCAAGATCAGTTTTCCGGCGAAGAATCTGGCGGAGAATGCGCATGGCGCTGCTGAACGCTATCTCAAGAGCCAAGCCCGCCTCGGCCAAGGGCAAGTACATCAAGAAGATCACGCTGACGTCGACCATGGGCCCGGGAATCCTGATTGACCACGCCGAGGCCGATATAGCGGTCGCAGCGTAAGAGTTCCGACGGAAGTCGCAGACGGGAGAGTTTGGGCATGAAGAAGAAAGCCGAGAAGAAGACGCAGGCCGAGGAGCTTCGCGCAGAGCTGGCGACGGTCTCGACCGTGGTTCTCTCGACGTTTCAGGGCATCACCGTCGAGCAGGATACCCAGCTTCGCCGGTCGGTTGAGGCCGCCGGCGGCCACTACCAAGTGGTGAAGAATACCGTGGCGGAGCGCGCCGCGGCCGGCACCCCAGCCGAAGGGCTGCTCAAGAATCTGAAGGGCACCAACTCCATCGCCTACACCAAGACCGATCCGGTGGCGCTGGCGAAGATTCTTACCAAGGTTGCCAAGGACGTTCCGGCGTTTCAGTTCCGCGCCGGATGGGTCGAGGGGCGCGTTATCTCCATCCAGGAGATCGGCCAGCTCGCGTCTCTTCCCAGCAAGGAAGAATTGATCAGCAAGGTCATGTTCCTGCTGAATGCGCCGGCGCAACGCATTGCTACGGCGCTCGCCGCTCTGCCGCGGAATCTGGCGGTGGTCACCAGCGAAGCGGTCAAGGCCGGCAAGTTCGGTTCGGGCTCCGAAGCTCCGGCTCCAGCGCCCACGCCTGAAGCGGCGCCAGCTGCCTCTGAAGCGGTATCAGCGGCACCTGAAGCGTCACAGTCTTAAAGGGTTTTGGTTCGTTCTAAGTTTGTTCGTAATTCTGGTTTTCATTTTCGAGGAGGATAGGAAACGCCAATGGCTAAAGTAGAAGCAATCCTGGAAGAAATAAAGGGCCTGACACTACTCGAGGCTTCCGATCTAGTGAAGAAGATGGAAGAAGCTTTCGGTGTGTCGGCTGCCGCAGCGGCCCCTGTGATGGTTGCAGGAGCGGCCGGAGCGGGCGCGGCGGGGGCGGCGGAAGAGAAGACGGAGTTTGCCGTCGTTCTCACCGAAGTCGGCGCCAATAAGATCAACGTGATTAAGGCCGTGCGCGAAGTAACCAGCCTCGGTTTGAAGGAAGCGAAGGATCTCGTCGATGGCGCCCCCAAGACCGTCAAAGAGGGCATCAACAAGGACGAGGCCGCTACCATCAAGAAGAAGTTCGAAGAGGCCGGAGCCAAGGTCGAAATCAAGTAGTGTTTCGTGCAGCTCGTCCGGCGCTTGCGCCGCGGCTGCAAAGGAATCCGCGTACGCGCGTGCTCCTTACTAATACAGCATTCGAAGAACGTCCTTCCCGGACCGGTTGTCGGGGTGTCTGCCCGCAACCGCTTTCGGCGCCTCCAAAAGGGGATTGTCAATGACTCATCGCAACGGTATTCGCGTCCTTCGCGAACGGGAACGCCTGGACTTCGCCAAAATTAAGACCACGGTCCAGATTCCCAACCTGATCGACGTGCAGAAGAAGTCCTATCAGCGCTTCCTGCAGATGGATCAACTGCCGAGTGAGCGCGAGGACGGGGGCCTGCAGTCCGTTTTTACCTCGGTTTTCCCGATCCAGGACTTCCGCGGGCTTTCGCAGTTGGATTTCGTCGACTACGCCATCGGCAACTGGGAGTGCAAGTGCGGCCATTTGCGGGGCCTTCACCACCTGCGCGCCACCTGCCGCAATTGCGGCGCTTCGGTGGTTACCAATCCGTACAAGACCGGCGACGTGATTTGCGCGAAGTGCGGAGCGTTCAATAAGAACACGCCCACGTTCTGCAACAAGTGCGGCGACCCCGTGACCCTGCAGCTCAAGTATGACGTGAACGAGTGCCAGGAGCGCGGCATGACCTACTCCGCGCCGCTCAAGGTCACCATCCGCCTCACCATTTACGACAAGGATCCGGATACCGGCGCGAAGTCCATTCGCGACATCAAGGAACAGGAAGTTTTCTTCGGCGATATTCCGCTGATGACCGAGAACGGTACGTTCATCATCAACGGCACCGAGCGCGTCATCGTTAGCCAGTTGCATCGCTCGCCCGGCGTGTTCTTTGAGAGCGCCAACAACCGTCGTATTTCCTCGGGAAGATCATTCCCTATCGCGGCTCGTGGGTTGAGTTCGAGTACGATACGAAAAATATTCTATACGTGCGCATCGACCGCAAGCGCAAGTTCCTGGGCTCTATCTTCCTGCGCGCCCTGGGAATGAAGTCGAATGAAGACATCCTGCGCACCTTCTATCAGGTCGAGCGCGTCACGCTGCGCGGCGGCGATCTTTTCTGGAACACCTCCGAAGGCTTGATCGACCGCAAGCTTTCGCGCGAAGTGAAAACGCCCAAGTCCGACGAAGTGTTGGTCGGAGCGCACAAGCGCATCACGGAAGCCTTGTACAAGGATCTCGTCAAGGCCAAGGTGAATCAAGTGGAAGTCGGCGTGGTGGACCTCGAAGGCGCCGTCACCGTCGGCGAGCTGGTGAATCGCCAGACCGGCGAAGTGCTGCTCGAAGCCAACAAGCCGCTGACTGCCGGAAATGTGGGCTTCCATCGCCGAAGCCGGCATCACCGAAGTGGACATTTGCTTCCCGGATCGCGACGACGTGGGCATCATCGTTGCCCGCACGCTCGAAAAGGACACGATCCATTCACCCAAAGAAGCGCTGATCGAAATCTACCGCAAGCTGCGTCCCGGCGATCCTCCGACTCTGGAAACCGCCACGGCGCTCTTCAACGGCATGTTCTTCGACGCGCGCAAGTACGACTTCAGCAAAGTGGGCCGCCTGAAGTTCAACATCAAGCTGGGTCTTGAGACTCCGCTCGATAAGCGCACGCTCGATCCGGGGGACTTCGTTGCCGCCATCAAATACCTGCTCAAGCTGCGCCGCAACATCGGCACGGTGGACGACATCGATCACCTTGGCAACCGCCGCGTCCGCGCGGTCGGTGAGCTGCTGGAAAACCAGTTCCGCATCGGCTTGGTGCGCATGGAGCGCGCCATCAAGGAAAAGATGTCCGTGTACCAGGAAATGTCCACGGCCATGCCGCATGATCTGGTCAACGCCAAGCCGGTCATGGCTGCCATTCGCGAGTTCTTCGGCAGTTCGCAGCTCTCGCAGTTCATGGATCAGACCAACCCGCTGAGCGAAATCACGCACAAGCGCCGTCTTTCGGCCCTTGGGCCGGGCGGTCTTTCCCGCGAACGCGCGGGATTCGAAGTCCGCGACGTTCATCCCACGCACTACGGACGCATCTGCCCCATTGAGACGCCGGAAGGGCCGAATATCGGTTTGATCAGCTCGCTTTCGTGCTACGCGCGCATCAACGAATTCGGCTTCATCGAGTCGCCCTACCGCAAGGTCAAGGGCGGCCGCGTGATCGACTTCGTGCAGATCGTCAACTCCGGTGACAGCGAATACAAGGCCGGGGAAATTGTCGAGCGCGAGAAAGTCGAAGCCACGAACGAAGAGCTGAAGCGCCGGCGAATTGTGGTTGAGCCGCACTGCTTCTATCTCTCGGCATGGGAAGAAGACCGCTACGTGGTCGCTCAGGCCAACGCATCCCTGGACGACAAGCTGCGCATCACCACCGACTTGGTCAACTGCCGTCAGGCCGGAAACTTCGTTCTGAAGAGCAAAGAAGAAGTCGATTACATTGACGTGTCGCCGAAGCAGCTCGTCTCTGTAGCCGCCAGCTTGATTCCGTTCCTTGAGAATGACGACGCGAACCGCGCGCTCATGGGTTCCAACATGCAGCGCCAGGCCGTGCCGCTCATCAAGGGCGAAGCTCCGCTGGTCGGCACCGGTATGGAACGCGTTACCGCCCGCGACTCGGGCGCCGTCATCGTCTGCCGCCGCGACGGCATCGTCGATCAGGTTGACTCCGAACGCGTCATCGTGCGCGTCGAGTCCGACCAGTCCGGCGTGCTCAGCCGCGAAGTCGGTTCCGACATCTACCTGCTCACGAAGTTCAAGCGCTCGAACCAGAACACTTGCATCAACCAAAAGCCGCTGGTGCGCGCGGGAGACCGCGTGAAACAGGGACAAGTGCTGGCCGACGGCCCGTGCACGGATCGCGGCGAACTCGCTCTTGGCCGCAACGTGCTCGTCGCCTTCCTCCCCTGGCGCGGGTACAACTTCGAAGACGCCATCCTGGTCAGCGAAAAGCTGGTCGAAGAGGACTATTACACCTCCATCCACATCGAGGAGTACGAAATCGAAGCGCGCGACACGAAGCTTGGTCCCGAGGAAATCACTCGCGACATTCCCAACATCAACGAGAGTTTCCTCCGCAACCTGGACGAAAGCGGCGTCATTCGCATCGGCGCCACCGTCAAGCCCGGAGACATCCTGGTCGGCAAAGTGACGCCCAAGGGCGAAACCACGCTTACTCCGGAAGAGAAGCTTCTTCGCGCCATCTTCGGCGAAAAGGCCGGCGATGTTCGAGACGCTTCACTCTACTGCCCGCCGGGCATCGAAGGCACCATCGTCGACGTGAAGATTTTCTGCCGCAAGGGTGCGGAAAAGGACGAGCGCCACAAGGCCATCGAAGCGACCCACGTGGCTAAGCTCGAAAAGAACCTCGGCGATGAAATCCGCATTCTCACCGACGAGCGCCTGAAGCGCCTGAACGACCTGCTGGGCGGCCAGAAGCTCTTGGCCGACCTGCACGACGAGCGCACCAACAAGCGTTTGCTCACCAAAGGCACCGAACTCACGCGTGACATCTTGGAAAAGATCTCCACGCGCAACCTGAAGCGCCTGCGGCTCAACGACAAAGATCCTCTTCTAATCGAAAAGATCGACGAAGTCGAGGAGATGACCTCGCGGCAGATCGACGTGCTGCGCAAGATCACCGACGAGCGCATCTCCAAGCTGAAAAAGGGCGACGAACTTCCGCCGGGCGTCATCAAGCTCGTCAAAGTCTACATCGCCATGAAGCGTAAGCTTTCCGTCGGCGACAAAATGGCCGGCCGCCACGGCAACAAGGGCGTCATCGCGCGCATCGTTCCGCCCGAAGACATGCCCTACATGCCGGACGGCACACCGGTTGAAATTGTCCTCAATCCACTCGGTGTTCCTTCGCGTATGAACGTCGGTCAGATTCTCGAAACGCACTTGGGGTGGGCTTCCAAGGAGCTTGGCGTACAGGTCGCGAAACTGATGGACGTCAACTCGCGCGCCGAATCGGTGCGCAAGTGGTTCAAGGAGGCTTTTGGTCCGACATCCGTCTGGAAGGTGATTGCCGACTTGGATGATGAAGAGATCCTCGACTTGGCACACAACTTCCGCGAAGGCGTTCCGTTCGCCACGCCGGTTTTCGACGGCGCGCGCGAAGGAGACATTCGCCACTTGCTCCAATTCACCGAATTGCCGGAAACCGGCAAGATCACGCTCCATGATGGAATGACCGGCGACGAATTCGCTCAGCAAGTCACCGTCGGTTTCATCTACATGCTCAAGCTGTCGCACTTGGTCGACGATAAGATCCACGCGCGATCCATCGGCCCCTACTCGCTCATCACCCAGCAACCGCTGGGCGGCAAGGCGCAGTTCGGCGGCCAGCGATTCGGAGAAATGGAAGTGTGGGCGCTCGAAGCATACGGCGCCGCGCACATTCTCCAGGAGCTGCTCACCGCCAAGTCCGACGACGTGTATGGCCGCGCCAAGATCTACGAGGCCATCGTCAAGGGCGAGCCGGGCATCGAGCCTGGAGTTCCGGAATCGTTCAACGTGCTGGTTCGCGAGCTGCAGTCGCTGTGCTTGGATGTCGAATTGATGAAGCGCCAGAAGCCCCAAGCGGAAAAAGCGGAAGCGGCGGACTAACTCGCGGCCGGAAGAAGTCTTTCCGGACGCCGACAAAAGGATTTTGCAACTCGGTTTTTGCTCCGGCCTAGCCGGAGAGGAGGAATGGCCTTGTATCGATCGAGCCCGTACGACCGTGCCAGCCAGATTGCCGATTTCGATTCTATTCGCATCAGTTTGGCCAGCCCGGAAAAAATCCGTTCCTGGTCGCATGGTGAAGTGACCAAGCCGGAAACGATCAACTACCGCACCTTCAAGCCGGAACGCGACGGCCTGTTCTGCGCCAAGATCTTTGGCCCTGTCACCGACTGGGAGTGCCTCTGCGGCAAGTACAAGCGCATGAAGCACCGCGGAGTCATATGCGACAAGTGCGGCGTGGAAGTCACGCTCAGCAAAGTCCGCCGCGAGCGCTTGGGGCACATCGAGCTGGCTTCGCCCTGCTCGCACGTGTGGTTCTTCAAGGGCCTGCCCAGCCGCATCGGCTACCTGCTGGACATCACCATGCGCGATTTGGAGCACATCCTCTACTTCGAGACCTTTGTCTGCATCGATCCCGGCGAGGTTCCCGGCATCAAGGAAAAGGACGTTCTGCCCGAAGAGAAGTTCCGCGAGCTGCAGAAGGAATTCTTCGGCAAGTTCCAGGCGGGCATGGGCGCGGAAGCCATCAAGGAACTCCTGCGCCGCGTGGACGTCGACAAGCTCTCGACCGAGCTTCGCGAAAAGATGAAGATCGACCCCAGCCTGCAAAAGCGCATCAAGTTCGCCAAGCGGCTGAAGGTTCTGGAAGCGTTCCGCAAGAGCGGCAACAAGCCCGAGTGGATGATTCTCGACGTGATCCCGGTGCTTCCGCCGGAGTTGCGCCCGCTCGTGCCACTCGACGGCGGCCGCTTCGCCACGTCGGACTTGAACGACCTCTATCGCCGCGTCATCAACCGTAACAACCGGTTGAAGAAGCTCATGGAGCTGCACGCGCCCGATGTGATCGTCCGCAACGAAAAGCGCATGCTGCAGGAAGCCGTCGACGCGCTGTTTGACAACGGCCGCCGCGGCCGCGTTTTGCGCGGTACCAACAATCGCCCGCTCAAGTCGCTCTCAGACACGCTCAAGGGCAAGCAGGGCCGCTTCCGCCAGAACCTGCTGGGCAAGCGCGTGGACTACTCCGGCCGCTCCGTCATCGTAGTCGGCCCGGAATTGAAGCTTCACCAGTGCGGTTTGCCTAAGAAGATGGCGCTCGAGCTTTTCAAGCCGTTCATCTATCACCGCCTGGAGGCCGCCGGCCACTGCACCACCATCAAGCAGGCCAAGGAACTCGTGGAGGCTGCAGGAAGCCACGGTTTGGGACATTCTCGAGGACGTGATCCGCGAGCATCCCGTGCTGCTCAACCGCGCTCCCACGCTTCACCGGCTCGGCATTCAGGCTTTCGAGCCCGTGCTTGTGGAGGGCAAGGCTATCCGCATCCATCCGCTGGTTTGCACGGCGTTCAACGCCGACTTCGACGGCGACCAGATGGCCGTGCACATTCCGCTCTCGCCTGAGGCGCAGGTCGAGGCTTCGGTGCTGATGCTCAGCTCGAAGAACATCCTCTCGCCTGCCAACGGCTATCCGCTGGCCGTGCCCACGCAGGACATGGTTCTGGGCATCTACTACATGACCAAGGCCAAGCCGCAGGCCAAGGGTGAGGGACGCGCGTTCGGTTCCAGCGAAGAAGTCGTCATGGCTCTCGAGGCCGGCGAAGTCGAGCTGCTCACGCCCATTCGCATTCGCTACACCGGCGAGCTCATCGACCTCACCAACGCTTACGACGATCAAGACGTTTCGCACATCGAACCCGTGCAGCTGAACAAGCAATTCCTGAACACCACCGTTGGCCGCGTGATCTTCAACGATCACCTGCCTTCGGACATGCCCTTTATCAACGGCTTGCTCAAGAAGAAGGGCGTGCAGGCCCTGGTTCAGTACTGCTATCTCCGCTTCGGTCTTGAGAAGACCGTCGTGTCGCTCGACCGCCTGAAGGAACTCGGCTTCCTGTACGCGACGAAGTCCGGTGTTTCCATCGGCATCAGCGACATGGTTATCCCCAGCGTGAAGCCCAAGCTGGTCGATACCGCCGAGCACGAAGTCGTCAAGGTGCAGCAGCAATATCTCGACGGCGCCATCACCAACGGCGAGCGCTACAACAAAGTCATCGCCATCTGGTCGGACGTCACCGAAAAGGTGGCGGACGAAATGTTCAAGGCCCTCGAGCTGCAAGACAAACAGGGTGAGATTAATCCGATTTACGTCATGGCCGATTCCGGCGCCCGCGGATCGAAACAGCAGATCCGTCAGCTTTCCGGAATGCGCGGCTTGATGGCCAAGCCCTCCGGCGAAGTCATCGAGACGCCCATCACCTCGAACTTCCGCGAGGGCCTCACCGTGCTGCAGTACTTCATCTCCACGCACGGCGCCCGTAAGGGTCTGGCGGACACGGCGCTCAAGACCGCCGATTCCGGCTACCTCACGCGCCGGCTGGTCGACGTGGCTCAGGACGTCATCATCAACGAATTCGACTGCGGCACGGCCGACGGCATCTACGTCGAGCCCATTCTCGAAGCCGGCGTCGAAGTCGAGCCGTTGCGCGACCGCGTGATCGGCCGCGTCTCGCTCGAGAAGATCAAGGACTACGAAGGCAACGTCATCGTCGACGTGAACCAGGAAATCACCGAGGAACTCGCCAGCACGATTCAAGCTGCGGGCATCGAGCGCGTCAACATCCGCTCCGTGCTCACCTGCGAATCGCGCCGCGGGGTGTGCGCCCGTTGCTACGGCCGTAACCTGGCCACCGGGCGCTTCGTCGAGATGGGTGAAGCGGTGGGCGTCATTGCCGCGCAGTCCATCGGCGAGCCCGGCACGCAGCTCACCATGCGTACCTTCCACATCGGCGGCACGGCTACCCGCGTCACCGAGCAATCCAAGGTCGAGGCCCGCAACAACGGCTTCGTGAAGTTCCTGGATCTCAAGGTCGTGGAAGGCCGCGGCAAGAACCTGATCGTCATGAACCGCTCCGGCTTGATCGCCGTAGTCGACGAGAAGGGCCGCGAAAAGGAGCGCCATCACGTTGTGTACGGAGCGCGCCTGAAGGTGGAAGACGGGCAACCCGTCACGCTCGGCCAGATCATGGTCGAATGGGATCCTTACACCTTCTCGATCCTTACGGAGACGGGCGGCACCATCGAGTTCAAGGATCTGCAGCCGGGCATCACCATCGAGGAGCAGGTCGACGAAGTTACCGGGTTGTCGCAGCTCGTCGTCACGCTTCCTCCGGGTGATGAAAAGCATCAGCCCACGATCCTGGTTCGCGATTCGCAAGGCCGCGCGAAGAAAAAGTACCTCATGCCGTCGCGCGCTCACTTGATGGTCGTCGACGGGGACGAAGTGCAGCCGGGCGACGTGCTGGCGAAGATCCCGCGCGAAACCACCAAGACCAAGGACATCACCGGCGGTCTACCGCGCGTCGTCGAGCTCTTCGAGACGCGCAAGC
This sequence comes from Terriglobia bacterium, assembly GCA_963803105.1. Classification (GTDB taxonomy): domain Bacteria; phylum Acidobacteriota; class Terriglobia; order Acidiferrales; family UBA7541; genus Palsa-295. The sequence goes on from CAWDLF010000002.1 coordinate 332,026, forward strand.
CCCGCGATCCCGCGGTCATCAGCGAGATCGACGGCGTCGTGAAGTACGGTGAGATTGCCAAGGGTCAGCGCAAGATTTACGTCGAGAGCGAAGATAGCCGCACGATGAAGGAATACTCCATCCCGCGCGGCGTGCACATCAACGTGCAGGAAGGCGAGCATGTCCGCGCCGGCGAGCCGCTCATTGACGGCCCGCTCAACCCGCACGACTTGCTGGCCGTCCTCGGCGAAAAGTACACCCAGGCTTACCTGGTCAACTCCGTCCAGGAGGTCTACCGCCTGCAGGGCGTCAACATCAACGACAAGCACATCGAAACCATCGTTCGCCAGATGATGCGCTGGGTGAAGGTCGAAGACGTGGGAGACACGTCGTTCCTGCTCGAAGAGCAGATCGACAAGTTCCGCTTCCGCGAGGAGAACGACCGCATCATCCGCGAGGGAGGCCGTCCCGCCACGGGCCGTCCGCTCTTGTTGGGTATCACCAAGGCGTCGCTGTCGACGGATTCCTTCATCTCCGCGGCCAGCTTCCAGGAGACCACCCGCGTCCTCACCGAGGCGGCCATCTCCGGGAAGGTCGATTACCTCCGCGGCTTGAAGGAGAACGTCATCATGGGCCGGCTGATCCCCGCCGGCACGGGTCTGGAGCGCTACCGCAATATCCAGCTCCTTACCGAGCTGCCCGTGGAAGAGCCCCAGATGATGGAGCCCGAACTGACGCCCGAAGAAGCCGCTGCGCTCGACTTCCTGCGCAAGGATGCCGACGCGGTCGCCGAAGGCTAAAGCTTTACAGCACCGCGCGACGGGTTTGCCGGCATACCGGCAAACCCGCTTGCGCAATCTCCTCCTCTTCGTTTGTCCAAACCACGGCCGCCCGATCCGCCGCAAAGTGTAGGGTTTCGTAAGGGGCGCTGCTTGCTGCGCCCTGATCCGGCACGACGTCCCTGTTGAGCAACTTGGAATCTTCATTGCTTTTCTTTTCCCCGAAAATTGCGTCCCCCATTAGAATTCCTGACTGGGGCCTTTCCAGCGGACCCTTTTTGGCGAATGGGAACGGTGCGGTTGCTATGTCTGTGAAAGAAAAAGAGCTTTCTCCTTCCTCCACAAGTCAGCTCAATACGCTCGTAAAGGCGATTTCTCAATCTCAGCACCGCTACCGCGAGCTGATCGATAACCTCGATCAGGCCGTCTTTACGCTTTCTCCTGATGGCGAAGTGCGCGTCGCCAACCGCCTACTGTCGGAACTTTTTGGTGTGGGCTTCCCAGATCTGATCGGACGCCGCCTGGACGAGTTCGTCGCCGAGCCGGAGCTGCAGAGCGTGAAACGTTGGCTGCCGGAATTGGTGGCCAGGGGCTCGTGGTCCGGCACCGTCCCGGTGCGCCTGAAGAGCGAATCGCGCACCCGCCAATTCGCCTGCTGGTTTCAGCCTGTGTTGGAAGAAGGCCGCACCGCTTCGGTGATCGGCTGGGCCCGTGACGTTACCGCCCAGGCGGAATCCCTCATCGAGCGCCACGAAATCGAACGCCGCCTTCAGCAAGAAAAGGAATTCGTTCGCCGCCTGATCGACAGCCACCCGGATGTCATTTCCGTGCTGGATTGCGAGGGGCGCTTCATTTACGCGAGCCGCCGCATCAAGGAGGTCATGGGCAAGGATCCCGGCGACTATGCGGGTATTCACGTCGGAGAGAACGTTCATCCGGATGACCGCGCCCGGGTCGTCAAGCACTTTGAGGATTTCGTTTCCGGCAGATCGAAGGAGAGCGCCGTTGAGTTCCGCGCCTCGCACGGAGACGATGGCTGGCGGACCCTGCGCGTCACCATCGGCTTGATGCGCGACGATTCGAACAAGGTCACCGGCGTGGTGGCTTCGACCAGCGACGTCACCGAAACTCGGCTTGCGGCAAATCAGCTGGCCCAAAACGAAAAGCTGACCGCCATGGGACAAATGTTGGCCGGAGCAGCCCACGAACTCAATAACCCGCTCACCGCTATTCTTGGCGTGGCCGATTTGCTCCGGGAGCGAGCCGCGGATGACCTTACCCGGCGTCATGCGGATCTAGTTCTGCAGCAGGCCCGCCGCGCCGCGGCCATCGTGCAGAATCTTGTCAGCTTCTCGCGTCCCGTCTCGCAGGGCCTTTCGCAGATTCGCCTGGATGAAATCGTTCGCAACGCGCTCGATCGTCAGCGGGCTTCGCTGTCGCAACAGGGCATTCTCATCGAGATGGGCTCCGCACCCAATCTGGCCGCTGTCAACGGAGATCCGCGGCTTCTGGCGCAGGTATTTGAAAACATCATTACCAACGCTGGGCAAGCTATTTCGTCCGTGCGTTCGGGCGGCCTGCTGAAGATTTCCGTCACGCCCGCGAATGATTTTGTCCGCGTGAGCGTCACCGATGACGGCGCCGGGATTCAGCCTGAAAATATCCCCAAGCTGTTCGATCCCTTTTTCACCACCAAGCGGCCGGGTGGAGGCGCGGGACTCGGTTTGACCATCGGCGCGGCGATCATCAAAGAGCACGGCGGCCGAATCGAAGTCGCTTCCACGCCCGGCGGCGGTGCCACCTTCGATGTCTTCCTGCCGAGTGCGGTGAATCAGGGCTCCGGGGCGGCAACGAGTTCGTCCCCGGCGGCCGGCGGCGCTCCGTCTTCAACGAACGGCCTCACCGGGCACACCGTGCTGGTGGTCGATGACGAAGAGAGCATTCGCGAAATCGTTCAGCAGGGCTTAGCGGCTCGCGGCATGGTCGTGCGGGACGCGGCCAGTTCGGAAGCAGCGCTTTCTTTGCTGGCATCGAATCCCTGCGAGGTCGTTTTGTGCGATTTTAACTTGCCCGGTATGAGCGGAGAGGAATTGTTCGAACGGCTGCGCGCCGAGCGGGGGTCGAGCCCACCGTTGTTTGTATTTATGACCGGCGAGCTTGTCGATGCCGAGGTGGTTGCCAGAATTCAGGAGAAGGGTGCGCGCGTCTTGCAGAAACCCTTTGCCGTTTCCGCACTTACCAATCTCCTGACAGAAATTCTGCAGCCCCATCCGGCCGGCGCAGAGTAGTTTCGCGGCTTTTCGCCGGCAATCTTCATTTCGCTTTCGGCGCCATCGGTTCGCCCTTCGGATCTACTCCGAAGTCCCACAGATGAATTTCCATCGCGCTCCCGGGAAGCACTTCCGCGATGCCGTATTCGCCTAGCGCGAGATCCTGGTTGAGGGTGAAGCGATACAGGCCGGGCGCAATTTCCCACGCCTGAATCGGCACCGTCTTCGCTGTCAGCTGTCGCTCGCCGAACAACTCTTCGAGATGCTCGAACTCCCGGCTCTTCGCGTGCACTTTGGCGCGAATCAGCTGCAGGTTGGGAGCGGCGTCCGTAGCCGAACGCTTGTAGAATTCCGCCTGGCCGCCGCGAATTCTGAAAAGCGCGTGCGGTCCATCTGCCGAGATTGTGAAGCGCGTGGACAGCGGTATCGGCGCCAGTATTTTCGCCACCTCGCGTCCTTTGTTCAGCGTCGACGACGTTTCCGCCTGAGCGATGTGCGCGACGGTGTGTCCGTCGAACAGGAAAAGTCCCTCGCCTGGAGGAAGAAACACGCCCTTGGCCACTTCGACGCTCGCGTCGATGTCCAGCTGCTCGGCGCGGCGCCCCTGCTCGCGAAGATGCACGCGCTCGGCTAGAGCGGCGTCGTGCTGCGCCTCTTCGGCCGCGGCTTTCTTGGTGGCATCCCAATCGACGAGGTTCTCGGGAATTTCCTCCCACTGGGAGCTATCGAGACTGTAATAGCGGACGCGGTCGCCGTTGACTTCGTACTCGCGCACCATCTGGAAGCTTCCGTCTTTCAGCACGAGCTTCTTACCGCGCGGCAGAGCGAGCGCGGAACTGTCGGGAGCAGGTGTTTGAGTTTTCTGCGAAGCGGCGGGGGGTGGAGATTGCGCGCGCGAAAGGGAGGCAGGCGCCAGGCTCGCCCAGAGGCACGCAATGATCGCCAAATAACCGGCCGCTGGAGCGGCGATCGCTGCCATCCGTCTACGCGAATTACGCGAACGCGGCCATTCGATCATCGCAGCGCACCTACGCTATCGTACGATGCTCGCCGGCGCCTTCTCGTTTTCTCCCAGGCCGGACGGATGATGCGTTCACAGCGAAAACCCGCCCGCTTTTTCGAACGCGCGGGCCAGCTGCAGCACGCGGCCCTCGGCGAAGTGCGGACCCAGAATCTGCATGCCGACCGGCAATCCCTCTTTCGTCTTTCCGCAAGGGACTGAGATGCCCGGCACTCCGGCGAGCGACCCGGTAACGGTATAAATATCGGCGAGATACATTTGCAAAGGATCGGCGGTCTTTTCGCCCAGCCGGAAAGCAGCGGTGGGAGCCGTGGGCGCGAGGATGGCGTCCACTTTTTGAAAGGCTTCGGAGAAGTCCCGCGCGATGAGCGCGCGCACTTTTTGCGCGCGTAGATAGTAGGCATCGTAATAGCCGGCCGAGAGAACGTAGGTTCCGAGCATGATGCGGCGCTTCACTTCGGGACCGAAGCCGCTCTCGCGCGTCTTGCGGTACATTTCGATCAAAGTCGAGCCCGGCACGCGCAGTCCGTAGCGCACTCCATCATAGCGGGCCAGATTCGAGCTGGCCTCCGCCGTGGCCAGTATGTAATACGTGGCAATCGCGAAATCCGTATGCGGCATCTTCACTGGAATCCTACGGCATCCCAGGCGCTCAAGCAGCGCGATGCCGGATTCGACTTTGTTCCGGACTTCGGCGTCGAGCCCTTCACCGAAATATTCCTCAGGTACGCCGATGCGCAGCCCTTCGATTGGCTTTTCGATCTGCTCCGTGTAGCTGGGAACCGAAATGGCGGCCGACGTTGAGTCATTGCCGTCGTGGCCGGCGATAACTTCCAGGAGCGCCGCGGCGTCGGCAATGTTCGTCGTAAACGGACCAATCTTGTCGAGCGAAGATGCGAATGCCACCAAGCCGTAGCGTGAAACGCGGCCATAGGTGGGCATCAAGCCAGGGACGCCGCAAAAGGAGCCGGGCTGGCGAATCGATCCGCCGGTATCCGTGCCCAGCGCGGCGACGGCCATGCCCGCGGCAACAGCGGCGGCCGATCCGCCGCTCGATCCGCCGGGAACGCGATCCGGCGCCGCCGGATTGCGCACCGGTCCGTAGGCGGAATTCTCATTCGATCCGCCCATGGCGAACTCATCGCAATTCGTTTTTCCCAGAACGACGGCGCCGGCGCGATCCAGGCGCTCGACGGCGGTGGCATCGTAGGGAGAAATGTAATTTTCGAGAATCTTCGATGCGCAGGTGGTGCGCACGCCTTTCGTGGCGATCACGTCCTTGACGGCGATGGGAACACCCGCGAGCGCGGGAAGTTTTTCGCCTCGGGCGACGGCTGCGTCAATGCGATCGGCCTGCGCGTACGCCCGCTCGGGCGAAAGCGTGAGGAAGGCGTTCAGCTCGGCGTTGCGCTGATCGATGCGCTTGTAGAATTCGCCGGCCAGCTCGCGGGCGGAGATCTTCTTCGCCTCCAGTGCGGAGCGCACGCCGGCCACGGACCATGCAGTCGCAGCGCTCAACGGTCGATCACCTTGGGAACGCGGAAGAACGGGTTTTCCGCATCCGGCGCCTGAGCCAACACGGCATCGGCCACGTCGCATGGACCCAATACGTCTTCGCGCAGCTCGGGGTGGCTCGGCTGGCCGACCTCCGGCGCAAAAAGGACCTGCGCCATGGGCTCGACCTGGCTGACATCGAGTTGGTTCAGCTTGTCGATGTAGTTCAGAATGCCGTCGAGCTGCCCCTGAAACTTCTCGACCTCTTCGGGTGAAAGTCCAAGGTGCGCGAGTTCGGCGACGCGCAACACATCTTCTCGGCTGATTTTCATCTTAGTTTTGCCCGCCCCAGGCGGACGGCCTTGGCGAGGCGCGACGCGCAGGGTCGATCGACCCCTCGGAATAGAGTTCCGGGCTGGTTCGACCCTCGGTGATTGTTTTCAATGAGTTACACCATGGTGAGTCCAAACGCGCGTTCCGGGCTGAGCTTCGACCTTGGTCTCCGAATACGGAGTGTCCGGGCGCGTCCGCACAGCCCCGTCGAGCTGCGTCATCCACCCGGTTGTTCCGGGGTGCCGGTGCCACGGCTATCTTTATCTGACTGCGCATCGCATGCTCCTGATTAACCCTGCCACAACGTCGGACGCCGTGCAAGTCAGGCATGGTGTAAGGAATTCGGCAGGTCGCCCTGGAGGCCTTGCGCTCTTTGCAAGGGCGGGAGCCTGAGGCACATGAACTCCGGTTCGTGGCGGCATTCGAGCCTCTTGGTCATGCGGGGCGTCCCACCCTTCCAGAACCGAAGAGTGGGGCACCCTTCGGAGAAATTGGCATCGTCCAAGCTGGCGCAGTCGTATCTCAAATTGTGAATCGAAAGTCACGACAGGGTGGGCCACCCGCCCAGCCGAGCCATAACCGCGCGACAGTATCAGAAAACGTCCCGTCTGTCCCCGGGTTCCCATACAATCCAATTGGCGCATTCGCCCACTGGCTTTTGAACATGACTAAGGCGGGAGGATACCCCAAATGCTGATCGGGAACCGTCAAGTATCCTTCCGCTGTGGGTGGCTAAACCTGCTTGTAACCGTTTTGCTGTTCATGTCTGCGATGTCACTTGCTGCTCAGACACTAGAAATCAAGTTGGTGGACGGCAGAAATGGACACCCGATGGTTGGAACTTCCGCTTATGTGAACGTCTGGGTGGGCGGAGAGCGCAAAGAAGCAATCGCGATACCCACGGACGACAACGGCGTTGCTCGACTTCAGCTCACACTGAATCCGAACGAGGAGAACATGCCCATCTCGACGGGCCACGGCACTATGGTCGAGAAGCATCCCGTTGTGAAATACGCTGAGTCCTTTCGAATCAATGCTCCCTATGTGTTGTGCGGAAAGCAGAAGGAAGTCGCTCTTGGCTAGACCTCAAGAACTTCAGCACAAAAGAAGTTCTTGACCATGGATATGCTTCAGGGAACACATGCGGTAAAGTCACAGCCACGCCACAGCCAGGACAAGTAGTCTTGTTCGTCAGGCCGCTCACGTTCATGGAGAAGATGAAGCAGTAGTCGTTCTCGGAATCCTAGCCAGCGGGCCGTCTCTTCGGGGGCGGCCTTGCTGCGTCTGGGCTTTCATCCGGGAGCCGTGAAACTCGGGGACAGACGGGACGTTTTCCCAGCCTTGACGATACCAAGACAGGGCATGGATCGCTCAAAACCCGAGTTTCCCTTGTCCGCTTGCCTGCGGTACGCTCCGGGGCCGCCCCCACTTTGCGGCTCTAGGATACGGCCCGTGGCTCGTTCCAGCCCCTGAACAAATGCCTTCGACCCGAGCGGACGGCCTGTGTGCGTGCACCTGCGAAGGTCCCGAAGATCGGCCTCCTGCTCACCACGCGCTAGAAACTCGCGCCAGGTCTTACTCGACCATCGCTTCTCCCACAGTTCCATCTCCAACCATGACTCCGTGCCGGTGACACCGCAGTGAGTCGAGGCGCTGGACCAAGCCCAGCTTTCCGCCTCCGTCACCAGCCGGGCGCGCACGGGATTCAGCTCGGCATATCGCAGAGCGATCCACACATGCGCATCGTCCAGGGGACACGAGTAAAATCGCCCTTGCCAAACGTGCCCGCTGGCCTGATGCGCGCCATTCCAGTAAGAGGCGTAGCGACCGTGGGTCTCCTTGAGCGCCCGCGCCAGGGAATCCGCGCGGCCCGGAACCGCGATCAGATGCACGTGATTCGACATAAGACAGTAGCCAACAAGTTTTAGGTCGTGAAGTCCGATATAGCGGCGGAGGAGTTCCAGGTAGACGAGACGCTCGCTCTCGGAGGCGAGTAAAAACTGGCGGGCGTTGCCTCGCTGAGTAACGTGGTGCGGAACATTAGCTATGGCGATGCGTGCAAGCCGAGCCATAATCGCGCGACAGTATCAGAAAAAGTCCCGTCTGTCCGTCGAGTAGAGAGCGTAATGGTAAAGAAGATTCGATTAAGTTCACGACAGGGTGGGCCACCCGCCCAGCCGAGCCATAACCGCGCGACAGTATCAGAAAACGTCCCGTCTGTCCCCGGGTTCCCGTCTGTCCCCGGGTTCCACAACACGGCCAGCGCCACGACGCAAGTGAATTTCGGCTCCTCAGATAGCGACCAGTTCAGCTACGATCCCAACACCGGAGCGATGACGCAGTACAATTTCAACGTGGGCAGCCAATCAGTCACCGGAGCTCTTACGCGGAATGCCGTGGGGACGCTCGCAAGTCTGGGCATCACCGATCCGTTCGACAGTTCGAACGCGCAGAGCTGTTCCTACAGCCATGACGACCTGACGCGGATCTTGAGTGCGAACTGCGGATCGATCTGGTCGCAAACGTTCAGCTACGACGTATTCGGAAATATTAGCAAGAGCGGGAACAGTTCCTTCGCGCCGGTGTACTCGACCAGCACGAACCAGATGACCTCGATAGGTAGCTCCACGCCCACTATGATGCGAACGGCAACGTGACGAACGACTTCCTCCACACCTATGCCTGGGATTCCAATGGGCGCCCTGTCACAGTTGACGGCGTCGGAGTCACCTACGATGCTCTGGGGGACATGGTGGAGCAGAACCGCAGCGGGACATACACGGAGATCGCCTATGCCCCTTCTTTGGGGAAGCTGGCTTTGATGAGCGGAACGACCTTGCAGAAGGGCTTCGTCCCGCTGACGGGCGGGGCGGCGGCCGTCTACAATTCGAGCGGCTTAGCCTATTACCGGCATTCGGACTGGCTGGGCAGTTCGCGCTTCGCGTCGACGACTAGCCAGACGATGTACTTCGACGGAGCATATGCGCCGTTCAGTGAGCCATATGCGCAGACAGGGACAAGCGATCTGTCCTTCACGGGGCAGAACCAGGATACCGTGTCGAACCTGTACGACTTTCCGGCAAGAGAGTATGGCATTCAGGGACGCTGGCCCTCACCCGACCCAGCGGGCATTGGAGCCGTCAATCCCGCCGATCCGCAGAGCTGGAATCGCTATGCTTACGTGCGGAACAGTCCCTTGAATATCACTGATCCCACGGGAATGCTCTTCTTTGTGGATGATCCCGACAGTGGTGGTGGCGGCGGTGGTGGCGGTGATCCCTACCCTGCGAGTCCTGTCTCGATGCCGAATGGATGCACAGGTTATCCAGGCGACCCTCCCGTGGTTGTCTGCCCTACCCCCGATCCCTGCGCGGGTTTTGTGTGTGGCCCGAGTAGTGCCCCGGGCTCCGGCACCGCAGGAGGTAGTAGCGGGCGCAGCGGTGGAAGAGGCGGAACCGTGGCGGTGCGCCGCCGCAAGCGCCCGGACCACTACCCAACAACGGGGAAAAGCCATCAGCCTGCGAGTTGGCCAACATCGCGGCTGTGAATTCAGTATCGAACCTAACAATGTTTCCCCCAAGAACGTACGTCGGAGAGCCATTCGTCTTCAACGGTGGCTTGAATGTGCAATTTCTCCGTCCCCGGAGCATCGCCGAGCAGTTTGGCCCCAGGACGCTATCCTTCCTCACTTTTGGATAGAATTTTCGGTATAGGAAGCAGCTTGCACGTTCCCGGTCACTGCGGTGCTGATCCCTCAACGTACGGAATCGATCCGGCCACTGGGAATTTCACCTTCACTACCCATATCGACACGGCATATGCGACCTGGCATACCCCGATTGGTGCTTTCATGCAGCTGAACTTCGTGGACATGCGCGATAATGGTGCTCATCGGACACAATGTGGGGGTGCGTGGATGATGAGTCGCTTGAACCTCGGAGTGTGCCTGTTGATGGGACTGTTCGTGTTCAGTGATGTGATCATTGGGCAGACTGGTGCGTTGGAGCAACCAGTGAATGATTTCGGTTCAAGCCCTTGACGGTAGGAACGGAAAGCCGTTAGCAAATCAGCATCTTCTTGTGTTCACTGGACTGACTAGCGATGCTGTGAAGAGTCATGCAGAGCACACGGGGCTGACGACCAAGAAAGATGGACTCGGCACTCTCCACAATCTATCCATCTGAGACTCAGTGGATACAGGTGTGGGCGGACGGTCGTATTCTCTGTCAGGACAATCCGAATCAGAATACTTTCAGCGTTGCCACAATCATGTCCAAAGGGCTAGCAACACTCAAACACCTGTAGCGCACTTGCGCGGGAGCCGACTCCAGGTCACTTCATCGTTTTTGGCGCGTCCGGCTCACTTCCAGGAGCAGCTGAAACAGTGAGGTTTAGACATTTCGGATGGCAATGCCTCGCCAGTGCGTCTGAGCGACTGGAAGCGATTCGCGCCACTTTCAGGAACGGTCTTGGACTGTGTCTGAGCCGATGCAGGTAAATGTTCCGGAAACCCGGGGACAGACGGGACGTTTTCCCAGCCTTGACGATATCAAGGCAGGGCTGATCGCTCAAAACCCGAGTTTCCCTTGCCCGCTGGCCTGCGGTACGCTCCGGGGCCGCCCCCCACTTTGCGGCTCTAGGATACGGCCCGTGGCTCGTTCCAGCCCCTGAACAAATGCCTTCGACCCGAGCGGACGACCTGTGTGCGTGCACCTGCGAAGGTCCCGAAGATCGGCCTCCTGCTCACCACGCGCTAGAAACTCGCGCCAGGTCTTACTCGACCATCGCTTCTCCCACAGTTCCATCTCCAACCATGACTCCGTGCCGGTGACACCGCAGTGAGTCGAGGCGCTGGACCAAGCCCAGCTTTCCGCCTCCGCCACGAGCCGGGCGCGCACCGGATTCAGCTCGGCATATCGCAGAGCGATCCACACATGCGCATCGTCCAGGGGACACGAGTAAAATCGCCCTTGCCAAACGTGCCCGCTGGCCTGATGCGCGCCATTCCAGTAAGAGGCGTAGCGACCGTGGGTCTCCTTGAGCGCCCGCGCCAGGGAGTCCGCGCGGCCCGGAACCGCGATCAGATGCACGTGATTCGACATAAGACAGTAGCCAACAAGTTTTAGGTCGTGAAGTCCGATATAGCGGCGGAGGAGTTCCAGGTAGACGAGACGCTCGCTCTCGGAGGCGAGTAAAAACTGGCGGGCGTTGCCTCGCTGAGTAACGTGGTGCGGAACATTAGCTATGGCGATGCGTGCAAGCCGAGCCATAATCGCGCGACAGTATCAGAAAACGTCCCGTCTGTCCCCGAGTTTCCCGAGTTTCCCAAAACCCGAGTTTCCCTTGCCCGCTGGCCTGCGGTACGCTCCGGGGCCGCCCCCCACTTTGCGGCTCTAGGATACGGCCCGTGGCTCGTTCCAGCCCCTGAACAAATGCCTTCGACCCGAGCGGACGACCTGTGTGTGCGTGCACCTGGCGGGTGGCCCACCCCTCACGCGTTTCATGGGCGCATCTGACATTGTCGAATCATACTCCCTTCGCACATGACCTCCGAAATCATGCCACGCCGGAGGGTGCCCCGCCCTTCGTTTTGGGAAGGGTGGGGTCTAGGCAGCATGCGTGCGAAGCTACCACGGTAGACGATCCGGCGTGCATATGTTTTGCTCTCCGTATCGATAGAAACGGTAGCTGCTCCAAAGCCAGAGCTTGGGATCGCCGACCAGTCCGCGCTTCACCGGATTGAAATGCATGTAGTGGAGCTACTCATTTTTCTTCTTACTGCTCCAGACGTTGAAGTCGTGGCCACTGCAAGTGATGAAGTACAGATGGCCGTGCCCGTAGCGGCGCTCGAGACCCTTGGTCATGCACGGCGTCCCACCCTTCACAAACCGAAGGGTGGGGCACCCTCCGGAGAAATTGGCATCGCCTAAACTAGCGCAAGTCGCATCATCCGGTCGCGCTTGGGATCAAGGCCGGAAGACTCAGCCTCGCTGGCGGCGGATGAAGGGGATGTGATCGTTATCCGTCGCGTAGGAGCGGGCGGGACCGGCGGGCTTCTCGGCGGTTAGCTTGATCGCGCGGACCATGCCGCCTCCGCAGGCTTGGTTGATCCGGGAGCGGAGCTCGCCCTTCATCTGTTCCAGCTGATCTTGCCAGGGCTTGGCGTCGGCGGCGACTTCGAGGAGACCTTCCTGGCAGCGAATGGGCCGCGTGTGCGTCGCCAAGGCCGGGCCAACGATTTGCGGCCACGCGCTCGCGAGCCAGGCAAGCGAGGCTTCCGGGCGATTGAGCCGCCGAGCGATGCGGCCGAGGATGTCTCCCGCGCGTTCCATGGGAGCGGGATTCTATCATGGGCGGGATTGGCAGGGATCGAGTGTTCACAGCGCGGAAGAGGAAAAACAAAGGCTGCCGGGCTAAAGACCCCGGCGCCACGTTTGCACCTCGGAAAACGAGAAGGCGCGGCTGCTGATGGCGAATCCCGGTGTGAACGGCGTCCAGGGATTGAAAGCTCGGAACAAGTGCTTCTCTAGGTCGCGTGGCGGACGGCGGGTCTGCGGCGGCCGGGTTCGCCTAGCCAGCGGTAAACGGAAAAGGCGCTTCCGGCGATGGAGATTACGATGAGCGCGATCATGATGTGTTCGAGCAGCGGGGATTCGGCTTGCTTGATGATCCATCGACCGTAGTGAATCGCGAGAGCGCCCTCGATGGTGAAGCGAATGAATCTTCCGATGCCGACAAACGTGAGGAGTTTGCTCCGCGGATACCGGAAGGCCGCCGCAGCCGCCACAAACGCCGTAAAAGGGAACGGCGGCGGTAGCAGCGATACCACCAGAAGCGTTGCCGCGGCGCGTTTTTCCACCAGCTTCTGAATGGAGCCGAGACGCTTGGCCGGTACAAGTTTCTTCAGCCCGCTTTCGCTTTTGCGCGCGATCCAGTCGGTGACGAAGACTCCGATCAGAGATCCCGCGGTGGCCATGGCCACGTAATAGAGCATGCGATCGTGGTAGCGAGCGCAAAGCGCGAGCACAAGCAGGTCATTACCCAAGGGCACGACGAGAGGCGAGGAATCAAATGCGCCCAGCGTCAGCAGTCCAAGTCCGCCGGCATGAAACAGAGCCCTGGCGATGGTGTGGATGAGCGGTTTCATCGAGTGTCACATTTGATTAGATGATGCCTCCGATACGGCGTCAAGCGAGGGTATTGGCAAGTTACACGTAGTACAGGTTTTACTGTATGGCGTGCCGGAACCAATGGGCGTTAGCTCTCTTCCCACAGTGGCGCGCATCCTAATTGCTGACGACAATCAACAGGTTCTGGCGAGCATTCGCTCGCTCCTCGCGCCGCACGCTGAGTTCGAGATCTGCGGTGAAGCAGGCGGCGGCTGGGAAGCGGTGGACAAGGCGCTCGCGCTAAAGCCGGACCTCGTGATTCTGGATATTGCCATGCCCGACTTGGGCGGATTGGCCGCGGGACAGCTGATCAAACAGTCGCTGCCGGAGACGCGCATCGTGTTTCTCTCGATACACGCCGAGAAACAATGGATACAAACGGCCGCGTTGATCGGGGCGGCGGGCTACGTGACGAAAGCGGAGTCAGCGACGGTGCTGGTGAACGCGGTGGATCGAGTGCTTCAAGATCAGATCTTCTTCCCCGTCCTGCCGTAAGCTTGATAAAATCCCAGCAGTCACTCCAAGAGGCGATATCGTCTAAGGGTTAGGACGTGGCCCTCTCAAGGCCAAAATCCGGGTTCGAATCCCGGTATCGCTACCAGAGTTGGTCCCCGAAATGGGGATGAACTTTTCCCGACATCTCTAAAAAGCTCTCCCGGTTTTTGGACAAGCACACTACGACTATTCGGCGTTTCTACGGCTGGCGCGCTGGGCCAATCTGCGGCGCGCGAACGGGCTTGGCCATGCCGTAAAACACAACCATCCCCTGGCCTCCGCAGCGGGTCGAAACACCCTCGTCGGGCTTACCGTAGCATGAGTTGTAATCCTGCCAGTTGTTGGACATCCAGACGTCGCCCGCAGGATCGATGGACGCATCAACCGTCAACTGCATACCGCCGCCTTTGTATCCGACGCCTTTCGGCGAAATCGGATCGCCGGTCTTCATGCCTGGCGGGCAGGTCTCGGTCCGAGCACCACAAAGCTCAGTCAGGCCGCCACCGGGCGCGAAATTGGAAACCCAAACATGGTCGTTACCATCGATAGACACTGCCCAAGCGCCCCAGATGCTGCCACCTCCGTGGAATGGGGAACCGGGCGCTTGGGTGCCATCAGGTCGTATCATCGTGACACTGCCTTGGCCGGGATGCGCAGCCAGCCAATCAACCATTACGTGATCGACGTCGGATAACCTGCCCGACAACTTCAATTCAAGAAGATGTAACTTCATGCTGAGAGGCAGAGCATCACCGGCCGTGTTGGTAATCCACGCATTGCCTTTGCTGTCGATTGCCATCCCCTTGCCGCTGGCGCCGGCCTTGAAGATTTCGACCTTGCTCGGGTCGCTCGCCGGAAAGCGAGTGACTGTGTCGCTGATGGCGTTGGTAATCCAAATTCGGTCTTGCTGGTCGATCGCCAGATGGAACGGACCGTTTAACTTGCAGGGGCCGTCTTTGCTCGGGGTACCGGCGGGGGCCTCGCAGTAGAACTTCACCTTACTCGGGTCGCCCTGCGGCATATATACAACCTTGTCTTTGCCGAAGTCGAGCGCCCAGACATCGCCGTTCGGGGTAACGATGATGCCTTGCATGACACCGAGTTTGCCGCCGAAGTTATAGCCCTCTGGTGGAGAAAGTGGTTTGCCGGTTTTGTCGAACAGTGAGATCGTCTGGCCGGCAGTGCTTGTAAACCATATGCGGTCGTTGGCGTCGATTGCCGTTCCGAACCCGGGACCTAGTAGACCGCCGCCCGTAAATCCGGTGGTCATCGGCGATAGGGGTCGTCCGTTGGGAGCGAACTCCGCCATGTTGCCGTCCCATAGCGCATCATGCCCCTGGCCTCCGACCATGAAATTAGCGCCGCTCCATGCATTGCCCTCGCTGTCGAACATCACTTTGGCGCCACCGGCGTAACCACCACCTGCGAACTTGAGTGGCAGAACCCAAGCGCCGGGCGCAAAGCTCAGATAAGGCATGTACGGGGTGGCGCGAAGGTGTTTGCCCTGCGGCACTGGATAAAACGCATCCAATAACGCGAAGACTCGTTCAGGTTTGGAGCCAGGGTTGCGAGCGATTGAATGGGCCGCAGCCAGCGTATCAGACGGCACCTTACCTTCCGGTCCGGTCGCAGCAGCGAAGAGGCTGTTGCAGGCGTCCGCCCGTACGCGGTTCACGCAGCCAGCCAGGACGCTTGAAAGTGTCGCGAAATTCGCCATCGTTGGCGTTTGCGTGCTATTAAATCCGTCTTGAATCATTCCACCATAGCCGCCCGTCGCGAGGTCAACGAAGTTGGGTACATTTCCCGCAGCGATGCGCAATCCGAGTGAGTTACCGCTAATCGCAGTTCCATTGATG
The DNA here is from genome assembly GCA_963803105.1 of Terriglobia bacterium. Taxonomy (GTDB): domain Bacteria; phylum Acidobacteriota; class Terriglobia; order Acidiferrales; family UBA7541; genus Palsa-295. The sequence continues at coordinate 347,422 of CAWDLF010000002.1, forward strand.
AACTGATTGTTTGTCCATACCGATGCGACGGTCGTCATCTCGTTAATTGTGACAACAGACGGGGAGGTGCTACCCAAGACCGTAAGCAGTGCGATTGCGGGGTTGTCTCCCTTGACTGCGCTCCCTGTTGGCTCGCCACCCTTGGCAATGAGATAGAGACTTGTATCTTTGTCGGAACTCCCAGCCAGAGGAAGCTCGAATCGACCATCGCCGCTAGTCCGTGTTTGCCCCATTTGCTTGGGTTCGCCTGTGCCGGCGGCCCACAAGGTCACTGTCGAATTGGCGATCGGTGCACCGCCTCCAAGCACAAGACCCACAACGCTGCCGGGAACCGGTGTTAGTTTGGGAATCGGAGCACCGCTGGGCACCTGGCCCGTCGGGGTGGGACTTTGAATTGTGGTGCTTGGACTCTGTGGAGCGGATTTCTGCTGTCCACCGCAGCCCTGAATGCCTATAAGTGCCAATCCAAGTGCGAGCGCCGTGAATAGCTTGCGCGCGTGACCATTCGGAAAGGATATCTTTACGTGAAACTTATTCAAACTGTTCGAGCGGGCCATGCAAAAAATGTCCATATATCCCTCCGTATATGATGACTTGTCAGATGTTCCCGCCACCTTATATATAATATATATCTCTGGCAACGTAACCCGACTCCGCTATCCGCCCCGAAGCTCGCTTCGCCGCCACTTGATTTCGTGTCAACTTGGAGTCTTGTTTACGCCGAGGGCCAGCCTATCCTACTCCAAGAATCGCGGATGTTCCCCTTGAATGCCGGACTTGGCATTTCTGTTCGCATTTGTCTCTCGGGAGACTACCGCGTTATAGATTTTTCGTTCCACAGTCAGAACTGACAGGCAAGAGATCGTGCCCGCTATGGATATCGTCGATCATCTGAGCTGGCAGGCGTTACCAGGCACTTAGAATTCTAGTACAAGCTTATGAGAGTTGCAGAGCTGTGTAATACTGCCGGCATGCCTAACAGCCACGGTCGCAAGTCTGTGATGAAGGATCCAGTAACTTGGCTCTATCCTCCGATCGAGCCGTATAACACGGAGCGGCTGCGGGTCTCGCCGGTCCACGAACTCTACTTCGAGGAAAGCGGCAATCCCTCTGGCAAGCCGGTCGTATTTCTGCACGGCGGCCCGGGAGGCGGTTCCGAACCCAAGCAGCGCCGGTTTTTCCATCCCGAGAAGTACCGAATCATTAATTTCGACCAGCGCGGCTGCGGCAAGAGCACGCCATACGCCTGCCTGGAAGGCAATACCACGTGGGATCTTGTCGCGGATATCGAGCGAATCCGCGAGCGGCTCGGCATCGAGCGCTGGCAGGTTTTCGGTGGGTCCTGGGGCTCGACCCTGGCACTTGCCTATTCCGAGACGCATCCTGACCGCGTCACCGAACTGGTGCTGCGCGGAATCTTTCTCCTGCGCAAACAGGAGATGGACTGGTTCTACCAACGCGGCGCATCGGCCCTTTATCCGGACGCCTGGGAGCCATACGTCGCTCACATTCCCGAGAGTGAACGCGACGATCTATTCTCGGCGTACCATCGCCGGCTCACCAGTGACGATCCGGCCGTGCGACTCGCGGCGGCAAAGGTCTGGAGTCGATGGGAGGGGGAGACTTCGAAGCTTTTGCCGGACGCTGCCTTCGCTGCAAACTATGAAGCGGACGAGTTCGCGCTGGCATTCGCGCGTATCGAGGCTCATTACTTCGTGAACAAGGGCTTCCTCGAAACCGACGACCAATTACTTCGGAACACCTCGCGGATTCGCGACATCCCGGGAGTGATTGTGCAGGGGCGTTACGATGTCGTCTGCCCTATGGAAAACGCTTGGGCGCTCCATCGTGCGTGGCCTGAAGCCGAACTGATCATTACACCGGATGGCGGCCATAGCGCCTTCGATCCACCGAACAGTCGCGCCCTAGTCGCGGCTACGGATAAATTCGCAGTCTAACATTCCGAAGGAACGAGGATTGCTGGAAGGGGTTAGACGGCTCCTGCGAGTGCGGTACTAAACCGGGACTTGTGCGGTAGCCCGGCTAACCCGAGAATGCTCAAATGACGCGCGCTTATCGGGCACCCAAGGCGGCGACTGCCGGCGCTGTGATTTTCCTCGCGTTGCTAATTTGTCTTGGATCGACGCTAGATGCACAGGGTGTTTCTTCGTCCCCGGCGACTTCGAAGGCTCCCGCGAAGCCCAAGCTGGTCGTGATTCTCGTTGTTGATCAAATGCGCGCGGACTACGTCGAGAAGTTTGGAGCTCAGTGGACCGGCGGATTGCGGCGCCTCCTGGATGAAGGTGCTTGGTTCCGCGAGGCCGCATATCCCTACGCCGAGACAGAGACGTGCGTCGGGCATGCAACAATTTCCACCGGTTCTCTGCCGTCGCGCCATGGAATGGTGCTCAACGAATGGTGGGATCGCAAATCGCAAGAGGCAGTTACTTGCACGGAAGATCCGAATGTTAAGAACGTAGGCTACGCGGGCTCCACGGCAAGAGGCGGAGACAGTGCGGCTAACATGTTGCTTCCGAGTCTCGCCGACGAATTGAAGTTTCAGTCCGGCTCGGGAACCAGAATTGTGACGTTTTCTCTAAAGGCGCGCGCAGCTATAACGTTGGCAGGCCGCACCGGCGACGCCGTTACCTGGTACGAACCATCTACGGGTGGCTGGATTACGTCCAGCGCTTATCCGGCCGCACCATTTGTCGAAGACTTCGTAAAGGCGCATCCAGTGGCGCAAGACTACGGCAAGAGCTGGACGACTCTGCTGATGCCCTCCGCATATCTATACGATCGCACTGCGGTTGGCGCGGTGCCCCCCGCGGACTTTGGCGCAGCTTTTCCGCACCCTTTGCAAGGAAAGGCCGGCAGTACCGCGGCTAACCCTCTTTTCTATGCACAATGGCAAGCGAGTCCGTATGCGGACACTTATCTTGTGCGCATGGCAGAGGACGCCGTGGACAAACTTCAACTCGGCGGGCGCGCGGGAACGGATTTCCTCGGAGTCAGCTTTTCGTCGCCGGACTATGTAGGCCACGCCTTCGGGCCGCGCAGCTGGGAAATTCAGGATGTTCTCGCGCGACTCGACCGGGATATTGGGGAGCTATTTGCGTATCTCGATCGAACGGTTGGAAGCGGGAACTATGTGGTGGCCCTCAGCGCGGATCACGGTGTCGCACCCATTCCAGAGGACTTGCAGAAAGTGGGCCTGGAAGCGGGCTGGTTGAATATCGGAGAAATAAGGGCGGCAATCAACAAGAGCCTGGGCGACAACGGCTACCCCAAAGGCTCTCTGGCGCAAATAATTGGCGCGGATGTTTATTTCGCGCCGGGAATATACGATCGGCTAAAGACAGAACCGAAGGCGTTGACGGCAGTGATCGCCGCGATCGAGAATGTCCCCGGAGTGTCGTCTGTTTATCAAGCCGAGCAGCTCGAAAATCGGGGCGTGACTCGAGACAATCTCCAAGCTGCCGAAGCCGACGGCTTTATGAAAAGCCGAAGTGGCGATTTGCTGATCGTGCCGGCCCCGTTTTGGCCCGGGGACTCCTCCGCTGCGACCAGGCCGCGGCAGTATGGCGCCACGCACGGCACGCCTTACTATTACGATCAGCGTGTGCCGATATTTTTCATGGGATACGGGATTCAGCCCGGCGAATATTTTGGCGCGGTCACGCCGGCCGACATCGCACCGACACTTGCCGCGCTATGTGGAATCACACTCTCGACACACGATGGCCATGTGCTCGCTCAAGCCATCGGCAAGTCCGGATTGAACCGGACGAGTCGATAGTCACAGCGCGTGCGAATGGCGATTGGGTATCGCAGCTGACCGAATGTTCACGAACGGACGACTAGGGCAGGCGAGTTCTTCCCACTAACGCTGCCAGATTAGTGGACGAGAGCGGACCAGACCCATGCGACGGCGGTAAACGCGGCATACGCGACGCCGAAGAATGCGGCGACGTACGCGAGCAGAAAGCTTGACGCGAACACGGAGTGCTTCCGTGAGGCTGCAACCTGCGCGAAGCGCGGCACGGAGAAAGGCCGACGGTTGGGAGCGACGTTGGCTGGGAAACCGACCGGCGCAAACGGAAGCGCGGCGGCTTGATAGGCCGATCCGAGGTTTTGGCTCATGCGGCGAGTCTACGGGCGCGCGCAGAGATTGGCCAATTCAAAGTTTGGCTGGAAGGAATTGGATTTGAGAATAGTAAGGGCCGAGCAAGGGCGCCCCATAGAAGTTTCAAACTGGCACAGGAGTGCCGCGGAACGAAAGCAAGGCCCTGGACGGGTGCATTCGATGGGGCCGGTGCTGGAATCCGCGAAGGGGCGGGGGGCGACTTGACAGGTACGGCCGGGAACCTAATAATCGCGGGACGCGCATTGACCTAGGTATAGGTCGATATGCGACTGCAATCGGCGTGCGGTATGGGCCGCCATTCATAAGCGCAACCCCTTCAGGGAACTGCTCTTGATGAGGTATCTGCCAGGAGGATCAAGAAATGCTAGCCGAAACTCTGTCGGACATTTTTCAACGCGGTCTGGAGTTTGCATACGACTGCGAGCAGCACTTGATCAAGACGTTGCCGAAGTTTATCGAATCGGTGCGATCGCAGGAATTAAAGGCTGCGTTCGAGCGGCAACTGGAAGAGAGCAAGCAGCAGTTGACGCGGCTGGACGAGGTGTTCGCGAGCTTGAACCGCGCGGCGGCGACAGAGAACAACCGGTCGGTTGAGAGCATCCTGGCGGAAGGCGAAAAGCTGATCAAGCACATCGACGCTTCGCCGCTGCGGGACGCGGCACTGATCATTACCGGGAACTTGGTGCAACACAACGAAATCGCGCTATACGGCTCGCTGACCGCTCTCGCCAAGGTGCTGGGGTTCGAGAGTGCGGCGGGATTGCTGGAGAAGTCGCTGAACGAGGCGAAGGCGACCGATCAAGAGTTGATCGACATTGCGGTGAAGGTGAATCAGGAAGCGGTGGGATTCCAGAACAAACCCCACGGCTTCGTGATCATTTAAACGTGCGACCGTAGCATCCACAAAGCTTATTGGTTCAATTGTGACGTGCAGAAGGCGCAGCGCTTGGCGTCGATGGCGATCTCGCTTCGGCACTCCGGGCACTTCTTGGTGGTTGGATCCGCGGGCGGCTCTTTGTGCGCCCGTGCGATCAAGGCATTGATGGGAAGCACGACGAAGAAGTAGACCGCCGCGGCAACGATCAGAAACGAAAGCAGCGCGTTCAGAAAATCTCCGTATAGGAACTTGCTGCCATTCATTGTGAATGCGAGAGCGCCGAAATCAGGTTGCTTTACGATGGCTGCAATGAGCGGCGTGAGCAGGTCTTTTACCAGGCTGGCCACCACCGCACCAAATGCGGCCCCGATGACGACGCCCACCGCCATGTCCACTACGTTGCCTCTGAGCAAGAACTGCCGAAATCCCTTTAGCATTTTTGACCCCCGCTGAAATTCTTGGCTGGCCGGCACCGCCAGTGCCGAGACTTCGGCGATTCTGGCACAGTCGGCGGCAGAAGCGTAGCAAATGATGGTTTTGGGCCGGAGCAAAGCCGATGGCATGCATTGAGACGACGGATTGGACAGGTGTGGGGGTGCTTGCTAACCTATGCTGGCGTCCTCCTAGCCGTCAACTTAGCCAATGGTAGCGCGGCCTTGTGCCTCTTGCCCCATCATGGACTCGAACCGAATCATGAATTCGAAACTGATCAACGGGTCTCCAAGCCCTACCCTCCAACAGCCCTCCGCAAAATCCACTAGTTCGATAGATATGCCTGTAGAACAGGGGGATGGCGGCGGCCGCTTTACAGGGCTTCCCACGGGTGGCCGCCCGAGCAGGCGCGCGCGCTTCATAATCCGCGGCTACGCGATCGCGCTTTTGTTTTCGGCGATGGCACTGATTTGCACGTCGTTGCTGAAAGGGCTTTTTCCGTATCCGTTTTTGTTCCTGTTTTTTGCGGCGGTCATGGCGAGCGCGTGGTTTGGGGGAACTGGCCCTGGGATCTTCGCGGTGCTGCTGTCAACGATCGCCGTTGATTACTTTTTCGTGCCGCCGCTGCGTTCGTTCGCGATCAACGCGACGGACGCAACATACTTCGCGTGTTTTGTTGTATGCGCTTTGGTGGCCAGCTGGATCAGCGCCGCGAAAAAAGAGGATGAAGAGGCTCTGCGGGAGGCACGCGACCAGTTGGAGGTTCGCGTGGCGGAGCGCACCGCGGAACTGCAGAGGTCGAATGACGAATTGCAGGAGAGCATCGAACAGCGCGAAAAGGCGCAGCAGGCTTTGATCAAGACGCAAGGCGAGCTTGCCGAGCTGTCGCGCTTTTTGACCATGGGCGAATTGACGGCCTCGATTGCACACGAGGTTAATCAGCCGCTCACAGCAGTAGTGAGCTACGGCAGGGCGTGCCTCGAATGGCTATCCGCGAGCCCGCCGAATTTGGAGGAAGCGCGGCACGCTGCGAAGACCCTGGTACAGAACGGCACCCGGGCCGGCGACATTATCAATCGCATTCGCGCGCTGTTCAGGAGGCAATCGCCTGCGAAGGACTGGCTGGACCTGAATGAGGTGATTCGCGAGTCGATGATTTTTGTGCGCGAAGAAGCGGGGAAGAATCAAGTGAGCCTGCGAACGGAGCTCGCTCGCGATCTGCCGAAGGTGAGGGCCGACCGCGTGCAATTGGAGCAGGTGATTTTAAATCTGGCGATGAATGCCATTGATGCCATGCGCGAGACAAACAGCCGTAAGGAATTGGTGATCCGATCTCGCAGAGAGGGCGCGAGCGAGGTACTCGTTTCGGTGGAGGATAGCGGCGTAGGCATTCGGCCGGAAATTGCGGAGAAGATTTTCGATCCTTTCTTTACGACGAAGCCTCAGGGCATCGGCATGGGTCTCTCCGTTAGCCGCTCGATCATTGAATCGCATCAGGGTCGGCTGTGGTGTGCGCCGGGCCGTCCGGACGGCGCTATACTGCAGTTTACGGTGCGGATCGACTCGCAGGAGGGGCGATGACGGCAACGGCTTCTACGACGGGCCTTCGTTCGGCTGTCTTCGTTGTCGATGACGATGCTTCGGTGCGTGATGGTGTGCGCAGTCTCCTACGATCGGTGGGTCTGGATACGGAAGTGTTTGCCTCGGCCGAGGAATTCCTTAAGGCGGCGCGGCCGGAGGCGCCCAGCTGCCTGGTTCTCGACGTGAGGCTTCCCGGCGTGAATGGGCTCGATTTTCAGGAACAGCTCAGGAGCGCTGGAATAGAAATTCCTATCGTGTTTATCACCGCACACAGCGACATTCCGTCGAGCGTGCGCGCGCTGAAGGGCGGTGCGGTGGAGTTTCTGGCCAAGCCGTTTCAGACTGAAGAGCTTCTGACGGCCGTACATCAGGCGCTGGAGTCGGACCGTGTGAGGAGGGAAGAACACGCCGGATTGTCCGCCCTGCAATCGCGAATCGACAACCTGGTTTCGCGCGAGCGCGAAGTGACGTTGGATATCGCGCTGCTAAACAAGATGGCCAACCGGCTTTCGGCCGCGGACCCGCTGCATCAAGTGCTGACGGAGGTTGTGGAATTCGTTACAGCGGTGGTGGAGTGCGACTCTTGCATGGTCTACGTGCTGGAAGGCGAGGATCTGGTCTTGCGGGCTTCGAAGAATCCACATCCGGAAGCGACGGACCGCCTGAAGATGCGAGTGGGCGAGGGCATTACGGGCTGGGTTGCGGAACATCGAGAGCCGGTGGTGGTGGCGCAGAGCGCCCACGAAGATCCGCGGTTCAAGTTATTCAACGAATTGCCGGAGGACCGCTTCGAGGGTTTTCTTTCCGTCCCGTTGGTCAGCGGCGGGCGGCTGGTCGGTGTGATCAACTTGCAGAATCGCGCGCCGCGGCAATACAGCAAGCGCGAGGTGCGCCTGGTCGCGACGATCGGCTTTCTAGTGGGCGCAGAAGTGGAGAGAGCGCGGCTGGAGAACGAGAAATCCGAACTGTCCGGCATGCTGGAAAGCCGTAAGCTGATGGAGCGCGCGAAAGGAATTTTGCAGCGCGAGTTGAAGATCAGCGAAGAAGACGCTTACCGCACCATGCAACGGGAAAGCCAAAAGCGGCGGAAATCCATGAAGGATATTGCGGAATCGATAATATTGAACGACGACTTGAAACGCGGCGCTTCGTAATCGCATGAAGCAGCGCTAGTAATTCCGGTACCGCAGTCGAATTCAAATCATTGCAATCTAAAGTTTGAATTTGACTCTCCCAGCCGTATGCCCCAAGCTGCACGCGGAGTTGACAAAGCTGTAAAGTCACTCTGATCCCCCCGTTCGCCGACGAACGAGGGCCTGCATCGGACACGACGACGTGTCCAAATCAATCGCCAAATTAGGTTCGACCAAGAGCTGATCGCCGAGAGGCCACGCTCCTGCATAGCGGATTTGTTCCGCTGGCAGCGGCCGCTGAGGCAGACGGCCTCTGTGTGAAGTGCGCTCCGGGTGGGCCATTTGAGCCCCAACGGAGTTGCTGGAGGCGAATCGTGTCGTCGAGTCACATGGAAAGCACGAATTCGAAGGGCCGTTCCGATCCAACTTACGGCTTGGTTCCGCGATCGCAGGACGCTGAAAACGAGTCGCGTCTGCGAATTGCGAGCTACGCACGGGCCTTGGCGTCCAAGCAGCGGAGAGCGAAAGCGCCGTCGGTGTCCAGTGCACTTGCTACGGCCGGCGGAGAGCGCGTAGGGGTGTTGGCCCCCGGCGATGTGGGCGCCGAGTTGGATTGTGGTCTTTCGAATCCTGCGATAAGGCACCGCGACACGCAGGGGGGAAAGATGCTGAGGCATCTATGCGAGCTGGGAGACTTTGCGCGGAGGGTACGGGTACAGGCGCGGTTCGGGGAACTTTCTCGCGCGCGGCTCTCTTTACTGCGAGTGGAGTGGTGTGCGGAATATGCGGAATGCGACTGGCTGGCGCGTCCTGCCGATCTGTGGGACAGGGATCTGCCGACGATCGTCGGGAAGCGGAACGCGTCGATGCAGGCGCTGCACGACGCGATCAAGATTCGGAGCCTTCTTTTTCGGGTATTGCCGGACCTTCAGACGGCCGAGCTTCGCGCCTACCGCTATTCGCCGGAGGAGTCGCTGGAGCTCGTGGTTTCAGGAACGGTCAGCCGGCATGTGCGGGCACCGGCGAGCGTTCGCTCCGTGGCGATGCGGGCCAAGCTTTTCGGCTTCAGCTTCTGGCTCGACGAAGGAGTGCTTGAGAACTTGCAGCCGGAAGAGTGCGCGGTGAACGCGTGACGAGGGAGTCAACGTGCTTCCGGAATCGATCGAGATTTTACGCTCGAAGGTTGCGGGCACGAGTGCGGCACCCGTGCATTTTCGACATTCATCGTTTTAGAAGGTTGAGCGGTAGATCGGCTCGGCAGATCGCGACAAGGGCAGAGTTTCGATAAGCAAGATTCTCACTCTATATAAGGAGAGACAGAATGTCTGCAACACTACAGCGAAAGACAAAGTTATCGTTTGCTGAAAAGCTCTCGCGGCTGGGGACGCGGCTGCGGGATCCGGAGTGGCGTCGATACGGACAAACGTTGCTCCTCGGGAAGGCAGCTGGGGTTGCAATCGTTCTAGCCATTATCGGCGTTATGTCGGCGGTCGTTTTCGCGCATGTTCACGCCGATGACACACCGGTGAAGGCGGCGGATATCGTCAACCCGGTCAATACCGCCTGGACACTGGTTGCTGCGTTCCTGGTGTTCGGCATGCAGGTCGGCTTCACGATGCTCGAAGCCGGCTTCTGCCGCTCCCGCGAAACGGTGAACGTGCTGATGGAATGCGTGGTGGATACATGTCTTTGCGGCATTCTGTTCTACGCCATCGGCTTCGCGTTCATGTTCAGCCACGGCAACGGCTTCATCGGCTACCACTGGTTCTTCCTGCAGGACGCGCCGGACACTTATGAAACCACGGGCGTCGCGTTCCTGGCGGTCTGGATCTTCCAGTTCGCGTTCGCCGATACCTGCTCGACGATTACTTCGGGCGCCATGATCGGCCGCACCGGATTCGTCGGCGACTTGCTGTACAGCCTGGCGGTCTCCGGCTTCATCTACCCGATCATCGGACACTGGGCATGGGGCCCGGATGGCTGGCTGGCCAAGATGGGCAGCGACGGCCACATGTTCCCGTCACTGGGCATGGGCTTCCATGATTTCGCCGGCTCAACGGTCGTTCACACGATCGGCGGATTCATCGCGCTGGCGGGCTCCATCGTTCTGGGCCCGCGCCTCGGCCGCAAGTTCAAGCGTGATGGCGGCGCTCCGATGCTGCCCCACGACTTGACGATCGCCGTTAGCGGCGGACTGATTCTCTGGTTCGGCTGGTACGGATTCAACCCTGGCAGCACGCTCTCGGCGATGGACTTTGTAGGCATCGGCCGCGTTGCAGCCAACACCACCCTTGCCGCTTGCGCGGCCGGTCTCACCGCCATGTTCTACGCCTACTTCCTGAGTAAGAAGTGGGACGCAGGCTTTACGACCAACGGATTCCTCGCCGGCCTCGTTGCCATCACCTGCCCCTGCTACTGGGTCAGCCCGACGGGCGCGATTCTGTTGGGAGGTGTTGCCGGTGTGCTGGTCGTCATGGGAGTTGAACTGCTCGAATGGCTGCGAATTGATGATCCCATCGGTGCGGTGCCGGTGCACGGCTTTTGCGGTATTTGGGGAACTCTCTCACTCGGGTTGTTCGCGTGTCGGCAAGTACGGCGCGACAGGCCCGGTTTCTCCCGATAATTCCGCTCCGCTGAAGGGGCTTTTCTACGGCGGCGGAACGCAAGTGCTGGTGGCGCAAGCGATCGGCAGCGCGTGCATCACCCTCGCTACGTTCGCAGTGGCGATGATCGTGATGTATGCGGTGAACGCAACGGGAACTCTCCGCGTTTCGGAAGAAGGCGAATTGTACGGCTTGGATCTGCACGAGCATGGTATCTCGGCTTATCCGGAGTACATGATCTCGCCGTTTGCCGCACCGGCTGGAATGTCGCAAAGCTCCATTCCCGCCGTGGAGTCGCCTGCCTTATCCAAGGCGCTCCCGCGGACTTCCTAACAAGCTCCGGTAGAACGGTACCGGCTTCCCGACGATTCGGCCCGTTGGGAAGCCGGGCCGGAGATTACCGAGCTTGTGCAGCTGCGGGCCACGCAAGGAACCGACAGGCCAGAGGCGAAACGAGGAGAAAAGGATGACTAAGCTGGAAGCAATCGTGCAACCGGGGAAATTTGAAGCAGTGAAGAAGGCCCTCATCGATACTGGTATTGATGGAATGACCGTTTCAGAAGTGCGCGGGCACGGGCGGCAGAAGGGGCACACCGAGACGTACCACGGGCACGAATACACGGTCGACCTTTTGCCGAAGATCAAGATTGAAATCGTGATGGACGACAAGCTGGTGGACGGCGTCGTCGATTCGATCGTCAAGAATGCGGCAACCGGAAAAATCGGCGACGGGAAGATTTTCATTTTCAAAGTCGATGAAGCAATCCGGATTCGCAACCAGGAACGTGGCGTCGCGGCACTGTAAACCTAAGGTGGGTGCGCCTGGCACTTTCGTATGCCCTGGAATCTGATGGCGGGGCCGGAACTGCCTGGCGGCACCCATTTTGGCGTGATTGGAAAGAAGAAGTTGCAGCCGGATGGGTTTTCGAAACGCAGTGAGCACAGCGTTGCGCTGAAACCGGATGGCATCTAAGCCCGCGGCATCGTCGCTAACCCAAGGCTCCGTTCGCCCTGTCGCTAAAGTTCTCGTTGCGACTACGGCTATGCTCGCCTTTATTTCCTATTGGCGGGCAGCGGCCATCGTCTTGAACGACCTCGCTTCGTCCGCCTACTACGCGGGCGGCGAGGCCGAGCAGTTCATCGGCAAGACGGCTCCGTGGTTCATCCTCGCGACCATGCTGCTTTCCTACGCGGTTTCCCAGCTATACGTCGAGAGTTGCAGCATGTTCGTGCGCGGGGGCGTCTATCGCGTGGTGAAGGAGGCGATGGGCGGAACGCTGGCGAAGTTTTCCGTTTCGGCGCTGATGTTCGATTACGTCCTGACGGGGCCGATCAGCGGCGTCTCCGCAGGGCAGTATCTGGCGGGGCTGCTGAACGAAATGCTGCCGTACGCACACATTCACATGAGTTTGGGCGCAAATACGGTGGCGGAAATGTTCGCCGTGGTCGCGACGTTGTACTTCTGGTGGGAGAACATCAAGGGGATCACGGAATCGAGCGAGAAGGCGCTGTGGATCATGCAGCTCACCACGCTGATGGTGTTGGTGCTGATCGGGTGGTGCGGCTATACGCTTCTGGTACGCGGGGGGCACTTGCCGCCCGCGCCGGTGGCCAGGAATATCGTGCTGAGCAAGCACGCCCTCGGATGGCTCTACGGAAGCCGCATTCCACAAATGTTTTCGCTGGTCGCGGTGTTCATCGCGCTGGGCCACTCGGTGCTGGCCATGAGCGGCGCCGAATCGCTCGCACAGGTGTACCGGGAAATCGAGCATCCCAAGCTGCGCAACCTGAAAAAGGCGGCGCTGATTATTTTTATCTATAGCCTGGTCTTCACTTCGCTAGTTTCTTTCTTCGCGGTGATGATCATTCCCGACAAGACCCGCCCCCAGTACTTCGAAAACTTGATCGGCGGCCTGGCGATGAGCCTGCAAGGGCCGTTCGTAGCCCGGCTGGCGTTCCATGTATTTGTGGTGATCGTCGGCACGCTGATTTTGTCGGGTGCGGTGAATACCGCGATCGTGGGATCGAACGGCGTGCTCAACCGCGTGTCGGAAGATGGCGTGCTTTCCGATTGGTTCCGGCAGCCACATCCGAGATTCGGCACTTCGTACCGGATCATCAATATGGTGGTGGCGCTGCAGATTGTGATGATCATCATCAGCCGCGGCGACGTGACCTTCCTCGCGAACTTGTATGCGTTTGGGGTTATCTGGAGCTTCGTGCTGAACGGCATCGCCGTTCTGGTGCTGCGTTACAAACAGCCGGGAGGCCGGGAGTTTCGCGTTCCCTTGAATTTACACGATTTGGGGCAAGGAAATACCGGTGGGCGTTTCGCTGATCACGCTGGTGCTACTGTGCATCGCCGTCGTCAATCTTTTTACAAAACCGGCGGCCACCATGGCGGGCATCGCCTTCTCTGGGCTGCTCTTTGCAGGATTTCAGATTTCCGAGAAGCACGTGCAGCGCAAACGCGGCGACGAAGTACATCTGGAGCTGGACAAGTTCAATCTGACCCAAGCCGCCGACCTCACTCAGGTAAATGTGGGCGTGCAGCCGGGCAACATTCTGGTTCCGGTGAGCACGCAGTACGCACTGTATCCTCTTGAAGCTGCTTTGCGGCGCGCGAAGCGGGGCAGAGCGGAAATCGTGGTGCTGCACGTTCGGATTCTGCGGCGCGCCGCGCTCGGCGAATACGACCTGGAGCCGGACCAACTTTTCAGCAGGATCGAACAGCTGTTATTCACGAAGGTTCTGGCGGCTGCGGAGAAAGAAGGCAAGCCGGTTCGGCTTGCCGTGGTAGCGGCGAACGACCTATGGGAAGGAGTTCTGCGAACGGCGGAGAATCTGCAATCCGGGACCATCGTCGCAGGAAGCTCGGCGAATAAAACGGTGACCGAGCAGGCCCGCGATATTGGCATTTCGTGGGAGAGAATGCCGGACCCGCGGCCCCGGGTTACGCTCGAAGTCTTGACGCCGACCGGACACGAGCAGGTGTTCTATCTTGGCCCACACGCTCCGCGCCTGACTCCCAAAGAGATCGATTTGCTGCACAAAATCTGGCTGGAATTCAGCGAGAAGCTGCCCAAGGAGGAGTTGCATCACCACGACATCGTGCACTTTGCGCTCGAGTACCTCGGACGCGCAGCGGCGGGAGGGCAAGGAGACGACATCCTGCGACAATTGCTCGACCACCTCCACGAAATTGAGGGGTGCCGGAGCCCGACACAAGATAGCCCGCCGAAAGCGGACTCCCAAGCCCCTTCCCGGAATGAGAAGGGCTTTTTCCGACTGAAAGCGAAGTTGAACTGACCAAAAGCCGTACACTTCCCATAGCCCCGTAAAACTCGCTGGAATTTGCTACGATTACATACCGCACCGATTCCAGCCCCCGGTGCGATCAATCGAAATCCATGAATCGCACGGCGATGGAGGAGCATCTCTAAGAGATGGTGATTCGGGGAAGTTTTGCGGTTATCCCATTTGGTTTGTTTGTTGCGTTTGCCGCCTTTACCAGCTCGGGGTGCAAAAATGCGGAGTCGAAACCGGCCGCCGCGGCACCTCTTTCGGTCAAGACAGAGACGATTAACCTGGCGCCCGTACCGCGACAGGACGAGTATGTCGCGACGGTGAAGTCGCGGCGTTCGGCGAGCATCCAACCTCAAGTGGACGGGCAATTGACGCGCATCCTTGTGAAGTCCGGGGATCACGTGCATCCCGGGCAGCGGTTGATGACCATCGATCCGCTGAAGCAGCAGGCCGTTGTCGATCAGCAGAAGAGCACGGAAGCGCAGAAAAAAGCGGTGCTCGACTACGACGCGATTGACTTCGAAAGGAAGCGCAAGCTTTTCGAAGAAGGCGTAAGCAGCCGGCAGGATTTCGATCTCGCCGAGCAGGCGTACAAGAATGCCAAGGCGGACTATGAAGCTTCGACGGCCGCGCGTGTTACGCAGGAGCGCGAGCTTGAATATTACAATCTGACCGCTCCGTTCGACGGGGTTGTCGGAGACATCCCCGTGCATCTCGGCGACTACGTCTCACCGACGACGCTCTTGACGACGGTGGACGAGAACGCCGATCTCGAAGCCTACATATATATTCCCACTGAGCGAGCGGCTGGGATTCGCATGGACCTTCCGGTGCAGATTGTCACCAGCAGTGGTGACCTAATCGAGAACACGAAAATCTATTTCATTTCGCAACAGGTGGATAATGCGTCGCAGGGCATCCTCGTGAAAGCTCCCGTCCACGGATCGCTCGACAAATATCGCAACCTTCAGTTGGTGAAGGCGCGGGTGATCTGGAGCACGGCGCCGGCGCCTACAGTTCCAGTTCTGGCGGTGACGCGTATTGGAGGCCAGGCTTTTGTTTACGTTGCGGAACGAGGGGACAACGGCGAAGTCGCCAAGCAACGTGCCGTAAACCTCGGCGATACGATTGGGAACGACTACGCGGTCATCGGCGGCCTACAGGCCGGGGAAAAGGTCATCGTCTCTGGCGTACAGCTTCTCACCGACGGCGCTTCTATACAGGCAGCTAACTAGCCCACACAAGCAACGCGGTTGAAGAACAGCCGCGCCGGAAGGACAGGGTAGGTTTGGTAGATTTTTTCATAAAGAAGCCAATCTTTGCGACCGTTTGCGCGTTGCTGATTATTCTCGCGGGAGCGGTTTCCATTCCGGGTCTACCGATCGCGCTGTATCCTGACCTCGCGCCGCCCCAGGTGACCGTAACAAGCAACTACGTCGGGAGCGAACGCGCAAGTCGTGGAATCGGCGGTGACGATTCCGCTCGAGCAGCAGATCAACGGTGTAGAGGGAATGCACTACATGACCTCTACCAGCTCGAACGACGGAACTAGCAGCATCGACGTTACATTCCGCACGGGATACGACCTGAACATCGCGGCCGTCGACGTGCAAAATCGCGTTGCGACCGCGCAAGGGCGCCTGCCGCAAGAAATCAAGAATACGGGCGTGACCATTACCAAGGCGAATCCCAACTTCGTTTTCGCCGCGGGGTTCTACTCTCCCGACAACAGCCTTTCGAACCAGTATATCTCCAACTATATCGACGTTTACGTCCGCGACGCGCTCAAGCGAATTCCGGGGGTGGGGGACGTCGTTATCTTCGGCGAACGTAAGTATGCGATGCGCATCTGGCTCGATCCTACAAAGCTGGCCGCACGGCAATTGACGGCGGCCGATGTAGTCAATGCTCTAAACGAGCAGAACGTCGAAATACCCGCGGGTCAGCTGGGGCGGCCGCCTTCGGACCCGAAACAGAACTTCCAGATCACGCTGCGCGTAATCGGACGGCTTTCCGACCCTAAGGAATTTGAGGCGATCATCATCAAGAACACGCCCAACACGATCGTGCAGCTCAAGGACGTCGGTCGGGCGGAGATCGGCGCAGAGACTTATGACACCAATCTGATGTACAGCGGGCACGACGCCATCGGAATCGGCGTGCAGCAGCTCTCCAATGCCAACGCGCTGAACGTCGATAAGGCCGCAAAAGCGGCGCTTGCGGAACTCGCCAAATCGTTTCCGCCGGGAATCAAGTACGTGATTGCTTTTGACACGACGACGGTAATCGGCGATTCCGTGAAGGAAGTCGTACGCACGCTGGAAGAAGCGATTGCGATCGTTATCGTCGTGATTTTTCTATTCCTTCTGGACTGGCGCGCCACGATTATTCCAGCGGTCACGATTCCCGTGTCTCTGATCGGCACGTTTCGCTTTCATCAATGTGTTCGGCTTTTCGATCAATTCGCTGACGCTCTTCGGCATCACTCTTGCGACCGGACTGGTAGTCGATGATGCGATTGTCGTAATCGAAAATGTGCAGCGGCACATCAATCAAGACGGGACAGACACGCATACCGCGACATCCGTTGCCATGAAAGAGGTGTCTAGCGCCGTAGTGGCAACGTCGCTCGTGCTCATCTCGGTGTTCGTTCCCGTATCGTTCTTCCCGGGGACGACCGGGATTCTCTACAAGCAATTTTCCCTGACGATTGCGTTTTCTATCGCGATTTCGCTCTTCAACGCGTTGACGCTTTCGCCGGCACTGGCGGCGATTTTGCTGCGCGGCGAGGAACACAAGTTTTCGGCGCTGGACTGGACGCACATCAAATGGCTTTCGCGCGGCTATAGCAAGTTCGCCCATACACTCGACGGAGCGGTTCACGGGATGGGATCGGCGTACGCGAAGGTCGTCCACGTGGTTTTGAAAATTCGCTACGCCATGGTCGTATTGTTCATCGTAGGGCTCGCCGCGGCCGGTTACATGTATGTGCATGTGCCTACCGCGCTCGTGCCGCAAGAAGATCAAAATTATTTTATCGTGGTGGTACAGGCCCCGCCGGGAGCTTCGCTTACCTACACGACTGAAATAGCGAAGCAGGTCGAGAAGGTTTTGCGTAGCGGAACAGGACGTGTTCGGTACTTTTGCGATTCCTGGGTTTTCGCTCACCGGGGGCAGCTCTTCCAATTACGGCTTGGTGTTCGCGCCGCTGAAGCCGATGTCCGAAAGGGAAGGCAAAGGGCACGCTGCGAGCGATATCGTGGCCCGCGTCGCGCCAAAGCTGTACCGCATTCCGGGCGCGGTGGTGGCGGCATTCGAGCCGCCGGCCATCCAGGGACTTGGAAACTTCGGCGGATTTCAATTTGAGTTGCAGGACCTGGGCCGCAACACGCTCGCCGATCTCGATCGAATCGCCCACCAGATCGTCGCCGACAGCCGGCAGCGTAAGGATTTAACCGGGCTGTTCACAAGCTTTACCGCCAATGACCCGCAGCAACTGGTGCAGATCGACCGCGAGAAAGCGAAAGCTATCGGAGTGCCTATCGACCAGGTCGCACAAGCGCTAGGTGTCTATATGGGTTCGGAATACGTGAACGATTTCGACTTTAACAATCGTTCCTATCGTGTGTACGTGCAAGCGGACCAGCCGTTCCGTATGACCGCGGGCGACCTGAGACAGTATTATGTGCGCTCCGACAGTAACGGCTTGGTGCCGTTGGGAAATCTCGTAAGTCTGCAGGAGACTGCCGGGCCGCAGGTGATCAGCCACTACAATTTGTTCCGCTCGGCCGAGATCGATGGCGCAGCTGCGCCCGGGTATAGCTCGAGTGAAGGCCTGCAGGCCATGGAAGATCTGGCCAAAAAGACCATGCTGCAAGGCATGTCATTCAGCTGGACGGGCCTGGCACAGGAGGAAGTCGAAGCGAGCGGTAAGGCGGTCATCATTTTCAGTTTGGGCCTTCTAGTCGTCTATCTGACGCTGTCCGCGCAGTACGAAAGCTTCGTGCTGCCGTTCATCATCTTGCTAGCTGTTCCGATGGCGGTCCTCGGAGCGTTGTCTTTCGTGTCGCTGCGCGGCTTGGCGGATGATGTTTACGTGCAGATTGGATTGGTGCTGCTGATCGGTCTCTCGGCCAAGAACTCGATTTTGATCGTTGAGTTTGCGGAGCAGTTGATCGCGCATGGCCGCTCCATCACGGACGCGGCCATCGAAGCCGCGGAGTTGCGGTTGCGGCCGATACTCATGACTTCATTCGCGTTCATCCTTGGAGTCCTGCCGCTTTATTTCGCAACGGGCGCCGGTAAGCTTGGACGGCACTCGGTGGGAACGGCGGTTGTGGGCGGCATGTTGTTTTCCACCATTCTCAATTTACTCTTCATCCCGGTACTCTACGTAATCGTCAAGACGATGCTGGTTTCGTTTGCTACGAAGCTAGGGAAGAGCGACAAGCCGCAACCGGAATCCGTTTGACCTTTTCCCGTCCAGTTGTTTCGAAGCTAGGCCCACAGCCGCAGAAAAGTCGCTTTCGGAAACAACCGCAGGCGTTAGAATCAGCTTAGGATGCGCCCGTAGCTCAGTTGGAAAGAGCGTCTGCCTTCTAAGCAGAGGGTCGGGGGTTCGAATCCCTCCGGGCGCGCCACTTTTGAGGATCGGCGAAGTTCTCCGAGGAGGAATCATGAAGGGTAAATTGCTGTTTGTTATCCCGGCCTTGCTATTTGCGGCTTCCGCGTACGGACAGTCGGCGCACGCCGACCTGGCGGATGCGTCCGGGAAAAGCGTGGGCAGCGCGACGCTGACACAAACTTCAGGTGGGGTGCAGATCAAGGCCAGCCTTTCGAATCTGCCGCCGGGAGTTCATGCCATCCACATTCATACGGTCGGAAAATGCGAGGCACCGGGTTTTACGAGCGCCGGAGGGCACTTCAACCCGGAGAACAAGAAGCATGGCATGGATAATCCTGATGGCGCGCACGCCGGCGACCTGCCGAATTTCACGGTGGGGCCAGACGGAACAGCTCAAGTGACGACGGTTGCTGCGCACGCGACTCTGGGTGACGGCGATAACTCTCTGTTTCATGCCGGCGGCACGGCTCTGATGATTCATGGGATGGCGGACGACTACAAAACCGATCCGACGGGCAACGCTGGACCACGCATTGCTTGCGGAGTGATCCAGAAGTAAGCGCAGCGTGTACGCCTACTCTTGCGGTTGCTGAGATCACTCCGGAAATAGTCCCGGAGTGATCCCGCGAGTGGTCGTAATCGGCACGAGCTCGGGATAGTGTTCCACTAACGTGGGCGGCGCGGCGACCGGGCGATTGGTCAACATGTGGATCAACTCCAAGGCATTGACCACGCCTTTTCCCAGGTAGTGATTATTGGTAATCACGAACGTGGATCCGTCCTGCGTGCTGATGCGTCGGATGCGATCCACCCATGGCCTCAGCTCCTCGACGCGATAGAGATAATCGTAGCGGTGCGCGGACGTTTCACGCGAGCTACCTTCCTCGACGTCTCGGAACCACTCATTGTAATTTCTGCCGTGCAGGCGCACGTAGCCGACTGGAGCTGTGACGTGTTCGCCTGGCTTCAGCGACCGGCCTATGACTGGCTGATCGATATTACAGAAACCCACACCACGCTCGGCCAGCCAGGAGTAAATGTCCGGCTTGTCCCATGAGCCGTGGCGCACCTCGACGACCAAAGGGAAATCGTGGAAGCGGGCGATCAGCGCGTCCAGGTAAGTCAAACTCTCCGGCGTGTTCTTGAAGGACCACGGGAATTGCGCGAGCAGCGCACCAAGCTTCCCGGCGTCGCGCAGCGCCTCCATCGCTGGGCGGAAGATACGTTCATTTCCGGCGCTCAAATCCCGCGTGTGCGTGAATTCTCGCCAGAGTTTGGCGGTGAAGAGGAATTCGGCATTGTGCGAGACGCGCTGCATCCAATCGTGCGCCATGGCGGCGGTGGCCGGGCGATAGAATGTGACGTTCAGTTCGATGGCATCGAAATAGTGCGCTAAAAATTCGGCCTCATGGAAGCCGGCAGGCTTGGGCCGCGGATATACGATACCGAGCCAATCCTTGTAAGACCATCCGGCGAGCCCTACGCGTATTTTCGAGAGCGGCTTATGTGTGGTCAGCGGAACGCTCCATCGACAGGCTTCTACCTTAGCAGTACGGCCATCGTCGCCACAAAGGTGACGGCGGGATGGCAACCGCCGGGCACAGTTGCTCCTCCGCGCGGCCTCGTCTAGGATCGATGCGGGAACGCAGGCGAGCTGGACTACGTCGAACGAACGAGGAGAATTTCTTTGATCAAGCGAAGGCTCGGCAATTCTACGCTGGAGGTTGGCCCACTGGCCTTCGGCGGCAATGTGTTTGGATGGACGGCTGACGAAACGGCGTCTTTCAAGCTGCTCGACGCGTTCGTGGCGTCAGGGCTGAATTTGGTGGATACCGCGGATGTCTACTCCCGTTGGGTGCCCGGCAATAAGGGCGGCGAATCCGAGACGGTGATCGGGACGTGGCTCGAAGCGCGGCCGGGCGGACGAGACAAGGTGTTGATAGCCACCAAAGTAGGGAATGAGATGGGGCCGGACGCAAAAGGTCTCTCGAAGGCCTACATCCTGCGGGCTGTGGAGGACTCGCTCAAGCGTCTGAAGACCGACTATATCGATCTCTACCAGGCGCACCGCGACGACCCGGAAACCCCTGTTGCCGAGACTCTGGAGGCTTTTGGGGCGCTTGTGAAGGCTGGGAAGGTACGAGCCATTGGCGCGTCTAACTTCGAGGCCCCACGGCTCGCGGAGGCGCTTAAGGCCAGCAAGGAGAAGGGTTTGCCGCGATACGAGAGCCTGCAGCCGCATTATAGTCTCTACGAACGTTTGAAATTCGAAGGCGAGCTTGCCGCGCTCTGCGAGAGGGAAAACCTCACGGTTATCCCCTATTTTCCGCTGGCAAGCGGATTCCTGACCGGGAAGTATCGCTCGGAGAAAGATCTGGAAGGCCGGCCGCGGGCCATGCTGGTGAAGGGCATGCTGAACGACCGCGGCTTCCGAATCCTGGCGGCGCTGGACGCGGTGTCGAACGACCTGCACGCCACGCCTGCACAGGTGTCATTGGCATGGCTGATGGCGCGCAAGACCGTTCCCATCGCCAGCGCGACAAACGTGGCCCAGCTCGACGAGCTCGTCAAGGCCACGGAGCTGAAGCTTAGCCCCGAAGCCATCCGAATGCTCGATCAAGCCAGTGCCTAAAAAACAAAAGGGCGCGAGGCCTGTGAGGGCGTAGCGTGAATTTGCGTGACCATTTTTGTAGGAACCCGAAGGCGAAGCTGGGCCGTCTCATTCATTGAGACGGGCTACGCCACACCTGCGGCGCGCTGCTTGGCAGCACATGCAGGAAGCCGTGCGGGTATTGCCAGCCGTGCTACTCTACGCCCCCGGGGAACGCCATTGAGTCTTTCCACTTTCGAGATGCCGCTAGAGAACGCGCGGGCAGAACGTCAGGGCCGCGTGCATCTCATATTGCTTTTGCTGCTTTTTGCCGCCAGCGGCTGCTCCGCGCTGATCTACGAAGTTGTCTGGTATCAGCTACTGCAACTCGTCATCGGCTCGACTTCCGTTTCGTTGGGGATTTTGTTGGCCACGTTTATGGGCGGCCTGTGCATCGGCAGCATTTGGCTGCCGCGGCTGCGTTTGCTGCAGCGCAATCCGCTGCAAGTCTACGCGGTCTTGGAGTTGGGCATCGCCGCGTGCGCCTTGCTGGTGCAGGCCGGATTGCCGCTGCTCAGCCGAGTATATGTCGTCGGTGCCGAGCATGGCCTGCCGGGAATGCTGTTGCGCGGGATTCTGGCGGCTATCTGCATGCTGGCGCCAACGATCCTGATGGGTGCGTCGCTGCCGACGATCGTGCGCGCGTCCGAGCGGGTGATCGGGCGCTCAGCGAACAGCGCGGCGTGGTGGGGCTATCTCTACGGCGGCAACACCGCGGGCGCGGTCTTCGGCTGCATCGTGGCTGGGTTCTACTTGCTCCGCCTGTACGACATGTCGACGGCGACGCTATGTGCGGCGGCGCTTAACGTCGCCGTGGCCGTGGGCAGCTTCCTGTTGGCGCGCAAAGCCGCGGCGGCATTCGCATTCGTTCCGGCGGTCGACGGTGCAGAGGAACTTGGGGCAGGTTTGGCGTATGCGGACGGTGCGGAGTCATTGTGGCCGGTTTACGTGAGCATCGCGCTCTCTGGAGCGACCGCACTAGGCGCCGAAGTGGTTTGGACTCGATTGCTCAGCATGCTGCTGCTCGGCACCGTGTACGTTTTCTCGATCATCCTCGCGGTATTTCTTGCTGCTCTGGCGATCGGGGCCGCGGCAGCATCTCGCATCTTGCAGCGGGTGCGCGCTCGGACGGCGCTGGGGTGGTCTCAGCTTCTGCTTGCTGTGGGAATTGCGTGGACTGCTTACGCGATCATCCACGTGCTGCCGCAGTGGAAGGACGACGTTTTGGTCACGCAGAACGCGTGGCGCATGTATCTACTGGACCTGGAGCGCTGCATCGTGGCAATTTCACCTGCGGCGCTTTTGTGGGGTGCGAGCTTTCCGCTGGCGTGCGCCGCTGTGGCGCGGCCCGGCGAGGACTCCGGGCGAGTGACGGGCGGGATCTACGCGGCCAACACGCTCGGTGGCATCGTCGGAGCGTTGGCGGTTAGCCTGATCTTGATTCCGTGGATCGGTTCGCAACAAACGGAGCGGCTATTGTTGATCGTTTCGGCGCTCAGCGGCGTGCTGGTGCTGGGGACCGGTCTACGCGCGGCCAAAGGTGCTGTAGCGCTGATTGCTTCCGGAGTTGCCGCTGCGCTACTGGCGTGGAGCATCGGCCCGATTCCCGGCGAGCTGATTGCATACGGGCGGCGCATGGCCGTGAACATGGGCGTCTCGCAAATTCTCTACGTTGCCGAGGGCAGAAACTCTTCGGTTGCGATTTCCCGGTGGAGCAATGGCACGATCTACGTGAACGTCAACGGCCACGTGGAAGCCACAACGGAAATTTTCGACATGAAGCTACAGCGCATGGTCGGGCATCTGCCGGCGCTGCTGCACCCGAATCCGAAATCGATTCTAGGGATCGGATTCGGCGCGGGGGTATCCGCCGGAACGTTCACGCTCTATCCAGTGTGCAGAAAATCACCATGTGCGAGATCGAGCCGGTGATTCCGCCTGCGTCCACGCGCTTCTTCGGCAACGAGGACTACCACGTGGCGCTCGATCCGCGCACGCACATCGTGTTCGACGACGCTCGGCACTACCTGCTGACCACCACGGAGAAATTCGACATCATCGCCTCCGATCCGCTGGACGTGTTTATCAAAGGGCACGGCCGCGCTCTATTCCAAGGAGTACTTCGAATCGGTAAAGCAGCACCTGAATCCGGGCGGAATGTTCACGCTGTACGTTCCTCTCTACGAGACCGATGAGCCGACGATCAAGAGCGAGCTGGCAACTTTCTTCGAAGCGTTTCCTTACGGCACCGTCTGGGTCAATACGCGGGACGGCCTGGGATACGACATGGTTTTCATGGGCCAGCTTACGCCACTGAAAATCAATCTCGATGAAATCGACCAGCGCGCCAACCGCCCGGACTATGCGTCCGTCAGGCAATCGCTGCGGGAGGTAGGAATTAATTCTTCCTTGGATTTGTTCTCCACGTACACGGCGAACGCCGCTGGCCTGGCGCCATGGCTGAAAGGCGCCGCGCTAAACACCGATGGGAATCTGCGGCTGAGCTATTTGGCAGGTTGGGGAATCAACGCGAACCTAGCGGACGACCTTTACCGGGAGATGCTGCAGTACCGCCGCCCGCCACTGGATATTTTTTCTGGTTCACCGGCCAGTTTGCAGGCATTCTTTTCCGAATTGGAGACGGGCCCGCCCGTCGTCAGCACTGGGTACTTCGATCAATGACACGTTCAGATAGCGCAAGAGTGGCGAGGGCCGGGATCGCCTTTCTATGACAGAAGCATCCACTTCGTTCGAGATGGACTCCACCCGACAGAATCGCATCGCGCTTCGTATGACGCTTCTCTGCTGCTTGGTGCTTGTACTCGATGGATACGACATCGGCAGCATGAGCTTCACCATTCCCCTCGCTGTCTCAGGCATGGCAGCGGCTGGCGGCAGCATGGGCGCCGACTAACGGAGTCGCTACCCGCACGCGAGAGCGCAGTTCCTCTTCTGAGGGACCGTCTCGATAGTTACGCCGGTTGAGCGGTAGGGCCCAGCTGAAAGACGCGCTCCGCATTGGTTTGGTATAGCTTCTTCTTGTCCGCGTCGCTGATGGGCAAATCGTCGGTGACTTTCACCTCTTCGGACACGAACTGATACGGGTAGTCCATGGCATAGAGCACCCGATCCATTCCCACCACAGATTGGGTGTAAAGAATCGCCGGCTCCCAGGCCATGCCGCTCGTGGTGTAGTGGAAGTTTTCTTTCATATATTCGCTCAGTTTGCGATTGAGCTTCTGCATGCCGGGATGCCGATTCGCCGCAACGTTGGCGCGGTGGAAAAAATCCAGCCGGAAATGCCAGAAGGGCAGCCCCTCCCCCAGGTGGCCTACGACCATTTGCAGCTTTGGAAAGCGGTCAAACACACCGGCGACGATGATTCGCAGGATGTGCACGCTGGTCTCGATGGCGAAGCCGTACATTGCGCCGTCGAGGCCGCGGTCTGCAATCGGCCCGATCATCCGCGCCGAGGGCGTATTCGGATGCAGGTACACGGGGACATTTAGCGATTCCGCCGCGGCGAAAATATCCCAGAACTTCTCGTCGTCGAGATATTCACCCTGCGTGTGAGAATTGATGATGGCGCCCTTGAGCCCCAGCTTACGCACACCCCGTTCGAGTTCCTTGGCGGCGCGCGCAGGATCCTGCGGCGCGATGGCGGTCAGCCCGGCAAAGCGATTGGGATATTTGCGGATCGCTTGCGCCAACTGGTCGTTGAAGGTTTCCGCCAGCGATGTTCCGGTAGCCGCATCGAACACCTGCACGCCGGGGTTGGTCAGTGCCAGAATCTGCTTGGCGATGCCGGTGTCATCCATGTCGCGGATGCGCTGTTCGCCGAGATCCTGGATGCGCGCGATCAACTGCGTGGCGCGCGGGCCCGGATTTCCGGCATAGAATTTCCATTGATTTGCGAAACCCGGGTCCAGATTCGGGCCGCTCTGGAGCATCTTCCGGTAGCGCTCGATCAATTCGGGCGGCGCAAAGGCCTCTTCGGCCGCAACTCGCAAATACTTTGGTTCCTTGCTTCCAGCGGAACTCTCGGTCATCGAGCACCCCTCCTCAAGGCGGCCAGCATTATCGCGCGGATAGGGCATTGGAATTTGTGAAGTTTTCGCGTATCTTCGCTTCCTTGCTAGTCCTTTGAGAAGGGACGCAGGTGCACCGTTAGAGGTGGCCCCGGCGCGTGTTCGATCCAGAATGTATCTCGAATCGTAGTGGCCGCGGTCTTGATATGGCTGCCTTGACACCTCGGGACTCGACGGACTGGCTCACCAGATCCCAGATTTTATGATCACGAACCGTATCGTGGTTGTTGGACGGCACATTTTCTTTTTTGACTTGTCGATTCCGCCTCCACCGCCGGCCGCCAGTATTCCGTTCATGAATCAATAGTGCGCTGCCGGAACCCAAGGCGTTCAAAGGGAGGAAAAGTGAAAGTTTTCGCTCGCGTCGCCGATACCAACTCGCGCAGTAGAGGTTTTTGGTTTTTCGCTGTCGCTTGCTTGGCGCTTGCGGGCTTTTTCTGTGCCCATAAATTCGCATTCGCCGCCCCACAGGAGAAAGACACGCCTCCAATGGCAAAGCCCGAGGCTGTCGGTTTCTCGGCGGATCTCCCGCAGAAAATCCACGATGCCGTGCAACAGCGCTTGGACAAGGGCGACGTCCCGGGCGTAATCGTTTTGGTCGCGCGCGACAATCGCGTGGCCTATTGGGATGCGCAGGGAGTGCTCGACGTCAAGACCAAGGCGCCGCTCACGAAAGACACCGTTTTCTGGGTGGCTTCCATGACCAAGCCGATCGTCGCCACATCCATACTGATGATGATGGAGGCCGGCAAGCTCTCCATTGATGATCCCGTTTCCAAATTCATCCCGGAATTCAAAGCGCCAGAGCAGGTAAGGGTGCTGAAGCCTGGCTCTCCCGCACCTTCCACCACGCCCGGGCCTCCTGACCCGAACGCGCCCAAGCCGCAGTACGATCTCGTGCCGGCGAGCCGTCCGATCACCATCAAGGACTTGCTCACACACACGTCGGGAATCCAAAGCATCGGTGTGGCCAAGGATTCGTTGCCGCCCGTGCAACAGGGCGACACGCTCGCCACCTGGGTGCCCAAGCTCGCCGCTGTTCCGCTTGATTTTCAGCCGGGCAGCAAGTGGGCCTACAGCAACGCGGCTGGCTTCGATGTCCTCGCCCGCATTGTGGAAGTGACTTCGGGCCAACCCTTCAATCAATTCGTCCAGCAGCGCATTTTCGATCCCCTCGGCATCAAAGACAGCGGATTCGGGCCGAGGAAGGATCTTGAGTCGCGCACCATGACTCTTCCGGGCAATCAGGCACAAAACCCGTGCATCGCCGGCACGACCTTCTTCTGCGGTTCGGCAGGTCTGTGGATGCCTGCGGACGACTACTGGCGGTTCTCCGAAATGCTGCTCAACAAGGGCGAGGGGCCCCACGGCAAGCGTTTGCTGAAGGCCAGCTCCGTCGAATTGATGGGCTCGAATCAGATTGGCAATCTATTCGCAGGGTTCGGGGGCATCCCGGCCACTGGTGTGGGATTTGGCCTCAGCGTGGAAGTCGTCACGGATCAGGCCGCCTCGAAGCTTGCTCTTCCAAACGGCAGTTTCGGTTGGAACGGTGTGGGCACGCGCCAGTTCTGGGTGGTGCCTTCGGAGAAGTTGGTGATCGTCATGTACGTTCCGTCCGGTAACGCAGCAGCCGTGCATCGTGATATTGAAAGTGCGGTCATGAGCTCGATCAGACACTAATCAAGAGGAGGATAGACATGAAGCGTCTCAGCCTTGGATGGAAAGTATTGCTCGTGATGTTGCTGCTCAGCGCCGGATTCTTCGCGGGGCACGCGGCCCCTCGCCAAACGGATCAAAGCTCCCCGATGCCTCCGCTCGCCGCTTCCGGAGGGGGAGGCCGCGGCGCCCAGCCAGCTCCCCCTCCCAAGGCCGTCGATGGCCAAGGCATGTACTGGTCGATTGACGATTTACGGAAGAACTATGCGGCTTCGTCTAACGCCACAGCTCAGGCGCACTTGGCTTGGACTCCGGAGTACCGTCTAACTATCTTCAAGCGTCCGTACGTTGCTCCTGCCACCGCGGGCGCCGAAATGCATGAGGATAAAACCCAGATCTACTTCATTTTTTCCGGCACCGGCACTCAGGTACTCGGAGGTGAGCCGGCCAAGGAAGACGTCCAACCCGAAGGCCAGCATAACGCCACGGGACCTTTGGCCGGCGGCAAGTCCTTCCGCGTGAAGCCGGGAGATATCATTTTGATTCCGCCCATGACTTGGCACCAGACCCTGCCCGATGAAGGGCAGACGATCGTGTATGCCATGGTGCACCTCGAAACCCGTACCAGAATTCCCTAGCGGCAGGATACTTGCGTCTGGCCGGTTTGACCGCACCGCGGCCATCCGCT
The DNA here is from genome assembly GCA_963803105.1 of Terriglobia bacterium. Lineage (GTDB taxonomy): Bacteria > Acidobacteriota > Terriglobia > Acidiferrales > UBA7541 > Palsa-295. The sequence continues at coordinate 375,207 of CAWDLF010000002.1, forward strand.
ATCATGAGTTCGCGGGGTGGAGCAGCCTGGTAGCTCGTCGGGCTCATAACCCGGAGGTCGTCGGTTCAAATCCGACCCCCGCAACCAATTTGAGATTCACAAAGGCCGGGCACAGGCGCCCGGCCTTTTCTTTTTCTGGGGCTCTGAGCCCGAAGGAGTCGGGCTGTCATTTCTTTGCTGAGCCACTTCGTAGCTCAGGGGCCGGAGGTCGTCGGCTCAAATCTGACCCCCGCAACCAATTTGAGATTCACAAAGGCCGGGCACAGGCGCCCGGCCTTTTCTTTTTCTGGGACTCTGAGCCCGAAGGAGTCGGGCTGTCATTTCTTTGCTGAGCCACTTCGTAGCTCAGGGGCCGGAGGTCGTCGGCTCAAATCCGACCTCCGCAACCAATTTGAGATTCACAAAGGCTGGGCACAGGCGCCCGGCCTTTTCTTTTTCTGGGACTCTGAGCCCGAAGGAGTCGGGCTGTCATTTCTTTGCTGAGCCACTTCGTAGCTCAGGGGCCGGAGGTCGTCGGTTCAAATCCGACCTCCGCAACCAATTTGAGATTCACAAAGGCTGGGCACAGGCGCCCGGCCTTTTCTTTTTCTGGGGCTCTGAGCCCGAAAGAGTCGGGCTGTCGTTTCGTTGCTGAGCCAGTTCGCGACTCGGGAGGTCAGCCCACGTCGACTGCGGGGTAATCCTCGATGTACTCTTCGCCATGAGAACCGTAATACGCGACCCTGCGCGCCGTGAAATCGACGTCATAGCGGACAACCCCTGCGCGCCACGTGGCTGCCAGGAATTCGGGGAACGTGGTCTTCCCGGCTTGGTCGGTTCGCAATGCCCCGATCAGTGCCTCGCGGTCGAACGGCGGCACATCCACGGTGCCGGACACCAACGGCGTCCCCTGGGTGACGATCGGCCCATGCTCGGTCAGATATAGGCTCTGGCAAGCCGGCAGGAACCACAAATTGCGCGTCACGCCTGCACGTCGCAATGTCTCCGCTAGATACGGGAAGCCGCCCACCTTGGGCCGGATAGCCAAGCCTCGTTGTTGGGCGGCCTGTAGATTATCGATCGCTTTGCTCATCGGGTCTCCGTGAAGTCATGCTAACCAAGACAACTCCGCAAGGTCTAGTGGTCGCGCGAAAGGTGAATTCGTACGCTGATTGCCATCCCCGGACCCGCCCGAGTGGAGGAATGGCATACACGAGGGGACTTAAAATCGATGGTGAAGGTAGGCTGCTCCGCGCGCGTGATGAGCAGCACCGGGCCATCGCCTCATGGTCAGCTGTTTCAACAACTACGGAGGGCGGACGTTTCTATTTGCCGGTTGTTGCAGCTGGGTTTTGCGTGCCGCTCGGATCGCCCGGTTTGAGGGAGCGAAGAACTCGGCCCGACGGTAAGCTCGAAACATCCCAACCACCGCCAACAGCTTTAACGAGGTCGACAGCCGCATTCATGCGCCGCTCGAGGATGCTGATGGCGTTCTGCTCGTCGTTTAATGCGATGACTTCCGTCGTGACGACGTTCAGATAGGAATCCGTTCCGGCTTTGTACCGTTCGGTTTCGAGATCCAATGCCTGCTGGGCAGCCACAACGGCATCCTGCTGTTGCCCTGCCTCTTCTGCAAGGTAGCGCAGGCTCGCAAGATCGTCTTCGACCTCTTGAAACGCGGAAAGAACAGTCTGCCGGTAACCGGCAACGGTAGCGTCATATGCAGCTTCGGAGCTCACGACCTGGGCTCTGCGGCGGCCGAAATCATATGCGGTCCAGGAAAACGCCGGCCCCGCAGCCCAGACGCGGCTCCCCCAGCTAAACAGATTCGACAAGTTTGACGAAAGAAGACCCGGGCCTGCGGAGAGCGTCAACGTGGGATAGTAAGCGGTTTCCGCGATCCCGATGTTCGCGTTGGCGGCGGCTACCTGGCGTTCACTTGCTGCGACGTCAGGACGCCTCTCGAGAAGCGCCGACGGAATCGCGAGCGGAATGGGCGGGGGCGCGTCACTGATCTTGGTAGCTCCAATCGTGAGCGACGCCGGCGCCTGGCCAGTCAGCACGGCTATCGCGTGCTCGAACTGAGCTCGCGCGATGCGTAGGTCGGTGCTCTGGGCCTTCGCGCCCGCAAGCTGGGTTTGCGCCAGAGTTATATCGGACTTCGAGGCAACACCGCCGCCATAGCGGTCCATCGTGAGTTGCAGGTTCTTTGCGTATGCTTCGATGGTGGTCTGCAGCACCGTTTGCTGCATGTCCTGAGCCGCCAGCGAAAAATAATCGGTCGCGAGCAACGCCTGCTCGCTTAGTTGCAAATTTACCAGGTCGGCCGCGCTCACCTGGGCGTTGGCCGAGGCGTTCTGCACGGACAAGCGCACGCGGCCCCACAGATCCGGCTCCCAAGTCGCGACTCCGGGTATTGTGAAACTCTGACCGGTTCCGCTCACCCTGCCGGAGTTGCTTCCAGCGTCGGTGGCCGTGTACGCAGGGTTTATGCCAATGGTCGGGTAGTAGTCCGCATGATTGGCGGCGACCAGCGCACGCGCCTCGCGATACTGCGCCTCGGCCTGCTTTACATTCTGGTTCTGGATGCTGACTAATTCTTCGAGCCCGTTCAGTTGTGAGTCGCCAAAAATCTCCCACCATTTGCCTTTGATCAAGGCGTCGCTGGGAGTCGCCATCTTCCACTGGTCGTTGTCGGCCATCTCCTTGAGCGCTACGGGCGCAGGCGCCACGGGCCGTTGGTATCGGGGGCCAATCCTACATGCGATGCAGAACAGAGGAGCCAGAAGAGCGACTTTCCAAAGCCTCGCTATCAATCGCCACTCTCCACGGTCCCGCCTGGAACAAGGAAGCCGGGGCGATGCCCGTAGCCCGGCTGCTTCCAGGTAAAACGCTTTCGAAGCCGGTCAAGATAAAGATAGATGACGGGCGTGGTGAACAGAGTCAACATCTGGCTGACGGCCAAGCCGCCGACAATGGCAATTCCGAGGGGTTTGCGTATTTCCGCTCCCGCGCCCCAGCCGAGCGCCATCGGCATCCCGGCCAACAGAGCGCACATGGTCGTCATCATGATCGGCCGGAACCGAAGAAGACATGCTTGGCTGATAGCGTCGCGCGAGTTCATTCCTTCATTCCGTTCAGCCGCCAGCGCGAAGTCAATCATCATGATCGCGTTCTTTTTCACGATGCCAATCAACAGGATGATTCCGATCATTCCCACGATGTCCAGATCGGCCTTGAACAGCACCATCGCAACCAGGGCCCCCACGCCAGCCGACGGCAGCGTCGAGATAATGGTCAGAGGATGGATCAAGCTCTCATACAACATTCCCAGCACGATATAGACGGCCAGTAGCGCCGTCCCGATCAGGATCGGCTGATTTGCGAGCGCTTGCTGATAGGCCTGCGCGGTGCCCGCGAACTTTCCGGTAATGTTGGCTGGCAAACCCATCTCAATTTCCGCCCGGTTAATCGCAACCACAGCATCACTCAGCGAAACATTCTCCGCGAGGTTGAATGAAAGCGTCGTCGCCGGGAACTGGCCCTGATGCGGCAGACGAACGGGTGTAATTCCTTGCTTGAAGTGCGTGAAGGTCGACAAAGGAACGTCGGTACCTTTGGGCGTTTGAACGTAAATGGTCTTCAGGAAATCCGGGCTTTGCCACCATTGCTGCTGCAGAGCTAGAACGACGTGGTATTGATTAATCGATTTGTACATCACCGAGACCTGGCGCTGGCCGAAGGCGTCATAGAGCGCGGCGTCTACAGCTTGCGCAGTGAGCCCGAGACGCGATGCGGTGTCGCGGTCAATGACCACCTCGGACGATAAACCGGAATTCTGCTGGTCCGAACTCACGTCCGCAATTTCCGGGAGCTTCGAAAGTCGTTCCAGTACCTTCGGCCCCCATTCCGCCAGCGAATCGAAGTCGGGAGCCTGCAGCGTATATTGGTACTGTGCGTTCCCTTGCCTGCCGCCGATGCGTACGTCCTGGGAATTCTGCAGGAACATTGTTGCTCCCGGCACGCCAGACGTCTTTCGGCGCAGCCGGGCGACCACCTGATCCGAGGTCGACTTGCGAACGCCCACCGGCTTAAGCTGAATGTTGACGTTCGCTGAGTTTCCGCCAAACCCGCCGCCGCTGGTGCCAGCCACCATGGTGTCGGTTTCGACGTCGGGATCGTTCCGAATCTGTTCCTCGAACCATTTCGCTTTCTCCACGAGCGCCTGGTAGGAGATGTTCTGCTCACCTACGATGGCACCGTTGAGGCGCCCGGTATCTTGCTGCGGGAAGAACCCTTTCGGAACCTTGATATAGAGATAGACGCTGGCTCCGATCGTAAGAAATACGACGAACAGGGTCACACCCGGATAGTCCAGCACGACATCGAGCGCGGATGCGTACGAGGAGATAATCCAATTAAAGAACCTTTCGCTCAGGTTGTAAATGCGTCCATGGCCGCGATCTTCTTTCAGCAGCCACGCGCACATCATGGGCGTAGCTGTGAGGGAGATCACCATTGACACGGCAATAGCGGCAGAAAGAATCACCGCGAATTCCCGGAAGAGGCGCCCCACCACTCCACTCATCATCAGGATAGGAATGAAGACGGCAATCAGGGAAACGCTCATCGACAGAACGGTAAAACCGATCTCTTCGGCGCCTTTGAGGGCAGCTTCCATTGGTTTCATGCCACTCTCGAGGTGGCGCGTAATGTTCTCGATGACGACGATTGCATCGTCGACCACGAATCCCGTCGCAATGGTCAGCGCCATCAGTGAAAGATTGTCCAGGGTGTATCCCATCAGATACATCACGCCGAACGTTGCGATGATGGACACCGGCACTACGATGCCGGGAATAAATGTCGACCAGCCGCTGCGGAGAAAAATGAATACCACCAAAACCACCAAACCGATGGAGACGATCATGTTCCGCTGAGCATCCCTCATCGAATCGCGTGTTGTTATTGTGCGATCTTGGGCGATCTTGAAGTGAACCGTTGGCGGAAGCTGAGCTTCAAACTGCGGCATCAAAGCCTTAATGCGCGCGACCGTGTCGACGATGTTCGCATTGGGCTGGCGGTTGATCTGGATCTGAACCATCGGATTGCCGTTTACAATTCCGAGGTTTCGGACATCTTCGTTACCGTCGATGACCCGCCCGAGGTCCGAAAGGCGGACGGGCGCGCCGTTCCGGTAGACCACCACCAGATTCTGGTATTCCTTCGCCAAGAAAAGCTGGTCGGTCGTATAGATCGGAATCTGGACCTCGGAGTTTGCGAGGGAGCCTTTCGCTACGTTTGCATTGGCGCTCTGAAGGAACGTGCCGATCTGATCCAGACCCACGTTGTACACCGAGAGCGGCTGCGGATTCACTTCGACGCGAACAGCGGGAAGCGAGCTTCCACCCACAGAAACCTGGCCCACGCCTTTGACTTGAGACAGCTTCTGCGCAAACACCGAGGAGGCAATGTCGTACAACTCGGGCCTCGGCACTACGTCCGACTCGAGGGTTAGCAATAAGATTGGCTGGTCGGCGGGATTTATCTTCCGGTATCTCGGGAGAGAGGGAAGATTTGCGGGGAGACTCCCAGCCGAGGCGTTAATGGCCGCTTGCACGTCGCGCGCAGCGGCATTGATGTCGCGACTCAGATCAAATTGTAGTGTTACCTGAGCTGAGCCAACCGAGCTGCTCGATGTCATTTCCGTGACGCCCGCGATGCGCGTGAATTGCTTCTCGAGTGGAGTCGCGACAGACGCGGCCATCACCTGAGGGCTGGCGCCCGGCAGACCGGCGGAGACCGTGATGGTCGGAAAGTCCACTTCCGGCAAAGCCGACACCGGCAATAGCGTGTAGGCGATCCCGCCGGCAAGCGTAATCGCCACTAAAAATAGCGTTGTAGCAACCGGTCTGCGAATGAATGGTGTGGAAATGCTCATATGTCGGGGTTATGTCACAGGAGGAGCGGACAAAAGTCGCTCGTCTTCTTCGGAACCACGGAACCGAGCAACCCATGCTGCGATCCGCCCGAAAAACAAATAAATGACCGGCGTCGTGAAAAGCGTCATCACTTGGCTAACCAGCAGTCCGCCGATGATGCAGATGCCCAGCGGCTTTCGCAATTCGGAACCGACACCACTGCCGAAGGCAAGCGGTACGGCGCCGAGGAGCGCGGCCATCGTGGTCATCATGATCGGACGGAAGCGCAGGAGACATGCCTGGTAGATCGCTTCCTCCGGCGGTTTGTTCTCCTTACGCTCCGCTTCCAAAGCGAAGTCAATCATCATGATGGCGTTTTTCTTCACGATACCGATCAGAAGAATGATGCCGATCAGAGCTATGACATCCAGGTCCTTCTTAAATAAAACGAGAGCCAGGATGGCGCCGACACCGGCTGACGGCAGCGTGGAAAGAATGGTGATGGGATGAACGAAGCTCTCATAGAGCATCCCGAGAACGATATACACCGTCACGATGGCCGCAATGATCAGAGTCAACTCGTTTGCCAGCGAAGATTCGAACGCGTGAGCCGTCCCCTGGAAGCTGGTTTCGATGCTGGCGGGCATGCCCAGGTCCTTCGTAACCCGCTTGACGTGCTCAACCGCCGTGCCGAGAGATGCACCGGGCGCCAGATTGAATGAAACCGTAACCACTGGAAACTGGCTCTGGTGGTTAATCGAAATGGGGGAAGGAATTCGAGTCGCTCGCACAAACGATCCGAGCGGAGCTGGTGGAATCGTCGCGGCGCCCGTCAGTGCGGTGTTCGTTCCCGCCAGCGCGATCGTCGATGCCAGATTTTGCGACGCCGCTCCGGTCGGCACGTACATATCTGACAAAGCGCCCGTATCCTGCTGATAGCGCGGATCGACTTCCAGAATCACATGGAACTGATTGGTCTGCGTATAGATCGTCGATACTTGCCTCTGGCCGAATGCGTCGTAGAGCGCATCATCGATGCTTTGAGGAGTAATGCCAAGCCTGCCCGCTGTGTCACGGTCGATATTCACTAGCAGTCCGAGTCCATTGTTCTGCTGGTCGCTCGTGACATCGCGCAGTTCGGGTATCTGTTTCATGCGATCGATAAGGCGTGGAGCCCACAGATCCAGCACTGCCTTGTCGGGCGCATCGAGCGAGTATTGATATTGAGTCCGGCTGATCCGGTCTTCCACCGTCAGATCCTGCACCGGCTGCATAAAAAGCTCGATACCTGTTACTTGTTGTACCTTCGGCTCCAGCCGCCGGATCACATCGACTGCGGAAACGCCGGCACGCTGATCGAGCGGTTTCAGCGTAATCTGGATGCGGCCCGAATTCATGGTTGTGTTCACGCCGTCGGCGCCGATGAACGACGTGAGATTCTCAACGGCAGGATCCTGGCGGATGACCTGCACCAGATCCTGCTGCAACCTCGACATTGCGGAAAATGACACGGTCTCGGGCGCCTGTGAAATCGCCAGGATCGAACCCGTGTCCTGCACGGGAAAGAACCCCTTTGGAATGATGACGTAAAGATAGATGGTGAGGGCAAGCGTGCCTACAGCCACGAGCAGCGTTGCGGTTTGATGACGCAACACCACTCGAACCATCTTGCCATATTGCTCGATGGTTTTTTCGAAGCACCACTCCGACCAACGGTACAACCGGCCCTGCTGTGCTTGCGGATGGTGCTTCAGAATCCGAGCCGCCATCATGGGCGTCAGCGTCAAGGAGACAAATGCCGAGAAGATGATCGTGACTGCGAGGGTCACCGCGAATTCGCGGAACAGTCGGCCCACGATATCGGCCATGAACAGCAGCGGAATCAGCACGGCGATCAGCGAGACGGTCAGTGACACGATGGTGAAGCCAATTTCGGCCGAACCCTTGAGCGCCGCCTCCATGGGAGTTTCACCCATCTCTATATAACGGGATATGTTTTCGATCATCACGATTGCGTCATCTACAACGAAACCTGTGGAAATCGTGAGCGCCATCAGTGACAGGTTATCCAGGCTGTACCCAAGCAGATACATGACGGCGAAAGTGCCAACCAGGGAAAGAGGCACTGCGATGCCTGGGATAATCGTGGCCGATGGACTCCGCAGAAACAGAAAGATGACCATCACGACGAGCGCAGTGGTAAGCAGAAGCTCGAACTCGACGTCTTTCACTGACGCTCGAATCGTCGTTGTGCGGTCGCTTATGACCTGCACGTGGATCCCTTCCGGCAGAGAAGCTTCGATTTGGGGAAGGAGCGCCTGAACGGTGTCGACAACGCTGATGATGTTGGTCCCTGGCTGCCGTTGGATATTCAGGACGATAGCCGGATCGGCGTTCACCCAAGCGGCCAGCTTGGTGTTTTCCGCCCCGTCGATGACCTCCGCAACATCCGAAACGCGAACCGGTGCGCCGTTGCGGTAAGCAATGATGATGGGCCCGTACTGGGCGCCAGCCTGAAGCTGATCGTTGTCGTTAATCGTCCATGCCTGAGAAGGCCCGTCAAAATTGCCTTTGGCCTGATTCACGTTCGCGCTAGAGAGTGCCGTTCGCAGAGTCTCAAGACTCAGGCCATAGGACGCGAGCGCGGTCGGATTCGCCCGCACGCGAACGGCCGGCCGCTGTCCTCCGCTGATGCTCACAAGACCCACGCCTTGGAGCTGCGAAATTCTCTGCGCCATACGCGTTTCAGCTAATTCTTCGACTTTGGGCAGCGGTACGGTCGTGGATGTGATTGCTAGGGTCAGAATCGGCGCGTCTGCGGGATTCGTCTTGCTGTAAACGGGAGGAACCGGAAGGTTCGCGGGAAGAATGCTTTGGGCTGAATTGATCGCAGCCTGGACCTCCTGCTCAGCTATGTCGATGCTAAGATCCAGCGAAAACTGGAGCGTGATCAGGGAACTGCCAAAAGAACTTATCGACGTCATCTGCGTCAGTCCAGGCACCTGCCCGAACTGCTTCTCAAGCGGCGCAGTGATCGAAGAAGTCACAACTTCCGGGCTGGCGCCGGGATAGAACGTCTGAACCTGCATGGTGGGGTAATCGACCTGAGGAAGCGCAGAGATCGGTAATTGGCGAAAGGCGACAACACCAACGAGCACGACGCCGAGCATCATCAGCGAGGTCGCTACCGGCCTCAGGATAAAGGTTCGGGAGGGATTCATTGGGTCGCATCGCCGGGCTGGTTCTTTTTGAAGCTACCGTCGCCATGCCTGTGTCCGCCTTCGCCACCACCGGGTCCACCATGATCGCCCCGGCCGCTACCACCATCGCCACCCCTGAATTCGCCCCGCCCGCCAGGGCCACCCGGTCCATTCGCGCCATCGCCGCCCTTGAATTGGCCGCGTCCCCCCGCACCATTTCCGCCGCCACCCCCGAATCCGCCACGGCCACCAGGACCGTTTCCTCCGTCGGCTCCCCTGAATCCGCCACGGCCGTTTCTACCGCCACCTCCCCCTGGGCCCCCCGTATTATCCAATTCGCCGGCTTTCCGCACCCTGACGAAGGCGCCCTCGATCAGCCTGTCGGTGCCGTCGATGACCACCCGATCTCCTTCGGAGATACCACTCAGAATGTCGGCCGAAGTGTCCGTAGTTATTCCCACCTGAACGGGTCTCAAGTGCACCCTGGAATTGTCGTCCACAACATAGACGAACGTGCCTTGTTGGCCATTCTGGATCGCCACGTTTGGAACGACAAGTTGGTCAGTCAGCGTGTCGACCAGCAGGCGGACGTTGACGAATTGCTGAGGGAAGAGCGCATTGTCCTTGTTATCGAAAACCGCCTTCAGCTGCGAAGTGCCGGTTGAACTGTCAATCTGGTTATTCAGGGTCACAAGCGTTCCGGACGCCAGCTTCTTGGAATTGTCGCGGTTATACGCATCCGCCGGCAAATGCACGCCCGCCCGGAGTTTCTGTGCTACTTGCGGCATGCTGTCCTCAGGGATGGTGAACAGCACGGATATCGGCTGAAGTTGGGTAATGACTACGATGCCGTTCGCGTCGGAGGCGTGGACGATGTTGCCCGGATCCACAATGCGCAGACCCACGATGCCCGTAATGGGGGCCGTAACCTTAGCGTAAGTCAATTGCAGCTGGGCATTCTCGATGGCTGCTTGATCCTGCTTGATCGTGCCTTCGTACTGCGCCACGAGCGCTGCCTGGGTATCCAGTTGCTGACTCGGAATGGCATCCTTCGCAAGCAATTGCTTGTAACGCGCAAGATCTACCTTCGCGTTGTCTAGCAGAGCCTGGTCATGCGCCAGAGTGGCTTCTGCCAGATCCAGTTGAACCTTATATGGTCGCGGATCTAACTCGACCAGAACCTGGCCCTCCCTGACCAAATCTCCTTCTTTAAAATCCGCCTTCATAAACTGGCCATCAACCCGGGACTTGACGGTAACGGTGTAGAAAGCGGTCACGTTGCCTAGCCCGTTGAGATAGTTCGGGATGCTGGAGCGCGTGACGGTCGTTACTACTACCGGCACAGGACCGAGCCCGGCGCCACGCCCCCCGCCGAATCCACCGCCGCCGGGCCCACCGCGGCCTCCTGGACCCGCCTGCGGTGCAGTCGGCCTGCTCGCGCGCCAAACTGCATAACCCACGACCGCCGCGACGATCAGCAATAACACGAGCCAGACCAGTCCACGTTTCTTCGATTTCCCCGGCATCAGCGGGGTCGGCCCATGTTGGCCGGAGAGGGTGCTTTGTTCCACTTCCTGCTCCGTTTTCAATTGAGGGACACCCCGTATCCTGTCATTTACAGCAATCGATAAGACGGCTCCGAGCCGGACAGCGTTACAAGCTGAGTCAAAATCTCTCACCGGCACGCGATGCTCTGGCGTCTCTGTTGTTTTCCACGAAGGACTTCGTAATTGAAGAAGTACAAGGACAAACGGAGGCTAGACCCAGGCCAGAAGTGGGCTCGGCGCCCGCGAAGCACGGAAGAGCGCGCTCGTCGTTGCCTACGCAATTAAGAATATGACCAACTCAACGCTGAAACAACACAACGAATCTAAATGGCTAAGGAACTCGAGAGAGCGCGGGGACTTCGACCGCCGTCAAAATTGTTCCCACCCAAAGCAATATAGAAACCCCGGCAACAAGTTTTGCGCCCCAGGGAGTGCCGGAGGGCTGTTCCCAGAAGGACGCTCTTTTTCGGATAAATACCCCAAAAACGGCCGCGATCACCGTAACAAGCATGTTCACTCCAAAGACGCCGTTTGTGCAGAACAGGATGGCATCGCCTAAAAGCATTGACACTCCCGTGCAGAAAAGGGTGCCCAGGCCGATCCACATCCATGGGGCATAAAAATCGGCGATCTCCGTCACGGTTTGATTCTTTCCCGCGAGCCCCAGAATCCGCAAATCGATCATCACCATCGACCCGATTGTCAGGAACACGCTGATGTAGTGAACCATCCAAATCCCCAAAGACACCAAGATCCCGCTGTTCAACCACATGACGATGTGATTGCTTTCAACGGCTTGGCAAGCATCAAGATAAGTATTCATTCCGGGTCCCACCTCACTTTCGCGGGCCATCTCCATCCCTTACTTCGACTTAAATGCAACGATCTCCTATTCGCCGGGAATCATGAGATGAGCTGCCGTCGTGCCCTCACTCATAACCCATATGCCACCTTGCTTGGGGTTGTCAGGCAGCCCCAGTGACTTCGCCGTGGCGCCGGGCATGGAGACGGTTGTGTGCGGGCGAGCGTGCTCACGGTCGGGGCCCGCCAGGTGATACCACATCGATCCGTATTCAGGCTTCACGCGAGTTCCGTCTTTTTCTGCGGCGTCGATCATTGCTTGCGTCTTACTTTTATCGCCAACCGCCTCGAACCTCAAATTCTGGGCCACACGGTTCAGGTTGGCGATGCTCGTGCACTCAATGGAGTACGGTTCATGTTCAGGAAAGCCCGAACGGTCGTAGCACACGAGACGGTTTGTTCCCTTCTTCAATGTGTCATAAGTGAAGTCGGACTTCCATTTGACGACCGTCGTCGAGTCGCGCATATAGGCTGGGGCGGCCACCAACGCCGTTTCAACAGGGCTGCTCTGTGCATGCGCAGGCGCGCTGATCGACGCAGCCATTATGCCGATGACAAACAGGGTGAAAACTTTCATTCAAAACCTCCAAATGAGATGCGGTCAACCTCTGCAAGTCGAAGCGGCGACATAGCATGCCGAGGCTAGGGCCGCTGCAGGGCGCGCAAGAACGCGAGCATCTGAGCGAGATCCTCGTCCGTGTGCGTTCCTAACGCCGAGGAGTGTTGCCAAGTGCTTCCATTTGCGATTTTCACATCCGCAGGTGAAAGCGTAAGCAACACGGGAGGAAGCGAGCTCATATCATACAGCCTCGTTTCCCCGCGTATCTGCGTAACGACCAGGGCAGGGAATGACCTTCCGCCGACCGTGGCGGTCGAAACCTTCGGCGTGGCTAGATTTCGCAATGCCTGAACGTCGGCCGGAACATTCGCAATCGGATGAGCGACCGGGAGGCCCTTCCCATTCATCTCATGGCAATTCGAACATCCAGTGAAGTCTCCCTGGGTGTCAAAGAATAGAGCGCTTCCACGTTGCGCTTCAGGCGGAAGATCGCGCAGGGGCACCACATTCGTCGCCTGAATAAGACCATTCAGACTCTGCACATATGCGATTACCGCATATGAATCTGGCACTGGAATTCGTTGCCCCCATCCCGGCATTGCAGTACCCGGTATGCCATGCATCACTACGTTGTCGATATAGTCCGCGTCTAATCCGCGCCCGGCCAGAGCCGGGGCGCTACTGCCTACAGCCCCATTCGCTCCGTGACAGTAACCAGTACACGAAGCGGCAAACACTACGGCCCCGCGTTTGGCGGCCTCCGCTCGCGATGGCAGTTGTTGCCCGCTGGCGACTACGGGCATAAACAGAAGAGCTACGATGCCGATTATCTGTGAGGCTCGCGTCATTTCGACTCCTCCGGCAATGCGAACACAAACAGCGTTGAGCCCAGGCGCCAGTTTGCCGCCTCCGGCCAAACCCCAGTGTTGAACATGATGGCGCTTACTCCCTCGCCCGTCGGAGCTGCAATGTACTGACGTCCGCGAATCATGTAGGTCACCGGATTTCCATGATTGCCGGAGCCAGTTTGAAAACTCCACAGCTTCTTGCCATTGCGTGCGTCGAGCGCAAAAAAGTGTCCTTCCGGGTCGCCAGTCAACATCAAGTCTCCCGCCGTCGCAAGGATCGACTCCCATATTTGATATTTGTATGGAAAGGTCCACGCTATCTTGCCGGTTACCGGATCCAATGCATCGAGATGAGTGTACGCAGGACCATTCGGAGGAGCCGTGAAAACAAACGTCGGCGGCTCACCGGGTGTCGATGACAGCGTCAAGTCGTTGCACATTTCTACGACCGGCAGGTAGGCTAATTGCGTGCGGGGAGAGTATGCCACCTGGTTAAAATTCTTGGCCCCGCCCTCGCTGGGACAAGTCTTGGTGGTCTTGCCCAGAGGCGGATCGAGGCGGCCAATTAATTCACCCTTCTGATTGATGCTTTGTACAAAGTTATTGGTTTTGGCGTACGGATAGACTGCGAGAAGCTCCCCTGTAACGCGATCCAACACGAATGTGTATCCGGCCTTCGCGAACTGCACCACAAGCTTTCGCATCTTTCCATTTACCGGGCGGTCCATCAGCAGCAACTCCCAGTTGGCGTCCAGGTCCCAGTTATCGTGAGGTATTTCCTGGTAGTACCAGCGTAACTTGCCGGTGTCGGCATCCAGCGCCAAGATGCTGTCCTCGTAAAGATCAGCGAATTTTACGTCGCCTCGGTTTGCCTCTCCACAGCAATCGCCGGTTCCCCAATAGACAAGATTAAGATCTGCATCGAAGGACCCGGTCTGCCAGATGCTGATGCCGCCTCTCTTCCATGTGTCGTCGTCGGGCCACGTCTCGTGGCCGGGCTCGCCCGGTTTCGGGATCATACTGAAGCGCCACACCCGGTGCCCCGTCTTCATGTCGTAGGCTGTGAGACTGCCGGCGGCGCCCGCTGCTCCCACAATCACTTTGTCCTTCACTATCAGAGGAGCAGCCTGAATGCTGCATCGACCGCAGGAAGTGGAGTCGGCGTCGGCCACCTTCCAAACCTCTTTTCCCGTCTTCTGGTCCAGTGCCACGACATGGTCGTCGTGCGTGCCGAGAAATACTTTTCCGTCGCCAACAGCTACGCCAAAATTCCGCCCCGTCGTCTTCCCCGGTAGGGGATTGTACTTGTACTGCCAGAGCAGATCGCCTGTGGCGCCATCGAGCGCGAATACGTCGTCGAAGGACGAAATAAAAATCACGCCGTCGATCACGATCGGGCTGGATTCGAGACCATTCTGGTAGTCGCCGGTCTGGAAGCTCCAGACCGCCTTCAGATTCTTCACGTTCGAAGTGTTGATTTGATCGAGCGCGCTGTAGCGCCAGGCCAGATTTGTACCGCCGTGGGAGGGCCAGTCGACGCCAGTGGAGCCTTCCTTGATTTGCGCCGAGTCTCCAGCTTGCTTTTGCGCACCCACTTGCGGCGTATGGAGCAATAGGCAACCTGTGGCAAGTAAGAACATCACAACCTGAACGCCTCGTCCCATCTCTTTTTTGTCCTTTCCTAGTAAAGTCTTTGCCAGGGACAGCATGCTAATGCGCGAAGTGTCTCCGAGAAGCTCGGCTATTTGGCCGACGCGGCTCTGAGGCTGCGATTCAGCTTCTCCTGCCGCATTTCAGTCATCCACGGAAGGACGACGCCGTTCACTCGGGCATAGTCGATCGCTTGAGTAGGTATTCGTGGATGTCGCTAACCGTGGTGAAGAGGAGATCATCGGGGGGCGTATGGCGACCACGCACCTTGATATGTTTTTGGAAATCGAGATCGGAATCGGATAAGGACCCCACCCATCAGGGTGTACACAGAACCGTCTTTTACATCCGTTCCTTTTTCAATTAAAAGGTCGCGAAATCGTAAGTTGACGACGGCAAGCACGGCCCTCTCTGACTTCGCCATACACTGTGGGGTAGATCCACTGGCACGTTACGCCAGTCATCGCGCTTTCGCCGTGCATCGGCTGAGCTTGCTCGATCCCGGCTAGAACTTGACCTTCGCTCGCAGCGATACACAGCATCCGCATATGACGTCAGTTGACAATATTGTGTTCGTGATCCGCGTGTTGACGAAAATCGTGGTTGCCGGAGATGTCGCAGGGTACATCGTCATTATACTGAACGTCGTTCGGCGCCACGCCTACCTTAAGAACTTGCGTCCTTAAATCGAAGGGCTTCGTGAGCACGTTCGGATCTTCCACAGTAGCAGAGTACTCGAGGGTGTCACCCTTGCGGGTGAATCTCTCAGTCACATGCATAGCTTCACTGTGGAAATAACCCGCTGCACCAAACCACGTAGAATCGTCGAAGCCGATGGTATCGATGACTAACGTGTCGCCTTCCCAGCGACCCACCGAGTCGCCCATCGGATTGGGATCAAAATCGTCGTCGACTTTACGATGCGGCCTGTTCATCGGGACCACGCGATAGATGCTGTAGGGACTGGGTCCATAGAGCAAAGTCACAAGTCCGGGGGACTCTAAGATCACGCGAGGAGCCCCTAAACGGGGAACACCGGGCGGCAGGCAACTGTAAGTGGTTGGATCGTAGTGATTGGGGTCTTTCCCCATCATGATGACCTTGGCCTGGAACTCCGGCTTGTACTGAGGCCCGGCTTCCAGCATCTTTTCGGTTCTCTGGTCTTTCTTTTTATTCAAGTCTTCGGTAACAGCAATATCGGTTTGCGAGTCGCCAGTGACCGGAATGCCAAAAATGAGCTGGTGTTCAGTGCCCACGACCTTCCCATACGATACCCGCGTGCCGTTCTCTGGCGGTATCCAGCGACCATTCAGATCGGGATGCCCGTCCGCGGTTTTCGGCGTTGGTTTTGCCGCCAATGCCTTCACATCATCGACGGGCACCCCCTCGTGGGCGTTCCCCGGGTTTTGCGCGCTCACCGTCAAGGCAGGGGCGCAAACAACCGCAACGACCAGCGCCGCCCTTCCGACGCCACTTGCAAAAAATCCCTTCATCAACATCCTCCCTCGTCGTTCTTTTGCCAAGGCTACGAAGAGCGTGTCGCCGTGGCAAACGGAATGCGAGCTGCCCCCTCAGCGGAGAAGCCGCCCCTATTTGCTCCTCATTCAGGTTTGGCGCCCTCTGCTTGGCGATCCAGCAAATCGAACAGATGGAACGATTGGCCCGCCATGTCCCCAGTCTCAAAAGTAATCGTTCGGACGATGGCCAAGTTCTTCGTACCGTCCTTGGCACCGTAGGCCAGGATCTTAACCTTATCTCCCGGCTTACCAACCTTATCGCGAGTCAATCCCGCCTGGCGCATCGCGGAAGGACTCTCATTTTGAATATCCCAATGCTGCACCTCACCGCTCGGCGTTGTAACATCCACATGCCACCAGCCGTGCGGATTGACCCAATCCACCTTTGTAATGACCCCTTCGATCGTGAGGGACTTACTGCCATCGAATTCAGCGAGGAAAGAGTGGTGCGCCTGCACAGGCTTCGCCACAAACGTCAATACGGAAACAGCCAATACCGCCGACCAGCAAAAAAACCTCTTCATGATGTTCTCTCCTTAGCTCTCGATCTACCCAATTCCCTTAGGCTTCTTTACATCGCTGCGGAGGGTTAGTCAAGGTAACCCAGGCCACGGCGTACTAGGCCGATTAAGCCACAAAGCAGCCAGGTGCACGGGGGAGGCTAGCCGGCGCTCTTGGAGAGCGCAGAGGTACGAGGCGCCCTAGTCTGAATCTCTCACCCATGGGACACACGAAATGGACTGTAGCGGGAGCATGATGGTATAAGCTTTGGCGGAGTTTTCATCCCCCTGAGGCGGTCTTGCCAGGGATGGTTCCTCTGGTTCTGAGAGGATGGTCAGACGGCCGCATTATTCCAAGATGCGGCAAGGATAACGACGGTGAGAATTTGTTCATTGTTCGTTGTTGGTTTCTGGCTTGCGGCCGCTGCCTTTGCCCAGCAGCCTGTAGGTAAGTCCCCTCGTCTTAATTCAGGTGGCGCGAGCGATTCCGCCGCGATTTCAGACTACCGCGTGGTTCTAAACAAGTACTGCGTCGGCTGCCACAACGAGAAGGCCCAAATTGGCGGCCTGAGGCTCGATAAGGCGTACCTGTCAACGATTCCTGAACAGGCGGACATTTGGGAGAAGGTTGATCGGAAACTTCGGCTTGGCATGATGCCCCCGGTGGGGGCGCCGCGGCCTGACGATACAGCCCTAAATGGACTGGCCGCCATGCTGGAGAGGGAATTGGATGAAGCGGCGTTTGCGAGGCCGAATCCGGGGCTGCCAACGCTTCGCCGACTGACACGCACTGAGTACGGCAACGCAATTCGCGACTTGCTGGGTATGAATGTGGATGTTTCTGGACTGTTGCCGAGCGAGGGATATTCCAACCAAGGCTTTGACAACGATTCGGCCACTTTGGGGGTTTCGCCTGTCTCGATAGAACGGTACGTCTCCGCGGCATGGAAAATTTCCGGTTTGGCCGTTGGGAGCATGAAGGCCAACACGACCATTAGTTTGTTCAAAGTCCCCAGCGACGAGTCTCAGGACGAACACGTCGACGGTTTGCCCGTGGGCACCAGGGGGGGCATCCTCGTTCACTACTATTTCCCCGTCGACGGCGAATACATTTTTCGCGCGAAGTTGTGGCGGAACGACGTCGAGCAAGTTCGTGGCATCGAGTTGCCCACTACATTTGAACTCAGCCTGGACGGCGCCCAGGTTCACGTTACGGAGTTTGGCGGACCGGCAGATGAGGCATATTCATCCGAGGCCCATGTGGCGGCCGCCAAGGTTCTTGACGACCGAATGCAAATTCGCCTCAAGGTTAAAGCGGGTCCGCATGATGTCGGCTACGCGTTCCTGCAGAAGAGTTCCGCGTTTCCGATCACGTTGTACAGACCTCTAGAGCGCGAAAATTTCGGTGGTACGGCGAACACCGGTATTCCTGCTCTTGCCCAAGCGATTGTTGTGGGCCCGATGAATCCAAGCGGACCTGGGGATACAGCGACTCGCGCTCGTATCTTCGTGTGCCGCCCGCCGAATGATGATCGCGACGGAGGGGCGTGCGCGCGGAAAATTCTAATGCCACTGGCTCGCCTGGCCTATCGGCGTCCGGTCACCAAAGAAGAAGAGAGGCAGTTGCTGCACTTGTATGAAATCGGCAGAAAACAACGGGGCGGTGAAGCCGGAGTCGAAGCGGCCTTATCGGAGATCCTCGCCAGTCCGCAGTTTATTTTCCGCACGGAAACCGATCCCCGGAATGTAGCCCCAGGATCGGCCTTTGTTGTGAACGACTACGATCTGGCGTCTCGGCTCTCTTTCTTTATCTGGAGCAGCATTCCGGACAATGAACTACTCACGCTTGCGGGCGAAGGAAAACTGAAGAACCCGGGCGTGCTGGAGCAGCAGGTGCAGCGCATGCTCAGGGATTCGCGATCCTCGGCGATGGTATTGAACTTCGCCGACCAGTGGCTCCGTCTACGTAATTTGAAAGCCGTGAATCCCAATGATGTTTTGTTTCCCGATTTTGACGACAACTTGCGGCAGGCATTCCAGCGTGAGACCGAACTGTTTTTCGACAGCATCTTGCGTGAGAACCGCAACGTGCTGGATCTGATAAACGCCAACTACACGTTCCTGAACCAACGCTTGGCGATGCACTATGGAGTTCCGCGCGTCGAGGGCAGCCAATTCCGGCGCGTCACGCTCACGGATCCCAACCGGTTCGGACTGCTTGGGC
Organism: Terriglobia bacterium; assembly: GCA_963803105.1. Taxonomy (GTDB): domain Bacteria; phylum Acidobacteriota; class Terriglobia; order Acidiferrales; family UBA7541; genus Palsa-295. Next base: position 394,013 of record CAWDLF010000002.1, read on the forward strand.
AGGGAAGCATTCTCACCGTGACGTCGTACGGAAATAGGACCTCTCCAGTCGTGCGCGGCAAATTCGTGCTATCGGTCTTTATGGGCAGTCCGCCGCCGCCGATGCCGGCCAACGTGACTCCGTTGAATGAAACCGTCGACCCGGATAAACCGCTATCGATGCGACAGCGCATGGAAACCCACCGCACGAATCCTGCCTGCGCGACTTGTCACCAGTTGATGGATCCGATTGGGCTCGCGCTCGAGAATTTCGACGCCACGGGAAAGTGGCGAACGAGCGAAAACGGCGTGGCCATCGATCCCACCGGCATTATGTCGAACGGGGCGCACGTTGATGGCCCCGCGTCGCTCCGCAAGGCCATCGCCGATCGTCCCGACCAGTTTGTCCGCACGCTCACCGAGGCGCTTATGACCTATGCATTGGGGCGCAAGCTCGAGGCGTACGACATGCCAAGCGTGCGTGCGATCGCGCGGAAATCGTCGGAGGAGAATTGCACACTCGCGTCTTTGATCGGAGGCATCGTCAAGAGCGCGCCATTTCAGATGAAGATTAAGATGGCGCCGACGCAGGCGCCCGCATCCACCGCGAGACAGGATTCCGCGGAGTCCGGAGTAGCGGCCAGTAAGGGTGGGAACTAACGAAGAGATTCACATTTGCGGAGGAGAAGTCATGATAGTCACGAAGAAATCGTTGCTGCGTCGTACGATTCTCAAGGGATTTGGCGCGTCTATTGCTCTGCCGTTCTTGGACGCCATGGTACCGGCGTTCGCCGCCACCGCAACCTCAGCAGCAAATCCTCCGACCAAGTTCGCATTTCTCTACGTTCCCCATGGAGTGCACAGGCCGGAGTGGATACCGGCCACCGAGGGCAGAGGCTTCGAGTTTACCCGGATACTCAAGCCCCTCGAGCCGTTGCGCAACTATGTCAACGTCGTCACCAACTTGAACCTGTGTCAGCCGCCTCTTCCGACCGGCCACTTCCAGGGAAGCGCCATGTGGCTGAACGGAATTTCTCCCAATGAAGGCGCCGAAGTACGGTCAGGCAAGACGATCGATCAGATGATCGTGGAAAAATATGGCCAGGATACGGCGCTGCCCTCTCTCGAACTCTGCACAGAAGACATCGCAGCATCGAATGGAGCATGTGAAATCGGACTGTCGTGCGTTTATGGAAACACGATTAGCTGGCGAGACGCGACGACTCCTCTGCCGATGGAGCTGGATCCCAAGGTTGTATTCGAGCGGCTCTTCGGAGATGGCGGCGGTGATAACCCGCGGGATCGGGCGGCGCGAGCGGAACAGACGCGCAGCATCCTAGACTCTATCATCGAGACCACCTACGCGCTGCGATCGAAACTGGGAGCGGAAGACCAAACCAGACTCACCGATTATTTGGAGAGCGTTCGCGAGATCGAGCGGCGGATTCAGAAGTTGGCCTCAACGGCACAGGTTCTTACGTTGCCGGCTACTCCATCGGGTGTTCCAGATTCATTCGACGAGCACGCGCGGCTGCTGTTCGATTTGATGGTGCTCGCCTATCAAGGCAATATCACGCGCGTGATTTCATTCATGATGGCGCGGGAGCTCAGTCCGCGCACGTATCCGTTCATCGGTGTGCCCGACGGACACCACTCCACGTCGCATAACGGCGAAAGGCCCGCCGACGTCGACAAGTTTGTGAAGATCAACACATATCACGTGCAGGTATTCGCCGACTTCATGAAAAAGATGCAATCGATTCCGGATGGCGACGGAAGCCTACTCGATCATTCCATGATTCTGTATGGCAGCGGCATGGGTGATTCCAACGTCCACAGTCATGAGCGGATCCCCATCGTCGTGGCCGGAGGGGGCTCTGGCCGGCTCAACGGCGGGCGTCACATCGTCGTAAAGGACAACACACCGCTATCGAATCTGCTGATGGGATTCCTGGATGCGGCGCGTGTTCCCACGGACCATGTGGGCGATAGCAGCGGGCTCGTGCAACTGTAAAAAGCAAAGGACTGGGTTATGCGTGCAAGGCATTTGGCAGTATACGCCGTGGTCGTTTTCCTGGGCGTCAGCAGCATTGCCGCCGGAACAGCGGATAGCCGTTTGCTGGAAGCGGTCAAAAATAAAGACTCCAAGACGGCGCACTCATTATTGGAGCATACCGGCCATCTGAACGTGAATGCCGCCGATGCACAAGGCATGACGGCACTTCTTTGGGCCGCGCACTGGGACGATCTGGACATGGTGAAGTGTCTGATCAGTGCGCATGCGGACGTCAAAGCCACCAATCGTTTTGGCAGCACGCCCTTGCACGAGGCTTCTACATTCGGCGACCTGCCCATGATGGAAGCGCTGTTGAAGGCCGGTGCCGATCCCAACGCCATTCGGGGTGAAGGAGACACTCCTTTAATGGTTGCGGCCCGTGCAGGAGTGCCGGACGCGGTGGCTTTGCTGCTGGCTCATGGGGCGGAAGTGGATGCACGCGACGGATGGTATGGGGAAACACCGCTTATGTTAGCGGTGAACGAGAACTATTCGGACGTCGCCAAAATTCTCATCGACCACGGTGCCGATGTGAATACGACCTCGACGACGTTTGACTTCCGTTGGCGTCCAGGGGCCGATGCCACGAGGCCGTCCAATCCTCCCGAAGGCGGCTTCACGCCGCTTTTCTTCGCGGCGAGACAGGATGCGATCGCTTCGGGGAAGCTTTTAATTGCCTCTGGAGCCGACCTCGAAGCCATGGAACCGAGTTACGGATACACTCCGCTACTCACCGCCATTCTAAATGACAATTTCGATTTTGCCGACCTGTTGATTGAAAAAGGAGCCGCGGTCGACGACGGTGATTTGGCGTTGGTTGAGATTATGCGCAACGGTCCAGCCGTGAATCATCCAGGTGATGCGCATCAGCTCGCGGTGCGACCGGCGGGATCCTTGGAGTTGATGAAGCTGCTCGTAGCGGAAGGCGCTCCTCTGGACCAGAAATTTTTAAGGAAGATTATTTTCAATCTCAACGGTGACGTTCCCGGTAACGCGACAGCCTTGTCGGTAGCAGCGTCCTACGTGGATATTGCCGCCATGCATTTACTAATTGAAAGCGGCGCCCATCCCGTACCTGAAGGAAATGGCATGACGCCTCTGATGCGAGCGGTGCAGCAGATTGATACCAGGGTGGTGGACCGGCCGACGGACGATGCCACTTATATGGAAGCAGTCCAATTGTGTCTGACCGCCGGCGTGGATGTGAACGCAGCGACCGCGGATGGCAATACGGCGCTTCACTATGCTGCCGGTGCCGGGCGAGACCGAATCGTTCAGTTTCTTGTTGCCCATGGGGCCGACCTAAACGCCAAGACTAAGAAGGGGCGAACACCCCTGGATTGGGCGCAAGGGAAACGTCCGGAAAATGGTCTTGGAATTGGCGGCCGAGAGGGGGGAGTTCCCCACGACACGACGATCGCCCTGCTTCAGAAACTAATGGGCGCGGAAGCCACCGCTCAAAATACGCAATGAGAAGATGATTCTAGGGTGGTTCGCGTGTGACTGCGTCCACCGCGCCTCCCGCGCGCGGGCTTCAAAAGCTTGCCCGCTGTGGGACACAAGTACGCATTTTGATCTCGAGCCCTAGCTGGGTGGGGCTATAGTGTGATTATAAGCTTGGATGTATCGGCCCAAAACGACTACCCCAACCCACAAGACCAATGAGCTCACCGCGATAAGCTTGGCAGAAATCGGCGCATCGTCCCCGGCTCCCAGCTGCTGAATTTCATCAAAGGTCCCGCTTAGATAAAACACGCCCGCATTCAATCCAAGAAGCATCAAGGCACCCAGCTTTAGCAAAAAAGGGGCGTCAAGGGTGTAGGAGTCGGGCGAACCGATGAAAGTGAACAGGCCGGTGACAATGTTGATGCCCAAGCCGAGAAGCCCCCAGGGAACGAATTGATGCAACGCTTTCAACGGTATTACTTTGGCAAGTCCCATGATACGCAGGTCGATAAGCCCGACTACCCCGATCACCAGACAGAGGCCGACGAAATGCAAGTCCATCAGCAGTGCCGTACACCACTTGCTATATGACATAGCGCTGGCAACCTTTGCAGTATTGGGCTCGAAATGGTGGAGAATAGAGCCGAATGTTCCGTCCGTAACCATCCCGCGCGGGTCCGGTCGTACCTCTGTATGGCGGATATCACCGCCCGTATTTCCGGTTCGCACCACCATGATCACAGTCAGAGTTGCGAACAGAATGATGGCTGTCGTCATGCCCTTCGACATACGGCCGTCCCGATTGGTCTGCCACAATCCCGCTAAGGCAAGTGTGCCCGTGACTAACAGCAGACCCAATGTCAGCAGGGCCGCATTTTCGTGCCTTACCATCAAGGCGGTTGTAATGGAATCCTGCCTCATCCATCCTTGCGCGGCAACGCCAGTCACGAAAGTGGGAATGCTCAAAAGAGCCATGGCCGCAAAAAGGATGAGGCCGGCACGCCTCAGATCCTCGTTTTTCCCCACAAAGGAAAAAGCAAACAGGCCGAACGCGATCAGAGTACCGATGACCGGCCAATGGTTCAGCAAAAGGTGCAGATGCGCAAGATTCATGAATCGCTCCTGATCAACCTGTTCGTTTGGCTCATTTAACTTCTCTCTGCACGATTCGGTTAAAAATGAAGGTGAAAAATGACCGCGCCTTCCCCCCTAAAACCGTAGTACAGGTAATGATACGTGTATGCCAGTAGCCGGCCTGCGGTGATCGCCGCAATCCAGAGCACAATGGACACCTTCGCCATCGTCTTGCCTGCCGCCATCATATCGGACTCGCTCATGCTGTTGTTATCGAACACCTTCGCTTTCAACCTGTACACCGTGGCCACGCCGAGTCCGATCGCCAACAATTTGAAGTAAAACAAAGGATTCGTCAGGGCTTTGGTCGGATAAGCGTATAGCAGGAGGGCGCCAGTCACTACGGCGAGCGCAATTCCACACGCTATTGCGGTGAAGAGGGGTCTCAGAGATTTTATAGGAACCTGGGGCGCAACCCCTAAAAGGCGCAAGTCGATCAGTGCACTGGGACCGACTAATATTGCTAGAGCGAAATTGTGGAGTAACAGAATGAAGTAAAATCCAAAGATCGAATCCGTTTCTCGGATCCATGTGCTAAGAGCTGTTTGTTCGATCGTATTGAAGAATTCGGGAACGGCCACATTAACCCCCAAAACTTAGAATTTGGACGTCAGGCACTTCGCTCGTTGCAGTTCGGAGCGAGATAGCTGTTAACAAATAACGAGCCTCGCCACAATTGAGCCGGAACTTTCGATTTGGATTTCCGCGCGGACCATACGCCTTTGTGCTCCCCGACACAACGGGTTTGTCGTCACAGTAGGCCGTTTCGGGCGAGTTCAGTTTGATTGCTCCGACATTGAGCGACCCAGTGTATGGCTTGGCTTGTCAAGACGAACCCTGGTCGCCAAGGCGAATTGGCTTTTCCAACCATGAGGGACCTGCGCGTAGGGGCACAGACTGGCCAAAGACTGAGCGGGAAGTTCACCTCTGACGTTGCCCGCGAGCGTAATTCAAAAGAACACTACCCCGTTTGCTCTAATTGCGTCTAGCCGGACAGATCCTTGCCTAGCGAACTCATTGTCCGGTCAACCGATCGAGGATGTTACATCGACCAGTTAAGCTGGCAGCGCTTACCGGACGAGTGGAGTACTAGATCAGGACTTCTCCCGATCACGACACAAAAGGATAGAATGCGCGGTGCAGAGATCAAGGGCAAATCTCGATACAGGAGCCGCTGATGAACCTTACAAAAAGTCTCACGCGACGGGCTTTCTCCACTTGCGGCTTGACGGGACTCGCCGCGCTCTGGCTTCCGGGTCAATCATTTGGCCAAGAACCTGCCGTCCTCGGCAAATTCGAATCTGCCGATGAGGAAAAGGCGAACATTCAAGTGGTCGAGGATTTTTGCGCAGCATGGGCCAAGAAGGACTTTGACAGGATCGCGTTCTCCCTAGCGGACGACTGCTCCTTTCGCGTGAATCAGAAAAGTCCTTCCGTAGTCGGCAAACAAATGGTCATGAATAGGTTTAGGGGTGACTTTGAACGGGCCAGTTTCGAGCTAAAGATACTTAAGACAGTCGTGTTGGGTCCCGTCGTCTTGACCCAGCGACAGGATACGATCGCACCGCTCAATGGCGGTACACCACGAGTGATTCAGATTACGGCTGGGATGTTCTTCGTAGACGACGGGAAAATTGTCGAGTGGAGCGACTTCGAACTTAAGTAACTCGTTTTTCTGGGCATCCCATGCCATTCCGCTTCTCTGATTGCGACACTGGTCTGGTGCAGCTCCGATATTCTACTTCGGTTCTCCTGTTCCACCCGCTCCAGGTCATTGAAAATAGGAATAGGCAGAGCCGCGCATCCACGGTGCCGGACACCAACGGTGTTCCTGGGTTACGACTGGCCCATGCTCGGCCAGGTACAGGTTCTGGCATGCGGGCAGAAACCACAAATTGCGCGTCACGCCTGCTCGCCGCAAAGTTTCGGCTAGATAAGGGAAGCCGCCGACCTTGGGCCGGATGGCCATGGCTCGTTGTTGGGCGGCCTGCAAATTGTTGATCGCTTTGCTCATCGCGGTTCTCGTGAAGTCATGTGGATCGACGTATCTCTGGAAGCTAGTGGCAGCACGGAATCGGAATTCGTATACTGACTGCCACCCACGGAACTGCCCGGGTGGCGGAATGGCATACGCGGGGGACTTAAAATCCCCTGACGCTCACGCGTCGTGTGGGTTCGACCCCCACCCCGGGCACCAACCTCGTTCAAACGAAGTTACTTGGTGTCTGGTTACCGTACCAAATGAGAGTGACGCATGCTCCACTGCAGCCCGCTGTGACTCGGGAATTGCGTGAGCGTACACGCGAAGTTGGTCTTCACATCCGCGTGCCGCATTTGTTGTTGTAGAACTGGCGGAGGTGCGGCTCAGTTGCAAGTCCATGACGGAACGCGTACGCCTGATCGCGTGCTTGGTAGCTCCGGAAGACTGTGATGCTTCGACCTAGCACGGATTTACTTGACGTGCTGGGCGGCAGATTGACAGTGCCTCGTGTGGTCGTATAGCTTCGCTTCAGATCGAGCTCAGACTTCGATTCACATTGCTGGTTAGTGAAACGGGATGCTAACCCCGGGAGAACTTTCCCAGCGCTTCCCATTTTCCAGCGGGATAGAGTCAGTCGAGAGCCCGAAAGAGAGGCAGGCGCCACCCCGTCTGCCTCTTTCCTTTATATGGGTCTGGACGATAAACAAACATGTTTGGCCGTCGCGTTTGCAGGACACGATGAAAGTAAGGCCGACGAAAAGTGTTGTGACGCCGGAACGTTTCATCGTTGCTTCGTTGGAACGGCGAACTAAGCACCAAGAGGATCGAGAATTGGTGCGCCTCTCGCAGGCGGGGAACGACTTCGCCTTCGAGAATGGTTCGAGCAATTGGTTCGAAGACACCAGAAGCACGTCTTCGATCTAGTGAGCGGAATGATTCGCCAGAAACTCGATGTAGAGGATGTGGCCCAGAGGGTTTTTCTGAAGACCTATCGGGGAATCCAGCGGTTCAACCAGCGCGCAGCGTTTTCCACGTGGTTGTACAGGATCGCCATGAATGAATGCCTGGACTACTTGCGGAAACAGAGGACCTGGCCGCTTGTGTATGAGGCCAACCTTTCTGAGGAGCAGGTATCGCGCCTCGAGGGCATCGCTCTGGCGACGACCAAGCAGGGTGGGCCGATCGAACGCATAGAAGCGAAAGAGGCTTTGGATCGCATACTAGGATCTCTCTCCGAACAAGATCGCCAGTTGTTAATCCTGAGGGAAGCCGAGGGATTTTCTATCCGGGAGTTGGCTGAAATTCTCGGCCTCAATGTGAACACGGTAAAAATACGACTGTTTCGGGCGCGAGGAAGGGTGGCGGACGCCTGCCGTCGATCTGAGACTTACGCGGGTAGCGATGGCTGCGGATTGGAAGTTAGAAATACCAGGGAATCCAGCCGGTGTTTCCAGTTTGAGAACTCGCATCAACCGGCGTAGCGAGATTTCCCCGTGATTTAGCCGGCAGCACCCAGTGCTGTCCCGCCAACCAAAGAGCGGGTTGTCGCAAAAAAGATGCGTGGTAATTCACCCCCATCATCATGCTCGGATTCTTCCCCGAACCTTTGGTCATCCCGCAACCGGAGGAAATGATGCTTAAGAACAAAACCCGACATGCGATGGACACGGGACGGAGGGTATTTTGTCTGGCGACTTGCTGGTCGGGAATTTATGCAGGAGCCGTGGGCGGAGTGTCAGCGCTTCTAACAGCGATACCCATGATGGCAAACGGTACAAGCACACGCGGATCCCTTATCGATTCTTTTCCAGGAGGTGACCGAGCTTCATCAGGCGGTGGGCCTTCGGCGCAAGGCGGGCGAGAGGATACAGACGAGCAGCGCGTTGCCGACTTAGTGACGGGCAATCACATACTGTTCGACCAAGGAGTGGTGGATGGCTTCGGACACATCAGCGCGAGGTGTGTGAAAAATCCGTCGCATTTTTGGCTCTCGCAGTCGCGCGCTCCGGGAATGGTCTCGAAAGAAGACATTCTCGAATTCAATGAAGATAGCGAGCCCGTCGATAGCCAAGGGCGCGGGCTTTATGTCGAGCGATTCATCCATGGTGAAATCTACCGCGCAAGGCCGGACGTGATTTCTGTGGTGCACAGTCACTCGCCGGGTGTGATTCCTTTTGGGGTGACTCGCGTCGCGTTACGGCCCGTAATCTCCACGGCCGGATTCCTTCCCCCTGTAACACCGATTTTCGAGATTCGCGACGTGGCTGGGGAGGATAACGGCATTCTGATTACAAGCAACAAGATTGGAGCCGCTTTAGCGCAGGTTCTCGGGAAATCGTCTGTTGTTTTGATGCGCGGGCATGGCGATGCAGTGGCAGGGCGGAGCGTGAAGGCAGCGGTATATGAGGCTATCTACACCCAGTTGAATGCACAAATTCAGGCGGAGTCGCTGATGCTGGGACAAGGCAAGGTGGTTTATCTGAATTCGATGGAGTCCGCCAGGGTGACGGCAACTACCCTGACAGGGGGCGGACTCGATCGGGTTTGGCAGATCTGGGAGGCGCGGGCGAAGGCGAATCTGGCGATCTTGAAAGGCAATTAGAGGCAAGTAGGTGCGCATAAACGTGGTCGAACAACCGTCGTTACGGGAGAAATCTCAACATGAGGCTTATTCGATTTGGCGATCAGGGCAGTGAAAGACCAGGCGTTCTGGTAGGTGATGGCACTCGCGTCGACGTCTCGGGATTCGGCTCGGATTACGATCAGGCATTCTTCGGCCGAGACGGACTTGCAAGGCTCGCCGGCTGGCTCAAGCAGAATGGATCCAGCGCGCCGCGAGTTAGCTCTTCGATCCGCCTTGGCCCCCCGGTTTCGAATCCGAGCAAGATCGTATGCTTTGGCCTCAACTATCAGAGTCATGCTACGGAGACGGGTTCAAAGACTCCGACGGAGCCTGTGGTCTTCCTAAAGTCCTCCACGGCCCTTTGCGGTCCCAACGACGAGTGTGTAATGCCCCGCGATTCTACAAAGTTGGATTACGAAGTGGAACTAGCCGTGATCATTGGGAAGAAAGCACGCTACGTGTCAAAAGAATGCGTCGGGGACCATCTGGCGGGCTACAGCATCATGAACGATTACTCGGAGCGCAACTTCCAACTCGAGCGCGGTGGCCAATGGACGAAAGGCAAGAGCTGCGACACGTTTGCTCCTCTGGGTCCATTTATTGCGACGCCCGACGAAGTTCCAAATCCGGCGGCCTTGGGAATGTGGCTGAAGGTCAACGGCGAGATACGCCAAAAAGACACGACAGCAAACATGATTTTCGATATTCCAACTCTCGTGAGCTATGTCAGCCAGTTCATCACATTGCTTCCGGGAGATGTCCTCAGCACCGGCACTCCGTCAGGGGTCGTTCTCGGAAGGAAGCCCCCCGTTTGGCTCAAAATCGGCGACGTCGTGGAGCTGGGGCTCGACGGGCTCGGCGCCTCACGCCAAACAATCGTTCCGTGGAAGCTCTAGATGTGAGTGCTGCTCGGGGCCGCAGCTTAGCTAGATTTTCAGGAGCTTTTCCGCATTACCGTGGCTGATCTTCCCCATGTCTGTGGCGTTGATCGGTAGGCTATTCAGAAACTGTCGCCCGACGACGTTGGGAGAAAACGGATAGTCTATGGAAAAAAGGAGGCGGTCGGCGCCCACGACCTGCAAAGCGCAAAAAAACGGTGGCAACGTGAAGTATCCGCTCGAGGTCACATAAAAGTGCTCGTGAAAATAATCGATGACCTTGCCTTTCAGCGAAGACTCTCGGAGGGAAAACACAGAATCGGCGCGGGCAATCGAAAATGGGACGTTTTCGCCCATGTGCCCAATGATAATTCTCAGCTTCGGCAATCGATCGAACACGCCGGAGACAATCAACCGCAGGCTGTGCATCCCCGTTTCTACGTGCCAGCCCCACCCAGCAGTAGATAGGAAATCACCCATATGATCCGGCAGGCCCTTGTAGTACGCATTCCTCACGGGAACAGGGGGAAGCCCGGGATGCAGATAGATCGGCACTTCGAGAGACTGAGCTACTTCTAATACCGGAGTAAACCGGGGATGATCCAGAAACATTCCATTCGTCGTGCCGTTTACCAACGCGCCTTTGAACTCAAGCTTCTTTACACAACGCTCAAGTTCAGCGGCGGCCTTTTCGGGTTCCTGTAGGGCGAGCGCTGCAAAAGCCGAAAAACGTTTTGGCCGGGCTCGCACGGCAGCTGCGAGGTGATCGTTTGTCCCGCAAGCGAGTGCTGTTGCCGCAGCCGGCTCTAGATCTTCCAGGCCGCAAACGGCCAGTGAAAGCACCTGCATATCGATTCCGGCCGCGTCCATATCTGCGACTCGGCCTGCGCCGACATCCAACAGTTGGCTCAGGATGGCGGGGTCACGGAACGAAGTGGTCGGATCCGTCGCTCGCAGATGAGCCGTGGCTTTTATGGCGTCGTTCGTCAGGAAGTGTTCTTCGATGGTAATTGTTTTCATGGACCTTGAACTCTTTCGCCCTTTTCAGGCAATAACCGTTGTCGCCAGCGAACTGACATTATCGATTAACTTTCCGACACCGTCGACTCCGCAGCTGTTCCCACGCGCTCCTTCGCAGGATATACGTACGGTCCTAGCCGGGAGATAAGAATACTTGCGACCGCGAGAGCAACAGCGGAAACCTTGAAAGCGAAGTCGTAAGAACCGGTTCTATCAAAACAAATGCCCATGAGCAAAGGGCCAAGACCGGAACCGAAAATAAATAATCCCACCAGGTAGCCATAAATTTCGCCGAAGGTTCTGAGGCCGAAATATCTCCCAACCAGGAACGCCATGATGTCGATTTCGGCACCGATGCTGAGGCCCAAGCAAGCCGCACCGATCAGAGGAGTTACCCCCGCCCATTTGCTGGCTAGCAAGACGATGCCCAGCAGAGGCACGAGGAAAAAAGATGCCGCAACGTAAGGAGCGAATAGCCGGTCCAGAAGATAGCCGCTAAGAATCCTCCCGCCGATCAACGACAGCCCCGAAATGGATAATGCCAACGCCGCAAGGTGTTTCGCCATGCCGCGATCCGTCAATATGGGAAAGAGGTGGGCAATCGTCCCATTTACTGAAAGAGCGACGAGGAAAACCGCGATCCCAATAAACCAGAGCCGGAAGGATCCCATTGCAGCTTCGCGCGCCGTCATTCCTGGAACCGAATTGTCAGCTGCATCCTCCGCGTTGCCGTCCAAGCGCTGAGTTTCTCTTTCGCCCACCGCTAGTTTGTCCGGCATTCGGACAAAGAGAGCCACAGCCGGGAACGCCAGACAGAACGTTATGAGTCCGAGAAAAACGTAGGCGTTGCGCCAGCCATATTTGTCGATCACAACTTGCGTAAGCTGCGGAATGACTGCGGACCCGATCCCGATTCCAGCCATAGCGATCCCCAGCGCCAGACCCCTTCGGGCTTCAAACCAGGCTGAGATCGCCTTCGCATAAGCGACCACCCCTTGTCCGCTGCTGGCCAAACCCGAGACGCCGTAAATAAGCACGAAAAAGATCGGAGATGCCGGCGTCCGCGACACCGCTGCCGTAGAAATGGCGAATGCAGCGATGAAGGGAAGAGTCACACGGCGAATTCCCCATCGATCGATGAGTTTGCCGACGAATGGGGTAGCTATTGCCGAAAGTGTTTGCGCGACGGTTGTTGCGTATGCGACCGTTGCGCGTTTCCAGCCGAACTCGGCTGTGATGGGCTTCAATAAGACGCCGAACGTAAACAGCGTGATCGGTCCGCTCCCGACCGTCAATCCCAAGATTGAGCCGAATACCACCCACCAGGGATTCTTGAAAAACCTTGCCACAGCCCTCCTTGTTAAGACCGACACCTTCCACCGTTGTGCCGCACGCTGAAGGTACTACGACGAAACAGATTTCTCTGCCGCCTGAGGCTTTAGAAGTAGATCAAGATTGCCCGAGAGTATCCTGGCGCCATCGGCACCCAAGGCTTTGATTCCCTCGACGTAGCTGCGCGTGGCGTCGCGCGCGCGGATTTCCTGCGGGTAATCGGTGCCGAACACAATCCGCGAAGCAGGAATTTCAATTAGGGCCGTTTTCACACCACCCATATCACCGCAGAATCCCGCAGTATCGAACACCAGTCGCTCTCTTAGGTAATAGTCGAAGTCTCTCGCCGGCCTTTTGCCATGGCGAGGATCGTCTTGGGTGGCCCAGAATTCCTTCTCCTGGAACTTCCGGATGCGTCCCAGCATCGATGAGATTCCACCACTCAGGTGACCCATCTGGATTCTCAGATTGGGATAGCGGTCCAGCACCCCTGAATTGATCACACGTATGGTCGCCATGATTAGGGAAAACTCCCGGCCGACAGATCGAGCCGAGTCGTAAGCGTTAAATTGGCGAGAGTCATTGAGTCTCAAAGCAGGGTGTATGAAGACGTACATGCCCAATCGAGCAGCTTCTGCCCAGAATGACTCGAACAGTGGATCGTCTAGGAAAAGTCCATCGGTTTCCGACGTAATCACGACCCCTTGGAAACCCAATTCCTGGGAGCAGCGATTAAGTTCACGAAGAGCATCGGGACCTCCAAGCGGATGAGCATGCGCCGCGCCAATGAATCGTCCAGGGTAGTCGCGCTCCGCTTTCCGTGTCTTGTCGTTGATGAAACGGGAGCGTTCGAGATCCGCGCACATGCCGAGACCGCTGGTCAATACGGCCGCGTCGATCCCTGCGTGATCCATCATTCGTATGTGCTCGTCGAGATCGTAAAGAAGAGAGTGAGAGATGAAACTAGGCGCACGGTTTTCGTCGTACTGCAGAACGCGTCGATCCCCGAGATCTTCCTTGTAGAGCTCGCGGGGCGCGAAGTGATGCTGAAAATCAATAATCATCGGATTCCCCATTTCATGCAGATACAACCGCGACTGGCCTCAAAGACGCGCCGGAGCCGGCGAAGACCGAGGACTATCTAACGGTGCTCGCCGGAGAAGCGTTTACTCCCTCAATTTCGTAATTGTGTGCGAAATCTTGCGGCGGCTCGGGTCCCCACAAGTAGAAGCCATTCTCCGGCGTCGCGAATCCCGTATCAACGTCCTGGTCGCATGGGAAGTAGTCGATGTCGGAAGAATATTCGGAGTAACTCCCCCACGGATCGCGGATATAGTGAAAATAGTTTGAGCCCAGCACATGCCGTCCAAAACCCCAGCCTCGACCGAAGCCGCGGTCGGCCATATACATCGCACCGAGGCCCACTTCGTTGACGGTCGGCACATCCCAGCTGCAGTGGTGGAAGCCGGGGGCGTGCGACTTGGCAAAGGCCACGATATGGTGATCGCTGCCATGTACTCCATGCATAAAGGCAACGTCCCCTGAGTGATCCGAAAGCCTCAGCCCTAGAACTTCGCTATAGAACCGAATCGAGCGGGGCACATCACAGGAGTAAACAAGAACGTGCGCGAGCCTGCCTGGATGAACGCGGGGTGCATCGCTGCGGAGCGGTGCCGCACGGACTCCGGGCGCTGACGTCGGGAATCCCGTGGATGTCTTCTGATTCGGCGAGGTTTTTTCAGCCACCCCAATCTCGATCAGAATCCCGTCATAATCTCTAAACCAAAGACCGTTGGTTTCAAAACCCGGCGGCGGATCCAATCGCTTTACACCGAGTTGTTGAAGCCGTTCGCGGAATCGTGGGAAATCGTCTTCGAATGCCGCGAACGACAGGTAGTTAAGCTGTTTGCGGGACCCCTCGCACAATCTAGCCCAACGGTGCGGATGGCTGACAGTGTTCAATTCGAGAGAACCCTGCTGCTCTCGAACATCTAAGCCGAAATTCGTATAGAAGAGTCGTGCCTCTTCCAGGTCGGGCACCACCAGGCTGAAGTGGTCGATGGAATGCACACCCAACACCCCCGGCCTGCGACTTGCCGGGATGTATCCCTTAATTTGCGTCATTGTCTACTCCTCGGCGCGCCCTCGGAGTCGCCCGCGAGCAAGTGCGCTCACGGTAGTGTCCCCTTACTCCTATGTCAAGAGTTGCCACTCCTGGGCCGTCAAGTTCGGCCTAGGCCTAGTTGTCCACTTAATGCACCGCCAGAAGATCAGCCTCCCGGCTGCTGGAGGGGCTGGCCCGCAAGCCAGGATGCGCCGCTGGCGTAGAGCGATTGCACCTCGGGACCGGTCAAACCGGGCATGTTGGTTTTGACTTTGTAGCCCATCTGGGTTTGCAAATAGGCGAGATGACGGTAGCCTTCGGGAAACTTCGCCAGGAGCACCGGATCGAGGTGAAGATTGACTCCGGAATCCACAGGATCCATACGATCTTTCTCGTAGATCGACTGCCGCAGGACGAAGCCCCAGCGCCCGGCACGCTTCTCAAAGAAATCGTAGAAACGGCCGGTGCAGACGACGTCACATACCACATCGTGAACCGGCGCTCGCTGAGAAATCGTCATCTTCGTTTGTGCAACGGCTCGATTGCCGCGGACTTCGATGGTATTGCCGCCGATGAAATGTAGTGCCCGCAGGCCGTTCGCAAAACCCTTCTTGCTCATCTCGATGAATTCGTCCACCGTGCCCTGGGTCCAGGTGGCCACCATACGGCCGTCATCATGCCAAAGGGTGCGGAACTGGTCCCAATCGCCTGCATCGCGCCACAAAGCCCAGTTGTCGATCATCTCGCGGATGGTGAGACGCTCCAGCATGTCGTCCGTCTTTTGCGCTCTAGCGTCGACTGGCTGTTTCTTGCCGGAAGTCTGGGGTTGCGTGGCCGCCCCTCCTGCAGGGGAACTGAGCACACCGGCAGAAAGCAGAATCGACGAACCTGCGAGGAATCTCCTGCGGTTCACAGCCATTTGACAGTCCTCCTTAAGTCGCTTGTAGTCGGGGAGAACCCCGCTACACCGGCGCGCGCATAATGGCCGGTCCCCACAAGTTCAGTGTGCGCTCGCAGTGCGGCCATTCCTTCGTCGGGCGGTCGTAGACCACCTCGATTTCGGCGGAGATTTCGATCCAATTTCCGTCGGGGTCTTCGATGAACACGAAGAGGTTATTTCCTGGCCCGTGGCGTCCCGGTCCCCACATCACCGGTATGTTGCGCTCGGCCATCCGGTCACACCAGTCGCGAATCAAGGTCCATTCGCCCGCTTCGTAGGAGTGATGATCCACGCCTTGGCGCTCCTGATGAAAGCACGCCAGCGTGTGGTGTTCATGGTTTGAGCGCATGAAACAGGTCATCACTTCGCCCTTCTTGTTCAAAACCCGATCCGATACCGCGAAGCCCAGCTTGTCAGCATAGAAGCCCTCAATCGAACCAACGTTCCGCGTCGCCAGGGTGAGATGTTGGAGGCGCGCGGTCCTTCCGTGCCCTTTTGCAGGCCCACTCTTCGAGAATCCAAACACCACCTGGTTCCCATCCGGGTCACGGACAGAGAAAGATCCCCCCGCAAAAAAGGGACTCGCGAAAATCTGGGGCTGGAGTCCTTCCTGCTCCGAACGTGTCCGCAGGTCTAGTAGCGCGCCCTGATCACGGCACGCAAAGGCTGCGTGTCCGAGCGATCTAGCTGTCCCTTCACCGACCAACAAACAGCGGCCTGGCCCCATACAGAGCCAGGACTTGGAGTCGGGCCGGCTGACGGCCATTTCCATTGTCTCGCCGTAAAAGCGAGCAAGGCGTTCCGGCTCTGGGCTGAAAATCATGAGATGGTGCAGATAAGCTCCAGCTCTTACGGTCGTTAGAGGAGTCGTTCTATCGGAGGTCATGCTCTTGCGTTCCTTCCTTCTATCTCGGCTCTAAACCCACGCCGCGCCTCTATTTGCTCAAGCTGACCCCTCTTAAAGTGTTTTCATTGAGTTCCTTGACCGCCGGAAACTCATTTACTTGCAGCAAGTAAGCGGTCAGGTCGAGATAGGTGTCTTTGTCGAGGCTGGCCGGGTTGCCGGTGGGCATCGTCGTACGAATCTTGTCGAATAGCTCTCCTGCCGTGCGGCCTTGCCAGCGCATCAGAAAGCCGGCTCCGACGAGGGCGGGAGGCGTTGGTTGCACTTGTTCGTTGCCGCCTAGATCGGGCATGTGACAACTACTGCAGCTCCTCGCGTAAGCAGCCTTCCCGCGCTCTGCGTGTTCGGTTGTGCCTGAGTTGGGCACAGGATTCGCTGCGGCGGATTTATCGACGACGACGATTTCACCGTAAGTCCACGGATGGTTCTTACAAATATAGGCGTACAGCCCGGGCTTATCAAAGGTGAGGGAGACCGTCACATCGGGCAGCAAGCGGCCCGTTGTCCACGATCCATCCACAGCGACAAATTCGTGGACGTCGTTACCGTTGTTGCCAAATGTGACTGGCGCGCCGGCTTTTACGCGAATTCGATAGGGACTGACGGAATACTCGTCGACGTAGTAGCGAACGCTATTCACCCAATTCATCTGTTGCACGGACGTGGCGGAAATCGCGTCCGTGTCTTCAATCGGACCTGTGAACGCGTCGCCGTCGGGTACCGGCATTTTTGGCGCTGGCCGCGGCGCAATCGATCCACCCAGCCGAAAGGCCCACACCTCTGTGCCGGCCACTAGCGCAACGTACTGTTGGCCTTCGATTTCATAGCTCATCGGCGTGCCGGGAGATCCGCCTGAGCCGGTCTCAAACGTCCACAGAATCTCGCCCGTCTTTGCGTCATAGGCAGCAAGACTGCCGGCATCGTGCCGCTCAAATACGAGGCCGCCCGCTGTGCTGAGCAAGCCGCCACGGCCGAGACCACCAGCAGCCGGTAATCGCACCTCCCAAGCTATTTTGTCCGTGCGGCTGTCGACCGCTGCCAGTACGCCGTAGCTCAGCTTGCTCAGCCCTGGGACGTGTCCGCTGCTCAAGAAAAAATGAGGATCCGTTCCTCGCCGCCGCCACCCGAGGCCCGCCGCGCCCTGCACATAAAAATAGCCGGTCTGAGGATCGAAGGACATCGGATCGACGCGCACGCCCATACCGGGTGCCAGCACGTTCGGTGGATCGATCGTAGGAGGCGTGAACGCGGAGCAGCTCAGTACAAAGCCCGCCGGAATCCTGTCCTTCCACTGCGCACAATTCGCGTTCGCTCCGCCCACCAAAATATTGTCCGCGCCAACGGGGTAAGGTTGTGTCGGCGAAGTCTTGGAAAGCGAAGATTGAACTACCGGGCGCTCTTGTATGGGAATCAGCGGCTCGCCAGTGCTGCGATCAAACAGGAATAGATAGCCATCGGGCCGCATGACCGCGAGACCCTTGCGCATGCGTCCATCCATCTCCACATCGTAAAGCGCGACCGGAGTTGCAATGTCGGTGTCCCACACGTCGTGATGGGTAAGTTGCCGGTACCAGCGGAGCTTGCCGGTTTTGGTGTCCAGTGCCACCACTGAGTTGGTGTAGAGATTGTTCCCTGGCCGCAGTTCACCGCCTTGAATCGGATCGGCACTCCCCGTTCCGTAGAAGACCAATCCGAGATCGGGATCCACGGCCGCGGGATGCCACGGGTTACTCGCTCCCATTTTCCAGCTGTCACTGTTGGATGGCCAAGTATCATGCCCCGGTTCGCCGAGACCCGGTATCATGTGGAACCGCCACAACTCGTGGCCGTCTTTCGCATCCAGTGCGATCGCTAGGCCGATATAGGCCTCGTCAGACTCAAGATTGCAAAAGATCGTGCCGGCCGCATAAATCGGCGCCGCCGAGACCTGCGGCGCCATTTGTCTGGGTGGATCGTAGTCGATCGCGTGGTTCCACACGACCGCGCCGGTTTTTTGATCCAGGGCAACTACATGGCCTGTGGTGACGCCGATGAACACCTTTCCATCGCCCACCGCAACTCCCTGGTTGTTCGCCAATGCATTGGTCCTGGCGAATGCGGAGAATGCGTAGGCGGAAAGGTCCAGGGGGCTCGGTGCGGTTCCCGATCCTGATGCTAAAGGATAGGTCCAGACGGCAAGTCCGGTCTTGGCATCCAGCGCGTAGACGCGTGTGGCCGCTGTCACAAACATCAGGCCATCGCTGACCACAGGAGTGACCCGAGACGTTGCGCTGTCTTCGAATTTCTTCGATACCCAGGCGGCACCGAGATCTTTCACATTTTGCGTGTTGATCTGCGACAACGTCGAGTAGTGCGTGTCGCCCGGACTACCTCCGACAAGGGGCCACTCCTGCTTTGCTGTCAGGAGTGGAGCATCGGCTTGCCCGACCGGTGGGACGGACGCCGGTTTCGCCATTACTGAGATGGCGAGGACAACCGTCAGCAAGAAGATCGTTGCGGTACATCGGCGGTGGCAATCCATCGCAACCCTTCATGCATCACGTCGCGCTAACCGGCGCCCGAAAGTTCGGTCGCAACCTTGCTTTATTTCAGGAGTGCCTGCATGACGGTACTCTCGAAATCCTGAGTAGCCGCTCCCGGACTTCCCGCCCCAACCATGAAGCTCAAGATGAGATTCTCTTTGGGAGCCGCGGACGTCTTGCAACCTGAGGCTCCTGGCCAACCAAAAGTACCGTTAGGAAGGAGCGTGTGGGCTACCGCGCGATCCATAATCATGGATACGCCGAGCCCGAAGCCCTCTCCCTTCCTCCCGCTATTCGGATACAAGTCCCCGGTGTTGTTGCTAATCATCAGTGAAACGGACGCGGGGCTCAGCAAGCGCTTTCCGTTGAATTCGCCCCCGTTGACCAGCATCTGCATGAACTTCCAGTAGTCCGCTGCCGTACTCGAAAGGCCCGCAGCACCCGAAAAATACGTCGTGCTCCGTGAATAAGGGGTAAGCGGATGGAGCTCGGCCAAGCCTTTCGGCGTCATTTGGTAACGCGTAGCCAATCGCTCCTTGCGAACAGGATCTTCATTCGGTGCATACCACGTGTCTTTCATGCCCAAAGGTTCGAAAATCCGCTGCTTCAGGAATTGGTCAAACGTTTGGCCCGACACAACTTCCACGATGCGGCCAAGAACGTCGTACCCTGCCCAGTTGCTGTATGCCCATTTAGTGCCCGGTTGGAAATCAAGAGGCGGAGCTGCGAACCGAGGCACAAAATCTTTCAGGTTGCTCGGCACAAGCTCCTCCGGGTCCGGGGCAGACTTATCAACGTTCGCCGCTCCTACGCTCATTAGGCCCGAGGTGTGCGTCAGCAAATCGATAATGGTGATGTCATGAACGGCGGGGACCGTCTCACCTGTGGGAATTTGAGTTTCGAGCCCGCCCCTTCCAACGGGACCCGGCTTGAAAAGTCTCACTTTCTCGTTCTTGAACTCGGGAACATATTTCCATACCGGGTCCGTGAATCGAATCTTGCCTTCCTCGATCAACATGAGGATTGCCGTAGCAGTAATCGGCTTGCTCGCCGAAGCCATGTTGAAAATGTAGTCTTTCTGCATGGGCTTCTTTGCCGCAAGATTCGCGAAACCGTGCGCTTCGTAGTAAATGATCTTGCCGTTCTTGGAGACCAGCGTCACAACTCCCGCGATCTCTCCGGCATCAATGCGCCGCTGCATGGCCTCATGGATTCTCTTCAGACGCTCCGAGGAAAACCCCTCTTCCTCCGGTGTTGCCATTGGCAGGGCTGATGCGGATGCGCCAGCAGACTTCGCTTTCGGATCGGGCTTCGCCGTTTGGCCGAACGCTGCCAGTACAAAGACGAAAAACAGGGAGAAAAGAACTCCGGATCGTACTGATTTCAGCCTACGGGGAAACAAATCGCATTTCATGATCGAGTCTCTCCTGTGTCTTGCTCCATCCACTTGTCAATGCTGAGGTGCGGCCCACCAGCCCACACTCCCGGGGGCAGAAAGATTGGCGCACGGATTCAGATGCCAGACAGAGCACTCCCCTATGAGGCCCGGATCCGCCGACGTAGCCCATCAAGATGGGTAAAGCTATTGCCGGTCGCGAAGCATGTCAATTCGCTACGCTTCGAAGTCGGTAATTTCGTTCTAGGGCAAACTGACCCTCCCAATGAGCTGACGCCCCTCTTGCAAGCTGGCCAAAGGGTATCTTGCGGTCCGTTAAACACGTATATTCGCGAACACGCCGCAACACTCTCATTTGATGGAGAAGGCCGCGCATGGCCCACGAGCCCGGGATAGCCGTCGAAGAGACGCTACCTAGCGTCCTCTCTAGACAAGCCAAAGATGATCCTAATCGTACATTTGTAATTGATCGTGGCGTGCCGATCACGTACGCCGGGATCGACGACGAGAGCCGGCGGGTGGCGCGCTCGCTTGAAAAACTTGGCGTTAGGGCCGGCGACCGGGTCGGCATTTGGCTGCCGAACATACCGGCATGGTTATCCTGTTTCTTTGCCTGTGTTCGGCTCGGTGCTATCGCCGTGCCCCTAAACACTCGGTTTCGCAGCTCCGAAATCGGAGAGGTCATCAGGCGATCCGAGGCCAAAGTGTTGATTTTCTGGCCTCGGTTTGGGGATGTCGATCTGCAAAGAATTCTCGCGGATGTCGAGACGGAATCTCTCGCACCGCTCGAAGCAATTGTTGTCTATAGCGAGAGCGAACTTGGCGGTATTCCTGGTGCCGTAGTCGACAAGCGCGCCTACGATTACAAAGAGTTCGTTCGGGCGGTCTCTCTCGACCTCGAATTCGGGAAAGCGGATGACGGATGCGTCATATTCACTACTTCGGGCACCACGAGCGGGCCGAAGTTCGCCTTGCACAGTCAAGCAGCGCTCCTTCGCCACGCCAGTGACGTGGCTTCCCATTTTGGGCTGGATGCACCCAATTCGACGATTCTGCTGACTCTTCCGTGGGCCGGAATCTTCGGCTTCTGCCAAGCTACGGCCGCGCTCACCGCTGGAGCGGCCATGGCGACGTCTCCGATTTTTAGGGCCGAGGAGTCGGTGCGCTCGTTCTCTTCTCACCGCATCACACACATTGTGGCTGCTGATACGACCGTCGATCGATTGCTCGCTGCAGCTGACGGGCTGCAGCCGTTTGGGAGCGTTCGTTTTTGCGCGTACGCCACCTTCGCTCCTAGCTTGGACGATATCGGGAGCCGCGCGGAGGCCCGCGGCTTGAAGTTAGTGGGAGTCTATGGATCGAGTGAAGTTCAGGCATTGTTCGCGCGTCAGTGGGAGACCACACCGCTGGAAGAACGGGTCGAGAAAGGAGGCTGGCCGGTTTCTGCCTCGGCCGCAGTCCGCGTGCGAGACACCGAGACGGGCCAGATGCTCGCACATGGTGAGCCCGGAGAGTTGGAAATCAAAGCCCCCTCCCTGATGATCGGTTACTTCGGTGACCCCGAGGCTTCCGCGAACGCGTTCACGGAAGACGGGTATTTTCGCACCGGTGACTTGGGGTATACGGAGGCAAGGGGACGGTTCGTATATCTTGCGCGACTCGACGACAGTCTGCGGCTTGGCGGTTTTCTGGTCAATCCCGCCGAAATCGAAGCTGTCGTCCAAGAGCACCCTAGCGTAAGAGAATGTCAGATAGTTGGAGTACAGGCAGACGGGGCGTGGAGGGCCTTTGCCTTCGTGATTGGCGAGCCAGGGAGCCGTGTGAACGAGGCTGAAATTATCAGCCACTGCAAGCGCCAGCTGTCTGGGAGCAAGGTGCCTGTTCGCGTCTGTCAGATTGACTTGTTTCCGACGACAGAAAGCGCCAATTCGACCAAAATCCAAAAGACGAAACTGCGCAAACTCGCCCAAGACGTTCTAGGCCAAAGTGCATAGGCCGATTGCCTCCCGCTACAGTGATTTCCAGCCAGCCGGGGTATGCTTCGTGCCTCCATAACTGGACTTTGGAAGCTCCGTCAACGGAAGGGCGCGAAAATGAGCACGCGAAAGCTAATCCTGGTCATAATTGCTGGCTTTACTGTGGCCTTGGGACTGTTACCGTCGTTCGACGGCTCCTCCCAAGGGCAGACTCCTCAGGCTCAAGCCTCCCCAGCGGCACCCAATCCCAACGCGACTTTGGTTTCTACTGAGACTTCACCGGATCGCATGCTGACGTTCCGGGTTTACGCCCCCCGGGCCCAAGACGTCGAGCTTCGCGGCGACTACAAGCGCTCGGAAAATGCCTCTTCTTCCAAACTCACGAAGGGTGATAACGGCGTCTGGTCGGTGACCGTGGGACCGGTCGAACCAGGCACATATCGCTACACGTTCGCCATCGACGGAGTCCAGACAGTCGATCCCAAGGCCCACAACGGCTTCGAGCGCCTCGACAATTTCTGGAGTTTGGTGACTGTTCCGGGCGCTGAGTTTCAAGACGAGCAAGCCGACGTGCCGCACGGAAATATCGAGACGGTTTGGTATCCCTCAGCCACCTTGGGCAGATTGCGCCGTATGCACGTCTATACACCAGCCAATTACCGGAGCGGGCAACAACATTACCCTGTGCTCTATCTTCTGCACAGCGCAGCTGAGACGGACGACGGGTGGCCCACCGAAGGACGGCTCAACATCATTATGGACAACATGATCGCGGCAAACCGAGCCAAGCCGATGATCGTGGTGATGCCGGCTGGAGAGGTCAATTCTTCCTTCGCCCGTGACAAATTGATTGCCGACGTGAATACATTCGATGAGGAATTCGCCAAAGACATCGTGCCCTACGTCGAAAAGAATTATCGAGTGGTTGCCGATAGGCAGCATCGTGCCGTTGCCGGCGCGTCGATGGGCGGAAATGAGATGCTGCAGGCATGGCTTTTGCATCAGGAACAATTCGCCTATGTCGGGATCTTCAGCTCCGGTTGGTTCGAGCATGGCGATGTACCATTCGTCAAGGAACACGAGAATCTTCTAAACGATGCTGCGGCAAAGAAGAATTTGAAGCTGCTATGGGCGGGAGTAGGAAGGCAAGATATGACCGCCTGGGACGTTACTCACCAAATGCTGAAGGTTCTCAAAGAGCATGGATACACGCCGGATTATTACGAGAGCGAAGGCGCCCACAACTGGATAACCTGGCGCGATTATTTGATCATCTTCACGCAAAAAATATTCCAGTGAGGGCGTGACGATCCGTCCTACCGTCCCGCAGGCGCCGTTCTGAGGCCCGAGACGCTCTTGCGGGTCGATTGGTACGATACCAACTGCCAACGCCCGTCGAGTTTTGCATACACAGCAGTGGTTTGCATATCGACAGGCTCTCGCGACGGCGTGCCGCCGGCCGTTTCTGTCTTTATCAGGTACTCGCCGTTGATGATCGCTACCGTACCCATAATGCGCAGGGACGCTTCCTTCTTTTCCAGCAACGTGTACTTAGTCTGCCCGCTGGTCAATGCGTTCATGAAGCTGGTCTTGCTGTCCACTTCGCCGTCGGAGTGGACGAAGATCAGATCATCAGCAAGAATTTTATCGAGCGCTTTGTAGTCCTGGTGCAATAGAGAGTCGGCACGGGCTTGTTCTGTAGCCCATACTTCTCCTTCCGCCGATGCCGGCTGGGCTCGCGTGACGCCCAGGCCCCAAACACATCCCAAGCAAAACAGAACCGTCGCAAAAGCTGCACGCTGCATGTTCGGAGATCCTCCCCATCGCGAGTATATGGAATAGGGAGCACGGTTAGTGGGTTTTCGTCTTCTCATCTCAACTTGTGATTCGGGGCTTGGTGAATATGGGCAGAGCCTAACTCGCTGACTCAGCCAAGAAACTTTGGAGGGCACGTAATACCCCACAGACTTGCGGCTTCATCCACATCTTCCCAACGTTTGGGGCGCTGCGGAAAGTCGGCGTGCCACGGGCGCGGATCAAAATAGCCGAAGTCCTCGTTGCTCATGCGGTCAATCTCGCAGAACAGCTCCACAATCTGCCCTTCCGGGTTGCGATGGTAGGTGGAGACATTGTGACCGGGACCGTGGCGAGTCGGCCCCCAAATCAGCGGGATATGAGCGCGACTCAGGACATCTGTCGAAGAGCACAGATGGCTGACGTCGCCGAGTTCGAATGCAAGGTGATGTATGCCGGCGTGATCCCAACGCAGTAGGTTCACCCCGTGGTGGTCGGCTCCGCAGCGCAGAAAATAAAAGAAGTCCTGAATGGAATCGGAAAAACGGAAGCCGAGCGTGTCGCGGAAGAACTCAAACTTTCGTTGAACGTCCGGCGTCAGAAGTGCCAAGTGGGCGAGTTTATGAGGTCGGATGCCTTGCTGGCTATAAGCTACCCCGGGAGGTTGCGTGACAGCATACAGATCGATGACGATCCCGTCGGGATCACATATTTGAACCAGCTCGGGTATTCCAGGTTCGCCGTCGGTGATCTGTTTGGCTCTGAATCCTTTCGCATTCATAAAGGAGGCGAGCTCGCCCAGATGGGTCGGTGCTATCTGCAATCCAAATTTCAAAAGACGGGCCTCGGCGCTGCTCCGCAGCCCTACGCAATGGTGGTCGAGCGCAGCGGTTAGGTAAGCGGACTTTGCGTCGCGATAGGTAGGCGTGAGGCCCAGAACCTCCGAGTAATAGTCGACCATACTAGACAGATGGGCCGTTTCGAAGTCGACATATCCGACTTTGAGGACCTTCAGCATGCTGTTTCTCCTAGTTTCTCTCTGGCTTGCCTCGCCTCGATGCCTGGAAGCACGGCCATGTGATTCACCGCCGCATTGAGAAGGCGTGCCGTAACCGCGAGCTCAAAATCATTCCGCGGGGGATAGATGAGCAGGTAGGTATCGGGCAAAACCAGTTCGGTACCGCTTAGAGGCCGGCCCGCCAGGAAATGGCGTTCGCCCCAACCGCTCAGAATCACAGTCCGGGCGTCGCTCGGGCTGAAAATCATGTGCATGGAGCTATCGGACGGGTGAATGTGCGCAACCTCCCCACGAGAGTTTGCCGCGTGGGCGTGGGCGTCTTTCGGGTTGCGCAAGAATACGGCGGGATGCCGCTTCTCCAAGTAGCTGTGCTGATACTCGAGTAGGTCGGTGTTTCGAGCCACAGTTGAGTCGAAGAGTTCACTGATTTTCCATCGCATCTCGTCGCTCACAAATTGATCAAGTTGGCGGTGCGGAACCGGATGGACGGCGATCCTGGGCCTGGGTCCCTCGCGCTTGGGCAGTTGGCCGAGAAATGGGGAATCACCGGCGAAGCCGATTTGCTTTGCGTAGCTGTCGGTTTCGAACGGGTCGCTCTTTTGCAGACGCATCCTCGTAGTTTTCAGCCAGCCAACCACGTTGGCGGGTAGACCGCCCGGACCGAGTGCTCGCCACGCTCGATAGTCTCGAAAGGCCCAGATTGTTGCGGCGCTGGCAGCGAGCACGACTGCCATCAAGGCGAGTTTAGCGAGGGTTGGCATGTTCCAGGTGCAACGCACACAACAAGGGCCGTGCCGGATGCCTCAGGAATGGCATTACGGCCCATACGCTAGTCTCACCGGTTGTTAATAGCAAAGGAACTAATTCAGATAAGCCGCTCAATGCAGGACATTTGGTACTAGTGAAATATGGTCTAGCAGCTGGAGTCCGCGTTGCCGGAGAAAATTGCATGCTATCTACGGACGGCCATCCTGACGTGGACGGAATTTGGGTCGCCGCCACGAATCTTTTGGGAGGGAATGAATGATTCTAGTTTCTGTGACTGCGTGGCTTCAGAAGATCCAGGAGGGAGCGCCCTCTTCGGTTGCGTTGTTGGTCAGCACTTCAAAGCCCGATCCGTCTACACGTATGACGGCAATTTCTCCATAGGGCTGGAAGTTCCACAGAGATACGATGGATTCATCTTTGAATCCTCCTTGCGACGTGGCGAAAACGATCCATTGCCCGTCGGGAGAAAAGGATGAATGCGCGTTAATTCCCGTGAGATTTGTGAGCTGTTTCTGCCCGGTACCATCCGGGTGGACGATGCAGATTTCGTAGTTGCCATTGCGCAGGCTGGTGAAGGTGATCCAGTCACCGCGCGGAGACCACGCAGGAAAAGTATCACGGTCGGAACCAGTATCGAGAACACGGCTCTCGCCGCTGCCTAGATTGAGAATCGTCAAACCTCTCTTCGAACCCGTCGCGAACCGATACGCGATATGTTTGCCATCCGGAGACCAGCTAGGCGAACCGGCGTTTTGATCGTCTTTCGTGGCGGCCCTGAGTCCCGTGCCATCAGGCCTGATCAGCATCACGCGAGCGGGCCCCGTATCGGCCCTGCCGAAGAATGCCCCGTATCCGAAGGCGATCCAGTCGCCCGCAGGCGACCATGCTGTGCCCCTGACTTCTGTCTTCGGATCTTCAAAAATCATTCTGCCGTCTGATCCATCCACTTTGGTTACCGCAAGACCATGTACGTCACTCGCATTCAAACCGGTCGCTGTTTCATGTACCGCTCGATCGCCGCGCGGAGAGTATGACGAAGCGACCAGGGCAGTGCTTGTTCGTTGCAACCCGAATCGGGGGTCGGGACTGTACCATTGCTGCACGCCTGGATGAGCCTTCAAGTCGTAGCCGCGATCGACTTCGCGGTGGAACACCATCCTGCGCAGATCTGGCGACCAGTCGGGCGCGCCGAACTCACCGTCGATTCTCCGACCGCCGGGAACGAAGACGATTCCCTGATGCTCCCCGCGCACGACGAATGCAGTGCGGCCGTCGCGCAGCGAGTGCGGAAAGATTCTTTCTCCGGCCCCTGACGTCAGTGCTTGAGGGGCGCCGGTCTTTAAGTTTACGGACACAATCTGGGTTGTGCCAACCCCGCCCAGAAGGCCCGGCGCCCCACACTCCTCCTGTAAGTCAGTATCGAAAAAAACAAGATGAGAGCTGTCGGGCGACCAGTGAGGCGTACCTGCCAACCGCGTAGCATCAGTGATGCGGCGAAGTCCTGAGCCGTCCTGATGCACGATGTAGACGCCCGTAAACTGAAGTTGAACGAACGCTGAGCGCATGACGCCGGCGTATGCAACACAGGCGTTCTCGGGCGGATCGCGCCCGGAGGAAAAAGCAATCCACTGCCCGTCGGGCGACCATGTGGGCCTGAAGTCTCCTGCGGGATGATTCGTCAGGTTTCTGGCTGTCTTGGTTTGAAGATTCATGATCCAGATGTCGGCTTGGCCGCTGCGGCTGGAGACGTAAGCTAAGGATTTGCCATCGGGCGAGAGCGAGGCCTGGTCGTCAAAAGCTCGGTCGTTCGTGAGTTTCTCAAGACCGGAGCCGTCGGGATGGATGCGATAAATCTCCGCTGGCCCGCTGCGATGAGAAGTAAAGACAATCCACCGTCCGTCGGCCGAAAATGACGCGTTGTAGTCGAGAGCGGGATCGGGAGCGAGCGGCCTGGCGTTGCTGCCATCTGCATCGGCGATAAAAATGTCAGTGTTGTAAGGCGCGCCGCTGCCAAACGCGATTCTGTACATGGGGCGCGATGGCTGGACTTGCGCCCTCTCCAAAGGCGTCCGCATCCAGAAAATCGAGATCAGGAAAAGAAAAAGCGCAACCCCCCGCTTCATGCAATCCCTCGCGCTGAGACATTACATCGTCCACGAGCAACGGAATCCCTATTTTCCTGGATACTCTCCTCAGTAGTGCAACACCTTGGCCTAGCACGGAATGCATGCTCTTTGAAGGGGCTACCTTGACATGCGAGCCGCCCAACAATACTGTCACGCCGCGAAGCATCTTTTCGAAACGCAGGAGGCCACAAGAACTCACATGCCGGGCCCGCTGGCAGGCATACGTGTCGTTGACTTTACGCGTGTGCTCGCGGGCCCATGGGCGACACAGTCGCTCGCCGATATGGGTGCGGAAGTCATAAAAATCGAGCGCCCTGACTCAGGTGATGATACTCGAGGATTTGGCCCCCCGTTTGTTCCGTCCAACAACGGCAGCCCCGGCCTAAGCACTTATTTTCTCTCAGCGAATCGCGGCAAACGCTCTATCACCATTGATCTCGCGAAGGCAGAGGGCCAGCAGCTTGCTCGCGAACTCGCCGAGAAGTCCGACATTCTTGTCGAGAACTACAAGGTGGGAAGTCTAGGCAGGCTGGGACTGGACTACTCTTCTCTTTCCGCTCGCAACCCGCGACTTATCTATTGTTCGATTACGGGTTTCGGACAGACGGGTCCCCACCGCTACCGGCCCGGCTACGATCTGGTTGTCCAAGCCATGGGCGGACTGATGAGCATTACTGGTGAAACAGATGGGGAGCCGATGCGGTGCGGCGTGGCTGTCACTGATATCTTGACGGCGCTCTATGCGACCACGGCGATCCTGGCGGCTCTGCACGAGCGCGAACGAAGCAACTTGGGCCAGCATATCGATCTGGCCCTGCTCGACGTTCAGATCGCGACCCTTGCCAATCAGGCCACATATTTTCTAGGCACCGGGAAGGCTCCGCGGCGTTATGGCAACGCGCACGCAAGTGTTATTCCTTATCAGAGCTTTGCGACAAAGGACGGACACATAATCGTTGCGGTCGCAAATGACACGCAATTTATGAGCCTCGCGGCGCTGCTAGGCATGGCGGAGCTGGCGGACGATCCGCGGTTTCGGACAAATGCGGAGCGCGTACGAAACCGAGACATACTCCTTCCTTTGCTTTCGAAGCAATTCCTTAAGAAACCGACGGCTGAATGGCTCGCAGACCTCGATGAAGCACAAATCCCAGGCGGGCCCGTGAATACGATCGACGCTGCATTCCGAGATCCGCAAATCGAAGCCCGAAACCTGGTCGTTGAATTTCCTCCCGGTAATCACGGCTCGATACGAGTTGCAGCCAACCCCACTCGTTTTTCGAGGACGCCGGTATCGTACGAAAAGCCGCCGCCGGAACTCGGTGAGCACACCGACGACATTCTCGCGCAGGTGTTGGGCAGAAGCCCCGAATCCATTCAAATACTTCGCCAGAAGGGGGTCATCTGACCCTCGGCTATGGTCGGCAGTAGGACTGGTTTGGTTCAGGTACTCCGAGGAGGCAATTATGGAATTTTCTCGTCGAAGTTTTATGAAATGGGCAGCGTCGGTTTCAACTCTCGCGGTTGCGACGCCACGGGGCACAAAAGGAGTTCGGCTACTTAAAGACGGTGCCGCCGCTTCCAGTCAAGGATTCCGACCGGAGCTGCTGCCCTCCCAAAAGGCGGTCTGGGACAATATGACGTGGATGGCCCAGCTTGGTCCGAAATACACGGGTAACAAAGCCCACAAGACATTTATCGACTTCCTGGCGTCAGGCATGGAAAAGTTGGGCCTTGAGGTCACGCGCGATCGCTACGCGCTGCCGTTGTGGGAAGCGGGCCGTACCGACGTCAAGATAGAAACCGCGTCCGGAGAGACCTATCGGCCCAAAGTTACCTCGTATTTTCCGCGGTCTGGTGAAACTCCACCTGAGGGTGTGACGGGTCAGCTGGAATACGTAGGAAGCAACCCGGGATTCTTCAATCTCAATAAGCTGAAGGGAAAAGTAGCCTTAATCGATTTTGTCAGCGCGTCACGCGAGTGGGACATGATGTACACCAAGTGGGGCCTCTGTCCCTCGGACGCGAAGTACCCCAGCGTCTATAAGCCGGCGCGGGGGGCTGTCAACAGGCTTGCCCAGTTTCGTGATGCAGGGGCTGTGGCGGTCCTCCTATCGTGGACGGACGTCTCAGACGCCAACGCGCAGGATCAGTACTCACCCTTTAACGGGCCGATGCAGGGGATACCAAGCCTGTACGTGGGGCGGGAGTCCGGGGTAAAGCTAAGCCGGCTCGCCAGCGCTGGAGCCAAGGCGACGGTTGTCTTGGAAGCGACGATCACTCCGGATACAACGACGGACAGTGTGTATGCTGTGCTCCGAGGAAATTCCTCGGAAGAAGCCGTCGTCGTGCACACTCATACAGACGGCCCGAATGCGACGGAAGAGAACGGCGCGGTGGCACTGCTTGCTATGGCCGAGTACTTTTCGAAGATTCCCAAGAGCGAACGGAGACGCGACATTGTGTTCCCCATGCACACGGGTCATTTCGCCGGCCCCTGGGTGCCCTTCAACGTTCAAGGCGTTCTCGACAAACATCCGGACTTACTTCCGAGGACAGTTGCGGCATTTACTGTCGAGCACTTGGGTTGCCGCGAATGGATGGACGACGCCACGCTAACCAACTATCGGCCTACCGGAGAAAACGACTGGAACCCGACCATCACCAAGCATAAGGCGATAGCGGACCTCGCAATGGAAGCCCTCCAGGGTAGTAGCGCAGTGCATAGGACGGCGGTACTCAATCCGCTGCACGATAATGGCTGGTTCGGCGTAGGGACACCGTTTGGGATGGCCGGAGTGCCCTCGATCCAGTACATTCCGCAACCCAACTACCTATGTGTGGGCGCTGCAAATGGCTGCATCGATAAATTGAGCTCCGATTTGTTCTACAGTCAACTCGTCTTCTTCACCAAGATCGTTCAGAAGACGAACACCATGACTGCTGCTCAATTGAAGGGTGCGTAGAGGGCGCTGGGCTTTCTGTGGAGACACAAGCGCTCCATTCAGCCTGAACATGGATCTAGAAGGGAACTGGCACAGCCGCGGCTGCGGTTCTGCTGGAAGGGCTAACTAGGAAAAGAAAAGGCCAAGGTGACCGCCCGGGTCACCTTGGCCTTTTTTCGTGTCCTCGTAGGATTAATTCCGATCGAGGCCGGCTAGACCGCGAAATTCTACTGAACAAAAGCCTGCATCGCAGTCGTGTGGAAGTCGGTGCGTGCGCCGCCGTTATTTCCTCCGCCGACCATGAACACGATCACGATGTTCTCCTTCGGACTCATAAGGCCTTCGCAGCCCGATGCCCCCACCCAACCGAAAGTCCCGTTCGGAAGGAGAATGTCGCTTGCCGCTCGGTCGACGACGACCTGGACGCCATATCCGAAGCCGGTACCTTTTTGAGGAAATCCATTGGATCCCGGGAACAGATCCCCCACATGATTTGCCCGCATCAATTCGACGGTGAGGGGGCTGAGCAATCGCTTGCCATTGAACTCACCACCGTTCGCAAGCATCTGCCCGAAGCGCCAGTAATCCTCGGTAGTGCCGGAAAGGCCTGCGGCTCCCGAAAAATAGTTCTTGGCCGTTGACCACGGCGTTACGGGAGTCATCTTTTTGAGGCCGGTCGGAGACGGGGTATAGCGGATCGCCAGGCGCGCTGCACGCGCTGGATCGTCAAACGGGTCGAATCCCGTGTCCTTCATCCCGAGTGGGTCGAAGATGTTCTCCTTTAGGAACTGGTCGAAGGGCTTGCCCGAGGTGACCTCAATAATGCGAGCGAGCACGTCAAATCCCGCCCAATTGCTATATGCCCAATGGGTTCCCGGCTGGAAGTCGAGGGGAGTCGCGGCGAAGCGGGGAATCATTGCGGCCAGCGTGCTGTTGAGCAGCTCGGTCGAATCGGGCTCACCTATATGAGGAACACCAAGACTCATGAGTCCGGAGGTATGAGTCAGCAAGTCACGGACCGTAATATCGTGACTTGCCGGGACGAGTTCGCCGATAACATTCACCTTCTGATTTTTGAATTCAGGGAGATATTTCCAAACCGGGTCGTTCAGGTTGATTTTGCCTTGTTCGACCAGCATGAGAATCGCCGTGGCAGTGATAGGTTTCGTGGCGGACGCCCAATTGAATATGTCGTCCTTTTGCATGGACCTCTTCGCGTCGATATCGGCCGAGCCTTGCGCGTTGAAATAAACAATCTTGCCGTTGCGCGCGATGAGAGTGGTCACGCCCGCGATTTCGCCGGCGTCGATGTGTTTCTGCATGGCGTCCGTAACTCTTTGGAGCCGCTCCGCCGAAAAGCCCACTTCTTCCGGCTTGGCCATCGGCAACGAATTCGTAGATCCGGACAATTTCTGGGCCTCCAGTGGTTGTGGCTTCAGCAGAAAGGTCAAAGACGCAAGCGCAACGACCACAACGAAAATAATTCCAGATCGCAGGAACCGGAATCTAGACGAAGTTAACCCACCGCTCATAATGTCCTCTTCCCCCTTGTTGAGATCGTGCAGCGTCTTGATCGGCGCGTCCCGACACTTGCCCGAAGTCAAGATCTAGCTTCGGTCAGAAGTGCTCTTTGCCCTGAAGATGGGCGCTATCGTTATCGACGCAAGGAACGTCAGGGCCCGGAAGGTCGTCCGCACCACCGATTACGCGCGTAACCGGCTGCGACGTCCAGGGCTTCGCCAACACGTTCGGATCGGCCACAGTCGCGGTGTATTGGTAGGTGTCGCCCTTCCGAGTGATTCGCTCGGTTACATGCATCGCTTCCGTGTGAAAACTCCCATGCCTCTCGAACCAGGTCGAATCGTCAAACAGAGTCACGTCGACCACGAAGGTATCGCCCTCCCAATGTCCTACCGAGTCTCCCATGACTGAGGGGTCTACGTCAGTTCGGTGCGGCCGTCCGTCGGTGGGGATTACCCGGAACGTGCTCACGGGGTTTCCGCCTGCCAAGCCTTGCTTGTAAAGAAATATCATCAGTCCAGGGGCTTCAACAATCTGATCTGGCTCGCCCAAGCGGGGAACGCCCGGGTTCTTGCATACGTAGGCCGTGGGGTCCGTGTGTGTTTGGTCGACCCAGAGTGCTTTCACCTTGGCCTGAAACTCGGGTTTATAGACAGGCGCGTCCGGCGGGATTTCAGGTACCGGAGGCCAGGGCTTCCCGTTGTCAAACGGACCGAACAAGACCTTTCGCTCTTTCCCGTCCGCGCTAATGATCACGGGAAGACCCCCATTGACAGTCGCCCAAACTGCAGTCAGGTTGGGATGACCATCAGGAGTGCGGGGAGTGGGCTTGGCCAGGGCTGCCTGCAACGCAGCCTGCGCCTTCGCTTTCGCATCCGCTTTTATCTTCGCCGCGTAAGGGGCGTCATGGGCCCCGTCGCGGTCGTAGTAAGTGGGGTCATCTAAGTGGGGGCGCACTGGCACCTGCTGCGACTGGTCCGGCGGCGTCTGGTTCTGCTGGGAAACGGTACGGATAGGGAAGAGGCAGAAAACAAACATAAGAGCTGCTGTCAGCGAGTAACCCGCACAAGGGGTCTTCATGGCCAAACCTCCGTGCAAATTCAATCCTGGACTAAGGTGGCTTCAAGGTAGCGATCCTCGTTCGGCTGGCCGGTCAAAGCGCGGATTGCCTTACCCAAAGTCGCTCTTAAAGCTTTTCGGATCCCCGCCGCAGCGCCAGGCCAGATTCGGCGCCGCGCTGCGGCAAGGACCCTCAACGTTCGAACTAGAACGAGTACTTCAATCCAAATTGAATCAAACGCGGATTCACCACAGTGGTTGTAATCTTCCCGAAGGCCCCTGAGTTCACATTGGCCGTTGGTAGACCAAACTGCGGATGGTTGAAGGCGTTGTAGAATTCCGTCCGGAACTCCAGGGTTCCATCTTCTCGGATGCCTCCGACGGTTGTTAGCTTGGCCAGCGACATATCCCAGCTGTCTTGGGCTGGGCCGAGGATTGTAGCGATGCCACCGTCGCCAAATCCGAGCGAAGTACCGCCTCCGGCCGGCAGAGGAGAGCAAAACGCCGCACCCGCCGTCCCTTGCGGGATGTTGTTCAGATAATGCCCGAGCACCCGGGTGTACGTGCTGCCCGATGTTCCGATGTTAGCCGGCCCCATTCCCGGGCAGTATTGAGCCAACGATACTGCCACGCCCGCGAACCCGTAGACTGCGCCTCCTCGGCTGTCGGTGGGAGTGATGGGAGCACCGCCTTGGATAGTGGTCACACCAGAAAGCGACCAACCATCGACGAGCTTTCCCTTAACTCCATCTGCATGGAACGGGAGTTGATAGTTGTAGGTCGCGATGAACCGGTTCGGGCGGTAGACGGGATTGAGGCCGTAGACGCCCTGGGGATTTAGAAGGCAGCAAACCGTTGAGCCCTGGGAGAGACTCGGTATGCCGTAGACCTCGGTCACAAACGAACGGCTGTAGGTGTATGCGGCCTGGAAAGTCAATCCGCGCGACAAGTTCTTGCGGACGCTCGCCTGGATGCTGTTGAATTTGTAATCGCCCAGGGTACCGGCTATATCGGCCTGGGACGAAATACCGAGGTTCGGCACACGGTTGGGGACGTTCGCGGTGGTGTTTCCCGTGATGCAATCCGCGGGGTTGCCATCGTAGCCGCAGTGGATCGGGTTGGTTGGGCTCGCCAGTGGCGCCACGTTGTAATAGGAAACCGAGGTGAATGTGGTGGTGTAGGGTTCGTGGAGACCCCGAGACCCTACGTATCCGAGCTGGAACACCCAGTTCCTGATGAATTCATACTGGAGGTCCAGATTCCATTCGTACTGCGTCGGCGTATACCATTTCTGCGCTACCGACGGATTGCCGACGTTCGAGTTTGCACCACTGGTGGCATTCGGCGTGGCGCCGAAATTTATGAATCGAGGAGTGAACCCGATGCCCGGAGGAGCAGGAACGGTCGCCGGCACGAAGAACGGGTTCGCCAGAGTGGTGGTCGGTGATGCCGAGGGCGAAATCTCAAAAGGTTGCGCATTGTACAGTACCTGCTGGGCCGCAAAGGATGAGCGGTCGTAGAAGTACCCTGCACCGGCTCGTATTACCAATCCCGGTTTGGAGCTGAGTGGCTGCCAGGCGAATCCCACCCGAGGGGCGAAGTTGTCCAGCGCCGCGTTGTTTTGCGTCCCTTGTTTAATTGAGTTTCTGACAACACCTGCCGGCTGAAAGCCGAAGTAGTTACTCGGTACCACGAAACCCTGTAGCGAGCCTGTGGCTACAGTAGTTCCAGGTATGCCCGCTGCTTGAACCAGGTTCGGCCAGATACTGCTGAAGGCCCCGTTTACGTCCCAGGGGAGTCCGTCATATTCCCATCGCAGGCCCAGGTTCACCGTCAACCGCGAACTGATCTTCCAGTCGTCTTGAAGGAACACGGACCAATCACTGATCCGGTAGTAATGGCCAAAGTTTCCGCCATCCGCCACCACGTTGGTCGTGTGGTTATTGTCCGGACCTACGATGTTGCTCAACGCGGTGCCATTTCCGCCCCCCGCTACTGGTCCGGCGGCTCGTCCGATCAGGAAGTCCGGAAAGGACCCAATGACGGGCTGCCCGACGGCAAGACCTGTGACGAAGTTGTTCGCCTGATCTTTCTCCCACTCGACGCCGGTTCGGACGGTATGCTTTCCGTGCGTCCAGGAGAGTTGGTCGGCTATCTGAAACTGATTTACGGCCTGATAGTAGAGGTCAAAGCCGTCAGTGCCAAAGGTGAACAGGCCGCTAATCTGGATGAACGGAAGAACGGGATCAGCGGTCGCATTTGGCGTCATACCCACTTCCGAGGCCGTAAACTGCCCCTGGGTATTGAGGTTCGAGACGTTGCGCTGGTAGGATCCTCGGACTTCGTTCACCAGGTTGGGGGTCACTATCGTCGTGAGCCTCAGGAGCGTTTCAATGTTCGTGTATTGGCTTGTATAACCTGATCCCGGCAGGGCGACCGCCGCAGCAAATGGCGCTGTTACCGGATCGGTACCCATAAAGAACCGTTCCGAGAACGTATTCTTGCTATTGATCACGTAGTCCGTGTTGAGAAGACCCTGATACTCCTTGTAATAAGAGGGGATTGAGAAGGTTTGCACCGGATAGGCGGCCTGGAAGTTAGCTCCGGAGCTTGGAATGTAATACTGACCGTTAGGCAATTTCAGTTGGAGAATTTTGACAGCAACCGGGTTGATGTTTGATCCATCGCAAGCAACGTTAAGACCGCCGGTTAACGTAGTCACATCAAACTTGCGGGCCGGGGTAGGGTTCGCAGGGGTACCCTGGTTAGCTGGGCAAATCGCAGCTCCCAGCGCGGGTACGAAAGTCTGTGCGGCGGGGTCGCATTGCGTCAACACCGTCCAGCCGACTGGGCAAGTGCCGCGGTCGCCGGTCGGGATGGGAGGCAACAAAACGGTCGAGGCCCCGGTGGAAGCGATCCCGTTTTTCTGCCAAGTCTTCTGGTAGGAACCGAAGATGAAGAACTTGTTCTTGATGATCGGCCCTCCCAACACACCGCCATATTGGTTTTGATCCAATGCCCCTTCGGGCTTCTTGCTCAAGTTAAAGAAGAAGGTGTTGGCATTCAGAACCGTGTTGCGGAAGAACTCAAATGCCGTGCCGTGCCAATCGTTCGTGCCGGACTTTGTGACCACGTTTACGTTGGCCCCTGGGTTGCGTCCGTATCCCGCGTCATAGGTAGAGGTCTGAATCTTGAATTCCGCGATCGCATCCGGACTCGGGATCCCTTGTGCGCCGTAGAAGCCGCCCTCCTGGCCGGCTCCGAAGCTCAGAATGTTGTTAACGCCGGCGCCATCCAGCTGGAAGTTGTTCTGGGCGGTCGTCGCGCCGTTCACCGCGGTGGCCACAGTATTTTTCCCCAAGGCTGTAGCGTCGGCGACAGGGGCATTCGCGCCGGGGGAGAAGCCGATGAGGTTTTGGTAGTTTCGAGTGGTCAGCGGGAGATCAACCACAGCCGCGCTGTTCATCACCGCTCCGACGGACGCGTTCGAGGTGTTAACTGTTTCCACGTCGGCCTGAATCGTCACTTCCTGGGTTTGAGACCCCACCGTCATAACGCGATTCAATGTTCCAGTTTCGGTGACGGTTACCGTGACCGAGGGTACCTCGACCGTCTCAAAGCCAGAGGCCTCAAACTTCACCCGATAGTTACCAGGGGTGAGCAAGGAAATCTCGTAAGAACCGTCTCCACCGGTAGTCGCGGTTCGGGACTGCCCCGTGGCCGGATTCGTAGCGGTAACCGTGGCATTCGGCACGGAGGCGCCCGTTGCATCGGTAACAATCCCGGTGATCGCACCGGTGCCCGCTGTTTGACCCATCACGGGCGAGGACAGCATCATTCCAAGGAGACACACAACAACTGCTACCAGGCTTCCCCACTTGGCGCAAAATCCGTTTCTCAACATGGCCACCACCTTCCCTGTTTTCTGTCGAGACCCCCCACACCGGACGCGTCGTGGACAACGTCCTCTGTAACCCGCGAAAACTGCAGGCGATGTGGTTTGTAGGTCGTTGGGGCGGAAGCTACTATGGTGGTTTGGGACTGTCAACATCACGGGGTGCTATCAGGCAGTAAGTTTGTGCTAGGCCGAAGTGTCACAGTCGGAGCCACTGTACGGGGCAATCGACTCGGAATGTCGAATTCACATGCGAGAATGTGCTCCTCACGATCGCGACAAACGCCGCTCAGTTTTTCTACTCACACGGGGAACATGCGATGGATAAGCGCGTAGCTAACGCGGACGCAGCAATCGCTCGCGTTCAGGACGGGGCGACGATAATGATGGGCGGTTTCGGTCTCTGCGGCATTCCGGAGAATCTTATCGACGCGCTTCGCCGCAAAGGAACGAAAAATCTCACGCTCATCTCAAATAACGCCGGTGTGGACGATTTCGGAATCGGTCTCCTGCTTCAAACCAAGCAAGTTAAAAAGATGATTTCGAGTTATGTGGGCGAGAACAAGATGTTCGAGCAGCTCGCTTTAAAGAAAGAGATTGAAGTCGAGTTGAATCCTCAGGGGACTCTCGCCGAGCGGATTCGCGCCGGTGGCGCCGGCATTCGGGCGTTTTTCACCCCAACCGGCTACGGCACCGCCGCTGCTGAGGGTAAAGAAACCCGCGAACTCGATGGCCGTCCGTGCGTTCTAGTGCCCTGGTTGCGGGCCGAGTTTGCTTTCATTAAAGGGTGGAAGGGCGACCGGTGGGGGAATGTGACCTATCGGAAAGCGGCGGGAAATTTTAACGAGATGATGGCGACGGCAGCGGACTGCGTGATCGCCGAAGTAGAGGAAATCGTTGACCTCGGAAAGCTCGATCCCAATTCCATTCAAACACCCGGAATTTTCGTCGATGCGATCTTGCAGGGCAGCGATTACGCCAAGCGCATCGAACGCCGTACGGTCAGGAAACGTTAGGAGAAGCGATGCCGTCCACAGTTGATATTCGCGAGACCATCGCCCGTCGCGTGGCAAAAGAACTGCGCGATGGTTTGTACGTCAACCTGGGGATCGGATTGCCGACTTTGGTTCCCAATTATCTAGCGCCCGGTGCGGAAATAATCATGCAGTCGGAGAACGGGATGCTCGGCGTGGGTCAGTACCCATACGAGGGCGAAGAAGACGCCGACATAATCAACGCCGGCAAGGAAACAGTTACAGAACTGCCCGGTTGCTCCTATGTGTCGAGCGCAGCATCGTTTGGGATGATCCGCGGCGGCCACATTGACGTCACCATACTCGGAGCGCTCGAGGTTGATGAAAAAGGGAACCTCGCAAATTGGGCCATCCCGGGAAAAATGTTGAAGGGCATGGGTGGCGCGATGGATCTGGTCGCAGGTGCGAAGCGGGTCATTATCGCGATGGAACACACGAACAAAGAGGGCAAGCCGAAAATTGTGACACGGTGCCGGCTGCCGCTCACGGGCGTTGGCGTGGTTAACTTGATCGTGACGGAGCTTGCAGTCATCGAAGTTACGCCAAAAGGTTTGCTTTTGCGCGAACTATCCGATGGTGTCACGCTAGAGGACGTCCAAAAAGTGACTGAGCCCACGCTGCTGACCCTCCCTTCCACTGGGGGTTCGGGTGCGCCCAACTTAGGCGGAAGCCACAGCTAAGGGGAGCCGGCCTCGTCGGTCCGCTTCACGAGCATTCTCAACGCCCAAGATTTCTCCAGGAGATGGTATGGACGCAAACGACCTTTTTTCTCTGCGCAACGTAACTGCGTTGATAACGGGCGCCTCCGGCGGGCTGGGCCAACACTTCGCCAGGACGCTGGTGGGCTCCGGAGCCAAGGTAGCGCTCGTCGGCAGGCGAATCGCTCCGCTGACGGAGCTGTCGGAAGAACTCAACCGTGGCGGAGGCCGCACCGCGGCGGTGCCGTTCGATTCAAGCGATGCAGAAGCGGTCGCAGCAGGCTTTGCTGCGGCGGAACGCGAGCTCGGCACTGTAACGCTGTTGATTAACAACTCCGGTGTGACGTCCACAGAGCCATTAATAGATATCGAAGAAAAAACCTGGGACGCGATTCTGGACACGAATTTGAAGGGTGCGTGGCTGTGCTCCCGAGCCTTCGCGCGGCGACTGATTGAGGTTGGTCAACCGGGAGTGATCGTCAACGTAGCGTCTATTCTGGGATTGCGCGTGGCGGGCCAGGTCGCAGCTTATTCTGCATCGAAAGCGGCGCTGATTCAGATGACCCGCAGCTTGGCTCTAGAATTGGCCCGGCATCGAATTCGCGCGAATGCGCTGGCTCCTGGTTACATTGCGACCGAACTCAATCGCAAGTTTCTTGAGACCCCAGCCGGTGCAGCCCTGATCAAACGTGTTCCGCAGCGGCGCCTGGGCGATCTTCAGGACCTTGACGGGCCCTTGCTGCTGCTGGCTTCCGACGCATCTCGTTTCATGACAGGAGCCGTCATCTCGGTGGACGGAGGACACCTGGTAAGTTCGCTGTGACCACTGCGCATGTATGTGTTTTTTTAGTTTGCTAGGAATCACAGCTGTTTCGACAATCCTTCCAAGCCATAGACCAGCGCAGTTACGTGATATGATTCGATTAATCTGCTGTTGGGAGTCGATCGGCGATCGGGAATTGAGGCCCAAATCATGGGGCAATCCGTAACATCGATAGGGCAGTCTCTTCTTTCGGACGAGTTACTGTCCACCCTGAAACAAGATATCGGGGCAAGGCGAATTGAGCACGGCATGGAACGGCTTGCTCGTTGTGCGCCTCTTTTCGAGTCCTTCAATCCTTCGCTCAAGAATGCGGCAGCTTTTCTGGGTAACCTCGCGCAGTGGTGCGACGTTGGATTTGGAAATCTCACGCTGCTAAAAAGGCTCCTCGGAACTTACGACCGGGAATCACGATCCAAGCTGCCAGTCAGCGAATACGTGCACGTTCGCATGGCCGACGGCATGGTGGCGATGACAGAGGAGATGTTTGACAAGGCTCTGAATCATTTCGACGTGGTGCTGAAGCTGGCTGAAGAGATAAATGCCTGGGATGTTTTGGCGATTGCCTACCATTGGAAGGCGCGCTGTCTGCGAAAAAAAGGCCAATACGAAGGCGCGCTGGCACACATCAAAAAAGCTCGAGAACTTCAGACGGCACACGGCGCTGTGCAAAACGAGGCTCCCGCGCGGGTACTGGAGAGCTTGATATTGTTTGAGATGGGTGATC
The DNA here is from genome assembly GCA_963803105.1 of Terriglobia bacterium. GTDB lineage: Bacteria > Acidobacteriota > Terriglobia > Acidiferrales > UBA7541 > Palsa-295. The sequence goes on from CAWDLF010000002.1 coordinate 434,708, forward strand.
CCCGGCAGGCGGTCGCCAATTTACGCGATGCTGAAACGATCCTAAACCAAACCGACGATTATGTGACCTTGGGAAACATCCAATCTACATACGGCCGGATCATGCAGCGCGATCTCCGATACACGCAGGCAATCAAGCATTATGAGCGGGCGATCGAGCACTTTCAAAAGCGCGAGTTGAAATATGCTGACGTTGCGCGCGCGCTGATCGACATGTCCGTCACACGAATTCAAGTGGCGCGACATCTCCGCCAAAACATCGATACCTTCCCGGATACTCAGCAGGGGAATGGAAACCGGCAGCCCACTCGTATGGTGCGCATAAAAGAGCTATCAAATCTAAACGAAACCATATTTGCGGATTTGGATCGGGCCGCTCAGATCTATCAGCGGCATCCAAATGCGCGGGGAGTCGCAAGGGTTCATCTGTGGCGGGGGCATTTGTGCCTGGATATGGGCAACCTCGATTGCGCAAGCGAAGAGGCCGCCAAAGCTTACGCTTCCGCCGAGTCTAAGCGGGATTTCATTCTCATGGCTTCGGCGCGGAACCTCCAATGCAGAGTCGAGAATGCAGAAGTGGAAGAAGAAGTTGAGGGCTGGGCGGATCACGCCGTGGCTTCGCGGGACTACGCGGAGGACGCGGTGAAGCTGGCTAGCGGAACACAGGACCGCCGCCTCCTGGCAAGTGTTTATATCTGGCAGGGACTAACACTTTCAAATGCCTTCTTCAATGCGCGCGATCAGGCCCGCGAAGCGATGGCTCGCGCGGCGAGTTGTTTGGAGCCCGGACTCCATGATTCCATTTGGGAGGACTTTCAGTCTCTCAAGAGACGACTATCTGAAAGTGCCACCCTTGAGCCTAAATTGATGCAGTGGGCGCACGGAGAAATAGGAGATCGGACTTTTCGGCAGCTGGAAGAGGATTTTGCCGATCTGGTCATTCCCAGGGTGTGGGACCAGGAAAAGAGGAAGGTATCGCGTGCGGCTTCGAGGCTTTCCATTTCGCCGAGGAAAGTTCGACGGGTCCTAAGTCGACTGGAGCTCCTCGAAACGGAGCCCCATGTTGCCGCCGAACGCCCGAAGATCACAGCTCCGATTAGCGAAAATCGAAGCGGAACGAGTAAAAGCGCGAAAGGGAATGGACACAGTAGATCGAAAACTGTGAAACGACGTAGCAAATCACCGGGTCGTCCTAAGCGGAAGCGCGGTTCAAAATCGTCCAAGTCCTAGCTGCTGGCGGCTCATGCCTCCACAACGCTGTTCGGGTAGTCTGTAAGGTTCGCGGTTTGATGTGGTTGGGCTGTAGCGCCAGGCCCCCAGCAACCGAGACAGTTCGTCCTAGGACGAAGTTGCCGGTCGAGCGAGCCTCCAGAATTGACAATAAGATGTGTAGTGTTTATGGTTCGGTTTATCAGTTTCGGTAAAGGTTTGGAGGATCAATGAAATACACGCTTTGGGCTACCCTTATGGTGGCTCTAGTGTCGCTATTCACTCCCCCGCCTGCGCTGGCTCACCATTCATTTAGCGCGGAGTTCGACGGAGACAAGGAACAGGTGATGACTGGCGTCATCACACAAGTAGATTGGATCAATCCGCACTCCTATTGGCACATCGATGTGACGAACAAAGATGGTCAAGTTGAGCATTGGATGATCGAAAGCCTCTCTCCCGGCGAGTGGCATGCGGCCAAGGTGATGAGAGACACGGTTGGAAAGCCAGGAGACACCGTTACCGTGGACGTATTTTTGGCCCGGGATGGAACGAAGCATATGGCCTGGAGCACAAAGTTTACCTTCGCCGACGGACACTCCATCGCCGCCACCTGTCCCCGAGGACGCTAGCGGCACGTTTGCGACGCGGCTGAGCCAGTCTACTCCCGCGCCGAGAAGCCATGTGTACTCTCCCGGAGTCGCCATTTTGATTGACGATTTGGCCTGGGTCCGAAATTTCACACAGAGCACTACCCTGTGGGCTCGTAAGTTTTTTAACGCTACAGTTGCGAAGAGTTTGCTCGAAGTGCGTCAACCGGAGTGATATAGCCCTCCCCGATCAGATTCTTTGTTTTTTCTGCGGCTCTGTCCGACTGGTTGCGTTCGGTTAAGAGCTATTGAGAGTCTACAAGAATCGAGTCAAATGCAAGACAGCGAGAATGTGGCCCCAGGGCAGACGATGAACCGGTGGCTGCCGGTCGTCGGCGGTCTATTGATGAGTATGGCCTTGGGTATGTTCTATGCGATCAGCGTTTTCTTGCTGCCTCTTGAGAAAGAGTTCGGCTGGACGCGCGCCCAAACATCCTGGGTCACAACGTTCGGTGCCGTCATGATTTCCGCCTGGTTCGTAGTCGGCGGAACTATCCTGGACCGAAAAGGCCCGCGGATCGTCGCCGCGGCGGGCGGCATCCTCTTCAGTTTGTCGTTTCTTCTTGCGAGTCAGGTTCATTCGCTGCTGATGTTTTATCTAAGCATCGGTGTATGTCTCGGCATCGGGGTCGGTTTTGGGTACGTCGTACCAATGACCGTTGGTGCGAAGTGGTTTCCGGATAGACGTGGCCTCGTCGTTGGCCTCATGGTAGCCGGTTCGGGGTTAGGATCCGGCATCTTTGGCCCTCTGGCATCGACTCTGATCGAGCATATTGGCTGGCGCACCACGGTACAGATATTGTCCGCCATCTTTTTTGTAATGACGATGGTGGCGACCTTCTTGCTAAAAGCACCGCCGGTTGGATATCGTCCTCCGGGCTGGGATCCGTCGCTGGCCTCGGAAGCTTCTCCGAGAGGCGTCGACGTTTCGACAAGCCAAATGCTTCGTAGTGGGACGTTCTGGGTACTGTGGGTTGCTTACTGCCTGGGCGCTACGTCTGGTCTGATGGTGATAAGTCAGCTCGTCCCGTTCGCGCGTTCGGCAGGCCATACCGCGGCCGTCGCGGCTTTCGCCATCACTGTCGGAGCCCTCGGGAATACGGTGGGACGCATCTTCTCAGGCTGGATGTCGGACCATATAGGACGCGTGAATACCCTGCGCCTCGTGCTGTTCATTTCAGCGATCGCCATGCCCATTCTATTCCTCACTCGCCAGGATGTGACCCTCTTCTATCTGTCGCTGAGCGTCGTTTATTATTGCTACGGTGCGCAGTTCTCTGTGTACCCGTCGCTGAGCGCCGATTTCTACGGCACGAAAAACATGGGTCTCAACTATGGGTTGCTGCTCGTAGCGTGGGGTGCTGCCGGTGTCCTGGGGCCATTTCTGGGAGGCCAAGTTTATGTGGCGACCGGACAGTACCGGTGGGCCTTCTACGTCGCGGGCGCTCTTTCACTCGTGGGGCTCGGTGTGCTATTCGCAGCGAAAGCGCCGTCCGTGCGCAGCGTGGAGCATGACGTCGCAAGGCCTTGAGTGGCACTGAGCCCGAGAGCAATTCATCTGACCTGGTCGCGACGAGAAGGTGAAACGTGGAGAAAGATTCCCTAGCGGCTTGGATAGGTAAGACCGAAACCTGCTCTGACGAAGTCACAGCAACACCGATAGCGGCTCTCTCGGCAACGTTGGACCGCGATGATCCATATCCACGGATAGGCGATCCACTCCCCCCGCTCTGGCACTATCTATATTTTCTTCCGATTCATCGGCAATCGGAAATCGGAGCCGATGGGATGGTTCAACGAGGAGGTTTTCTTCCGCCCGTACCGTTGCCTCGGAGGATGTTTGGGGGAACTCGTCACGAATTTCATCGACCTCTCCGTGTCGGAGAACATATTTCTCGTGTTTCACGGATTGTGGAGATAAACCACAAGCAGGGGCGCTCCGGCCAGCTCGTTTTTGTGCTAGTACGTCACGAGATAAGCAATGATCGGGGCCTTGCGGTAGCGGAGGAGCAGGATGTGGTCTACCGCGAAAATCCTAAATCGGGCGATCCGGTCCCTGCGCCTCAAAAGGCGCCAGGAAGCGCCAACTGGACCAGAGAGATTCGTCCAGACGAAGTGTTTCTGTTTCGCTATTCGGCACTCACATTCAACGGCCATCGAATTCACTACGACCGCCCCTATACAAACGCGGTCGAAGGCTACCCCCAGCTCCTTGTACACGGCTCGCTGATCGCCGTTTTGCTGCAAGATCTTTTGAGGCGTAATGTGCCGAATGCAAGTGTCACTCGCTTTTCGTCGCGATCATTGAGGCCCTTGTTTAATGGCGCGCCTTTTTCCGCTTGCGGTCGAATCGAGAGCGACGGGAAAACCATTAAGCTGTGGGCGGCGGACACAGAAGGATTTCTTGCAACAGATGCAATCGCGATCTTGGAGTGAATGCAGTCCATATCTGAGGCTGATGCTCCGCGTTGCGTTGCACCGATTGCGAAAAAATCCACTTTCTCTGTCCATTTCGATTGGGGGATATTTTGCGACCATTGGATGGGATCAGGGTCTTGGCGCTCGAACACGCTGTGGCCGCTCCGTTCTGCACCCGGCAGCTGGCTGACCTCGGAGCTCGCGTCATTAAGGTCGAGCGGCCGGATGTCGGAGACTTTGCCAGATCCTATGACAAACACGTTCGAGGACTATCGTCATACTGGGTCTGGTGCAACCGTTCGAAAGAGAGCCTGACTCTAGACATCAAGCACCCGGATGCAAGCCAGGTTCTGACGAAGCTGCTGGGGATTACCGACGTGGTTGTGCAGAATCTGGCCCCCGGAGCTGCCGAACGCCTAGGGCTCTCCTATGACTCGCTGAAGGACAAATTTCCCAAGCTGATCGTGTGTGACATCTCCGGTTATGGCGCGGATGGTCCGTATCGAGACAAGAAGGCCTACGATCTCTTGATTCAGAGCGAGTCCGGTCTTATTTCTGCAACCGGCACGCCCGAGCATCCCTCCAAAGCAGGCTGTGCTATCGCGGACATCGCGGCTGGAATGTACGCATTGACGAACATTCTTGCCGCGCTGATTCAACGCGGCAAGAATGGAAGAGGTTGCCGGCTGGATGTGTCGATGTTTGAAAGCACGGTCGAGTGGATGAGCTACGGCCTCTATTACGCATTCGATGGCGCCCCGCTGCCGGTACGTTCCGGCGCGTCGCATCCCGGGATTTTTCCATATGGTCCTTTTCCCGCGGGGGACGGCACGGATGTGATTCTGGGCCTCCAGAACGATCGAGAATGGGTGATTTTTTGCAATAGAGTTCTCGAGAGGCCTGACCTGGCGGCGAATCCGCGTTTTGCTTCTAATTCCCTTCGTGTGGCCGCCCGCCAAGAATTGACTGCGATCATCGACGAAGTGTTTGCGAAGCTGACGGCCGAGCAGGTGATTCAGCGACTCGAGGCTGCGCCCATTGCCAACGCGCGGTTGAATAGCATGCACGACGTCTGGTCGCATGCACAACTCAAGGCGCGAAAACGCTGGATCAACGTCGATTCCCCCGTGGGACCGATTCCCGCCCTCTTGCCCCCCGGAATACCAGAAGATTTTGAGCCGCGCATGGACGCAATTCCAGCGCTTGGCGCCAATACGAACGCAATCTTACGTGAGTTGGGCTACGACGAAGAGGCGATCGCTGGCTTGCGGACTCGACAAGCGATCTAGACCATAAAAGCTCGCTTCATTTCGACTGCTTTGGCAAGGCGAACACCACCAGCGATGAGCCGTAGCGCCAGGTGGTCACCTCCGGCCAAACTCCGCTGTTATAGAACGCGACGTGTCCCATGCCTGTCGGATTCGCGATGTACTGTCGCCCGTCCACGATGTAAGTGACCGGTGATCCGCGATTCCCGGCGCCGGTTTGGAAGCTCCATAGTTTCTCGCCGGTGCGTGCATCGAGCGCAAAGAAGTTGCCTTCTGGGTCACCCGTAAACATCAAGTCCCCTGCGGTGGCCAGAATGGAAGCAAAAATTTGGAACCTGTACGGGTAGGTCCATTGTCGCTTACCGGAGACCGGATCGACTGCATCCAGATGGGTGTATGCCGTGAGGTGACCCGGCGGAGCCGTGAAAACCCAAGTAGCGCCTGTCGTCTGGCCGTTGACAGCCGGCGGAAGGGTTAAGTCGTTGCACATTTCCACAACCGGCACGTAGACCAATGCAGTGCGTGGAGAATACGCAACTTGATTCCAGTTCTTGGCTCCTCCAACATTTGGACAGATGTTTGTGGTCTTTCCCGGCACGGGATCGTTGCGTCCGATTAACTCGCCTTTCGGACTGATCCCTTTTACAAAATTGTTCGAGTCGGCGTACGGATATACGCCGAGAAGCTCTCCCGTTTCGCGATCGAGGATAAACGTGTATCCGGCTTTGGAGAACTGTACCAGCAGCTTTCGCATCTTCCCTTGCACGGGCCTATCCATCACCAGCAGTTCCCAAGAACCATCTTGATCCCAGACATCGTGGGGGATTTCCTGGTAGTACCAGCGCAGCTTCCCGGTATCCGCATCCAAGGCCAGAATGGAGTCGCTGTAGAGTTCTGCGTACTTGGGGTCACCTTGATAATTCCACGCGCCGCTCGGATCGCCTGTTCCCCAATAAATGAGATTGAGATTTGGATCGAACGAACCGGTAGTCCACATATTACTGCCGCCCTTCTTCCAGGAATCGCCCGGCCAGGTCTCAACTCCTTTTTCGCCGGCGCCGGGGACTACGTAGAAGCGCCACACAAAGTGCCCGGTCTTGGTGTCGAACGCGGTGATGCGGCCCCGAGGGCCGCCTTCAGCCACAATAACCTTGCCCTTTACCACTAGGGGGGCTGCCTGAATGACGCATCGAGGGCAGGAGTAGGCATCATCGGAGGCCACCTTCCATACTTCCCGGCCGGTTTTCTGGTCAAGGGCCACTACGTGACCGTCGTGAGTACCCAAGAACACGTTCCCGTCGCCAACGGCCACACCGAAGTTCCGGCCGACCGCGAAACCCGGAAGAGGCTCGTATTTGTACTGCCAGATCAGATTTCCCGTTGCTCCGTCGAGGGCAAACACGTCGTCAAAAGCGGAAAGATACAGCACGCCATTCACAACGATCGGGGTGGATTGGAGACCGTCCTGGTAATCACCCGTCTGAAAGATCCAAGCCGGAGCCAGCTTCTTCACATTCGATATGTTGATCTGATCCAAGGCGCTATAACGCCAAGCCGAACCCGTCCCGCCATGCGACGGCCAATCGGCGCCCGTGGATCCAACCTTGTCCTGCGCTCCCGCCTGTTGCGCGCAGACAAATAGCCCACCCATAGCCAGCAAGAAGACAATGATTTGAGCGCCTCGTCCCATTTTTGCTCCCTTCGCCCCATGTCTGCCAAAACGGATCGAAAAGTGCGGGATTTCGTGCGCCAAGAGAAATTGACGCCTTCTCCCTCAGTTCCAAACGGGTATTCTCTCCCATGCGAATGCCAGATTCTCTGGTTCATTCGCGTCAAGGCCTTTCGGCTGTGACAGTCTGGTCTAGTACGAACTTACTGTCGCGGCCCGGCCTAAATTGACGGGTTTTGGCCTTCTCCCTTAAACTCCAGGCTGAAACCGACGAGAAACAGCGAACTGCGGCCGTGCTCGGCGCGGCGGTGGCTAAATCTAGAGTATCGCGCAGCATAGGGTGTGTCTGTGAGGACTCGCACGTTGTTGTTTGAGAATGAATCATGAAGAAAAGTTTCGGCAAGTACACGGCCACGGTTTTGGTCATGGCGGCCCTGTGTATCGTTCCCATACGTACCTTCGCGCAAGAGCAATCGGGACAAGCGCAGGATGACGCGGCCAAGCAACGCGCGACCGAAGAAGAGACAGCAAAATTGAAGGCCGCTGGGCCGCAGAGGGATCACGACGAAGATGCCGCTAACTGGGCGAAAATTGCGGCGGAGCGCAAGGCCAAAGCCGCTGCGGAACTAAAGGCGGCTGCCTCGGCGCCCACTCCACGCACTTCAGACGGCCAACCAGATCTCAATGGAATGTGGGTCGGCCCTGGCGGAGGCAATTTTGCGGTGGTTAGCGCAGACGGCAAAGATCGCAAAGTTTTGTTTTCGCCACTCGATGACAACGGCACAAAACCCAGAGATCCAACTCCCAAAGCGCCACCGAACCAGCCTTCCTACAAGCCAGAGTATCAGGCAACAGTTGCAAATAATTGGTTCGATACCAATCACACCGATCCGACGGCATTTACTTGCAAGAATCCTGGCGTTCCCCGGATTGGGACGCCCGATGAGATCGTCCAAATCCCTGGCCAAGTCGTGTTGCTCTATAAACAGGGTACAGCCGGAGGAAATCCCTCCAGCACATTCCGGATCGTTCACACGGACGGTCGCGCGCACCGCACGGATGTGGATCCTTCAGCGATGGGAGACTCCGTGGGGCACTGGGATGGAGACACGCTGGTCATCGACGTGACGAGCTTGAGTGGCGACACGTGGCTCAGCGAATATGGAACCATTCATTCCGAGGGTACCCACGTGATCGAGCGGTTCACGCGCAAAGGCAATCTCTTGGAATACACAGCCACTGTGGACGACCCATCTGTTCTGACGAAGCCTTGGACGACTAACCCAGTGACCCGCTTGCTTGCCGGCCCAGACGTTGAGATCGATGGCGATTTCCCTTGTGTCGACAACGACAGCGCACATTTGACGGGGCTCATTCATCACTAGCCAAGTGCTGTAGCGAAGGGTTGCCATCGTTCGGCATCTTCCACCTTAGCTAAGTTTCATGCTCGATGCGCCAGCCGGCCCGCCATCGGCACGAACCGCCAGCTCTTTCGCCGCATCTATCTAGCTGCGGTCCCCTTAGACCGACGTTAATTCAAGGACTCGAAAATCGCAGCGATTCCTTGACCGCCGCCGATGCACATGGTGACGAGTCCATATCGGCCGCCGACTCGGCGCAACTCATGGAGCAACTTCACCGTAAGGATGGCGCCGGTCGCACCAATTGGATGCCCAAGCGATATGCCACTCCCGTTGGGATTCGTCTTGTGCGCGGGAAGACCGAGGTCACGCGTCACCGCGAGAGCCTGAGCCGCAAAAGCCTCGTTCACTTCGAAGACGTCGATTTCATCGAGTTTCAACCCGGTCTTCTGCAGTAATTTGGTAACAGCCGGGACCGGACCGATTCCCATATGTTTAGGTTCCACGCCAACGACTACGGCGCCGACAAGCCGGCCCAGCGGCTTCAAATTCCGTTCCTCCGCCGCACTTTTCTCCATAAGCACCACTGCCGCGGCGCCATCGTTGATGCTCGAAGCGTTGCCCGCTGTTACTGTGCCCGCTTTGTCGAACGCCGGATTCAGTTTGGCCAAATTCTCTAGAGTGGCCTCCAATCGAGGCGATTCATCGACTTCAAACAGCCGCGACTTTCCTTTGGTTCCCGTTTCGATGGGAACTATCTGGTCTTTAAATTTGGACTTGCCGATTGCATCCAGGGCCCGTTGATGACTCTCCACGGCAAGCGCGTCTTGCTGCTCCCGTGAAATCTCCCATTTGCGAGCGATATTCTCCGCCGTAATTCCCATGTGACAGGTATCGAAAGGATCTGTGAGTGCGCCCGCCATGGCGTCCACTGTATTCCCATCGCCCATGCGCTGTCCCCAACGCAGGGTAGTGATCCAGTACGGAGCGCGGCTCATATTTTCCGCTCCCCCGGCGACTGCCACGGTCGCTTCGCCCAGTCGGATCACTTGAGCAGCAGAGATAATGGCTTGCAAGCCGCTGCCACATAATCGATTCAGCGTGAGGGCGGGCGTTGAAACGGGAATGCCAGCCCGAACGGCTGCAACTCTCGCCAGGTACATGTCCTTCGCTTCCGTGTGAATCACATTGCCAAACACAACCTGATCTACTTCTTCAAGAGAAACACCAGATCGTTTGATCGATTCACGCACGACGGCTTCACCGAGTGCGGTCGGAGGCATATCTTTCAGGCTTCCGCCATACTTGCCCACTGCCGTGCGAACGCCAGTCAGGACGAAGACCTCACGTTCTGTTCCCATTAGTTTTCTCCCCACGAGTTCAATCTCAGCGAGTCGTCCAATGCAACAGGCCGTCCTTGCTGATCGTAGTCGTGCCTGTAGTCCCTATAACGTGCCGCTTTGGATCCGTAAGAAGGGCTAGTGAACCGGTGTTTTCGCCGCCAACTCTTGCGACCACCCGAGAGCCCTTTTCCGTACGAGCGAACACAACTCCGGATTCGGGTTTTCCGCTTCGGTCGTACAAAACCGTGTAGGTTTCCAACTTAGCTTCGCCAACAAAATCTTCCTGGATCGGGGGCACGGCCCCGTGCCGTCGATCTGCGTCGGCTTGCACGTCGTAATCGGGTAACAGCTGTTTATCGGGAGGATGTGCCGCGACGATTAGAGCATGGTGCTTCGTGACGAATCCTCCGAGACCATAGAGCAATCCCACGGATTTCTCCTGCTGCCGCAACTGCCGAGTCATGGATGCGGCGGCATGAGTCATGTAGTTGTTGTAGGGGCCGCCAAAAAAACTCAGACCACCCGTGACGGTCGGAAGCTTATCGCTTGGCCAGTTTAGGACTCGTCTAGCCATTTTTGGAACGCACGGAAAGCAACTATAGAGTTCAACAAGCTCAAATTCCGCCCCATTGTCCCGGCACAACGCCTGCGTCGTCTGTAAGACTGCATCCATCGCGCAGGAATGTTCGTATTGATCGCGCGAAACAAAGTCCGCCGGCTCGGACGCAGCAGTGCCGCCCCATACAAAAACCAGTTTATTATCTGGAATGCCCATCGCCTTGGCCCGGCCGAAGCTGGTCAGGATTACCGCTGCGCCTTGGTTGACCGAAGGATTGGCGACCATGCGCTTTGTGTAAGGACCCGCTACGAGTCTGTTTTCGGGTGACGGTATGGATATCTCCGACGGTTCAAAAAAGTATTGAAGCCACGCATATGGGTTAGCGGCGGCCGCCGAAGAATACTGGGACCACAATTTACCCGTTTCCGCTTGTGCTTCCTCCAGCGACTGACCCCACGCCGATTGGTTGGCGTATTCGTAGATGGGATAAACAATCAGCGGCTTATTGAGACCGTGGCGTAAAGCAACCGGGTGTATGATTCCGTCGCGCCGCGGCCTCTCGGGCTTCCGCTCTGGAACTGTCCAGGGGAGTGGAGTGTTGGTTTTCTCGGCGCGTAGCAGCGATTCAGCGGCTTCTGCGCCGCAAACGGCGGCGAAATCCATCTCCCCTAGCGCGATCCGTATAGCTGCATCGTGAATGTATTGCACGGGTGTGTCGCCGCCGATCACTCCATAGTTCGCTCGCTTAGGGTAGATATCGAGGCTCTGGCAAAGCCGCGCGGGTAAGTTGCTGTAGCCCCACGTGATGGAATTGACGACGTCCAGCGACTCCAACTGTCGCAGCAGGCCCCCTCCGGCGTCTTCGTCGGCTCGGAGCATAGCCTCGGCCATCAAAACCAGGGGTTCTTTGCCGAGGGCTGGATCTGTCGGACGATCCACCACTTCTCCAACGCCCACGATGACAGGGGTCCGGCTACTCAAGCTCTCAGGCATCTTCCCAACCCTTCTAGGGCAACAATCGTCTCGTAATTCGATGCTCTGCTTCGTTACTCGGCACCACGGTGCGCCCGTGACGATGGAATTACCCGTCAGAAGCTAGATGAGCAGACGAGCCATAAGGGTGCGGCTCGGAGTCAAGCTTCTGATGGCATAGTCGGAAAAAATGAAGACCTGAATCACTAGGTCGGACGCCGAACCATGTGCGCTGCTGCCCGTTGGACTCTCGGGCTGGCGGCCGGTCGGCAAATTTCGGACGATAAGGTCACTGTAAAGACGGACTGACGATCGGGACTTTTCGCCGACCATCTGCCTGGGGCTCGCCGCTTACGCTGTTTTTTTTCGCTTCCCGGGGAGTGTCGTTCGGTGTCGATTCCAGCCCCGCTAGGCGCATTGCCAAACCGACGGCGCGTTTTGGATCGTAAGCTCGAAGCATAGCCAGCTTCTCAGCCTCAACGGAACCCTCGGCATGGACGGCGAGAACGGCTTGATAGCCCCCGTAGAGGCCCGAAGTCAGATCGCCAATTAGGTTCAGCATTGCCAGCCGCTGCTCGGCGGGCCAAGCCCCGCCCAAATATTTCTCGAGTACGGGACGAACTTCGGCGGATTCCCAATCCGCGCCCGACGGGCCGGTGACCAGAATTCCGCCGGCGAGATCTTGCACGATCTCAACTGCCTTATGAAAGTCACGGGCAAAAGTCCACTTGGCCATATTCGTTGTAAAAACATGCGGATACGCCATACCCTCTTCCGTTTGGCAGCGGAGAGCGGCGAGCTCAGTCAGCCCGCGAACTGTCTCGGCATAGCCCGCAAGCCACGTAAGCTTGTCTTTCACATGGCCGGCCTTCTCAATACCGTTCGCTTTAGCAATTGCTATCGCCACGCCGACAAACGTGTCCAGCAACGGAAGCTTGTAGCTGACGGCAGTAAAACGGTGGTACTCGACGAACCTAAGCGCCGCACCCCCCGCAAAGTCTGGTCGACGATGGAAGAAGACCCTCTCCCACGGCACGAAAACGTCGTCGAAAACCGTGAGCGTCTCGATCATTTTGTGCTTCGCGGAGATGGGTCGCGTGAACTCATCGCCTCCGCTCAGAAAATCCGAAGCGTACATCCGCAGTCCGGGTGTAGCAGGAGGAACAGCGAAAGCCACCGACCACGCCTCATCTTCCGGGCCCATGCTCCTGCTGGGTATAACAATTACTTCGTCGACATACGGTGTGCACGAAGTGTGTATCTTAGCGCCGCGGACCACGATGCCATCGGGGCGCTCCGATACAACGCGCACGTACATATCCGGATCGGTTTGCTCTGAAGGGCGTTTGCTCCGATCACCCTTGACGTCCGTCTGAGCTACCGCCAGCGCTAGGTCCTTTTCGCGGCACCGCTTGTAGAAAGCATCGAGCCGCGCCAGACCTTCAGCATATTTCTGCTGGGAAAGTAGCCGTCTGAGCGCAAAAATAGCATCGGTTCCGATTTCCTTGATCAGTATTACTAATGTCGCCCCGGCCGCCGTGCCTGCTCCAATCAGTTTGCTGCGGGACAAGAGATCCGTCGAATCTCGGGGGATACGGTAGTACGCGGAGTACGTTTCGTTTCCTTCTTGATGTACCGCGAGATCGCGGAACTCCGGGTTCTCAGCTAGGCCGAAGTCGATTGACGCATGGCGGGCCGCGGCAGCGAGGTCAGGATGCTCGGTTACAACCTTCAGCTTTCGTCCTTGATAGTAAACTTCCCGGCCATCCCGCAGACCATGGAGGTATTGCTCAGGTGTGCGAAGTCCCATTTGCACCTTTCTCGTGTTGACACACTTATGGTCTACCCGGCCGCTAACCTATTGAAAACAGTGCCACTCTCGTCATAATCTTTGGCGGCATTTTCTTATGAGTTTCTTGGACCCTGACGACGCGAGTCATCTTAACCATCGGATTGAGACAGTGTCAATTTACCGCCCTATCTGAAACGCCTTTTCGAGCTAGGCCGAAGTGTCATAGCGAAAACTCGGAAGTGGCGGAATTTCCGTGTCTCCGTGGTAACGCCCCACAATACTTATCCCGACCAAGCCGCGTACAATTGACATTACGAGCCTAGGGTAGCTGTTCGGCGCGCAAGAACTCGAGAATGGCGCTCAGATCCGCATCGGAATACGCCCCCAGGACAGACGAGTGCTGCCAGGAGGCTCGATCCCCGACTTTGACCGCCGTAGGTGCACCACCTACCAGAACAGGGGGTACAGTCGTCACGTCATACAACTTGGTTTGCTCGCGGGTCTGCGACACGACAAGAGCCGGGAATGTTCGGCCGTCCAGTGTTGCGTTTACCACCTTGGGCGTCGAAAGGCTGCGCAACCCGGCGACGTCGGAGGGAATATTGATAAGCGGTGGCGCCACGGGAATGCCGGCGTTGTTGACCTGATGGCAATTCGAACAACCACTGAGTTCGCCACCCGAATCGAAGAACAGATCGCGTCCATGTTGCGCCGTGGCAGAGAGGGCGGGACGAGGCGTGGCGGTACCCGCTGAAACGATCCCGTTCAAGCTCTTCACGTATTCGATCACAGCCGCCGAGTCATCTTTCGGAATCGCCTGCCCCCAAGCCACCATCGCAGTACCCGGTATTCCGTACATGACCGTTTTCGTAATGTAATCCCCGTCTAGGCCGCGCCCCGCCAGAGCCGGTGCGCTGCTGCCGGCCGTTCCGTTCGCACCGTGGCAGTAGCCCGTACAGGTAGCGGCAAACAGAGTGGCGCCGCGTTTCACACGCCTTTCTTGAGCCGCTTGGTTATTGGTCGCTGCTTGTGCGACGGCCGCCTCCTGCGCGCGGGTGATCGCAGGAGGGAGGAGCAGGGCAACCAGAAGTGCGGCGGTCTTTTTGTTCCACGTCATTTCGATCCCTCCGGCAGAGCAAACACGACCAAAGCAGACCCGATCCGCCAGTTCGCGGCCTCAGGCCAAACCCCGGCGTTGTTGTAGCCAACCTGCCCCATCCCAGTCGGCGTGGCGATGAATTGCCGCCCGCCCACCGTGTAAGTTACAGGCGAGCCGCGATGCCCGGCGCCTGTTTGGAACTCCCAAAGCTTCTGGCCGGTGCGCGCATCCAGAGCTCGAAACATGCCGTCAGGTTCGCCCACAAACATCAGATCTCCGGCAGTAGTCAGAATCGATGCAAAAATCTTGAACGGGTAGTTGTAGGTCCACTTCTTCTTGCCGGTGATCGGATCAACCGCGTCAAGATGGGTGTAGGCTGTCTTATGTCCTGGGGGGGCGGTATACGTGAACGTCCCACCCACGGTCGGCGCGCCGTTTACGGACGGCGGAAGAGCCAGGAGATTACAGCCCTCCAGCACCGGCACGTATACCAAATCCGTGCGCGGAGAATACGCCACTTGATTCCAGTTCTTGACGCCGCTGACGCTTGGACAGATGAGCGTGGTCTTTCCCGGCACGGGATCGTTGCGTCCGATTAACTCGCCTTTCGGACTGATCCCCTTCACAAAATTGTTCGAGTCGGCGTACGGATATACGCCGAGAAGCTCTCCCGTTTCGCG
This sequence comes from Terriglobia bacterium, assembly GCA_963803105.1. Classification (GTDB taxonomy): domain Bacteria; phylum Acidobacteriota; class Terriglobia; order Acidiferrales; family UBA7541; genus Palsa-295. Next base: position 449,727 of record CAWDLF010000002.1, read on the forward strand.
ATCGAGGATAAACGTGTATCCGGCCTTGGCGAACTGCACCAGCAGCTTTCGCATCTTTCCGTTCACCGGCCGATCCATTAGCAGCAATTCCCAGGAACCATCTTGATCCCAGACATCGTGGGGGATTTCCTGGTAGTACCAGCGCAGCTTCCCGGTATCCGCATCCAAGGCCAAAATGGAGTCGCTGTAGAGTTCTGCGTACTTGGGGTCACCTTGATAATTCCACCCGCCGCTCGGATCGCCTGTTCCCCAATAAATGAGATTGAGATTTGGATCGAACGAACCGGTAGTCCACATATTACTGCCGCCCTTCTTCCAGGAATCGCCCGGCCAGGTCTCAACTCCTTTTTCGCCGGCGCCGGGGACTACGTAGAAGCGCCACACAAAGTGCCCGGTCTTGGTGTCGAACGCGGTGATGCGACCCCGAGGGCCGCCTTCGGCCAAAATCACCTTGCCCTTTACCACTAGGGGGGCTGCCTGAATGACGCATCGAGGGCAGGAGTAGGCATCATCGGCGGCCACCTTCCAGACTTCCCGGCCGGTTTTCTGGTCAAGGGCCACTACGTGACCGTCGTGAGTACCCAGGAACACGTTGCCGTCGCCAACGGCCACACCGAAGTTCCGGCCGACTGCGAAGTGCGGAAGAGGTTCGTATTTGTACTGCCAGATCAGATTTCCCGTTGCTCCGTCGAGGGCAAACACGTCGTCAAAAGCGGAAAGATACAGCACGCCATTCACAACGATCGGGGTGGATTGGAGACCGTCCTGGTAATCACCCGTCTGAAAGATCCAAGCCGGAGCCAGCTTCTTCACATTCGATATGTTGATCTGATCCAAGGCGCTATAACGCCAAGCCGAACCCGTCCCGCCATGCGACGGCCAATCGGCCCCAGTGGCGTCCTCGGAGTTCTTCTTCTCTTGTCCATCGGTGCCCTGCGGATGAACAAGGCCGCAGGAAGCAGCAAGCAAGAGAAATGTAATACGAGCGCCTCGTCTCATCCTTACCTTCTTCCTTCTACAATCGTTACCAAAGGTTTAATGGATCCTGAAAAATCCTAAAGCGAATTCGCCGGTCAATGGTCGGCCCCGCTCAGCGGGCCGCGCGTTGGCGGCGCATTCTCGCACCGTCAGCTAAGTGATCCTTCACTTGTGCGCGTGAAGTCGCATACTACTGGGACGGATCGACCTAGTTCGCAACGTCAATGTTCTCGGCGCACGACGTCCGCAGAGAGTGCCAGCGTCGGCGAAGGTTGTTTTTTTTGAATGTCTACCTGTCTCATCGAATGTGAAGCAATTTCTGGTTCGATCTACGCGCCGCCAATCCTCGCGAGCCCTCAGAAACTTTCCGGGAAGATCGAAACGTTCGGAGATACCCAAGTGAAAAGTCCGCAACATGATCGGCGATTCTGTCTAGCTGCTCAGGCGTCATCTTCAATTCCGGCCAAAGTTGTTTGAGTACAAGAGAGCCGGAGGAGTAGAAATGGATCTGGCTGACAACGCTGTGCGTACAAAGCCGCGTCTTTTCGTCATCGGGAGATAACCCGATGATGTTGCCGACCAGTTCCAGAAGGCGGTTGTAAACGGGCCGCATCGCCTTATTAATCAAGCGAGACATAACCGGTGTCGGCTGTGCGAGCTCTCGGGCAATAATCCGAAAGTGCCAATTCGGCCGGCCCTTCCCGCGCAAGCCGCGGACCCTTACTCGAATAAATCCTCGCAAGATCTCTTCGGGCGAAGCGTTGCGCTCTAGTGCTACGTGTCCTTTTTCAATGAGCGCGGTGCGCGTCATTCGTTTTAAGACTTCCGCGTATAAACCACGTTTGTCTCCGAAATGGTAGTTGATCGCCGCTACATTGGCGCCCGCGAGCGTGCAGATGTCTCTGACAGTGGCCGCAGCATAGCCTTGCTCGGCGAAGACTTCTCCGGCTGCCTCAATTAATTTCTCGCGTGTTGCGTCGAGATCTCGTCTCCGGTTTTGCGTCCGGTCGGCATGTCGCTTCAAGTTATCCCTCGATCGTAGCTTGTGAACAACAGATTGAAACAGGTGTTTGAATGTGTCAAGATGCAACGCAAGGGGAAAGGATGCCATGATGCGTCGGTATCTAGGTACGGCATTAGCGGTGGCCTCGTGCGTTGGCTCGGCTGCGTTGGGGCAAGCTCAAACCGCCAAGACACAGCCTGCCCAGACGTCCGTGCCCGCCCCTGCAAAGTCCCCGTCCGATTATCGCCCGTTGGTCAATGCCTACTGTGTAGTCTGTCATAACCAGTCCTTGAAAACAGCGGGCCTCATGCTCGATAAAGCCGACTTGGCAAAGGTCCCTGATCAGAAGGATGTTTGGGAAAAGGTTGAGCGGAAGTTGCGAGCGGGTTTGATGCCACCCCAGGGAATGCCGCATCCCGATAAGGTTAAGCTCGAGGCGTTTGAAGTGGCTCTTGAGAGCCAACTGGACCAAGCGGCTCAATCCAAACCGAATCCCGGGCCGGCCCTTCTGAGACGCCTCACGCGCACCGAGTACGGTAACGCCCTACGCGACTTATTGGATCTGAACATCGATGTTGCGTCGCTCCTTCCCGGTGAGGGCTATTCCAACGAAGGATTTGATAACGACGCGTCCGCTCTGGGCGTGTCGCCGGTATTGATGGAGCAATATCTTTCGGCGGCGTGGGAAGTTTCCAGCTTGGCGGTGGGGAGCAGTAAACCGAACGTCAGTATCGATAACTTCAAAATTCGTCCCGATTTCTCACAGGACACCCACATCGAGGGCCTTCCCGTCGGGACCCGCGGCGGCATCCTGGTTCACTACAACTTTCCCGCCGACGGGGAATATATCCTCAAGCCGATGATCTGGCGAAACAATGCAAAGCAAGTCCGCGGAATCGAACACGTCACTCAATTTGTGGTAACGATTGATGGCGTCAAGGTTCACGAGGCACAATTTGGTGGGCCCGCGGACGAGGCCTTCTCCGTGAACGCGCACCTGGCCACAGGTCAGGTGATTGATAAGCGTATGGAGACTCACCTCAAGGTCAAAGCTGGGCCGCACGATGTCGGTTTCGCATTCGTCAGGCCAAGTTCGGCGGTTCCCATCGGGTTGATCGAGCCGCTGCAACGCGAAAATATCAACGGTTCGGAGAACTCGGGAATCGCGGTGCTGTCGCAGGCATCAATTGTGGGCCCCGTGAATCCAACGGGCCCGGGAGACACGCCGAGCCGGCGGCAGATTTTTGTCTGTCATTTGACCAAGGATGACGAGGACAAGGGGTCTTGTGCGACCAGGATACTGACCAGACTGGCTCGGCTCGCCTATCGGCGCCCACCCACCAAAGAGCAAATGCAGCAATTGCTCCAACTGTACGCCCTGGGCGAGAAACAGGGCGGCCCCGAGAACGGAATTGAGACAGCCCTCGCCTACATCCTGGCCAGTCCCGAGTTTGTCCTCCGCGTGGAGCATGATCCGCCCAATGCGACGGCCCACGAGGCCTTTCACGTGGACGACTACGACTTGGCTACGCGCTTGTCCTTCTTCATTTGGAGCAGTATTCCGGATGACCAATTGCTGTCTCTGGCTGGACAGGGGAAGCTGAAGAATCCAGTAGTTCTCGACCAGCAGATCAAGCGCATGCTGAACGATCCGAAGTCGTCCGCGTTGGTTAACAACTTCGCCGACGAGTGGCTGCATCTGCGTAACCTGAAAGTTGCGGCTCCCGTGGACACCTTGTTCCCCGATTTCGACGATAATCTGCGCATTTCTTTTCAGCGCGAAACGGAACTGTTTTTTGAAAGTATTCTGCGCGAGAACCGAAACGTCCTCGATCTGCTTCGCGCCAATTACACATTCTTGAACGATCGCCTCGCGGCAAACTACGGAATTCCTAACGTGTATGGAAGCCAGTTCCGGCGGGTCACCCTGACGGACGAAAACCGTTTTGGCCTGCTGGGCCAGGGCAGCATTCTGACCGTTACCTCTTACGGAAACAGAACGGCTCCCGTGATTCGCGGCAAGTATGTTCTTTCCGTTTTTCTGGGCAATCCGCCCCCGGCTCCGCCACCCGACGTGCCGGCATTGGTCGAGACTGAATCCGCTACAGCCACCATGCGTGAAAGGATGGAGCAGCACCGCGCAAATCCGGTGTGCGCCAACTGTCATCGCTTGATGGATCCCATCGGCTTTGCAATGGAAAACTTCGACGCAATCGGCAGGTTCCGGACCGCCGAGGACGGAATACCTCTTGACGCCTCAGGAATGCTTGCGGATGGAACGAAGATCAATGGCCCCATCGAGTTGCGCAAGGCGATCCTGGCCCGCCCAGAGCAGTTCGTGCGGACATTGACCGAAGCGTTGATGACGTATGCTCTCGGGCGAGCGCTTGTCCCTGATGACATGCCCTCGGTGCGGACTATTGTTCGCCAATCGGCGGGTCAGAACTACACCCTAGAGTCTTTAATCCGAGGGATCGTTTACAGCACGCCTTTCCAGATGAAAGTGAAAGAATCGACTTCGCCTGCGAAATCCGACGGAGTCAAAACGGCTCAAATAAGCTCTTCGAACACGCTACTGGTCGCAAACGGTGCGAATCACTAGATTGCGGATTTCTAGAGAGGTATGAACACCATGATCGTTACAAAAAAAGCTCTCCCGCGCAGAACGATTCTAAAGGGAATCGGGGCGGTTGTGGCTCTTCCGTTTCTCGACGCGATGGTGCCGGCGTTTGCTGCAACCGCAAATTCGGCGGCGAATCCAGCGAGCCGCTTCACGTTCCTTTATTTTCCGCACGGCGCGCATCGTCCGGAATGGATACCGAAGAGTGATGCGCCCGGCTTCGAGCTGCCGAGGACGCTCCAGCCGCTGGAGCCCATGCGTGAACATATTAACGTCATCACCAACATCGATCTTTGTCAGGCGCCGCTCCCGGTCGGTCACTTCTATAGCAACGTGATGTTCTTGAACGGGACGCGTCCCGATGAAACCAAAGTGCATTCCGGCAAGACGATTGACCAGATCATTGCCGACAAGTACGGCCAGGATACGCCGCTGCCGTCGCTTGAGGTCTGCACCGAAGATATCTCCTCGTCCAATGGCCAGTGCGAGGTCGGCTCTCCCTGCGTGTACGGAAATACGATCAGTTGGCGGGATGCCACTACGCCGCTGCCCATGGAGCTCGATCCCAAGGTTGTCTTCAAGCGTCTGTTCGGGGCCGGCGGAGGCAACGCACAAGAGCGGGCGGCACGCGAAGTGGCGAATCGAAGCATTCTCGACAACATCACGAAGAGTGTCAGCCAGCTACAGGGCAGCCTTGGTCCAACCGATCAAGCCCGGCTGACTGATTATCTCGACAGCGTGCGGGAAATTGAACGGCGCATTGAGAAGGCAGCCACCTCAAGCAGTGGCTTGGACCTGCCAGCCTCGCCCGGCGGAATCCCTGATTCTTACGACGATCACGCCAGATTGCTCTTTGATCTGATCGTGTTGGCATACCAGGGAAACGTCACCCGTGTCAGCTCTTTCATGCTGGCGCGGGAGTTGAGCCCACGCACGTACAACTTTATTGGAGTCCCGGACGGACACCACTCCGTCTCTCACAACGGGGAAGCGCCCGCGGTCGTCGAGAAATACGTCAAGATCAACACCTATCATGTCCAGTTGTTCTCTGACTTCCTGAAGAAACTAAACTCCATCCAGGACGGCGATGGAACTCTGCTCGATCACTCCATGGTTCTTTATGGCAGCGGCATGGGCAACTCGAACGGACATAGTCATGACCGCATTCCGCTGGTCCTTGCCGGAGGAGCCTCAGGGAGCCTCAAGGGAGGACGTCACATCGTTGCGAAGCCGCAGACACAGATGGCCAATCTTCTGCTCGGCATCCTCGACAAGGCTAAGGTTCCGGCTGACAGCATCGGTGACAGCACCGAAGTGTTTCAGCTGTAGGCATATAGCGCAGGAGAGGGCGCGAAAATGATCAACAAATATCTATGGCGTTCCCTGGCAGTAGGCACGCTACTGTGGACCGGGGGCGGCCTGGCGGCATCGCCGGCGGACATGCGCTTGGTGGTCGCCGCCAAGAATCGCGACGAGCAAGCAGTGAAGTCGCTGCTGAAGAATCGAAGTCAAATCGACGTGAACGCCGCTGACAGCGAGGGAATGACCGCGCTTCTCTGGGCCGCCCACTGGGACGATCTCGATACCGCAAAGTGTCTTGTGGAAATGGGTGCCAACGCGAAAGCCGTCAACGCCTTCGATCACACCACCGCTCTCCATGAGGCTGCCACATTTGGTGACTCGCAACTGATGACCGTGTTATTGAAAGCCGGCGCCGACGTCAACGCAGTAAGAGGTCAGGGCGATACTCCTCTGATGGTGGCAGCGCGTGCCGGCGTTCCCGAGGCCGTGAAACTGCTTTTGGATCACGGCGCAATCGTGGACGCTCGAGAGGGAACCTACGGCGAAACACCTCTGATGATGGCTGTGGCCGGGAACAATGCGGCTGCGGTTAAGGTGCTGATTGACCGCGGTGCGAACGTAAATGCGACGTCCACGGTCATGAGTGTCCGCCATCGCCCGCTGATTGATGCCACCCGAAGAATTGATCCGCCAACCGGTGGCTTGACACCTCTGCTTTTCGCGGCTCGACAAGACGCTCTGGATTCGGCGAAAGTTTTGATCGCTGCGGGAGCAGACGTCAACAAGGCTGAGCCTGAAATCAACCTTACGCCTCTACTCGACGCCGTCGTCAACAACCACTACGATTTCGCGACCTTCCTGATCGAAAAAGGAGCGGATGTAAAAGACGGTTCTTTGTACGCCCTCATGGAGATGCGCAGCGGCCCCAAGAACGGACGCTTGTTGCCTCCGAATTTTGAGCAGGATAGTCTGAGGGTGGCATCGTTGCTTGTGGACCGCGGCGCGGATGTAAACGCGGTCTTCGATCGAAAACTTCCCGATGATTTTTATTTTACGATTGTGCCCAACGGTACCACACCGTTCTTTAAAGCAGCTGAATCAGCCGACGTGACGGGCATGCGTCTCCTGATCGCCAGAGGAGCTCGTCCGATCCCCCTGAGAGATGGAACCACGCCGCTCATGGCTTTGGCCAAGCTGGGCAGCAGGGAAAATCCTGTGGCCACGACTCTGCCCCCTGAATCCCAGTTGAATGAAACGATTCAGATTTGCCTACACCTGGGTTTTGACGTGAACGCGGCAGCGTCCAGCGGAGACACGGCTCTGCACTTTGCGGCCCAGAATGGCCATGACCAGCTGGTGCAATATCTTGTCGACCAGGGTGCCAAGCTCAACGTCGTCAATAGAAAGGGTCTGACGCCGCTCAATTTGGCGCAAGGCAAGCGCGGCGGTAAAGCGGGAGTCGAATCAGGCGCGTACGGTTCGGACCAGCCTCCGATCGAAAGCACCGTCGCGCTCATCGAGAAGCTGATGGCAACAAACGTTGCGTCGAAGTAACGCTCCAATTTCCTTTTATGAGGCCTACGACAGTCTAATGGGGAGACTGAAGCCGAGACGTTCGTGTTCGCTTGCCGTTTCCGTGGCTCTTCTTTTTTTTACCGTGAGCGCGACTCAAACTTTCGGGCAAACAAAGCCCGCCGGCCCGAAGGCCGCGTCCCCCTCGGTTGCCTCGTGCGACTACCACCCAAAACTGGTGTCTGAATTAAAGGACTTGGGCGACAAGCTGATCGAGTTGGGGAAGGCGATGCCTGCCGAAAAGTTTAGCTGGCATCCGGAGGGTGAAGGACTACCCACGGTTAGTGAGCTATATCTGCTCGCTGCCACCGAGTATTACCACGTTCCGAGTGATTTGGGCGCCATCAGGGCTGAACCGTATGAAGTAGCAGAAACGCCCGATTCAACTCGGAAGCCTCCGGCAAAGAACGTGCCTTTCGAGAAATCGCTGACCGACAAGACCGACGTCACGAACGAAGTCTTCGATGCCGTCTCCTACTTTAACGGCAGCATGGAATCCCTATCCGATTCCGATTTCCAAAAACATATTAAGGTGCGTGGTCGCGAAACGACCCCCGATGACCTCCTCTTCACCATGGTTAGCGACATCCACGAATACCTGGCTCAAGCGATGGACTACGCCCGGATGAACGGTGTCGTCCTTCCGTGGATGACTGAAATGCAACAGGAGAAACAGAAGCGCGGCCTGAGAGCGGCGTCACAGCCACATTGACCGTCCGCGTTGCTAGCCCCCGGGGCAGTGACCTCACGAACTAGGCCGTTCCGTCCCAACGCGCGGCGGTTTTCTGCGCACCAATGAGGAAGTGAGTGCCCGTCATGCCATATTGTTATGCGAACATCTCGTTAGCCGGCGTATGCAGCAAGTGAATCGGGGTCGCTGAGGAGTTCCGTTGGAATAGACTGGCCGCGGCTTGGATCTTCCAAACCGGTACTTGCGCGCTATGCAGCATCCGTAGGCTCTCGCCACAGCGTATTTATTGGTAGACTATCGCGCCTGCTCCAGGGAGTGTCGATGTTTCGCAAAGTTCTGATCGCCAACCGCGGCGAGATTGCTGTGCGCATCGCGCGCGCCTGCCGCGAGTTGGGCGTGCGCCCGGTCGCGGTGTACAGCGACGCGGATCGCGCCGCCCTGCACGTGCGGTTAGCGGAAGAGGCCTACAGAATTGGCCCGCCGCCGTCACGTGAGAGCTACCTGGACATCGACAAGATCGTCGGCGTTGCGCGCAAAGCAGGCTGCGATGCGGTGCATCCCGGGTACGGCTTCCTGGCTGAAAATCACCGCTTCGCGAGCGCTTGCGCGGCTGCGGGGATCACGTTCATCGGCCCTTCACCGGAAGCCATGGAGCAGCTCGGATCGAAAACGAGCGCGCGCCACTTGGCCCGCGCCCATGCTGTTCCCACAGTGCCCGGCACCCTCGACCCCATCGAAGACCCAGAGGCGGCGCGCGCTCAGGCACAGAAAATTGGATTCCCCGTTGTTCTGAAGGCCGTGGCAGGCGGCGGCGGCAAGGGAATGCGCCTGATCGAAAGCCTCGGAGCGTTCGCATCTGCCTGGCGCGACGCTACGTCCGAGGCACAGAACGCTTTTGGCGACGGCCGAGTATACCTCGAGAAATATTTGATCCATCCGCGGCACATCGAAATTCAAGTTCTCGGCGACCATCACGGACACATGGTCTATCTCGGTGAGCGCGAATGCTCCGTACAGCGGCGCTACCAGAAAGTGATTGAGGAGGCGCCCTCGCCGGTCATGACGCCCGAACTGCGCAAGGCTATGGGCGAAGCGGCGGTGTCTCTGGCGCGCGCAGGCGGCTATACCAACGCCGGCACAGTCGAGTTCCTGGTAGACGCTGAGCGCCGGTTCTATTTTCTAGAGATGAACACGCGGCTGCAGGTGGAGCACCCGGTCACGGAGATGGCCACGGGCCTGGACCTCGTGAAGCTGCAAATTCGCATCTCCGCCGGCGAACCCTTGCCGTTTGCACAAGAGGATGTCGCATTTCGTGGCCACGCGATCGAGTGCCGCGTCTATGCCGAAGATCCGGACAACAAATTCTTCCCCTCTCCCGGCAAGATTCTCGAGTATCGCGCGCCCAGCGGTCCGGGGATTCGCCTGGATGACGGCGTCTATGCCGGCTGGACCGTTCCCAACGAGTACGATCCGCTGCTCGGAAAGCTGATCGCCTGGGGCCATGACCGGTCTGAGGCGATTGAGCGCCTCATGCGCGCCCTCGGCGAATATTACGCCACCGGGATCAAGACAAATGTCGGCCTGTTTCGACGCATTCTGAACGACTCCGATTTCCGCAGTGGCAAGATCAGTACCCACTGGCTCGACGAATTCCTCCGGCGCCCGCAGCTCCGCCCGGTCGTGGATCCTACCGCCGAGGATGCCGCACTGCTCGCCGCCACGCTTTGGCATATGTCCAAAAACACGAACTCCGCCCAGGGCCCTGCGGCTCCGATAGCGGACTCGTCGTGGAAAATGGAAGCTCGCCGCGAACAGATAGATCGTGAGCCCAAGCGATGAAAAACTCGTGAAGCTTCAACTCGAACTCAACGGGGCGCAGCGGTCGGTCGAAGTGAGCCGGGAAGGGCAGCGCTTGCGTTTTGCCATCGATGGCCGCGCGCTAGAGGCCGATGCAATCGAAGTCGCGCCCGGAATCTACTCGATCCTAATCGAGGGGGCGGCGTTCGAGGCTCGCGTCGAAAATACGCCCACAGGTCTCCGCGTCACCATCGGGCCGAGCGAGTTTCTAGTCGCGCTCCGCGACCCGCGGAAGTGGAGTCCCAGCCGGGGCGGTGCGCTCGAAACCGAAGGGCGCCAGAAAGTGCTTGCACCCATGCCGGGGCGAGTCGTTCGCATCCTGGTGAAAACTGGCGAGAAGGTGGAAGCGGGCCAGGGCATCGCCGTTGTCGAAGCGATGAAGATGCAGAACGAGGTGCGGTCGCCCAAGTCTGGAACGGTGGAACGCTTGCTGGTGAGCGAAAACCAGACGGTGAGCGCAGGCGAAGGCCTAGCCATCATAGCCTAGACCTCGGCTCCTCGCGGACAAGCACACTCTCCCGGCCGGGCAGCACCTACTTGACATTGCGGGATACGCTGCCCAAGAATGGCTGGGCCTGCCCTCACGAATCGACTCAGCCGAACAGGGGCAGCCGCGAAACGGTACCTGTCAGCGTTCTCCGTAAGTGGTGAACCCATGGCGCGACCTGCATCAGCTACGAAACCTACCTGGGAGAGTGTTCCGCACGCTGGACCAAAATCCTGATTCCGCAACGGAAAAGTTAAAGGAGACCGACGATGGCCAAAAGTGCCGCTGCTCAAGCAAGAGAACCCGAAAAGATGAAAGTTCCGACCGACCTAAGCGCTGAAGGCGTCGCTGAGATCGCAGCTTCTTTGCGTCCGCTGCTTGCCGACACGTTCGCGTTGTATTTGAAGACTAAGAATTTCCATTGGCACATGACCGGGCGCCATTTCCGCGATTACCACCTGCTCCTGGACGAACACGCGGATCAAATCTTCGCCATGACTGACGTTATCGCCGAACGCGCCCGCAAGTTGGGAGCAACGACGCTGCACTCCATCAGTGACGTCGCGCGCCATCAGCGGCTGAAAGACAACAACGCGGAGGTTGTCACTCCGAAAGACATGCTGGAGGAGCTTGGCAGCGACAGTAGGGAACTGACCCGCTTCCTTCGCGCCACACATGAAATCTGCGAAAAGTACAATGACGTCGCGACCACGAGCTTGATCGAAGTCTGGATCGACGAGACCGAGCGCCGGACCTGGTTCTTGTCCGAAGTCGTCGGCGGTCTCTAGTCGAAGGAAACCACCATCTCATCCGGGCCGGTACTCATCCGAATATCGGCTCCGCATCTTGGCGCTATCGCCGCGCTCACCCTTCTCGCGGCGATAAAGCTCCGGAGCGTAGCTCCTCCGCTTGAAGGGAAGTAACTCAAGGAGAACTTCATGGCGACGATCACAACGAAAGACGGCACGCAGATTTTTTACAAGGATTGGGGCACGGGTCAGCCCATCGTTTTCAGCCACGGCTGGCCGCTCAGCGGGGACGATTGGGATGGGCAGATGCTGTATTTCGGCGAGAAGGGCTATCGCGTCATTGCCCACGACCGCCGAGGCCATGGACGCTCCGATCAGACGTGGGACGGCAACGACATGGACACCTACGCGGACGATCTCGCCGCCTTGTTTGAAAAGCTCGACCTGAAAGACGCCATCATGGTCGGGCACTCGACCGGTGGCGGGGAAGTCGTGCGCTACCTGGGCCGTCACGGTACGAAGCGAGTCGCCAAAGCCGCTCTCATCAGTGCAATCCCACCGCTCATGCTGAAGACGGAAAAGAATCCACTGGGCTCGCCCATCGAAGTCTTCGACGGTCTCCGGGCCGCGCTCGCAGCGAATCGCCCTCAGTTCTATAAGGACATCACCATGCCGTTTTACGGCTATAACCGCCCAGGCGCTAAGATTTCAGAGGGCATTCGCGAGCACTGGTGGTTGCAGGGAATGCTGGGAAGCGTGAAGGCCCACTACGACTGCATCAAAGTTTTCTCGGAGACCGATCTCACCGAGGACCTCAAGAAGATCGACATTCCGGTGCTGGTCATGCACAGCGATGACGATCAGATCGTGCCCATCGCCGCCGCAGGCCCAGCGGCCGCCAAGCTACTCAAGCATGCAACGCTCAAGGTCTACTCCGGCCTTCCGCATGGAATGCCCGCCACTAACGCGGACCTGATCAATGCTGATCTGCTAGCGTTCTTGAAGGGTGCCGCAACCAAGGCGTCGGCCTAGCTCTAAGTTTTTGTCGGGATTGAAGGGGAGCCGCGCGCGGCTGTACCGTCGGCCGCGCCGGCTTTCTCTGAGATGCTCACCAGGAACTGTAGGCCGAGCCGTCGATCGACATTCCCTCCGACGCCGAGTGCACGTTGCAGATACCCCCGCTCGACTGCTGATCCGTGCTCAGCAAGTAGTCGCAGGTCTCCGTATTCCAATCTTTCTGATGGGTGATCGGGTCGGTGGGAACTTCCCGCAGGTATTGCGCTGACTTCAGGTCGTCCAGCGAATTAGGCGCCTCTTTTTTGTCCAGCGTGTAGTTGTCGATCGCCTTGCGCATCTCCGACAGGTCTTGGCGCAAAGCCGCCTCGTGCGCTTGCAGGACGGCTTGCTGATAGCGCCCCACGCCGATCGTCGCCAGGATGATGATGATGGTAATAACGATCGCGAGCTCCAGCAGCGTGAAGCCACGCTCGCCGCTCCCGCGCACAGGGAGCGAAGCAGGCGTGCTGATCCCGTCGCGCATGCCCGTTCGTCGCTCAGGCATTCGTTTACCAGTCACTGTATTTGGTTCCATCCAGCGCCGTACCCGTAGCCTTGCTGTACACATCGAACACGTCTTGCCCGCCCCACGATGTTGAGTCCTGATCGTCTTCCACCGAGCGCAGGCCCCAGTCCGTATCTCCCGTGAGCGGATCGGCGTGAATCTCTCGCAAATAATGCACGCGCTTGTCTTGGGCGCCGGTCAGCGGCACACCGGCCACAAGCGTTTGGAGGTCCGGCGGATAATGCTCGGTGTTGGTGCTCGACTGTACCTGGATCTTATTCTGGTCTGCATCGTCCTTGTAGCGGTCGATCGCCGTACGCATCTCACGCAGGTAGTCGCGCAGCTCGGTCTCTTTGTGGCGCCTCACCGTCACGCGCGCAAGCGGCATCGCTACTGTGGATAAAACGACCAGGATGGAGCACGCCACCAGCAGCTCGAGCAGCGTCATTCCCGCCACGCGAGACAGGCTGCGGCCGCCGTTTGGGCGTACTGCGCCGCTCGCGCTCTGCGCTGGGGTTTTGCTGGTTCGGCACAGCCACAGGCTCATACGTTCCTCACTGCACCTGAATCGTGGCTTCTCCGGAGACGATCGGAATATTCCGCTGCTGCGAATCGCGTGCGTTCACCTGTAGTATTTGCAGCGTGGACTTGCCCGTCCCCACGGCGCGGACCACAATCCCCAAAAGGGTGCCTGATCCATTCACTCCCGCGGTGTTGGGTGGCCGCGTCGCCGAGATCACGACTTCGCCGCGCTGCTGGTCGATCCGCTGTACGATGGCGATCTCTTGCGTGCTGCCGCCGCCCAGGAATCCGCCGTTGCGCACGTCTTCCACCTGCACCACTGCCGGATCGTAGTGAATCAGAAGAGGAATCGAATACAGATCGTTAACGTTGGTAATGGCCAGGCCCAGCGTGGTCGTGTCGCCTCGCTTCAAGGTTGCGGTCGTTGGATCGAAGTGAAGCAGCGCGGCCGGCGGAGCGCTCGTTTGCGGCGCCGGAGTCGGAGTCTGGGAAGGCCGCGTCGGCGCAACCGCTGGTACCGCCGGCACTACCGGCCCGGGAGCTCCGTCGTCGTTTCGGTAGACGCGAGCATTCGTATCCGTTCCCGCAGCGATGGTACGCAGGTTCTCAGCTGTGATAGAAGGGAAGCGAAGGATGCTGGGCGTCAGGACGATCAGCACCTCGTCCTCTTGAATCTCCTTGTCTTCTTGTGAAAACAGATACCGGGCAAGCGGAATGTCCGCTAGGCCGGGTATGCCGTTGATGTTCTTGGTATCGGTGCGCTCGATCAACCCACCCAGAACGCTCACCTCGCCATTCTTCAGGCGAATGTCATGCTCGATTTTGGTCTGCTTGATCACCGGCTGATTGATGCCGCCGATGTTGCTCGATCCCGTAATCTGGGAAACCTCCACAGACACCTTCATGCTCACGTCGCCGTCCGGATGCACGCGCGGCGTCACGTCCACCTTCACGCCGACGTCGATATATTGAAACTGCGTGTTCACCAGGGGGTTCACTACTCCGGCGCCGCCACCGACGCCCACGCCCACACCGGCCTGGAAGCTGCCCGTCGCTATCGGCACGCGATTTCCGATGGTCAGTGTCGCTTTCTCGCCGTCACTCACCCGCACTTCTGGGTCCTGGATGATCTTGGTGCGGTTGTCCGTAAGAATGGCTTCCGCTTCCGCTCCAGGTAGCGTCAAGCTGTAATCCGCCGTGCTCAGGTGCTGCAAATTGTTCAGCGTGATCTGCAAAGGATTCGTAGATTGACCCGTGGTGGACGTTCCAGTCGAGGAGCAGCCCGCGGTAGATGGTTGAAGGTTGCAGCCGGGCGTGAAAGTCAGCGTCGCTGTTTGCCCGGGCAGAATTCCAAGTTGTCGCAGCCGGTCCATGCTCGCGCCCAGCACCTGCACGTGAATCAGTACCTCGGGTTTAGCCTTGTCGATATCGCGAATGATTTTGGAAGCCAGCGCCAACCGGTCCGGCGTGTCGCGAATCACGATCGCGTTCTGCGCGTTCACCTGCGTTACCCGACGCAAGTCCAGCAATTGGCGCAATCCGGTAACGATTTCCGTCATATCCTGCGGTGTCAGGGTGTTCGAAAGATAGAACGTGCGAACCTCTTCGTCTTCCACGTCCCGCCGCTTTTGTGGATTGTCCGGAGCCACGAAAATCACGCTTGGCGTCAGGGGCTTCCAGAACGCCTTGCTTTCCAGAGCCACCGTGTCCAACGCCTGCTCTAGCGTAATGTTCGGCAGCTCCGCCGTGATTCGCCGCGAGGTGAAGTCCGGGTCGAAAACGACGCTAAGCCCTGCGAGCTTGGCGATGGTTTCGAAAACCACTCGCGCGTCGTTGGTCATTTTCAAGTTGATTGGTTCTTGCGAGATGGTCTTCAGTTCCGGGGGCCCCAGCAGCAGATCGTGGTCTTCCTCTGCGGCGAGCGGGACGGGAGCAGCCGCTGCCGCGTTGGCAGCCATCATCTCCAAGGTGCGTTTCACTAGCTGATCGGCGGACGTACTCGAGGGGTCGATGGCCTGGGCCTTGCGGGCTTCCGCCAGGGCCAGTTGCAGGTCTCCCTTGTTTAGAGCCTTTTGCGCCTGCTCTACGTGGTATTGGCCTGCCGTGAAGCGCATCTGTGTGGCGCGGTACTTGTACTCGATGTTGGTGGGATCGTTGTGGAGTGCCTTCTGATAGTCGACCAGGGCGGTATCGTAGTCCTGGACCGCCTCCGCCTTACGGCCGGCGTTGTAATCCGTGTTATCGGTCTTGGGGCAGCCAACCAGGAAGACGGTGGCACACGCCAATATCGTGAGATACGCTGTCCGGCGCAACAAATCCCCCAGTGATACCAAAAATTGTAGCACCGGCCCTAGGATGCGGCAAGGAACCCTGCCAGTTGCCGATGTTTTATAAGTACTAGTAACCCCTAATAATCGGCAGAGTTGCGTTACGCTTCAGTAAGAGCCGGGCAATATTTCAGAAAGTCTTCTCGGGGCGTCACTTGCGGCGAAGTATCAGTGGCCCTATGATAGCCCACTGTGAAATCCGCAGCGAAAAAGAGTGATCGTGAGGGCGTCAAGATTGTAGCTCAGAACCGCTCCGCGTCCTATAACTACGAACTCCTCGACAAACTGGAAGCCGGGCTCGTCCTGGTCGGCACCGAGGTCAAGAGCCTCCGGGAAGGAAAGGGAGCCCTTCGCGAAGCCTTCGCCGAGCTTCGCGGTGGGGAGGCTTGGCTGATAAACTGCCATGTCCCGGAGTATCAGCCGGGCGGATTCCGGAATCACGACCCGCTCCGAAAGCGTAAGCTTCTGCTCAACCGCCGCGAACTTGATCGGCTGACCGTGCAGACCCAGCAAAAGGGTATGACCATCGTTCCCCTGAAGATCTACTTCCGGGACGGTATCGCCAAATGTGAACTGGCCATCGCCCGAGGAAAGAAGTTTCACGATCGCCGCGAAGCGGAGCGGCGCAAGGAAGCCAAGCGCGAGGCGGACGAAGCCATCTTTCACTCGCGCCGGCGCTGAAAACGAAAGGGAGAAATGCAAATTCAATTGGAGACTCAGCCTTACTCCGCAGTCGAAACCGACGCGCTCGTTGCCTGCGTGTTCGACCAGGAGAACAAGTTCGAGGGCGCCCTCGGAGACATCAACAAAGCCATGCATGCCCGGCTCGAGGCGCTGGCGGCCTCCGGCGAACTTACCGGCAAGGCGCTCGAGACTGTGCTGGTGCATTTCCCCGAAGGTCTAGCCGCGCAGCGCCTTCTGCTACTGGGGGCCGGCAAGCGCGATAAATTTTCTGCCGGGGATTTGCGTAGGATCGCCGGCACGGCACTTCGCTATCTCAAGGGCCGGGGGCTGAAGCGCTTCGTTTTTCTGGCCCCTGATGCGAATCACGGACCGGCGGCCGCGCAGGCCGTGGTCGAGGGATTGATCGTCGCGGATTTCGAGTCAGACAAATATCGCACCGAGAAAAAGCCGCGCGAAATTCGGTCCGTTTCGCTTGCAGGGTTCGACTCTGGTCTGGGCGCGGACCTCACGGCTGCCGTCGAACAGGGCCGCGTCATCGCCGAATCGCAGAATTTCGCCCGCGACCTCATCAATGAGCCTTCCAATAAGCTCACCCCGCGCATGCTGGCGGCCAAGGCCGAGGCTATGGCCAAGGAAGTCGGCCTCGGAGTTGAAATCCTGGACGAGCGAAAGATAGCCGACCTGAAAATGGGCGCGCTCATCGGTGTCGCTCAGGGCAGCGTCGAACCGCCCCGCGTCATTGTCCTGCGCTACGAGCCGGCGCACCAACGCGCCGGAGGCCCGGTGCTGGGCTTGGTCGGCAAAGCGGTGACCTTTGACACTGGCGGCATCTCCATCAAGCCTGCCAACAACATGGAGCAGATGAAATACGACATGGGCGGCGGCGCCACTATGCTGGCGGCCATGCGCGCGCTCGCTTTCCTGAAGCCTTCCGTCTCCGTGATTGCCGTGATTCCCGCCACGGAAAACATGCCCGGCGGGCGCGCACAAAAGCCCGGCGACGTACAGGTAGCCATGTCCGGAAAGACCATCGAAGTGATCAATACCGACGCCGAGGGCCGGCTGATCCTGGCCGACGGCGTCTTCTACGCCCGCAAGCTGGGCGCGACGCACCTGATTGACGCCGCCACGTTGACCGGCGCGATCGGAGTGGCCCTGGCCAATGTAAACGTGGGCGCGTTCGGAACGCCGCGCGAATACCTTGATCAATTTCTCGACAGCGCTAAAGCGGCCGGCGAAAAAATGTGGCCCATGCCCTTGGATGAAGAGTACGAGGAGATGATAAAGAGCAACATCGCCGACATTCGCAACACCGGCAGCGGCAAAGGAGGCGGTGCCAGCACCGCCGCGTGGTTCATCAAGGAATTCGTCGACGATACTCCCTGGATCCACCTCGACATCGCCTCGACCTGCTGGTCAGAGGAAGGCCGGCCGTGGCTCGCCAAAGGCCCGACCGGAGTCGCCATTCGCTCGATCATCGATTTCGCGCTGAAGCTATAACGCCGCGGTTTTCGCAACTGCTCGAACGCCTACATGCGCTCGGGAGCGGTGATCCCCAGCAGATCGAGTGCGCCGACCAGCCGATCTTTCACGAGTTGTGTGAGGCGGAGCAGGAACGCACGCTTTTCGGCACTTTCCTCCGACAGGATGTGGTGCTTGTGGTAGAAGACATTGAAGGCCTGCGCCAACTCGAAGGCATAGCGCGCGAGAAATGCCGGCTCCTGCGAGCTGAGGGCCGTGTCCACGCGCGCGTCGAGCGATCCCGCCAGCAGAATTAAATCCCATAGATCGTCGCCCTCGGGCGGCGCGAGAAACGCCGCCGCATCGATCTCGCCACTCTCGACCCGCAACAAGTTGGCGGCGTCCGCTCGGTCTGGCAACTCCGCACCCTTGCGGACGATTCCGTTCACGCGCACGACGGCGTATTGCAGGTATGGCCCGGTTTCTCCTTCGAAGCTGAGCGCGTCCTTGAAATCGAAAGCGATCGCCGTCGACCTCGTGAAGCGCAGCAAAAAATAGCGCAGCGCGCCGATGGCTATGGAGTCGACCATTTTGTGGAATTCATCCGTCCCCGCTAACTCAGGATGGCGCTTCTCGATCTCCTCCGCGGCCCGCGCTTCCAGCTGGTCGATTAAATCATCTGCCTTCACACCTTGGCCCTTGCGCCCGCTCACTTCGACGTAAGGCCGCTTGGCGTCTTCTGGGGGAATCTCATAGCCGAGTTCGGCCGCGCAGCGCGGCGTGAGCGCCACCACGTTGTACGAGAAATGCTTCAAGCGGTCAGCCTCTTCGGCGTAACCCAGGGCTCGCAGTCCAGCGACTACCACCTGCTGCGGGTAGGCCTGCCGTGAATCGATCACGTTGACCACTTCACGCGCGTGGCCGAACTCCGGCGCGCCGGAGTCGCCCTTTTCGCTGGTGGTCACCCAGGGATGCCGGCCTGCCGAATCCTCAGGAAACCGCTGATAGTGAAAATCGCGCCCGAGAAGGCCGAACTTCCAGAGATGGTATGCGATGTCCTTACCCACATAGGTGACTGTGCCGTTGGATCGCACGATGATTTTCGCTTCGGCCAATTCCGCAGGCTCTTCGTCTGCGGGCGCGTCGGCAGTTTCGGGGCTCTCATTCTCTTCCGGTGTGTCCTTGTCTGACTGGAGCTGCATAACCCAACAGCCCGCGTTTTTCCCGGAGTTGGCAAATTGAATCGCGCCACTCTCTTTCAGCATCTGAAACGCGGCGTCCCAGAACTTCAGGTGCAAGATCTCGCTTTCGCGCGAAAGTAGATCGTAGCCGATGCCTAGCCGGGCGAGGGTTCGCAAATGGCAACGCACGATGGCTGTGGAAACGGTTTCAGCCATCTGCGCGGCCTCGCCGTGTCCCTCTTCGATGTCCTTAAGCGTCTGCGAACGTAGCTCCAGACGCGACTTATCTTCCGCGAGCCACTGCGTAACGTGGGCGTAGAGATCCCAGCACAAATAATCGAAGCGCGGCGCTTCGATGAGCTTTTGCACATCGGCCAGCGACTTCTTTTCGAGATGCACGAAGCCAAGAACCACGTCGGCGACCTGCACGCCGGTATTGTCGATGTAGTTCTGCACTTCAACTGTACGCCCCGCGCCGATCAAGATGCGCGCGTAGGCGTCGCCGAGCACCGCATTGCGCAAATGCCCGATGTGCGCCGCCTTATTGGGGTTGATGCTGGTGTGCTCCACCATGATCTTCCCGGCAGCGGCGACTGCGCGCGCCGTCGGTTCAGCCGCAACTCCGGTCTCCTTACACGCCGCGCGGAAAAATCCCGCGCGATCGAGAAAGGCGTTCAGATAGCCCCCACCGGCTACCTCTATTCGTGCGACACCCTCGATGGGCTTGATGGAGTTGGCAATCTCCTGCGCCAGCCCACGCGGCGGTTTCTTTAGCCGCTTGGCCAGCTCGAAGCACAGCGGCGAGGCGACTTCGCCCATGGCCAGCCGCGGCGGGCGCTCGAGGACGATCGGCACATCCACCTTGTAGCGCTCGTGGATGTGGTGGCGCAGCGCCTTGCGAATGCGGTCCTCGACCGTTTTGTACACGTGACTCCTTGTCGCGAATGAGTCTCGCGATTATAGGGAAAGCGGCAAACGCCGTCAAAAAGCGAGGGCTGAAAATGCCCATTAGAGGAAATTAATGGCCGAGCAGTTCGCCGGTCGCTCCAATACAAGCATTTCCCTCCATCCGGGCCCTTCTATCCAATTCGGGAAGTGCGCGGTATTGCACAGCTTTCAAAGCGCCCATCTGTCACTTTCAATGTGTCAGGTAGCCAATCAATCCGCGCAACCCGTATGACCGACGCACGGCCGGGCAAGCGAAGGATTGATCTGGCGAGGTCATGAAGATGCGTATTCTCCGCTCTACTCGTTTCTTGTTACTACTTTTTGTGATGATGACCGTACCGGCCACGTCGTTCGCACAGTTCGGCATCGCGATCACAGTGGCGCCACCCGTGCTGGTGGCCTACTCGCAGCCTATTTGTCCTCAGGAGGGCTATCTGTGGACGCCCGGTTATTGGGGCTATGGTCCCGGAGGCTATTTCTGGGTACCTGGCACTTGGGTGGAGCCACCCACGGTTGGCTTCCTCTGGACTCCGGGCTACTGGGGTTGGGGCGGCGGTGGATATGCTTGGAACGCAGGCTATTGGGGACCGACCGTCGGCTTCTACGGCGGCGTTAACTACGGCTACGGTTACGGTGGTTACGGCTATCAGGGCGGATACTGGAGAAACAACCAGTTCAACTACAACCGATCGGTGAATAACATCGACCGTCGAAACTTTCACAACACCTATGAAAGAAATGTAGGCAATAGCCGCGCTGTGAACAGCGTCAGCTATAACGGCGGAGCTGGCGGAACGAGAGCCCGCGAATCAGCGGCACAACAGAACTTGGCTCGTGGACGCCATGATCCCGCAACATCAGCGCAATTGGGGCATCAGCAGGCCGCCAGCGAGAACCACGAACTCTTGGCTTCGGTGAATCATGGCAGGCCCTCAGTTGCAGCCACCTCTAGGCCGGGGGAGTTTACCGGCAACGGCGTAGCGACAGCGAGAGGCAATGCCGCGGCAGCAAATGAGGCAGCTACGACTCGCACAAACAACGCAGCTGCGGCTAGTGCAGCTCGCACGAGTGAGAACAACGCAGCTGCAACCCGTGCAAGTACAAACAAGGCAGCAGCGAACGAGGCGGCGACAACGCGCGCCAATGACGCGGCCGAGAAGCGGTCAGTCGAGAACAACGCGGCTGCAACCCGTGCAAGCGAAAACAAGGCAGCAGCGAACGAAGCGGCCACAACTCGCGCAAATGACGCAGCCGAGAAGCGGTCCGTTGAGAACAACGCAGCTGCAACGCGGGCAAGCGAAAACAAGGCAGCGGCGAACGAAGCGTCAACGGCGCGCGCAAACAACGCGGCCGAGAAGAGATCGCAACCTGCTCCGTCGCACGTAAACACCGCGCCGGCACGGTCGGAGACGCAGCCTTCTCACTCGAACAACAACTCACAGCAGTCACATCAGTCGGCTCCACGCGAGCAAAGCGCACCAACGCAGCATCAATCCGCGCCGCAGCAGCACCAATCGGCCCCGCAACAGCATCAAGCGCCGCAGCAACATCAATCTGCGCCGCAGTCGCATCAGAATGAGTCTAGTCCGGAGAAAAAGCAGTAAGGCCGAGTGGTGGATTAGGAACGAATCCGCAAACGCAAACGAGCGGCCGGTGGAAACTTCTGCCGGCCGCTCGTTTTTACATGGCTCGAAAACTACGACTCTGCTTGCTTGATGGAATCACGCCCTTGCAGTGCGGCAAGTTCTTCCCTCAGCCGCGCCAGCTCCTTTCGGACCATCGCGGTGATCACGCGCTCGTAGGCCACCGCAGCATGGTCGGCAAACCCCTCCAGCATCTCGCACTCGTCGTCGTTGATGTCATTTCCAGTGTCGTGCGGACCATACAGAATCACCGCCGTAGCTTCGGGAACTCCGCTTCGCACCGGCACGGACAGGCAGGGCGCCTGCACTCCTGGCGGCAATTCGACGCAATTCCACTCATCCTCACCGAGACGAATCGGAGAACCGGCTTGGAGACAGCGCAACGCGGCGCCATCCGATTCCAGCTGCAGTTCTTTCTTCATGGAGCCGTCCCATCCGGGAGTATCCTGCCCTCTGCGAAAAACGCTCCTATCGCATCGAAAAACCGCGCCGGATGACAGGGAAAGCGCGCGCACTGTGCTACCCGCCACCAGATTGTCAATCTCGGCGAGCGTCTCCGCGCGAGTCATCTCTTCGGAGGCTTCCTTCAGCTGCTCTCGAGCGGAGTGGAACTTGCGATTGAAGAGCCGATCCATCAGCTCGACAGCGGCCTCGTGCAGGCGGTGGAGCACCAGCAAAAGAATGGGCGCGACCACCACCGGCCAGATCCAAGCCGGCAAGCGAACGTCCTCCTGAAGCAGCCCCAGCTTTTCGTGGAGTTGAACGATCGGTATGCCCAACGCCAAGCTCAATGCCACTAGGATCGTCCCATGCCTCAGCGGAATGGATACGCTGACCACGCGCCGCTGCCACACCGCCTGCGACGCGAAATAGGCCAGCACCCCATTTGGCAGATACAGGAGACCGATAAGGGTTTGCGACGGCGAAGCACCCAATAAATTCCTAATCAGGTCGGAAGACTGGGCTAGCTCCGCGAGGATGTAAGCGGGAAGTCCAATCGCGCAGCCCCAGATAACCCAGCGCATCCGTTGTTCATCCTGCGGAGACAGCGAGCGCCGGCGCGCCAGCAGGATGCACAGAACCGCGGCATCAAACGCGTAGCCCGCTAAGAGGCTGATCTCGGTAATTCTCTCGGTCGGAAATCCCAGCGTGCTGCCGAAAGCCAGCAAGCTCAGTATGGTCATCCCGGCGCCGAGCAGCGGCACCGCCCATTGCACTTTTTGCCAGCGCGGTTCGGTTCGGTCTCTTGGGAATCGCAGCGCAAATATCATCAGGCCCGCGAACGCCGCCCCCTGCGCCAGGGACTCGCCTATTTCTTGCGCGAAAACCGCGACGGGCCAGCGCTGCAGCAGCGCATAGTAAGTCAGCGTCTGCCCCGGGTTCACCCAGATCACGTAGAGGAACAGCCCCCAGGTCATCCAGCTCGGGCGCGTCCAAACGAGCCAGAACGCGATGATGATGACGGCGACCCCCACAGCCGTGTCGGCAAACAGCACAACTCTTTCCGTCGAATTCAGAGGTGCCGGAGCGGAGTGAAGCTCTACAGTTTTCGACGGCCCGCCGTTTTGCCGCAAGATGGTCAAGCGGACTTGCCGGTTCGGCAACGTAGCTTGGAGTCCGCCCAGCCCGCCGAGAACGGCGACTAAACTCGCGCATTGCGTTGTCCCAGGCGGAATACAGCGCATAGCTTTCAATCGATACGGTTACCCGGCGTGATGCCCGCAGCTGCGGCGGGAGAATCCCGGCCGATGGAAACGGGGTAACAACATCCGTGACGATTCCGTCGTTGTCCACCGACAGGCCGTAAGAGTCGAGCGAATCGAATACGCGCTGCAGCGCCGGAGCGATCATCGCCAGCGCCCAGAAAGCCAAGACAATCAAGAGCACACGCCCCGCGAGGGTCAAGCGGGCGCTGTTTGCCTGCGTCGACAAGCTCCGCGAGTCCAAGCCGGCTCCTTCAGTTTCCAAGAATTCGCAGGTGCAACACCGCGCGAAACGGTCTGATTCTAACCCGGCCCCAACTTCCAGTCAGCGTCGCGGTGGCTTTCCTTCACGGTGTAGCCGCTCGCGCCTGACTTCCATCATTTGCGCTGCCAAATTCAAAATGCGGTCGACCGCGTCGGCCGAACTCACGCCTCGCGCATGGATGTTCGAAATCAGGTTCCGATTCGAATCGGTGTGCCCCTGGCGCGGACGATAGGCCAGATAAGCCGAGAGGCTTTCCGCCGTGGCCAGTCCCGGACGCTCGCCGATGAGTAGCACCACCACCCGAGCATCAAGCAATTCGCCAATTTCATTCAAGATGCCCACACGGCAGTAGCGCACGACGAATGCTCGTCCCGTTTTCCACCCTCGTGCCGCCGCGCCTACATACAGCAGCGGCAGGAGCGCCGGCACTTGCCGGGAGACAGCCGGCACGGACAAGCCGTCCCCGATCACGATTTGCAGATCGCTGCCGCGCGGGCATCGCTCCTGAATCGCCAGCCGAGAGCTGTCGTCGAACTGCCGCCCCAGGTCGGGCCGCAGAAGATACTCATCTTTTCCGCGAGCTCGTGTTTGAACTTCGAAGAGTTTCCATCGGCGCATGAACTCCTCGCCGAACACGGCCAGTAGATCCATCTCGCCGCGGACGGCGTCGCGCGCGGCGGCGTGAGCCTCGCGCAAGTCGAGCTGCACCCCCGTGCGATAGGCCGCGCCCGCTCGCCCCTGCAGAATGCGCGCCGAAGTCCTTGCGCGAATCTTCCGCAAAGATTCAGGCAGATCGGAAGCGATAAGTGAATTGTCGGGCGCGTCCGCCATCAGAGCATTTCCGCCAGCGACGATTCGAGCCCGCGCATCAGTTGCTTCCGTTGGGGCGCCTCCAACAGAGCCGGCTCGCCGTTGCGAAAGATGGCCCTCGCCTCAAGCCACGCCAAAAACTCCGGCGCTGGTTTCAGCTTGAAGAGGCGCCTTACCGCCAGCGCGTCATGGTAGCTGGTCGACTGATAGTTGAGCATCACGTCGTCGGAGCAGGGAACTCCCATGAAGTAGTTGCACCCCGCCGCGCCCAGCAGAAGCAGCAGATTGTCGGCCGAGTTCTGGTCCGCGTCCGCATGGTTCGTGTAGCAAACATCGCAGCCCATCGGCAGTCCCAGTAGCTTGCCCATAAAGTGGTCTTCCAGGCCCGCGCGAATAATCTGGCGCTCGTCATAGAGGTACTCGGGGCCGATGAAGCCGACGACGGTGTTCACCAGGAACGGATCGAAGCACCGCGCCACACCGTACGCTCGTGCCTCAAGCGTCAGTTGATCCACTCCGTGGTGCGCCTCCGCCGAAAGTGCGCTGCCCTGGCCGGTCTCGAAATACATCACCTGGTCGCCCTTCCATGGAACGTCGCGACGGCGATGATGCTCGAGCACTTGCTCGCGCCCGTCGCGAATCATATCGAGCGTGATTCCGAAGCTGCGATTCGCGGCCTCCGTTCCGGCAATCGACTGGAATAGAAGATCCACAGGCGCGCCGCCGGCCAAAGCCGCGAGTTGCGTGGTGATGTGCGCCAGGCAGCAGGTCTGCGTGGGTACTTCGTAGGCCTCGACCAGCCGCTGCAGCGCCTGAAGGATCGCACTCGTGGTTTCCACCGAATCCGACGCCGGGTTCACGCCGATCACCGCATCGCCGCAGCCGTACAGCAGCCCCTCGAAAGCCGAAAGCAGAATGCCGCCGATGTCGTCTGCGGGGTGGTTAGGCTGTACGCGGATGCCCAGCACGCCGAGCTCGCCCATCGTGTTGCGGCAGCGCGTGACGTTGCGGATCTTCGCGCCGGCAAGCACCAGATCCTTGTTGCTCATAATTTTGGCGGTCGCCGCCGCTATTTCCGGAGTGATCGCCCACTGCAGTTGCTTCAGTTCCGTCTGGCCCGTGGCATCGTCGAGAATGCGTTCGCGAAATTCGCCCACCGTCAGGCTCTTTATGGTTTGAAAGGCTTCCTGATTGAGGCTTTCAAGAATCAGGCGGGTGACGTCGTCTTCATCGGGGTCGATCGGCGGCTGCTCGACGATTTCGCCAAGCGTCAAATCCGCGAGTCGGCGCTTCGCCGCCACGCGCTCGCTTTCCGACCCAGCGGCAATCCCCGCCAGCCGGTCGCCGGACTTCTCCTCGTTGGCTTTCGCAAAAAGCTCGCGGAGATCGGAAAATGCGAAGCGCTCCGGCATTTCGGCTCCCGGGTGCACGGGTAATTGCACGGGCAGTTGCAGCCGCGCTCATGGTGGATATTAGCCTAAATTCGGCTTTGCCCATGATTTACTGGGATTTACCGGCACACGACTGATTTGACAGGGGATGGCCTCCAGACTAGTATCGATTTTCACCGCTGAGGCGCAGAGAAGGCATAGGAAAACCCCGAAACAAATGGACCGTCCCAAGTTCTATCTGACCACGCCGATTTACTATGCGAACTCGCGTCCGCACGTCGGCTCGGCATACACCACCATCGTGTGCGACGTCATCGCGCGCTACAAGCGCATGTGCGGCTTCGACGTGGCCTACCTTACCGGCACCGACGAGCACGGCGTGAACATCGAGCGCGCCGCCGAGAAGCTGAACATCACCCCGCAAGAGCTGGTCGACCGCAACGAGAAGATTTTCCGCGAGCTGTGGAAGCTGCTGGGGATTACGACCACAGATTTCATCCGCACCACTTCGCCCGAGCACGCGCGCGCCGTGCAAACGCTGGTGCGGCGCACCATGAAGCGTGAAGAAAATCTGCCGCCCGGCGAGCGGTCCATTTATAAGGCGAAGTACGAAGGACGCTACTGCATCTACGACAATTTGTTTGTCACCGACACGCCCGAACCGGCGAATTGCCAAATTTGCGGCCGCCCCGCGGAGCTCATCTCCGAGGAAAACTATTTTTTCCGGCTCTCGGCCTACCAGAGAAAGCTGCTCGATCTCTACAAGAACAAGCCGGAATGGGTGCAGCCGGATTTCCGGCTCAACGAGGTGCGCAGCTTCGTCGAGGCTGGACTAAAGGACGTCTCCATCAGCCGCAAGACCATCAAATGGGGCATTCCCTGGCCGGACGATCCCGAACACGTCTTCTACGTCTGGTATGACGCGCTCACCAGCTACATGAGCGGCATCGGATACGGAAGCGAGAACGCACAGGAGCAAGCAAAGTTCGACAGATTTTGGCCGGCCGATCTGCACATGATCGGCAAAGAAATTATCCGTTTCCACGCCGTCTATTGGCCTGCGTTTCTGATGGCCGCGGGACTGCCGCTGCCCGAAAAGATCTTTGCCCACGGCTGGCTGCTCTTCGAACAGGAAAAGATGAGCAAATCCAAGGGCAATGTCGCCTATCCCGAGCCCATCGTGAAGGTGCTAGGCAACGACGCCCTGCGTTACTACCTCCTCCGCGAGACCGTCTTCGGCCAAGACGGCAATTTCTCCCGCGAAGCCCTCATCACCTCGCTATAACGCGAATTTGGCCAATGGGCTCGGGAATCTTGGCGAGTCGCACGCTGACGATGATTAAGCAGTATTTCGATGGGCGCGTGCCCGACCTGGGTACCGTCGAAGGGGGGACTGAGCTTCAATCGTGGACTGAAGGGGCTATACACCGAGCGAGAGTTTGGTATGAATCGTTCGCCTTTCAGCTAGCAATCGGAGAAATAGGAGTGCTCGCAGGAAAGGTTGACGAGTATCTCAGCGTCAGCAAGCCGTGGGCGATTTCAGCTGATGCCAGTCGACTCAAGGATTTGCAATGCGTTCTGTATCACGCAGCGGAAGCATTGCGTATTGTTGTTGTGCTTGCTCATCCCGTGATTCCCGAAGCGACGCAGAAAATTTGGGAACAGCTTGGCCAGCAAGACGATTTGGCCAAGGTGCGAATTGACAAGTTGGAGTGGGGCGGCTTGGTGCCGGGAACGAAGATCGGCAAGCTCGAGTCGGTATTCCCCCGGGCGGACAAAAAAGAAGCGATGGAAAGGATCGAAGCGATGGAAAACGAGATACGGAATCCCGGGAGCACCCCAGCGAGCCCGGCGCCAAGTATTCCCGCAACGACCGGGGCAAGCGCCTCGGCAGCGCCCGCGGCTGCCCCTGCCGAAACCGCGAAGATCGGCATCGAGGACTTTGCCAAGGTCGAGCTGCGCGTCGGCCTAGTGAAATCTGCGGAGCGGATTCAGGGCGCCGACAAGCTCCTCAAGCTGATGGTCGACATAGGCGACGAAATCCGCCAAGTGCTGGCCGGCATTGCCTTGGGCTATGCGCCGGAGGATTTAGTAGGACGCAAAGTAGTAGTCGTGACGAATCTGGCTCCGCGCAAGATGCGCGGCCTGGAATCGAACGGCATGCTACTCGCCGCATCGGCAGGTGCGGACGGCAAGCCCGTGCTCTGCACTTTCGCGGAGGACATTCCCGTCGGGTCAAAGGTAAAGTGACGATCCGACAAGGATCGTCATCCCGAACCGGCGAATTTGGTCGGGTGAGGGATCTCTCTTGGGGTTGATCTTTCTGGTTTAGCTTTAGCGATCCGACCAGGATCGTCATCCTGAACCCGGCGGTTCAGGCCGGGTGAAGGATCTCTCTTGCTTTTAGCTTTTCGGCACGTTTTCTAACGTCATGGAAATCATAGACTCCCACGCGCATCTCGAATTCGCCCAATTCGACGAAGACCGCACCGCCATGCTCGATCGCGCGCGTGCAGCCGGAGTCAGCACCGTGCTGGCCATCGGCAGCGGCACTTCGCCCGAGGAACGCCTCGACGCCGCGATTCCATTCGCCGAGCAGCACGACTGGATTTACGCGACCATCGGAATTCATCCTCACGACGCGAAGAGCCGCCACCGACGCCCATTTCCAGCGCCTCGAAGAGCTCACCCACCATCCCCGCGTGATCGCCATGGGCGAAATGGGACTCGACTACTACTACGATCATTCGCCGCGCGACGTGCAGCAGCAGGTATTTCGCCGTCAGCTCGCGGTCGCACGCGCCGCGAAATTGCCCGTCGTAATCCATTGCCGCGACGCGTGGCCCGATTGCTTGGCGATCCTCGAAAGCGACTGGAAACCCACCGGCCTGGGCGGCATTTTCCACTGCTTCACGGCCACGCTCGACGAAGCCCGCCGCGGCTTGGACATGAATTTCATGATTTCGTTCGCCGGCAATGTCACCTATCCCAAGATGCAGCCTTTGCGTGACGTGGCGCGCGAGCTTCCTCTCGAACGCATGCTCACCGAGACGGATTCGCCTTTTCTTTCCCCGCAAAGCCGCCGCGGCAAGCGCAATGAACCCGCCAATGTCGTGGAGGTAGCGCAAGCCTTGGCGACTGTGAGAAACTTAGCGCCCGATGAGGTTGCGGCCCAGACCGCCGCGAATTTCCGGGAATTCTTTGCATTGAATCCGGCGCGGGGTGTGCCGGACTCCGGTAGGAAATAGAGGGGAACGGATGGCGTTTGCTGTCCAAATCGCGAAGGGTATTTTCGACCTGGTTCGCGACGACTTGGCGCTGGTCGAGCGGGAGCTCGCCGCCCAGAGCGATGCGGCCATCGAGCCGGTGTCGGAGATTTCCGGCTACCTGCGCGAAGGTGGCGGCAAGCGTCTGCGTCCGGCGCTGTTGCTGTTAGCTTCCGGTGCCGCGGGCTACCGCGGGCCGAGCGCGATCCACCTCGGCGCGGTCGTGGAGATGATCCACAGCGCCACACTAGTCCATGATGACGTCATCGACGGCGCGCAGACACGCCGCGGGCGCCCCAGCACCAACGCTCGCTGGGGCAACCACATGAGCGTCCTCGCCGGCGACTGGCTCTACATGCAGTCGTTTGAGATGGCGCTGCGCGAGCGCAATTTTGCGGTTCTCGATATCCTCATCAACCTCACGCAAAACATGGTCGAGGGCGAACTCTTGCAGCTCACGCGGCTCGGCCGCATCGACTTGACCGAGGCGGACGCCATCGAGCTGGCGTTTCGCAAGACGGCATGCCTCTTCAGCGGATGCGCGCGGCTGGGCGCGGTGCTCGGCGCGCAGACTTCGCAGGTTACCGATGCGCTCGCCGAGTATGGACGCAACGCGGGACTCGCATTTCAGTTGGTCGACGATCTTCTGGACTTTACGGCGTCCTCGGAAAAACTCGGCAAGCCGGTACTGAGCGACCTAAAGGAAGGCAAGGTCACGCTGCCCCTGATATTCGCCCTGCAGAAAGATGGATCGGCCGGCGCAGCATCCGAAGGCCGCCGTTTGGTAGCTAAAGTCTTGGAGGAGCGCGGATTCGTCAGCGTTCGCCCACAGCAAATCACCGCTCTCGTAGAAGAAACCGGCGCCTTGGCCCGCGCACGCAGCTTGGCGCGTGACTATGTGAGCCGCGCGAAAACTTGCTTGAATGAATTGCCCGATAGCGAATACCGCCGCGCGTTACTGGCGCTTCCGGATTTCATCCTCGAACGCGACAACTGAAGTTTCGCCTGCCTCGCTGGGAATTCTTGAAAAAAATAAAGAGGGAAGAGAACTGCTAATTTGCGGGTGAAGTAGAAGCCGTTGGTGCAAGCACTTGTGCGCGCGCTGCGGACGCTGCTTCCGGCTGTGCGTGCAAAGCCACATTGGCGTCGGCGACCAAATCCGACGGCGCCCAGGCATTATCCCGATACCATTTGCTGACGGTCCCATCCGGCGCGATCACAGTTGTGCTCATCGAATGCACGATCTGGTCACCCGTGCCGCTGAAGTACAGGCCGAAAAAGTCTGCCACGTCCTTGAGCTCGTTCGGCGGCGCGGCGACAAACTCCCAGCGATCGAAGACCGGGCCACCAGCGGTCTGGCGAAACGTTTCCGCGTAGCGCTTCAGCACCGCCGGCGTGTCGCGCTGCGGATCGAAGCTCACGCTCAGCAGTCGCACCTTTGAACCGGCCGGCGTACCCGCACGCGTGGCCGCATAAACCTGCGCGAAATTCTTCGAGGCCAGTGGGCAATATTCAGGATACGGGCAGCGCGTGTAGATAAACGTCACCAAAAGCGCATCGCCGCGAAACGAGCTGAGATGGATGCGCTTGCCGTCTTGGTTGACGAAAGCGAAATCCGGCACGCGCTCGCCGGGCTGCGGTTCATGAGAAGCGCCCGCGGGAGGGTTCGCGACCGCCAGGAGCGCCTCCGGAGGGCATACCGGCGCCCTTCTTCGTCACCATAATATTTTCGATGTACGCGTTGCCTACGTCTGGAACCACGACGTCCGCCGTAATTTCATCGCCGGGGCCCAGGCCCGTCAGTGCCTGCGCCGATCGCACCGAATACGCCATGGTCATCGCGTCCATGAAGCCGGGAATCGCCTGGTGATCGATAGTCAACGAATTATTCGCAGCGTCAATCGAGACGATCTTGCCCACCAGGTGGAAGCGCTTGGCCTGCGCTTCCGCTGGTGCCGACGGCGCCGGTTTGCTGCACGCCGTGAGCACGAAGGATACCGCCAGCAGAGCCGCGCAAAAATTCCTCCGGTCCGCCGGAATATAGCCTGCCGTATATGTCGCATGGTTCTTTTTCGCCTTTCGATTTGGGGCGCTCCGCCAAATTGTACGCGGTCGAGCCGCCAAAATCAGCAGCGGAATACCCGCTGCTCCTCTACCACACTGGGCGCTGCAAACGCCCGCCTAATAGTGAAACCGATAGCGGAACTCGACGTAAATCTGCCGCGGGTCGTTGAAGTGGAATCCTCCGAACGTCAAGCTGTTGTCCAGCAGCACGCGACGATTCGCTACATTCAACGCCGTCAAAGAGACGCTGTATTTCTCGCGGAAGCTTTTCCCGACCGAAAGATCGAACGTGGTGTGCTGCGGCAGATAGTTCCCCGGGATATTGCGCGTCCGGCATTCCATTCGTAAACCCCGACCCGTAGTACACATTCGTTGAGGCGAACGCCTGCCAGGGAAGATTCGCGTTGAAGCCCACATTCAAAGTATTTCTCTGGTCGTGATCCACCGGCTGATATATTGGCGGTGGCTCGCAACCTGGCGGCGGGGGATTGGCGCAGATCAATCCGCCGGTAAAGGAACCGCTGATTGCGCAATCTGGTTCGAGTAAGCCAAATGGAACTCGCCACGGTGCCATAGGCGAGGCGATCGGAGCGTGAGCTCCCAGCCCTGGATCAATGCTCGATCCCAGGTGACCGGCCAGAAGATGTTTGATTCGCCGATGTTGCTATGGTCCAGCCAATTCCGCGCATACGTTTGGAAGTTGTCAGCATCCAGAGCCCAGCCATAAATGGGGATCGTCACTCCAACCTGATATTCCTCGTCCCGCTCGCCGTGCAAAGGGGCGAATGCGAGATTCTGGCTATTGGCTAGATCCAGCACCGGCCCCGTTACCGTCAGCAGCGGCGGCGGCTGATAGTATTCGCCGTAGAATGCCCGAAACACCCAGTTCAGCCGCGGGACTCTTACCGCGATGCCGAAGCGCGGGTCCACGTAACTCTCCACGATATCCGCCGTGAAGTACGACTGTCGAAACCCTGCGATCAGCGTCAGCCACGGAGTGGCATGGAATTTATCGCTGACAAATGTTTCCTCAAGCCCTCCCGTCACGGCAGCCTTGGAAGGACCAAAGTTTTGACAGCTCGTGCCGCAATCCGTGAACACGTTGTTGAAGTATTCGCTCTGATGCTGGCCGAATCCGTATGTTCCGACTTGAAGGTCATTTTTCCAGAATTTGGCATCGAGCGACGCCTGCAGACCTCCGTAATTGGATGTTTGCTTCACATCCGTGATCACCGGCACATCGTTTGGCCCGCCGTCATAGCTGGCCTGGTTGTAATGATAAAAGGGAGAAATGGTGAGCAGCAGATTCGGATTGAACGTGTGCACCCAGGAGAAGGCTACATAGCCGTCAGGTTCACGTTCGCTGTCGCGAAGACCGTAAGTGGGATAAACCTGATTTCCGGGTGAGTTTGGGTCCGGATCGATGGGGATTTGATAATAGTCCTGCCTCAGGGAGCCGACCAGCCGAAACTGGTTCGTCGGATTCACATTGAACAGCAGGGAAACAAATCCCCCGTAGCCGTTCTCCGCATCGTGAACAACCTCTCCGATCGGGGGTTGCAGGCCGTAATTGCTGCGGTTCCCATTCAAGCTCGCGTAGTAGGCGAACCGCTGGGTGTGCCCGCCGAAATTGATCTGATCGTTCGTTTGAAACCAGTTCCCGAAGCTGGTGACCAGTTCCGCTTCATTGTCGCGTTCGAATCCGCTACGCGGCACGATGTTGAAGATCCCATACGTCCGGTCTCCGTAGTCGGATTCGTAGCTGCCTCTCAGAACCTCAAGATAGTCAATGTCCTTGGGGTCGATTTGCGGGCCTAGATTGCTTGCGATATTCGTATTGGGTATGGGAACGCCATCGATCAGCCACTCAACCTGGTGGCCTCCTCGCATGTGCAGCATGTCGTGGGTCACATAGGCGCCCGGCGTAAAGTCGGTAATCATCTGCAAACTGTTGGAGCGGTCGGCGCCGGGAGTCTGCACGATGTCCGCACGAGATACGAGCGTCGTCGGCGTCACCGAATCCACGTTCCCCACTTCCGCCTGTGCTGTGACCGTCGCCGTCTGGTTGACGGCTGCGAGCTGCAGCTGAAAGTGGAGGATCGGCGAAGAGTCCGAAGCCACCGTGACGTTTTGCTGCATGTCGGCAAAGCCAGCCTTCGTTACCGTCACTACGTAATCGCCCACCGGCACCGCGGTAAATGTGAACCCGCCCTCCTGGTCCGTTTGCGCCGTCTGAGCCCAATCGGAGGTTGCCGACTTGAGCTTCACCGATGTGTCGGCGATCGGACGATGCTGTGGATCGTGCACGATTCCTCGAACCGTGCCAAAAATCGTTGCTCGCGCTAGCCCGCAGACGAACAGGGCAGCGAGCAGAAAGACAAACGCCTTCCGCATGAACTTCTCCATTCCGTGTGGATTTTGCGAACTGCTGTGAGGGAGCTAAGCCCGCGGAGGCTCAAACGGCAGAGAGGCGAATCCAACCGTGTGGGATGCTGCGAAATATCGAAGGTTTTCTCGTGCTACGGAGGGTGCGGGAATCGCGGCGAGCGCTCCAGGCGCCGTCGGGGCCATAGGTGCATTGAGGCCGTAATCGGGGGCTGTTGCGTTCATCCCGCACTTTCCCTGGCTAGCGCAGTGGCTGCAAAACATGGCCCTGCCGTGCGTCTTCGATGAATGCCCGATGCAGCACGGACACTCGGGTTTCTGGCAGGCCTCGCCGCGCGCGAAAAGCGCCAGCGGAACCGCTAGCAGCGCAATAATCGTGAGAATGGCTTGGACGCGACGCACGAAAGTACCCTACCACACCGCCGCCGCCAAAAACAATTTCCCATCGCGCGGCTTGAGTGAGCGTCAGTTTGTCGTAGGGGCGCTGCTTGCTGCGCCTTTTTCCCTGCCTTTGTAGCGGCCGCCCGAGCTTGCCGAGGGAGCGGCCGTCTTTTCTTGCTGTACCTTTGCTTCGGACGAACCCTTCGCGATACGCGCCCCTACGCGCGTTGACCCTGCTTTTGTAGGGGCGGGTCTGTGAGCCGCCCTTCCGAGCTCCCGCGCTTGCGTTAAGGTTGTGGGGCACCCGCCGTGGCGGACTGCGCCCCTGCGCGCGTCATCCTGCTCTTGTAGGGGCGGGTCTGTGACCCGCCCTTCCGGGCTTTGACTGCCCTTGCCTTGTTGTCTTTGCCTTGCCCATCTCGACTCCAAACGCCCACTAAAAGCGCTGTCATCCCGAGCGAGGCCGCCCGTTTTTTGTTTTGGGCGGCCGACGAGGGATCTCCCTTCGCGAGGGTATGCTCCGGGCGCTTTTTTGGGCGCACGTTGCTTCCGAGGAAACCTTCGCGGTACGCTCTTGCGACCATGCTGCCCTTCAAACTCATCTACCACGACGGCTACGACCTCCGCCTGGGCGCCCACGTCTTCCCCTCGCAGAAATTCCGCCTGATTCACGAACGGCTACTCGAAAACGGCGTCGCCACACCGGAGGATTTCCTCACGCCCGCGCCGGCGAGCGACGAAGACATCCTGCGCGTCCACACTCGCGACTACGTCCACAAGCTCAAAACCGGCTCGCTGAGTCATGAGGAAATTCAACGCCTGGAGATTCCATACTCAAAGGAATTGATCGACGCCTGCTGGCTGGCTGCTGGCGGCTCGATCCTGGCGGGCCAGCGCGCGCTCGCCGACGGCTGGGCGGCCAACATCGGCGGCGGATTTCACCACGCCTATCCCGGCCACGGCGAAGGCTTCTGCGTCATTCACGATGTAGCCGTCGCCATCCGCCGCCTGCAATTTGACGGCGCCATCGAGCGGGCCATGGTCGTCGACACCGATGTGCACCAGGGAAACGGGACGGCGGTGATTTTCGCGGGCGACGAAAAAGTCTTCACACTCTCGATCCACCAGCAGAACAACTACCCGTTTCACAAGCCTCCTTCGACCGTGGACATCGATCTGCCCGACGGCGTGGGAGACGACGATTACCTCGCGATTCTCGAAAAACATCTCCGCCAGGCGTTCTACGATTTCTCGCCGCAGCTTTTGTTCTATGTCGCCGGCGCGGACCCCTACCGCGAAGACCAATTGGGAGACTTGGCGCTGACTATGGATGGCTTGGCGCGGCGCGATGCGCTGGTCTATGACTATGCGTTCCGCAACAGTGTGCCGGTCGCCAGCGCGCTCGCAGGAGGCTACGCTCGTCGCCTTGCCGATACTGTGAGCGTCCACGTGGGCACGATTCTCGCCGCCCGAGACGCTGCCCAACGCACCACTACGCGACGAAATACAGCGCAACGAAACGCCGCCGCAGCGAACTCAGAGGGGTAATGCAGAAGCGAAGCCCGGCCTCGCGGGCTGGACCTATGGGGCCGCCGCGCCGCCGATAGCCTTCTGAATGGCCAGCGTAAGCGATTCGTCGATCCCCTCGGGCGGCAGCCCATTGATACGGTAGGCGATCTCCCCGGAGCGTCCCAGCACCAGCACGGTCGGAAGCGAATCGACTTTCAGAAAATCATCCAGCCCGTCCGCGTACACCACCGGAACATCCCACTTTTGATGCGCGAGAAACGGCGAAACCTGCGTCTCGTCGTCGTCCACATTCGCGGCCATGAACACGACGTCTGCATTCTTGACGTACGCCGCCGCCACGCGATTGAACTCCGGCTCGAGCTCCCTGCACGGGCCACACCAGGTCGCCCAAAAACTGAGCACGACGATTTTGCCCTTCAGCGGCGCCAGCGGCACCGCAGCTCCGTCCACGCGCCTCAGGACGAACGCAAACGCATCCTTCGCATCCTTATTCACCGCCGAGGGCGCCGCTTGCGCACCAGATGCGGGCGCCGAAACGCGATCGTAGGCAGCGAGAATTGCCTCACCGAGTCCAGCATCGCTCCCGTGCATCTGCCGCCACACGTTCCCGAGCTTCAGCCGGACGTCCCGCCGATCTACGCGGCCGACCGGGCCATCTTCAGGCAGCACGAAAGCCAGCAAATACTCCTCGGTGGCTGCGGCGGTATCCTGCCGCAGCTCGGCGACTTCACCCAGACCCTTGGCGGCTAGAGCGTTGGGCAACACCGCATAGCTCTGCGAAAAATCCTTGGCTGCGTCACCGTTGTTGCCCTGGGATTTTTCGATCCGGCCACGTGCGTAGTACAGCGTGGCGCGAAGCTGATCTTGGCCCGCGCGCCACTCCGCCACAGATTCCCGCGCTGGCTTTTCCTCGGGCTGCGTTTTGTCCGCGCGGTCCAGCACCCGAGTGATGTATCCGGCGGCGCGCGTCAGGCTCGCGTCATCGCCGCGCTCCTCCAGCAGATTGGCCGCCAGCAGCATCATGTCCGAATCGTCCGGCCGAATCGCGATCACCCGTTCGGCATACTCGATGGCGCAGTCGGAATCTTGAATTTGTTGGCACGCTTCCACCAGCGCCCGGTAGACGCCCGCCTTGCGCGGCGTGTCCGGAAATTTCTGAAGATAGCGTTTGAGGTTGCGAACCATCGCGGCGCTGTCATTGCCCGCGTCGTCGAGCGCGCGTTCCAGTTCCACCTCGGCTTCGGCGTCTTTGTTAATTTGAGGATTCGTTGGAGAATTTGGCGACCGCTGGGGTGGGACAGAAGCGGGCGTGGAAGTCTGCGCCATAGCCGTCACGCCGGCGCCGGCAAAAGCGCCCGCCAAAGCAAAGGCGCACAGGGCGAGCCAGGCGGCGCGCATCGTTTTCATAGTCCTATTGGAAATCCAGCAGGACGTCAACCGTGCCGGCCGAAGGATTCGTTTCCAAAAAATGCCCGACTTTTTCGTAGTGTACGGGAAGGCCGTTGAAAGCCAGCGTAATACCCTTATCGAGAAATGCCTGGAAGACGTCTTGATCGAAAATGGCCCCAGCCGGAATCCTCCATGCCGCGCGAATGCGCCGCTCCCCTTCGGCGGAGAGGCCCGTCAGCACCAGTTTGTCCATGCGATATTGCGGACCCTCGCTGACGATCACCGTATAATTCGCCTGCTTCGACGCCTCATCCAAGTGCGCCGTGGGCTTGATGTCCGCGCCCAGGTAGCCGCGGTGGGCATAGGTGGAGCGCACGCTTTCCCATCCCGCCTCGATTTTCGTCCCATCCGCCGGATCGCCGCGATGGAGCGGGACGGATTGCTCCAGCTCCAGACTAGAGACGGCCGCGTTTCCGATCCACACCGCGCCGGACCACACAAATGCCGGGCCCGGGTCGACAGTCACCACCACGGCCACGTTCTTGGCTGCCGCGCCTGTGGCTCCTTCCGCGATCCGGCACGAGGGCGGGGCGAAGCGCACCCGCAAGTAGCCGTGCGCGAGGTACACGGGACGCACCTGCTCTAGCTCGAAGAATCCGATCGTCGAGCGGGAAAACGGTTGGCCCACCAGATCGGCGAGCCGTGTGTGGATGCCGTGGTCGTCCCGCGCCAGCGCGTCGCTGAACTCGACCGAGCCGATTTTCACGTCCGACTGCTCGATGCGGAACTGCTGCATCTGCGTGCCGCCCACGGGAGCCGCGATCAGCATGTGCGAGACGCCCGTGAAAACGCCGTGCGCAGCGATCAACTTTTCGAGCGCTGCCGACATTGCGTCCAGCACCGAGCCGTGCACCGGAGCGGAGCCATCAAACAGCACGCCGGCCTTTTTGATCGCGGCGGCCAACTCTTCATCGCTGAACCACGGAAAATTGTCGAAGGAAACGGGAACGCCCGGCGCATCCGTAACCTGATATTCGGCGCGTACGCCGGTGTCGAGCGTCTGATAGCGATAGTTAACGCTCGCGAACACACCGAGCTGCGCCAGATCGTTCGCTGCCTTCTGCAGATCGTCCCGCGACACCATCGCCCCAGGATGCAAGCCGATGGCCGCGGCGATTTGATCGGAGCCGAATCGCGTCGAGCCCGTCACATGAACGGATTCGAGCTTCGCTCCACTGTCGGCGGCGGCCTGCCCGAACGACGTAGCCGGCCACAGTGAGAAGGCAAAGAGCAAAATTAGCCCTGAACGCATAAATGGGAAAGTAATAAAACGCGGCGAGTACGTCAACACCGGCCTGCTCATTCTCGGCACAAACTCGAGGCTCGCATCCGCTACTCGACGGTGACGGACTTGGCCAGGTTTCGCGGTTGATCCACGTCGCACCCGCGGCGCACCGCAATGTGATAGGCCAGCAGTTGCAGCGGCACCACTTCGAGGATCGGCACCACCAGCTCCGCCGCTGCCGGAATTTCGATCACGTGATCGGCGGTTTCCGTCGCCAGGTGGTCGCCTTCGCTCACGATGGCCAGCACGATTCCATCGCGAGCCTTCACTTCCTGCAGGTTCGAAATAGTCTTCTCGTAGAGAATCATCGACTCCGGGTCCGATTCATCGCGCGTGGCGATCACCACTACCGGCAGATTCTCGTCGATCAGCGCGTTCGGGCCATGCTTCATTTCGCCCGCGGGATAGCCCTCCGCGTGAATGTAGGAAATTTCCTTCAACTTCAGCGCACCCTCGAGCGCGATCGGATAGTGAATGCCGCGCCCGAGATAAAGAAAATCAGTGTGGCGGAAGAATTGGCGGCTCAGCTCTTCGATCTGTCCATCGTGTTGCAAGATCGTGCCGATCTTGTGCGGGATCAACATCAGCTCCCGCATCAGCGATTGCGACTTGGCAGCCGGCAGTTTGCCGCGAACTTGCCCCAGGTACAGGGCCATAAGCATCAAAGCGGTAAGCTGGCCGGTGAACGCCTTCGTTGAGGCCACGCCGATTTCCGGCCCTGCGTGTGTGTAGATCGTGCCGTTTGATTCGCGCGTCAGCATAGCGCCCACCACGTTGCAGATGGCGATCACCTTCGCGCCCTTGCGCCGAGCTTCGCGCTCGGCCGCCAGCGTATCCGCGGTCTCGCCCGATTGGCTGATGGCAATGATCAAGCTGTGCTTGTCAACAATGGGATCGCGATACCGGAATTCGCTCCCGTAGTCCACTTCCACCGGCATATGCGCTAGCCGCTCGATCATGAATTTGCCCGCGAGTGCTGCGTGCCAGCTCGTCCCGCATGCCAGGATCTTGACGTCGCGGAAATTGCGGAACTCTTCCTCGGGAATGTCCATCTGATCGAGGAAGACCTGCCCCGTCTCCTGTGAAATCCTGCCTAGCAGCGTGTCGCGCACCGCGCGCGGCTGCTCGAAGATTTCCTTCTGCATGAAATGTTTGAAGCCGCCCTTTTCCGCCATGATGGGGTCCCAGGTAATGTGCTGGGCCTTGCGCTCGATCGGGTGGCTCTCGAAATCGCACAACTGCACGCCCTGCGGCGTCAGGATGGCCATCTCCCCATCGCCCAGGAAGAAAACGCTTCGTGTGTGCTGCAGAATCGCGGGAATGTCGCTCGCCACGAAGAATTCATGGTCGCCGAGTCCCACCACGATGGGCGGCCCCAGCCGCGCGGCCACAATCTTGTTCGGGTCTTTCGTCGATACGGCCACCAGCGCATACGCCCCGGTCATGGCCTTCACAGCTTTTTGTACCGCGACTTCAAGCGGCGCATCCTTCGAGAATTTCTCGATCAGGTGGGCGATGATCTCCGTGTCGGTTTCTGTCAGGAACTTGTGCCCTTCGGCGATCAGCTGCTTTTTCAGATCGACGTAGTTTTCGATGATTCCGTTGTGCACCACCACGATGTCACCGCTGCAGTCGCGGTGCGGGTGGGCATTTTCCTCAGTGGGGCGGCCGTGCGTGGCCCAGCGGGTGTGGCCGATGCCGTAGACGCCCTCAAGCGGCGTCGTGCGGATAGACTCTTCGAGGTTGCGCAACTTCCCGGGGGCGCGCCGGATCAGCATCTTGCCGTTCACTCCCACCACGGCGATGCCCGCGGAGTCGTATCCGCGATACTCCAGTCGCTTCAGCCCCTCTAAAATCAGGGGAACCACGCTCTTCGGTCCAATGTAGCCGACAATCCCACACATGGGCTTTTGTTCTCCGGCTTGCCCGCTTCTGCGGCAAGCCATCTCCATTCAGGGTAGCACAAGGATTTGATGCGGCAACCGGGGGCTGGGGTGGTTGGTGCAAACTCGGTTATCGACCCGCTGCGTAGAACTGGCCCGCGAACGGCGACCCGGGCGACAGCCCGAACCGCCGTTTGCGCACCGTCATTGTCGCTGTTAATTGGGCATCAAAACGGTGTCGACCACCTGAATCACTCCGTTTGATTGAAATACATCGGCAATCGTGATCGTGGACATGCCGCCCTTTTCATCGTGCAGCACGATCTTTCCATTATGCTCGGTTGCGATTAAAGTTCCGCCACTCACGGTCTTCCATTCCGCCTTGCCGTGGCCTTCTTTGATCTGCTCGCGCATGTCGGCCACACTCACCCGGCCGGCCACAACGTGATAGGTAAGAATCTTAACCAGCGTGTCCTTATTCTCCGGCTTGAGCAGCATATCTACCGTGCCGCCGGGCAACTTCGCGAAAGCTTCGTTGGTCGGAGCGAAAACGGTGAACGGGCCAGGACCCTTGAGCGTATCGACCAATCCGGCGGCTTTCACTGCCGCCACCAGAGTCGTGTGATCCGCTGAATTTACGGCGTTGTCGATGATGTCTTTCGTCGGGTACATGGCCGCGCCGCCTACCATCGGATCCTGCTGCGCGGGCTGAGCGGCCGCAAAAGAAATGGCGGCGAGAAAAAGCGCACAAAAAGCGAGCACCTGTCGTGATTTCATTTCATCCCATCCTTTGTGATCGAGTGTGTACTGCCGCCTGTAGTACGATGGGCGTGCGGTTTTGGATTTAATTGTTTTTGCTTGCCGCCGGGATGAATTGGCCCCGCGTGTACGGCCCTTCGCGCGCTGCTTTTCTCTTCGCTGGGGCGCTCCTTACCGCCCCATTCTTCACCCGCCCTCACGGCGGGGTCGTTTCTTCGTAGGGGCACGGCATGCCGTGCCCGGTGTTGATCCTTCGCGACGCGCCACGACTAAATCACTCAGCGCGGCGGGCCGCGCCCTGCTTCGCTTGTCCCTTCGTAGGGGCGCTGCTGGCTGCGCCCTCTCTACCTCCGACGCTATCCCATGCCTCTGTCGTTCCGAGCTAGGCCGTTTTCTCAGGCGCACGAGCGGTCTTCGCGCATACCTCATTCACAGCCTGCCGCAGCGGCCGAAGAAGACTTTTAGGGGTCGGAGCTTTAGCTCCGACATAAGAAATCGTCGCGCGGCGCCTCCCTTTGCGCCGCTTCATCCGCAGCATGTCTTCCGTCTCGTTACACGGTACCTCTTCGACTGAACGTATCGGCTGGCTCTAGATCGAAAGTGCAGCTGTCGACAAGCTTCAGTAGAATCAGAATTACATGGCGCATCGCCGGAGGTTGTGTTATCTATCTTTCGTGAAGAATGAATTTCATTCCGCTGTCTTTCAGTTTCATCTCTCCCCGCACGAATTTTTCCGCCTTCTTAGCTACACAGCCAGCTACTTCTAATCGCCCATACGATTCACGCCGCTCCTTCGAGCGGTTCCACACTCAATTTCCGCAGAGGTTTTCTGTAAAAGGAGAAGGCTATGAGCGCATCCGGGGAAGTATTGACAACTGGCGCGGTCACTTCGTTTATCAAGAAACATTACCGCCATTTCAACGCCGCGGTAGTGATAGACGCTAGCGAGGCCTACGTCCGCCATCTTTCGAGCGGTGGGCAAATGTTCGTCACGCTCGGCGGGCGCAATGAGCACGGCTGAGCTGGG
The DNA here is from genome assembly GCA_963803105.1 of Terriglobia bacterium. Classification (GTDB taxonomy): domain Bacteria; phylum Acidobacteriota; class Terriglobia; order Acidiferrales; family UBA7541; genus Palsa-295. The sequence goes on from CAWDLF010000002.1 coordinate 491,511, forward strand.
CATGTCGCTTGCGGAAATGATTCGCCGCGGACAAGGTGCATGGCATCTGCTGTACTGGCGCCAATCTCGAAGAAGACCTGTACAATCTGGTGGCCCACGATCACTATCGGCGTGTTCCTCACTACCGCCAGTTGACGCCCGAGCAGGAAAAGGAACTGCTCGATCACCATCTAAACCGCGTCACCGATACTTGCATTCCCGAAGAAGAGGCTATGCGCCGCATCGAGCGCGCCGTCATGAACGAATGGCACGGCGCGGAACCGCACCGGCAAACGTTTTTTCCCTCACGAGTTTCTCTATCGCATTCTTCTCGACGGCCGCCTGAAGGAGTTCTACCAGATCGACCCGAAGGACAGTTGGATGCTCGCCGCCGCGGAGAAAAACTTGCCGCTCTTCGTCCCAGGTTGGGAGGATTCCACCTTGGGCAATATGTTTGCGGCGCAGGTGATTATGGGAAACGTGAAGAACGCCACCACCATGCGTGGCGGCATCGAGTACATGGTGGAGCTGGCGCGTTGGTACACCGAGACCGCAGGGAAAACTCCGCTCGGCTTTTTTCAGATTGCCGGCGGCATCGCCGGCGACTTTCCCATCTGCGTCGTGCCCATGCTGCACCAGGATCTGAAGCGGGAGCACGTGCCGCTGTGGGCCTATTTCTGCCAGATCAGCGATTCGACCACCAGCTACGGTTCTTATTCCGGGGCCGTCCCCAACGAAAAAATCACTTGGGGCAAGCTGGGCATCGACACGCCGAAATTCATCATCGAGTCGGATGCCACGATCGTGGCCCCGCTAGTCTTCGCCTACGTTTTAGGTTGGTAAGGGCGCTGTCGAAGCCGGCGGCCCGTGAACGCATCGCCGGCTCTTCGTGGAGTGCGGGAGCTTGCTCCCGCTTTTCTCCGCCTAAGAAAGCCTCGACGTAATACAGCGGCGGCTCGCCGCCGCACTCCACAAAAGGCAAATCACGCGCCGCGTTCGTGCGTGCTCGTCGACGTCATTCTGAGTCCGCAGCAGCGGGCGAAGAAACTTGTGGTGAGCATAGCCGAACCATCCCTCTTCGTGTGAACGCATCTCAGCAGAGTGTCAATTGGCAAGAGCTTAGTCGAGGATTTCGAAGCGGAATTCTTCAATCACCGGATTGGTAAGCACATCCTTGGCGATGCGTTCCACCTGTGTTTTGGCTTCTTCGCGGCTGAGCCCATCCAGTTGAAGCGCGAAAAATTTCCCCTGGCGGACGTCCTGTATCTTCGCGTAGCCGAGCGAAGAGAGAGCGCGCTGGATAGTTTGGCCCTGCGGATCGAGCACCGTCGATTTCAGCATCACCCAGACGTGAGCTTTCATTGGCCCCCTTTTGATCAAATGGGATCCGCGCAGCGGAATAACCTAGCAGCGCGCTTGAATTAAAATCCCACAAAGAACGCAGCCGATTATAGCAGCCCCTCGGATTTTGCCGCCGCGCGAAAATCGTCCAGCAATCGCCGTTTGTCAGCAGGCGGCAGAAAAGCCGCGTGAATGCTCTGCTCCGCCAGGCCCAAAAGCTGCTGCGTTCGAAAGTCCGAGCGACGCGGCGAGAGAATATTCCGTCAGCAAGTCGGTGTGAAACATCGCCGGATCGTCGGTCGAAAGCGTGACCGGCACGCCTTTCTCGATGAACCGCCGAAGCGGATGATCCGCCAGCGACGCATCCGCCTTGCCCGTCTGCTTCGCCAGCGCGCCCGTAGCCACATTGCTCGACAAGCAATTTTCCAGGGTCACCTTGCGCATCTGCAGTGAGTCGGCCAGAGCCGGATCGTTCATCACCGCGATGCCATGGCCGATGCGCTCCGCGCCGAGAATCTCGATTGCTTCGCGCACCTATTGCGGCCCGCCGATTTCTCCCGCGTGGCACACGATACGCAGCCCGGCTGCGCGCGCCAGATCGAATGCCGGGCGGAAATTCGCCGTCGGAAACGCCATTTCGTCGCCGCCCATTCCAAACGCGACTACGCCCGAGGTTCGAGCTTCGCCGCCCACCGCGCCACCTCCGTCGCCGCTTCCGCGCCGAATTGCCGCGCCGCGTCGAATATCCACGCGGTGCGAAGCCGGCTGAATGGAGCGCTCTGAGCCGTGTCGCGGATCGCGATCGAAGTTCGCCTCCACATTCTGCATGCGGCGAAGCATCACACCCACGGAAATCGTGATTTCCGCATACACGACATTTTGCGCACAAGTTCTTCCGCCAGCCTTTTCGTGATCAGTGCGTAGTCGTCCGGCTCGCGGAGGTAGGAGGTGACCCATTTGAAGGCTTCGATGAAGCCGGCGAAATTCGTGTAGTTGTAGCGCGCTACCACTTCTCGCGCGTAATTGCTTCACGCCATGACGCGCCGCGAGCTCCACCGCGGTTTCCGGGCGAATCGAGCCTTCGAGATGCAGATGGAGTTCGGCCTTCGGAAGCGAATCGAGAATTGTCGGCTGCTGTGGCTTTGCTGTCACTATATTCGGTTCGTCATTCTAATGCGAAGGCAATTGTGGGCCGTCCCGCGTTGATCCACGCCGTCATCCAATACGAACCCATATCCGTCGAAGAGTCTGAAAGTTGCCGGACCAGCACCGCGCCGGCTGCGCGTAGAAGCGATCGTAATATTCGTCTCCGTATGTGGTCAGACCATCGTGCGCCTGAAGATCTGCAGAAGAATATTCTCGAGCCACGCATGTGCTTCAAGAGCCATCTCAAAACCCTGCTCGGTGGGGTCGCGGATGAACTCCGCTTCATTCGGTTTCACGAAGAAGAAAAGCTGATAGCGGTCAACCAGGCCCGTGCTGAATCGCTCGTTCACGCCCGGCTGGCCCGAAAGGCTTCCCGTGTTGTTGATCGTCGTATTGAAGGGATCATGTGCTGCGGAAACATAAAGCGCGAGCAGCTGCATCGAGCTTTGCTTCCTCCCAATTTGGTCTGAAGCGCCTTGGTCAGTTTCTGGCTGTAGATTCCGATCTGCCAGGGAAGCAGGCCATAAGTTTCGAGCGACTGCGGCGATATTTCGCGGGCGCAGCAGTATAGCTGCGCGGAAGAGCCGAAAAAGGGAACTGACCGTAATGATCGAGATGAATAAACTGGTTGTACTGATCCGCGGGGACTCGCTTCCGCGCCAGCGGATCTGTCACATGCTGGACCAGGAACTGGCGGTTCGCCGAAAAAGGGCTGCATTTCATCCGGGAGCGTATCCACAGCTTTGTTGGTGACCAACCGCTCGCGCTTTCGCCCCATGCAAAGATGCCGGCGCACAGTCGGCCAGCGCCAGGACGGCGCCAGGCACAAAGCCCCGAAGGCTGCGCCGAATCAGCGTGCGTCTCCCTTCTTCACCGGCGGATCAGGGCCCGTGGCAAGCCCGCTGTGCTTATGTCCGTAGAAATGGTAAACACAAGCCCGATCACAAGCCATCCGAAGAATCGAATCCAATTCATAATGGGCAGTCCGGCCATCAGCAAGAGGCAGGTGAGAATCGTCATTATGGGAGCGATAGGCCCCCAGGCGCGCGAAAGGCTCGTGGCCTTTCCGGCTCGCGGTAACGGAGGATCAGCACGCCGGCGCCAACCAGCGCAAACGCGAACAGCGTTCCTATATTGGACAAATCGGCGAGCGTGCCAATGTCGAACAATCCCGCCGGAATCCCCACCACGAATCCCGCGACCCACGTGGAAAAATCCGGCGTGCGGTAGATCGGATGAACGCGGCTGAATATGCCGGGCAGCAAGTCCGTCACGCGACATCGCGAACCACACGCGCGCCTGCCCCAACTGAAACACGAGCAACGACGAAATCATGCCCATCAACGCGCCGATCAGCACCGCCAGCCGCACATTGCCCAAATGTAGCCGCTTCATCGTATTGATGACCGGCGCCGCATCGTCCAGCAGCGATCTGCCAGGGCACCAGGCCCGTCAGCACCACCACCACCGCGACGTAGAGGACCGAGCAGATCACCAGCGTCGCAATGATCCCGATCGGCAAATCGCGCTGCGGATTGCGGCACTCCTCGGCCGCCGTGGAAACGGAATCGAATCCGATGTACGTGAAGAAAATAATCGACCCGCCCGTCAGAATCCCCGGCCATCCGTTGGGCGCAAACGGATGCCAGTTCTGCGGATGCACGAGCTCGCCGCGACGCTCGACGAAAATCAGAATCGCCGCGATCTTCAGCAGCACCATGATGTTGTTCGTCGTCGCCGATTCGCGTATTCCTCGCACCAGCACGACCGTCAGCAGCATCACGATCACGAAGGCCGGCCAGTTGAACCCGAAATGCCAGCCAGGATCGTACAGCGTGTTACCCGCGAAATCCGTCAGCCCGCTCGGGAGATACGCCGGTGTAATCCATCGCAAACTTGGATGCCATCCGAACCAATCGAACAGATCCACCACGTGCGCCGAAAATCCGACGCTGACCGCCATGTTCGATACGGCGTATTCCAGAATTAGATCCCATCCGATAATCCACGCGATCAGTTCGCCCATCGTGGCATACGTATAGGTATAGGCGCTTCCGGCAATGGGAATCATCGCGGCCAACTCGGCGTAGCACAGCGCCGCAAAGCAGCACACCACGCCCACCAGCGCGAACGAGACGGCAATCGCCGGCCCCGCGCCTGGCCTGCCGAACGTCGCCGAATGGTGTATCAGGTATTCGAGAAGCGGAGCATTCAGAATGGAACTCGCTTCGAACTTCTGCCCTGCGATGGCCGTGCCGACCACGGTGAAAATTCCCGAGCCGATCACCGCGCCAATTCCCAGTGAGGTCAGGCTCAGCCAGCCGAGCGACTTCTTGAGTTGCTTCTCCGGTCTTTCGGAGTCGGAGATGAGCTGGTCGATGCTCTTGGTACGGAAGAGTTGCTGATCCAATCGCCACCTTCCCCAGCCACCTTGGGTGCGGCCGGGAAAACTCTACCTTGCGCGGTCCTCCGGCGCAACCTGTCCTTCCGGACTGCGTGAAAAAATCCGACGTTTTGCGCTTAGTAGGGGCATCCGCCGCGGCGACGTGCCCGGTGCCGATCCTTGCGGTGCGCCGCGATCGGGCTTCACTTGCCGCGTCCTGCTTGGCCGATTCCTTCGTAGGGGCGCTGCTCGCTGCGCCCTGCTTCTCCCCGGAACCACTTGCCAAGAGAGTTCTCTGGGGGTCGGAGCTTCAGCTCCGACAAAACTCCGTCGCAGCGCGGGGCTTTAGCCCCTGAGGCCTGTCCTTCGTAGGGGCACGGCATGCCGTGCCCGGTGCTAATGCTCGGCGGCGCGTCACGACTCCGGGCTTCACTCGTCGTGCCCCGCCGGGGGTGCCGCCCGCGCGCTCATCGCGGCGTTATTCTCTCGTAGGGGCGCTGCTTGCTGCGCCCTCCCGTTTTTGCCGTTACGTTGTCATCCCGAACCCAATCGCGCCTTTACGGTTGGTGTGAGGGATCTGCTTTGCCCTTTTACGCCAGCTGCAAATTCGCATATCGCTCCAGCAGCTTCTTCGGCCCATGATCCTGAAAGCTCACCGTAAATTTCCGGTCCTCGCCCTCGCCTTCCACCTCAATAATCGTCCCGACGCCGTACTTCGAATGCCGCACGCGCATCCCGATCAGCGGATCCTTCGACGCACGAGTCCTCGATGAACCGGTAGCAGATCTAGACGGCGCCCGCCCCGCAGCCGCGCCACCGCCAGCCGCCGGACGCCCGTAGCCGCCATATCCGCCCTGCCCATAGGGCTTCCGCGGCGCGCGATAGCCGTAGCCCGATGAAAACTCCGGATCATCCTCATACCGCCGCGTCTCGCCGGGCTCGGACTGCGACCCAGGCGCCGCCTCGATCAACTCCGCGGGAATCTCCGCCAGGAACCGCGAGGGCAGGGAAGCGCGCATGCGATCTTCGCCGTAGCTGCGCCGGTACGTCGCGCGCGACAGCAGCAAAATCTTTTTCGCCCGCGTCATGCCCACGTAGAAAAGCCGCCGCTCCTCTTCGATGTCCGCGTTCGTGTCGATCGACCGGCTGTGTGGCAGCAATCCCTCTTCCAGCCCCGCCAGATACACGGCGTCGAACTCCAGCCCCTTGGCGCTGTGCAGCGTCATCAGTGAGACCGCCATCGTCTTCGTCGTATTCGTCCGAGTCGGCCGTCAGCGCCACGCGATCGAGCAAATCTTCGAGCGTCTGCCCCTGCTCGGTGGCCTCGGCCATGGCGTTTGAAAGCTCCCGCAGGTTGTCCGCCCGCGACGTATGCTCGATGTTGTCCTGCTGCTCGACCCAATCGAGATAGCCCGATTGGTTCAGCACGCGCTCGATCAGTTGCGCCGGCGTTAGCGAATCGCGATCCTCCTGCAGGGCTTCGATCAGCTTGCGGAAATAGGTCACCGCGCCCGCGAATTTCTTCCCCGTCCAAAAAGTTCCCGGTCGCCGATCACGTCCCAAAGCGAATCGCTAGTTTCCTTGGCGTGCGACTCCAGCGTTGCCACCGTTGTCGCGCCGATTCCGCGCGTCGGCACATTCAGCACGCGCAGCAGCGCCACATCGTCCTCAGGATGAAACAGCAGCCGCACGTAGGCCAGCGCGTTGCGCACCTCGGCGCGCTCGTAGAAGCTGAATCCGCCCACCACGCGATAGCCGCACGTCGAAGCGCCGCAGCACTTCTTCGAACGCGCGCGATTGCGATCCCGTGCGATACAGCACCGCCACGTGCGAGCCTCGGAGTCTCCCGCAGAAACGCCGCCAGCTCGCCGCCCACAAATTCGGCTTCCGCGACATCGAGTCGCGCGCTTCGTAAAATCGCAGCGGGCTGCCTGCGCCCAGCGTCGCCTGCAGCGTTTTGCCCAGACGATCGGTGTTGTTTTTCACCACCGCAGCCGCCGCGTCCAGAATCGTCTGCGTCGACCGGTAGTTTTCTTCCAGCCGAATAATTCGCACGCCGGAAAAATGCTCCGTAAATCGTTTCAAGTTGCCCGCGCGCGCCCCGCGCCAGCCGTAGATCGACTGATCCTCGTCTCCGACCACGCAGAGGTTCTTGCGCGTGCCGGCCAGCAGCTCGACCAGCTCTTCTTGCGCGCGGTTGGTGTCCTGGAATTCATCGACCATCAGATATTGGAATCGCGCGCTCCACGCGCCCGCGCGTCCGCATGTTCGCGCAGCAGTTGCACGGCCCGCAGCAGCAGATCGTCGAAATCCACGCGCCGCAGCCTTGTGCAGGATTTCCTCATATGCGCGGAAAATCTTCGCCACATCCTGGCGGTCGCGGTCGTGCGCCCCCTGCGCATCGGATTCCATATCTTCGGCGTGATGCCGTGATTTTTCGCGTGGCTGATCTGGCTGCGCACGCTGCGCGGCGGATAGTCTTCGGTAGAGAGGCCCAGCTGCAGCATCGCGCGCTTCACTGCCGCGTTCTGGTCGTCGTCATCGTAGATAGCGAAATCGCGCGGCAGTCCGAGATGCCGGAATTCGCGCCGCAGCAATCGCGCGCAGAAAGAATGAAACGTCGAAACCCATATGCCCGAGGCCGTCGCGGCCGGTCGCGCGCAGCAAGCTCCGCCGATGCGATCTTTCATCACGCCCGCGGCTTTATTCGTGAACGTGACCGCGAGGATCGCGCCCGGCGGCACGCCCATTTCGATCAGGTGCGCCACGCGATAGGTGATCACGCGCGTCTTGCCCGTGCCCGCGCCTGCCAGCACCAGCACCGGGCCTTCCGTCGCCAGCACGGCCTCGCGCTGTTTCTCGTTTAGATCCGCAACCAATGAGGAAGTGAGGTGAGAGGAGTCCAAGCAGTGATTCTAGCCGACCCATTCCGATTCGGCAATTTGCGCCAGCAGAATGCGAAACGCGTTCTTCGTAGGGGCGCTGCTTGCTGCGCCCGCTTTTGATCTTTCGGATCGGTTTTGTGGCACAGGCACCCGCCGCGGCGGGCCTGTGCTGGTAGGCTAGACAAGCTATAGTGTGCCGATCATCTGCGCTTGCCTTGGATTTTTCGGGTGCCCCATCTGCCGCGTCTTGTGCGACAGGTGGGTCTTCGCCCTCATCCCGTGACTGCCCGGCCTCGCACGCGATTCAACTCAGCTTGCCAGTCGCAATCGCTTTTGTGGCACAGGCACCCGCCGCGGCGGGCCTGTGCTGGCAGGCTAGACAAGCTATAGTGATTTTTCGGGTGCCCCATCTGTCGCGTCTTATGCGACAGGTGGGTCTTCGCCCTCATCCCGTGACTGCCCGGCCTCGCACCCGATTCAACTCAGCTTGCCATTCCGAATTGCTCTTGTGGCACAGGCACTCCTGCCTGTGCACGTAGCATGGGCAAGCGGTCAACCGATAGCCCGCAGCCTCTGACCTTGCGATGGCCGGTTACGGGGTCAGTGACTTAACAACCTCCTCGCCCTTCATCGAAATTGTCACGATGTCCTTTCCGTCCAGATTCATCTTCATCAGGTCCACCATCCGGATCTGGCTGTTCTCGTAAGTGCGGAAGTAGAACCGCTTGGCCCTCAGATCGCTGGCCGCGGTCCAAATCGTATAATCGGCGTGGACGTTGCCGTGCTCGTCTTTCTCTTCACGCGCAGCGCCCTTGGGAATGTCGAATTGGTTTAGGACGTGAAATGCCTCCAGCACGGCATCGTCTCCGGTCTTTCCTTGAAACACCGATTGGCTGAACGCAACCGCCCGCACGAAACGCGATGGCGGTGTGAAGTCTCCGGGCAGCCCCAGCATTCCCGATCCCTGTCCGGTCGGCAGCAGCTTCACTGATCCCAGCGTCACCGGCGGCACGTTGGTCATGGAGAAGTTCACGTAGTTGCGCAGATTGGTCATCTGCCAGTCGAACGTTGGTGTGTTGGTGATCACGCCCAGCGGGTCGTCGTAGACATTCAGCTTGCCGCCGACAAACTCGATCACGATGCTCTTGCCGGTTGCGTCGCTCGCGATGAAATGCACCTCGGGAGCGAAGCCCCATCCTCCATACACCACCGCTGGCACCACGATTTTGCCGAGGTTTGCTTTCACTTCCTCGACGTTCGCGAAATTCTCAAGCATCCACGAGCCGAGTTCCCACGGGGCAATCGTCTTGCCCGCATCTCCTGCCGCGTAGGGCATGTATCCCGCGGACGTTGGAAAGTAGAACAGCCCGGCAGCCAGTCCTTTTTCGTTCACCCCGTCGAATATGACTGGCATTCCAAGTCCATTGGCTCCCACGGTGGCGTATTTCGACTTCCACTTGAGCCCTTCTTTTCCGTCGGGAGTCGTTCCCACCCGCGCGTATCCGCGCGGAACCATAATCACATCGGAATGGAGATCGATGGCGAATTCCAGTGTCCGCGCGTGGACCACCGTGCCGTCCGCGGCGGTGAGAACGATGCCTGTGCAAGCTTGTGCGGACTGCGCGACGCAGCTCAACAGCAGCGCACCCATGATTGCGTAGCAAAAGACCTTTTGCATAGTTTGAAATCGAGTCAAGTGATGTTCCTTTCGCTTGTGATTGTTTTAGGAGGGGAGTGTCAAGAAAGTTATATCACACGCCCGCGAGCGGTACGCGCGAGTGTCCCAGCCGCGTGCGAACTCGCCAATAAGGTTGTAGCTTTTGGTCTTTCGGGTGCCCCATCTGACGCGTCTTGTGCGACAGGTGGGTCTTCGCTTTTCGCTTTGGTTGTTGTGGCACAGGCACCCGCCGCGGCGGGCCTGTGCGCCTGAGCTTTTGACTTTCCGGGTGCCCCATCTGTCGCGTCTTGTGCGACAGGTGGGTCTTGGTGTCTATACGTGCAGGCAGTCGCTTTACTGCACGATCACCTTTGCACTGCCGTCGCCATCCGACGGTGGGTTCGAGCCACAAGGTAGGTCTGACGTATAGGAGACGTACGTCTTTGCAGCGGCGCTCAACGCAATCGGTCCGGACCTCGCCCGCGCGCCCGGCTCTACATTCCAGCAACTATTCTCTGTAAACGGGTTGTCGTCCGGCTTGAAATGGACCGAACGGGTCTTCGAAGAAGAATTCATCCAAAGAATCCACTCGTCCTTCGCTTTAATGAGTGTGCAGTCGGATTCCTTCCCGCTCGCGATGTCTACCGTGCATTTCGCCGTTCGCACCGCGGCCGCCGGTCGGGAGTCCGCGTCACTCGCCCTCGGTATACAGAACGCGAGCATCAATCCGAAGCAGGCCATCGAAACCAGAGCCGAATAAACCCAGCGTCGCTCCACCATCACAAATTGCCCTCCCTCTGAATCGCCATTTTGTTCCACCGCGCGCGAATGGTAGCGGCTCACTTTGCCCTCCGCAATTGTTTTGTGGCGCAGGCAGTCCTGTGCCTCTGAGCCTTTGGCTTTCCGGGCGCCCCATCTGTCGCGTCTTGTGTGACAGGTGGGTCTTCGCCTTTTGCATTGGTTGTGTGGCACAGGCACCCGCCGCGGCGGGCCTGTGCGCTTGAGCCTTTGGCTTTCCGGGTGCCCCATCTGTCGCGTCTTGTGCGACAGGTGGGTCTTCGCCTTTCGCATTGATTGTGTGGCACAGGCACCCGCCGCAGCGGGCCTGTGCGCTTGAGCCTTTGACTTTCCGGGTGCCCCATCTGTCGCGTCTTGTGCGACAGGTGGGTCTTCGCCTTTCGCATTGATTGTGTGGCACAGCACCCGCCGCAGCGGGCCTGTGCGCTCGGGCCTGTGACTTTCCGGGTGCCCATCTGTCGCGTTTTGTGCGACAGGTGGGTCTTCGCCCTCCCTGAGGGGTCTGCTTTTGCAGTGCGGCAAATGCCCCGGCCCCGGAGGGGCGTTCGCTTGCAGGTGGGTTTTCCCTGCGCTTGCGGCGACTCGCAATTTTCTCCCGTGGTACCCTGAACATATGAGCTTTCGCGTCGCCTCCATCGATCACGTGCAGATCGCCGCGCCCCCAGACTGCGAAACTGCCGCCAGAGAGTTCTACGGCGCGATTCTAGGCATGGAAGAGCTGGTGAAGCCAGCCGCGCTGCGCGTCCGTGGAGGCTGCTGGTTCCAATGCGGCAAGCACCAACTGCACGTCGGCGTGGAATATGATTTCCATCCCGCGCGCAAGGCGCACCCGGCCTTCGCCGTCGCGAACCTGGAAAAATTGCGCGAAGCCCTGTTGGCGCGGGGCGTCCCTGTCGTCGAGGACGACAACTTGCCGGACACTCGCCGCTTCTACACCCAAGATCCCTGGGGCAACCGCCTGGAGTTCGTCGAAGCACAGCCGTAAGGACTTGGCCTTTGATCTTTCGGGTCGCTTTTGTGGCACAGGCACCCGCCGCGGCGGGCCTGTGCGCGTAACAGCGCAGAGTTATTAGCCATCAACTAGGAGTCTCTTCCGAGCTTATCCTCTGACTTTTCGGGTGCCCCATCTGCCGCGCTTTGTGCGACAGGTGGGTTTTCGCCTTTCGCATTGGTTGTCGTGGCACAGGCACCCGCCGCGGCGGGCCTGTGCACGTAACACGCGCAGCTTCGCACTCACTCAGCTTGCAAGCCCGCGCTCGCGCCCTTCGGGTTGCCCCATTTGCCGCATCTTGTTCGGCAGGGCAGGTGGGCACCCGCTGTTGTTCTTGTGTCATTCCGAGGGCTTTGCCCGAGGAATCTCTCTTCGTGTGAAAGCGTCGCCGGGAGCGACATCGAAGAGAGATACGGAGGGTTCTGCTTTACGGACACGGCGTGCCCATCTGGCACTTCTCTGCGACGGGTCGGTCTTCGCTCTCGCTCTTCAGCCACATGCTACAATCGCGCGCTCGAATCGAAATCTGCGAATGGCCGCTCCCATCAAACTACCGCACTGGCTCGCGCACCTGCTCGCCGTACTCGGCGGTGGCGGAATATTCGTGGTCGCGTTCTTCGACTCCTCGGTACTCTCGTTCCCGCTGGTCATAGATGCGCTCGTAATCGAAAGCTCCATCCAGCGCCCCGCGCGCATGCCTTATTACTGCGCCATGGCTGCACTCGGCTCACTCGCCGGATGTATCTGGATTTACTGGCTGGCAAAAAAGGGCGGCGAAGCCTTCTTCCATCGTCACGCCCGCGGACGTGCCGAGCACGCTAAACGCTGGGTGCAGAGCCACGCATTCTTGAGCGCTTTTATCCCGGGAGTTCTCCCGCCGCCTTTTCCCTTCAAAGTATTTGTCCTCGCCGAAGGAGTGTTTCAGGTTCCGCTGCGCACCTTCGTTCTAGCCCTGCTCCTGGCGCGTAGCATCCGCTACGGACTTGAAGGCATTCTCGCCGTGCGCTACGGAGACGCCGTGCTCGTGCTCCTCATCGCGCACAAAGCCGCCTTCGCGCTCGGCGTCCTCGCCCTGTTCCTCGTCCTCTTCCTCGTCAATCGCCTTTTCTTCCGCCATTCCTCGCCCGCTTCATAGTCGACGCCGCTTGCTTCTCCCGTAGGGCACGGCATGCCGTGCCTGTCCTCAGCTACCAATATTCGCCACGCGAAAACTCTTTCGGAGGCGCCTGACGCTTCGAGGAGCTCCGGGGTTTTGTCTTTGTAGCGGCCCCCTGAACTTGTTCCGAGCGTGCCGAGGGAGGCGGGCGGGTTTTCTCTTTTCTTTCGGGGATGCGCACGGAAATTCGCTACGGGTTTGCCTCCGACGCAAACCGCAATCCCTGCTCGCCACCGAGTCTCCCTTCAGCAGCGAATTGCATCATTCCCAACCATTGCGTATGATTCGCCAGACCAACGGGCGCTCGAATATCGAGGCCGTTACGATCGCATGAGAAATGTGCGAAGGACCTCCGAGAGGGAACGAAAATTCACTTTCCTTCCTATCTTCACGTCGGGCCGCTGCTGCTGGACCCGCACCCCGTTTTTGAAGACCTTGCCTATGTCGCTGGCATCACCCTGTTCCTCCGGCTCCGGTCTCGCACCAAGGACCCGATTTCAGATTCTTCCCGCTGGTCGGTGACGGCTGCGGCCGTCTTCGGCGCAGCGCTGGGCAGTAAGATTCTGTTTTGGTTTGAAGATCCTCGGCTCACCTCCGTGCACCGGCATGACACGCTTTATCTTCTGAGCGGCAAGACGCTTGTCGGTGCTCTCATCGGCGGGCTACTCGCGGTCGAAGCCATGAAGAGCCTTATCGGCGAGCGCCACGCGACGGGCGATCTATTGGCTCCCTCGCTCGCCCTGGGAATCGCCATCGGCCGTGTGGGATGCTTCCTGACCGGCTTGGCGGACAATACTTACGGCGTCACTACTTCGTTGCCGTGGGGAATCGATTTTGGCGACGGAGTGTCGCGGCACCCGACCCAGCTCTACGAATCGATCTTCAGCCTATGTCTTTTCGTTTTCTTGTTGCGAATGCTCATGCGTCCCCACAGGTCGGGCGATGTTTTTCGGGTTTTCATGGTGTCCTACTTTTCTTGGCGATTGGCAATCGACTTCCTGAAGCCCGAGATTCGCTTCGCAGGACTTTCCAGTATTCAGTTGGCTTGCGTCGTTATGCTTGCCTACTACGGGCCGGATATTCACCGTTGGATAGTCGGCAGCATAGCGTCGCCAGTCGATCCTGTCGAAGAGATACCATCGGGCAGTGCCACTCGAACATGATAGGGTCGCCCCCAATAGAACGCGGCTATCACTAGGACAATCATGACAAACGCCGGCAAACAGAAGTTTCCAAAGTGGTGGCAGGCGCTTCTGATCTTTGTCGGTGGTATTGTTCTCGGGCTGTCTTCCTGCGCGGCGTTCCTGAACGGAATCAGTGGCAACGCGAGAAGTAGCAGTACCGCGAATACGCTCGTGAATCTTTTTGCCGCGGGCTTTCTGGCGGGCGTAGTCGCCGCGATCGCGGGGTTCGTCTTGCTGATCGTCGCTCTCGTCTCCGGTGACCGTTCGCTTCCTTGAGCTGCTTTTCTTGGTGAAGTGGCAAGCCGTGCTGAGGAGAATGCAGTGACCGATCGCGTGCGACCCTACCTTTTCTATGATGTCGCGGTCTCCATCTGTTCCACCTGTTACAGCAAAATCGAGGGAAAGATCGTTTTTGAAGACGGCAATGTCTTTCTGCTGAAACAATGTCCTCAGCATGGCCATGAGAAAATTCTCATGGCGGATGACGTCGATTACTATCGCCGCTCTCGCGAAGTTTTCATTAAGCCGCCCGAGATGCCCCAGATTTTTAATACTCTCGTGAAATGGGGCTGCCCCTACGATTGTGGGCTGTGCGCGGATCATCAGCAGCACTCCTGCCTATCACTTATCGAGATTTGCGACGCTTGCAATCTCCGTTGCCCCGTCTGCTACGCCGAGAGTGGGCCCACGCGCCAAGAATTTCGCTCCCTGCGCCACATCGAATCGATGCTGGACGCCGTAGTCCGCAACGAAGGCCAGCCCGACGTAGTCCAGATTTCGGGTGGTGAGCCCACTCTGCACCCGGACTTTTTCGCGGTCCTCGATTTGGCCAAGGCCAGACCCATCCGGCACCTGATGGTCAATACCAATGGCATCCGCCTCGCTCGCGAGCCGGAATTCGTGGCGCGCCTCGCTTCCTACATGCCGGATTTCGAAGTCTATCTGCAGTTCGACTCTTTCGAGAAAAACGCGTTGCTCGAACTCCGCGGCGCCGATCTCCGTGCCGTGCGGGAGGAAGCCCTTGCCAATCTAAACCGTTACGAAATTTCGACCACTCTCGTCGTAACCCTAAAGAAGGGGCTCAACGACAACGAGGTCGGCCGCATTATCGATTTCGCTTTGACCCAGAAGTGCGTTCGTGGCGTGACCTTCCAGCCCATTCAAGCCGCCGGGCGCCTCGAACATTTCAATCCGGCCTCCGACCGGCTCACTCTGACCGAAGTGCGGCGCAAGATCTTGGAGCAGACGGCGGTTTTCCGGCCCGAAGACGTGATTCCAGTTCCGTGCCATCCCGACAGTCTTGCGATGGCGTACGCTTTGAAAATCGATGGGCGCGTCGTTCCACTGACCGGTTTGGTCGATCCTCAAGTGCTCATTAATGGGGGCCGCAACACAATCCTCTACGAGCAGGACCCTGCTGTTCGCGATGGCGTGTTCAAGCTTTTCGCCACCAATCATTCCCCCGAGTCCGGAGCCCGCACGCTGCGCGACCTCCTGTGTTGCCTGCCCCAGGTTGCCGTTCCGTCGGAGTTAGGCTATGCCAACATTTTCCGCGTGTTGATCGTCCAATTCATCGACGCATACTCCTTCGACGTTCGTTCTGTGAAGAAGACTTGTATCCACATCGTTCATCCGGATGGCCGGTTGATTCCGTTTGACACCTACAACCTGTTCTATCGCGATGCCCTCGAGCAAACCCGTCTCAATCCGCTGCGCGAACGCGCCGCTCGCATTTTCTCGTAGGGGCACGGCATGCCGTGCCCGGCCATGGCTACTTATGTTCGTCGTGCGAAAACTCGTTCTGAGATGCCTGACACCTTGAGGATAGCCGGGGTTTAGCCTTTGTAGCGGCCGCCTTCATGCGGGCGGGTTTGTTTTTGTTCTTGCGAGGCAGCGCACGAAAATTCACTACGGATTTGCCTCCGACGCAAACCGCAATCCCTGCTCGGTCACCTGCGCCCCGCTATCCAAATCCACGCGCACCACAATATTGTCCGCTCCGGTGTCGCCTGACGGAAACCGCATGTCGCGTATCTCCACGCGATATCCCGCCTCGCGCCGCGCCACCGAGGCCAACGGGAACTTCGCGTAACGCAAAAATCGCCGCGCCGCCGCCGTATTTTCGGCCGCGTCCAGCGCCGGCGAATCGCCCGGCTTGTAATGCGTCAGCGTGCGCTCGATATCGAAATCCGCAGCGCTGCCCGCCGTCACTTCCGTCTCTTCGATCGTGTTGTCGGTCGCCGCCAGGCCCCGCCACTGGAGCGGATTCGACGCCGCAGGAAAAGCCCCGGCCGCGAGCGGAATCTCCCCGCGATACTCGCGCGACAACAGCGCGTCGATCGCCTGCGATCGAAAAGTTGCTCGCGCCGCAAAATATCCCGCCAGCAGCACCAGCGTGATCGCCGCGCCGCGCCTGCCGCTCCCTTTGTTGCGGTCGCCGACCTCTTCGTTCACCAATTTGAAAAGGAGCGGCAACAGCATCCCCACGCAGAGCAGCACCAAGATCCACAGATCGAGCTCCGCCGCGAGCGGCCAGCCGAACCACCGCGTGTAGAACGGCCACAGGAGCTGCACGCCTACGCCGCTCACGATGTCCAGCAGCACGTGTCCCAGAATCCCCACCGCGCACACCACCGCCGCCGTTCGAAACGCGAGTGGAGCAAACCGCTTGCGCGCGTCAATCTTCGCGGGGATTTTTTTGTCCAGCGCGCAGAAAACGCCGGCCAGCACGCACGCCGCCACTGCGCCGCCCGCGACTGAATGCAACGCCGCGCGATGCAGCCGCAGAAAAGCGCTCGCGCCGCCGAAGTAGCTCGCGTAGTCGACGTCCGAGACGACGCCCGACACGATGAGCATAGCCGTCCCAAACCGCGGCAAGCGCCGCTGTCCGGCTCGCGCGATGCCCAGTGACGCCAGAGCGTGTGTGAAGGGTTCCACGATTTTCCAGGGATACGACCGGCAAAAAAGCCGCAGCACAATCATCAAAAACGAGATCATTTAAGCATTTTTGAGGGGCCGGCGGCACCTTTTGAAGCGCTACTGTGAGGCTGTGGAGGCCGGGGAGGCCGGCGCGACGATCGAAAGCGCGTCCGGCACAATGCGAAACGCCATCGGCAAGCGTCCGACCGGCTCGCCGTCGACTTGGGCAAAGACCGGCTCGCTCCCGGCCTGCTCGCAGACCGTTTCGGTGGACTTCCACGCTTCGATTCCGTCGAGGCTGCGCAGCCGGCCCATCCAAAGCGCCGGCAGGCACATCATGTATGACACGCGGCTGCGCTTGGAATTGGTCAGACACTCGAAGGAAGGCTCAAACAGGCTCGCGCCGGTCGTGATCTTGAACGGGCCGCCGTAATGCGCGGTGCGGCCCACAACGATGATCGTGGCCTTGTGTTCCCGGCCGCTCGAAAGCACGCGCATTTCCGGAAAGCTGTAGCCAAAAAGTTGCCGCATGCCCTCGACCCAATACGCAAAAATCCCGGCGCTTTTCTTCAGCCCTTCGTCCACGCCGTTCACGATGGCCCCATCCGGCCCGGCGCCCGCCACCGAAAGAAAATATCGCCCGTTCGCCGGCATCGCCTCGGAATGGTTGCCGTTCATCGGCACCGCCAGGCCCAGCGCGATGCGCCGCACCTCGCCGTTCGGAATCAACGCCGCCGCGTCCGGAATATCCCACGGCACGCCCAGCTCTTTCGCCAGAATATTCGCCGTCCCCGCCGGCAGCAGCGCCATAGGCACGTTGCTGCACGCGAGGCCGTTCACAATCTCATTGATCGTCCCGTCGCCGCCGCACGCGATCACCATGCCGCGCCGCTCCTCCACCGCCTGCCGCGCCATCACAGTCGCGCTCGCCCGAGCCGTCGTCGGCGCGAGCTGCGTCTCGATCCCCGCCTCGCTCAGGATCTCGACCGCCCGCTCGATCTCGCCCACGCGCCGATGCCTGCCGCCCGCCGCTCGTCGGGTTGTAGATCAGCAGCGCATCCTTGATCTTGTGCGTCATCGAATTCCGGTTCCGTCCTGTCGTCTAAACGCCACCCGCGCGCCGCTCAAATCAAACGCGCATTGTATAATAGCGGGGAATTTTCTATCGATCGCATCTCATCTCGCCGAGGTTCCATGGCCGGAAATCGCAGCGCCACTCAAGAGGTCGAGCGTCTCCGCAAGGAACTTCGCCATCACGAATACCAATACTACGTCCTCGACGATCCCGAAATCTCAGACGCCGCCTTCGACAAGCTCATGCAGCGGCTCAAGAAGCTCGAAGAAGAAAATCCCAAGCTCCGCACATCCGATTCGCCCACGCAGCGCGTCGGCGGCGCGCCCCGCGAAGGATTCACGCAGGTGCGCCACACCACGCCGATGGTCAGCCTCGATAACGCCTTCTCCTTCGAGGCTCTCGGCGAATTCGACCGCCGCGTGCGCGAGCTCACCGGCCGCGAAAAAGTGGACTACATCGTCGAGCACAAATTCGACGGCCTCAGCCTCTCGCTGCAGTACGAGAAGGGAATTCTCGCGCGCGGCGTCACCCGCGGAGACGGCACCACCGGCGAAGAAGTCACGCCGAACGTCCGCACCATTCGCTCGATTCCGCTGTCCATCGACCTCGCGCTGCTGAAAAAAGCCGGCGTCGCCGCCGACTTCGAAGTCCGCGGCGAAGTGGTGATGACCCGCAAAGCCTTTCAAGCCCTCAACGCCCAGCAGGAGGAGCAGGGCGGCAAGATTTTCGCCAATCCGCGCAACGCCGCAGCCGGCGCCGTGCGCATGCTCGACTCCAGAATCACCGCTTCGCGCCGCCTGGAATTTTTCCCCTACTACCTGCTCGTCGGCGGCCGCGCCGCGAAAAAGCGCCTCTCCGAAGTTCACGAGGCGCTCACCGCCATGCGCTTCAAGGCTCGCGAGGATTGGAAGCTCCTCCACACGCTTCCCGAAGTCGAGCGCTACATCACAGCCTGGGACGCCAAGCGCGAAAAAATCCCCTACGACATCGACGGCATCGTCGTGAAGGTCGACGAAATCTCGCTGCAAAACGAAATGGGATTCACCTCCAAGGCGCCGCGCTGGGCCATCGCCTATAAATATCCCGCGCATCAGGAGACCACGCTGGTTCGCGACATCCTTTTCAGCGTGGGACGCACCGGAGTGGTCACTCCGTTCGCGGTTTTCGAGCCGGTACAGATCGGCGGGGTGACGGTGGTGAAATCCACGCTGCACAACATGGACGAAGTCGCGCGCCTCGATATACACGTGGGCGATACGGTGCTGGTCGAGCGCGCGGGCGAGGTGATCCCGCACGTCCTGAAAGTCGTCAAGCACGGAGCGGAAGAGAAACCCGTGGTGATGCCGAATAAGTGCCCGGTGTGCGGCGAGAAAATTTACCGCGCCGAGGGCGAAGTCGCCTACCGCTGCGTGAACGTCTCCTGCCCGGCGCGCCGCCGCGAGTCCATCCTGCATTTCGCCGGGCGCCACGCCATGAACATCGACGGCCTGGGAGACAAAATCGTCGACCAGCTCATCGAGCACGACCTGGTGCACGATTTCGCCGATCTCTACAAGCTGAAGCTCGATACGCTCGCCGGCCTCGAGCGCATGGCCGAAAAATCCGCGCAAAATCTGGTGGACGAAATCGCCGCCAGCAAGAAGAACAGCCTCGCGCGCCTCATCTACGCCATCGGCATTCCGTTCGTGGGGGAGCGCACCGCGCAGCTGCTCGCCGCGCACTTCGGGTCAATGGATTCTCTCGCCGACGCCTCCGAAGAGGAGTTGATCGAGGTCACCGAGGTCGGCCCGAAAATCGCGCAGGGCGTCCGCGCGTTTTTCTCCGAGCCCGCCAACCGCAAGCTCATCGACCATCTCCGCGCCGTCGGCGTGAACATGAAGGAAGAGCGCGCCAAGCCCAAAAGCTCGAAGTTCGACGGGCCTTACCTTCGTCTTCACCGGCACGCTACCCTCCGGACGCTCGCGCGAAGAGGCCGAAGCCCTCGTAGCCTCCCACGGAGGCAAAGCCGGCTCCTCGGTCAGCAAGAAAACCAGCTACGTGGTAGTAGGCGCCGACCCCGGTTCCAAGTTCGACAAAGCCAAGTCCCTAGGCGTCCCCATCCTCGACGAACCCGGATTCGAAAAGCTCCTCAGCGCACGTTAGTCTTGCCTTTGTAGAGGCCGCCTCGCT
Source organism: Terriglobia bacterium (assembly GCA_963803105.1). Taxonomy (GTDB): domain Bacteria; phylum Acidobacteriota; class Terriglobia; order Acidiferrales; family UBA7541; genus Palsa-295. Next base: position 511,194 of record CAWDLF010000002.1, read on the forward strand.
TTGTAGGCGGGCCTGCCGTTCTCGTCGCAAGGTTTCAACGTAGCGCCGGGGTCTTCAGCCCGGCAGCCTTCGCTCGTCGGTTTCGTAGGGCCACGGCATGCCGTGCCCGGCCCTGGCTAACCACCGCCCGTCGTCCCGAATCCACAGGTGAGGGATCTATTTTCGCCGCCTTCTTTGGTTGCTGGGCGCTGCATCCCTTCCTTAGGTAGCTCGATGGCTTGACGTCGCTGCAACGTAACCGTCGAATCCACGCTGTCCGGCTCGCAGTGTCCACCGAATGTCATCTGAAGAACTCTGATATTGACACCCAGTGAACAAAAGGCGAAGATGTGCGGAGTTGAAGAAAGTGGGCCCTCGTCTTACCGCAAGCAAGTCCATGTCCGAGACTTCATTTTTCGATGAATTGCGAGAGCAATCTCGAGTCAAATCGAGCATTGTAGCCAAGTATTTTCGAGCTTGGGCGAAAGTTATCATCCCATTGGCAAAGACTCGAGAGGGGCGGATTGCATATGTGGGCCTATTTGCCGGACCAGGCCGCTACGCTGACGGCAGTTCCTCAACTCCGGTCATCGTGCTGCAGGAGGCTATACAAGATCCCGATCTTCGGCAAATGCTTGTCACACTTTTCAACGATAAAGATCAAGCTAATGCCGAATCGCTTCGAGAAACGATCGACTCCATTCCTGGCATCGGAACCCTGAAGTATCGTCCGCAGGTCAAAAACGAAGAGGTAGGACAAGCGATTGTCGAGAATTTTCGACAGATAGAGTTGGTTCCCACATTACTATTCGTTGACCCTTGGGGTTACAAAGGGCTGTCGCTCGCACTAATAAATTCCGTGCTACGGAATTGGGGCTGCGATTGTGTTTTCTTCTTTAATTACAATCGCGTGAATGCAGGCCTGAATAACGAGTTCGTGCGTGAGCATATGAACGATCTCTTTGGCGAAGAACGGACAGAAAGCATCCGAGAAAAAATAGCAGGGCTGCGGCCTGACGAAAGAGAGTTCCTCATCATCGAACAATTGTCAGAAGCACTAAGAAATCGGGGGCAACATATGTTCTGCCTTTCACGTTCAAAAATGAGGTGGGTACCAGGACGACGCATCATCTGATCTTCGCGACCAAGCACTTTAAGGGATACGAGATCATGAAGGACATCATGGCCCGCGAGAGCTCGGAGCACGAACAAGGGGTCCATCTTTTGAGTACTCGCCCGCGTCCAAGAAATTTCCCCTACTGTTCGCTCTATCGAGACCACTGGATGATTTGGAGGATAGCCTCCTAGACTCCTTTGGCGGGCAGAAATTGACGATGGGGGCTATATATGCAAAACACAGTGTTGGCAAACCATACGTCAAAGGGAATTATAAGAAGGCGTTAACTAATCTCGAAGCCGTTGGAAAGATTGAGGCGGCTCCGAGCGCCGACAATAGACCGAACAGGCGTGGCCAAGTTACATTCGGCGACCAGGTCGTTGTCATGTTTCCAAGGAGAGTTCGTAAATGAGCATTCAATCGGGAATTGAATGGACAGACGCGACTTGGAACCCGGTCAGAGGCTGCACGAAGATCAGTCCGGGTTGCAAGCATTGCTACGCGGAAACGTTTGCGGAGCGCTTTCGAGGTGTCAAGAACCACCCGTACGAACAGGGGTTCGACCTCCGCATGGTTCCGGAAAAACTCGGCGAGCCTCTGCGGTGGCGTTGTCCGAAGATGATTTTTGTAAATTCTATGAGCGATCTATTCCATGACGCGGTACCCGAGGACTACATTTGTGGGGTAGCCGAAGTCATGGTGGCCGCGAGGTGGCATACCTATCAGGTACTCACCAAACGCTCTGAACGCCTGCAGCATCTGCTAGCTTCGAAACTGAACTTCGCTGCCGATCAGCCGCATATTTGGTGGGGTGTGAGTGTCGAAGATCGAAAATACGGTCTTCCGCGGGTTAGGGATCTACAAAGGACCCGCGCTGCGGTTCGGTTTCTCTCGGTCGAGCCACTACTGGAGGACTTGGGAGAGGTGAATCTGGATGGCCTGGATTGGGTAATCGTTGGTGGCGAGAGCGGGCCAGGTGCGAGACCGATGAAGAAAGAGTGGGTCGTTTCTATGCGGGACCAGTGCAAGGGGGCCGAAGTGCCCTTCTTCTTCAAACAATGGGGTGGTGTTCGTAAATCAGTCACAGGCCGAAAGCTTGGCGGGCGAACGTATGATGAATTTCCTCCGCGAGTTCATCATCCGGTACTCCCAGCCGACGACTGTCTTTCTCTCATATCAAAGGTTGAGACAGCCTTTAAGAAAGCGAACGCAATAAAGCGCGTGGCTTGATGTTTTTATGGCTCGGCATGAACCGCGCCTGGACTTCAATGCCCAAGCGGTCGGCGTACTGAAGCAGCTTGTCGACGCTCTTGTTGGAGATCTTTCCGTTGACCAGTTCGCTCACTCGTGGTTGCGGTTCCCCTAAAATCTTCTGCAGTTCTTTCTGCGAATACTTCTTCGCGAACTTCAGGATCGCGTCGTACAGCTCTGCCTTGAACTTTAGCGCTGCCGCCTTTTCCGGCGGAAAACCCAGGTCGTCGAATACGTTCCTGCGCGATACGTATGCTGCCTTGCCAGCCGCTTTCTTCATGGTTATCAATATACAATATATTGTATATTGCTGCGCGTCTCCAAAATCTCCACAGGCCTTTGATATTGCTTTTCTCCCCTCCCAGGCGCACCCTGCGCTTGAGTGCCCGCAGTCCGGGCGCCGGAGAGGCGGGAACCGCCTCTTCCGAGGAGAGCTTAGGTGGAAGAGCGTTTGGTGGACAAAAGGAACGTGGCGCCGGGCCGGGCGGGGATCAGCCCCGCACGGCCCCGTGTGCCCGCCCCCGTTACCTGCCTTTTGGCCTCCGCGCCTCCTTGTCCTGCACGAAATTCAGGCCGAACACCTTCGACCCAGCCCGGAACGACGTTTCGGACTCACCCCCATGTAACTCGTTCAAAACAAAAGACCGGGGTCGAACCAGCCCGGAACTCTATTCCGACCCCTTCTACCCTCGCGGGTCGGTCTCTCGGCGCACCTTGGTTTTCCAGCGCTACAAGCCTACCCGACAATGTGAACAAGGTAGAATTCCACCTAACTGACTCAAAACAAACGATCGGCGCCACGTCTACCCGACAATATCTCGGGCTGTTTGTGGCGCGCAATTTCGCGCGGAGGTACTTCCAGTGACCAAAACCGTTCCTGAGGGATACCACAGCGTGCAGGCGTACCTGATTTTCGACGGCGCGGCGCGGGCCATCGATTTCTACAAGGATGCGTTTGGCGCCACCGAGCGCATGCGCATGAAGGCGCCGGACGGGCGCCTGGGCCACGCCGAAATCCAGATCGGCGACTCCGTCATCATGATGGCGGACCAATCTCCGCAGTCGGACGCCTACGCCCCCGCGCACTTCGGCGGCTCGCCCATCACCATGATGATCTACACGGACGATTGCGACGCGATGTACAAGCGCGCCATCTCGCTCGGCGCCACGAGCGTCCGCGAGCCCGCCGACCAGCCCTACGGCGATCGCATGTCCGGCGTGAAGGATCCCTTCGGCTACAGTTGGTGGATCGCCACGCACATCAAAGACCTGTCGAAGGAAGAATTGGAGAAGCTATAGGGAGAGAGACGCAAAGACGCAAAGACGCAAAGACGCCCGCCTAAAGGCGGCCGCTACAAAGGCAAAAGCGTCACGAATCAAGAGGTGCCCGCGAGCGACGCGATATATAATTGCGGCAGCGGGTGAGTCGGGCGATCGCCGGCTCTGGACGGCCACACGGGCAACCGCGTGGGCGGCTCGGGGCGGGAGGAAAGTCCGGACTCCGTCGCAGCAGGGCCCGCAAGGGATGGCTGCGAAGGGCAGCGCGCCTGGTAACGCCAGGGGGTTGCGCATCGAGCGGCGCGCAAGCGCGGTTCGCGGCGCGGCTACGGAAAGTGCCACAGAAAATTAAACCGCCGGTGAGCTTTGATCTCGGCGGCAGGCCCAAGGCAAAACCTTTGGCCCGCCTTCTTCGGTCGAGCACATTTGGTAAGGGTGAAAAGGTGGGGTAAGAGCCCACCGCCCGGGTGGCAACATTCGGGGCACGGAAAACCCCGCGCGGAGCAAGGTCAAATAGGAGGGGAGGGCTGGCCCAGCCCGTTTGCGTTTGGCTCGCAAGAGCCGGCGCATGTAACCCTCGGGTAGGCTGCTTGAGTCCCGGAGCGATCCGGGACCTAGAGGAATGATCGCCGCGCCATGCGCTCGAATTTGAGCGCGGGGCGGACAGAATCCGGCTTACAGACTCACCCGCTAAATTTTTTTGTTTTTCGGATACGAGCGCGGTTTCGGCTTCGCGCGGCGCGCTACAGCAGGTTTTGCTTCTTCAGTTCCTTCACGATCAGCTTCACGACTCCATCGATCACTTTTTGCGCCGATTTCGGATTGAATGAATCGCTGGTGCCGGTCCAGATGAGATCTCCATCGGCGGTGCCGGCTGAATAGAAATTCGTTTCGATGCGGACGGTCGTATCTTCACGCAAGTAATCGGGCGTATAGACCTGGCGGTAGACCGTGCCGTAATAGCCGTAGAACGAGCGGTAGTAACCGTAGGGAACGGCATAGCTGTGGCCGGGCACGTAGGTGGTCTTCTTGTCGACTTTGACGAGCCGCGAAACGATCATGGCGTCGATCTTGAAGTCGCGAATCTGTCCTTTGAGATAATCGGGGTCCAGATCGGGGGAGTCCGTGCGGAGCAGGATGGAATTTCCGGGAACTGCTTCGAGGCCGTCACCGGTGATGGCAGCGGAAAGGTCGTCTTCGAAATCGAGGCGGATTTCGGGATTCTCGCTCATGCCGATTACGAGAATGCGGCGAGGCTTCGGACCGGAGTAGGCGGGATTTTTCCAAGTCACCAGGAATTTCTCGGCCTTGGCACTCGCCACAGGGAGAATGGCCAGCGCGAAAAAGGCGAGCGCGCAGATAAAAGCGGCGAGTAGATCTTTGGTGGGTCTGAGTTTCGTCACTGGGCCCGAACTAGATTATAGGGCCGGTTTCCAGCCGTCGCCTGGGTCATATTCCACGATGGCCGTTGCGGCGTCGCTGGTCTTATCGCCCAGGTCTTTTTGGTAAACCACGCCGTCGCTGCCGACGATGAACGTCATGATTCCCGAGTCCCGGTATTGCGCGGGGTAGGCAAGGACGGCGAAGCCGCCGGTCATTTTTCCATTGACGATAAAGTCTTTCGCGCCGCCCTTGGCCGAGGCTCCCTGCTTGGTCAGAATTTGAAACAGGTATCCATTGAAGGGCTGAGGCTTGCCGCCGCTATTGGTATAGCCCAAAGCTTTAGCGAAATCGCCCAGGCCGCCAAGAGGGCTCGGCGCCTGACCGTCAGCGGCCTGCCAGTACAATCCGTTGTGCTTTCCTTCGTCACTGACAAATTTCTGAGCGTATTGCTTCGCAGGCGCTCCATCGTGGGCCTGGGTAAAGTATTGCTTTTGGGCGTCGGCGAGAGCGGTGCAGGCGGCGATGGCCGTCAATTCGCCTCTGCCGATGCGGCGGGCCAGAATTTCATCCTTGCCGGCGGCGGTATCGAAAGACCACTGGCCCGCCTGGTTCTGCTCCAGGGGTATGGGGAAGGGATAATTGTCGGCGCCGACGTAGAGCATGTCACCGCCGGCCTTGATTTCTCTCCAGCGATTCATTTGGCCGTACGCCGCGACGAAGTCCTCGAGATTATTTTTATCTTTTACGGCATCTCCCGAGAATAGGACGTCTTTGGCGTCCGGGCCGAAGACGGCTAGCAACGCAGCCTGGTCGCCGGACTTGGCGGCGTCCAGAAACGCCGCGCCTGCCTCCGCCGGCGAGGCAAAGGTCCGCTGCACGGGCGCCGGCGGCGTGGTTTGCGCCTTCTGGCAAGCGCCCAGCGACGCGGCCATAACGAAAAGGGCCAAGCACGCGCAGATGCGCGCAGTGAAAAACTCTGCGGCCTCGGGCTAGACTCGACATACAGATTCCTCCGCGCATTCTATTTTCCTCTGGCGCTGATCGCCGAACGTCTTCGGACGCTGAGTGACTCATCGCCGCCCACCGAATCCGCCGCCACCACGGAACCCGCCTCCTCCTCCACCGCCGCCCCACCCGCTGGAGCGCATGCTTCCCCAACCGCGACTGCTGTCAGCTCGCGAGCCCCACCCACCACCGCCGGAATCGCCCCATCCGCCGCCAGAGTGGCTGCTCATGCCGCTGAAGGCGTTGGAGCTGCTGCTGTCGTGGTTTGCCCAGGAGTTCGAACTCTGCTTGTTCACGTTCACGTTGTTGTAGGTGTTGCCGCTGTGACTGTAGTTGTTACCGTTGTGGTTGTAATTGTTGTAGCTGTTGGAGTGGTTGTAGTTGTTGTAGGAATTGTTGTAGCCATAGCTATTGTGATAGCCGCCGCCGTAATATCCGCCGTGCCAGGCGGTGTTGCCGTAGTAGGCGCCGCCGTGATAGACAACCGCGGTTCCGTGCCAGCCGCAGTTCCAGGCGCTATACCCCCAGCCGCAGCATCCGCCGCTCATCATCGCGCCCACGGCTATTCCGGCGCCAAATCCGATGATGCCCGCAGCGACCACGTCGCCGGTGGTGTAGCCGGGCACCACATAGGGAGTCCCGTAAATGATGGCTGGGTTGTACTCCGGAACGTAGACGATTTGGGGATCCGCCGGCTGAATGACGATGACCTGGGGCGACTGTTGCACGACCTTTATCTGAGGGGTGGTTTTAAGATTGCCGGCCGCCTTGGCTTTGGCGCGCAACGTCTGGATGGCGGTCATCACGTCAGCCTGCTGGCTGTGGAAGGCGTCCCCCAGGGCGGACGTCCAGGATAGGTTCATGGCCATGTTGTCGAGTACCGAGGGGAACTGCGTGAGCGCTTTCACGGCGGGATCCCAGGATTGTTTGTCTACGGCTTGCATCAAGGCGCTGCCGGTGAGGCTTTTGTTCTGCCCGACCCAGTAATCGGCGATGGCGACCTGATCTGGGTATGTGGCGGCACTCAGAATCTGGGCGACCAAGGCATCGGGATACAGCGCGATGGGCGCTACCAACGATTGCAGCTGGGTCGCGCTGGAGGGAGCCCCTTCCGTCGGATTGCTAGTGTCTACATCGGAAGCCGTTGCCTGACCGTAGAGACTCTGGCACGACGCGCAGATCAGCAAGAAACACGAGGCCACCGACAGCAGCTTCCTGACACTTTTCATGATCGCTCCCTCGTTCCTTCAGCAACCTCGTCCATACAGCCGATCGACCAATCGATCGAACGTAAGTGCGAGTTAGTACGGGGCATTATGAGTACGAATCAGGCGGCGCGGGACTGTCAAAAGTGACAGTATCCGGATTTGGGGGGGGGCGGCTAGCTGCCGGTCAACGGAAATACAGGCAAAGCCCGATGGACACTTTCGTGCCTCGCTGTAGTATAAAGGCAGGCAACAAGGATTGGCGGGCTTCCTAGCACCCGAGGGAAAAGGAGAAGCTAATGAAGAAGATGTGGCCGGGAATTTTGGGTTTGGCGGTGCTGACACTCCTGACGGTAGGTTTTTCGCGGGCGGCAGACATGACCTATAGCGGCGAGATAATGGATAGCGCCTGCGCCAAAATGGGCTCCCATGACGGGATGATGAAGGCGCATACGGGCATAAAAGACGCTAAGACGTGCACTCTTGGTTGCGTGAAGGGCGGGGCTAAGTTCGTTTTGTACGATGCTGCGTCCAAGATGGTGTATCAGCTTGATGATCAGCAGAAACCCATGGCGTTTGCGGGGGACCAAGTCAAGGTGATGGGCACTCTCGACAAATCTACCAACACGATCCACGTTACGGACATCAAAGCAGGCTCCTAAATTTGTCCCGGACGGGGTCGGCGCGTTCCGCCGACCCTACTACGGCTACAGTCCGTCGGCTTACTTTTCGAACGGGTAGATGCGCTTCCAGTCGTCCTTCATGCTGATCACGGTCCAGCCGCTCTTATTCGCCTGAGTCAGTAGAGCCTCAGAAAAAGTGCCCACGTGAGTGTCCGGCAGTCCTCCGCCGGGGCCATAGGCGTATTCGCGCATGCCGTCATCATGATGAACGAGCATCATTAGCCGCGCGCCATCGCCCGCCTGCGTCCATTCCAGCATTTGCTGATCGCCAGCGGTATTACCGAACGCGGCGTAGGGCCGCTTGCCGATGAACATATTGATGCCGATCGCTTTTCCGGGGCCATCGTCAACGAAGAAGGCCTTCGGTTCGCGCATCAGCACCGGGTTGCCGTTCGTATTTACGTAGGTGGTGACGATGCTGGATCCGACGACCTGTTCGGGCGGGACACCGTAGACGCGCTCGCTGTAAGTGCGCACGAACTCCTGGCCGCCGCCGGTAACGATGTAGGTCCTGTAGCCCTTTTCGCGCAGGTGCTTCATTACCTCGAGCATCGGCTGATAGATGAGATCGGTGTACAGCCGGTTAAACCGCGGAGCCTTGGCGGTGGTGATCCACTGCCTGACGAGCGTAAGAAAGTCCTCGGTGCCCATCCCGGCATGAGTGACGGCGACAATCTCCATCCAATCTTTCTCGGTGAACTTTTCCATGGCCGCATGGTCGCCGGTGATTACCGACTTGAAGGGATCGGTCTGTTTCCATTCGGGATGTTGCGGGGCGAGCTTCGCCAAACGGTCGAGCGCAAACATGGCTTGGGTGTACAACGGGTGCTCGGTCCAAAGGGTGCCGTCTTGATCGAACGTGGCCACGCGATCCTTGGGCTGGACGTATTTGGGACTGGATTTATCGGTCGTGTCTTTGACGAAGGAAAGGATCGCTTGTTTGGCTGAGCCGTCATTCCACGCTGGGAGCGGATCGTCCGCCGCTTCGGCCACATGAGGCACGGCGCTCAGAGCGGCGATCGCCGCCGATGTCTTCAGCAAATCTCTGCGGGTGATCTTCATGTGCGCTCCTCTTTTGGCAGTCTAGTGAAATAGCCGGCAGCAAGGTAAAGCCAAAGCCACTTCGCGCACAACTGTTTAAAGTGACAGGCTGGCGCGCACATGCAGAAATGCGCGGCGCCAGGGGCTAATTAGAGATCTTAATGCGAGGCGAGAATCGGCCGCGCCAATCAAGCCGCGGCGACGGCGGCTTTGAATCGTGATAAATTTGATCGTCGCGCCCATTCTGACGGAGGACTTTCGTCGAGAATGACATGAAAGGCTAGCCACATGGCCTCCAAGCCCACAAATTCTAGAAAACTGGCTCCGGTTTGGAGAGCGATTATTGAGATCGCTTTCATAGTTTTCCTGTTCTATTCCAATCTCTTGATGAGCGAATTCACCCGTGCGAATAGCCATGGAAAAACGTGGACCTTTGCCGTGGAAGACATTTTCACGGACACGAATTTCGCTGTAGCCGTTATGTGCGGGCTAATCGGCTACGTGGTCTTTGAGTACCTTCGAAAGAAACTCTAGCTTTGCTTGGCCAAAGCGGCCGACCGTAGGAACCAATCTTGGATTTCTAATGTACGACGGCCTGCAAATCGGTCGGTGGTTGAGGCGCTGCTACCGCGGGGCCTGCCTGGCCGCTATCGGGGCTAACCATCAGCGAGCTTACGTTCACAGGCTCGAAATCGGCCAGGGTAAGATTTCTGAGGCAGGCAAGGTCGGAATCGTTCCAACGAGAATCGGGCGTGCCGATCAAGCCACCGCTGCTGCCGTTGTCTGCCATGATGATGCCGTAGTTCCGCAGCGCCGTGATGATGATGGATGCCTGTGGGCTGGAGCTCGCGCAGGATGGCGCGGCTACGGATGCTTTCAAGCGATAGATCTCGCCGAAGGGGCCCGTCATGGTGCAGGACGTTGGCGGAGAAGATTGAGAAAGCCCGGTATCCGTTTCGATGGTGGACGAACCGTTACTGCACGATCCAACCCCGGCGCTCGCCGTGGCGGGCCACACGTAATAGTTCACTCCATGATTCAGCGTGAATCGCGTGGGATGCTGAACGGTGCCGCTTGGCTCGCTCGGCGTTCCGGCGCCGATGACTTCGTCTGCGTTGAGAAGTAGTGGGGCGACAGGCAATCCGGCGGCATCGGTGGTGCCGTTGCTCAAAGGCGGCAAGGTGTTCGAAGTGACGTCGGACCACAGCATGTTGGATGAGTCGGTCCACGGGCCGCCCTTGTACGCGCCTTGCCACATTTCCCAGAGCTTCGGCGGATTGCCGCACCCTGCTTGCTGATAGATCATGACGTGAGCGTCTCCGCCGGAGAGCAGGGCGTTGGCCGTGCCCTCTACCGGCGCGTTGGCTGGAATAGGGCCGCTTGAGTAATACGACTGGTACACCGTGGTGGTGACGCCTACGTTCGGCTGGTTACAAGGGACCTGAAATGCCGGGATGCCATTCGGATAGTTGGAGACGGCTAGTCCGCCGAAAAATGGTTTGACGCTTGCGGTCAGATATCCACTGTAGATGGCAGCGGCCGGAGATGAATCGACGGGAAGTCCTGTGGTGGCTGCGTCCACGCGGTGGTGAAAAATGGAATTCGAAGGGAATATGGTGGCGAGAAACGTGTTGCTGCCGGCAATGGCGAAAGACACGCCCTGCGTCGCGGTCGCGCCGTTGGAGTCAGTAACTACGATTCCGGGGACGTAGGTGCCCTCGCCTCCAATTTGGGAGCTGCTGACGAGGCCGCTGCTGGGATTTAGAGACAATCCCTCGGGAAGCGTGGAATAGGTCGTGGAAGTCGACACGGAAAACGTATAGGGCGGCTTCCCGCCAGTCACCGCGATGGTGCATCCGGCGTAGGCTGTGGCTTGCACACCGTTGGGGCAGGTGGTAGTCGTGATCGTTAGGGCGCCCTGTCCGTAGAGCGGAGCCGCGAGCAAGAAGATCAGGAATAGGAAAGTGTTTTTGAGCATTGCACCTTCGTGCCACGCAAAGTTGACTTGGCCGGGTAGGAATCGAGTGTGCTGTGGCCGAAATGCGCAACCAATAGGACTTTGTGACAGGCTGGCCTGGAGGGCTAGGACAGGTCGCAATGGATAGACACCGCGGCCGGGCGCGGATATGATCCGGTGATGAAACTCTCCGCACGCAATCAACTTCCCGGCAAGGTTACAGAAATCAAACTCGGCAACGTGATGGCGCACGTGGTGGTGCGCGTGGGCGACAACGAAGTGGACAGCGTGATCACGCGGCGAAGCGCCGAAGAGCTGGAACTGAAGGTCGGCGACACGGTGACGGTGATCATTAAGTCCACGGAAGTCATGCTGCAGAAGAGCTAGACAGCAGACCTCAGGGGCTAAAGCCCCCGATGAAGCGCGTTTTATGTCGGAGCTGAAGCTCCGACCCCCTAAAACCCGACTTTCTCGGCGGGTGGGAACACACATTGCGGAGGAGCCGCTTATGAAACCCTGCAGAATGCATATCGGCCGGAATTGGTTGCGGCGCGCTGCTTGCGTCGTCGTGGCGGGCGTTCTTGTTGCGCCCGCGGCTGCGCTCGCAACTGCGGTGCGCGGTCAGGCGGCTCCGCCTTCCAAGGACACCACGGTTTCGCCGCAACCCGTAGCCGAGATTGTCGCGCAGCTCGTTATCACCGGAGACGTCTCGAAGCCGCTTACTCTCCCGGTGGATGATTTGCGGAAAATGCCGCGGACGACGATCACGGTTGCGAACGAGCATCAGGACAACAATAAGGAAGTGTACGAAGGGGTTCTTCTATCGGCGTTGTTGAAGCAGGCGGGCGCGCCGCAGTTGAAAGGCGCGGCGATGGCGGCCTACGTACTGGCTGAAGGCGCCGATAGCTATCGCGTCTCTTTTTCGCTGGCTGAGTTGGACCCGGGGCTTCAGGATTCGCAGGTGATCGTGGCGGATACGATGAACGGCCAACCGCTGGGCGACAAAGTTGGACCCTTGCGATTGGTGGTGCCGCAGGACAAGCGGCCGGCGCGCTGGGTGCGGATGCTGCGATCGATCAAAGTGGTGAACGCGGTCAACGCGTCGGGCCAGTAGCCTGACCCACCAGGAAGAGAAGACATGGCCGCGATTTCGCTGAAGGTGGATGGCCGCACGCACACGGTGGATGCTGATCCGTCGACGCCGCTGTTGTATGTGCTGAGCGATGACCTCGCGCTGCGCGGGCCGAAATTTGGCTGCGGGCTGGGGCAGTGCGGCGCGTGCACGGTGATCATCGGCGGAAACGCGGTGCGCTCGTGCATCACCACCGTGAAGGGAGTAGAGGGGCAGGAAATCACCACGCTCGACGGCTTGGGCACGATCGAGAAACCCCATCCCATACAGCAGGCGTTCATCGAGGAGCAGGCCGCGCAGTGTGGATTTTGCCTGAGCGGCGTGATTCTGACGGCGAAGGCGTTCGTCGACAAGAACCCGGGGGCGACGACGGCGCAAATCCAGCAGGCGATGTCCGGCGTGCTGTGCCGGTGCTACGCACACGTGCGTATGCTACGCGCCATCGAGAAATATGCGGCCAGCGTGAAGGGCGCGACCAGCGTGGAAGGCTCGGCGCAATGAGCGTGACAAGATGAGCGCAACGACGAGCGCGAAACCCTCCATCGTTGAGCGGCCGCAGCAGGCGCTGACGGCGGGCGCTGAGGTGGCGCTTGAAGCCGCGGGATTTTCGCGCCGGAGTTTTCTGAAGGGCGCGGGCGCGCTGATCGTCAGCTTCAGCTTGTGGGGCATCGACGCGCTGCACGATGCGGAAGCGCAGTTTGCCACCGGCGTTTCGCCGGGATCGCCGCCGCCGGGGCAGCTCGACTCGTGGATCGCCATCGGCGCCGACGGCACGGTGACCGCATACAGCGGTAAGGAAGAATTGGGGCAGGGAATTTCCACGGCGCAGACGCAGTTGGTGGCCGAAGAGCTTTGCGTGCCGCTCGAGCGGGTGAAGTTGATCTGCTGCGATACGGCGTTTACTCCTGATGAGGGCACGACATCGGGCAGCCAATCGCATCCTACGAATTTCAATCACGACAATTTGGCGCAAGCGGCAGCGTCGGCGCGCGAAGCGCTGGTGCGCATGGCGTCGGAGCGGCTGGGCGTTCCGGCCGAGGGCCTCGTGGCTGAAGGTGGCGTGATTCGTGCGACGGGCGATCCGGCGAAGACGGTGACCTACGGCGCGTTGGTGGGCGGACACAAATTCCAAATCGCGTTGGACCCGACAGCCAAACGGCGCAGTCCGCGCGAGTGGACGGTGCTGGGCAAGCCCGTGCCGCGGCCGGACATGCCGGCGATGGTGACCGCGGAGTTCGAATTTGTGCACAACGTGCATGTGGCCGGCATGTTGCATGGGCGCGTGGTGCGGCCGCCGACGGTGGGCGCCTCGCTCGTGAGCGTGGATGAAAGCTCGGTGAAGTATCTGCCGGGGTTCGTGAAGGTGGTGACGCGAAAGAATTTCGCGGGTGTGGTTGCAGAGAAGCCGTGGCAGGCGCTGCAGGCGGCGGGCCGGTTGAAGGCCACGTGGGCGCCGGGGCCGGATTTGCCGGCGCAGCCTGATTTTTTCGACCATTTGCGCGATCAGAAGCCGACGCGCGATCGGATGTCCGTCGATTCAAAGGATGTGGACGCGCGGCTGGCGGGGGCTGCAACGGTTCTGCGCGCTACGTATCATTATCCTTTCCAAATGCACGGATCGATGGGCACGGCCTGCTCGGTGGCGGATGTGCAGGGTGACAAAGCGACGATTTGGTCCGCGACGCAGGCGGTTTGGTATTTGCGCAGCACGACGGCGACGGTTTTGGGGATCAAGCCGGATGGCGTGCGCGTGATCTTCACGCGAGGCGCGGGATGCTACGGGATCAACGGCGCTGACACGGTGACGTACGACGCGGCGCTGCTCTCGCAGGCGGTGGGCAAGCCGGTGCGCGTGCAACTGACGCGCAGGGACGAAATGGCGTGGGAAAATTATGGCTATCCGGTGGTGGCGGACGAGCGCGCGGGGCTTGACGCGCAAGGAAACATCATCGCGTGGGATCACGAGGCGTGGGGCGGCGTGAGAGGCAACCGGCCGGGAACGGATACGCCGGGAAACGTGGTGACCGGGTTTCTGGCGGGATTTTTGCCCGAAGGATTCGTGCCGGCATCGCCGGCTCCGGCGCCCAGGGCATACAACAATCGCGCGAATGCCGTGCCGTCCTACGTGACGGGATGTGTCGGCGACAAGTGCGAAGGAACCGGAACGGTGAAGGCCGAGCGGGTGGTGATGCACAACGTGGTCTCGCCATTTTTCACGGGGCCACTGCGATCTCCTGAGAGATTGCAGAATACGTTTGCGCACGAGTCGTTCATGGACGAAGTGGCGGCGCACGTGAAGGCTGATCCCGTGGAGTACCGGCTGCGGCACCTGAGCAACCCGCGGCTGGTTGGGGTGGTGAAGGCGGCGGCGAAGTCTGCGGCGTGGGACGCGCGGCCGTCACCAAAGGCGAATCGCCAAGCGGCAGGGGTTGCGGCCGGTCGAGGGATGTCCTGCGTGGCGTATGAGGGCGACAACGGTTACGCGGCCATGATTGCAGAGGTGGAAGTCGACCAGGACACGGGAAAAATTGCGGTGAAGCGGCTGGTGATCAGCAACGACAGCGGTCCGATTTCGAATCCCGACGGGCTGCGGAATCAGATGGAAGGCGGCGCGCTGCAGGGAATGAGCCGGGCGCTGCTCGAAGAAGTCACCTGGGACAATCAGAAGGTTACCTCGATCGATTGGCGGACCTACCGGTGCCTGCCGCTCGGTTTTGACGTTCCCAAGGTCGAAGTCGTTTTGGTGAATCAGATGGACACGGAAGCAACCGGGGCGGGCGAGACGGCGATTACGCTGGTGGCCTCTGCGCTTGGGAACGCGATTTTTGACGCCACGGGCGCGCGCATCCGGCAGGCGCCGTTCACGCCGGAGCGTGTGAAGGCGGCACTGGCCGCCCGCAGCTAAGTAACAGAATAATTAGGACTTAACCTCACCGAAACCCGGGCCGCTCCACCCTCTCCTAGTACTATCTCAATTGCTGATGAAACATACTCCGATTATTGATTGGCACCCGCCCCCACGGCCTTCCTAAAGTGGAGTATGAACCTAGAACTCGACTTCGACCGGCGCCCGCATATCGACGCCCTGCACGAAATCGGCGAGCGCATTGCGGCCGCCGACCCACTCCACACGGTGCTCAAGCTGGTGGTAGATTTCGTCTCCGCAGTGGTGAAGTCCGATTCCTGCTTCGTCTACGTGGTGGACGGAAACAACCTGGTGCTCCGCGCTTCCAAGAACCCTCACGCCGAGGTGCTGGGGCGCTTGAAGCTTCGCATGGGGCAGGGAATCACCGGCTGGGTGGCGGAGCATAAGAAGCCAGTAGCTATCTCCTCAGGCGCTTCACACGATCCGCGCTTCCAGTCGATTCAGGATTTGCCGGAAGATTCCTTCGAGGCTTTTTTGTCGGTGCCCATCGTTTGCCGCGACAGGCTGGTGGGGGTCATCAACCTGCAGCACCGCGAGGCATACGTTTATAGCCGGCAGGAAATTCGCCTGATCTCGACGGTGGGATTTTTAGTGGGACCGGAAATCGAGTTGGTGCGGCTGGAGGCGGAGAGCTCGCGGTTTTCCGAGCTTGCCGAAGCGCGCCAATTGGTCGAAACGGCGACGGGAATCTTGCAGCGCAATTGGCAGATCGGCGCGGAGGAAGCCTCGGCGGCGCTGCAGCGGGAGAGCCGCGAGCGGCGGCGTTCGCTGAAGGAGATCGCCGAAGCTGTGCTGATTGTGGATGAGATGGAGCGCGGGAGGAATCGGGCGGTTTCCGGCTAAACTTCTCGTTTGCCAGCAATCGGCAATACCCTCCGCGGCTCGGGCTCTGCTAAAGTGAGGCGAGGCTGAGGAGGCCCGCCAATGGCCGCGACCATTCCCGAAAAGTTTGCAGCGATGCTTCACAAGAAAGTGTTCGTCTACCTTGCCACCATCATGCCCGACGGCAGCCCGCAGGTGACTCCCGTGTGGGTCGACTACGACGGCCGCAATATCTTATTCAATTCCGCCAAGGGGCGCGTGAAGGACAAGAACGTTCGGCGCGATCCCCGCGTTACGATCTCCGTTTCCGATCCCGAGAACCCGTACAGTTATTTCGAAGTGCGCGGGCGCGTGATCGCGATGACCGAGAAGGGCGCGAACGAACACATCGACAAGATGGCGCAGAAGTATATCGGCCAAGCGAAGTATCCCTGGGCCAAGCCGGGTGAGGTGCGGGTGATCTACACGGTCGAGCCCGAGCACGTCAGCTCGATGGGCTGACATTGAGGAAGGGCGCCAAGCGGGCCAAGCGCCAAAAAGTGCGGCGGGTCGGGAGCGCTCCGTTATCTTCTGTCCCGGCCGCGCTTCGAGCGAAGCTCCGTGACGCGCGCGTTGCGCGGCTGATGACCATCGGCGAGCAAGGCGCGCCACACGCCGTTCCAGTCTGTTTCGCGTACCATCGCGGTTTTTTTTATTCGCCCATCGACCGCAAGCCCAAGAGCGTGGCGCCCGAACAGCTGGCGCGCTTGCGGAACATCGCCGCTCGGCCGCAAGTGGCTCTTCTGATCGACCACTACCAGGAAGACTGGACGAAGCTTTGGTTCGTCCTGATTCGCGGCGAGGCGCGACGCGTGCCGGAGTCCGCCTGCCCGGAGCGCAACGCGGTGATCGGCGCCCTGAAGAAAAAGTATCCTCAATATGCGGCGGGCATGCTGGCCGATGACGCCGTGCTCCTCCGCATCACCCCGCAGCGCGTTTCCACCTGGCGAAGTTTCTAGCGCCGCTTCGGCGTCGTCGCGGACCTTCTTCGCCGAGCCAACCACTCGCTTTTGGGCATCCTGCCGCCGGAGCGGGGCATCTCCCACAGGTGGCGCTTGAGGCCCGTGGCAATGCGTTTGCGTGGGCATTGCAGGAAGGCGTCTGCTACAATTTTGTGATTTCGCACGCGGCCGCATTCACAATCTGCGCGAATCGGGCCGCAGCCAACCATGGCGGAAAACAGCACACGAAACAAAATCTTCTGGGCTCTGGGCGCTGTCCTGGCGTTGATCTTGCTTGCCGCGCTTTTCCTGCGCCGGCAGCCGGCCCCTGTTTCAGTGGCGCTGGTAGCGCGAGAGGACTTGAGCGCCAACATCACCAGTAACGGCAAGGTTGAGCCCATCTCCCCCGAAGTGGCACGTGCCGAGTTCCCCACGTTCGTCGACAAGATCAAGGCCGTAGAAGGGCAGGCGGTGCGTCGCGGCCAACTGATTTTGACGCTGGACGCCGCCGACATTCGGTCGCAGCTCGCGCAGGCGCGCGCGGAACTGCTGGCGGCGCAGACCGATCTGCAGAATGCGCGAGCCGGCGGGCCTCCAGACGAAGTGGCGCAGCTGCAGCAGGATCTACGGGCAGCGCGCATTGAGGTAGACAGCCTGGATCGCACGGGGAAAGCGCTGGCGAACCTCGTGGCTCAACATGCGGCCACGCAGGACGAGCTGGCGCAGAATCAAGCCAGCCTTGGCAAAGCGCGGGCCAACCTCGAAGCGCTCGAATCCAAGAAGGAAGACCTGGCGAAGCGGGCGGCGGTGAGCGCGCAGACGGCGACGCTACGAGCCTCTCAAGCGAAGGATCTGGTTGAGTCGCTCGAAGAGAAAGTAAATTCTGCGACGGTGATCGCTTCGCTCGACGGAACGCTCTATTCGATGCCGTTGCACGTCAACGACTACGTCAAGGCGGGCGATACGCTCGCGGAGATCGCGGATCTGCGCCACGTGCGCGTTCGCGCGTTCGTGGACGAGCCCGACATCGGCGCGCTCGAGCCCGGCCAGCAAGTGGAAGTCACCTGGGATGCGAAGTCCGACCGGCGGTGGGTCGGAAGCGTCGAACAGGTGCCCAAGCAGGTGGTATCGCGCGGCGTGCGCAGCGTGGGCGAAGTCCTTTGTTCCGTGAACAACGATAAGCTCGAATTGCTGCCCAACATTAATGTGCAGGTGCGCATTCTGGTGCACGAGCGCCACGGCATTTTGGTGATTCCGCGGGAAGCGGTGCATGAAGACCAGGGCAAGCGTTACGTTTTCGTGGTGGCGGGCGATAAACTGCATCAACGCGAGGTGTCCGTGGGAATATCGAGTGCATCCAAGTACGAGGTGGTTTCCGGCGTGACAGAGGGCGAACGTGTGGCCCTGCCGGGCGACAGCGCGCAACGCGATGGCATGGACGTGCGCGTCCAGGAGGCGCAGTGAACTCTCGAATGACGGCCTGGCTACAACCTGCCTTGCGGATTGCTTTGGCGGCGATTCTTCTGGCGCTTGCTTTTTGCGCATCGGCGGCTCTTGCGGTGGCGCCCGCGGGTGCTTCGCCGGCGGCCGCGTCGCTGGATGCGGCGCAAGCTCAATTCAAAGCCGCAAATTATTCCGGGGCCATCACGACGCTGCAGGCGGTCGTGGCGCAGAGCCCCTCAAACGCCGAGGCTTACTATTGGCTGGGCCGCTGCTACTACGAGCTGCGCGACTACGATAACGCCGTAACGCAAGGCGAAAAGTCCATCGACCTCGATCCTAAGAGCTCCGTTTATCACCAGTGGCTGGGGCGATCCTACGGCGGCGTGGCCGACCGCGAGCGAAGCTTTTCCGCAGCCAAGAAGGTAAAGAAGGAATTCCAAACAGCGGTGATGTTGAATCCCTCGAACATCCAAGCGCGGCGTGACCTCGAGCAATACGATCTGGATGCGCCGTGGATCGTCGGTGGAGACAAAGGGGAAGCGCTCGATCAAGTAAATGCCATCGCCGCGATCGATCCGATTCAGGGGCAACTGGCGCGCGGCGCCTATTTTCTTGGGATGAAGAAAACAGATCAGGCGGCGAGCGAGTATCGGATGGTGCTGACCGGAAAGACCGCCTCGTTCGAAGCGTATTTGGAGGTGGCCGACTTCTTTCAACACCAAAATATGCCTTCGGATATGGCGACTGCCATTCAGGCGGCGGCCAAGGTTAGCTCCGGCGATCCACGGCTTGCGTATTATCGCGGCGTCAACGCAGTTCTGGCAGGATCCGATCTGCCGGCTGCGGAGCAAAATTTGAAGTCTTACCTCGCCAACACTCCCGACCGCAGCGATTGGCCTTCGCACGCTTCGGCGCGTTTTTGGCTGGGCCGCCTGTATGAGGCGCAAGGCAAAAATAGCGAGGCGGCCGAGCAGTACCGCGCCGCTCTGCAGCTAGATCCCTCGCTCAAGAATGCCAAAGCGCGTCTGGACAAGCTGGGCAAAAACTAACGCTTCATGACCGCCGATTCGATGAACGCGAGCTTGCCCAAACGCTGCTTCCTTGCGGCGCTGAGCGGCGCTTTCGTTTTGGTTGGCACTCTGGCCCTGGCCGCACCAGCGCGGGCGCAGGATGGCGACAAACTGTCGCTGCGCGAGGCCATCACGCTTGCCGTGCAGAATAGCCGCGACCTGAAGGTGGCGCGTATGCAGTACGCCGTCGCGCAGGGCGAGGTGGGCATCGACCGCGCTGCGTTTCTGCCCAATATCTACACCGGTTCGGGATTGGCCTACACGTCGGGCTTTCCGTCGCTTCCAGGCGGCCAGGCTCCTGCGGTGTTCCAGGTGGATTACACACAGGCGCTTTTCAACCCGCTGCTGAAGGGCGATCAGCACGCCGCCGAGGAGCGTGCCAAGAATCAGAAGATCGAGATGGATCGGGTGCGCGACGACGTGGAGGTTCGCGCCGCGAGCGCGTACTTGGAACTGGGTAAGGTGCGCCATTCGCTTGAGCTGATGCGCACGGAGCAGGCCAGCGGCGAGAAGATCCTCGAGGTGGTGCGCGAACGCGTGGCCGCCAACCAGGAACTTCCCATCGAAGTGACCCGCGAAGAACTGTCGGCGGCGCGCATTCAGGAGCGCATCGTGGAACTGGAAGATCGCGACCAGGCGCTGACCGATCAGTTGCGGGATTTGATCGGTTTGCCGGAAGACCACTCGATCGAGGTGGAAACCGAAGATGCGGCGCTCACCGCGAGCCTTTCCTCCGCACTTTCGGATGCCGAGCTGGTCAACTGGGCCATTCAGAACGACCCCAGCATCGCAGAGGCCGCCAACGAGCGCGCGGCGCGCGAGCACCTCCTTCATGGGGCCAAGTGGAGCTATTTCCCCACCGTGAACCTGGTCGGACAGTACAGTCTGTTGAGCAAATTCAACAACTACGACGAGTTCTACAAGAAGTTCGAGCAGAACAACGTCAACATCGGCGTGCAGATCACCATTCCCATTTTTGCCGCCAAGACCCATGCCAATTTGGTGCTGGCTAGAAGCGAGCTGAGCTTGGCCGATCTGAACGTGGGCGTGAAGCGCCAGCAGGTGCGCGTGGACGTCCAGCAGAAAGCGCGCAACGTACGGGAGCTGGAGGCCAGGCGTGAGGTCGCCCGGCTGGATCTGCAATTGGCGCAGGAAGGGCTTGGCCTGTCGCAGGCGAAATTCGACCAGGGCCGCGCCACGCTGCAGGAGATCGAACAGGCCCGCCTGGACGAAAGCGAGAAATGGGTGGCTTTCCTGGACGCGGATTTCGCTCGCCAGCAGGCCCAGTTGGTGCTGCTACAGGCTACGGGCCAGTTGGCTAAGGTTTTCCAATAGAACCGATTCGAAAAGCATGGCTTGGGGCAGCCTGTAAGGTGATGTATTATGAGTCTTCTAAGGATTTTCGACCGGTTGTCGTAATTGGGGGAAATACCTAAATGCCGTCGGTAATGAAGACGCTATTCTTGAATCCACCGAGTTTTGAGAAGTTTGATGGCGGGGCGGGCTCCCGTTGGCCGGCCACTCGCGAGATCGAATCCTACTGGTACCCTGTCTGGCTGGCTTATCCCGCTGGAATGCTGCCGGGCAGCCGCTTGCTCGACGGGCCACCGCACCACATCAAACCGGCCGAAGTGATCCAGATCGCCCAGGACTACGAATTTCTAGTTCTGTTCACCTCAACTGTGGGTTTCTACAGCGACCTGAAGATGGCGCGCGCCATCAAGGAGCGCAAGCCCGGGATCAAAATTTGCTTCGTTGGTCCGCACGTGCAGATCAAGCCGGCCGAAAGCCTGCTGGCCAGCCCGGACATCGACTTCGTGGTGCGTGGGGAGTTCGATCACCCAGTGGTGGAGTACGCGCAGGGTAAGCCGCTTTCTGAAATTGGCAATGCCAGCTACGTGCAGGACGGCAAGATCGTCCATAACCCGTCGCGCCCGCTGCTGCAGACCGAAGAGCTGGACGCGCTGCCGTTCGCCACGGACGTTTACCAGCAGAACGTGACCATCGAGAAGTACAACGTGCCGTTCCTGCTGCATCCTTTCGTTTCTTTCTATACCACCCGCGGATGTCCCGCGCTGTGTACCTTCTGCTTGTGGCCGCAGACGCTCTCCGGCCATGCGTGGCGCACGCGTTCGGTGGAAAATGTGGCTCGCGAATTCCGCCAGGCCCACAAGATGTTTCCGCAGGCCAAGGAATTCTTCTTCGACGATGACACGTTCAACATCCGCAAGGATCGCGTGGTTGCCCTGTGCAAGGAATTCAAGCCGGTGGGCTTCCAGTGGTCCTGCACGTCGCGCGTTCACGGCGACTACGAAACCCTGAAGGCCATGGCCGATGGGGGCTGCCGCCTGCTGATTGTGGGATTCGAGTCTGGCGATGCTCAGATTCTGAAAAATATCAAGAAGGGCCAGACGATCGAGATGGGCCGGAACTTCGTGAAGAACTGCAAGAAGGTCGGCATTCGCGTCCACGGCGACTTCATCGTCGGGCTTCCCGGCGAGACGAAGGAAACGATCGAGAAGACCATCAACTTTGCCAAAGAACTCGATTGCGAAACGATTCAAGTGTCCATGGCCCACGCCTACCCCGGCACCGAGCTGTACGATCAGGGGACGCGCGAAGGCTTTTTGGCTGGCGAAGCCATCACCGATGAGGGCGGGCACCAGCTTCCGCACTTGCAGTACCCCGACCTCTCCAAGGAATACATGGTTGAGTCCGTCAACCGCTTCTACGACGAGTACTACTTCCGTCCCAAAGTGGCCTGGCGCATCGTGCGCGAAGCCCTGTGGGATGGCGACGAGCGCAAGCGGCTCTATCATGAAGCTGTGGACTTCCTGAAGCTTCGAGCGGATCGGCGCAAAGTAGCCAAGGCTAGCCAGGGTGTCGACAAGAAGGCCATGGTTACGGTACCGCGCGATCAGCTCAACAAGTGGTGAGTCCCAGAACGCATGACGCAGTCGTCGGGCCTCCATTTCAAGACCCTCGTACTGATTCTGATAATGATTTGCTTTTCTCCGCTCGGTAATACTTTGCTCGGAAAGGGCATGAAACAGGTGGCGCCATGCCGGGCTGGGCGCCGGCGGAGCTCTTCCACTTCTTCTTTCGCGCTTTGACCACGGGGACGATCTGGATCGGCATCGGCTTGCTCCTGGCACTATTTTGTCGCGTACCTGCTGGTGCTTAGCTGGGCGGACTATACCTACGTGCAGCCGGCCTCTTCAGCCTCCTACGTATTGATCGCGTTGCTGTCTCACTTCATGTTGCATGAATCGATTTCGCCGGTACGCTGGATTGCCGTGGCGCTCATTTGCCTGGGCGTGTTTGCCGTGGGATACACGCAGCCGCGCACACCGGAGCACCATTCGTGGTAACTCAGGTCGTTCTCTACATCCTGATCGTTTTCGTGGGCACCGGAGGCGAGCTTTGCGTTTCGCGGGCCATGAAAACCATCGGCGAAGTGACCGATTTCCGTCCCTCGGCCATCGCCCGAGTGGTTGGCCGCGCGCTCGCGCTGCCGATGATGTGGATGGGCATCACGCTAATGGCCATCGCTTTCTTTGCGCTGCTGGCTATGCTCTCGACGGCCAAGGTGAGTTTCGTCTTTCCGTCCACCGCGCTCAGCTATGCGGCGGGCGCTCTGGGGGGTAAGATCTTCCTCCGCGAGAAAGTGACGCCGCAGCGATGGTTCGGCGTTTCGCTGGTCTGTATCGGCGTTGTGCTGGTCTTCATCAGCAAGGGGTAGCCGCCCGGGGATGGCCCGGAGGGATGGCCCCAGGGCGCCCCAGGAGATACAGTGTCCGCTTGGATGTTCGTTCGCGACGCGCTCCTCGTTCTCGCAGTCGTCCCCTTCGCTTACTACGCCGTCGCCATCTTCGCCGCTAGCCGATTCTTTCGCGATAAATCTCCTGCGGCTGCGAGCTCTCCGCCGAATTTCGCACCACCTGCCAGCATTCTGAAACCAATCTATGGTCTCGACCGCGAGGCGTACGAAAACTTCGCGAGCTTCTGCCGGCAGGACTACCCGGAGTTCGAAATTCTCTTCTGCGTGAGCGATGAGAGCGATCCCGCGTGCTGGTGATCGAGCAGATCATCCGCGATTTTCCCGGGGGCGCGATCCGGCTATTGGTTGGCTGCGAACCGCTGGGCGCGAGCGACAAAGTGAACAAGCTCTGCCGGATGGTTCGCGAGGCGCGGTACGACACGCTCATCGTCAGCGACAGCGACGTGCGCGTCGGGCCGGGTTTTCTGCGCGCTGTCCTCGCGCCTTTTGCCGATCCGCAAGTCGGCGGCGTGACGTGCCTGTATCGGGGCCTGACCGACGGATCTTTCGCCGCCGATATGGAAGCGCTCGGGAATAGCGCGGATTTCGCACCCGGCGTGTTGATTGCGAATCTCTCCGGCGGATTGAGCTTCATGCTCGGCGCCGTGATGGCTACCACCAAGAAACATCTAGCTGAGATTGGAGGGTTCGAGGCGCTGGCGGATTACTTTTGCGACGACTACGAGCTGGGCAATCGCATCGCCGCGCGCGGCCATCGCGTCGAGCTGAGCCGGTTTCCGGTGGACATCGTGTACCCGCACGAAACCGTCGGCGACGCGTTTCGCCACCAGGTCCGCTGGAACCTGAGCGTTCGCTACTCGCGTCCCTGGGGACACTTCGGCCTGATTTTCACGCAGGGACTTTTCTGGGTTGTGGTGGGCATGCTTCTCGCGCACTCCTGGCTGGGAGTGTTTGGCTTTACGGCGGGCTACGCGCTGTTACGCTACGAAGTGGCGCTCAGCGTTGGTGCGCGCGGGATGGCGGACGGTCTCGTGAAGCGAAGATTGTGGATGCTGCCGCTGCGTGACGCCTTCGCCTTCGTGGTGTGGCTGGCCAGCTTTTTTCCGCAGCGCATTCATTGGAGGGACCGGCAGTTCTACGTACGCGAGCGGCGCCTGGTCGCAGTGCCGCCGCACGTAGCGGGCCCTTGCAATGCGCTGATTCTGGCCAAAGACGCCCACCTAAAGGTGGCCGCTACAAAACCAAAACCCCTGCGTCCGTTTGCTCTACGCCTAAGAAACCCATTTCAAGTTCGCCATGCCCGCATCGTGGCTCCGCGTCCTGTTTCGGCAAACGTGCTGTCATACTAGATAGCCAAACTGACAATTGTTCTTTCAACACCCACACGGCCGCGATAGGATGTGCCGGGCCCGCCGTACAAGCAAAACAAATAAAAGGAGCCACACCATGAAGCGGTTTAACCGACCCCGAGCCACCGGCGGCAATGGATATGCTCGTTACAACTATGAGTGGTCACAAATCGGCCTCAGAATCAGCACGAAACGAGTGGCAGTAGGAGCTCTAAAGGCGCTGTACGGTTCGCGGGCGGCGCGTGCGGCGATTCGTGAGGCTCAAAAGGTTTCAGGGAAGAAGCGGTAGGTTTCAGAGAGACAAGCCTTTATGCCTGCCGTCATACCCAGACGGACGCGGACCTCTGCGTTTTACGAACAAGCGCCAAGAGGTTCGTAGCCTGACCTAAGGACTGTGGGAGCTGAAACGCCGTTCTGGCCCGCAGAGGCGGACGGCGGCCCGAGAATGGAGCGATTCGATGGAAATCAGTAAGAAACCGTGGCCTGTTGTTACCGTGTGCGGAATTAAAAACCGGGTAGACACAAATCCTGACTTCCAACGCCCTCCCGTCTGGAGCCGAGCTCAAAAGCAATTGCTTGTTGACACTATTCTGCGCGGTTATGACATCCCCAAGCTGTATTGGCGAAAGCTCAGCGCCAGCCCTGAAAAATATGACGTCGTTGATGGTCAGCAACGGCTTAGAGCGATTTTTGAGTACCACGCCGGTGAATTCGCTCTTCCCAAGGATTCCGACCCAATCGAAAGCGTAGATCCCTCGAAGATGAAGTATGCTGACTTACCAGACGACCTTCGTATCAGGTTCGACACCTATCCCTTGGACGTAATTATTCTCAACCAGACGGATGAGGAGGAAGTCCGTGAGATGTTCCTTCGGCTCCAAAACGGCACTACCTTGAAGGCGCAGGAGCGCCGCAATGCATTTCCTGGGAAAATGCGTGATTTCGTTAGGACACTCGCTGGTCATCCTTTCTTCCAGAATTGTGGTTTCGGAAACTCTCGTTACACATTCGATCTTATTGCAGCTCAGGTGACGGCAATCGAGCTGAACGGCGGCCCTTGCAACGTCAAGAACGCAAATTTGAATGCTATGTATGACGACCACCAAGACTTCGACGTGAACTCCGGTAAGGCAAAAAAGATCCGGAGAGTTTTGGATTATCTACTGCAAGCGTTTCCCGACAAAACTCCCGAGCTGGAGCGCTATAGCGTCATATCCCTATATTCCATGATCTCGCACTGCTTAGAGCGATATGCCATGCAGGCTCGGCAACAGGCAATACACGATTGGTTTATCAACTTTGAGGCGCTGCGCGCGAGGGAGGAACAACTACCAGAAGACGCGCGCGATCCGGAACTACTGGCCTACAAGGAACGTACCAGTCATAGTACCGACTCAAAGGACTCAATCGAATGGAGGCAGGAGTTTATGCTACGGAAGTTCTTTGAGGCGGTGCCGGATGTCGAACTCAAGGATGACCAGCGTCTATTCAGTCACGAGCAACGCCTCGCGATCTTCCGTAGAGACGAAGGACATTGTCGGGTCAAACTTAAGTGCGATGGACACAAGTGTGACTGGGATGCATGGGAGGCCGACCATACCAAGCCCTGGTCCAAAGGTGGAAAGACGATTGTTGCGAACGGGCAAGTTGCCTGTATACCCTGCAATTCAGCCAAGAACGACCATCATTTAGCCGCTAATTGACAGGGCGAAAGTCGTTGCCAGGCCAGCTGAGTGGGCTAATGGGAGCCGACGCCCGAGCGGTACTGTCCTGTTTCCGGCACAGATTTTTCCGCAGCGCATTAATGGCGCGATCGCCAGATCTACGTGGCTGTGCCACGGCCCCACGCGTACGCAGCCGTTGCGCTAGATTCCTTGCGCCTTTGTAGCGGCGGCCTTCAGGCCGGCAGGTTTGCGCTGATTCCGGCTAAAGACGCCCACCTCCCTCGGCAGGCTCGGGACAAGTTCCGGTGGCCGCTACAAAACCACAATCCCTACGTCCGGTTGCTCTGTGCCAAAAATTAAGACGGCACCACGCGTCGCAGCCGTTGACGAAATGCCCGTGCCCCAGTAAAGTAGATGTGGGTCGCGCCTGCGGCCTTTTTTGTTGTCTGGCCCTCCGCTGGGAGGTCGTACAATTGGCAGTACATCAGATTCTGGATCTGATTATCCTGGTTCGAGTCCAGGCCTCCCAGCCAATCTTCTTCCGTTAGTCCGCAGGGCAAAATCCAAGTATGTGCGGAAATTCGACAGAGAAGGTTGCGATCGAGCGGTTTACGAAAGGGTCAGAGTTGGTCGCGTTTAGATCGCGAACCTAGACTCCGGCCCCACCCTTTGCTAAACAAACCTACTAGGCGTGCAGCCTGCGGCGCCCCATGCCCGCGATTCCGAGAAGGCCCACTCCAAGCAGGAGGAGGCTGGACGGCTCGGGAGTGTTTGTGGGCTGAACGGTGAATGACGCAGTCAGCAGACCATCCGCAGTTGTTGTACCCAGCCAATTCAATGTGATCGTGTCCCCGATGAGCGTACCGGTCACGCCGCCGTTTGTGAACGTATCGGCGCCCGGAACCAGGCTCAATCCGGAGAACGCAGGGTCCGTGAACGTCATGACCCAGTTAAAGGCGTTGTTGAAAACGTCATCGGTCACGGTCAGGGTAGTGCCTGTAAAGTCCGCGGTGTCCATGTTAAGACCATCGTTGAAGCCGAACTCGGTGGAAGTAGGGGAGATCACGACCGTCGACCCCGCGGTATTCAAAAAGCCGGCGGGCACAAGGCCGTTCGCCGGATCGAAATAATTATTAGGATTCGAGGCGAACATGACGGAGCCCGTCACTGGGGTTCCGACCAAGTCGGCTTGTGCAGGCAATGCCAAGGCAATAAATGCGAAAACTCCGCACCACAACGCCAGGGTTGACCTTCTGTTCGCGCTCATGGGAGCTCTCCTTCTTGCCATCCCCTCGTCGACTTCGGCAACAGAGAAGTGTGGCCATTCTAAGGTGGATGGCGCTGTAGTCAAGTACCGATTAAAGTACTAGGGTAAAATTCCCCACAAATTGGTCAGATTTTGAATTCGGAGCGCTTTGCGGACGGGCTGGCGCCGAAACTTCCGCTCGCATCCCCGGCGATGGCGGGGGTATGATACGCGCCTAGCCGATTTGACATTTACTGGAGTGCGCACCGCGGAGGTCCTAGCATGAGAAAAGCCCTCATCATCGTTGGCATCGTTGTGGCTGTGCTGATCGTGATCGTCATCGCCCTGCCGTTCGTGGTGGACGTCAACAAGTTCAAGCCCGAGCTCGAGACCCAGCTGACGACGGCGCTCGGCCGCAAGGTGACCATCGGAAACATTAAGCTGGCAATTTTTTCCGGAGGCGTTCGCGTCGATGACGTCTCCATCGCCGATGATCCGGCTTTCAGCAAGTCGCCCTTTCTCCAAGCCAAAGAGCCTCACCGCCGGCGTGGCGCTGATGCCGCTGATTTTCTCGGGGAAGCTGGGGGTTAGCTCTTTCACGATCGATGAGCCGCAGGTTTCGCTGGTGCGTTCCGCGTCCGGCAAGTGGAATTTCTCGACCATGGGCGGCTCGGGTGGCGCGACGAAATCCTCCGGCGGGGCACCGGCGCAGATTTCCGTGGGTGAGTTGTCCGTCAAGAACGGCATGATCACCATCGGCACGGTCGGCGCTCCGGGCAAGACGCGCACCTATAAGGATGTCGATTTCGAGGCTTCCGATCTGTCCTACACATCCGAGTTTCCCTTTAAGCTTACGGCCACGACTCCGGGTGGCGGCGACCTGAAAATCGACGGCAAGGCCGGGCCGATCAATGCCACGGACGCCTCACTCACGCCGCTCAGCGCCAAGATCGATCTGAAGAATACGGATATCGCGCTCAGCGGTCTGGTCGATCCATCCTCCGGGATGGCCGGCAAGGTTACCTTGACCGCCGACGTGACCTCCGATGGGCAAGCTGTGACCGCCGCGGGTTCGGTGAAGGCGGAAAACTTGAAGGTTTCTCCGACAGGATCGCCCGCCAAGGTGCCCATCACCGTCGATTACGACACAGCCTACAATCTGAAAAGCGAAGCGGGCAATCTGAAGCGCGGCGACATTCACATCGGCAAGGCCACGGCGCACCTCACTGGGGGCTACAATACGGCCCCTGCGACGCCCACGCTGCAGATGAAACTCAATGGGCAGGGGATGTCCGTGCCGGACCTCGAAGGCGCGTTGCCTGCCGCCGGCGTAACGATTCCGCCTGGATCTTCGCTTGAGGCTGGATCGCTCGATGTGAACTTCACTATTAGCGGGCCGGCGGACAAGTTGACCATTGTCGGCCCCGTGAATCTGTCCAACGGCAAGATTGGAGGCTTCAGCGTGAAGTCGAAGCTCGGCCCGCTTGCATCCCTGACCGGCATGGGCGGAGGCGGCGGGAACGATACGGAGATCCAATCGCTTAAGACCGACCTGCGCCAGGATCCGACCGGCACGCATGCCCAGAACCTGAATGTGGTCATCGTGGGAGTTGGAACCGTCACGGGTGATGCCAACGTGAGCCCGTCCGGTGAGCTTAACTGCAAGATGGTGGCGTATCTATCCGGTGCGGGCGGCGCGGTGCTGGGCGCCCCCGGTAAGCTCGTCGGCGGGGCTGGTGGAGCTCTCGGCGCGTTGACTGGTGGAGGAAAATCGCAGAGTTCGGGCTCTGGCTCTGGCGGTGGCATACCGTTTACGGTGACCGGGACGACGTCTAATCCCGTGGTCGTTCCCAATGCCGGCGCGGTTGCCGGCGCGGCCGCTGGAGGTTTGGCGAAGGGCGCTGTTGCGGCTCCCACCGGTGCGGCAGGTGCTGTGACGGGCGGGATCGGCGGCCTATTCGGCCACAAGAAGTAGAAGGGGCGCTTAGCGTGGACGCGTGACAGAGGGTTTTCGAAGATGCCGGGCTGCTAGAAGCTAGCATCCGGCATCGTGCTCAACGATCGGCGTCCTTACTGGACGTTGACGACCAGGTTTGGCACCGCTTGGGTCACTCCGTTTATCGTGATCATGACGTTGAGTGGCACGCTGCCGACGGGCGTTCCGGGGTTCACATTTCCGCCGCCCCCGCCGCCTCCTCCACCGGCACCCCCGCCGCCTCCGCAGCCCGCGTTTACGGCCAGAGCTGCGAGGGCGGCGCAAGTAAGAACAATGCTCCAGCGTCGCCGCTTGCCTTGGCCTCCGCGGGTTGCGATCCAAATGTACAGAAGGCCTGCCAAGCCCATGAAGGCGTTGACTGTCTTCCAGCTCAGGCGAGTAGGACGATTCTTCGCTGGCGGCACAGCCATAGATGCAGCCGTAGTGAAGAAGGTGAGCATGGGCTGCGCCGTGCCGTTCGCCGACAGAGTAAAGGCAGAGAGGCTGCACGTTACCTCTTCCGAGGTCGGTATCCCGCAAGTTGGCGATGCCAGAGCGCCCGAGCCAGCCAAACCGTTTTGGCTCGTCAGCGTGAGCACCGTCGATCCTGATTGGCCCGGAGCCGGAACGGTGATGGTCGTGGGATTTGCGGTCACCGTAAATGTCGGGCCGACTACCGTGAGGGTCGCGCTCCCGGGAGTAGTGGCGGATAAGTAGTTCGTATCACCTGAATAACTCACGGTGACTTGATGGAGGCCCGCTGTCGTGGGCGTGTAGGACACGGTACCACCCAGCCCATGGGCGAAAGGCGTATAGGCGACGGACCCCGACACCGCATTGCCGTCAATGAGAAACGTCATGGTGCCCGTCGGAGGGACGCCTGCGTCCGAACCGCTCATCTGCGCCGTCAATGTGGTCTGCTGATTTACATTCACGGTAGCCGGGGTTGCGCCAAACGTATCGAAAGATGGCTGCTCCTTCGTCACCGTGATCGTGGTCGGGGCGCTGGTAGAGGGCAGGTAATTGACATCCCCTGAATATTGGACAGACAGACTGTGGTTTCCAACGCTCAGGAAAGTTGCGATTCCGCTCGCATCAAACGTGGCAAATGGCGGAGATCCGTTTGGATTATATGGGAATCCCCCGGAGACGAGGGTTGAGACCGCAAGCGGAGCTCCATCTAGCGAGAAGGTGAACGTGCCGGAGGGAGCGACTCCCGTACTGCTGGTAAGTACCGTAGCGGAAATCTGCTCGTCGTTGCCATACTGGATGGGTGTCCCCAGTGTAGCGGCTTGAGCAGTGGTTGGCGCTTTTGAGATTGTGATATTAGCCGCGATGCTGCTCGGTCCATAGCTCGCATCACCTGGGTAGTTTGCGGTAAAGGAATAATTACCAACGGGAACAGTCTGGATTTCCGCATACCCGGAACTATTGAGGGCGAGGCTGGCAATACCGGAGGGTCCGCTTGGGGCTAGAGTGACGGTCCCGGTGGGACAATTACTGATGCCTTTGGAACAATTGCTGGAGACACCGGTTAAAGGAGAGACGCTGGCTCCGGAATCGCCAACGTCCAAACGGAACAAAACGAACCCCGATCCATAGGTGGCGCTGGTTGCGCCGTAGCTGATGAGATTTCCGTTGATGTCGAAGGTCGCGAGATTCGCAAACGTTTTGCTGCTCTCCGCACTGACCGTAACGGGAATTGGAGCGGAGCTGCTCGACGCGAATGTACCATCGCCCGGGTACTGAGCAAAGACGGTATAGCTTCCGCCGGGTAGGGCATTAGTCGCCGCCGACGCCGCACCGCCGTTCAGTGTGAATGCTTGCACATTCTGCATTCCGCTGGTTCCCGTGTTGGCGACCAGCGATACATTGCCCGTGGGCGTTCCCGATCCGCTCGTGACCCCGATGTTGACGTTCACGGATTGCCCGTGAGTGATGTTGACGGGGCTTGGACTAAGGCTGAGCGTAGTTGCGCTGCTCTTGAGTGTGGTTGTGACCGCGCTCCACTTGGTCACCAGGTTGTTTGCGTCGACTGAGCCGAGACCCGTCGCAAGGTCGTACCCGGCGGTCGTGCTATACCCCGAAAGAACTCCAAATGCGTCACCTGTGTGGGAAGTGATGCAATCCGGAGTGCTGCCCTTGGCGCAGGGCATGGCGATCGTTCCGCCTACCGGCACATCGTGAAACGCGCTGGGCTGTTGCGCGGCCAGTTTGTAGAGAACGTAGTTCGCATTGCCCTGGCGAGAGTTGGTCTGCTGAACCACGAGAGCCATGATCGCCGCAAACGACGGAGTCGAATCCGATGTGCCGCCGATCTCGACAAAGTACGTATTGGGATTGGTGGGATCGCAGGAACTACTGCCCGGCGAAAGAAAGTCCGCTTCGCAAATGACATAGAAGCTGCCGGAGGGTGAGCCAATAGACGCGAATAGCGAGACATCGGGGACGTCGCGCTTACCGTCATTGGGGACGCCTGTGCCGGTCTGCCATGCGGGTTTGGCATAGCCACCCGAGCAGCTGGTCACGTCTTGGCCATCTCCCACCGTGCAGCTGCTCTTACCGCCGGAACCTGCGACGGTGATCACGAAATTCACGAGCTGCGGGTTATTGCAGTTGGTCTCGGGATCCGTACTGTAGGAGAAGAAAACGGGATTGGCGAAGACTTCGTTCGTGCAGGTGTTGTTCCATGTCGTTTCCGGGATATAGGACTTGGCCGAGACCGTCGCGAGCGCGTTCGGATTGCCCGGCGGCGCTGAATTTGTAGGGTTCCAGTAGGTAGAAGGATTCGTCAAATCATTGAAATCAGTTCCGCCCACGGCGACGTTGTATGGAGTGGAAGAGAAACCGTTCACCTGTAGACCAAACTCGGCCGGCAACGGCGGAGTTCCTTCACGCCTGTCGCAAACGGCCGAGCCGCTGTCTCCCGTTGCGACCAGTACCGTGATGCCCTGGGCGGCGGCTTGTTGCCAGAGCTGATTGAAGAACTGATTTCCGGACGTTCCCAGCGCTGCTTCGCATATGCCGAAACTAACACTCAGGATGGGAGCAAGATTGTTGTCGACGGCGTATTGGGCCGAAAGGTCCGCACCCAGGCTGGACTCGGTGGACTCCGAAACCACGAGATCGATGGTCGCGTTCGGAGCAATCGCACCGGACCACTCGACATCCAGGTCGGCCTCTGTTTCATCGGACATGACGAGGCCCGGATCGGGGCCGCTCACTATGATTTGCGGGTCTTTCGCCGGCAGTCCAAAGAAGTTCCGGAAATCCCGCACGTCCTGAATGTTGATGTTGCTCTCCGCGACCACGGCGATTGTCTGTCCGGTACCATCGATGTGGGGAGTTGCCGTCCAGAGCGGGAGGACATCATAAATGGTCGCAAAATCGTATGGGCCCACCGCGTGGCAACCCACGCCCGACACTCCACAACTTCCGCTCAAGGTGAACAAAGAGGATGCTGCTGGTTTGACTTCTCCCGTGGCTTTCGATCGGGAAGCCACACCAGCCACGTGATCCATCGATTGCCGCGGGAAGTTATACAGCGTGTCGATGCCGGCGACGACGGGGGCGAGCGCCGCGGGAATCTGCGGATCGGAGGCGTTTGCCCAGTGGTTTTCGCCATTCACGTTGTATTGGTGAATCTCAGTGTGGAAGGCGTCGCGCACCTGACCGGCTGTGCCGGAAAACTCGATTACGGTTCGACCGCTGGAAACAGAAGCGATCTGGAAGCCACGCGATTGCAGCCATGAGGTGATCGTTTGAATATCCTGGTCGGCGGGACCGAACTGCTGCCCGAACTGCTGCGGAGTGAGCCAGCGATGATAGTTTGGTGAGGCCGCGTCTTGCTGCCCTTCCATTAACGTCTCGAGAGCGGCTTCCTGTTCCGCACCGCGCTGGAGAACCAGCAACATGCGC
The DNA here is from genome assembly GCA_963803105.1 of Terriglobia bacterium. Taxonomy (GTDB): domain Bacteria; phylum Acidobacteriota; class Terriglobia; order Acidiferrales; family UBA7541; genus Palsa-295. The sequence continues at coordinate 544,399 of CAWDLF010000002.1, forward strand.
TGCATCGGCAGGGAAGCGGGAGCTGCCCCGCGGTCGAACTGAGCGCGCGCGAAGGGATGAGTATTGCCGCGCAGTGTTATCAGCTGTGCTTCATCGATCGCCGCCGTGATGCGTGGCTGAACGGCTGGCGCCGTGGCAGTCTGCTGCGCCAGGGTCATCGTGGGAAGCAACAAAACAGCGACGGTCAGCAGCAATCTATAGACAAGGCTGCGAGTCACCTGGGCGCGGGCTGGGTGCGCCATTGGGCACGTCTCCTTCACCGTATTTGACCACCCCGGGGAAGACACCTGTGTGCCGCGGCTGAAGATGATCAAGGCCCGTAGAGGGGACGAAACCTGACGGGAGACTTACGGGCCGCCGAGGCGGAGGAGAATATGCCGGGAAAAGCCTCAGTCGTCAAGGCCAATCCCGGTAAATGCGCGGCCAAGGAAAAGCGAAGCGGGTCAGAGCATTTGGCGGAGAACGTACTGGAGGATCCCGCCGTTCTGGTAGTAGGCGACCTCGAAAGGCGTGTCAATACGCGCGACGGCCGAGAACTTCTTTTCCTTGCCTTGCGGATCGCGGGCCAACACCTGAATTTTCTTGCGCGGCGCGAAGTCCTTAGCCAGACCCTCGAAATCGAAGATTTCCAGGCCCGTGAGGCCGAGCGACTTGAAGTTCTCTCCGGGCAGGAATTCCAGCGGCAGCACGCCCATTCCCACCAAGTTGCTGCGATGGATGCGCTCGAAGCTTTCCGCCAGCACGGCTCGAACGCCTAGCAAGATCGTGCCTTTGGCTGCCCAGTCGCGGGAGGAGCCGGAGCCGTATTCCTTTCCTGCGATGACCACCAGCGGCACGCCTTCGTCCCGGTATTTCATTGCCGCGTGGTAGATGGTCATGTTCTCGTTGCCTGGCTGATGAACGGTCCAGCCGCCCTCGGTGCCGGGAGCCAGTAGATTGCGCAGCCGAATATTGGCGAAGGTGCCGCGCATCATCACTTCATGATTTCCGCGGCGAGCGCCGTAGGAATTGAAATCGGCCGGCTGCACACCGTTGGCGATCAGATATTTTCCTGCGGGGCTGTCCGTGGGGATCGAGCCGGCGGGCGAAATGTGATCGGTGGTGATGCTGTCGCCCAGTACCGCGAGGGCGCGCAGCCCGCGCAAGTCAGTAACAGGTCCGGGAGTGCGCGGCATGTTCTCAAAATACGGCGGATTCTTGATATAGGTGGAATGGCCGTCCCAGGCGTAGAGATCCCCCTCGGGAATGGGCAAGGCGCGCCAGTGTTCGTCGCCGGTGAAAACGTCCGCGTATTCCTTGCGGAACATTTCGCTCGAGACCGAGTTGCGCATCGTCGTTTCCACTTCCTGCGGCGTGGGCCAGATGTCGCGCAGGTAAACGGGCTTCCCGGATTTATCGTTGCCGATGGGTTCATTGACGATGTCGAAATCCATGCGGCCCGCGAGCGCGTAAGCGACGACGAGCGGTGGAGAAGCAAGGTAGTTCGCGCGGCAATGCGGATTGATGCGGCCCTCGAAATTGCGGTTGCCGCTCAAGACCGAGACGGCGACGAGGTTATTGTCCTTGATCGTCTTTCCGATGGACTCGGGAAGCGGGCCACTGTTGCCGATGCAGGTGGTGCAGCCGTAGCCGACGAGATTGAAGCGCAAGGAATTCAGATAGGGCCACAGACCGGCCTTCTCGATGTAGTCGGTGACGACCTTGGAGCCCGGCGCGAAGCTGGTCTTCACCCAGGGCTTGGAGGTGAGGCCGCGCTCGACTGCCTTTTTTGCGAGCAGCCCGGCGCCAAGCATCAGCGAGGGGTTCGAGGTGTTGGTGCAGCTGGTGATGGCGGCGATGACCACGGAGCCGTCGGCCAACTCGAATTTGTCGCCGTTGTTCTGCATGCTTACGCGCTTGGCCGGAGCCGTGAGTGATTTTTCAAAGGCTGTCTTGGCTTCGGTGAGCGGCACGCTGTCCTGCGGACGCTTGGGCCCGGCCATCGTGGGGACCACTTGCGCGAGATCAAGCTCCAGACGGTCGGAAAAAACGGGCTCGGGCGTCGCGTCCGTGCGGAAGAGCCCCTGCTCTTTGCAATAAGCCTCGACGAGCTCGACCTGTTCCTCGGGGCGAGCGGTGAAGCGAAGGTAGGCGAGCGTCTCAACATCGACTGGGAAAAATCCCATTGTCGCGCCGTATTCCGGAGCCATGTTGGCGATGGTGGCGCGGTCGGGAAGTGTGAGGCTGGAAAGGCCGGTGCCGTAAAATTCGACGAATTTTCCGACCACGCCCTTTTTGCGCAGCATGTGCGTTACGGTCAGCACCAGGTCGGTGGCCGTGGCGCCCTCCGGCAAGCGACCGTGGAGCTTGAAGCCGACGACCTCGGGAATCAGCATGGAGAGCGGCTGGCCTAGCATGGCGGCCTCCGCTTCGATGCCGCCGACGCCCCAACCGAACACGCCGAGGCCATTCACCATGGTCGTGTGCGAGTCGGTGCCGACCAGCGAATCGGGAAACGCCGTGCGGATGCCGTCAATTTCTTCGCTGAAGACCACGCGTGCCAGATATTCGAGGTTCACCTGATGGCAGATGCCGGTGTCCGGCGGCACGACCTTGAAATTGCGCAGGCCCTTCTGGCCCCAGCGGAGAAATGCGTAGCGCTCGATGTTGCGCTCCATTTCGAGGCCGGCGTTGAAGGCGAAGGCGTCGGCAGCGCCAAATTTATCGACCTGTACGGAGTGGTCGATGACCAGTTCGGCGGGGAGCAATGGATTGATTTTTTTCGGGTCGCCACCTAACGCGCGAATGGCATCGCGCATGGCGGCGAGGTCAACGACCGCCGGCACGCCGGTGAAATCCTGCAGTAGCACTCGAGCGGGCATGAAGGAGATTTCCTTCTCGGCGCCACCAACGGCCTGCCAGGCAGCCAGGGCGCGGACGTCCTCAGGGTGGACGAAGCGGTCATCTTCATGGCGCAACAGGTTTTCGAGCAGCACCTTCAGGGAAAAGGGCAGGCGAGCGACGTGGCCGATACCGGAGCGCTCGAGCGCGTCCAGGCGATAGATTTCAAAGGAATTGCCGGCGGCCTGCAAGGTGGCGCGCGCGGAGAAAGAGTTTTTTGAACGAGAGCTCATATCGGGCCAGATTCTCCTTGGGAACGGGAAAACATTCTAGCGCATACGGCGAGCTTTAGCATTCCATGTTAGGGCACGGGCAGCTGTTGTCAAGGTAAGGAGTGATCTCTTGCGAGGGGCCAGTTTGCGTTCCCGGCATAGCGCGACGAGCAAGTTCCGGGTAGAATCGCGCGCGGCGGGAGGGTCGATTCCAGAACGCCTGCATTCACGAGGAGGACAGCATGAGTTCGGCGACAAGAAATTCGCTTGCGGCTTACGGTCACTCGTTGTTGCGGATCATCATCGGGTTCCTGTTTTCGTGCCACGGCGCCCAAAAGATTCTCGGAATGTTCGGAGGCATGGGCGGAACGGGTGCGAAGGCGGCAGTGTTCTCGTTCATTTGGGTCGGCGGGATGTTGGAGCTGGTGGGCGGGCTACTGATCCTCTTTGGGCTTTTCACTCGCTTTACGGCGTTCATTCTGTCGGGCGAGATGGCGGTGGCGTACTTCATGGTTCATTTTCCCCATGGATTCTGGCCCATTAAGAATGGCGGCGAGCCGGCGGTGCTCTATTGCTTCATTTTTCTCCATTTCGCAGCGACAGGGGCGGGGCTATTTAGCTTGGATCATGCGTTGTGGGGGAAGTCGGCGGACACATCATCCTGAACCAGCAACGGACACGGCGCCCGGCGCAACGGTTGGCGCGGAAGGATACATTCAGCTGAGCGGGGCGAAAAGGCGCCCGCCTGAAGGCGGCCGCTACAAATGCAAGCCGGCGGCGGACGGGTTAGCGCCGGTTATTTCGATGTTTGGTATGCGGGCACAAGCGCGAGGCAAAATCCCCACCCTTGCAGAAAGCGCAAGGATGGGTTGCCCGTAAGATCAAATGCGCTGTGTTACTTGGCGGGAACTGTAGCGGGCGTCGGGGTGCAGAAGCGCTCGAAGGCATCCGTCAAATCGGCGGCGATGGCGAAGGCGTCGCGGCTTTCGATGTCGCGCCGTTCGAGCATGAAGGCCAGCTTGCCGTCGCGGAACAGCGCAATTGAAGGAGACGAAGGCGCGTAGCCGGTGAAATAGCTGCGTGCGCGATCGGTGGCCGCAGCGTCCTGGCCGGCGAACACGGTCAAGAGCACTTCGGGGCGCGCCTTGTTCGAAAGGGCCCTGGCGATGGCCGGGCGAGCTTTGCCGGCGGCGCATCCACAGATGGAGTTCACCACCACGAGCGTGGTTCGCTTCTCGTTTGCGAGGGTGGCGTCCACTTCTTCAGATGTGCGCAGCTCTTGAAAGCCGATGCGGGTCAGTTCCGCTCGCATGGGTACGACGAATTCTTCCGGATACATTGTTCCTCCTTGTTACAGCCACCATCATAGCACCTCGATTCGTATCCCTCTAATGGCGCGAAGCGAGACCGTGGCGCAGCGAGCAGCGCCCCCACGAATGCAGCTTGGTGGCGGCCTCGACTGGACAGACGGAAAAAACGCCCGCCTGAAGGCGGCCGCTACAAAGGCAAAGGCCACGGCGAAAGCGGCGACTAGCGGGCTTTCTTCGGGTGCGAACGCAGGTCGAAGATCAGATAGGCGACGATGGCGACGTTCAGCAGGAGGAGCGTCACGCGCGGCACGGTGAGCCGCCGATAGATTTCATAAGCCTCCAAGGGAATAAGGGAAGCGGTGGCAATAATGGTGAAGTATTCGGCCCAGCGTTTGCGGAACCAGAGGCCGGTGCCTTCAGTAAGCAGCAGCGCGGAGTAGAAGAACGTGCCGACGCTCAACTCCCTAAGTTTTTTTTCGTCGAGGCTGTAGAGGTGCACCAGCACGCGTTGAATGTAGCGGTTATCGGGATCAATGCGAAAGGCGTCCACCCAGCGGTCAACCTCGACGGCGATGTCGCGGTGAAGATAGTGAAGTGCACCTATGGCCACAGCGAGAAGCGCGAGCCCCTTCAAGAGTTTGAAGGCGGCGATGAGCTTGAGTGCTGGGTTGTGCGCCGAAGCCTGCGACGACATGCCCTATGATAACGCGCCGGTGACGAAGGCCGGCACGGCATCGCCCGGGTCGCTGACCATAAAGCACCCTCACCGGTGCGGCTCCCGCCTGCGCGAAAGGCAGAACGGGACATCAGCCATCGGTGAATAGCGCGGAACCGGGCTGGCTCTTAGCCAGCGGGAGCGGCGTGGTGGACTCGGAGAAGTCTTTGGTCCAGCGCCACAGGGCAATTTCCGGCAGATCCTCAAAATTCTCGCGGATGTAGTAGTTGTGTTCGGTCAGCTTGCGCTGGAAGGTGTCGATCACGCCTTCGGCTTTCGCGCTCAGACGCGGAATGTACTTCAGCGCGTCCATCGCCAGGTGAAAGCGGCTGATCTTGTTGCGGACGACCATGTCGAAGGGCGTCGTGGTCGTGCCCTGGTCGATGAATCCGCGAACGTGGAAGCGGGCTTCGTTGGGTCGGCCATGAATCATGCTGTGGATGGCCCAGCGGTAGCCGTGGTGCGCGAAGATCACGGGTGCGGAATCGGTAAAAAGCGCTTCGAAAGAAAAGCTGTCCATGCCGTGGGGGTGCTCCGTGGGGCTCATGAGGACGGCGAGATCGACGATGTTGACGACGCGGACTTTGATTTCCGGAATGTACTTCTGCAGCAGCCAGGAAGTAGCGACGGTTTCGAGTGTGGGCACGTCGCCGACGCAGACGAGAATGACGTCGGGCGTGCCGGCGTCATTTGAGGCCCACTTCCAGGTAGAAGCGCCGCGTGTGCAGTGCTCGATGGCGTCGTCCATGGTGAGCCACTGCAGCTGTGGCTGCTTTCCACAGGTGATTACGTTCACGTAGTGGCGGCTGCGCAGGCAGTGATCCACGGAGCTGAGCAGGCAATTGGCGTCGGGCGGATAGTAGGTGCGGATGACGGTGCTGCGGCGGGCGAGTGCATTGTCGACGAAGCCAGGAGCCTGATGGCTGAAGCCGTTGTGGTCATTGCGCCAGGCGTGGCTAGTTAGGAAAATGTTCAGAGACGCGAGCGGTTTGCGCCAGGGATACTCGCGGCTTTCCTCGAGCCACTTGGCGTGCTGCGTGAGCATAGAGTCGACCACCTGCGCGAAAGCTTCGTACGAAGACCACAGGCCCTGGCGTCCGGTCAGGAGATAGCCTTCGAGCCAGCCCTGGCAGCAGTGTTCACTGAGAACTTCGGTGACCCGTCCACGCGGCCCGATGTGGTCGTCAATTGAAACGGTGGGGAAAAGGGCGCAGCGGTCGGTGGCTTCAAAGACGGCGTTCAGGCGATTGGAATTGGTTTCGTCCGGGCAGAAGAAGCGGAAATCCTGCGGGTTGAGCTTGATGATGTCGCGGAGAAATTCGCCGGTCTTGCGCGGGGCTTCTGCAATTACGGCGCCGGGCGCGGGAATTTCCAGGGCGTAGCTCGCGAATTCGGGTAGCGCGAGGGGCGTAAGGATGCGGCCGCCGTTGGCATGGGGGCTCGCGCCCATGCGCAGGCTGTCCGGAGGCGCAAGCTCGCGAAGCTCGGGGATCAGGCGGCCCGCGGGATCGAAAAGTTGGTCGGGATGATAGCTACGGAGCCAAGATTCGAGCAGGCGGAGATTCGCAGGATTTTCGCGCACGTTGGCGAGCGGTACCTGGTGCGCGCGAAATGTGCCTTCGATGGGAATGCCGTCCACTTCCTTGGGGCCGGTCCAGCCCTTGGGGGTGCGCAGAACGATCATCGGCCAGCACGGAGGGGAAGCGATGACCCCGGTGGCGCGCGCGGCCTTCTGAATTTCGAGAATTTCCGAATAGCACTGGTCGAGCGCGCGGGCGAATTCCTGGTGCACACGGGCGGGATCGTCGCCTTCGAGGAAATACGGTTTGTAACCGCGGCCGCGATAGAGGCGTTCGAGAGCTTCGTCGGAGGTGCGGCCCTGAACCGTTGGACTTGAGATTTTATAGCCGTTGAGATGCAGGATGGGGAGCACGGCGCCGTCGGTGGCAGGATTGAGGAAGAAGTTGCCCTTCCAGCTCCCTTCGAGCGGACAGGTTTCGGATTCGCCGTCGCCGATGACGCAGGCGACGATCAGGTCGGGATTGTCGAACGCGGCGCCGTAGGCATGCAGTAGCGCGTAGCCGAGTTCGCCGCCCTCGTGGATGGAGTTCGGAACGTGCGGGCCGCAGTGGCTCGAGACGCCACCGGGCGTGGAGAATTCGCGGAAGAGCTGGCGCATGCCGGCTGCGTCTTCGGTAACTTCAGGACGAACGCTCGAATAGCTGCCTTCGAGGTAGGCGTTAGCCACTAAAGCCGGGCCGCCGTGGCCCGGTCCGGCGATGTACAGAACATTCGCGTGCTTTTCGCAAATCAGCCGATTCACATGGACGTAGACGAAGCTGAGCCCGGGCGACGTGCCCCAATGTCCGAGCAGGCGCGGCTTGATGTGCTCCGCCTTCAGCGGCTCACGCAACAGAGGATTTTCGCGCAAATAGATTTGACCGACGGTGAGGTAGTTGGCGGCCTGCCAATAGCGATGAATCTTGTCGAGCGTTTCGGTGGAGAGCGGCCCTTGCAGGGCAGGCCGCATATCGGGTTGCGGCGGCCCGGCACTCGCGACGGCGGTGGAGAGTGCGGCATCGAAGACGAACATAGCGATCCCCCTAGGATGGCTCGGATTTCAAAAGACTCGAAACTTGCTGCGCGATCGTTTTCTCCTCGTCGGCGCGGACGACGCGAATCTTCACGCGGCTCGCACCGGTGGAGATAATCGCCTCATTGGCGTGGTTGGAGGTAGCGTCGACGCCGAGGCCAAGAAAATCGAGGCCGGCGCAGATGCGTTCGCGGATTACGGGTGCGTTCTCACCGATGCCGCCAGAGAATGCGAGCAAGTCGAGCCCACCGAGAGCGGCGGCGTAGGCTCCGATGTATTTCTTGGCGCGGTAGCAGAAAAGCTGGATGGCGAGCGCGGCGCGCGGGTCGGCGGCTTCTTTTCGCAGAAGCTCTCGCATGTCCGCGGTGGATTCGGAGACTCCGAGCAGGCCAGATTCCCGGTTCAAGAGTCTGACTGAGTTGCTGCGGAGACATTTTGCGCTGCCCGAGCAGATAGAGAAGGACGCCGGGATCGACATCGCCCGAGCGGGTAGACATGACCAAACCTTCGAGGGGTGTGAATCCCATGGAGGTGTCGACGCTTTTGCCGTCCTGCACGGCAGTGATGCTGGCTCCGCTGCCGAGGTGAGCCAGGATGACGCGGCCTTGGGCCAGAGTGGGCTTTACGGCGCGAAGCTGATCGAGCACCGATTCGCAAGCGAGGCCGTGGAACCCATAGCGCATGACGCCCTGTTCGAAAAAACGGCGAGGGATGGCGTAGATCCGGGCGACTTCCGTAAGAGAGGCGTGAAAGGCGGTGTCGAAGCAGGCTATCTGCGGCAAGTTCGGAAAACGCTGCGCGACGGACTCGATGGTACGCAGCGCCGCTGGGGCGTGATCTGGGTCGAGCGAGACGAGGCTGCGGAGCTCCGCGAGGAGCTCTGGCGTGATCTTTTGCGATTGCATGTAACGCGGCCCGCCTTGAACCAGGCGATGGCCCGCGGCGCGCAAACCGGGGACGTAGCCGTTGGCGCCGAGCCAATCGAGCAAAGCTTGAGCCCCGGCGTCTACGGATTTGCCGGGAGGGATTTGGGAATCGAAGAGCAGGGCGCCTGCAGCGTCTTTCACGGTGAGCTGGGCGCCAGAATTGCCGGAAGAGGTGTCGACGAGAGCGGAAAGCAAGGGAGATGGCGCGGCGTTGCCGCCGGAGTTGAACAACGCAGCCTTCAGCGTGCGCGAGCCGCAATTTAGAACTAGTAGGGAAGGGCCGGCGGCGCTGGGGAGCGTCATAAGGCGTCCTCGGTGCAGTGAAGGGAAGGGGTTCCCGGCTGAGTGCGTTAGTGTTTGGGGATGACGAAGCCTTCGGGCGGCTTGCCGCCGTCACCGAAGAAGAACTGTTCCATCTGCTCTTCCATTATTTTTTGCGAGTTGGGGTCGAGCGGATTCAGGCGGAATTCGTTAAGCAGCATTTTCGAGTGGTCCACCCACATACGCCAGGCTTCCTGAGAGACATTTTCGTAGATGCGCTTGCCGATTTCACCCTTCCAGGGCACGCGCTCAAGGCCGGGGAGCTCGCGGCCAAGCTTGACACACTTGACCATACGGACTGGTTGTTGGATTTCGGCCATCGAGAGCCTCCTGGGACTTGCCTGTCCATTTGAAGATACTTGAAGGGCGGGAGAAATTCCAGCGAGGCGGCGGCCCCGCCGATGAGGGATAATGGCAAGCCGAGGAGGGTGCCATGCCAGATGCCGCGCCTAGCAAACCACCGATTCGACCGCCCTTCACCAAAGAAACTGCCCTAGCTAAAGTGCAAGCCGCCGAAGACGCATGGAACACGCGCGATCCCGAGCGCGTGGCCCTGGCTTACACCGTGGATTCGGATTGGCGCAATCGAGATGAATTCATCCGCGGACGCGAGGAGATCAAGGCATTCCTGCGTCGCAAGTGGGCGCGCGAGCTGGACTATCGCCTGAAGAAAACTCTGTGGTGTTTCACGGAGAATCGCATCGCTGTTACGTTCGAGTACGAATCTCACGATGCGGCGGGGCAATGGTATCGTTCCTATGGCAACGAGCTCTGGGAGTTTGATCCGGAAGGTCTGATGCGGCGGCGAATCGCGAGCATTAACGACGCGCGCATTCAGGAATCCGAGAGACGGGTTTTGTAAGACAGGTCTGGTACAGGGTCGGAATAGCGAAAAATCGAAGGAAGCCGTTTCATCTGGCAACGCCAGGAGGGCAATGATGAGTGCACCCGCGCCACGAGCCGACGCATACTTTTGCGAACGTCCCGCCGATCCATGCGCCATCGTGATGTTCGGAGCTTCGGGGGACCTGGCGAAGCGCAAGCTGTTGCCGGCCCTTTACGATTTGGAGATTCACTCTTGCCTGGCGCCGCGGTTCAAACTGCTGGGATTCGCGCGCACGGAGATGAGCGACGAGCAGTTTCGCAAGGAAGCGGGAGAGTTTCTTCCCCAGGGCGACGCGGGAAAGCGGGAAGATTTTATGCAGCACGTGCATTACTTCCGCGGGAGCTACGACGACGCGGAATCCTACAAGAGTTTGGTGCAGAGGTTGGAAGAGCTGGATCGTACCGGACAGCTTGGCGGAAACCGGCTGTTCTATCTGGCGACACCGCCAAATATTTACCCCAAGGTCGTCGAGCAGTTGGGACGCGCGGGCTTGGCCAAGCCGGGAGCGAACGGATCATGGTCGCGGATCATTATCGAGAAGCCCTTTGGCCATGACGGAGCGTCGGCGCGAGAACTGAACCGAAAAGTGCTGGGCGTATTTGAAGAATCGCAGGTATACCGCATCGATCATTATCTGGGCAAAGAGACGGTGCAGAACCTGTTGGTCTTCCGCTTTGGAAATGGCATCTTCGAGCCGCTCTGGAATCGCAACTATGTGGACTACGTGCAGATCACCGCGGCGGAGAAGTTGGGTGTGGAGCAGCGCGCGGCGTTTTACGAATCGGCGGGCGCGCTGCGGGACATGATCCAGAGCCATGTGCTGCAGCTCACTTCGCTGGTGGCCATGGAAGCGCCGGCGGCGTTCGACGCAACGGCAGTGCGGAACGAAAAGCTAAAGGTGCTGCAGTGTATTCGGCCGTTCCAGCGGGAGACGGTGGAGCGTTTTGTCGTGCGCGGGCAATACGGGCCGGGATCCATCAACGGGGAAGACGTGCGAGGCTACCGGCAGGAGCCGGGCGTGAACCCAAATTCGACGACGGAAACCTTCGTGGCCTTGAAGCTGTATGTGGACAACTGGCGCTGGAGCGGCGTGCCGTTCTATCTACGGAGCGGGAAGCGGCTTGGGCAGGCGGTGACGGAAATCGCGATCGGCTTCAAGCGCGCGCCGCACATGGTGTTTCACGGAGGAAACGGCGAGCAGAATTCGCTGATCTTGAATATCCAGCCGGATGAAGGTATTTCGCTGACCTTCGGAGCGAAATCGCCGGGCGGCAAGATGCAAATCAGCCCGGTGAAGATGGATTTCAAATACCGGCAGGCGTTTGGATCGGGCTCGCGCGAGGCGTACGCGACGCTGATCAACGACTGCATACGCGGAGAGGCGACACTTTTCGATCGCGCCGATAGTGTGGAGGCCGCCTGGGCGCTGGTCGATCCGATTCTGGAGGCCTGGCAGAAAGGCGCCGCGCCAGCATTCCCGAATTACGCGGCTGGGAGCGCAGGGCCGCAGGCAGCGGATGAGTTGGCAGAGTCCGACGGGAAACATTGGCGGCCGCTGTAGTTCGTTTCGCTGGTTTTCGTTTTTCCTTAGCCAAGCTAGAATCCCCAAGCGAACCGGAAGAGCTGCGTCTGGAGGGCGAGATATGATCCTGGCGGGAGACATCGGAGGGACGAAAACAAATCTGGGATTGTTCGAACACCAGAACGGAAAGATCGTGCGTACGGCGTACCGGCGATATCCCAGCCGGGAGCATGGCGGCCTCGACGAGATTGTGAAGGATTTTGTCGGCGTGACCGGCGCGAAAATGAGCGCGGCCGCGTTTGGGATTGCCGGGCCGGTGGTGGACGGCAAAGTGCACACCGGTAACTTGCCATGGATAGTGGACGGCGCGCAGCTGGCGCGGGAGCTGGGGCTCGGCAGCGTGCGTCTGTTGAACGACTTGGAAGCGGCAGGCTACGGCGTCGAGCTGATGGAAGCGAGGGACCTGGAAACGCTCTACACCGGCGCTGCCGCGCCGCAGGCTCCGCGAGTGGTAATCGCCGCGGGGACAGGCCTGGGCGAATGTCTGCTCTTCTGGACGGGAAAGAAGTACGTTCCCATGGCCACGGAGGCGGGCCACGCGGACTTCGCGCCGCAGACCGACCAGCAAGCGGACCTCTGGAAATACATCAAGACGCGCGGCGAGTTCGTGAGCGCGGAGATGGTGCTCTCCGGGCGGGGATTCCAGACGCTCCACGAGTTTCTGGATCCCGCCGTGCGTCACGCCGGTTTTGACGATCCATCGAATGATCCCGCGCCTGGGATCACGCAAAGGGCGCTGGCGGGAGAGTGCCCCGTGTGCGTGGCGGCAGTGAATTTGTGGGTTGAAATCTACGGCTCGGAAGCCGGGAATCTGGCGGTGCGCACGGTGGCGCGGGGCGGGATCTACGTGGCCGGCGGCATCGCGGTGAAGATTCTGCCGCTAATGAAGGATGGCCGGTTCGTCGCCGCGGCGCAGCACAAGGAAAAGATGACGGAGTTCCTTAAGCGGGTGTCCATCCACGTGGTGCTGAACGAAGACTGCCCACTCTTGGGAGCGGCCTCGGCGGCGTTCGAAGCGGTTTAGCTGCCCTTACTTTTGTCCTGAGCGTTCTGGTACCGCGCAGGGATTGGTTTGCCACAGTTTTTCACACAACCTCCGTTGATTTTCTTTTGGACGGTGCGAGAGCGATGTAAGCCTCACGCGTAAGTCCCACTATCAGAGTCAGATAAAGCATGAACCGACCTGGAGCGTCGATTGCGTTGTAGTGGTGTGAATGCGTGGCGCATGCTCAACGCGGGTAGCGCTGCGAGAGTCACCGGGGAGGTGTACATGAAATGGTTTCTGGCGGTCGGAGGGTTGCTACTCGTTTCAGCGGTGCCGGCGCAAGCGCAATTCGGAGGCTCGATCGGCAAAGTCACTTTTCCGAATCTGACCAATTATCCGGCAACAATATTCAATTCCGTTGTCGTCAGTGGCACAGTGCAAGACTTCGCCCCTACAACATACGTTTCCTACGATAAAGGCGTGGCGGACGCGCAGGCTGCCCTGGCAGCGAAGCCGAAAAGCTTGGGAGAAGTAGCCCAGGAATACAGTCACGAGGCGAGGCCGAAGGCGAAGCTGGCTTTCGTGCAGAACGCGTATGGTTACGCTGTGATAGAGCAGTCGCAGCCGTAAACGTTGGGATTTTGTCTGCTATCTGAGCGGCGGCGAAAAGGCTGATCGGGCGCGCTATGGATTTTCGTAGATGCTGGTGGCCGGTGTTGTTTTCGACGCTGCGTTGCACCCTTCGATACGGAACAACACCGCCGTCTGCAAGCTCGTGCGATTCCCGTACGACATTCCAAAAGAAAAGCCGCCCGGTTGTTGAAACCGGGCGGCTTGTTGTAAGTCAGTTTGTGAACAGAGCCAGTGCTTATTTGGCGTTGGCGCTGCTGAAGGTGTAGATGACTCCGAGCTCCAGTACCGGCTGAGTGAACGCACCCCCAAATCTTCCAAAACCTATACCGTCGCCCTTTTGGAAGATGGGTTCATTCGAATAATCATCGCGGAATTCAAAGCGGGTTTGGAGCGCACTGGTCAGGTTGTACGCCAAGGTGGCCGTACCCTCTCCAGCGTGCGAGCCCCCGTCGAGGGCTCCGTACGGAAGCGTGAATCCGTCCGGATCGGAGAAGTATTCGTAGCGGACAGCGGCATAGAAGTTGGGGCTGAAGTTATACTTGGCATACCCTGCCACGCCCCACCAGTCCACGGGCTTGGAGTTGTCCGCGGGATCGCCGTCCCCGAATTTATCACCGTACCCGTAATCGCCGTTCAGCGCGAACGCCCACTTCGTGTTCGGTGTGAAGGCGATCGTGGCGTCCTCAAGCTGGCGCCAGTTGTCGTTGGGTTTTCCGACGTACCCTGTGAAGAGAGCGTTGTTTTGAGGCCCCGCCAAGTAGTTTTCAGTAATAGCCCACTTAGCGTTGGGAGTCCAAGCAATGCTTACCCCGTAGGTCTTTCCGGTGTTGTATTCCGTGGTGTTGTTCCAGCCGTTCACCATGTATCCGGTGACGGTCCACTTGGGGTTGAAGGTGTACTTGGCGCTCAAGCCGTAGTGGAAGAACGGAATCGCGTAGTAGAAGAGAATGCTGCGCGAGTAGTTCCAGTTGCCGTTGGTTTCGATCACCTCGTTGCCGGCTGGGGTCACGAATTTACCGAAGGTGAGTGTGAGGCCCTTGCCGATGGGAGCGATGTAGTCGACGTACGCTTCCTTCAGGGCGATGTTGTTGAAGTCGGTGTGGCTGATTCCATTAGAAGCGCATGTCGTCGGGACACAAGATGCAGGAACGAAGATGCCGGGAGGGTTGCCGTTGATAGCTTCGGCAGCCTGCCCGTAGATGAACCCAACGTGATAACCGGCTCTTCCCGTGCCTCCAGGTGTGGCGTCGGCTGCTTTATCGACGACCATCTCGACGGCATTCAAGCTGAACTGATTGGCGCTCTCGTCAAAAAGCCGCAGCGTGTTTCCGTTGTATCCGTTGCTAGTCGCGAAGCTGGAAAGGTTGGTGGGTTGGTTGAAGTTGAACGAGTAGTAGCCGTCGACGAAGCCGCTGATGGTCATCGGGCCGAGCAAGCCGGCGAACGTGACCTTTGCGGGAGCGTCGTCAGCGGGCGGCGGAGCGTTGAGCGAATACGCGGCGGTCTTAAGTCCCGGCGTATCGGCTTGCTGTAGAGCCGCAATCTGCTGCTGTAGAGCGCTTACTTCCTTCTCCAAGTCCTCGAGACGCTGCTGCTGCGTCGCACCGGCTGCGGCTGGCGCAGCGGCCGGCGCTGCGGCTGGCGCAGAACCCGACGATGACGATGTTGCTGCCGCGGATGGCGCCGATCCGGCGGAATCTCCTGCGGATTGCAACTGCGCCCTGGAAACTGGAGCCAGGGTCACGGCCAAACCAACAGCTAAGATGGCTGCGCCTAACCCCGAGAAAGCCTTCGGCGTAGTCTTCATTTCTTGTGGTCCCCTCCCTAACGCGTAGGTCGTCGAGTACAGTAAGCGCGACGCTGCGCGATGCTAAGCAAAATACAGAGGGAGTTCTGGGGCGTCCAACTCATTAAATCTATGGGATAGATCGAAATATTGAGGAAAGATTCTTATGAAATCTTTATGTGTCTGTGGCGAATTGGGGCAGCGTTCGCAACTGAAACGCGCTGAATTGTTCGCATGTTTTGCCGGAGAAGCGGGGTTTCATAAGGACTGAGCTAGTAAAAGATAAAGGTCTAAGGGGCCGGAAACCGCTCAGTGCTTGGCGAAATAGTAGAGAGCGCCGAAGATAACGACGGGAATGAGGGCGATGAAAATATAGAAGAGAACTTTTCTGAGCCACGGGGTGCGGCGCGTCTTCCAGTCGCGCAGTTCAACCCGGTCGGCGACGCCCACTTGATCGAGGTGCTCGAGGTCCCAGGCAAGTTCCTTGGCGCTGGCATAGCGATTCTTGGGATCGCGCTCAAGAGCTCGATAGATGACCTCTTGCAGCTGAGGGGAGATGGAGGGGTTGATCTCGCGCGGGGGAATGGGATTGTTCAGGAGGCGGTCATTCATAATGGCGAAGGGATTTGGCCCCTGAAACGGAGCCTTGCCGGTGAGCATTTCATAGAGCATGACGCCGAGGGCGTAGATGTCGCTACGGCCGTCGCCGCGCTTGCCCTTGACCTGTTCGGGCGAAATGTATTCGGGCGTGCCCATCACTTGGGAGAGCTTGGCGAATGTGAGGCGGCGGGAGCCTTCCTTACCGGCGATGCCGAAGTCGATCAGTTTAATGCCGTCTTCGGGGTCGATCATGATGTTCTCGGGCTTGAGGTCGCGGTGCACCACGCCGTGATTGTGTATGTAGTCGAGGGCGTCGGCGATGCCCAGGGTGATCTTGATAGCACGCTCGGGAGGAAGCGTCTTCTGCCCGGAGAGCAACTGGCGGAGGAGCTTGCCATCGACCCACTCCATAACCATGTAGATATTGCTGCGGTCGGTGTCTTCGAAGACCTTCATCACGTGCGGGTTGTCGAGAGACTTGCCGATGTCTTCCTCACGGCGGAAGCGGTCGAAGAGAACGGGATCAGCCTCCATTTCCGGATGCGGGACCTTAATGGCTACCTGGCGGCCGTCGCGGAGGTCGGTGGCACGGAATATGGAGGCCATGCCGCTGCGAGCCGCCACAGCGTCCAGGCGGTAATGATCGAGTTGTTGGCCGGGGTGGATGACGATCCTTGTGATTGACGCGGCGAGCGGAGGGCGGCGGCGAACCGAAGTTTAGGGGAGCCGGTAAGGGCGCCCGCGGTACATGCCGACACGTTCGACGCCGCGAACGCGAATTAATTGCAGCGAGATATTATCACTGCCATCGCGCTGATTGGCAAGATCGACCAGGCGCTGTGCGGCCTTGTTCAAGTCGGTGGCGTTGCCGGCCACGGCGGCTATTTCCGAGCCGCTCACGGAGCCGTGGAGGCCGTCGGAGCAAAGCACCAAGACGTCTCCCACGAGCACCTGGTGCTCGTCGACATCTACGTTGACGAAAAGCGCGGCGCCCAGCGAACGGCTGAGCAGGTGGCGAGATTCGGATTCCCGCGCCTCGTCGGCGGAAAGTACGCCAAGGCGCACCTGGTCGTTAACGACGGTGTGATCGCGGGTGAGCAGGGCGGCTTCGTTGCGGCGGATAAGGTAGCAGCGGGAATCGCCGACGTGGGCGACGGTAGCGCGATCGTAGCGCAGCGCGCAAGCGACGACGGTCGTGGCCATTGCAACGCCGCCGGGACTGGCGGCCCTGCCGGCGTCGACCACGGAAATATTCGCTTTGCGCACCAAGCGCTGCAGAAGCGCGGGGTGCGGCTCGGAGGACGGCGCGGAGCGGAATCCCTCGAGGACGGTCTCGATAGCAGTTTTCGAGGCGACTTCGCCTAGGTCGTGGCCGCCTACGCCGTCGGCCAGGGCGAAAAGCCAGCCGAGGCCTTTCGCGCGCTCCGGGGTCTCCGGTGCGTGGTGGCCGAGATAGTCTTCATTTCCCTGGCGAACTTTCCCGAGATCGGAAAGCTGCGCGAACTCCACATCCATAGAATTTGGAACCGGACTCCGCGCCGGGGCAGCGGCTGCCGCGGACGCCATCGATGCAATGCCTCTGTACATTAGAGCTTAACCTTCGCCAAACATAAAGAGCGCGAAAGACAAAGGGGCGGGCCGAAGCCCGCCCCCTCGCCGTTGGATACCGCGTGGTGGATCAGGCCCTGCTGCTGACCAGGGTCGTCTTTCCCGACTTTTTGCTCGACATCACGAAGTAGATGCCTCCGTAGATGGCCCAGACTGCAGCGATTCCTAAGGCCAGGAACGGTTCCATCTTCGTGCCGTAGCCCATGAATGGCCCGACCAGATAGAAGGCCATGCAGACCAGGTTGGCTAGGACGCCGAAGACGGGAATGAGCATGTGCTTGAGGAAGCTAAAGTTCGGGTGATTGTGGTAGCAGAAGATGCATGTCACGCAACTCAGCATGTACAGAAGGAACGTGCCGAAGTTGGAGGCCAGCGTAATTGTGGTTAGAGTATTGGGCAGAGCGGCCATTTTGTCGTGACTGAGATAGCCGAAACTGGACCAGAACCCATGAGGAATCGCCGCAATGGTGGCATCGCTTGGAGCGCCGGCATCGCCGAATACCATGAGGAGAGCCAGGCACCCGAAGATGGCGGAGATCACCGCGAGAGTCCAGATGGCGCGGTGGGGGCTCAGGTTCTTGTCATGGAGCAGACCAAAGTGTTCGGGCACTTCCTGATCTTTACCCATGGCGTAGGTGACGCGCGCCCCGGTATTGATGCAGGAAAGTGTGGTGCCGATCAGCGCCAGGAACACGGTGATCGCTTCGATCAACATGAAGGTGCGGCCGTGACCGGCGCCGAAGATCGCGTCGCCGACCATGACCATCATGTCTCCGATAGGCGCGGCCGAGCCAGCGGCGTTGCCCATTGGATAGCCCGAACTTAAGAAATAATTGGCAGCGAAGTACTCAAACAGATAGCAGAAGGCTCCCTGTACCAGGAGCGACGTGACAACTGCAATCGGCACGTCGCGCTTGGCGTTCTTGGCCTCGCCACCCATGGCTGTGACGGATTCGAATCCGACCAGGATCAGAATCGCTACCGTGGCTTGAACGAACATCCAGCCAAAGTTGTGGATACCGATTACCGACTTCGCAGTGGGATGGGAGACGAAGTTGCCCATGGAGTCGTTCATCGGGTAGTCAACATGGAACGGAACGGCTTTGCCGGACGCGTCCAGCTTGCACTGGGGGATCATGTTGGCGTCGCGGGTGACTACGTCTGTTGCAGTGCCGTTCACGGTCTGCGATGTAGTAGCGAACTCGCAGGGATAGGCGTCGCTTGAGGTAGCGTCCCACTGCCAGGCAACGCTGCCCGGCGGGTGGCCTACGCGATAGCTAATCGCCATGATCGCGAAAACCAGCAACGCCGAAATCTGGATGACGTTGATGGCGATGCTAACGGCCGTTGAGCCGTTAACTCCGCGATGCGCGATGTAGGCTACACCAAAGGAAAACACGACAGCCACGGCCATCATGAACATGGGGCCGGGGTTCGCTGAGCTCATGAAATTGGGCCACAGCGTTCCGACCACATAGCCGCAGAAAATGCCGGTAACAGCGACCATCACACCTGGATAGATCCAGTAGTAAAGGTGAGAACCCCAGCCGACAATGAACTTCATCAGACGCGCGTAGGGCCAAGCTTTTTCGTGATTCAGGAACGACTGCTCCGCGAAATAATACGAACTGCCCGTTCCGGGATACAGCTTCGCCATTTCCGCATAACAGACGGCAGTAGCGAGACACAGCAGAAGGGCGAAAACGATGCCAATCCACATCGCAGGCGCTGTCGCGCCTTCCGTCGCCTGGGCGTAAAAGGTGAGCCAAAGGAAAGCACCGGGAGCGATGAGCGCCATCGCGTTCATCGTAAGCCCAGTTAATCCTAAGGTAGCCTGCATCTCACCGGTTGTCTTTTCGGCCATTTAGACTCTCCTTGTGAGGATACTTGTGAGGTCAGAAAAACCCCTGAGGCCGGGAGAGTATACGCAAGTATGACTTCCGTAAAATGCAACCTTTCGATGGCAGGGATAGACGTTTCAAATGGCCTCGGAAGAGGTGCGCGAGCGGGCGCGTGCGGCGGCGGATTGTTCGCGCGGGTCGCGTATGCTACCTTCGCTTCTCGCTTAGCGCAAGTGTAAGCACTTCTTCTTTAAACGTTTACAGGGCCACAGAAGAGGCTCAACTTCAGGGGAGGCAGATAACCTTGGTGCGCAACTTCGGCGGGCAAATGCCCAAAATCGCGGCATCGGCATACGTGGATCCGCAGGCGGTGGTGATCGGCGACGTTACCGTTGGAGAACACTCGAGCATCTGGCCGTGCGCCGTGGCACGCGGCGACTGTAACTGGATCCGCATCGGGGCGCGCACCAGCATCCAGGATGGCTCGGTGCTGCACGTCGAGCAGGACAAGCACCCCCTGGTCGTGGGCGACAACGTGACCGTGGGACATAACGTGATCCTGCATGGGTGCACGGTTGAGTCGGACTGCCTGATCGGGATGGGCGCCATCGTGCTGAACGGGGCCAAGATCGGCCGGGGTAGCGTGATCGCCGCCGGCACCGTGATCGCCGAGGGTACGGAGGTGCCGCCGGGGAGCCTGTTTATGGGCGTGCCGGGCAAGTTTCGGCGCGCGGTGTCGGACGACGAGCAGAAGCGAATCGCGGATGGCGCGCAGCACTATGTGGATTACAAGAATGCATACAAGAAGGACGCGGCGAGCGGCAGGTGACGCGCGATCGATAGACGGATGGCTCGCATTTGCATGCTTTGCCTCGCCTGATAGTATGTTCGGATGACTTTGGGCCGTTACACCGCGCAGCAATGACAGAAAAACGACAATTTAGGGCCATTAAGGGCACGCGGGACATCCTGCCCCCGGATTCGGCGCTGTGGAACTGGTTCGAACGCACGGCGCGCGAGGTGTTCGAGTCGTATGGCTTTGGCGACATTCGCCTGCCGATTTTCGAGGAGACGGCGCTTTTTGCGCGCTCGATTGGTGCCGAGACGGACGTGGTTTCAAAAGAGATGTATACCTTCGAGGATCGAGCAGGAGGAGCGGCTAGGACGCTGGATGCGAGCGAGCCTCAGAGGTATATCTCCCTCATCACAGATCTCTATGCAAAGCAGGAGATTCCCCACACTGAGTACAACCAAATCATCGTCGGAAACCTTAGAGTTCTCGCGGGCGATCTGCAGAGTTCTGGCGTCCAGCTTGAGAGCGCGAATGCAAGCGAGCGATTGGAGGGGGCGCGAAAACTCAAAACGACTTTAATTCAGTTTTACGAATTCGTAGATGAATTGGAGTTGGGCGAGAGGCTTTCTCTTCGGCCGGAGGCGACGGCGAGCGTCGTGCGGGCGTATATCGAGCATGGGATGCATACTTTGCCGGGCAACGTGAAGCTCTACTATGCCGGGCCGATGTTTCGGCGCGAGCGCCCACAGAAGGGGCGTTACCGGCAGTTCTATCAGAGTAGGCGCGGAGGTGCTGGGGCAGTCGGATGCGCCGGGGATCGACGCGGAGATTCTGGAAATGCTGCTGGTGTTGTTCCGCCGCGTGGGGCTGGAGAAAACGACGCTTTACGTGAACTCGATTGGGTGCAAGGAGTGCCGTCCGAAGTATGTGGAGCTGCTGCGCGCGGAGCTGCTGAAGGTGAAGGACAGCCTCAAAGAGGACAGCCAGCGGCGCATTGAGACAAACCCGCTGCGGGTGCTGGATTCGAAGTTGCCGGAAGAGCAGGCGGTGATCGAGAAGTTGCCGCGGATTTCGGATCATTTGTGCGAGGCTTGCCGCGAGCATTTTGCGAAGCTGAAGGACGAGTTGCAGCTGCGCGGCCTGGCTTATGTGGAGAATTGGCGCTTGGTGCGCGGGCTCGACTACTACACGCGCACCACCTTCGAAGTGACGGCCGAGGGCCTGGGCTCGCAGAACGCCGTCTGCGGCGGCGGGCGCTACGACGGGCTGGTCGAGCTGCTGGGCGGGCATCCGACGAAGGGCATCGGCTTTGCGATCGGCACCGATCGGGCGATCCTGTCGATACAGGAGAGCGGCAATTTACCGCGGCTACCGGCGCTGGCCGTGTACGTAGCATGGATGGGGCTGAAGGCGTATCCGGCGGCGGTGGCCATCACGCGGAAGCTGCGGGAGCGCGGGCTGGCGGTTGAGTTGCCGGTCGAGGAGATGAAATTCAAGAAGTCTCTGGGGCTGGCGGACAAGCTGGGGGCGCGATACGCGCTGATTCTCGGCGAGGACGAAGTGGCGTCTGGAACTTACACGCTGAAGCGCCTCGCCGACGCGCAGCAGCAGAAGTTGAGCGAGAGCGAATTGCTCGAACATCTCGAAGCGGAGCGAAGGGGAACCGGTGCTTGATACTCTGGGAAGTTTGAAGCGGACGAAATATTGCGGAGCGCTGCGGACGGCCGACGCGGACACCGACGTGGTTTTGATGGGCTGGGTGCACCGGAGACGCGACCTGGGGCAGTTAATCTTCATCGACCTGCGCGACCGCGCGGGCATCGCGCAGATCGTCTTCAATCGGGAGCAGCATCCGGAGGCCCATGCGAAGGCCGAAGAGTTGCGGTCGGAATTTGTGGTCGCGGTGGAAGGGCGCGTGGTGCGGCGCCAGAAGGCGAACCCGGAAATTGCGACGGGCGAAGTGGAAGTGATCGCCACGCGACTGCACATCCTGAACAATGCGAAGACGCCGCCGTTTACTGTGGAAGACCAGGTGACGGCCAGCGAAGAGACTCGATTGCGCTACCGTTACCTCGACCTGCGGCGCCCGCGCCTGCACGGCAATATCGAGCTGCGGCATCGCATCGTGCTGGAGATGCGCAAGGCACTCGACGAGCTGGGCTTTTTCGAGATTGAAACCCCCATGCTGACGCGCTCGACGCCGGAAGGCGCGCGCGATTATTTGGTGCCCAGCCGCGTGCACCACGGGCAGTTCTACGCGTTGCCGCAGTCGCCGCAAATTTTCAAGCAGATCCTGATGATCTCCGGGATGGATCGCTACTTCCAGATCGTGCGCTGCTTCCGCGACGAGGATTTGCGGGCCGACCGGCAGCCGGAATTCACGCAGCTCGATTTGGAAATGTCTTTTCCTCGCCAGCAGGATATTTTCGAGTCTATCGAGCGCGTGATGGAGCGCGCCTGCGCCGTGGTGAGCGTTGCGGCCAAGGGGCCGTTCCGCCATCTCGACTATAAAGAGGCCCTCACACGCTACGGCTCGGACAAACCCGACCTTCGCTTTGGGATGGAGCTGCAAAACGTCACTCAATGGTTCGAGCCGGTCCGCGCGGTGTTGCACTTCGAGGGCAATGTGCAAGCCGTTGTCGCTCCGGGCGCGGCTGCCTGGTCGCGCAAGCAGCTCGACGAACTTACGGAATTCGCGAAAGCGGCCGGTGCGCGTGGCGTCTACACCGTGAAAGTGACTGCCGAAGGCATTACGTCGCCGCTTGAGAAAAATCTCGGCGCGGACGGGCTGAAGAAGCTCGCGGAAGCTGTGGGCGCGAAGCCCGGCGACTTGATCGTCGCCGCAAGTGCGAAGGAACATGCGCCGCATAGCGATGCATCGCTGGGCGTCGCGGGGCAGATTCGCCTGCACCTCGGGGACAAATTGAATCTGATCGACCGCTCCAAGTGGGAGTTCTGCTGGATTACCGGCTTCGCGCTTTTCGAATGGAGCGAGTCGGACAAGCGCTGGGTGAGCGCGCAGCACCCGTTCACCGGGATCGTCGAGGAAGACATCGAGAAGCTGGAAACCGCGCCGTGGGAGTGCCGCTCGAAGGGCTACGACTTGGTTCTCAATGGGAACGAGCTTGGCTCCGGCAGCATCCGAATTCACCGGCAGGATGTGCAGGCACGCATGTTCAAGGCGCTGGGGCTGTCGGACGAACAGGCGCGGCAGCGATTCGGATTCTTTCTCGATGCGCTCACCTACGGCACGCCGCCGCATGGCGGCATCGCGCTTGGCGTCGACCGCATCACTATGCTGCTGGCTGGCGAAAAATCGCTGCGCGACGTCATCGCCTTCCCGAAGACGACCAAGGCGCAGGATTTGATGGCCGAGTCGCCGTCGGAAGTGCCCGCTGACCAGCTTTGGGAGCTGGCCATCAATGTGATTGAGCCAAGCTATTCGTTGACATGCTCATGTGGTGGCACGTGGAGGGTTTGGACCAAATCCATAGTAGGACATGGAAATCAATCGTATGTATTGTGCCCGGAGACGCAGCTTGCGACGTACTTACCACCCGGCTTCGGATGGCACAAGGTTGAGCACTCACACAGTGGCAACGATACAGAGGTTGCGTCTTTCACGGTGTAGATTTTTCGATTGTTGAGCCTAGGCGAGGATGGTTTTTAGGGGGTCGGAGCTTCAGCTCCGACATAAAAAGCTGCAAAAGAAGGGGCTTTAGCCCCTGAGGAAGATGGGGCGTCTGACGCATCGCACGGTACTTGGTCACACCTACTTCGTAACAACGAAGACATGGGAGAACCGTGCGGTTTTCCAGGTGCCGGAGAATGTTCAAATTCTTATCCAATGCATGATTCAGTACCGAGATAAACGCTCCTATCTACTCCACGAATTTGTGGTGATGCCGGATCACCTGCATCTGCTGTTAACTCCATCTGACGGCACTTCGCTCGAAAAGGCGATGCAACTCGTTAAGGGCGGAAGCTCCCATGAGATTCATCGGCAACGCGGAAATAAGATACAGATCTGGAATCCGGGATTTCATGAAGAGAGTGTGAGAGATCATCAAGATTATCGGCGCAAAACCGAATACATTCACATGAATCCGGTCCGTGCGCATCTTGCGGAGAGGCCGGAAGATTGGCCGCACGGCTCGGCCACAGGCGGATTCCGGCTGGACGCTGAACCGGAACGTCTGAGAATCTCTACTTCAGGGGCTAAAGCCCCTTTTTCAGCGGGTGCTAATGTCGGAGCTAAAGCTCCGACCCCCTAAAAGGCTCTATGTCGCGAATTCGCATACTTCCGGAAAATGTCGCCAACAAGATTGCGGCTGGCGAGGTGGTCGAGCGGCCCGCGTCGGTGGTGAAGGAGCTGCTCGAAAACGCGCTGGACGCCGGGGCGCGGACGATTCGCATCGAGGTGGAATCGGGCGGCAAGCGCATGATCCGCGTGATCGACGACGGCATCGGCATGAATCACGACGATGCGCTACTGGCCTTCGAGCGCCACGCCACGTCGAAGCTGCGGACCGCCGACGACCTGCTTTCCATCGACACGCTCGGATTCCGCGGCGAAGCGCTGCCCTCGATTGCCGCTATTTCGCGATTGCTGCTTGAAACGCGCACCGCGGAGGAAGAGCAGGGAACGCGAGTCGAATTCGCGGGTGGCAAGATCCTGGGAGTAAAGCCGGCGGGTGTGCCGGCGGGAACGTCCATCAGCGTCGCCGACATTTTCTACGGCGTGCCGGCGCGGCGCAAATTCCTGAAGTCGGAAACCACCGAGCTGGGCCACATCGCGTCGCTGGTGACGCACTACGCGCTGGCGCACCCCGAAGTGCAGTTCCTGCTGAAAACGCCGTCGCAGGAAATGCTGAACTGCCCGCCGGTGGAAAAGACTGTCGGACCGCGTGTACCAGATTTTCGGGCGGCACGCGCTCGACGAGCTGGTGGAAATTCCTGCAAGCGAAGGCCCGGTGCGCACCGCGGTCACCGAGCCGGCGCTGGAAGCGGACGAGCGCGCCGCCACCATGCGCGTGACCGGTTTTACGTCGCGCCCCGAGGTGCAGCGCTCCAATCGCAACGGGATTTACATTTTCGTGAACCGGCGACTGGTGCGGGACCGTCTACTGCTGCACGCCATCAGCGAGGCCTACCGCAACATCATCCCTCCGGGAATGTTTCCCACGGTGCTGCTGTTTCTCGAACTGCCCTACCAAGAGGTGGACGTCAACGTCCATCCCGCGAAGATCGAAGTCCGCTTCCGGCATCCGCAGTTCGTGCACGATTTCGCGCGCGATGCAATTCGCCACGCGCTTTCGCTGGCGCGGCCGATTCCGGGATTTCCGGCCGGACGCGCCGCGGCGCAGGGCGAAGCATCTTTGGCGGCAGCTGCCGCTTCGTCGGCGGGCACTGGGGGGATCGTGGCGCCGGGTGCGTCTCCCGGCGCATTTCCTGGGACATTTACTGGTCCGCCGCGCGCCGTGATTCCCAGTTCGTTTGCGGCAGCAGCTGCAGGCGTGGCCGAAGAGTTCGAATTGAGTGGCGCGCCGGACCGTCCATTTGCGCAGCGCCTCGGCTTTGGTTCGGAAAGCATGGGAATGAACTTCCCAATGCCGCAGGCCGCCGCCGCTTCGGCCGTCCCCCAAGCGATCGTCCGTGGCCCAGGGGAAGAGCCGTTAGCCGCGCCGGGATCGCTTCCGAGTCCGGAGCAGATTGCGGACCTTAAGCCGCTCGGACAAGTGAGCGCGAGCTTCATCGTGGCCGTGAACGGCGAAGGGCTGTGGATCATCGACCAGCACGTGGCCCACGAGCGCGTGCTTTTCGAGCAACATTTGCGCGCGCGGCGAGAAGGCGCGGTGGCCGGGCAACGGCTGCTGGTGCCCATCGTCGCCGATCTCGATCCTCGTCAACTGGCCATTTTCGAGCAGATCGAAGAGGAGCTGCAGGCCAACGGATTCGAGGCTGGGCTGGCCGGCGGGCGGAGCGTGGCCATTCATGCGGCGCCGGCGGGAATCGCGAGCTCCGAGACGGAGAAGCTGCTCTATGAAATTCTGGACGGCATCGCACGGGAAAATCAGGCGATCTCCATCGACTCATTGCAGTCGCAGATCGCGGCCTCCACTTCATGTCACGCGGCGATCAAAGTGAACACGCCGCTCGACCAGAAAAAAATGGAGTGGCTGCTGGGCGAGCTGGCGAAAACCGAATACCCCATGAGCTGCCCGCACGGACGGCCGGTCGTCCTGCGCTATTCGGTGCGGGAAATCGAGCGGGCGTTCAAGCGGATCTGAGCGATGACCACCCGAGAATTGATCATCGCCATCGACGGCCCGGTAGGCTCGGGCAAAAGCACAGTGGCGCGGCGCATCGCCGAGATGCTGGGTTACGTATACATCGATTCAGGCGCGATGTACCGCTCGATCGCACTCAAGGCGCTGCGGCAGGGCATTGCTCTTGATGACGGCGCGGCGCTGACCGCACTGACGGGCCACACACGAATCGATTTGCGCGCCGAGGACCGCGGACAAAAGGTGCTACTCGACAGCGAGGATGTGACCGCCGCGATCCGGAAGCCGGAGGTGGCCCGAGCGGCCTCGCAGGCGGCGGTAGTCGCAGGTGTGCGGGAGCTGCTGGTGGCGGAGCAGCGCCGGGCGGGCGTCGCTGGAGGCGTGGTGATGGAGGGGCGCGACATTGGCACCGTGGTGTTTCCGGATGCGGACTTGAAGATTTTCCTTACGGCTTCGCCGGAGGTGCGAGCCGAGCGTCGCTGGCGCGAGCATGAACAGAAGGGCGACGCCATCGACTTGCCGCGCACGCTTGAAGAGATCCGCGAGCGCGACCGGCGCGACCGCGAGCGGGCGATTTCTCCCTTGGTGCAGGCGGCCGACGCGGTGGTGGTGGACAGCACAGCGATGGAGCCGGAAGAGGTAGCGCGCCTGGTGGTAATGTTGGCGCGGGAGCATGCTCACGCGCCGCTGCGCGCGCCGTCAAAGTAGATTTGGGCCCGGCTCGCGTGGGGAGGCAGCATGAGATCCTTGTTTTGCGTCGCGGTGTTAATCGCTCTGGGGGGAACTGCCGCGAGGTCTGCATCCGCGCAAACCCCAGCGGCACACGCCGCTAATTCCACGAATGCCGCGCGCAAACTGCGTGATTTTCTGGCCGCGGACTGGAAATACTGGATGATCGCCGAGCCGGAAAACGCGACCACCTTTGGATATCCCGGCCAGAACAGCCGCTGGACCGATTTCTCCCCCGTAGGCAACGAGCGCCGAAGGCAGCATCTGCAAGACAGCTTGAAGGAATTTAGGGCCATCCCGCGAGACCAGCTGCCCGCCGGCGAGCAGTTGAACTACGATCTCTATTTGGAATTGCTCGAGCGCGCGGAAGAAGGTCTGCGCTTCCACAACGACAGCCTTCCGATGGCTCAGGTCGTGCCAGAGAATCTGTACATGCCCGTGAATCAGATGCAGGGCCTGCTGCAGGACATTCCCGAGACCATTAGCCAGATGCCCACCGAACGCCCGAGCGATTATCAGGACATCCTCGCGCGGCTCAACGGGATTCCCACGCTGGTCGACCAAGTAATCGCGCTAATGAAAGACGGCATGGCGCACGGTTGGACGCCCCCGAAAATCACCATGCGCGCGGTGCCCGAACAAGCGGCCAGCCAGATCGTCGGCGATCCGCTGGCGAGCCCGCTGCTGGCGGCCTTCAAGAAGTATCCCGATGCATTCTCGGACGCGCAGAAAGCCGATTTCACGGCCAAGGCGAAGGCTGCTTATACGGAAAAAGTGTCGCCTGCGTTTGCCAAGTTGCGCGATTTTCTGGCGCAGACCTACTTGCCGGCTTGCCGCTCCACAATTTCGGTCGCCAGCCTCCCAGACGGAGCCGATTACTACAAGTATATGGTGCGCTGGCAGACCACGACGGAGCTTACCCCGGCGCAGATTCACGAGATCGGGCTCCAACAGGTGAAGGAGCTTGGCGACGAGATCGCCGAGGTGGCCGCGCAGGCCGGATATGCGGGGCGCATCGACGATTTCAAAACCTTCATGCGCACCGACCCGCGGTTCGTGGCCACGAATAAGGAAGATCTTTTGATGGTTTATCGCGATGCGGCTAAACGAGCGGACCCCCAGCTTGCGTATCTTTTCGGCAAGTTGCCGCGGCTGACCTACGGCGTGAGGGCGGTACCGGATGCCACAGCACCTTCGCAGACCGACGCGTACTACGAGCAAGGTTCGCCCGCGGTGGGCCGCCCGGGCTACGTCTATGTGAATACCTACAAGCTTGAGGAACGGCCGAAGTGGGAGGCGGAGGACACGATCCTGCACGAAGGCGTGCCGGGCCACCACTTGCAATTTGCTCTCGCGGAGGAAATGGAAAACGTGCCGGATTTCCGCCAACAACTGGGCTACAGCGCGTATGTAGAGGGTTGGGCGCTGTATTCGGAAAGCCTGGGAACGGAAATGGGGTTCTATAACGATCCGTACATGAAATATGGATATTTGAGCGGGCAGATGTGGCGGGCGGTGCGGCTAGTGGTCGATACCGGCATGCACTCGATGGGATGGAGCCGCGACCAGGCCATCTCCTACTTCTCCCAAAACACCGGGTTGCCGATGCAAACGGCGGTTGCGGAGATCGACCGCTACATCGTGTGGCCGGGGCAGGCGCTGGCCTACAAAACCGGGCAGCTCAAGATTCGCGAGCTGCGCACCCGCGCGGAAAAGGAACTGGGCACGAACTTCAACATTCGCGCGTTTCACGACATGGTGCTGGATGAGGGCGCGCTGCCGCTTGATCTTCTGGAGAAGCGCGTGAATGAATGGATCGCGCGCCAGAAGGCCAAGCCTGCGAAGTCCGCCGCAGCGAAACCCGCGGAACACTAAGTTTGAACTGAGATTTCCCGCCTCAGGATGGACGCGTCAGGCGGGGCTGGACATCGAAGCCAGGAATTCCCCATTCGTTTTCGTCTTGGACAAGCGGCCCAACAGCAGCTCCATAGCCTCGACTGTCGACAGCGGACTGAGCACCTTGCGAAGCACCCAGATGCGATTCAACTCGTCCGGCGGCAGCAGCAGTTCATCTTTGCGGGTACCCGAGCGGTTGATGTCGATGGTCGGGAAGACGCGCTTGTCGACGAGTTTCCTGTCCAAGTTGATTTCCATGTTGCCGGTGCCCTTGAACTCCTCGAAGATCACGTCGTCCATGCGGCTGCCGGTGTCGATCAGCGCCGTGGCCATGATGGTCAGCGAGCCGCCTTCTTCGATGTTGCGCGCAGCGGCGAAGAAACGGCGCGGGCGTTGCAGGGCGTTCGCGTCGATACCGCCGGAAAGCACTTTGCCCGAAGGCGGCGTGACTGCGTTATAGGCACGGCCGAGACGCGTGAGCGAGTCGAGCAGAATCACCACGTCGCGCTTGTGCTCTACCAGTCGCTTGGCCTTCTCCAAAACCATTTCGGCCACTTGAATGTGGCGTTGTGGCGGCTCATCGAACGTCGAACTGATCACTTCGCCTTTCACGGTGCGCTGCATGTCGGTCACTTCTTCAGGCCGCTCGTCGATCAGCAGCACGATCAGCGCGATTTCTGGATGATTTGCGGTGATGGAATTGGCGATGGACTGCAGCATCATGGTTTTGCCGGTGCGCGGCGGAGCCACGATCAGTCCGCGCTGACCCTTGCCGACGGGGCAGAGCATGTCCAGCACGCGGCCGGTCAGGTTTTCCTTGGTGGTCTCCAGGCGGATGCGGTCCTGGGGATAGAGCGGCGTCAAGTTATCGAAGAAAATCTTATTGCGCGTGACTTCGGGGTCTTCGAAATTGACCGCTTCGACTTTGATCAGCGCGAAGTAGCGCTCGCCGTCTTTGGGCGGGCGAACCTGCCCGGAGACGGTGTCGCCGGTGCGCAAGTCGAATTTCCGGATCTGCGACGGCGAGACGTAGATGTCGTCCGGTCCCGGGAGGTAGTTGTATTCCGGGGCGCGCAGGAATCCGAAGCCGTCCGGCAGGCACTCCAGAACGCCTTCGGAGAAGATCAATCCGTTCTTCTCGGTCTGCGCGCGCAGGATTTGGAAGATCAGCTCCTGTTTGCGCATGCCGGAAGAACCGGGGATGTTCAACTCCTTGGCGATTTTCGCCAGATCGGTAATGTTTTTGTCTTTCAGTTCTGCAAGGCTAATGCTCATCAGTTCTTTCCTTCTCAAGCCTGTAAATCAGGCGCGATTGCGGTTTGGGGTTGGAATTGATCCGGGGCGGGGCGCGTTCGTTTGAGGCACTCTATCCCAGATTTAGAAATGGGCCCAGACTTCGACTTGGGCTCGTTACAGAAAATCCATGCGCTTCGGTTTCCGGCCCAGCGCCGGAGCGGTATGCCGAGAGGTCCGAAGAGCTCAATTGGTCAATTCGTTGTCCTGCGTGACATCCGTGCCGAACTTGGGCTCAACCTCGGTGACCGGGTGCGCGGGAATCGGCAGGGGCTTTTCGAGAGCAATCTGCAGGACTTCATCCATGGATTCCACGAAATGGATGGTCATCTGCGCTTGAATCTCGGGCGGGATATCCGCCAGATCCTTTTCATTGTCCTTCGGAAGAATGATGGTACGCAATCCGACGCGATGGGCGGCCAGCAGTTTTTCCTTCACGCCGCCGATGGGCAGCACATGGCCCCGCAGCGTGATCTCGCCGGTCATGGCTACGTCGCAGCGCACCGGAATGCGGGTTAGCGCGCTCACGATCGACGTGCATAGTGTAATCCCGGCCGACGGTCCGTCTTTGGGGATGGCCCCCTCGGGCACGTGCACGTGAATGTCGAGATGGCGATAAAAATCCCGGGGAAGGCTGAATAGGTGGCTACGCGAGCGCACGTAGCTCATTCCCGCCTGCGCCGACTCCTGCATCACGTCGCCCAGCTTGCCGGTCAACGTCAGCCGGCCCTTGCCTTGCATCAGCATGGCTTCGGTCGAAAGCACTTGGCCGCCTACTTCGGTCCATGCCAGGCCCGTGGTGTGTCCGATTTCATTTTTCTTCTGGGCAAAGAAGTCGCGGTATTTCAGAATGCCCAAGTATTCGTTTACGTTGGTCTCAGCCAGCTCTATGGCGACGTTCTTGCCTTCAGCAACTACCTTGCGCGCCACCTTGCGGCACACGTTGGCGATTTCGCGATCCAGGTTGCGCACGCCCGCCTCGTGCGTGTAGTGGCGGATGACGTGCGTGATGGCTTCGTCGGTGAACTTTACCTGTTCCTTGTTCAGTCCGGTGGCCTCGATCTGGCGCGGCACCAGGTAGCGCTGCGCGATCTGGTGTTTTTCCTGCTCCGTGTATCCCGGCAGCCGCAAAACTTCCATGCGATCCTGCAACGGCTGCGGGATGGTGTGCAGCACGTTCGCGGTGCAGACGAACATGACCTTCGAAAGGTCGTATTCCACATCCAAATAGTGATCCGTGAAGGAGTGATTCAGCTCGGGATCGAGCACTTCCATGAGCGCCGCGGATGGATCGCCGCGGAAGTCCATGGACATCTTGTCGACTTCGTCCAGCACGAAAACGGGGTTCACAGTACCGGCCTTGCGCATCATCTGAATGATCTGACCGGGCAGCGCTCCGATGTAAGTGCGGCGATGGCCGCGAATTTCCGCTTCGTCGCGCACTCCGCCGAGCGATACGCGCACGAACTTCCTGCCCGTTGCGCGGCCGATGGACATGGCCAGCGAGGTCTTACCGACTCCCGGAGGCCCTAAGAAGCAGAGGATGGATCCTTTGGGGTTCTTCACCAACTGGCGCACCGCCAGGAATTCCAAAATGCGCTCTTTTATCTTGTCCAGCCCGTAGTGATCTTCGGAGAGAATTCGCTCGGCGCGTTTGATGTCGCGAATTTCCTTGGAGCGCTTCTTCCAGGGCACCGCCAGCAGCCAATCCAGGTAATTTCGCGAAACGGTGGACTCGGCGGACATGGGCGGCATCATCTCCAGCCGCTTCAGCTCCTGCAGGGCCTTTTCCATGGGGCCCTCGGGCATGCCGGAGGTCTCGATCTTCTTTTTCAGCTGCTCGATTTCGCTGGCTTCGCCGCGCCCCAACTCCTTCTGGATGGCCTTCAGCTTCTCGTTGAGGTAATACTCTTTCTGGGCACGCTCCATCTGGCGCTTCACGCGCGTGTTGATCGAGCGGTCGACGTTCAGCTTCTCGATTTCCACTTCCAGGATGTCGGCGATGCGGTTCAGCCGCTCGATGGGCTCGAAGATTTCCAGCAGTTCCTGTTTCTCTTCCACGGGAATCTGCAGGTTCGCGGCCACCGCGTCGGCCAGCTTGCCGGAGTCCTCCACGCGCACAGCGGCGATCATGGTGTCGTAGTTGAGGCTCTGCGAGAGCTTCACGTACTGCTCGAAAAGATTGGTAACGCGCTCACTGGCTTGCTGCGTCGCCGGGCCGGGTTCGGATTTCACGGGGACCAGCCGCACCGTGGCCCGGAAAAAGCCTTCGTCGTTGGTGACCTGCACGACTTTGGCGCGTTCCACGCCCTCGACCAGAACTTTGATGTTGCCGTCGGGAAGCTTCACGCTCTGCACGATGTTGGCGAGCGTGCCGACCTGATAGATTTCTTCCGGCTTGGGGTCGTCCACCGACGCGTCGTGCTGCGTGACCAGGAAAATCTTCTTATCTCCGGCCAGCGCCTCTTCCAACGCGCGCACGGAGGCTTCGCGTCCCACGATGAAGGGATGCATCATCTCGGGGAAGATGACCATATCCCGCACCGGCATCATCGGGACGCGCTTTCCTTCGGGTTTTTCTTTATTGAACATAAAATTTCGTTGAATTTCCCTGCGGGCCGCCGCGCATCGCCTGTCAGCGGTCGAGCCCCTGCGCCGCACACGCGGCGCGGCATGAGCACAAAAAGACTAGCCCGCCTTTTCCAGCAGGCCCCAGTTGATTTCGCGGCCCTTGACCATTTCCGCGGTAACCACGAAGTCGCGCAATTTCCTCTGCGCGGGCAGGTGGTACATCATCTCCAGCATCAAGTCTTCCAGAATCATGCGCAGGCCGCGCGCGCCCACTTTGCGCTGCAGCGCCAGCTCCGCTACGGTCTCAAGGGCTTCGTCGGTAAACCGCAGACGGACGTTCTCGAACTCAAAAAGTCTCTGATACTGCCGCACCAGCGCATTTTTCGGTTCCGTCAGTATGCGCATCAGCGCGCTCTTATCCAGATCACTCAGCACGCCCAGCACCGGCAGACGGCCTACAAATTCGGGAATCAAGCCGTAGCGAATCAGATCTGTCGGCTGCGCCTGCTCCAGCATCTCGATGTTGCGGCGCGTGGCCGTAGTCGGCTGCGCATCGGCATGGAAGCCTAGCGATTTCTGTCCCACGCGGCGCTCGATCGTTTTTTCGAGCCCTACGAAAGCCCCGCCGCAAATAAACAGGATGTTCGTGGTATCCACGGGCGTAAATTCCTGGTGCGGGTGCTTGCGGCCCCCCTGCGGCGGCACGTTGGCTACCGTGCCTTCCAGAATCTTCAGCAGCGCCTGCTGCACGCCCTCGCCCGAAACGTCGCGGGTGATCGACGGATTCTCGTCCTTCTTCGAAATCTTGTCGATTTCGTCTATATATATGATGCCTTGTTGGGCCTTTTGGACGTCCCCATCAGCGGCCTGCAGTAACTTCAAGATAATGTTTTCGACGTCCTCGCCCACATAGCCCGCTTCGGTAAGCGTCGTGGCGTCGACAATGGCGAAGGGCACGTCCAGCATCCGCGACAGCGTCTGCGCCAAAAGCGTCTTGCCGGTGCCAGTCGGGCCGATCAACAGGATGTTCGACTTCGTCAGCTCTACATCGCCCGGCTGCCGATTCAGGAAGATGCGCTTGTAATGGTTGTAGACGGCCACGGCCAGCTTCTTCTTCGTTTTTTCCTGGCCGATCACGTACCCGTCGAGGAAGGCCTTGATCTCCGGCGGGCGGGGAAGCCGCTTGTTCGCCGGGCTGGCTTGCTCGCGCTTTTCGTCTTCCAGGATCTGCTGGCAGACGCCCACGCACTCGTTGCAAATGTACGAGCGGGGATACTCCGATGGAGAGCTGATGAGCTTCTCCACTTGCTCTTGCGTCTTATGGCAAAAAGAGCAGCGCAAAGGTTCTTCTGGGGTAAATCGTTTCACCGACAGCGCCCCCTCACAGCGTACTCACCACACCCTCGATCTATCTGAATCCCATTGTAATCCAAGACCGCGCCGGAAGTGTTCAGGATTCATCGACTCTATTACTAACCCTTAGGAACACGCTTAGCGATGCTTGGTGATGATTTCATCCACGATGCCGTAGTCCTTTGCTTGCTCGGCGGTCATGATGAAATCGCGCTCAACGTCTTTCTCGATTTTTTCCACCGCCTGGCCGGTGTGGAAGGCCAGCAGTTTGTTCAGCGACTGCCGCGTGCGAATGATTTCTTTGGCATGGATATCGATGTCCGTGGCCTGACCGGAAAGACCGGACATCCACGGCTGGTGGATCAGCACGCGCGAATTCGGTAGGGCGTAGCGCTTCTTGGGCGTCCCCGAAGCCAACAGCACCGCCGCAATCGAAGCCGATTGGCCGATGCAGTAGGTCACCACGTCCGGCCGCACGAACTGCATGGTGTCGTAGATGGCCATGCCGGCGGAGATGGAGCCGCCCGGCGAATTGATGTAGATCGAGATGTCCTTCTCCGGATCCTCGGATTCGAGAAACAGCAGTTGCGCAGTCACCAAGTTGGCCACGTGATCGTCGATCGGCGTGCCGATGAAGATGATGTGGTCTTTCAGGAGCCGGGAATAGATGTCGTAGGCGCGTTCTCCACGGTTGGTCTGCTCGACCACCATGGGAACGAGCGTTGTGGCACGCGGAATTGCGTCGTCGTTTTGTCTCATAGGGAGTAGTTTTTCACGCTGAGGAACCCGAACCGGAAGCTACTTTTCACCCTGCACTGCCTCGACTCGGGAATTGCGGTAGAGCCACTCGATCGTCTTGTTGCTTCGCAGCTTCGACTTCATGCTATCGAGTGCTCCTTGCTTTGTCAAGCGAGCCCGCAATGCCGTCGCCGATTCGCCACTGCGTTCCGCCATCGTGGCGATCTCTTTTTCCACTTCTTCATCCGTCACGTCGATTTTTTCTTCGCTGGCGATGCGATCCAGCAGCAATTCTGCTTTCACGTCATTCACCGCGCCGTCCCGCTGGTTCTTCCGCAGCGAAACCCAGTCCAGATTCACGGCCCGCGGATCCACTCCCCGCGCTGCAAGCGACCGCACCACGCGCTCGAGCCGCGTGTCCATCTGTCCCTCGATCAAAGCTTCAGGCACCGGGAAATCGTGCTGCTTCACTAGCTCGGCCAGAATTCGTTCGCGAGCCTGCACTCCTTTTTCATGTTCCTTGGCCGCGTCCAGGCTCTCGCGAATCTTCTTGCGCAGGTCATCGAGAGTGTTGATGCCGCTGTTCGCTTCGCCGGTTTGCGCTTCGCGCGCCGCAGCTTGATCCTTTGCGAATTCGTCGTTCAGCTCCGGCAGCTTCTTTTCTTTGATGCCGCGCACTTCTACGGTGTAGTCATAGCTTTTGCCTGCGAGCTTGGAGTCCGGGTAGTCGTCCGGGTAGCTCGAAGCGAACTTCCGGGTATCGCCGGCGGAGGCTCCTCGTAGATTTTCCGTAAAGCTACCGAGGGTTTCTTCTGCGCCGATGTGGCAGAGCACGTCATCGGCTTCCAGCGGCTCGCCGCCATTCGTGGGAGTGCCCTGGAGTTTGATCTGAACGTAGTCGCCGTCCTGCGCCGCGCGTCCTTCCACCGGCACGAACGTGGCGGCCTGCTCGCGCAGTTGTTCGAGAGTTTTGTCCACCTGCGCGTCGCCCACTTCGATCTCGTCGATCTTAATGTCGAGGTTCTTGTAGTCCTTTAGTTCGAATTCGGGCAGCACTTCGAAAACCGCCCGGAAGCGCAACGGCTCGCCTTCCTTGAATTCGACCTTGTCTACTTCGGGGCGCGTGATGGGCACCATCTTCTTGTCGTCCAGCGCCTTTTCCAGATACTCCGGCACCAGCGATTGCACCACTTCGCCTTCGATATCTTCGGCGAAGCGTCGGCGCACCAGCGTCACCGGAGCTTTGCCGGGACGGAAGCCCGGGATGCGCGCGACTCGCGCGAGCTCGCGCGCCACTTTGTCCGTGGCCTTCTGTACGTTTTCCGCTGGAATTTCCAGCTCGATTTCGCGTCTGCAGGTTGCTTCGGTCATGGGAAAGTCTTCTGCGGGACAAATTCCGGCAGATTTAAACTCCAGTCCTCGTTCGCCTGTTCTGAATCCGGTAAGCAGGATCGCAGGGGAGAAATAGAAGTATAGGAAATTGATGCCCGTGCGTCAATCTGCGGAGCGCTCTGGCCAGCCGCCACACCGGCTCTCTCGGTAGGTGCACGACGGCCGCAAAAGCCTCCCTCGACTCAAAATACTTTCTCGCGATAGCCAAATCCTTTACGTCGAAATCTAAAGGTAGAAAGAATCCGGTTGTGGGACCGGTTACGCCTCTGCTATACGCTTATCCGCAAACGCCCACAGACGCTAGATGCCACAGACGGTCGGAATCGGAGTGGAGGAGCTATGCGCTCATGCACCATATGCGCCACGAAGAGTGTCAGGAAGTCACTGCTGGTTTTCGGGGGTCTGCTCTTGTTTCTAGCCGCAGTATCTGATCCTGCAGGGGCGCGCGCCGCAACGCCTCAGGCGCCACCACCGACTCCGAACGACACGCTCGTTTCGCCGGAAGTAGCCGCCGACGGCCACGTTACGTTCCGCCTCTACGCGCCGAACGCGCAACATGTCGTTTTGCACTGCGAGTACAACGAGCCGCCGTCGACGGACGTCCCGCTCGCTAAGGCCGACAACGGTGTTTGGTCCGTCACCGTCGGCCCAGTCGCACCGGGCGTTTATCGCTACACGTTTGTTGTGGACGGTTTGCTGGCCATCGACACGCGCAATCCCGATGTCAGCGGCAGCCTCAACAACGTGCAGAGTGTTTTCACCGTCCCGGGCGCCGATTTTCTGGCTATGAAGCCGGATGTTCCGCACGGCTCGGTCGAAACAGTTTGGTATCACTCGAATACTTTAGGCGACATGCGCCGCATGCACGTCTACCTGCCGCCGGGTTATGAGACCAACAACCAGCGCTATCCTGTCTTCTACCTGCTGCACGGGGCGGGAGACAATGACGACGCTTGGACCTCGGTCGGCCACGCCAACCTGATCATCGATAATCTGCTGGCCGCCGGCAAAGCCAAGCCCATGATCGTGGTGATGCCCGCTGGTCACGTGAGCCGCAACTTCGGCGTGGCCGGAATCGCCAATCAGGATCAGTTCACCAACGATTTCCTCAACGACTTGCAGCCCTACGTTGAAAAACATTACCGTGTGATTGCTGACCGCCCGCACCGCGCCATCGCCGGCCTTTCCATGGGCGGACTGCAAACGCTGAACATCGCGCTTCCTCACCTTGACCAGTTCGCTTACGTGGGGATCTTCAGCTCGGGATGGTTCAACGGCAGCGACGCCAAATTCATGAAGGAACACGGGGCCGTGCTCGACAACGCCGACTGGAAGAAAGGGTTGAAGGTCCTATTTGTGGGCGTGGGAACCAGCGATCATCTCGCGTATACCGCCAGCCAGCAGATGGTTACCATCTTGAAGGCCCACGGCTTCAACGTCCAGGAACATCAGAGCGACGGCGGACATAGCTGGGTGAATTGGCGTAACTACTTGTACGAATTCGCTCCGCAGCTCTTTCAATAATCAACTGACGTGGCGGCTGGCTGTTTGCCTAGCGCCTCACGGCGCCAGCTGCACGTCGAACTGGATTTCAACTTCGTCCTTGGCTTTGACGCCCGCCATCCCGGGAGGCTTGATCCCGAAGTCCGACTGTTTCACGGTGGCATCGCCCGTGTAGTGGCCGTCTTTTAGCGACACTTGCACAGCGACCGGCCGCGTTTGCCCGTGCAGCGTCAGATTCCCGCGCAGCGTCCATCGCCCCTGGCTCGCCGTCTCGGCACCTGTGGATTTGAAGACGATCTCCCCGTAGTGCTGGCTATCAAGCACGTCCGGCCCCAGCATCGTCGTTTGTACGGCGGCGCGATCTTTG
The DNA here is from genome assembly GCA_963803105.1 of Terriglobia bacterium. Lineage (GTDB taxonomy): Bacteria > Acidobacteriota > Terriglobia > Acidiferrales > UBA7541 > Palsa-295. Next base: position 582,199 of record CAWDLF010000002.1, read on the forward strand.
TCAGAGGCGTCCTTGTCGATTACGCGCAAGTCTCCTGCGTTGACGTGTATTTCGACCGCCGGATGCGCGCCGACGTCCGCCTTGCCGCTTTGAATCGGAGCGCTTATCTCGTGCTCGTGTCCCAGCCCCGAAAATAATCCTGTTTTGCCGACGTGGATCGTTAACGTGGATTTCTGCGTGTCGATGTTCTTCTGTTGAGCGCTCGCGTCCAGTACAAACAATAAGCTCGCCACAGCCAGAAAGGCCGCTCGCCTCATCGTCCACCTCCAACCGAATTTCGATCCGCGCCTAACTTCCAATAGTTGATGGCTGGGACCGAGGAGTCGGCGGCCGGAACGTCTAAGGCGAAGCATTAGCGGCTTCGCTCGGAGGAACGAACTCTAAACCCATTCTCCGGCGCGCATCACCGGTTCCGAATCCCCCGCTGCGCTGATGCCGTCCACGTCGATGCGATTCGATCCGATCATCCAGTCAACGTGAATCAGGCTGGTGTTTGCGCCGCGCGCCGCCAGTTGTTCGGGAGTCAGGCTATCGCCGCCCTTCAGGCACGTGCTGTACGCCTGCCCGAGGGCAATGTGGCAGGCGGCATTTTCGTCGAAAAGCGTGTTCAGGAAGAGCAGTCCGCTGGACGCGATGGGCGAAGAGTGCGGCACCAGCGCCACTTCGCCGAGCCGCCGCGCTCCTTCGTCTGTTTCGATCATCCGCTGCAACACTTGATCGCCCCGCGCGGCATGAGCCTCCACAATCTTCCCTTCCTGAAACCGCACGGAAATCCCTTCGATCATCGTTCCCTGGTGTGACAGCGGCTTGGTGCTGGTTACCCGCCCTTCCGTGCGATCTTTATGCGGAGTGGTGAAGACTTCTTCGGTCGGTATATTAGGGATGCAGTAGCGTCCGTTTCCCGCCGTCGTGCCTCCGCCCAGCCAGAGATGATCATCGGCAAGGCCGACGCGGAGATCCGTGCCGGGTCCACGAAAGTGCAGCGCCGAATAGCGCTTGTCATTCAACCGCTTGGCGCGAGCGTGCAGGTTCGCGTCGTGCGCTTTCCACGCCGCCACCGGATCCGCCTGGTCCGCCCGCGACGCAGCGAAAATCGCATCCCAAAGCCGCGCCAGCGCTTCGTCCGGAGGCAGATCGGGAAATACCGCCGCTGCCCACGCCGGCGTGGCGCAAGCTACGATCGTCCAGTTGATCTCGTGTTTGGTAATCAGTTCGAGTGCGGGGCGGTACGCTTTGGAGACAGCGCGATTCACGCGGCTCACCTTTTCGGGATCTTCTCGCGAGAGCAGCGAAGGATCGCCGCCGGCAATCGCGAGCCTCGCGGCGCCGCGGCGGTATGCCTCGGCCATGCCTTCATAGAGCCACGTGGCGGCTGCGTCGAAGCTGGCGTCCTGGCCGTAGCGATAGCGCAGCAGAGCCGACGCCTCGTCGGCAAACAAAGTGGTGACGAGTGAGGCGCCAGCTTTGTAGGCATGCTCGGTGATGCGCCGCGCGAGCGGAACCGCGTCCAGCGTAGCGGTCATCACCAGCTCTTGTCCGGGCCCGAGTCCGAGTCCGGTGTGGACCGCGGCCGCGGCCAGACGGTCGAGATTCTGTTCGAATTCGCGCGACTGGGAGGCCTGATCTTTTGCGACCACAGTGTTCGATGTCATGCCGCAATTATCGCGCGGCGCGCCGCCCGTTGACAATGCGGAACGCCTAGTCAATCAGTTCGTTCGCGCCCTCTTGCTGATCGAGCTGCTTTTGCTCGTCCGGAGTGAGCGTGGCTTCGCCGAGATTGACCACGAGCTTGTTGAGTGTGCCGGTGAACTTGAAGGGCACGTGGTAATCCTCGCTGACGGGCGTGCCGGTATCTTCGCCTACATCGAAGGTTTCGTCCGCGGACACGCGGAACGGAATCGTCGCCGGCAGCTTTTGCTCCGCCACTTTGTTTCCGTCGACTGTCAATGTGGCGAGACCGCCTTTGCCGATACCACCGCCGTCGTACTTGAAGCTCAGTTCGATCGTGTGTTTACCCGGAGCTAATGCATTCTGGCCGGCGATGGATGTGCGCTGCACTCCCACAAGGTTGTAGTAGAAGACGGGCTTGCCTTTGAGGATGTAAAGCCCCAAGCCGTTGAACCGCCCGCCTTGGGTCATCAGCACGCCCTCCGCGCCCCCTGCTGGAATGTCCACGTCCGCCGTAATCCGGAACGACTTGTTCTTCAGGTCCGGAGCGCTGCCTTCGGGTATGCGCGTCATTCCTGGGTAGAAGGTGAACTCAGAGCGGCCGCTTGTGAGACTCGGACGAAGATTCACGTCGAAGCGTTCGATCTTGCTGTTGTCGAGAGGCAAAACATTGTACTTGCCGGCTTCAGCCCAGAAGAGGTCTTGCAGTTGGCGAAGCTTCTTGGGCTCCTTTGCTGCAAGGTCGTTGGCCTCGCTGAAATCCTGATCGACGTTGTAGAGTTCCCATTGGTAATCCTCCACGGGCGGGGTGGCAACACCCCCGACCCACGGGAGCACCGGCGGCGTCGTAGCGGCCACCCATCCATCGTTGTAGATGGCGCGGTTGCCGAACATCTCGAAGTATTGCGTGCGATGCACGGTTTTCGCCGTCGGATTGTCAAACGTGTAGACCATGCTGTAGCCCTCGACTGGTTTCTGGGGCACGCCGTTAATCATGGACGGCGACTGCACGCCTACCGCTTCTAGGATCGTTGGGTAGATGTCGATTACGCTGCTGAACTGCGTGCGGATTCCACCCTTGTCCTTGATGCGCGCGGGCCAGGAGATAACCATCCCGTTGCGCGTCCCGCCGAAGTGCGAGGCGACCTGCTTGGTCCACTGAAACGGTGTGTCCATCGCGTGCGCCCAACCCACGGGATAGTGATTGAACGTCATCGGGCCGCCCAGGTCATCCATGTGCGCCATCAACTGCTTGAAGTCCTCAGGGACGCCATTGAAGATGGACATCTCATTCAGCAAACCTTGTGGCGTGCCTTCCGCGCTGGCGCCGTTGTCGCCCTGAATGTAAATCACCAGTGTGTTGTCGGTCTCTCCCGTCGCGTCGATCGCGTCCATGATCCGGCCCATCTGCGTGTCGCAGTAGGAAAGAGCGGCTGCATAGACTTCCATCATGTGGGCGTAGAGTTTTTTGTGATCGGCGTCGAGCGAGTCCCAGGCGGGAATTTCCTTTGGCCGCGGAGTCAGTTGCGTGTCCATCGGAACGATTCCCATAGCCTTCTGGCGGGCTAGCGTCTGCTCGCGCATTTTGTCCCACCCCATGTCGAACTGTCCCTTAAACTTCGCGATCCACTCTTTCGGCGCATGATGCGGCGCATGGGCCGTGCCCGGAGCGTAGTAAGTCACCCACGGTTTGTCGGGAGCCACCGCGTGCAGCATCTGAATTCGGGCGATGGCGTGATCGGCCATGTCTTTGTCGAAGAAATAGTCCGGCTGGTCGTGGGGTGGCTCGATGGGCTTGATGTTCTCGAAAAGCGCCGGAGCCCACTGGCTGGTATCGCCGCCGATGAAACCGTAGAAATATTCGAAACCCAGACCCGTGGGCCACAGATCAAACGGACCTGCCTGACTGCTTTGCCAGTCGGGTATGTTGTGGTTTTTGCCGTACCAAGCCGTGCTGTAGCCGTTTTGCTTCAGCACCTCAGCAAACGTCCCGTTGCCCTTGGGCATGATCGTGTTGTAGCCCGGATAACCCGTGCCCAATTCCATGATCACGCCGGTGGCGTTCGAGTGGTGGTTTCGGCCGGAGAGAAGTGCCGCGCGCGTAGGTGAGCAGAGCGCGGTTGTGTGGAATTGCGTGTAGCGCAGGCCGTTCTTCGCCAGCATGTCCATCGTCGGCGTGGGAATCGGTCCGCCGAACGTGCTGCTGGCGCCGAAGCCGACGTCATCGGTGAGGATCACCAGAATATTCGGCGCGCCTTTGGGCGCTTTCGTCCCTTGCGGAAAGTCGGGCGTCGAGTCTTTCGGTGTGAGTCCGATGTGGCCCTTGAAAGGCGGTGTCGGCGGCGGCAAGACCTCCTGCGCGCTCGCTGGTCGTATGCCGGCCGACGCGAAAACAGCTACAAATAGCGCCCAACAAAATATCAAACGTTTTACGGTCATCATCGGTCGTCGCCCCCTGGAACGACTTGCATCCTTAATATTGGTGTGAGATCGGCTTCTACAGCGCGCGAATTATAGCTGCTCTCTGCCCTCGGGTGCTCATTCTTTTCGACGATCTATGCGCCATTGACTGCCGGGGTTTGCCGGAGGAGATGATTCTATAAATGCTTTGCTCGTTTGCCTACTGTCAAGAGTGACGTAGGTTTTTCCGTCTGCGCGTCTGACTCACGCCGCGCAAATTTCGTGGCTGTACTTTTTTTGTACGAACGTACAGGTAGCCTTTCTATAACGCTTCACTTACGCTTGTTAGTGATTTATGCAACAAGAGGAAAAATTCGGCGCCGCGGCCGTCGGCGGGCGATCTGCCCCGCCGCGTCCTCATTCGCTCTCGCGCTTCCGGCTTCGGGCGCGGCCAGTCTCGCCTGTCCCCGCCCTCTCGGCAGCACGATTCCCCGGCCACAAATCGCCAATCACGAGTCACGAATCACTGCTTTCTACCCGTCAATGGCTGCCAGGTAGAATTCGCTGTAACTCATTGCAAACAAAGCGCCGACGCAATTTCTACCCGTCAATAACTTAGGCAGTTTGTGAAATCTTGCCGCGGGCTCGCAAAGGGGGGCGCGGTGGCCTGGAACACATGGCCTTCCAGGCGAAGGCCGCAACGCTCTTTGACAATTTGGTGCCGAAGAAAGAAAAAACAGGGAGGAGTTTATCCCGAGCTTGCCCACGGAAACTCCCGGCGCGGCCGTATAGCCCCTCGGCTGCACTTCGTTTCGCTCGGGGAACATTTCCTGGCCGGAAATGTTGGTGCGGAAGAAGGGACTCGAACCCCTACGGCCTTTCGGCCACCAGCTCCTAAGGCTGGCGCGTCTGCCAATTCCGCCACTTCCGCAATGAGCGCCAGTATAGCATCGCCTCTGGGAGGTCGAGCAGCAGAGCCGTCCCGATTGCCCTTGCCGGGACCGTGTGCTTTTGCTAGGCTTCGCCGCCGGGATCCCTCAGGAGGCTCACGATGGCACATTGCACGAAATGTGGAGCTGCGTTGGCGGAAGGCGCTTCGTTTTGCGCGGCTTGCGGCACGCCCCAAAGCGCGGGTGCTGCTGCCGCTCCTGTCATCACCCCAGCTAGCGCGCCTCCGGAGGTACATCAACAGATGGCTGAAAATATAGCTGGCTTGCTCTGCTATTCACTCGGCTGGATTACCGGCCTGATTTTCTACTTCATCGACAAGCGGCCGTTCGTGCGCTTCCACGCCGCGCAGTCGATCGTCACTTTCGCGGGCCTCCATATCATTTCCTTCGCGCTCAGCATCCTCTTCGGAGTGAGTCTTCTGGTCAGTGGCGTAGCTGGTTTCTCCCTGGGCTCCGCGCTCTATTCCCTCATCGGCCTAGTCGGCTTCGTCCTCTGGATCCTGCTGATGATCAAGGCCTACCAAGGGGAGCGGTTCCGCGTTCCCATCGCCGCAGACCTCGCGGACAAGATTTTCGGCAAGGCATAGTCCGCAACTGACGGCCGCAGAAACGACTGCGTCATCATTCCGAGTCCGCCGATGCGGACGAGGAGTCTAGCTTCGTTTGAATGCGCCGCCCGTGTTACGCCGAAGAGAGATCCCTCGTCGGCCGCCAAAAAACGAGCGGCCTCGCTCGGGAGACACACCTGGCCGGGGGTCTTGCGTTCGGCTTAGGCCGGGGGTACGATTGCAATTCAGGCAAGCCGCACACGCCCACCTGTATAGTTTCACGATCAACCGGATCGGGCCCGTGCGAGAAGTGTGGTCAAGGGGCGTTGAGAGTGGCGGAGAAGGCCCGCACTAAAGCAATTGCGATCGTAGGCGCGCAGTGGGGCGACGAAGGGAAGGGCAAGGTCGTCGACTACGTGGCCTCGTCTTTCGATTACACCGCGCGCTACGCCGGCGGGCACAATGCTGGCCACACGGTCATCTTCAATAATCATCGCTACGTCCTGCAACTCGTTCCGAGTGGAATCCTGCGGCCGGAAAAGAAGGCCGTAATCGGCGCCGGCACGGTGGTCGATCCGGTGGCTCTGCTTGGCGAGCTCGAAAATCTGAAAAAGTCCGGCATCGAAGTTCGCGGGCGGCTGTTCCTGAGCAACCGCGCGCACCTGATTTTTCCCTACCATCGCGAAATGGACAAAGCCGCCGAAACGGCTCGCGGCGAAGCGAAAATCGGAACCACCTCGCGCGGCATCGGACCCGCCTACGAAGACAAGATGGCGCGCCGCGGCATTCGCGTCTGCGACCTGCTCGAGCCCGATTGCTTCCGGCTGAAGCTGGCGCGCGTGATCGAGGAAAAAAACGCGATCAGCCGAGCTTCCTACGGCCACGAGCTGGAAACTGCCGGGTTGGCGGACCATTACCTGGAGATTGCCGCGCACATTCGCGGCCTGGTGGCGGACACGGGAGTGCTGTTGAACGAAGCGCTCGACCGCGGAGAGTCCGTGGTGTTCGAGGGAGCGCAGGGCACGATGCTGGATATCGACCACGGGACGTATCCGTATGTTACGTCGTCGAACGCGACTTCGGGCGGCGCAACCACAGGTCTTGGTGTAGCGCCCACGCGAATCACCGGCGTGGCTGGCGTGACCAAGGCGTACACCACGCGCGTGGGCGGCGGTCCATTTCCTACGGAGATGCCCGATCTGGAAGCGCAGCAGGTGCGCGAGCGCGGCAATGAATTCGGAGCGGTGACCGGCAGGCCGCGGCGCTGCGGTTGGCTCGATCTGGTTGTGCTGCGCCACGCGAAGATGCTCAACGGAATCGACTCGCTGGTGGTGACCAAGCTGGACGTCTTCGACGGCCGGCAGGAAATCAAGGTTTGCACCGGATATCGCTATCGCGGTGAGGTAATGGCGCACATGCCGCCGGAGGCCGAAATTCTCGGCCAGGTAGAGCCGGAATATCGTACGCTGCCCGGCTGGAAGACTCCCACGACGGAGGCTCGCGACGTGAAGGACCTGCCCATCGCCGCGCGCGACTATTTGAATTTCATCTCGGATGAACTACAGGTCGAAATCGGACTGATCTCCACGGGCCCGGAGCGCGATGCAACTATCGTGCCCCGCGGGACGCAGATGGCTTCCTGGCTCTAGCATGCTCCCCTTCGAAGAAGCCCGTGCAAAGGTAATCGAGGTTCTCCTCGATCGAGCCTCCCATCCGCAAACGGAAACGGTGGAGATGGCGGACGATCCCGCCGCGGCGCTCGGCCGCATCCTCGCGGAAGATATTCTGGCGGACCGCAACTATCCTCCCTTCAATCGCTCGATTCGCGACGGCTTTGCCGTGCGCGCCGCCGATACGGCTGCGCCGGGCGCGCGACTGCGCGTCGTCGGGGAGAGTCGCGCGGGGGTGGCCTTCCCCGGAGCGGTTGGCAGTGGCGAATGCGTGCGGATCTTGACCGGCGCGGCGGTGCCGAAGGGCGCGAACGCCGTGGTGATGCAGGAGCACACTCGGGCGGACGGCGATTGCATCGTTCTCGATCAGACGGTGCGCGCGGCCCAGCACTACGTGCTGGCGGGGGCAGAGGCGCGCGTCGGAGAAATCGTCGTGCCGCGAGGTTCGCGGCTGGGCTACGCGGAGCTGGCGATGGTTGCGCAGGCCGGGCGGGCACAGCTGACGGTGTACCGCAGGCCGAGGGTGGGAATTCTGGCGACGGGCGACGAATTAGTGGAGGTTCACCAGGTCCCCGGCGCTTTTCAGATTCGCAATACCAACACCATTTCGCTCGCCGCGCAAACTGCCTTGGCGGGCGGCCATCCGGTGCCGCTGGGCGGGTCTTCGGATGAGCCTGCGAAACTGCGCGCGTCGATCGAACGCGCTCTGGAATCCGACATCGCAATCACCAGCGGAGGCGTTTCCGTCGGCGAGTACGACCGGGTCGAGGGCGTGCTGCGCGATCTCGGCGCGGAGGTTTTTTTCGACGCTCTGGCGATCCGGCCGGGAAAGCCTGCCGTTTTTTCTTGGTGCCAAGGCAAACCGGTCTTCGGACTTCCCGGCAATCCGGTTTCCACGATGGTTACGTTCGAGTTGCTGGTCGCTCCGGCGATCGATATGCTGAGCGGGCACACGCCGGGTCCGCTTCCGTTCTTCAAAGCCAGGCTCGCCCATCCGCTCGATGAAAAGGCCGGCGTGGCGCACTTTTTGCCGGCGCGCGTGCAGTGGTCGAACGGAATCCCGGTAGTGGAAGTGCAGCTGTGGGAGGGATCGGGCGACATCGGCGCGGTGGTGCGCGCTAATTGCTTCTTAGTGGTGCATCCCTTCCGCCTGCATCTGGAGGCGGGCGAGTGGGTGGACGTATTCCCTCGCCGGGGCGTTTTTTAGGCACAGAGCGCGACGCTCAAGCCGAAGGCGCCGCAGATTTCCCGCGGCCGCGATTGGCCCAGACCAGCAGCACAACTCCCACCAGAAATAGGATCGCGCCGTAAATCACCCACTTCGTCTGCCCGTTCATAAAGCCGCCGGGTGGGTACGGCAGTATGTTGGTGCCCTGCAGAAACCATCCCCCACCCATGACCAGGGCCAGCACGCCCGCGATATTGAGCACGATTCTCATCTGTCGCCTCCAGAGAGATTGGGGAAACCAGACACAGCCGCCGCTGCCGCGATTTGGCCGAGAGCGTACTCCGGCAGAGAGGTGACGTCAATCTTTTGGGGCTGCCGCGCTCGAGCGGGCCGGGCAAGGAACCTAGGAAAAAACTGGTCCGGCTGAACCGACTTAGGGAGTTCTTGCGTGGGCCGGGTGAGCTCGTTTTCTTTCGACTGCTTCAATGGCTACGAGCTTCCGATCTACGTGTGGTTCTGAGCGCGGGCCACCTGAATGCAACAAACAGCGCACACCAGTGGCGACCCCGCACGTGGGACACGAGACAGCGAGTAACATTCCGGGTGTCAGATCTTTGATTCTCATTGGAGCAGCGTACGACGAAACATTCCGTGGAGCTGTTCACTTTGGGACACCCACCGTGGTCGCTTTTCGAACACGGCCGGCTCGAACCGCGAGCGCTTGACACGTCCTGCGGTATGATCAAATCTAGCGCGCGTGAACTGCGCGATACCCTAAGAACAGCCCCAAGCTGCCCACACATGAAGAAGCTTTCACACTATGACGACAAAGGCCGCGTGCGGATGGTGGACGTGTCGGAAAAGCCCGCGACGTGGCGCACGGCGGCGGCGCATGCTTTTGTGCGCATGAAGCGCGGCACAGTCGAGAGTCTTCGCAAGCAACGATCGCCGAAGGGTGATCCGCTGGAGATCGCGCGCATAGCTGGAATTACCGCTGCCAAGCGCACTTCGGAGCTGATTCCGCTTTGTCATCCCCTGGCGCTGACGCACGTGGATGTGCGCGCGAAGCTATGCCAGAATGGAATCGAGATCTATTCAGAAGCGAGCACGACTGCCCCAACCGGAGTGGAAATGGAAGCGCTGGTCGGCGCGGGTGTGGCGGCCCTGACCATCTACGACATGTGCAAGGCGCTCGAGCGCGGCATGGAGATCACGGAATTGCATGTGGTGCAAAAGTCGGGCGGACGCAGCGGAACCTATGTTCGAAAGGGTATTCGAGGGGGCGTTCGCAAGGGTGTTCGTAAAGGCATCCGAAGGGGCGCCAAGCGATGACGCCGCTCAAGGACGTGAAAGTCCTGGTGGTGGACGACAATCCGCTGATTCTCGATCTGGTGGCCAAGGGCCTCGCGCCGCATTGCGAAACCTGCACGGCCGGCGACGCTACCGACGCGCTGCTCAAAATCGTGGATGACCCGCCGGACCTAGTGGTGTGTGACTACCGCATGCCGGGGCTGGACGGCCGACAACTGTATGACAAGCTGCGCGCGCGGCAGCAGACCAAGCATCTACCGTTTATTTTTTTGGCAGGACGCAGCGACGTGGAAGAAAAACTGCGGCCCATCGTCGACGGCGCCGAGGAATTCATCACCAAGCCGTTTTTCGTGAAGGATCTGGTGCGCCGCACGAAGAAAGTGATCGACCGGCTGCATCTGGAGAAGCTGCAGAAGCGCGCGGTACGGCCGGGCGTAATTCAAGGGCGGCTGGAAGAGATGAGCATTCTGGATCTGATGCAGTCGCTCGAAATGGGGCAGAAGTCATGCCGGTTGACGATCCGCAACGGCGAAGAGACTTGCGAGATTTTCTTTTCAGCCGGGCAGTGCGCCGACGCGCGACTGGGCGCGGCGGAGGGTGAGGCTGCTGTGTTCCAGGTGGTGCGGTGGCCGGCGGGCGATTTTGAGATCGATTTCAATGCCGCGCCGACGCGGTCGACGATTTCGCGCACCACGACGGGCCTGCTGATGGAGGCGCTGCGGCTGGTGGATGAAGGGCAGCGCGACGGCGAAGACGAAAGCGTGGAAAGCGCCGAGCGGTGAGCGCGCCCGCCAATCCGGTACGCGTCGCCGTCTTGACGGTCAGTGATTCGGTAGCCGCCGGCAGAGTGACGGACCGCTCGGGGGTAGCAGTCGCAGCGCGGTGCAACGCCCTCGGATGGATCGTCACGTCTTCGGAAGTGCGTGCGGACGAACGGCCAAAGATCGAAGAGTTCTTGGAGAACACGGCCGATGCGCATACCGCGGACATTATCTTGACGACCGGCGGGACGGGATTGGGCCCGCGAGACGTGACGCCGGAAGCGACCGAGGCCGTCGTCGAACGGCTGATTCCCGGATTTCCCGAGCGCATGCGCGCGGCGGGGGCTGGGAAGACGGCGCGGTCCTGGCTTTCACGCGCGACGGCCGGCATTCGCGGTGACACCATCATCATCAATCTGCCGGGCAGCCCGACGGGCGCGGTGGAATCCCTTGACACGATCGCCGATCTCTTGCCGCACGCCGTGGCGGTGCTGCACGGGATGCATCACGGGTAATATCCCCCGATGGGGCGAACAGGAGTTTTCGTGGCGTCGGGTGACCCAGGAAACCGAAAGATAGAGCCGGGTGCGACGCGCGCGCTGGCGGTCGCGTGGACACTGCCTTTTGCCTTGGTTGCACCAATGGTGGTTTGCGGGGTCATCGGTTATTTCCTGGACCGGTGGCTGCACACCAAGCCAGCTTTCCTGCTAATTCTGGGATTCCTGGGTGTGGTGGTGGGGATCCGCGAAGCGATGAAGACGGCCGGCACGCTGGATAAGAAATGACAAATGAGGCCGACCATGGAGCACTCGAGAGGCACATTGAGGCATTCATCGCGCTAGTCGGGCTGGCGATGACCGTCGGGGCTGCCGTTGGCTGGGGCAAACGGGCGGCAGAGGGGACGGCCATCGGTGCGTCGGTCTGCTGGCTGAATTTCCGCTGGCTGAGACAGGGGGCGGACGGAGTGATCAAGCTGGGCTTGGCGCAGGCGGGGGTGGAGAACGTGCACGTTCCGCGAAAAACCCACGCTAAGTTCATGGGAAGACTCGGGTTGTTGCTCGTGGTGGTGTATGCTATTCTCGTTTGGCTTCGACTGCCTGTCGTCGCAGTGGTTTGCGGCCTGACGGCAGTTTTTCCGGCTATCCTTCTGGGTGTGGTAACCGAAGCGTTGCGCCACCGCCAAACTTGAGTACGCTTGATGCCTGATCGGCAAGACCGCAACGGGGTTGAAATAACGATACACGGGGATTCATGAAACCAGAGCAAGTCCTCCCTGCAACAAAAGTAATCAATATGCTGTTCGCGAAGCCCGCGCTGGCATTGCTCGGGCTGCTGCACATCCAGCCAGGCGATCCGCAGTACCCGATTCCCAATTATCTGGCCATGGAAATCATATTCTTGGTTGTTGCCGCGATGTTTTTTCTGTGGCTTAAGGCACGGATGTCCGCCGACCGGCCGGGTGCAACGCAGCAAGTGATGGAACTGGTGCTCACCAATCCGATGGGAGTGGGCATACGAGACTTGTTGGACGACATCGTTGGGCACGGTGCGGAGCAGCACGTCGCGATCATGGGGACGATCGCGCTGTTCATTCTGGGGTCTAACCTGATGTCGCTGGTTCCGGGATTCATGTCTCCGACGGCAGACAAGGTGGTGCCGCTGGGCTGTGCGATGATCGTGTTCCTTTACTACAATGTGCTCGGGATTGCGAAGGCACGGCGCAGGTGGATATGCGAAGACACTGCTGGGGCCTGTACCGGCGATTTCGCCGATGCATGTTCGTCGTGGAGATCGTAAGCCACTTTGCGCGGCTGCTTTCGCTGACGGTTCGCCTTTGGGCCAACATGATGGTGAGCGAGCTGATCTACGTTTCGTTCCTAGGGCTTTCGATGGGTCTAGCGTGCACGTTTCTCGAGGACTCGAATCCCGCTGTTGGATATATCTTCAGTGCGATGGTGCCCGTTATCGCTGATTCGTTCGGCGCTCGCGTTTTTTCACATTTTTGAGGCCGATGCTACACGGCCTTCATCATTCACGATTCTAGCAATCGGGATCTATCTCGGCGTGGCGGTGGCCGAAGAGCACTAGTTCGGCATCAAAAGCCGCCAGTGTGAGACCGGTTGCTCTCCCAAGAGTTTCCGGGAACCACCTCCTGGCGAAATTAATAAGAGGAGAAACAATGACGAGGTGAAGTAGTGTTGGTTACTGATGGCCGTGATCGCGATGCTGGCACTTGCGCCGGTCACGTTCGCACAGGATGCAACGGAAACGCAGCGGCGAAGGCGACGGACTGGATCGATTTCGCGGCTGCCATCGCGCTGGGTATCGCGGCGGCGGCGTTGCGGCCTCGGGCAGGGAAGAGCGACCGCGGCGGCCTGCGAAAGCATGGCGCGTAATCCAGGAGCAGCCGGTCCGATCCGCAACGCGTTCATCATTGGCGTGGCTCTGATCGAGTCGCTGGTGCTCTACGTGCTAGTAGTGGTGCTTATCAAGTAGACAGCAATCGGAAATCAGGGCCCGGACGCGTGGAAGCGAGTCCGGGCCTTTTTGTTTTTTGGGGTGACGCAACGGACTAGCGCAAGTTAGCGAGCGGCTTTAGTGAAGGACGTTTAGGGAGTTGGCAGCGATGCGGGCGTAGTCGAGGACGCGGCCGGGCAACAGGCCGAGATACACGGTGCCGACGGCGGCGACGAAGAGCGCGACACCGAGAGACGGAGCAACGGGCGTGGGCGTGTAGTCCTTAGAAGGCTCCCAGAAATACATCGAGATGATCACGCGCAGGTAGTAGTAGGCGCCGATGACGCTGTTGATGGCGGCAATGACCACCAGCCAAATAACGTGCGAGCTGAGGGCGGCCTGGAAGGCAAAGAATTTCCCGAGGAATCCGCCGGTGGCCGGAAGACCCAAAAGCGAAAGCAGGAAAAGCGAGAAGACGGCGGCAAGCACCGGTTGCCGGGTGCCAAGGCCGGCGTAGTCCTGAATGGAGAGCCGCTTCTCTCCGCGCTGGCCCAGATGAGCGATCACCAGAAAGGCCCCGACCTTCATCAGCACGTACGCCGCGAGATAGAAGAGCACTGCGGCTACGCCAATGTCGGTGCCGGCTGCGAAAGCGACCAAAATGTATCCGGCGTGAGCGATGGAAGAATAGGCCAGCATGCGCTTCACGTTGGTCTGCGCAAGCGCCGCCAGGTTGCCGATGAGCATGGTGAGTACGGCAGAGCCGGCAATGGCCCAGAACCAAATATCGCCCGCGGCGGCAAAAGACATCATGAAAATCCGCAGCGTCAGAGCGAAGGTAGCGGCCTTGGGCGCGGAAGCCAGCAGCGCGGTTACCGGAGTGGGCGCGCCCTCATAGACGTCCGGGGCGTAGATCTGAAACGGCGAGATCACGACCTTGAAGCCCAACCCCACAAACATGAGACCGAGGCCAAGAATGGCCAAGGGTGGGAAACGGCCGTCGGTGGAGGACGCCTGCATTAGAGCGTCGGAAATCTTGTCGATCAACGTAGTGCCGGCCGCACCGTAAACCATGGCGATACCATACAGGAAGAACGCCGTGGAGAACGAACCCAGCAGGAAATACTTCAGCGAGGCTTCGTTGGAAACCAGGGCACGCTTGCGGAAGCCAACCAGCACGTAGCTGGCGATGGAGCTGATTTCGAGACCCACGAAACCGGTGACCAGTTCGTTGGCGCTGGCGAGAATGCCCATGCCCGCTACGGCAAACAAAACCAGTGCGTAATATTCGCCGCGCTCGATGCCTTCGTCGCGCAGGTAGTCGAACGAACCCAGAACGGCAAGGGCCGCGGCGACGATGACCACGACGTGAACGAAAATGCTGAACGCGTCCACGCTGAGCAGATTGCTGTACGCCGGGCCCGGATCCAGCGCCGCGAAGCGCACGGAAGCGAGCGCCGCGAGCGTGCCGATAAATCCGATCCAGCCGAGGACGCGCTGGCGCGCCGCGCTAACGAAGGGATCGGCAATCATGATGAGCATGCCGAAAGCGCAAAGAACGATTTCCGGGGCGATGCGGCGCAGATTCAGCGCTTGCTCGGCGGAGAGATGGATCACTTGCCGGGCCCTCCCGCGGTGACGGCGGCAAAGGCCGGCGTGAGCTTCTCTGGTGACCCAGCGAGCTGCGGCGGAAGTACATTGACCGGCCGAGTCACCGGATGAGCCGCGTTCTGCGGATGATCCATCTGCACCTGCATCTGTTGGAGCAGGGCGTCGGAAGACGCTTCCATACGCCGCGTGAAGAGCGGCGAAGCGATGCCCATAAATAGAATGGCGACGGCCATGGTGGCGAGAATCAAACGCTCGCGGCGCGAAGCATCAGGCAGCGTGAGATTTTTCTCGACGGTGACGTCACCCAAGGCAACGCGTTGATACGCCCACAAGAGATAGATGGCGGAGAGCACCGCACCGCTCGCTGCCCAGGAGGCCCAAGCGTGGTGCTGCTGGTACGCGCCGATGAGAATCAGGAATTCGCCAATGAATCCGTTGAGCGGCGGCAGGGCCAGCGACGACAGGCAAATGAAAAGGAAGAAAGACATCAGGACGGGCATGGGCGTCGCCAGGCCGCCGAACTCCTTGATTTCGTGGGTGTGCCGGCGGTCATACAACATGCCCACGCCAAGGAAGAGCGCACCGGTGGAAACGCCGTGATTGAGCATCTGGTAGATGGCGCCCTGAATCGAGATGGTGTTGAAAGCGAAAATTCCGAGAACCACGAAGCCCAAGTGGCTGACCGAGGTGTAGGCCACCAGTCGCTTCAGGTCATGCTGAACAGTGGCGACCAGCGCGCCGTAAACGATGCCGATGATGGCGAGAATAGCGATGTAAGGCGCCATGCGGTGTGCCGCGCCGGGAAATAGCGGCAGGCAGAAGCGCAGGATGCCGTAAGTGCCGAGCTTCAGCATCACGCCCGCAAGAATGACCGAGCCCGCAGTGGGAGCTTCGGTGTGCGCGTCCGGCAGCCAAGTATGCAGGGGGAAGAGAGGCACCTTAATGGCAAAGGCCAGGAAGAACGCCCCGAACAAGAACAGCTCGGTGTGCTGGCGAAGGACGAGCTGACCGGACTGCAAGAGCGCCTGTGTTTCCACCAGGTCGAACGTGCCGGCGCGGTTGTAGAGCCAAAGAATGGCCACCAGCATCAGAATTGAGCCAAACATGGTGTACAGAATGAATTTCACGGTCGCGTAGATGCGGCGCTCGTGGCCCCACATCCCAATCATGAAGTACATGGGGATGAGGGTCAGCTCCCAGAAAGTAAAGAAAAGAAACAGGTCGAGCGAAACGAAGACGCCGATCATTGCCGTCTCGATGACCAGGATGGCGATGAAGAAGCCCTTCACGTTTTCCCGAATCGATTCCCAGGAGCAGAGAATCGAGAGCGGCGTGAGGAAAGTCGTCAGCAAAACCAAGAACACGCTGATGCCGTCGACACCGAGGTGATAGTGAATGGACTGGCCGATCCAGGGATGGAGCTCGACGAACTGATATTCGGACGTTCCCGCATAGTTGCCACGCAGGAGGAGCAAGGAGATGAGGAATTCGGCCAGCGACGCGGCCAGCGCGATGCGGCGAATCCATGCGTGGTCGTCGGAGCGCAGCAGCAGAAGAGCAGCAACGCTCAAGAGCGGCAGGAACGTGACGACCGTTAGCAAATGGGGTTGCGGTTCCAAGTTACCTCACCATCCATAGTCCGATGAGCAGCACGGTAAAGCCCACCGCGCCGATTACCACCCAAGTGGCATAGCTGCGCGCATTTCCGGACTGCAACTTGCGCAGTTCCGCGCCCGAAGCCTGCGCGGCGCGAGCTGTGGTGTGAAGCGTTCCGTCGATCAGCTCCTCGTCGATCACGTGCCAGAGGACGTGATCCGATATCCATAGGAGCGGACGGACGATCGCGGCGGCGTAAAGTTCGTCGACGTAGTACTTATTCAAGAGCAGCAGGTACAGACCGTGCACACTCTTGGCGAGGCGCTTGGGCGTTTCCGGGCTTTTAATGTAGAACCACCAGGCCAGCAGCAGCCCCAGAACGCCCACGATCACCGGCCATCCTGTGAGCGCATGGAAAAGATCCATCGCGGGACTCGCGGCCGCTGTTTCCGCGATGGCTGGCGCAGCAGCCGGCAGCGCATAAGTGGAAAAGACCGGATCCAGGAATTGGTCGAAGTATTCTTTGCCTCCGACGAGGTGCGGCGCCGCGAACCAGCCGCCGAAAATCGACAGAAATGCCAGGATCATCAGCGGCACCGTCATGCTTTTCGGCGATTCGTGGACGTGCACGTGATGCTCGTCGTAGCGCGGCTTGCCGAAGAACGTCAAGAACACCAGCCGGAACATGTAGAACGAAGTCAGGCCTGCGCCGATAACGTCAATCAACCAAAGCCACAGATTGGCGTGGGGACCGGCGCCGGCGGCTTCCAGGATCTCATCCTTGCTGAAGAATCCGGCAAAGCCGGGGATGCCGGCGATGGCCAGCGTGCCGATGAACATCGTCCAGTAGGTGATCGGGATTTTGTTGCGCAGGCCGCCCATCTTCATCATGTCCTGCTCGCCGCCCATGGCGTGAATCACGCTGCCGGCGGCGAGGAAGAGCAGGCCCTTGAAGAAGGCGTGGGTCATGAGATGGAAAATGCCGGCCGCGTAGGCTCCCATACCGCAGGCCAGGAACATATAGCCGAGCTGCGAAACCGTGGAGTACGCGAGCACCTTCTTGATGTCGGTCTGCACCAACCCTATGGTGGCGGCGTAAAGCGCGGTGACCCCTCCGACGATGGCGACTACCAGCATCGCCAATGGCGCGCGCGCGTAGAGCGGATTCATGCGCGAAACCATATAGACGCCCGCCGTGACCATGGTCGCCGCGTGGATCAAGGCGCTGACTGGCGTGGGGCCTTCCATGGCGTCCGGCAGCCAGACGTATAGGGGCAGTTGCGCGGATTTTCCGATGGCGCCAGTAAAAAGCAAAAGAGCGATGGTGGTGAGCACTCCGATTTGGGTTGCGCCTTCGGCGGGCATGGTGGAAAGCTTGGCGAAGATGTCGTTGAAGTTCACGGAACCGAAGGTCCAGAAGGCCAGCAGCACACCGACGGTAAAGCCGAAGTCTCCGATGCGCGTGACGATGAATGCTTTCTTCCCGGCGTCGGCTGCGGATTTCTTCAAATACCAGAAGCCGATGAGCAGGTAGCTGCAGAGGCCCACGCCTTCCCATCCGACGAACATCACGATGAGGTTGGCGGCCAGCACCAGCGTGAGCATGAAGAACATGAACAGATTCAGATAGCAGAAGAAGCGGTAGTAACCGCCCTCATGAGCCATGTAGCCCGTGGAGTAGATGTGGATAAGCAAGCCCACAAAGGACACCACGCACAGCATGACCACTGTGAGCTGATCCACTTGCAGCGCGAAATCAACGCGGAATGGGCCGGCCACCATCCATGTGAAATAGTCGTTCACGTAGGGAAGCGTGCCGCTGAACTGCGCAAACTCCCGGACGGCTTCGGCGACGGCCAGAAAGGTGAGCGAAACGGCGCCGACGGCCACTGTGTTGACGGCCGACTGCTTCCAGTTTTTGCCGAATAGACCGTTGATGGCCGCGCCCGCGAGGGGCAGCGCCAGAATGATCCAAAGATGGTCGAGTATGAGCATTAGAACTTGAGCAGATTCACACGTTCGACGTTCAGCGACTCGCGATTCTGCACCAGGCTGATCACGATCGCCAGTCCAACCGCGGCTTCGGCTGCGGCCACAACAATTACGAAGAAGACGAAGACGAAACCGTCGAGCTGATTGTGCGCTCGCGCGAAAGTGACAAACGCCAGGTTGACGGCGTTGAGCATCAATTCAATCGACATAAAGATGGTGATGATGTTGCGCTTGAAAACGACGGCGACAATGCCCAAGCCGAACAGAATGGCGCTCAGCACCAGGTAATACGAAGCCGGGATGACGCTCATTGCTCTTTCCTCGCCAGAATCAAGGCGCCCAAAACGGCGATCAGAATCAAGATCGAAGTGGCCTCAAACGGAAATAGATATTGCCGGAAAAGCAGCATCGAGAGCGCGCGCGTGGTCGTATCCGGCACATCCAGCGAACCGGGTCCATTGGCAATGGCCGCGCCAACGGGCGAGTGATACAGCCAGTGTGCGGTTTCAAGCAGCAGGAAGAATGCCAGCGGCACGCCGACGAATTTAGCGATGTGGCTGAAGTTGGTGCGTTCTTCGGAACCCGCATTCAACAGCATGATGACGAAAACGAATAAGACCATGATCGCGCCGGCGTAGACGATGATCTGCACGGCGGCGATGAATTCGGCGCCAAGTAGCAAAAAGAGGATGGCGAGCGCCATCATCACCATGATCAGCGCCAGCGCGCTGTGGATGGGCTCGCGCGCAAGGATGAGCAGGATGCCTCCGGCGATAGACATCAGCGCGCAAGCGAAGAATACGATGAACGGGAGGCTCATCCGCGCCTCAGGAAAAGAAGAACGAAGGCCGTAATGACCAAATTCGCCAGCGATACGGGCAGCAGCAGCTTCCATCCAAAGGACATCAACTGGTCGTAGCGGAAGCGTGGCAGCGTGCCGCGGAGCCACACGTAGAAGAAGATGAAGACCAGGATCTTGGTGCTGAACCAAAAGGGCCCCTGAACGACCGCAGCGACAGGAGGAATCAAACAGAGCAGCCCAATACCGCCCGCGAGGGCCGTGACAATGCCCATCTGCAGACGGTGGAAGAATCCACGCATCTCCGTGACGGTATTAACGGCGCAATAGAGCGCCAGCAGAAGAAGTCCTGCTCCTGGCAGATAGTTCTGCCAGATCCAGGTGTCAGGGAACGGCGAGAGCCAGCCACCGAAGAAAAGGATGGTCGCGAGGCACGAGACGGTGATCATGTTCGCGTATTCAGCCATGAAGAACATGGCGAACTTGAAGCTGGAATATTCGGTGTGGAATCCGGCAACTAGTTCCGTTTCCGCTTCGGGCAGATCGAAGGGAATGCGATTGGTTTCGGCAATCGCAGCGGTGAGATAGCAGAAGAACCCCACGATTTGCGGGATGAAGTGCCAGCGGGGAATTACGTGCAGCCAATAGCCCTTCTGTCCGGCGATGATGTCGTTGAACCCAAGCGAACTCGAGAGCAGCAGCACGCCCACTACGGAGATGGTCAGCGAGACCTCGTAGCTGATCATCTGCGCGGAGCTGCGCAGACCGCCAAGCAGGGGATACTTGCTATTCGAAGACCACCCGGCCAGGGCTACTCCGTAGACTCCCATCGAGGTGATGGCGAACAGGAAGAGCAAGCCGATGCCCAGGTTGGAGACGACGAAGACCGGCTGCCCGAGAACCTGCACGCTAGGCGGCCCGAAAGGAATCAGCGCGATGGCCGTGAGCGCGAGCGAAAGGGCGAGAAACGGCGCGAGCACGTAGACGAACTTATCGGACGTCGGCGGCGTCATGTCCTCTTTGAAGAGGAACTTGACTCCATCGGCCAAGGGCTGCAGCAATCCGTGCGCGCCAACATAATAAGGACCCCAGCGCGACTGGATGTGAGCAACGACTTTGCGCTCGAACCAGGTGAGATACGCCAAGGCCGTCATCACAATAAACAGCAGGACGGCAATCTTGACTATCGATACCACCAGGACTGGGTGCTGGGAGATGAACTCCACGGTATTTCTTTCGCCTCTTTCGTCGAAACGAGCCTGGAACAGTAGCGGCCCAAAGTGCCGCTGGTAAAGAGAAAATCGTTTGCGGAAAAAATCGTGCCGGGCGGCACAGCATCGGCGCCGCGAGCGGTCGTTTCCGCTTGTTCGGAGCCCCCGGCCAGTAGAGTGGGATACGACAAACCGTAGCCCGCGACATGCTGGCGGATTTCATCGAACACCGCTTCGTGGGTACGCAATTTAATCGGCGCGCCGAGCCCCAGCATGCTCAGTTGATGCGAAAGGATGCGCAGCAGGTCGAGATCGCTGCGTGGGCCCTGCGCATCGACCGAGCGATGCGTCATTTGCACTTCGCCTGCAGTATTCGTTAGCGTGCCGTCCTTCTCGTAGGTCGAGGCCGCGGGCAAAACCACATCGGCGCGCAGGGCCGTCTCCGTCATAAATAGATCGTGGACGACCAGCAGCTCGAGGCCAGCGATGCGGTCGGGAGCAGCGACTCCAAAAGTGTGAACGGGATTTGCGCCCACGACGTAAAGGGCCTTCAATTTTCCAGAGACAGCGGCTTCCATCATTTGGCGGGCCGTCAGGCCCGGATCCGAAGGGATCTCTCCGCCCCAGAGCTTGCCGAATCGCGCACGCTCGGCGGAATCAGAAAGCGCTGCATAGCCGGGCAGCCGATCGGGCAAGACTCCCATGTCCGCGGCGCCGCGCGAATTCGAATAGTCGCCGAGGGCCACGAATTTGGTCTTGCCGCCGAAGCGCGCGGCCAGAGAGATGAGGTCAAGAATGGCCGGGCCTTGAATACCCGCGCCGAAGAGGACGACGACGTCTTTTTCGGCTTCTAGCCCTGCCTTGAGCTGAACCAGCGCTTCCGTAGTAGTGGCGTCGAAGCGCCCCTGCTCTGTTGCCAGCCAATGCAGCGCGTCCGCTTCCGAGCCGCCCGGCAACTCGACGGCTACCTTCGCTTGCCGATGGATTTTGCTGGGGCGCGAATTGATGGCGTAGAGGCGCAGGCCGTGGTGGCGCACGCCGGTGCGAATCTGCCAGGCAACAAGCGGATTCTGCTGGGTCACATCGTTGCCGATCAACAGAACGGCCGGAGCGTTGTAGACATCCGCCATGGTGGCGAGCGTCCCCTTGCCCTCAGGCGCGATGGCGGCAGCCAAGCCGGCGTAGTCGGCGGTGCGATGATGGTCCAGGTTATTGGTGCCCAGCGAGACGCGCGCAAAACGATTCAGCAGATAGTTTTCTTCGTTGGTAGTGTGATTCGAGCCGATCACGCCAATGGCGGCGGGCCCGTGCTTTTCGTGAACTTGCTTCAGGCGCCGTGCGATTTCTTCGAGCGCGTCTTCCCAGCTGGCGGGCTCGAGCGAACCGTTGCGACGGACCAGCGGCTGGCGAATGCGCTCAGGGTTGGTCGTGAAATCGAACCCGAAGCGGCCCTTAGCGCACAGGAATTCGCCGTTGAAGCCGGAGTGATCGCGATTGTTGGCGCGCAGGATTTCGTTATTACGGACGCTGAGCGTGGTCTTGCAGCCGTTCGAGCAGTGCGCGCAGGGATTGCTGACGTAGGTCATCTCCCATGGGCGCGTCTGATAGCGATAGGTGCCGCTGGTGAGCGCACCAACCGGGCAGATGTCGATGCACATGCCGCACTCTTCGCAGGCCAGCTCGCCCGGCTCGTTCGGGAGAATCACGGACAGGACGCCGCGCGCTCCGACGCCCAAGGCTTTAACGTCCATGCCCTCGTCGCACACGCGCACGCAGCGGAAGCAGAGGATGCAGCGCGGCGCATCGTAGTAGACCAGCGGCGACCACTTTTCTTCGGGAGAGTGCAATTTCTCTTCGACGAAGCGGGTCTTATCCAGGCCGTAGCGGAAGGTCATGTCCTGCAGTTCGCACTCGCCGCCCTTGTCGCACACCGGGCAATCCAGCGGGTGGTTGGAAAGCAGGAACTCAATCATGTCCTTGCGCGCTTTGTGCACCTGCTCGGTGTCGGTTTTGACGACCATTCCGTCGGTCGCAACGAGGGTGCACGCCGTTTGGAGCTTGGGCATTTTTTCGACTTCCACCAAGCACATGCGGCAGGCGGCCTGCAGCGACAATCCAGGGTAGTAGCAGAACGACGGCACCTCGATTCCCTGCGCTTTAGCCGCTTCAATCACTAGCGTGCCGGGCGCCGTAGCGACCTGCTGTCCGTTGATTGTGAAGGCGATCTGTTTTTGTTCCGTCATCGGGACTCGTGTGCCACCGAGATCATCTCGGCGGGCTTGTAGGCGCACTTTCCTTCGAGATGATCTTCGAATTCATTCCGCCATTTCTTCACGATGCTGATCGTCGGCAGCGCAGCAGCGTCGCCCAAGGCGCAAAAGGTGCGGCCCAGCATATTTTTCGAAAGCTCGTCGATGAGCGGAATGTCTTCGGCGCGCCCATACCCTTCGTGGAAGCGGTCGAGCATCTTCCGCAGCCACGCAGTGCCTTCGCGGCACGGAATGCACCAGCCGCAGGATTCGTGGGCGTAGAAGTGCATGATTCGACGTGCGACGTCGACCATGCAAGTGTCTTCGTCCATGATCACCGTGCCGCCCGAGCCGAGCATCGAGCCGATCTTGGCGACGGAGTCGTAGTCCATGGCCACATCGATTTCATCCGGCGAGAGCAACGGACAGGAGCTTCCTCCCGGGATGACGGCTTTGAGCTTCTTGCCGTTCCGAATGCCGCCGGCTATTTCATAAATGAGCTTGCGCAGTGGGTAACCTAGAGGCAACTCGTAAATTCCCGGCTTATTCACGTGGCCGGAAATCGAATAGAGACGCGTGCCGCCGTTTTTCGGGGTACCCAGTCCGGCGTACCACTCGCCGCCGCCGTTGATGATGGCCGGAACGGTGCTGAGCGTTTCCACATTGTTGATCACCGTGGGACAGCCGTAGAGTCCAACCGTGGCGGGGAAGGGCGGCTTGATGCGCGGGTAGCCGCGCTTGCCCTCGAGTGATTCCATCAGCGCTGATTCTTCACCGCACTCGTATGCGCCCGCTCCCGTGTGCGTGCACAGGTCGAAGTTGTAGCCGGTTCCGAGAATATTTTCCCCGAGATACCCCTTGGCATAGGCTTCCGCGATGGCGTCGTCCACGAATTTAAAGAGATACCGGTATTCGCCGCGAATGTAGATATAGCCCTGGTTCGAGTTGATGGCGCGGCCTGCAATGACAAGCCCCTCGATCAGTTGGTGCGGGTCCATTTCCAGCAGCGGCCTATCTTTGGATGTACCAGGCTCGCTCTCGTCCGCGTTGCATAACACATATTTCGGCTTCGGCGAATCCTTGGGGACGAAGCTCCACTTCATTCCGGTGGGGAATCCCGCGCCGCCGCGCCCACGCAGGTTGGATTTCTTCACTTCTTCGATGATGGACTCGGGCGTCATGTGCTTCAACGCCTTTTCGAGCGCCTTGTAGCCGCCATCTTTCAAATAGGTATCGATTTTCGTCGAGTCGGGCTCGCCGAAGCGCTTGCTTATAACGACGACTTCGTCGGGATTGCGTTTGTGCAAGGCTCCGCTGATTACGGGAACCGGCGGAGCGATCTT
Organism: Terriglobia bacterium; assembly: GCA_963803105.1. Lineage (GTDB taxonomy): Bacteria > Acidobacteriota > Terriglobia > Acidiferrales > UBA7541 > Palsa-295. The sequence goes on from CAWDLF010000002.1 coordinate 605,933, forward strand.
CCCCGCCTCGAACTGCTCGAGGATGGAGTCGACCTTGTCGGCGTCGAGATCCTCGTAGAAATCGTAGTTCACCTGCATCGCCGGCGCGCCTGTACAGGCGCCTATGCATTCGACTTCTTCCAGCGAGAAGATGCCGCTTTTTTGCACTTCGCGGTTCTCGATGCCCAATCGTGTCTTGACGTGCGCGAAGACCTCGTTGCCACCGCGCAACATGCAGGAGATGTTCGTGCAGACCTGGACATGATACTTACCGACAGGTTTGCGTCTCAGCATCGAGTAATAGGATAGCGTCTCGGTCACCTGAATCATGCTCAGGTCCAGGCGCTTCGCGATCTCCTCCAAAATCTCGTCGCCCAGGAAGCCGAATTGGTCCTGGGCGTAAAGCATCATGGGAATGAGCGCGGAGCGCTTCACCGGATAGCGTCCGGGGAGTTCGTTGAATTTAGTTTCGAGCGATGGCGGCAGTTGCATGATTTGGTTTTTGCGGCGTCCGATTCTAGCGGTCCACTTCCCCAAGAACAATGTCCGTTGTGCCGATGCAGGCGACCACGTCGGCGATCAAGCGTCCCTCGCAGATCTTCGGCAGCGATTGCAGGTTCACAAACGAGGGCGTGCGGAACTTGACCCGGTAGGGCTTGGCCGATCCGTCGCTGGCCATGAACACCCCGAGCTCGCCGCGCGGAGATTCAATCGCCTGGTAGACCTCGCCCGGCGGCGGCGCGAAACCTTCCGTGAAAATCTTGAAATGGTAGATGAGGCCCTCAATCGAAGCCTTCATCTCTTCCCGTGAGGGCGGGATGATGCCCGGCGCTTCGGCGCGGAACGGCCCCTGAGGCGGAATCTTCTCCATGGCCTGGCGAATAATCTTCAGGCTCTCGCGCATCTCAGCGACGCGCACCTGGTATCGGGCGTAGCAATCGCCGGCAGTCTGCGTGGGAATGTTGAAATCGAATTCCTCGTAACTGGAGTAGGGAAAGGCTTTACGCGTGTCGTAGGCGATTCCGCTGCCGCGGAGCATGGGGCCGGAGGCGCCCATGGCGATCGCGTCCTCTGGACTCAGGATGCCTATTCCCTTGGTGCGTCCCATCCAGATGCGATTTTGGGTCAACAGGTCTTCGTATTCGTCGATGTGCCCCGGCATGGCATCAATCACCACGCGTACGCGGTCGAGCAGGTCAGGGGGCGGTTCGAGGGCCAGTCCGCCGATGCGGAAATAGCTGGTCATCATCCGCTGCCCCGAGACGTACTCGTAAATCTTCATGATCTCTTCGCGTTCGCGGAAGCTGTACAGGAAGACGGACATCGCGCCCAGGTCGATGGCGTGTGTGCCTAGCCAAACCAAGTGCGAGGTGATGCGGGTAAGCTCGGTGAGCAACACGCGGATATATTGGGCGCGTTTGGGAACCTCGAGGCCGATCAGCTTTTCAGCTGCCAGGCAGAAGCATAGGTTATTCGAGAGAGGCGCCAGGTAGTCGATGCGATCGGTAAGGGTAATACACTGCGAATAGGTCTTGGATTCGCAGGATTTCTCGATGCCGGTGTGCAGGTATCCGATGACTGGCCGGGCCTTGAGGACGGTTTCGCCGTCGAGTTCGAGAATCACGCGCAGAACGCCGTGCGTAGACGGGTGCTGGGGGCCCATGTTGAGCACCATGGGTTGCGCCGGGCCGGCCGCCGTTTCTATGGTGGCCGCCGCCGCTGTCGAAATGAATTCTGCGTCACCCATGCTCAGCGATACCCCTCGGTCGGATAGTCCTTGCGCAACGGATGGCCTTCCCAATCGTCAGGCAGCAGGATGCGGCTGAGATCGGGATGCCCCTCAAAACGAATGCCAAAAAGGTCGAAATTCTCGCGTTCATGCCAGTTGGCCGTGGGCCATACAGGGATCACAGACGGGATTACCGGATCGTTCCCGGCCAGGCGTACCTTCAGACGCAGCCGCTTGGCCAAATCGAAGGAAAGCAGGTGGTAGTTCACCTCATAGCGAGGCTCCATCGGGAAGCGGTCGACGGTGGTAATGTCCGAAAGAAAGGTGAAACGCAGCCCCGGATCGGCCAGGAGGTACTCCGCCACGGCGCGCAAGTGCTTACGGTGGAGTACCAGGGTGATTTCGCCTCGAAATTCCGTCACTTCAGCGATAGCCTGGGCGTCCCACTGACGAAGCTTGCCTACAACCGGATCCTTTTCAAATGCCTGGGGTTCCACTATGTGTCCGATTCCCGTATGGGCGTCAGCGATTCCAGTCGAGCGCGCCCTTCTTCCATAGGAAAATATAGCCGACCAGCAAAATCATAATGTAGAGCAACATCTCCACAAAGCCAAACACTTTCAGGTCGTTGTAGACGAGCGCCCATGGATAAAGAAAGATGGCCTCGATGTCGAACAAAATGAAGACCAAAGCCACCATGTAGAAATGGACGGAGAAGGGCTCGCGGGCATCGCCCGTGGGGCTGATGCCGCACTCGTAGGCCTGGTCCTTCTCGGGTGAATGCTTGTGCTTACCGACCAAAGTGGACGCGGCGATCAGCAGGCCAGCTAGTCCACCGGCCAGTATAAACATCAGCAACAGCGGGCCATAGTTGTCGAGGTAGGGGCTATTCATTTTCGATGCGTTGCTATAATAACGTCCGACCGCAAGCTGGTCAAACTGTACTCCGAAGAATCTTATTGGGCCCGACGAGCCCCTTCAGTGCTTGGGGAGATGGCTAGCCATCGATGAGCTCAGGTTTCAATACCGACGTAAGTCACCGGGAGCGGATATTTCACATCCAAACCGAGGATCGGGGCCCTGCTCATCCCGTGATCGACACGGCCGTATACCAGAGCGGGCGCGTCCTGTTCCGAAAAACCCTGAGCTACGCCGGATTCACGGCGTCCCCGGCATTTACGCCTGAGTGGCTCCGCGGTCGCGTGGCGGAGCACCACCGGTCGGTGATTGAGGATTTGCGCGCTGGATTGTTCGACGCGGAGATTGCCGGCGCAGCTCGAAAAAACCTCGCCTGAGAATGGAATCCGAGTGCAGCTTCTGAATCCGGGGTCGTGGCTATCGGCTGGCAGCGTTTCGCTTGGACGTGCAAGTATTGCGGCGGACAGACGGCCAGCCGCAGGCGGGCGCGCGAGTGGAAGCGACCATCGAAGGCGCGCTGCAAGAAGTGAGCCACCAGGGACAGAGCGACGATCAGGGTTGCGCCCACATAAGCTTCCCGCTGCCTCAGCTCGGGAAGGGCGAATTAGCGTTGGTGATTTCAGCGCGGGCGGGCGGCGGCCCGGATGAAATACGATTCTCGATGCGCTCACGGCCGAATGCTTCGGCGTCGACGGCCGCGCCGGATGCCTGATTCATCCCTCCGATGATCGTCACCATTAATGGAGAGCGGCACGAGTTACCGGGAGCGCTGACGGTGGCTGCGCTGCTGGAACACTTGAAAATGCTGCCGGACCGCGTGGCCATCGAGCGCAATCTTGAAATCCTACCGCGGGCCCGCTGGAAAGAAACTCAGGTGAATGCGAACGACAGCTTTGAAATTGTGCACTTCGTGGGGGGCGGCTAGCGCTTTTTCTTTTTCTTCTTCTGCGCGGCGATGTATTTTTTCCACGGCTCCCAATAATATTTGTGCCAACCCTCCGTTACTCCCTTGTGATCGTGCTCGGGAACATTCATGTGCAGCAAATCGATTTTGCCTCCGCCCGGCGCTTCGCTGAAGCCCAGAACCAAGATCGAATCGGGGTCACTAGCCGGCCAGTGCGTCGCCCTCCAGGCTTGCATCACCAGGCGGCCAGGCACGACCATCAAATTTTTCCCGCGCAGTTGCCCGTTCCAGGCCGTGAAGGCCGCGCCTACTTTTGAGCTGATGCGGGCGCGTCCGCCGGTAGCAGCGGAGTGCTTCTTCGAATCGACATACATTTCGAATAGTTCCGCGGGCGGCGCGGCGAATCGAACCGATTGCTGGATGGCCTTGCTCATGAGGAACGACTATTTTAAGCCGCATGCCACGGATTTGTAAGGGCTCGCCACCACGGGTAATGGTTCATCTCCCGCTAAGGGCTGTTGGCTCAGTGATTCGACGCTTCAGTCAGAGTCCCGTTATGAACCGCGGAAGGATTCATGAGGACCTGCGCAACTGCGGGGCCAATCGAGACGCAGGTGTAACTCAGGTGGCCGCAGGCCGAATCCAAACGTAGAACCGGTGCGCCAATGCTGCTAGCGAACTCCACCGCGGGGTCTGGATTCACCATTTGATCTTGGGGCGAAATAACCACGAGTAACTTGGCGTGAACTTGTTTCGCGGCTTGTCCAATGGTGGTATGCAATTCGGCTGGAATATTGAGTGACAGAATGGCCTGTCGTTGACGAATTTGATCGATTGCCGAACCCGCGTCGCCCTTTGCATTGTTTCTAATTCCTGCGAGAAAGCTCTCAAATTCGCCCGTATTTGTATGCTTGGTTCTGTATTCGGGTGAGGTCGAATTCATCGCATCGGTCTCTTCGGCAAGAGCAATGCCGCGAGTGAGAGACCCCGTCGGTTTTCCTTTATTCCACGCCGGGTCAAGTCCGATGGCATCGATTTCGGAAGTCCAGAGCAACTTATCGGACGACGTCGATTGCGGCGAACCGGACATCGGAATGGCCGAATCCATAAAGTCTGGGTATGCTATGGCCCACTCAAATGTTTGCATTCCCCCCATAGATACTCCCATTACCGCGCGAAGGTGCGAGAGGTGTAAGGTTTCGGTCACAAGTCTGCGTTCCGATTCGACCATATCGCGCACCGTGAATTGCGGAAACTTCATTAGAGGCTGCAACGAGCTATTGGACGGAGACGTAGACACGCCATTTCCTATCGAATCGACGAGAATCACAAAATACTTATTGGTATCGACAACGTTTGCTGGTCCGACGAATGTCAGCAGGTCTTGGGTTCTTCCGCCCAGCCATGTGGGCCAAAGGACCGCATTCGACTTATTTGCGTTCAATTTTCCTAGAATTCGATAGCCGAGGCGAAAGTCATGAATTTGGACTCCGTTCCTCAATTTGAACTCACCAAAAGAGGCGAATTGCTGAGAGCCTTCGTTCAGGGGAGGACTGGTCTGACTGTGCGTCTCACGAGTCGTACCGAATGCGGTGAAACAGAGAACTAGCCACAGTAGCTTTTTTCCTTGCATCTTCTGCATTTTAGCCGAAACGATATCGGAACGGTCATCTGGAGTCTTGGATTGTTGTAACTCTTGATAAGTCGGATTATAGGAAACCGACCCATTACCCGACCGCGAATCTAAAGACCCGCCAACAGGTGGCCCAGCTTGTCTTTCTTGGTTCGCAGATAGGCTCGCGAGTGGTGGCTGGTGCGCGGACGGCATGGAACGCGCTTCGCTACGCGGACGCCTCCGCGCTCGAGCTGGCGTACCTTCTCCGGATTGTTCGACAGCAGGCGCACCGAGCTGATGCCCAGCGCTTTCAGGGCAGCGGCGGCGAAATCGTAATCGCGTGAATCGGCCTCGAAGCCCAGCTTTCGATTGGCCTCTACCGTATCGAGGCCGTTGTCCTGGAGTTCGTAGGCCCGCAGCTTGTTCAGCAGGCCGATGCCTCGGCCCTCCTGCGGCAGGTAGAGCAGCACACCGGAGTCCTCCTTGGCAATCTTGCGAAGCGAGTACTCAAGCTGAGCCCGGCAGTCACACCGTTCGGACGTGAATACATCTCCCGTAAGGCATTGGGAATGGATGCGCACGAGCGGCGATTTCCCGGGGCCTAGCCGGCCGTGCTGAATGGCGACTGCCTCTTCTCCCTTGCGGCCCTCGACACCCACAATCGAAAATCGACCGAAAGTTGTGGGAAGTTTGGCGCGCGCGACGATGCGCGCCTTCGCAGATTGTTTCCTCGGCTTCATCGGAGCCCTTGAGTATATCAGGTTGCGCCACACGGCTTTAGGGAGCATCCTGCCCTAGACGAGGCACCCGTCGGCCGTGCGAAAAATCGTTGATACATCCCATAGAAATCTTGGTTGACGCTCCGGGAACGCCTGGTTGCTACAGTAGATGCTATGTGTGCTACCCCGGTAGGAATGGCGAATACGGGTCTGTTCGAAGGTTACGACACGGGCGGCTTTTATGACGAGATGTTCTTGTCGCCCGGGAACCCTCGTCCGCACTACGCGAAACTCTTTCACCGCCTCGCCACGATGGCGCCCGCGCAGTTCGAAGAGCGGCGCAAGCTGGCCGACCTTTCGTTCCTGATCCAGGGAATTACCTTCACGGTGTACAGCGATGGGCGGGGGACTGAGCGTCTTTTCCCCTTCGACCTGGTTCCGCGAATCATTCCAAATTCGGAATGGGCACGCGTCGATAGAGGGCTTTCTCAGCGCGTCATTGCGCTGAATCTGTTCCTGCAGGATGTGTACGGGCAGCAGTGTATCTTCCGGGACAAGCGCATCTCCCGCTCCTTGGTGTATTCGTGTCCCAACTTCCGGCGCGAGGTCGTCGGGGTGGAAGTGCCGCGCGGTATTCACACGCATATCTGCGGAATCGACTTGGTGCGCGACTCCAAAACCGGCGAGTACTGCGTCCTTGAGGACAACGTGCGGACTCCTAGCGGAGTGTCCTACGTTCTAGAAAATCGGATCGTGATGACCCGCACCCTGCCCGACGCCTTTCAGGCGTATGAAGTCCTGCCTGTCAATCATTATCCTGCCGAGCTCTCCCGGATTTTGCGCAGCCTGTCGCCGCGCGGCGAAGGCAACGCGCAGATCGTGCTGCTCACACCCGGCATTTACAACAGCGCCTACTTCGAGCACAGCTTTCTGGCGCAACAAATGGGAATCGAGCTCGTCGAGGGCCGCGACCTGATCGTCGACGGCGGAATCGTTTACATGAAGACGATTCGAGGGCTCACGCGCGTGGACGTCATCTACCGGCGCGTCGACGACGAATTTCTCGACTCACTCACGTTTCGTCCCGATTCGATTTTAGGTGTGCCGGGGTTGATGGGAGCTTATCGAGCGGGCAACGTCGCGCTCGCCAACGCCGTTGGCAACGGTGTGGCCGATGACAAAGCGATCTACGCCTTCGTACCCGATTTCATTCGCTACTACTTGGGAGAAGAGCCCATCCTGCGCTCGGTGGAGACCTACATATGCGCCAAGCCCGAGGATTTGGCATACGTGCTCGACCACTTGAAGGATCTGGTGGTGAAGGCCGTAGGCGAATCTGGCGGCTACGGCATGTTGATTGGCCCTGCTTCGGATTCAGCGAAGATCGAAGCCTTCCGCGAAAGAATTCGCGCCAATCCTCGAAACTATATCGCCCAGCCGGTGATCTCGCTTTCCCGCGTGCCAGCCTTCGATGAAACGGAAGGGTGCGTGGGCGGCCGGCACGTTGATTTGCGGCCCTATTGTTTATATGACGGCGAGAAAGTGACTATCGTGCCGGGCGGCCTGACGCGCGTCGCGCTTACAAAGGGCTCGCTGGTTGTGAATTCTTCGCAAGGTGGCGGCAGCAAGGACACATGGGTTCTGCGGGGAGAGGACTAAGATGCTTTCGCGAATCGCCGAATCGCTTTTCTGGCTGGCGCGCTATATCGAGCGTGCCGAGGGCACGGCGCGCATCCTCGACGTGAACTACCACATGCTCCTCGAGCAATCCCAGCAGTCGTACCGGCCGCGTTGGGAGCCTTTGGTCATCATGGCGGGGGAAGAAGACCGCTTTCGGAAGCTCTACACAGAGGTGAACGGGGCCAGCGTTTTCGAGTTCCTTGCCTTCCGCGAAGATAATCCGAGTTCAATCGTCCAGTGCGTAGCCAAGGCGCGCGAAAACGCGCGCACCATCCGCGATCGCATTTCCCGGGAGATGTGGGAAGACATCAACGGCCTGTATCACATGGCTAGCCGATATGTTCCGGAAGAAGAGATCGCCGCCGGGCCACACCGCTTTTGCGACAAGATCAAATTCGGCGCCCATCGCTTTCACGGAGTCACCGACGCGACCTTGCCGCACGATGAAGGTTGGGAGTTCCTGCGCATCGGCCGGGCGCTCGAGCGCGCGGAGATGACGGCGCGGCTCGTCGACGTGCAGTATCACAACTTGTTGGACGGTCCTCCTGCCGAGAACGCGCTCGACAACCACCAGTGGATGGCTGTTTTGCGATCGGTCGGCGCGTATGAGGCGTACCATCGTCAATATCACCCGCCCATTGAGCCCGAAAAAGTGGCCGAAATGTTGATCCTTCACTCCCAGCACCCGCACTCGATTCGTTTCAGCGCAACCGATGTGCAGTCCGGGTTGCGTGCCGTGAGCGGTTCCGGGCGCGGTTCCTACGCAAACGAAGCCGAACGCCTGGCCGGCCGGTTGGTCGAAAGACTCAACTACGATCGCATCGGCGAGATTTTTCATCAAGGGTTACACGGATATCTCGACGATCTGCTCCGCATTTGCGGCCTGATCGGTGAGGATATCGCGCGAACCTACTTCTACTACGCGGTGGTGGCATGAATCGATATCGTTTGCTGCATACGACGGAGTTCATTTACGACGGCGCGGTTTCGGAAAGCTACAACGAAGTCCGCCTGCGTCCGCTTCACGACGAGAAGCAGAGCTGCCTTTCTTTTCGGCTGAACACTGCGCCGGGTTCCCACGGCACTTCATATCGCGATCTTTACGGCAATTGGGTGCACCAGTTCAATGTGCTCCCCGAGCACAGCCGGCTGCGGGTCGAGGCCGAATCTGTTGTGCTGGTCCATGACGCCCCGGCTGCGGCTCCCGATCCCACGACGCTCGGCGAATTCGATGCACGCGGCGATCAACTGGACGAAGAGTATTTTGACTTTATGGCGGCCACCGGATACGTGCCACATTTGAGGGGCTTGGCCGAGCTTACGGAGACTGCCGAAAAGGAAAGCGGCGGAACGATTGAGGGATTCACGCAAGCAGCCTCCGGCCTGATTCACAAGCGCTTTCGATACGTCAAAGGCGCCACACATGTCCATTCGTCGATTGAGGATTCGCTCTCAATTCGCGCGGGCGTGTGCCAGGACTTCGCTCATTTGCTCCTGGGCGTGGCGCGGATGCGGGGCCTGCCCGCTCGCTACGTATCCGGTTACCTGGTTCCGCGCAACGAGGAAACTCAGAATGCTCAGCAGGAAGAAGTAATCGGCGGCCAAGCTTCGCACGCTTGGGCGGAAGTGCTGTTGCCCAGCAATGGATGGACGGCATTTGATCCCACATTGGGGCAGCCGGTCGGCTTACGGCACGTCAGGATTGCATACGGGCGTGACTATGGCGACGTGGCTCCGGTGAGGGGCGTTTACAAGGGACAGGCAGGCCAACGGCTGGCGGTTGATGTGCGCGTGCGTCCCGCTCTAGACGATGAAGGTCGCGAACAGCTCACGGAAACGGCCGCGCAGGTGCCGCCGTCCGCCGTGTGGGAGCGGCCGCAGCAGCCCGCTCAACAGCAGCAACAGCAGCAGCACACAGCAGCAGCAATAGAGTCGCGGACGCCGGCGCAAACGCCCTCGGCGTTCGCGCGCACCTTCCTAGCAGTGTAGGGAACTCTCCGTTGGGCGTCTCTTTACATCCTTCGACGCATTGGCTAACGTAACGCAAGGATTCCCGTGCAGGGCGAACGGATGAGATGAGCGCATTTCTCGAAGGACGCGATCTGCTGTTCACCTTGGTGTTGAAGGTGGGCTGGGCCGCGGCCCTGGCGGCGCTGCTTGTGCGCTTCGCCTCTTTTCGCCGCCTCGTTTTCAACGAAAACCGCAACTCCGATCAGAAGGTCATGCTTTTGCTTTTCCTCACGCCTCCGCTAGCCATCGGCGTGATGCTGCGCATTTTCGGCTACAACTATTTCGACCTGACGTTCGAAGGCGCGTTCCTGATGGGACTCATCGGCGGCAGGATCGTCGGCCTGCTCGGTGGGTCGCTGATCAGCCTTCCGGCTTTCGGCAACCACGAATGGCTGTCGAGTCCAATGGCAGCTCTGATTGGGTTGCTCGCCGGCTTCATCCGCGATGTGATTCCAGAAAAAGAAGACGTGTGGCATTTCGGTCCGTTTCTTTTCTTGGGAATTCCCCGGTGGCTTTTGCAACTGGTGCGCGGAGGAAAAGGCAATTGGGCCATGCTGCCGCTGTTCGCCTGCGCCGTATTTGAGACGGCACTACTGATACTCGCTAACGCCGTACCGCCTCACTGGCTCTTCGTGATTCGCACCGACAATCTTGGCTATTTTGCGCTGGTCGTGCTTTCGTCGGTCATGTGCGTGGCGATCGCGGTGAAGATCTGGAATAACACGCGCATCGAAATGAACCTCGAGCAGAACCAACAATTGTTGCTCAAGGCACGCATGGACGCTCTGACCAGCCAGATCAATCCGCACTTCCTGTTCAACACGCTGAATACAGTGTCGTCGCTGATTCGCTTCGATCCGGACATGGCACGCGGCGTAGTGCTGAAGCTATCGAACATTCTGCGGCGCCTGCTGCGCAAGCACGAGACGTTCGTGGCGCTGCGCGAGGAGTTGGAGTTCATCGACGACTACTTGAGCATTGAAGTGATCCGCTTCGGCCGGGACAAACTCCAGATCTTCAAGGAAATCGACGAAGACACTCTCGACACCTTTGTGCCCAGTATGCTGTTGCAGCCCATTGTCGAGAATTCCATCAAGCACGGCTTGGCGCCGCGCTTGGAGGGGGGGAGAATTCGCGTGCAGACCCATCGTCGCGAAGGCCGCCTGTTCATTCAAATTGACGACAACGGCATAGGCATGTCTCCTGGGCGCCTTGCCGAGGTATATGGCGGCGGTATAGGGATCAGCAACGTGCACGAACGCCTGCGGCTTCTCTACGGCGATCAGTTTGCCATGGACATTCGCAGCGAGGAGGGTGAGGGCACTCATATCAGCATCGAGATTCCGGAACTCGCGGGGGTTGAGTCCCTGGCTGCTCCGTAGAGAACGTGGCCGTGATGTATGATTTACCCGGCGACCTCCGATCGCATCTAAGTTTCCTGGCATGGAATTACGGCATGAGACCCTTGTGTGAAATCGGCTCGTACGGAGGCACTTCCTGGCTCCTTCCGCAGTTAGGTGGTACGAAACGTGGAACCTGGCGGTTGAGGCTCTGCGCGCCAATAAGTTGCGCGCGATCCTCACCATGCTGGGTGTGATTATCGGCAGCGCCTGTATCGTCCTGGTCGTTACAATCGCGCTCACTGGCAAGAAGTACATAAGCGGCCAGATCGAAGCCGTCGGTTCCAATCTGGTGTACGCGGGCCTTCGGCAGGCCATCATGGGGCAAAATTTGACTCTCGCCGACCAGATTGCTCCGGGTGATTTGGAAGCCGTTAAAGCGGGGGCGCCGCACGTCACCCACGTGGCCGGCACAAACGACATTCCGATGACGGTACTGGCCCAGGGGAAGGTATGGCCTGTCAGCCTGGTTGGCGTGACTTCGGAGTTCCAGCAGATTCGCAACCTGATCGTATTGCAGGGGCGGTATCTCGATGACTCAGATTTCGCGACGGTCAGTAAGGTCTGTGTTTTATCTGAGCATTTGGCCCAGCAGGCTTTCCCGGGCCAGAACCCGGTTGGACGGGAACTTCACGTGGGCGAGATGGCCTTTACCGTCGTCGGCGTCTTCCGTGAACGCATGGGCACCTTCGGACAATCGGAGATTCGCACCGACTCTGTGCTCGTGCCGTTTCCTCTGATGAAGTACTACACCGGCGACGACTTTCTGGTGACGCTCTACGCACAGGCGGCGCGGGCCCAGGACGTGCCCTTGGTTACCCGGGAGGTGCGAGACGTCCTGCAGAGTCGCCACCGCGCCGAGGTAGCCTACAACGTCCAGAATCAGGCGTCGATTCTGGAGACAGCCAGCAATATTTCCTTGGCCATGACGATTGTGCTGTTGCTGATTGCCGCATTGGCGCTCGTGATCAGCGGAATCGGCATCATGAACATCATGCTGGTGAGCGTCACTGAGCGCACCAGGGAAATCGGAATTCGTAAGGCCATCGGTGCCAGGCGACAAGAGATCCTGCTCCAATTTTTGCTCGAAGCGACGTTGATCAGCGGGATCGGGGCGCTCATCGGCATCGGTATCGCCGTGGCTATTCCGCTCCTGATCGAGTTCCTGGTTCAATTCCTCCCCGTGCCTGGCGGCATCAACATTCCCATCTCGTGGGTTTCAGTCGTTCTGGCTTTCACCGTCTCGTCCGCAACGGGCATTCTGTTTGGATATCTTCCCGCCAAGAATGCTGCGGCCCTCCAGCCGGTGGAATCTCTACACTACGAATAGGGGCGCCGAAAATCCGATCTCGGTTATCATTCCTTCCGATTCTTGATTCCACTTCCGATGCGTAACCAATGACGGACTCGCGCGGCAGCTCTCCGGGCGCTCGACCACAGCTGAACCCCAAGCCGGTGCAACTCTACTGGATCGTCCTGCTGATCGCCGCCGCAATTTATCTGGGCTGTGTCGTTTCTCCTCCTTCGCTGTTCGACGATGTCGACTCGGTACAAGCGCAAGTCGCGCGCAACATGCTCACCTCGCACGATTGGGTTACGCCGCATATCGATGGCCTCGTGTACCTGGATAAAGCGCCGCTGCTCTATTGGTTGATGGCCGGCTCCTTCCGTATCCTTGGCGTTCATGACTGGGCCGCTCGGCTTCCCACGGCCCTTTCTGTGATCGCACTCTGTGGACTCACGGTTGCCTTCGGGACGTGGGGAATGGGAAAACGCGCCGGGTTCTACGCCGGCCTCTGTATGGCCACATGCGTCGGTCTTTTCCTGTTCACGCGCATCCTTATACCGGATGCCCTGCTAACTCTCACCATCATGCTGGCGCTCTGGTCTTTTCTGCGCGCACTCGATGAGGACGAACGACGCTCCCGCCTTTGGGCCTTCGTATTTGCGGCCAGTCTTGCCGTGGGTTTGTTAGCGAAAAGTCTGATCGGCGTGGTTTTCCCCGTGGCCATCGCCGTCATCTATCTACTGATTACTAGACAGCTGTTTTTGACCAGGACGTGGAGGCGGCTTCATCCGCTCAGCGGAGCGCTCGTGTTTCTATTGATTGCCGCTCCTTGGCACATCCTCGCCACGCTCCGTAATCCACCCGTGTTCGCGTTCACCTTGCAATCGGGGCCAGGCCAATACCACGGATTCCTTTGGAACTATCTCGTCAAAGAACAGCTGCTGCGTTTTCTCAATCGCCGCTATCCGCACGACTACGACACCGTTCCACGGCTGTGGTTCTGGCTACTGCATTTGGTTTGGCTCTTCCCTTGGACGCCGTATCTGCCGGCGGTAACCAAACTGTCGTTTAAACCTGTGGATCGCGTGGGCCGAACCCGCTTGCTGGCACTCTGTTGGGCTGCCTTCGTACTGCTTTTCTTCACGCTTTCGACGACGCAAGAGTATTACTCGATGCCTTGCTACCCGGCTCTCGCCCTGCTGCTGGGTGCGGCGATCGCCGCCGGCGGAAGTTGGGTGCGCGGGGGAACTCGCGTCCTGGGCGTGATTGCCGGAATCGCGGCCGTCGCGTGCTTCGCAATTCTCTCCTGGGTGCGCGGCCTTCCCACACCTGGCGACATTTCCCTAGCGCTCGGCCATCATCCGAATGCGTATCGGCTATCAATGGGCCACATGCTGGACCTAACCTTCGATTCTTTCGCCTATCTACGCTGGCCCCTGGCAGTTGCGGGAATCGCTTTTCTCATCGGGGCACTGGGCGCGTTGCGAGCGGGCCGCGACCGCGTCTATTTGACGGCTGCGCTGATGATGGTTTTGCTTTTCCACGCCGCGCGGTTGGCACTGGTTACTTTCGATCCTTACCTCTCATCGCGCCAATTGGCGAAAACCTTGTTGCAGACGCCAGATGGTCAACTGATCGCTCAGGGTCACTACTACGAATTCTCTTCGGTCTTTTTTTATACGAACCGCCCCGGATTGCTTTTCTCCGACCGCCGCGTCAACCTCGAGTACGGCTCCTACGCTCCGGGGGCGGCTTCCGTCTTTATCGATGACCCGGGGTTCAAAGGATTGTGGCTCGCGCCGGCCCGCTGCTATCTGCTCGCGCCCAAATCCGCCTTGTCGCGCTACATGGATTTGGTGGGACAAGCCAATCTGAACGTTGTTGCCGAGAGTGGCGGCAGGGATCTGCTGACCAACCACCCGTTGATTTCTAGTCTCGGTTCGCAGAGTCCCGCTTCCTCGCCATTGAATTGATGTATTACAATGGGGATCCATGCTGAATGAAGGCACCCCCGTTTCCTACTCCGTCGTCGTGCCGCTCTACAACGAGCAGGAGAGCGTCCCGCAGCTGTACGTGAAGATTATCGACGCCATGGACGCCCTCGGGGAGCCGTACGAAATCGTCTTCGTTGATGACGGCAGCCGAGACGGCACCTTTCGCCAGCTTTCAGAAATCAGCCGTGATGACGAGCGTGTAGTTGTTGTCCGCCTGCGCCGCAACTTCGGCCAGACCGCCGCGCTGAAAGCGGGTTTCGATCATTCCCGCGCCGATATCATCATCTCGATGGACGGGGACCTTCAGCACGATCCGGCGGAAATCCCGCGCTTCATTCAAAAACTGCAGGAAGGGTACGACATCGTCAGTGGCTGGCGTGTGGAGCGCACTGACCACTGGCTGACCCGCCAGTTGCCCAGCCGCATCGCCAACTGGATCATGGCTAAGCTCTCGCGCGTGGACCTGCATGACTTCGGCACCACGTTCAAAGCCTATCGCCGCGAGATTATTTCCGAGATCAACTTGTACGGCGAGCTGCACCGGTTTATTCCGGCTCTGGCAAGTTGGTCCGGAGCGACCATCGCCGAAGTACCCATCACGAATATTCCGCGCAAGAGCGGAAAGTCGAACTACGGCATCTCGCGCACGATCCGCGTGCTGCTCGACCTGGTCAGCGTGAAGTTCCTGCTGGACTATTCGACAAAGCCGTTGCAGTTATTCGGCCTCCCGGGGCTTTTCTGTTTGCTCACGGGCTCTGCGCTGGAAGTGTGGGTGCTGCTGCGCAAGATATTCTGGCACGAAGCGATCATGACCAGCCACGGTCCCCTGTTGCTTCTGGGTATCGCGCTGGTCGTGGGCGGTATTCAGTTCATCGCCATCGGCTTGCTTGGCGAACTGCTTGCTCGCACGTATTACGAGTCCCAAGACAAGCCGGTATACGCGGTACGCGACTTCTTGGGCCCGCGGGCGAAGACTCGCCGCAACGAGCCGCCACGGACTGCCGGAGCCGCGGGACGCTGAAACGATCGCTATTTTTCCGAACCTCTGATATCTCTCGCCGTGTCTTTCCGTCTTCACGGAACAAATTGCGGCTTGCGCCGGGTGATCGAGTGAGGGTAGAACTTCACATCCACATTTTTTCACTCTATAGGAGCGCACTAGGAGCCGACATGGCTATGTATCCCTTCCAGGCCGAATTTTCCAAAGAGCACATCCAGTGATCCTTTCACTCCATGTCCCAAAGGCAGCCGGAAACTCGTTCCGCGAGTTATTACAGGCTGATTTCGGTCAGCGGTTCATGAAGGACTATGGCGACTGGGCCGGGTTCAAGGTACCGGAAGCCCTCGAGCGGTGCCGGGTCCGAACGCAAGCCATGCGGCTCCGCCGCGATGAGCTCCTGCAAAAGTACGACGTCATTCACGGCCACTTTGCCACCGACAAATATTTGGGCTTGTTTCCGGTGGAAGATTTTGTCGCTTTCTTTCGAGATCCATATCAACAAGCGGTGTCGCACTACTGGTTTTTGCTGCGGAATCCCCAAAGAGAACATCTGGAAGAAAAGATGTTCCACGAAGCGAAAATGACGCTGCACGACTATCTGAGCTGGGACGCGTTTTACGATCACCAATCGCAGTACCTTGGCAGCATGGCAATTGACGACCTTGCGATGGTGGGTCTCTCAGAAGAGTTTTACAGAAGCGTCGATCTCTTCAATGCGAAGTTTGGCCGCAATCTGCGAGGCGGGAGCTTTCACAACGTGAATCCAGACACCGAGGGTGGGGAATACAAAATCGACGAAGACATTCGCAAATTGGTCGACAGACACCGGGGAGCGGATGTCGAACTCTACCGGCGTGCGAAGGAGATCTTTGCGCGGCAAACCGCTAAGGCTGTTGTGTAGCGGGCAAAAGTCTTATCTGCGGCGCGCCTTCAACACGTGAATTTCGCTGCTCGCTTTACGTTCTCGCTGCGCACGAATGGTCGCCAATATCTTGCTGACGCTCTCTTCTACCGTTTCGAGATCGGTGCGGCACTCGACTTCCGGTGACAGCGGCGGTTCGTAGACATCGTCGATGCCTGTAAGCCCTTTTACCTCGCCGTTCCGGCAACGCTTATAAAGTCCCTTAACGTCACGTTGCTCGCAAACGGGGAGTGGCGCATTCACATAGACCTCGAGGAACGGAGACAGCTGCTCGCGAATTTCGCGGCGCATCTCACGATAAGGGGATATCGCTGCGACCACGACCGTAACGCCGTTGCGGGCCAACAGTCCGGCAACAAAGCAAATCCGGCGCAGATTGTCCTCGCGGTCTTGATGGGAGAACCCCAAATCCCGGCCGATCTTCGATCGCAGCACGTCGCCGTCGAGCAACTCGACAGCCTCACCCTCTTGGGTCAGCCGCTCGACAATATTTCGACCTAACGTGGTTTTACCCGCAGATGGAAGGCCCGTGAGCCAAACGGTCAAACCATGGACTGGTTGTTTTGTTTCTCGGCGCAAAATTACCTTCTCTTTTCCGCCCCGGAGCACACCTCCGAGGCAAACGGACGCGAAGCGGGAGCGGCGATTCCTGCGCAAGTGTTAGGCGGCGCTGAATTTAAAATCCCCGGCACATTCTGGAAGCACATTCCAAATATGCTCGCGAAAAGACCCTGTTGAGCGTGTTTCTTCCATGCAATCTGGGGCACGTGTCACGCTAACATTTCCGGTATTCCGCTTGCAAGCCCCGCCAGTCGCCTAATTTCAGCCTGGAACACAGGGTGCGGCGCGAACCTCAGCCGCCCGATCTCGCGTCTGCAGCCGTTGGTTTCGCTGGCGTCCGGCTAGCCTTGGCCGTGAACCACTCCCACGTTTTTCGCAGCCCTTCGCCTAGTGGCATCTTGGGCTCGTATCCCAGCATCCTCTTCGCCTTCCCGATGTCTCCGTAGTTGCGCAGGATTTCCCCGGCCCTTGCCGGCTCGTGGTGCACTTCAATCTTGAGGTTGGGGATCCCTGCCTTCATCGTTTCGAGCAGCGTCGCGATGGAAGTTTCGCGGCCCGACGCTATTTGGAACACTTCCCCCGGCACATCTGCCTTGTCCGCGAGCAAAACCGCCTCCACCAGGTCTCCCACGTATAGAAAGTCCCGGGTCTGCTTTCCGTCGCCGTAGACCGTCAGCGGTTCTCCCTCCATCAGCTTCTTGAAGAACTCCGCAACCGCGCTGCCCTTATGGTAGGAATATGGCCCGTAGACGTTCGAAAACCGCAGCGCCACCGTTTTCAATCCGTACGATCCATAGAACGCGGAGCAATACCCCTCACCCGCCAGCTTGCTCGCTCCGTAGGGTGACAAAGGCCGCGGCGCCATCCGCTCGTGTACCGGAGGTTCCTGCTCGCCCAGGATCGCCCCTCCAGTCGAAGCAAAGATCATTTTCTTCACGCCCGCCTCTCGGCACGCGCGCAGCACGTTCATCGTTCCAACCGCATTGACCTCGAAATTGAGCTGCGGGTTGGATATCGAATCCATCACGCGCGTGTCGGCTGCCAGATGCACCACCGTGTTCATCCCTTCGCATGCCTTGACTACGGCTTCGTAGTCGCGAATGTCTCCTACCTGCAGCTCCACGCCGAAGGGCTCGATGTCTTCACGCTTCCCGAGGCTCAGGTTGTCAAGTACGCGCACCCGATCTCCCCGCGCCACCAACGCGGACAAGAGGTTCACACCTATAAATCCGCAGCCCCCCGTCACCAGGTATGATTTCATTTTAGATTCTGGCTCCTCTCCGCTTTCGCGGTGCTCGTGCCGGACGCTTCCCGCGCGCTGATCGGTACGCCTAGCGCAGCGTCGGTGGGAGAAACCAATCTTCCTTCGCGCAGGATATAATCGACGCCGCGCCATCGAATCGTCCGCCGAGTGAAGCTGACCAGCCAAATGCCGAACGCCATGGCATCCCACAACGGAATCAGCAACATTCGCTTCCAGATGCCGGTCTGCTTCATAGCGCCCACGCCGATCAGCCAGGTCATCGCTATGCGGCAGACTGCGTATCCGCCGAGATACCCCAGCGCGACCGCTGCCGTGGGGTGGGTTATGACGGCCACAATGGCCCACGGCAATCCGAACGTGAAGATCAATCCGGAGTGGCCTTGGGGCCGCATCAGGCGCATCACCGTCATCCACCGCACCCGTTTGTGCAGCAGCTCGTGGAGCGAATGAAAATCCGCAACCGTCTCCACCACGTAACTCAGTAGTTTCGTCTCATAGCCGCGCTCCGAGGCGAGCTTGCCGATGTAAAGATCGTCCGCCGGGCGGTCCTCCAGGTACGGATAGCCGCCGAATCCTTCGATATTCTGTCGCGTTGTCAGTATCGACTGCGCCAGCGTGAATTTCACTCCATCGAGCTTCCAGGCCGTCAAAATGCCCGCGAAGAAATCCGAGGTCATCGAAATCGATTGTAGATTTTCGAGGAACGTACGTTCTTTCGTCGACTTATACATGCAGGTCGCCGCCCCCAACTTGGGGTTGCGGAAGGGGGACGCCACCGCCCGCAGGTAATCCGGCTTCACGCGTACGTCGCCGTCCGTAATCACGAAGAGATCGTACTTCGCTTCGCGCGTCAGCCTGGTCAGCCGCGCCACCTTATCGTTCACCGCCTCCCGCCCGGAGCCGAATAGCAGCCGGATATCGCGCTCCGGAAAGTCGTGGATCAGCTTTTCTAGAACTGGCAGCGCTGGATCGTCCTCGTCGACACAAAAAACGATTTCGTACTGGGGATAATCCTGCCGGCAGAAACTCGCGTAGTTCTCGTACGCCTCTATGTCCAGCCCTTTGATCGGCTTCAGGCAGCTGATCGGCGGCAGGAAGTCCGTGTTCGGAGCGGAGTTTCTCTTGGCCTCCGCAAGAAAACGGGCGGTGCTGTACATCACTAGAAGGTAGTAGACGAAGGGAATTGCAGCGACGGTCAGGAGGATGTATTCAACCATCACGAATGTTTTCGGGACCTCTTGGGGCACAGCGGGCAGGAATTTTCTTCGCATTTGAACCCGCAAAAGTCTAGCACGGAAACCAAGAAACACCGGAGCATACGAACCTTGCGAGGTCGGTAGACAATCATACGAGCACCTGCCGGGCAGCGAGAAGGCGTGGGGCCGGACTTGAGTATCCGGCCCCGTCCTACCGTGGGTTACGGTTTGACATAAATGCCCACATCAAAGTGCGAGTGGTCCCACTCCGCCTTGTGCTCGCGGCACCAATTTCGATCCTCGTCCATACGATCGACGTCTCTGCCGACCTGGGGGCTATGTTCCCCGTGCTTCGCAGCGTCGTGGTCGATTCGAGCGCGATCGGCCTCGAGTTTTTTCTCGCAATCTTCCCTAGATATCACCGAACGTAGCGTGGACTGTTGACAGCGTGAACGCGAAAACCAGAGCGGAACCCAAAGCGATTCGAGCGAATGTTCTTTTCATTTCGAGCCTCCTCATCGAAGTCATGCGGTACTTCAACCGCATAATAATCATCGGCAAATGGGGAAGTCGCGTCCATAGCGGAAATTACCTAATCACGTTAATGAAAATCCCGTAGTCAAACTGCGCCTAATCGGCACATCCCAACCGCTAGCTAAGCTTTAGCAGGGGCTACTTGAATCTTTCAGAAACACATCCGGAGAACTTCGCCATTTCTGTTTCGCATCACGCAAAAAAGTATGTAGGATACGAGTTCATGATTGCGCGGGCGATACTCTCCATCACAGCACTGCTTCTCATTACACCCGCTCTGGTGTCGGCGTGCGCCTGCTCGCAAGCGCCTCCGGGGCAATGCCCAGGGCTCCGGTCAGACGACGTCGTATTTCTCGGCACGGTCACAGGCGCCGAGCAGATCGCCGACGCCGCGCCTAAACCGGATGCCTCAGCCGCTCCCGCTGACGCAGCACCGAAAACCGATGCTTCGGGCGGCGCCGTGGAGGCCGCCTCGTCGCCTCTCGTGCGTTACCACTTCCATATCGACGAGCGTTTCGCTGGCCCCCAATCTTCGGAGATTGACGTTTTCTCGGGCGGCGATGATGGCGACTGCGCTTTTCGCTTCCAGCCTGGTGCGCAGTACGTCGTCTACACGCAGCCGGAGACCGAAGGCCGCCTTTTCGCCACCATTTGCAATGGCACGCGTCCAGCGATCGAGGCCCGTGCGCTTTTGCCGCAACTGCGGGCCATGGGCAGGGGGCAGCACGTAGCCTCTGTTTTCGGTGTACTGCACCGCACCGATCCGCCTTTTCTGGCTCCGGCCGACGACCCCTTCGACCCGCTCGTGAATATTCCCTTGAAGCTGCGATCGTCCGACGATCGCTTCCAAACGAGCACCGGCCCCGACGGCGTCTATACCTTTTACGATGTCCATGCTGGCCAATATATTTTCTCCGCGGACTTACCCGTTCGCATGGAACTCAGCCAGAAGACGCTCACCGGCGGTCTGCCGCCCTTCAAGATCCCCAACGACGCGTGCTACGAATACGACGTAGACGCTCTGCCTACCGGCCATATCCACGGAAGCGTTTTGGGGCCAGACGGCAAGCCGCTGGGGGTTGCATCCGTCGAACTCTACCGGGCCGGTGCCTATCAGGATTCCCGGCCGGGTCTTTGGAGCTTTCAAGGCTCGAAGGGAGTTTTCGACTTCGATCACATCGGGCCGGGCGACTACATTGTCGTCTTCAATCGCACGAATCGTGTTGATCCCAATTCGCCCTTTCCGCGCGCGTTCTATCCGGGAGTTGCCAACCTGAGCGAAGCCGCACCCGTTCGTCTTAAGGATGGACAGACGCTCGAGAAGGTAAATCTGAAGCTTCGGGACGGCTATCCGACTCGCCGCTTGCGTGTGCATTTGCAGTGGGCGGGCGGCAGGCCGGCGGGAGACGTCGTAGTCTCAGCGCAAGCGGATGCCGGCGACAATCCCGCCGCGCAGAAAATTGACGACCAGACGTATGATTTCGTCCTGATACAGTCTGCGAACTATACGGTTTCGGCATATGAAGACCTTGCGCCAAAGAAGGGTGAGCCATCCGCTACAGCCTCTGATTGCGTTTCGCCTGCGCGTATTCAGGTGAGTCCGGTGGTTGCAGCGGGCTCCGATACCAGCGCCAAAGAAATAACGCTGGCGTTCCCGGAGCCGGGCTGCGCGCCTGCGTCCACTCCCGCGCCTGCTCAATAGGCGCGCGGTCGATCAGGGACTGCTGGCCGGCTAACGTGTCTTGGACGTCAGGCATTCGCTCCGCGCATAAAGATGCTCATGGCTACCTCCGAAAATCTCAATTGTGCGCAGCGCCCTTCGCGGCCGCATCCACACCTTTGCGAAATCAACACCTGGGCTTGGCTTGAGGAACTTTCCGCAAAACAGAAACGTCTGATCAAACTCGCGGATGTTCCGGACCAGGAATGGGATGCGCTCGCCGGCCTCGGATTCGACGTCGTCTGGCTAATGGGAATCTGGCAGCGAAGCGCGGAGTCCCGGCGCATTGCGCAGACGACTCCTGCGCTTTTCCCCGGTTTCGACCGCGCTCTGCCCGGCTGGAAACCGCAAGATGTGGTCGGCTCGCCGTATTCCGTTGCCGCCTATGTTCCCGACCCGCGAATCGGCACCTGGGCCGAGCTCGACGGCGTCCGCAAAAAGCTGCGCGACCGCGGTTTGGCGTTGTTTCTCGATTTCGTCGGGAATCATACGGCACGCGATCACGAGTGGGTCCGCGAACACCCCGAATACTACGTGCAGGGCTCACCGCAGGATTTTGAAAAGGACCCCGCCAGCTTTTTCCGTGTGGAGATGCCTAAGGGGCCGGCGAATCTCGCTTTGGCGCGCGATCCCTACTTTCCACCTTGGACAGACACAGTGCAGCTGAACCATTTTTCGGCGCAGATGCGCTCCGCGCAGCTGGCCGAGCTTCGCAATATCGCGTCCCATTGCGACGGTGTGCGTTGCGACATGGCCATGCTCCAGCTAAACGATATCTTCCGAAGCATCTGGGGTCGGTTCCTTGGGAATTTGCCCGCACCGCGGCGGGAGTTTTGGACGGACGCGCGCGCGGCCGTGCCGGATCTAACACTGCTAGGTGAGGTCTATTGGGGACTCGAAAAGCGCCTGCTCGATCTCGGTTTTTCGTTTGTCTACGATAAGGCTCTGTACGACGCTCTCCGCGACATCAACATCGACGCTGTTCATGCGCATCTCGATGCTCCTTTTGACTATCAAAAACGCCTTGCACGATTCCTTGAGAATCACGACGAGCACCGCTGCCTGGAAGTCTTTGGCGACGCGCGCCTGCTTTCGGCTGGGACGCTCATGGGCACGCTGCCCGGAATGCGCTTCTACCATCAACCGGAGCTAGCCGGCGGCAAGATTTTCTTTCCCATCGCACTTCGAATGGCCGCCCCGGAGCCGCCGAATCAAGCCGCCGTGGAATTCTTTAAGAAAATCCTCTCGATCACAAAGCAAGAGGTCTTCCATCAGGGAGCATGGAGCCTGCTACCGGTGAATCCGGAAGGCGATCCAACTTCCGGAAACCTGGTGGCCTACGAGTGGCGCTCGAAGGACTCCTGGAAGGTGATTGTCGTGAATTTGGCGGGTGGCGCCTCGCAGGGGCGCATCCCATTTGGAGGCCGTCCTCTCGCGGCGAAGCAGTATGCTTTTCGCGACGAACTTGACGGCACCCTGTACACGCGCGAAGGTGATGCGCTGCGCACTCGCGGCCTCTTCGTGCGGCGCGACGGATTCGGAGCCCATCTCTTCGATGTCAGTCCCATCTAAAACCGGCTGGCGCCGCACTTCCGCTCGCGCCTAGGAAAGTGTGTTTCTGTTATCCTTAATCCCCGTGCGAAAGTCCCTTCGGTTGCTCATCTGCGGTTTGGTTGCGAGCCTTTTCGTTCTCGCTCCTCAGATTGCAGCGCCACAATCACAGCAGGAGACGCCGCCGGCGCAACCAGAGGCGACGCAACCGGAAGCAACCGCTCCTCCCGAGCAGCCGGCGCCCGCACCTCCACAAGCGATCGCTCCTCCGCTCGTGCCGGGTGGCCCGATAGTCGTGATCAACCCTGCGCATGGCGGCACAGACACCGGCGCGCGAGGGCAGGACGGCACCATCGAAAAAGATCTCGTGCTGCAGTTCGCGCGCACGTTGCGTGCTGAACTCGATCGCCAGGGATTCCGCGCCATACTGACGCGCAACGACGATTCCAATCCCTCCTACGACGACCGCGCCGGGACCGCGAATGCCTACCACGACACGATTTTCATCAGCCTTCATGTTTCGTCGACCGGAACTTTTGGCGCGGTCCGCACTTACTACAACGAAATGGGCTCGGCGGCTTCGAATCCGTCGTCGGGGGATAGCTCTGCTCCAATCGTCGCTGCTGCTCCAGCAGGATGGGTCGCCTGGACTGAGGCGCAGCGACCATACCTGGCTGCGAGCCATCGGCTGGCAACCCTAATCCAGATCCAGTGCGCGCAGAGCTTCACGGGATCGCCTTACCAGCCGGAACAAGCTCCGATTCGCGACCTGCGTTCCGTCGAGGGGCCGGCCGTGGCCGTCGAACTATCGAGCGTGTCCGGCGGGAACGCCGCATCACTGCTCCCGAAGGCGGCGCCGCTCGCCGTCGCCATCGCGCGTGGGGTCGGGGCATTCCGTGCGGACAGTGCAAAATAATGTCGCGCAACCTCAAAATCGCCTTTGCCATTCTGGCCGTTGCGGTGGTAGTCGGCGCCCTCAGCCTGCGCGGTCTCCGCCAGCGCATCGAGCGCTTGGCGCAGTTGCCCTCTATCGAAGAACGCGCCCGGCAGGAGGTGCTTTCCAAGCCGATTTCCACGCCGACCGATGTGAGCGTGAAGGCGAAAATCTTTTGGGCGGCCGGTGCGGCCGGCGCAGGGGGAGGAGTCGCGCCCGTTGAGATCGACCTGCCTCTTTCCGCCGACCCCGTGCAACGCTCGCGGCAACTGATTCAGGCGCTGATTACCAGTCCTCCGACGCCCGATCAGCGAACGCTTCCGGCCGACGCGACACTGCTAGGTTTCTACATCCTGCCGGACGGCACGGCTGTCGCCGATTTTTCTGACGCCGTCGCTTCGGAGATGCCCTCCGGAATCCTGAGCGAAGAAATAGCAGTCAATTCGCTCGTGCAAACGCTGACCGCCAACGTCCCCGCGCTTCGCCGGCTGAAGATTCTGATCCACGGCCAGGAAGTGGATACGCTCGCAGGGCACGTAGACCTCACCGGGTTTTTCGATCTAATCCCGGCCGCGCAGCCGTCCGCGCCGCCCGCCGCGTCGGCGTCCAACGCGCCGGCAGCGGCCGCCGTAGCTCCCGTAGCTTCATCTCACTGATTGACACATCTTGCCTACTAAGCAAGACTGACGAGTCACGAAATCCATGCGCGTTGAAGGAGATTATTCTTGCGATCCGATGGCCGTGCGCCCGCCGACTTGCGGCCGCTGAAGCTGACCCCCGACTTTATTCCCAGCGCCGAAGGTAGCGTGCTAGTGGAAGCCGGGCACACCCGCGTCATCGTCACGGCCACGGTGGACGACGGCGTTCCGCAGTTCATGAAGGGCAGCGGCAAAGGCTGGGTCACTGGCGAGTACGGCATGTTGCCGCGTTCGACCGAAGAGCGCACCCCGCGCGAGGCCTCTCGCGGGCGCCAGTCGGGACGCACGCTCGAGATTCAGCGGTTGATAGGAAGAGCGCTGCGCTCGGTGACGGACCTAAAAGCGCTGGGCGAGCGAACCGTCTGGCTTGATTGCGATGTCATTCAGGCCGACGGCGGCACGCGTACCACGTCCATCACCGGCGCTTTCGTCGCTCTTGCGCTTGCTCTCGAGCGCATGGTCGCCGCTGGAATTCTCCGCTCGGTTCCACTCTTGGACTCCCTCGCGGCAACGAGCGTGGGAATTGTGGGCGACGAAGTCCTGCTCGATCTCGCCTATGACGAAGACTCGCGCGCGCAGGTGGACATGAATGTCGTCATGACCGGCAGCGGGAAATTCGTCGAAGTGCAAGCCACCGCCGAAGGGCGCCCCTACTCGCAGGACGAACTTCAACAGATGCTCGCCTTGGCCGCCGCCGGCATTGCCCAGCTCGAGAAAATCCAGCAGGAACTCCTGCACATGACCTTTCGTAGCCGCTCGCGGTAGCGTCAGGCGTGGCACGGGTAACCACTCCAGTGTTGCTCGCATCCTCCAACGCTGGAAAACTGCGCGAGTATCGCGAGTTGGCTCTCGGCTCGGGCCCCGAACTCCATCCGCTTCCCGATTTCAGCAGCTTGCCTCTCTTCGAAGAATCCGCGCCCACTTTTACGGAAAACGCAGCGGGGAAGGCCCTCCATTACAGCCGCTTTACCACCGGAATCGTTCTATCCGATGATTCTGGTTTGGTCGTGCCAGCACTCGGCGGGGCGCCCGGAGTCTATTCCGCGCGCTACGCCGGGCCAAATGCCTCTGACGCGGCGTGCGTTCAGAAATTGTTGCGTGAAATGCAGGATCTTGAGGGCGAGCAGCGGAGGGCGCGCTTCGTCTGCGTCATCGCGATGGCCCGCCAAGGCCGGGCCCTAGCAATCGTTTCAGATTTCGTCGAAGGGCGCATTTCCGAAGCTCCGCATGGAGCCGGCGGCTTCGGCTACGACCCGATATTTGTGCTCCCGGCCTTGCAGCGCACCTTCGCGGAGTCGAAGCCGGAAGAAAAAAATCAATACAGTCATCGCGGTAGAGCCTTCGCCAAACTATGTGATCTATTCTCGCAGGGTGATTTTTCGCTACCTTCGGCCTACCCCAGCATCCAATCGTAGGCGGCGGAAACGGCTTGCGCCGAACCTGAGTTAGGGGTAGAAATGGTTCCCCCCTCGAGAGGTGGCCTATGGCAATGACCCAGACGGCGACCCTTCTTCATCCGTCGTTGTTGGCTCGCTTGGACGAAGCTCGCGCCCGTACCGACTCCTTTTTCGAGATCTTGCCGCCCAACTCATTCTACGAACGCCCCGTGCCGGAGCGTCATCGGCTGATCTTCTATCTCGGCCATTTAGAGGCTTTTGACTGGAATTTGCTGAGCGGAGAGTTCGGCCTTACTTCCCAGCAGGCCGCGCTCGATAAGCTCTTCGCGTTTGGCATCGACCCCGTGGGCGGCGGCTTGCCTTCCGACACGCCGGCCGACTGGCCCGGCGTCGGGGAAGTGGAAGAGTACAATCGCCAGGTTCGAGATCGTCTGGATGATGCGCTGCGGCGTTCGCGCCCTGCGCGTCCCGCCGACTCGCCGTTCACCGATGAGACGCTGCTGCACGTGGCCATCGAGCACCGGTTGATGCACGCGGAAACGCTGGCCTACCTACTGCACAATCTCTCGCTCGAAAAGAAGATTCCCGGTGCGCCGCCGCTTCCTGACGACACGCCGTCACCTCGGCCTGCCCAGGTAATCATTCCGGCTGGCGTCGCCACGCTGGGCCAGTGTCGTCGCTCCGATACGTTTGGCTGGGACAATGAGTTCGACGCCCAGCAGATCGACGTCCCGGTATTCTCGATCGACGCCTTCCCGGTTACCAATGGCGAATACCTGAGGTTCGTACACGCCGGCGGCTACCAGGAGTCGCGTTACTGGGAACCGAAAGATTGGGAGTGGAAGTCCAGCAATCGCATCGAGCATCCCAGTTTCTGGCTCGCCCCTTCGAATTCGTCACCAGCCGATCCAGCCACTCAGTGGGCGTATCGCGCTATGTTCGGAGACATTCCCCTCCCGCTCTCCTGGCCCGTTTATGTCAGCCGTGCAGAGGCTTCCGCCTTCGCCCGCTGGGCGGACAAGAAGCTGCCGACCGAAGCGCAGTGGCATCGCGCCGCTTACGGCACTCCGCAGGGAACCGAACGTGAATATCCTTGGGGCGACGCGGCTCCGAGTGCCAGCCGCGGAAATTTTCACTACCAAAGCTGGGATCCGGTGAGCGTCACGATGCACCCGGCGGGTGCGAGCGCCTTTGGCGTGTTCGATCTGCTCGGAAACGGATGGGAGTGGACGTCCACACCGTTCGCCCCATTTCCCGGTTTTAAGCCTTTTTCTTTCTATCCGGGCTATTCCGCGGATTTCTTCGACGGCAAGCATTTCGTCATGAAAGGCGGATCGCCGCGAACCGATGCCTGCATGCTGCGCCGCTCCTTCCGAAACTGGTTTCAGCCCCACTATCCATACGTGTACGCCACTTTTCGTTGCGTGGAGGAATAATCAAATGGCTTCAGCTCCCCGGATGGCAGGAGTCGTTCAGGAAAGGCCCGTCGCCGAATTCTGTTCGGACATCGTCGTCGGACTGTCGCACCCGGGCCAGAAAGAGCTCCCCTCCAAGTATCTCTACGACGAGGTCGGCTCGGCCCTGTTTGACGTAATTTGCCTTCTGCCCGAATACGGCTTGAGCCGCGCGGGTATGCGCCTGCTGGAGCGGCACTCCGCGGATGTAATCAGCCGCATTCCCGGGCCGCTGGTAGTGGCTGAGCTGGGCAGCGGCACCGGAAGCAAAACACGCTGGCTCCTCGAAGCCCTCTCCCGTCGCCAACGGGTGAACTACTATCCCATCGACATTTCCGGTAGCGCGCTCTTCCGCTGTCAGCAGGAACTCAGCCACATGGACGACGTGAGCATCGTGGGGTTTGAGCGCGCCTACCTTGACGGCCTGCAGGAAGTCGTAGCGCGCCGCGGTGACGAAAGACTATTGGTGCTGTTTCTCGGCAGCACCATCGGCAACTTCGACCGGCCGGCCGCCGATGAATTCTTGAAGGAAGTCCGTTCCATTTTGCGCACGGGCGACACGCTTCTGCTGGCCACCGATCTCGAAAAGCCTCAGCCGATGCTGCAGCGGGCCTATGACGATCCCGCCGGGGTGACGGCCGCGTTCAACAAGAATCTGCTGGCCCGTATCAATCGTGAGCTGGGCGGCGACTTTGACCTTCAGAAGTTCGATCACGTAGCCCGCTATGATGAAACCGAGCGGCGCATCGAAATGCACCTGCGCTCTAAGGTTTGGCAGCAAGTCACCATTCGCGAAGCCGGCTTCCGTTTTTATCTGCGCGAAGGTGAGACGATTTGGACCGAAAGTTCCCACAAGTACGACCCCAACGAAGTGATCGAGATGGGCGTGCGCTCCGGTTATCGCTGCGCCGGGCAATGGTTCGATTCCGAGTGGCCGTTTGCGCAGAGCCTGTTTTTCGCTGTTTAGAATCGATCGGAGCGCTTCGCCATGCCGAGAGCTACCTGGAACGGCGCCACGCTCGCCGAGAGCGAGCGCACGGTCATTGTCGAGGGCAATCACTATTTCCCCCCTGATTCGGTGCGCAGCGATTTGTTCCGGGCGAGCGAAACTCATTCGATTTGCCCCTGGAAGGGCACGGCCAGTTACTACGACGTCGAAGTGAACGGAGAGAAGAATCCGGACGCTGCCTGGTATTATCCCGATCCCAAACCCGCCGCCGCGCAGATCAGAGATCACGTCGCTTTTTGGAAAGGCGTGCGCGTCGAGGCCTGATCCCGCCGCTCGGCAGGCATAACCCGCCGTGATATAGTTTTCGCCGCCGTGGCTCCCAAGAAAAAGACGAAATCGGCTCCGCACAAATCCCCAGCGCCGCGCGCCAAGTCGCACAGCAGCAGCACAAAGAGCCGCGCCGGTGCCGGAAGGAAGGGAACTGATCCAGCGCGCGTGCGAGCCATCCTGAAGGGACTCGACGAAGCGTATCCGGCCGCTACCTGCGAACTGAAGTACGAAAACCCCTTCCAGCTTCTGATTTCAACGATTCTTTCGGCGCAGTGTACCGACGCGGTCGTGAACCAGGTCACGGCCACCCTTTTCAAGAAGTATCCCAATCCCCAGGCGCTTGCTTACGCGAACCCGTCCGAGGTCGAACAGGAGATTCGGCCCACAGGCTTCTTCCGCAATAAGACGAAATCAATCATGGGCGCGAGCAAGAAAATCCTGGAGGAATTTCACGGCCAAGTACCCAAGACCATGGAGGAGTTAATCACGATTCCCGGCGCGGCCCGCAAGACGGCGAACGTGGTGCTCGGCTGCGCGTTTGGAATCGCTGCAGGAGTGGTGGTGGACACTCACGTCATGCGGCTTTCGCAGCGGCTCGATCTGACGAAGAATGACGATCCTAAAAAGATCGAGCTGGATCTGATGGCCGTCATTCCGAAGGACCGCTGGATTCTTTTTTCCCACCAGCTCATCTGGCACGGACGCCGCGTGTGCTATGCCCGCCGCCCTAAGTGCATCGAGTGCAACCTCAATCGCATATGCTACTCGAAAGACAAAACCATCTGAAAGACTGCGCTTTTCACGTGAGCACCGTCTCCGATATTCCCGTTTCCAGCAATTTCGCGAACTCCTGGGGGAATACAGGACGGCTAAAGTAGTAGCCCTGTCCTTCGCCGCACTGCTGGCTCTGCAAAAACGATAGTTGCTCCCGTGTTTCGACGCCCTCGGCAATGACCCGCTGTTTTAAGCTGCGGCCCATGCTGATCACCGCGCTGACGATGGTCGCGTCGTCCGGGTTGGATGTGATTTCGCGTACGAAGGAGCGGTCGATTTTCAGGGCGTCGATGGGAAACCGCCGCAGGTAGCTCAAGCTCGAATAGCCGGTTCCAAAGTCATCGACCGCGAGCTGCACTCCCATGGCCTTGAGCTGCTGTAGCACCGAAGTAGTAGCTTCCGCGTGCTGCATCAGTACGCTTTCTGTGAGCTCGAACTCCAGGCAGTGCGGTTCCAGCCGGGTTTCTTTCAGGATCGCGCGAACGCTTTCAATGAAGTTCTGGTCCCGGAACTCCACTACCGAAATATTGACGGCCACAGGCAGAGACGGCAGTCCCGCGTCCTGCCAGGCCCGCGCCTGCAGGCATGCCTCGCGCCGTACCCACATGCCGATCGGCAAAATCAAACCGCTGTCTTCCGCAACCGGCACGAACATCAGCGGAGGAATCAGCCCTCGTTGTGGATGCAGCCAGCGTATCAACGCCTCGGCGCCGGTAATCTCCCCCGTTTTCAGATTGATCTTCGGCTGGTACTGCAGCACGAACTCTTGCCGCTCCAAAGCGCCGCGTAGATCCTCCTCGATGGATTGCCGCTCCACGGCCCGAACGTTCATCTCTCGCTCGAAAAACTTGTAGTTGTTGCGGCCGTGTTCTTTGGCTTGATACATGGCGGTATCTGCGGTCTTGATGAGTGTTTCCGCGTCCACGCCGTCGTCCGGATAGACGCTGATTCCAATGCTGGCGCTGACTTCCAGACCGTGATGGCCGATGAAGTTGGGCGCCTTCAGCATTGTCAGCAGCTTTTGGGCGCAAAGTCCCGCATCGACGGCCTGGGCGACTTCCGAGAGCAGCACCACGAATTCATCGCCACCCTGCCGGCTCACGGTGTCCGAATCCCGCACGCAGCGCACCAGGCGTTTTGCGACGGATTGAAGAAGCGTATCCCCGATCGGATGCCCCAGGGAATCGTTGATGTGCTTGAAATGATCCAAATCCAAAAACAGTACGGCAAACTTACGATGGTGACGATGCGCAGCAGTAATCGCCTGGGCGATGCGGTCGTTCAGGTGCGCTCGATTGGGCAATCCAGTTAGGAAATCATTCTGCGCCAATTCAGACATTTGAACCGTCATGGCTTTCGCCGCACTCACGTCGTGAAAGACGATTACCGCGCCCGTCACTCGACCCTGCCGGTCATGGATGGGTGCTGCAGAATCTTCGATGGAAGACTCTGCTCCGTCGCGCCGGATCAAAATGCTGTTCGCGGCCAGGCCGACGGTTCTGTCTTGCTGAATCGCCAGCTCCATCGGATTCCGGCAGCCCTTGCGCGTCGTGCCGTCGATGATCCGGAACACTTCCGCGAGGGGCCTGCCGGTGGCATCTTCCCGAGACCAGCCCGTCATGATTTCTGCCACGAGATTGAGATAGGTCACTTTTCCGGAGAGATCCGTGCTGAGAACTGCGTCGCCGATGGAATCGAGAGTCACTTGCGCGCGTTCTTTCTCGATGAACAGCGCGTCCTCCATTGCTTTGCGCTCCATCATGTTGTGCAGAGCTCGCGAAAATGAGTAGCTGTCAAGGTAGCCCTTCAGCAGGTAGTCTCGTGCTCCCCGTTGCACGCCCCGCAGCGCTAGATCTTCATCGTCGATGCCGCACAGCACCACGATCGGAATTTGCGGCACGGCTAGCAAAAGCTGATCGAGCGTCTCGATGCCCCGGCTGTCCGGCAAAAACAGGTCCGCGAAGATCGCGCCGATCCCTTTCGTGCGCAACCGCTCCAAAGCGTCTGACAATCTTCTGACCCACTGCACTTCGAATGGGCCGCCCCGGGCGTCTGCCAGCGCACCTCGGATCAGCCTGGCATCGGTGGCGTCGTCCTCGATTAGAAGCAGCCTTCGCTCTGCTCCGGTAATGTTCGCAAGAGCTTTCGACTGCCGCCGGTGACCGTTACCCTCTTTGCTAGACATGCTGGTGCTCGGTTCCATTCGTACCCTCCAGACATTGTTGAATGACGGCCAGGAGTTCGTCGTTATCCACCGGCTTTTGGAGCACAGCCTTGGCGCCGGCTTTCAGCGCTCGCTCCCGGTTCGGAGATGGGTCGCGAGCCGTCACGACGATCACCGGTATCACCGCCAGATACATGTTTGCTCTCAACCTCTCCATCACCACAAAGCCGTCGCCGCCAGGCAGTCCAAGATCCAGAATGATCAAATCCGGCTGGTGCTTCCGCGCTTCCACAATGCTGGTCAGTGAATCAGCCGCGAAGAACGTGTCGTAGTTGTTAGCCTTCAGCCGGATGTGGTAGCCCAGCCGCACGTCGCGATCGTCGTCCACGATGAGAATTTTCTTGTTGCTCATAACCGCACCATCCTCGCTAAATTGTCGGACTTGATAAGATCTTCAATTCTTAGAGCCATCTCACTGGCGACGTCCTCTTTCGACGGATGGGTCCCTGGGGGAATTCGCTCCAGTAAGCGGTAGGAGGTTGAAAAAGATAAGCCGGATTCTTTGCAGTGTTTCAGGCGTTGGAACTGTTCTCGGATTCTTTTGGTAAGTACGGCTACTCCTTTTTCATCGGCAAAGGCGACAATCTGAAATAGTTCCCCGGCTCCCCCCGATTGCATCTTCGGTAGGAGTACATCCAAATCGGGAAGCAAGCATCGTTGAAGCAGGCTGCGAGTGTCGCGCGACCACTCGTCTCGTATCTCCTTCGAAAGCCAACCGTCCGGCGAGCGAATCTCGACCGCCACCAGGGCCACCGAATCGGCCGGCCAATTTTCATTTTTGAGAAGGGGGGACAGCAGGTGGGCCAGCGAGAAAACCGGCAGGGTAAACGAGAATATCGACCCTTGCGGCGAGCTTGTGACCCAGATGTATCCACCTTGCCGCGTAACCAACTCCTTGCAGATGTATAAACCCAATCCCAGGCCTGACCGGCCTCCCTGGCCGGCACCGGCTACCTGGCAAAGCCGCTCAAAGATTCGCTCGGTCATGTCCGCGCTGATTCCGCATCCCGAATCCGTTACTTCCATTAACAGGAACGATGGGTCCTTCGCGAGCACTTGGGCCCGCACGGTTACAGTCCCGTTGGCATCCGTGAACTTGACGGCGTTATCCAGCAAGATGATCAGAATTTGCCGGACGCGCGTGGGATCGGCATAGGCCAGCGGCAACGGCGGCGGAGCGTCGAAGGTGAGAATAATTCCCTTGGCCCGGGCAGGTCCCTGCAGCGTCTTGACGGTGTAAGCGATGGCGTCGGGGACCGACGTGCACTGCAGGTCGATGCCCAGCTTGCCTTCCTGTGCGCGAGTGACCTCCAGCAGGTCGCCGATCATCGACTGCAGTTGCGCCACATTTCGCAGAATGATTTGCAGGCATTCGCGCTGGTCCGAAGTCACCCCGCCGGCCAATTCGTCCGCCAGAATGGTCCCAAACTGGTAGATGGCCGTGAGCGGCGAACGAAGCTCGTGCGAAACGTGGGAGAGGAATTCATCCTTCAGTTGCAGTTGCAGCCTTCTGACTTGGTCCGTTTCGACCTGCATGCGCTGCCGCTCGATCGCGTAGCGAACCGCTCGAAGAAGCGGATGGGCTTCGATTTGGCCTTTAATCAGGTAATCCTGCGCGCCCTCCTGCAAAGCTTCCGTCGCCAGCAATTCGTCGTCCAACCCCGTTAGTACAACCAAAGGCGTGCTGGGCGCGGCCGCGTGCACTTTCCGTACGGCTTCTAATCCCTCCGCGTCCGGTAACCCCAGGTCGAGCAGGATGACATTTGCCGCATTCCTCTCCAGATGGTTCAGAGCGTCATTCATGCTCCCCAGATGCGTCAATTCGGCCCTGAGCGAGCCCGGCTGGTTGAGCATCTCTTGCAGCAAGCGAGCATCTCCCGGATTGTCTTCGATCAGCAGCACTCGGATAGGCAGGCTGCTCATTTCCCCGCTTCGCGTGGGAACTTGGCTCTCGCCATCCAGAAATTCTCGATGCTTTTCATAAGGCTCAGGAACTGGCTCAGATCCACTGGTTTCGTCAGGTAGCAATTGGCGTTAAGGCGATACGTTTTTAAGATGTCCTCTTCAGACCCGGAAGTCGTCAGCACCACAACGGGTATTATTTTCAGATCGTCATCTTCCTTGATCAACGCCAGCACCTCGCGGCCATCCATCTTGGGGAGGTTTAGATCGAGCAGAATGATGTCCGGGCGCGGAGCGAGGGCGTGAGATCCCGCGCGCTTCAGAAAAGCCATAGCCTCCACGCCGTCGGATGCCACGTGCAAACGGATGGGTGGATTGGTATCGCGAAAGGCCTCGCGCGTCAGCCGCACGTCGCCGGGGCTGTCTTCGACCAAGAGAACTTCTATGGTTGTGCTTTCTACCGTCATGGTATTTGCTCTTCCTCGCTCAGGCGCCTTGCTTTTGCTGCTGCGGCAACTTCACTTTGGTCAGCCAGAAATCGTTGATGCTCTTCACCAGGCTCTCGAACGCCTCCAACTGCACGGGCTTCGTGAGATAGCAATTCGCCTGCAGTTGATAGCTCTTCACAATGTCCACCGCCGCGTCCGAGGTGGTCAGGACTACGGTAGGAATCATTTTCAGACTGACGTCATCCTTGATGTGAGCCAGTACCTCGCGGCCATCCATTTTGGGAAGGTTTAGATCCAGCAGGATGAGGTCTGGACGAACGGCATGGGCATGCATCCCCTCCCGCTTCAGAAAGGCCATAGCCTCTACCCCGTCGGTAGCGACTTGCAAATGGACCAGAGGATTTGCGTCGCGGAAAGCTTCCCGCGTCAGACGTACGTCGCCAAGACTGTCTTCAATCAAAAGAACTTCTATGGGCATACTGTCTCCTCTTGCGCCTTTTGTGATTTCATCTCGATTCCCGGCAGAGCGAAGCGAAATGTGGAACCTTGCCCGACTTGCGATTCGACTGTGATGTTGCCGCCGTGCCGCTCGACGATCTTCTTGCAAATGGCTAGCCCGATGCCGGTGCCGGCGAATTCTTCGCGTTTGTGCAGCCGCTGGAACATGCCGAAAATTCGTTCGAAATACTGCGGATCGATTCCCAGTCCGTTGTCCTGCACCGAGAATGTCCATTTCTTTCCGCCGTTTGTCGTCGCGGAGATGTGTATGCGGGGAATTCCAGGGTTTTGGTATTTGATGGCGTTGCCGACGAGGTTCTGAAATAACTGAGTGAGTTGCATCTCGTCCGCCAGCACGCTAGGCAGCGGATCGTGAGTTACCAGCGCGCCGCTCTCTTCGATTGCACTGCGCAGATTCAGAACAGCTTGCTGCAATGCCTCCTCGCTGGAAACCTCCACCATCTCGCTCCCCTTCGTCCCCACGCGCGAATACGCCAGCAGATCCTGAATCAGCCGCTGCATGCGGCTGGCCCCGTCCACGGCGAACGCAATAAACTCATCGGCGTCGGAGTCCAGCTTTCCCTTGTATCTTCTGGACAAAAGCTGTGTGTAGCTGGCCACCATCCGCAGCGGTTCCTGCAAGTCGTGCGAGGCGATGTAGGCGAACTGACCCAATTCCTTGTTCGATCGGCTCAGCTCCTCCACGTTCTCCAGAAGGTGCGCTTCGGCATTTTTGCGCGCGGTAATGTCACGGATTGCCGCCGTCACCAGGACTCCCGTCGCGCTCTCGAGCGGGCTCAGCATGATCTCGATAGGGAATTCACTTCCGTTTTTCCGCCGCGCCGTGAGCTCGATTCCTGTTCCGATCTGCTGGGCCAGCGCGTCTTCGGTAGACCGCAGAGCGTCCGCGATCAGCCGTTCCGCGAACCCCTCGGGAATGATGTTTTTTACCCGCTGCCCAAGGAGTTCATCCCGACGGTATCCAAACTGCTTCTCTGCCTGGACGTTCAACAGCACGATGTCGCCGCTCTGATTCACGACGACCATGGCATCCGGGGCCGCTTCCAGCAGCCCGCGATACCGGCCTTCCATCTGCATCAGATGTTTTTCCGCCGCCTTGCGCACACTGATGTTGCGGATCGCCGCCGTCACCAGAGTCCCCTCGGAGTTTTCCAGCGGGCTCAGCATGATCTCGATGGGGAACTCGCTTCCATCCTTCCGCCGTCCGATGAGTTCGATCCCCGTGCCGATCTGTTGCGCCAATGCCTCCGTCGCGGTCCGCGTGCCGTCCGCGATCAGCCGTTCCGCGAAGCCCTCTGGAATGATGTTTTTCACCTGCTGCCCCAGAAGCTCATCGCGGCTGTAGCCAAACTGCTTCTCTGCCTGAACGTTCAGCAGCACGATGTCTCCGCGCTGGTTTACTACGACCATCGCGTCGGGAGCGGCCTCTAGCAGTCCCCGATATCGGCCTTCCATCTGCGCGAGATGTTTTTCGGCCGCCCTGCGCACGCTGATGTTACGGATCGCCGCCGTCACTAGAATTCCCTCGGAGTTTTCCAGCGGGCTGAGCATGATCTCGATAGGGAATTCGCTGCCATCCTTCCGGCGCCCGATAAGTTCGATCCCTGTGCCGATCTGTTGCGCCAGCGCCTCCGCCGCGGTTCGCGTGCCGTCGGCGATCAGCCGCTCCGCAAACCCATCGGGAATGATGTTTTTCACCCGCTGCCCCAGAAGCTCATCGCGGCTATATCCGAACTGCTTTTCCGCTTGAAGATTAAGCAGGACGATGTCTCCGCCCTGATTCACGACGACCATGGCGTCCGGAGCCGCTTCCAGAAGACCGCGGTACCGGCCCTCCATCTGCGCTAAATGTTTTTCCGCACCGTTGCCCAGGCGAACATTGGGTTCAGGCATCGAGACACCCGAACGCGAGTTGCGCCTTGCGGTTCAACGAAGACTTCGTCTTCATCTCGCACCAGCTTGGGAAAGGGATTGCTTCTCCGGACACGACCCTGAAGGCTGAAAGAGGGCAGCCTGTAGCCGCGCACAGATTTGTGGAAGGGAGTCCAACTCTACACCACTCCCACGCAGGTTCAAATGGGGTTTGTCCGCAGGTGTCTAATAGACCATGAGAGGAAAGGGCTCACGCTGACGGTATCCAAACGGAACGGACGCGGGTGCGCGCGGTGAGAATTTCCTGAGCGACGGCGGGACCAGAGTCGAAGAAATGTCAATGAAGACTCAGCGAAGGACTGTTTCCGGCATCCCCTTCTTGAGCAGCGTGGCGTACTCCTCGGCAGGTACTGGACGCTTGAAGTAGTATCCCTGAGCTTCGTCGCATTGGTGAGCCAGGAGAAATGACATCTCTTCTTCCGTTTCCACACCTTCTGCCACCACGCGGAGACCAAGGCTTCGGCCCATGCTGATCACCGCGATCACGATGGCTGTCTCCGCCGGAGTCGTCGTGATCTGGCGAACGAACGACTGGTCGATCTTTAGCGCGTCGATCGGAAATTTTCGCAGATAGCTCAAGCTGGAGTACCCCGTGCCGAAGTCGTCGACCGCCAGCCGCACGCCTTTTGCTCGCAGGGTCTTGAGAATCGATTCCGTCGACTCGGCGCGTTTCATCAAAACGCTTTCTGTCAGCTCCAATTCGAGAAATCTGGCATCCAAACCCGTTTCTTTGAGAGCTGCGAATACACCTTCCAAAAAGCCTTCGTTCCGGAACTCCATTGCGGAGACATTCACGGCCATTGTTCCCACGTACAGACCAGCATCCATCCAAGCCCGAGCTTGCTTGCAAGCTTCGCGAAGTACCCAGTTGCCGATCGGCAGAATCAGTCCGCAGTCTTCCGCCACGGGAATGAATTGCGCCGGAGACACCGGCCCTCGAGTCGGATGCGTCCAGCGCAACAATGCCTCAGCTCCCGTGATTTCGCGTGTCCTAAGATCGATTTTCGGCTGGTAGTGCAGCGAGAACTCCCGTCGTTCGAGCGCGTGCTGCAGGCCCTCCTCGACGAATTGCCGTTCGACGGCCCGAACGTTCATAGCCGGCTTGAAGAACTGATAGCTTTGTCGCCCGTTCTCTTTGGCCTGATACATAGCCGTGTCTGCATTCTTGATCAGCGTCTCGGCATCCAGACCATCATCGGGATAGACGCTCACGCCGATGCTGGTCGTGACGTGAAGATCGTGTTGGTCGATGGAATGAGCCGCCGCCACTGCTTGCAGCAATCTCTTCGCTGAAATCGCAGCGTTTTCGGCTTGTTCCACTTCGGAAAGCAGCACCACAAATTCATCGCCGCCTTGCCGGCTGACCGTGTCCGAGCCCCGGACGCAATCCACCAGCCGCTTCGCAACAGATTGCAGAAGCTTGTCGCCGATGGGATGCCCCAGGGAATCGTTGATGTGCTTGAAGCCGTCCAAATCCAAAAACAACACAGCGACTTTTTTCATGTGCCGCGGCGCCAGCGTGATCGCCTGGCGAACCCGGTCGTTCAGCAGCATGCGATTCGGCAATCCCGTCAGAAAATCGTGCTCCGCCGAATGCGCCATCTGTAGCGCCATCGTTCGCGTCTCGCTTACGTCGCGGAAAACGATTACCGCTCCCGTAGCGTGGCCTACCCGGTCATGGATTGGCGAAACGCAGTCTTCGATCGGAATTTCAAATCCGTCGCGCCGGATGAGGATGCAGTTCGGCGGCAAGTGCGCAGTGCGATTTTCGCCGACGGCGATCTCCATCGGGTTCGGAATGGTTTCGCGGTTCGCGGCGTCCAGAATTCGAAATACTTCGGCCATGGGCTTGCCGGTCGCCCCGTGGCACGACCAC
Organism: Terriglobia bacterium; assembly: GCA_963803105.1. Taxonomy (GTDB): domain Bacteria; phylum Acidobacteriota; class Terriglobia; order Acidiferrales; family UBA7541; genus Palsa-295. The sequence goes on from CAWDLF010000002.1 coordinate 644,355, forward strand.
CCCGTCATTTTTTCTGCGATGAGATTCAGGAAGGTGATATTTCCCCGGATGTCCGTGCAAATGACGGCATCGCCGATGCTATTGAGGGTGACTTGGGCTCGCTCCTTCTCGACGAACAACGCTTCTTCCATGATCTTGCGTTCGATGGCGTATCGCAGCGCTCGATGGAGCCCGCGCGTTTCGATTTGGCCCTTGACCAGATAATCTTGCGCCCCTTCCTGCAGGGCTTGCACCGCCAGCGACTCGTCGTCCAACCCGGTGAGCACCACCAAAGGGACGCGAGGCGCCACCGCGTGGGCCCGACGTATGGCTCCTAGTCCTTGTACGTCGGGCAACCCTAGGTCGAGCAAGATAACGTCAACTCGATACTCCGTAAGATGCCTCTCGGCGTCACTCATGCACTCGACGTGCGTCAATTCGGTATTGTGCTCGTCCTGTTCCTTGATCATTTCGCGGAACAAACGAGCGTCTCCGTGATTGTCTTCGACCAGTAGAAGTATTTTGATTTGTTTATCGGTCATCCGCTTTCGCTTTGCTGTCGCAATTTAATTGCGTCGGCTCAATTGCCGGGATCACGAATGCCGGCGCGAGGTGCTCTTCGGCCGCCATAAAGACCTCGTCTTCATCTCACGCTAGCTTGGGAATGAAAGTGCTATCCGGCGCGACTCTGAAGGCTGAAAGAGGGCAGCCTGTCGCCGCGCACAGATTTGTGGAAGGGAACTCAACTCTATACCAGCCCCACGCAGCGTCAAGCGGGCTTCGCGGGCTGGTGTTCAATAGGCCATGATACAAGCCATGAGAGCTTAAAGAAGTTAGTTTGAGGGTACGGAACGACTTTCTAGCGCCTCACCAACCCGTTCGCACAGATCGCTCCGCGTAAACGGCTTCGCAAGTATAAAACTCCCCGCTTCCATGGGCCATTGCTCCGCGTAAGCGTCGTCCGAGTAGCCTGTGTAGCCTGACACGTAGAGAATCTTCATGTTTGGTCGCTCGCGCATCATTTCCTGAACCAGTGCTTTACCTCCCATCCCCGGCATAATGACATCGGTTAATAGGAGGTCGATCGATCCTTGACACTCGCGGCTAATCTGAAGCGCCTCTTCGCCGTCTTTTGCTTCAAGAACCGTGTAACCGGCTGCCTGCAAATTATCGCGGCATAGAGTACGAAGCGATACTTCATCTTCCGCTATAAGGATCGTACCGCTGCTCGCGCGGACAATCTTCGTGTTACGTCCTGAATCCGTTTCTGTGATCGCCGGTTCGCCATCGAAACGAGGTAGGTGAATCTGGAACGTCGTCCCGTGGCCGGGAAAACTTTCAAGCTCGATGTATCCCCCGCATTGCTTCACGACACCGTACACCGTCGACAGGCCGAGGCCGGTGCCCTTGCCAGGTTTTTTGGTCGTAAAAAACGGTTCAAAAGCCCGTGCTCTCGTCGCATCGTCCATGCCGATTCCACTATCTGTGACCGTAAGACAAACGTAGGATCCGGGCCGAACCGGATAGCTACGCTGTACTGTTTCCACGCCCAGTTCGGCGTTTTCGACTTGAATGCTCAGCTTGCCCCCCCGCGGCATGGCGTCTCGGGCGTTCACAGCCAAATTCATCAGCACTTGCTCGAGCTGGCCTTGATCCGCCTTGATCCGCCACAGTCCCGGGTTCCGATCGATTTCCAGCAGGATGTCTTCTCCGATCACACGCCTCAGCAGCGTCTCTATGTCTATAATAATTACGTTTAGATCCAGAACCTTCAGATCCAGCACCTGCTGGCGGCTGAAGGCCAGGAGCTGCCGGGTAAGTACAGCCGCGCGCCTGCCGGCCTTCAGAATTTCGTCGGCGCTCTTGCGCAGCGGATTCCCATGCTCGAGCCGATCCTGCAGAATCTCGGAGTATCCGATGATGACGCTCACCAGATTGTTGAAATCGTGAGCGATTCCTCCAGACAGCCGTCCTATTGCTTCCATTTTCTGCGATTGCATGAACTGCTCTTCTAGCTGCTTGCGTTCGGTGATGTCGCGGCTTACTACAGCCATATGCGTCACTTCACCGTTTTCACTCCGGATCGTGCTGAAAGTGGACTCAAGAAAGCGCCAGCTTCCGTCCTTATGGCGGGCCCGGCAGGCGATTCTGGTGCCAGTGCAGCCGCTGCGGACTGCCTGCAACGCCTTGACGAGAGCCCCCTGATCCTCCGAATGCACCAATTCAAATGCCGGGGTCGCCTTTAACTCTTGGGTGCTATAGCCGAGAACTTTCTCATACGAGGGACTGCTGTAGACGCGGCTCCCCGTGAAGTCCATGACGCTGATCATGTCCTCCGCGTTCTCGGTGATCAGCTTGAAAAGTTCCTCGCTCTCGCGAAGTTTTTCTCCGATCTTGTTGCGCTCGACGGCATGCGATAAACTCCGTACCAGCGTTTCGCTGCTCAGATTTTCTTTCGTAAGGTAATCCTGTGCGCCCTCTCTCACCGATTCCAGTGCTATCTCATCGTCTTCACGGCCGGTCAAAACAACGACCGGTATTCTCGGAAAGTGACGCCGCATCAATCGAACGGTCTCGACTCCTTGACTGTCCGGTAAACCCAGATCGAGCAGAATCACGTCAAAGGTGTCACGCCGTAGAATATCCAGACCCGTTGAAAGCCGATTCGCTGTATCCACGATGCACGTCGTGCTCCCAGACGCCCGCAACATCATCTGGAAAAGTCGGACGTCCCCGGGATTATCGTCGATGATGAGAATCCGTTTGCATGACATCTGGAAGGGCATGGAAGATCTCCTGATCAGTCAACCGGCAGTTTCACGATGGTCACCCAGAAGTTCTGAACGGATTTAACGACCTTGCTGAACTGGCTGAAATCGAGCGGCTTGGTGACGTAGCAGTTGGCGTGCAAGTTATAACTCTTCAAGATATCCTCCTCGGCGGCGGAACTCGTAATCACAACCACGGGAATTCGCTTCAAATCGGCGTCCTGTTTTATTTCGTCCAGCACGGCGTGGCCGCCCTTCTTCGGCAGGTTTAGATCGAGCATAACCAAATCCGGACGCGTGGCGCTGGAGTAAGGCCCTATCCGACGCAGGTAACGGATTGCTTCGATGCCGTCGCCAACGATCGACATCTCGATCTGAACTTTCGCGTCTGCCAATGCCTCCTTTGTGAGTCGAATGTCGCCTTCGTTATCCTCGACCATGAGAATCTGGATCGGCCTTAGCTTTTCTTCCACGACGGGCATTTTTCCCCCTCCCTCTTCACGGAAACCGTGAACCAGAATATGGTGCCTTTTCCCGGGTTGGACTCCAGCCAAATCCTGCCGCCGTGGTTTTCCACTATCTTCTTGCACTGTGCGAGGCCGATTCCCGTTCCGGGGTATTCGGTACGGCTGTGCAATCGCTGAAAGACTTGGAATAATCTTCCTCTTTGATCCTCGGGAATCCCGATGCCGTTATCCTGTACGGAAAAAATGTGGTCGCCGTTGTGGATGGAAGCTGATACGTGAATCCGTGGAGAAACTCCGCTATTGCGGAACTTGAGGGCATTGCTGATCAAATTCTGAAATAGTTGGCCGATCTGTAGGGTGTCGCCCGTGATCGGTGGAAGCCGGTCGCTTGTAATCGTCGCGTCGCTTTCAAGAATTATTTTCTCTAGGTCCGCTTGAACTGTCGCCATCACCGCGTTGCAATCAATCTCGCGGAAATCGGCTGCTTTCCTGCTTAGTCGCGAGTATGCCAGGAGCCCATCGATAAGCGATTGCATTCGGTGGACCCCGTCGACGGCGAAACGGATAAACTCATCGGCGTCTTCATCCAACCGTCCTCGATAGCGGTCGCCCAACAGCTGTGTATAGCTCCCAATCATTCGGAGGGGTTCTTGTAGATCGTGGGAGGCGACGTAGGCGAACTGTTCCAGATCGGAATTGGAACGTTCCAGGTTAGCCGTGTGACTTGCGGTTTCTTCCCGGTTACCTTCCCGCTCGGTGACGTCTTCCAGTTCGATCAGAATCGCTTCTGCAATTCCGCCGTCGCCGCCGATTCGTCTCGCGTCCAGTAGAAAAATGTGGGCTCCGGCGTCGGGAAGGTCGAACGTCGCCGGCACACGATTGAGTTCGTTTTTGCCGACAGCGGACGTGACAGAGGAGCGAAAACCGATAGCCTCCCAGCTCTCCCTATATAGGTCGTCAAGGAAATGCCCTTCCAGGCGCGAGGCTGTCGTCCGAAGGGCTGCATAGAAGGCGCGATTCGCCATCTGCACCCGTAGATCGGAGTCGAGAACGGCCATGGGATGTCGGGATGCCTGAAAGACGTGATCCGTTAGGGACGGGACGACCGCCGACAATGTCGCAGTTGACGTTCCGCGGTCCAGCTCTCTCCGCTGCCCCATCATTGATCCACCGGGCTTGTTGTCGGTTTCCATTCGGGCTGCCTTTGCGCCAAGTGTCGCTGCCATATCGCGAAAGGTTCCTCTACTTCAGAACGGTCGACGCGGTCAGCAGGGATTAATGCGAGTCGTGACGAGTATCCTGGAAATCAGCGGTGATAAGGGTCCTTACGCTTATTTATTAGTAAGTGGATGTCTAATTGGTACTTATGAACTGCGACGATCGGCGCTTGACGTCCCCGGCGAGCCGGTAATGGAGTCGGTAAAGCGTCCCCCTGAACCCGCGGAACGAACCGTTATGGTCGAGAAGTACCTTATAATCATTGGGCACTTCATGTCGGGGCGTAGCGCAGCCTGGTAGCGCGCCTGCCTTGGGCGCAGGAGGTCCGCGGTTCAAATCCGCGCGCCCCGACCATAAAGCGTCCGTGGGAAAATCTGCGCCTAAGACTTTTGCGGAACTAGGTCTCCGCGTAACATCAGCTGGTAGGTATCCCGAAATAGTCCTGCAGCACGTTCGCGTTACCGCCAGAATTGTCCGCTACGAGATCTCGGTCCAGCGCCTCCGGTGTCTAAGTGCCGGTTAACCATAGATTGGCAAAATCGAATCCTCATAATCACATTGACTATGTCACTCGATAAGCCCACAGTGACTGCCAGAGTGATTGAAGGTTCGACGACTCTTCCGTTGGCCTGGTAGTCGAAGTTTTCAAAAGCACCCCCGCCATCCGAGGATTTGCCAAAAGGAGAAATCCATGCACCCGTCCGTCTGGGCTCTGGAAGCCCTGGTTCTGGGTTGGCTAATCGTACGAGGGATGACAGGGGAGCAACGCACCCCGGCAATGGTCGTCAGCGAAGTGAGCAGCAGATTCCTGAAGAACTCCCTCAGATCTCTCGTTCACGACAAGATGATTTTCACCGACGAGACCGCGACTTTCGGTCCCGTATAGGGCGTAAAAGCGGTGGGAGGGATTTCGGCCCTTCGCAAAAACGATGGGGATGCCGCCGTAATTCTTTAGTCGTGTAGAACAACGCTCAGAAGCGAAGTGTTGATCTGCAGCCCGCCGTTGTACTTGATGAAGCCCAGTTTCCTGAATTTGTTCATGAAGAAATTCACGCGCGACCGTGTCGTGCCCACCATTTCCGCCAGCATTTCCTGCGATATCTTGGGCAGCACCCGCTGCGGCCTATCTTCCTTGCCGTAACGCGCCAGTAGCAATAGCGTGCGCGCCAGTCGCTTCTCGCTCGAGTTAAAAAGCTGATCGACCAAATCCTCTTCGATTCGGATGTTTCTCGAAAGCATGTAGGAGATGAACCGGTCCGAAAACGCGTGTTCGTCGTGCAGCACGCGAATCATCTCTTTTTTCTCGATCGCCAGTATCGTCGTCGCCGTGATCGCAGTCGCCGTTCCGATCCGCAGCGGCTGGCCGGCCAGGCACCCCTCGCCAAAAAAATCGTCCGGTCCCAAAACGGCCACCACAGCCTCTCTGCCCGTTTCGTTCACCACGGAAAGCCTCACACCGCCCTTTTGAATATATAGAACATTCTTGGCGGCATCGCCCTGCGAGAACACCGTTTCTTTTCTCTTGAACTCGACGACCTTCCTGGCCACACCCGCGGAATCAAGAAAATCCTGGGCGTTGAATATCTTCTTGCCGTTGGCTTTCTTGCGATTTAGGGTTTTGGCTGGCATGGCTTCCTGGTTGGCATCGTAGCACGCGGCGAGAAATCCGCAAGCGGGCTTGCGAATGTGTGCATAAGTGAACAGATACCTGTCGCTGCTTCGTCCATGATGTTGCTCTGTAGGTGAAGCAACAGGACGCAAGTCCAAGCTTCGCTCGAATAACATTGGAGATCGCAGGTCCCTTCCCACTCCAACCGGCACAGGCGTTCTGGGTCAATGCGAAAATTGAATGCATCACCATAGAGTCGCCATAGAGCCGGCCGGAGTGTCTGCCTGCGAAGAGAAAGAGGTTAGAAAAAGCTCATGCCTTTACTTCAAATATTAATGGTTCTAGTTGTGGTGGGTGTTCTCCTTTGGCTGGTCAACCGCTTCATACCAATGGAGGGAACGATCAAGTCCATCCTAAATGCCGTCGTCGTCATCGCCACAGTCGTGTGGCTCCTGAACATTTTTGGACTTCTTCATTCGCTCTCCCGCATCCACGTAGGCAGCTAAACGATCCTGAACGAGATGCAAGCACCGGAATTGATACAGCGCCCGGCGCAACCAGAAAAGGGCGTATTGAAATCGACTTTACGGAGGCAACAATCATGAAGCCAGTTGGACTTATCAGTGCGGGGGTTCTGCTCCTGATTCTCGGAGCCGTCGCTCCCGCCTACGCGCAACAAGATGGGCATGAGGACGACTCGAAGGCTCCTAAGCAGGAGCAGCAGGCCAAGCCCGAAAAGCAGCCGGAACAAAAGCAGACCGAGCCCGCGAAGCAGGAAGAAAAACCGCAAGCCAAGGATCAGCAAGCGCAGCCGGAAAAGCAGCAGCAAGCCAAGGCTCAAGAGCAACAGAACAAGTCGAATAACGAGCAGCAAGCTAAGTCAGCCCAGGAAGACAAGCAAGCCAAGCAGCAGGAAGCCAAGACTCAGGAAGAGCAGGCCAAGTCGAATACCGAGCACCAGCAGCAAGCGGCCAAGTCCAATCAAGAAGCCAAGACGCAGCAGGCTAACACTCAGCAGTCGCAGCAAGGCCAGCAACACGTTCAGCGCACCGCCGCCGAAGAGCAGAGGCAGCATAATGTCCCGGCATTGCGGCTCAGCGCTCGGGGCAACGGCCGCATCCCTGACGATCGCTTCCATTCGAATTTCGGAAACGAACATCGATTCCGCATCGGCAGCCCCCAGATGGTCGGCGGGTACTCGCGCTTCCAGTACGGCGGCTATTGGTTCGGATTCGTTCAGCCGTGGCCGGTTGCGTGGTATTACACGGATGATGTCTACGTCGATTACGTCGACGGCGGATATTACCTGTACAACCCCTACTATCCCGGCACGCGTGTTTCCATCAACGTCGTGCTCTAGATCTGGACTTCCGCCACAGCTTCAGGGGCGACGCCGGCGCATTCTGGTCGAGTCGCCCCTGATGTGGCCTGACGTGTCCTGACGTGTGAGTCGCACTCCTGACGGGGCCCCTTCCGGCCAGGCGATCGAGGTGAAAAATGGATGAATCCAAACGCCAAGCAGTCAAGTTCCTGGAAAAAGAAATCAAGACCTACATAGCGCTGGCTCTGTTTCTATCGCGCAAGGGCATCAAAGAGCGCCTGCAAGTCGACGACAAAGAAGTTCTCATCAGTCCGTCGTATTACAACGAACGAATGAGAGAAGCCAGGAAGATCGTGAATGAGCTCAGAAAGCCGAGTTGAAGCCCCGTTTAAGAAAGCATCGTCTCTGCTCTTTCCGGCAGCGCCGCAAACGAATCGCAAAACCATATTGAGATGTGTGCACAAGTGAACAGATAACCACCCGCCGCGCGCCTAACATGTGAACGTGTAAGAGAAGCAGCGGAGCTGCTTCGCAGATCGGTCCAATTAGCTCAGCGCAGCGGCCTCCGCTACTACCTGCACTTAGAAAAAGAAATAAGAGGTTCTTAATGCTTGGGACGATCTCTGTGGTTTTGCTTGCCCTTTGGCTCTTGGGAGTGGCCACCGCTTACAGTTTTGGTGGGTTCATCAACATATTGTTGGTGCTGGCGGTCGCGGTCATTTTGATCAAGGTCATCTTGGGCCGAAAGGTCGTGTCCTGATGCTGGAGGCAACAATATGAAGCCGATCTCTCTCGTTGGCGTTGTGCTCATAGTTCTGGGCGTTCTGGCCCTCGCCTATCAAGGCATTACCTACACCCATCGGGAAAAAATTGTGGACATAGGGCCGATTCACGCCACTGCGGACAAGCAGGAGACGATCCCGCTCCCGCCCGTGGTCGGGGGCCTCGCCCTTCTGGCAGGAATCGGTTTGCTAGTCGTCGGCGCGCGGAAAGCTTAGCGGAAAGCGGCCTAACGGAAGTTTCGATGGAGCTAGTTTAAGAATAATTCACAAAGGTTTCGGAGACAGTAAATGTCCGTAGCCGCAATTCTGATCATGGAGGTCAGCGATGATACGCAAATCACTAATAGTTGCCTGTTTAGGACTGGTTGCCACCGCGCCGCTTTTTGCGGACAACAAGGAACAAAAGCGCCTCGAGAATTCCGGCACGGTAATGCAGGAAATTATGAACATCCCCGATAACATTCCCCAACAGGTAATCGAGAAAGCGGACTGCGTTATCGTTTTCCCGTCTGTTCTTAAAGCCGCGTTCGTGGTCGGAGCAAGCTACGGCCGCGGAGCCATGGTTTGCCGCACCGGCAAGAACTTCCGTGGACCTTGGGGCGCGCCCGCAATGTACGCGCTCGAAGGCGGCAGCATCGGTTTTCAAATCGGCGGACAAGCGACCGATCTCGTTCTTCTCATTATGAACGAGCGCGGCGCGAGTTCGATTCTTAGCAGTCAGGTCAAGCTGGGCGGCGACGCTTCCATAGCGGCAGGTCCCGTGGGACGTGACGCTGCGGCAAACACAGACGCCTACCTGCGCGCCGAAGTTCTCAGCTATTCGCGCACGCGCGGTCTCTTCGCCGGTGTTTCTCTCGAAGGTTCCACGCTTCGCCCCGATGACGACGCTACCGCGGACGTCTACGGTGAAAAACTCACCGCCAAGGAAATCGTCTTGGGTGACACCGTTCACATACCGCCGTCAGGACGTCACCTGGTCGCCGTGTTGCAGAAGCATTCACCCCACAACGAATCGAAGGAATCAGCAAGCAATCAGTAGTCACAAAGCTAGCTGGGTGCTGTCCGCTCTTCCTGGATCCCAAGCGCGAACTGGGCCGGGAAGAGCGGAGCCTGAAGAGGGCAAGCACAAAGTAGAAGACCGTCGGCGGGAAACGAGGATCAGATGGAAGGCACAATTCAGGCCGGCAACATTCTCATCAAGGATGGCACTCCGCTGCCCGAAGCCCTGCGAATCGAAAGCCAGGCCTGCGTGCCGGGCTGGAAGCTCGTCGCGGACCTCGACGGCTTCGCGCTCGATCGAGAAATCCAAAGAACGGGATGGACGTTCTTTTCCTTGGCCGGAGCCATGAAGACCACCGTCTTCGGCATGAACCGGCAAAAAATGCTGCGCAGAGCCATCAAGCGCATCCTCGCCGACCCCAAGTCGCAGGAATTCAATTCCCTGGAAATCACTAGCGTCGCTCCGAAGCACTTCTTCGGAGTTCCGTACCTCAATGTAGACGCTCAGTCGCGGCACATTCAACAGAGTTTCTTTCTTTCCGAGAGGATCCAATGAAAATCATACGCAACGTATTGATGTGCCTCACCGCCAGCCTGTTTTTCGTTCCGCTGGTCTGCGCGCAGGACCTCTCCAAATACCGCGAATTTGCGCTCGGGAACAGTTTGGCCAAACTTCTGACGCAAGCTGGCTCGAAACCGTCGGACGTCACCGTCATCCAACCGGCGCCTGTATTGATTCAGCAGCTGACGTGGTGGCCGGTGAAGTCTTATCAAACCGCCGCGCCCACGGATGCGGTCCAGGAAGTTGAATTTACTTTCTTCAACGGCGCCCTGTACAAGATTACCGCCACCTATGAAAATTCCGCGACGGAAGGCCTGTCTCCTGAAGATATGGTGCGGATCATCTCCGTAAAGTATGGTGTCGCAACCGTGCCGGTAGTCGATCAGAATCCCCCTGCCAGCATTGGCTACAGCAGCTCGGCGAAAACCATCGCCATTTGGGAGGACTCCCAATACTCGGTCGCCCTTTCCCGTTTCCCGCTTTCCAGCGTGTTTCAATTGATCATGTTTTCAAAGCAATTGAACCGTCAAGCCGACGCAGCCATCGCCCAAGCCGCCAACCAGGATCGCGAAGATGCTCCGCAAAAGGAAATCGCGCGAGAGAAGCAAGCGGCCGCAGACCAGGAAATCGTTCGCCAGGCGAACTTGAAGGCTTTTCAGCCCTAGACCTGCTTCTCGCCTTGTTTCGTAGCAGCCGCTCGGCACTCGTCCGGGCAAGGCTTTGCCTTTGTAGGGGCCACGTGAACTTGTCCCGAGCGAAGCCGAGGGAGGCGGGCAGCCTTTGCTTGCTTTTGTAGCGGCCGCCTTTAGGCGGGCGTCTTTGCTTTTCGGTTCAGAAACTAGGAGCCGAAATCGTCTCGCGCAGCCGCTAGTTGTTGCCCTTGTCGTGTCCGTTTAGGGGGTCGGAGCTTCAGCTCCGACATACCTACACCGCGTCCTCAGGGGTTTTGACCCCTGAGGCTTCGTCTAGTTGTTGCTTGGCTCAAACCGCCCAAGGTGCAATCATGATTGGCGGAGATTTTCCGGAGATTCTCGAATGGAGCAGTCAGGCAATATCAGAATATTGCTCGCAAGAATGGACGACGCCTTCAGCGAATATTGCCATGAAGCGGAAAAACTCAGCGTGCTGCTCGCGGCGCACAGAGACCCCGAGAGTTGGACCGCCTACCACGAGCTCTTGAAACAACGGGAAGCTGAAGTCGCCGCCTACGCGAAGTATCGCAACCTGAAGGACGAGCTATTCACGCTCATCAATCCGCCCGGGCCGCTCAATCGCCGGGAATCCAGCGTCAACTGAAGCCGTCTAGCGCCAACTCAAGCCCCACCCAGCCGCGCAAACCGCGGCCCCGCCTCAAGCTGCCGGAGAAAATATCCAGGTAAATGGCAGGATGCGGAGAACCTTTGTCTTGGAGGCCTTACCGTGCCAGCCGCAGCTGGGATTCGTGCAGGCGATCTCTTCGTTTCCGAACATCTCCATCGCCTCGTCTTCGGAAAGGGACGCCTTGCTGCTCTTCCTCTGCACGTTGATGTTGTAGCGGTCCTTCGGGCATTCGAACACGACTCTATAGGCTTTGCTCATGCTCTATTCTATCATTCGCCAGCTTATTCTAAGCCGGGATAACGGCTCGAAGTTGCCCCGTTTGGTTATTAATGGCTAGTAACTCTTCAGCATTCGCGCCTCTAGTATTCGCTCTATCACTTCGCGCCCGGATATGTTATAGTTTCCTTGCGCTTAATACTTTCGGTTGTGTTGTGCGGTCCCTCTGGTGCTAGACCTGATCTGAGAATACCCGCCCTCAGTTTCCACCGTACGTCTTCAGCGTAATCTCAAAAACAAAGACTGGACTGTAAGGCAGTCGCGCACTCGAAAACCTTCGAGTCTGACGCGCCAATCCTCTCAGCCAGCAAGAAAGCAAAATGCAAAACTTCTCAGAATTACCCCTCTCTTCCTATATGAAAGAGAGATTAGCAGCAGGGCACTTTACCGTGCCCACCCCCGTGCAGGCCGCCACCATACCGCCGGCCATGCAGGGCAAAGATATAATGGCTACCGCTCAAACCGGTACCGGCAAGACCCTGGCGTTCCTGATTCCCATCATTGAAGGGTTTCTCAGCCAGGAGGGCCGCACCGTCGCGGCGCTTGTGCTCGTTCCCACACGGGAACTGGCCATGCAGGTTGCCGAAGAGTATGACAAGCTGCGCGGCAAGCAGCTTCCACCGGCAGCCCTGGTTGTCGGCGGATTGTCCGAAGGCCCCCAGCTGAACGCCATTCGTAAGGGCGCTCGCCTGGTCGTGGCCACGCCCGGACGCCTGGAAGATTTCATCGATCGCCGCCTCGTGGCGTTCCCGTCCTTGCAGACGCTCGTCCTCGACGAGGCCGACCGCATGTTGGACATGGGTTTCCTCCCAGCCATTCGCCGCATCGCCTCGATTCTTCCCAAGGCTCGCCAGACCATGTGCTTCTCCGCCACGCTCGAAGGATCGGTGGCGCATCTGGTGCGCGACTACACGAAGAATCCCGTGCGCCTCGCGTTCGGTTCTACGCTGAAGCCTTCGGAAAGCGTGAAGCTTCAGGCGTTCGAAGTCCCGTTTGACGGCAAGCCGGACATGCTCCGCCGCCTGCTCGCCCGCGAACCCGGCCTCTGCCTCGTTTTCGCGCGCACCAAGCGCGGCGCCGATCGCATTGCCTATAGCCTCACGCGCCTGGGCATCAACGCCGCCATGATTCATGGCGATCGTTCGCAATCCCAGCGCACCGCGGCTCTCGAAGGCTTTCAGAAGGGACGCTTCCGCGTCCTGGTTGCCACGGACCTCGCGGCCCGCGGCATCCACGTTGAAAACATCGCTCACGTCATCAACTACGACCTGCCCGAGGTGGCTGAGAACTTCATCCACCGCATCGGCCGTACCGGACGAGCCGGCGCCACCGGCGTTGCTTCCACGCTCTTCTCGCGGGATCAGCGCACCGAGCTGTTCCAGCTCGAGCGTACCCTCGGCGTAACCATGGAGCGTATGCCGATGGGCGCGGCCTTGCCGGAGTCGACGGAAGCACCTGTCCAGCAGACTCGAAAGCGTCAGGTTCACGGCGCCTTCGGCAACGCGGCAGCGCAAGCGGGCGTGCAGCCGTCCAAGTCGTCCAAGCACAGCCTCACGCAGTTGCCCGGCGAATTCCTGCAGGTGCAACTCGATAGCTAAGTCTTACGTCTAAAAGGGGCCTGCGGGCGTTCCTGGCGGTGTTGGGTGTATAGTACGCAAGGGGGGGCAACATGAAGAATCTCTTTGTTGGCAACATGAGTTTCCAGACCACGGAAAGTGAATTGAGCGAGCTATTCAAAGCCTTCGGGCAAGTCTCGCGCGTTCACATCGCCATGGATCGGGAAACCGGCCGCGCCCGCGGCTTCGCATTCGTGGAAATGCCCAATGACGACGAAGCAGCCAAGGCCATCGCTGGCCTGGACGGAAAAGACGTCGGCGGTCGCAACCTCAAGGTGAACGAAGCCCGTCCCAAAGAACGCGGCAGCGCACCCCCGCGCGGCGGTAGCGGCGGCGGAGGCGGTCGTGGACGTGGCGGCGGATTCTCGAACGAAGACTATCGCGAGGCCTCCCGACAGCCGCGCGAGCCCCGCTGGTAGCTCCTTGCGCCGTTTTTCGGCGCTTATCTGAAACCCAAGGAGGAATTATGGCTACTACATTTCTGAAACGTCAGAAGGAAATGAAGAGATTGGAAAAGGCGCGAGAAAAAGCCGAGCGCCGCGCGCAGAAAAAACTGGAAGACAACACCAACGGACCCGAAATCGCCAGAAGTTCTGAATGGGACAACTTGCCGCCTCTGGAAGAAATCCCGGACGAAGCAGATCTTCCGAAGCCGTTGGAAAACTAGAGGCAGATCGACCAGCGGGCCGAATCTGTAGGGGCGGGTTTCAAACCCGCCCGCGGCCCTGGTCTTACTCTACTAAAAATCTTCTTTTGGTTTGGGCGCCCACGGGGCTTTGCTCTTGCTGGTGTGGGCCATCCGGTAATCGTCTAATTCCGCGTCGGTAATCGGAAAATTCGTCCTCGACGGGCAATCCGCATTGGTGATCAGCTCGCGCTTCAGCTTCAGGGAGCACACATCCGGCGCATCCTGGTAACGCACGCGGCGGGAATTGAAGGCTTCGTCCGCAATCGTCAGCGTAAACTCACGCAGGTCTTCAGCGGCACACCGTACTTCGAATCTATATTCGCGGCCTCGCGATTTTGATTCGAAGCCCATATATTGCATCAGTATGTTGTGGCTCATTTACCCTTTCAGTTTGCGCTATTTCGCTGCATTCCCCTAGTGAATTATGCCCTTTGCAGTGCTTCAATTCGGGGCATTTGCACCGCCTGCGAACGCCAATCTCCTGATTGGCGTCTTTCGCAAGAGCCTTTCATTGTCATCCCGAACCTTGCCCCGGCGCTGATTCGGATAGCGGGGACATTGCGGCATAGCGCAGGTGACGCACACGGCGTGAGGGATCTGCTTTTCTCCTATTTCGCCGGGTGTGGGTGCCCCATCCTTGCGGTTTTCGCAAGGGTGGGGACTTTCCTCACTTCATGTTCGCAACGATGCTGTTACTCGTGTCGCTGAGGCTCTTCATGATGTTCGAAAGCGTCTCGACCAGCTTCGAATATTGGTCCATCGCCGTCTGCAACTGCAGCTGCTCCGATTGGCTCAAGCCGCTCACCGAACCCAACGCTTGATCGGCTTGCGATTCAAGCGAGGAAAGCTGCGGATACGTAATGTTGTCCGCCGCGCGCAGATGGAAGGGCCGCGGCATTCCCGCGCTGGCGCTCGTCATTGCCGCGAGCTTCGCGGGAAGCGACCGGCAGAACGCCGTCTGGCACACGCCGCTGCGCTCGCCCGGCTTGGCCTGCGCGATTTCCTGCTGCATCTGGTCGACCAGTTGCCGCAGCGCCTGCTTCTCTTTCTCCATCGCCTGCATCTGTTGCATTTGGTTCCGCAGATCCTGCTCCTGGCTCTGCGCTGCTTCGCCCAGCACCATGAACACGATGGCGTCGACATCCATATTTTGCAGAGCTGCGCCGCCCGCCGGTGCAGTCGAGCCGGCCAAGCGCCGACGAATCGCCGCTCGTAGCGCATCCACATCCACCGCCGGCCGCCGCGCTTCGATCTGCGCCTGCTGCTGCATCCAGACTTTCGCCGATGGCTGCAACGCCGCACGCAGCGACTCGGAGCGTCGTGCGATTTCCGGCGGCATCGGCCGGATGGCGGCCTGCGCGTCCGTCGTCTTCACGCTGTAAGTGTTGTTAGTCTGCCCGCTCGCCGTTAGACCGAGTGCCGAGCCGAACAAAAGACCCAAACTTGCGTTGAAAATCACGCGTCGCATGCGTTCCTCCTGCGGAACCCGCGCTACCTCTACAAACCGTAGCACGCGCTGCCGCCCCACCTTCGAGAAACGCCGCGCCATTTTCCAAGTCTGTATCGCGCTCGAACGCCCATCTCCAATCGGCTTCTTGCGAAGGGTTTCCTGGGAACGCCAATCTCCTGATTGGCGTCTTTCGCCTTTCATTGTCGTCCAGAAGCCGGCGCAGCTGGTGTGAGGGATCTGCTTTTGCATTATTTGTGCTATAAAAATTCCCGCAATCAGCCTGTCCCGCAGCCTCTCAGCGGGACACGCGAACGGACACTCCCATGAAACTCGTGCGCTACGGAAATCCCGGCTGGGAAAAACCCGGCCTGCTTGACGCAACCGGCCAGATTCACGACCTCTCCGGCCAAATCCCCGATCTCGGCGGAGAAGCACTCTCGCCCGCGGGCCTTGCCAAGCTGCGCAAACTCGATCCCGCGTCGCTGCCGCTCGTTTCCGGCTCGCCGAGATTCGGCCCGTGCGTTGGCCAAGTCTCCAAAATCGTCGGCGTCGGTCTGAATTACACCGCCCACGCCTCCGAAACCGGGCACGCGGCGCCCAAGGAACCCATTCTGTTCCTGAAGTCCACCACGTCGTTGAGCGGAGCGAATGATCCCATTCGTCTTCCGCGCGGCTCGCAAAAAACCGATTGGGAAGTGGAGCTCGGCGTCGTAATCGGCACCAAAGCGCAATACGTCAGCGCCGCGGACGCCTTCAGCTACGTCGCCGGCTACTGCACCGTGAACGACGTCTCCGAGCGCTCTTTCCAGAACGAGCGCGGCGGACAATTCACGAAAGGCAAAAGTCCCGACACGTTCGGCCCCATCGGCCCGTGGCTCGTAACCGCGGACGAAGTGCCCGACCCGCAATCGCTCGATCTCTTCTGCGAGATCAACGGCCAGATGCGCCAGCAGAGCAACACCCGCGACATGATGGTCAGCGTCGCGAACCTCATCGCCTACATCACCGAATTCATGACCTTGTTGCCCGGCGACGTGATCGCCACCGGCACGCCCTCCGGCGTCGGCTCGGGAATGAAGCCCCAGCAGTTCCTGCGCGCCGGCGACAAAGTCCGCTGCGCCGTAGCCGGCCTAGGCGAGCAGCGCCACGAGGTAGTCTTCCCGTAGGGGCACGGCATGCCGTGCCCGCCGCCCGGCGGTCCGATCACACGACCGAATCGATCGCCCTAACGATCGTTTCGATTTGATGTTCCACGAACGTGAGATCTGCCTTGATTACTGGCCAAGGCTCGCGGAGGATCGAGCGGCTGCAGGTCGCCTTCGTGAGCGATCTTATTTCGCCGTCGGACCAAAGAAAGGGCCCTTCTTTATGTCTTTGGCTTTGATTGTCTTGGTCGCTTGGGTTGCACCCAGTTTCAGTGCAGCTTCGTTCCAAAGCTCGACCGGAGAACAGAGCCTTAAACCATCAGCAATCTTCTCTGGATCTTGAAACGTGAGGTAACTTAACTGCTCGCGAATATCCAAGTCATAGGCGGATGCAGCGTCAGACCTCGTCGCGGCCGCGCGAATGCGCTCAAGGGATTCATTAGAAACCCGAAACTGGCAGATAAGCGGGAGTGGCCGAGCGACGTCCCTCAAAGATTTCAAGCATTCGCTGGGCAACTAGTGCGTGAACGTAGAGGTCGAGGGCGCTAAGGCGCGCGAACCCACTCAGCTCGCAGCAACTCGTCAGGCTGCAAAACACCGGAAACGTTATTTGCGAGGTAAGCGTGCAGGGCCGACAATTGAGCGCATCGGTTCCAGACCGCCTCGAAGTGCGCTATCGGCGTCACGGCCTTTCCATCGAGTTAACGCAAAGACCTTGTCTGCACAATCCGAAAAGGCTTGTGCGAACAGCTTCAGACTCTCTTCCGTTTGATCCCATACCGCACCCGCCTGGCCTGTTTGCCTTGCGGTTAAGGCGTAGACTGGCACTTGATGTTCCTGAGACAACGCGATCAGACTGTGAAGTCTGGAACCTCAAGAAGGGGTGTCCAAGGCTCTATACCCGCTCGTTCCTTGAAGAGCTTGGCGTCAAGCATTCCGGCTTTCTCAAGCGCTGGAAAAAGCGAATCCCTTAGGCCCTGAACGAGCTCGTCAATCCAGTGCTGGAAAGCCTTGCTAGCCTTGCCGATACGAGGTCGATATTTCTGAACAACCGCACCAATGAAGGTGATATGTGGTTTCGTAAGGGTAATCGGCCGACGTTAGTGCTTCGATGGCGTAGGCAGTGACGGCCCAAGCTTTCCAACGCGGAAGTGTCTTCGCAAGTGAACTCAAGGCCATAGCGGAGAAATAATCAGGGTGTAAGGGACGATGAAGTAATCGCTCGTGGCTAGGAGATTCTGATTAAGTGGCCCCAGACTTGGGCCGTATATAACCAGAACGAAATCGGCCTCATATTTGTTACTCGTCTCGTCCAGTAGAAAACGAATCGATCCGGGAAGATTGCGCAGCGCCAACAACGAGCCGCTCAACTCTTGCGCGATGCCCAAAGTCGTCTCAATTCGGCCAGCCCGATGTGGCCGGAAGGAGCAGCAGGTTGTCATTCCCGCCAACGCGTAAGCACTCCACAGGTGTGATTTTTCTAGGTTGTGATTCAAACGCTGGAGCTAGCCCGTCCTTGACGTTGTTCGGCGTACCGCTGTATATTGCAGCTAGATCGTCCACGCCCTTGAAACCCATCACCATCCCGGTGAGGTTGCACTGCGGATCGAAATGAGCCGAACGACACTTCTTTCCCTTGCTAGCCATCATCCAGCCCAGGTTGAACGCCGTTGTCGTTTTGCTGACGCCGCCTTTGTGATTAAACAGGCAGATGATTTTGGCCATGGCACCCTTTCCCTCGCACAATCCGCAGCATTCTACTCCTTCGCCAGAGCGTCAAGCACGCAGGAAAGCAAACTGCGGACGTCCGAGTTCCCCAAAATATCCACAGGGCCTCGATATTGCTTTTCGCCATTTTACCGCTCAAGCTTGTATGAGCGCTCCGCAGCCCGGGCGCCGAAGAGACGACAGTCTCTTCGAAAGGGGTTTGAGGCGTACATGCGAATTGCGAACGTGGCGAACGAAGGGCGTAACGAAACAGCCGCCCAACGGCGGCCACGCCCGGTCGGTCCCTGCTTTCGGGTCTCCGGCTACCGCTCGCGAATCGCGAATTCTACCCGACAATGGCTGCCGAGTAGAATTCGTCGTAACCTCCTCAAAACAAAGGTCCGAGGCCAAGTCTACCCGTCAATATCTAACGGTGTTTGTGCCACAGTTCTCGCGCAATCTCGCCTCTTCCGCCGGCAGATTCGAGCGCCCATTGGACGTCAACCCTTCGACCCAGCCCGGAACGCCTCGATGGACTCACCCCCATGTAACTCATTCAAAACAATCAGTCGGGGTCGAAGCAGCCCGGAACTCTATTCCGGCCCTTCGACCGTCGATTTGATTCGACTCGAGCGCAAACGCGCCGCGTACGGCTGCGACCGCAGCCGACCGGAAAGCGCGCGAAAGGAATACCCTGCATTCCCGGCGGGAGTTGCTTTGGGCATTGGAAGGCGGTAAGTTAGGCGCACGTACGGGCGTATTACCCAGTGAAAGAACCTGGAGGGGAAAGATGAAACGCAAGCTTTACGGAGCCTTGGCGGCTATTGGTTTGTGCGGGGGTCTATCCATTGGTCTGCTTGGGGGGCTGCTGGCGGGTTCGCTTGTGGTGGCGGCGCCGGCGTTCGCGCACCATTCGCCGTCGGCCGAGTTCTACATGGACAAGACGGTAGAGGTCAAAGGCGTGATCACCAAGGTCGATTGGATCAATCCCCACGTGTTCGTCTACATGGACGTGACGGATGCCAGCGGGAAGGTGACCCATTGGTCGCTGCAATCGTTGCCGACGCGCTTCTTCCACCAGAGCGGCTTGACGAAAGAGACTCTGATGGGCGACGGCAAGCAGGTAGTGACGGCTACGGTGAATCCGGCCAAGGACGGTACCAACTATGGTTGGATGATGAAGCTTACGTTCGCTGACGGACGTTACTTCACGCTGATGCCGGAAACGCCCGCAACTCCGACCAAATAGAGCCCGCTCGATGAAGAGCTGGGCCGCCGAATATAAGGAGTACAAGATTATGAGATATGGATTTCGCATGAGAGTTGTTGCAACAGGCGCGGCTCGCGCCGCGTGGGCGCAGCAAGCAGCGCCCCTACGGAATGCTCTGTTGTTCGCTGCAGCCGTGATGCTGTTGATGCCGCTGAACGCGGCGGCGCAAGGCGATGTGTACGCGGGCGAGGCTGCGAAGTATCCCGATGCGGCTTCGAAGCCTACGCCGAAGATGCCGGACGGGAAGCCGGATCTAAACGGTGTGTGGCACCACTACCAGGGAAGCGCCGTAGGCAAGGTCGGAGACAACTATGTGTTTGGCGCTACGCGTCCAGCTGGTGCCGCGCGGCCCGCGCCTCCGCCGAAGCCGGAAAAGCCGCAGTACAAGCCCGAGCTTCTGGCCAAGGTGCAAAATTTGAGCGAGCATCAAGTGGAAGAGGACGCGACGCTGCATTGCCAGCCGCCCGGACTTCCGCGGATGGGCGCGCCGGACAAAATTATCCAGACTCCGAACCAGATCGTGTTTCTGTATTCCGATTTGACCGGCGAATATTTCCGCATCATCAAAATGAACGCCAAGCATTCGACCGATCCCGAGGAGCAGGAGCTGTACAACGGAGATTCGATCGGGAGCTGGGACGGCGAGACGCTGGTCGTGGACGTGACGAATTTTACCGACGAAACTTGGCTGGGCGACAACGGCCTGTTTCACAGCGAAAAGATGCATATCGTCGAACGCTTTAAGCGCGTAGGAGACTCGATTCAATATCAGATCACGGTGGATGATCCGCAGGTGCTGGTGAAGCCGTGGGTCGTCAATCACACGCTGGTGAAGCAGTTTGACGAGCTCGAGGAAGCGGCGCCGTGCGTCGATAAGGACCTGGGGCATTATCGGTCTGAAGACCATCATGATAATCCGCGCTAGCTGATTCCAGTTTGCGTGGTTGGATTGAGTAGTGAATGACGAGCGCGTTCGCCCAGGCGGACGCGCTTTCGTTTTGGGCGCGGAGTTTATTTGAGGCTCGCGATGGCCGCGTTCGTTTCGCGCACGAGCGCGGCGACTAACTCGGCGGCTGACTGGCGGCGCGCGAGGCGGACGCCTTGGCCGGCCCAGAGATTTAGAAACTCCGCAGCACGGCCGGCCTTGACGGCGGCGTTGCGCAGCGGGCGCGTGACGGCGTTCTGGATCGGGAAGGGAAGGATCGCATCGGAAGATGCGCCGGAGGACGCGCCGGGGGCCGGATTGAGCGCGCCGTCGGTGACGCCTCCGGGCTCGACCTCGGCCATGAAGCGATTCACGATGCCTCGCGCCGGGCGTCCAGAGAACGCGCGTGTGAGGCGCGTCTGATCTTCACGCGCGCTGAGGATTGCTTCTTTGTAGGCTTCGGGCGCGCCGGCCTCGCTGCAGGTGAGGAACGCGGTGCCCATTTGGACGGCGCTCGCGCCGAGCGCCAGAGCGGCGGCGATGCCGCGCCCGTCCATGATGCCGCCTGACGCGACGACCGGGATTTTCACGGCGTCGACAATCTGCGGAACCAACGAGATGGTGCCCACCATCGCGGAAAGGAAATCGCCCTGGAACGTCCCGCGGTGGCCTCCCGCTTCGCTGCCTTGCGCGACAATCGCGTCGACGCCGGAGTTTTCGAGCACGACGGCTTCTGCGACAGTCGTTGCGGTGCCCATCGAGAGCATGCCTCGAGCGCGAATGCTTGCGATGGCGTCGGCTGGGAAAAGCCCGAAGGTGAAACTGAGCACGCGCGCTCCGATTTGCAACGCGGCTTCGAGCTGCGCGGGAAAAGATTGGCTCGTCACTTCGGGAATCGACGGAGCCGGCAAGCCGAGCTCGGCGAAGTAGGGCGTCATGCGCTGCAGGGCCGGGCGGGGATCTGCGGGCGCTTGCGGCGCGGGCAGCGGCGCGAAAAGATTGACGGCGAAGGGCCGCTGCGTGCGCGCGCGAACGGCGGCGCCGGCGTCAATGATCTGCGCGGGAGTTAAGTAGGCGGCGCCGATGGTGCCGAGCCCGCCTGCGTTGGAGACGGCGGCGACGAGTTCCGGCGTGTCACTGCCGCCGGCCATGGGCGCTTGAATGATGGGATGCGTGATACCGAGGCGCTCGAGGAAATTCTTGTCGGTAGGCATGGGCATATTATATCGAGTTCGCTTTGCCACAGAGACACGGAGGCACAGAGAG
Source organism: Terriglobia bacterium (assembly GCA_963803105.1). GTDB lineage: Bacteria > Acidobacteriota > Terriglobia > Acidiferrales > UBA7541 > Palsa-295. Next base: position 665,723 of record CAWDLF010000002.1, read on the forward strand.
TAGGAGAGTCAAAGACGCGAGCCTATAATGGTCGCCGCAGCGGGAGAACGTCGAAAGGAGATCGAGTGGGCGGAGACCTGGCGCGCGGGAAGAAAACGATGGCGGTGGTCCGCGTGGCGGCGGGGAATTTTCTGGAGATGTACGACTTCATGGTCTTCGGCTACTACGCCGCGGCCATCGGCAGGGCGTTCTTTCCGAGGGAAAGCGAATTCGCGTCGCTGATGCTTTCGTTCGCGACGTTTGGCGTGGGATTTTTGATGCGGCCGCTGGGCGCGATCGTTCTGGGCGCGTATATCGACCGGCGCGGGCGGCGGGCGGGGCTTATTTTGACGCTCGGGCTGATGTCGATCGGCACGCTATCGATTGCATTTGTGCCGGGCTACTGGCGCATCGGCCTTCTGGCGCCGCTGCTGGTGGTGCTGGGGAGACTGTTGCAGGGATTTTCGGCGGGCGTGGAGCTGGGCGGCGTTTCCGTGTATTTGGCGGAGATTGCCACGCCGGGTCACAAGGGTTTTTACGTGAGCTGGCAATCGGGCAGCCAGCAAATGGCGGTGGTTTTCGTCGCGCTGCTGGGCGTGGCGCTGGGCTCGCGGCTGACGCCCGCGCAAATGAACGATTGGGGCTGGCGCGTGCCGCTGCTGGTGGGTTGCGCGATCATTCCTGTGGTTTTTCTGCTGCGGCGGTCGCTCGCGGAGACGGAAGTATTTTTGGCGCAGAAGCGGCATCCGGCGACGGCGGAGATTTTACATTCGCTCGCGGAACACTGGCGCCTGGTGGTGCTGGGCACGATGCTGGTGACCATGACCACGGTTTCTTTCTACACGATCACGGCGTACACGCCGACGTTCGGCGGGTCAGTGCTGAAGCTGGGCGACAAAGGGACGTTGATCGTGACGCTATGCGTAGGGATTTCGAATCTTGTCTGGTTGCCGATCATGGGCGGCCTTTCGGATCGGATCGGGCGGCGGCCGATTTTACTGGCGAGCACGATCGTGTCGCTGGCAACGTCGTACCCAGCACTGCTGTGGCTGACTGCCAGCCCGTCATTTTCGCGATTGCTGCTCGTGGAGTTGTGGCTGTCGTTTCTGTACGCGAGCTACAACGGGGCGATGATCGTGTTTCTAACGGAGTTCATGCCGGCCGAGGTGCGGGCGACGGGATTTTCTCTGGCGTATAGTTTGGCGACGGCGATTTTTGGCGGATTTACGCCGGCGATCTGCACGTTCCTGATCCACGCGACGGGGAATCGGGCGATGCCGGGAGTGTGGTTGTCGTTTGCCGCAGCCATGAGCCTCGTGGCCACGCTGCTGTCGTCGACAAAAGGTGCGCCTGGAGAAACGGCGGAACGCGCGCCGATCGAAGCGGTAACGGCCGTGAGGGTGGGGTGAACGGATGAACTGGCTAACGGGATTTCATGCGGTCGAGGAGGCGCTCAACGCCGGGCGGGCGCTGGACCGCATCGTGATCGCGCGCGGGCGGCACGGCGAGCGCGTGGAGTCGATCGTGCAGCAGGCAAAGGCGCGCGGCGTGCCGGTGCGCTTTGAGGATCGGCAGCAGCTCGACCGGTTGAGCGGAACGCGCGAGCATCAAGGAGTGGTGGCGCTTGCGGCGGCCAAGCGCGCCGCGGAGCTGGAAGACCTACTGCGTGAGAAGCGCTCGGATGGCTTGCTGGTGCTGCTCGACGGCGTCGAAGACCCGCACAACCTGGGAGCCGTGGTGCGGACGTCACTTGCGGCGGGCGCCGAAGGAGTGGTGATTCCGGAGCGGCGCGCGGCGGGTCTGAGCGACACGGTGGAGCGGGCATCGGCCGGAGCGCTGGCGCATTTGACGGTCGCGCGAGTGAAGAATCTGGTGCGCGCGATGGAGCAAATGAAGGAAGCGGGCTATTGGCTGGTGGGGTTGGACGAGCGCGCGGAAAAAAGTTACACGGAAGTCGATCTCACCGGATCGGTGGGAATCGTTCTGGGCAGCGAGGGCGAAGGACTGCACGAGTTGACGCGCAAGCGATGCGATTTTCTGGTGTCATTGCCGACCACCGGGCCGGTGCGGGCTTTAAATGTGTCGGTAGCTGCCGGCGTGATGCTGTTTGAAGTGGTTCGGCAACGACGCGCGGCGGGAAACCGAAAGCGGCAAGTCGGCGGGTAGGTTTAAGAGCTCGCGGAAGAGCCTATGCCGAACTCCTAGGTAGCAACACCGAAAAAGACAAGACGCCCGGCTAAAGCCGGCCGCTACAAAGGCAGATCAACAACCAAGACCCACCTGTCGCAAGAAGCGCGCCAGATGGGGCACCCGGAAAATCTAGTGCGAAGGCGCCCGCGGTCCGACAAAGTCGGACGAATTTCTGCGGCGGCTCCGAACACGACTGCTACAACGCTACTTGTCGTATTTCAGCAAGGAAAAGACGTCGACGCTGGGAAGTTTTTCGCGGCCGTGCAGGAAAGTGAGCTCTACGGCAAAGGCCGCGCCGGCAACTTCTCCGCCGAGCTGGCCGATGAGCTTCACAGTGGCCGCCGCGGTGCCGCCGGTGGCCAATAGATCGTCGCAGATCAAAACGCGGTCGCCGGGCTTGACAGCGTCCTGGTGAATTTCGAGACTGTCGGTGCCGTATTCCAGCTGATAGGTGACGGTGGAAGTCTTCCACGGCAATTTCTTCGGCTTACGCACCGGGACGAAACCGGCGCCGAGGCGGTAGGCCAGGGCTGGAGCGAAAATGAAACCACGAGCTTCGATGCCGGCGACGACGTCCACCGGTTTTCCCGCATAGTGTTCGCAGAGCTGATCGACAAGTTGGTGGAAGCCCTGCTTATCCTGGAGCAGAGTGGTCAAGTCGTAGAACAAGATTCCCGGTTTAGGGTGGTCGGGAACCTCACGGATCAATTTGGTCAGATCTTGCATGTTCTCCTCTTCAGCCGCTACGGAAACCAAGAACAAACCAAAGAAAAATACGCCCGCCTAAAGGCGGCCGCTACGAAACCAAGGGCAAAACCCCACCGAGCAGCTTCTACGCGTCGTACTCGATCGAAAAGACGTCCGAAAAATTCGGATCGACGGCGGCTTGCTCCTCAGCCAGGTGGTCGACGGAGGCGCCTCGCGGCCCGCGTTCGAGTTCGGAGCGCAGCGTGGCAAGCGCGGCAGGCGGTCCGACGGCATAAACCTCCACGCGGCCATCGGCGAGGTTCCGGGCGAATCCTGCCAGACCGAGCCGCAGGGCCACGCCGTTGGCGAAGTAACGGAATCCCACACCCTGTACGATGCCGGTGACGAAATAACGCCTGGCGTTTCGCTCTTCGGACACGACTTACCCGACCCCTGGGGCGAATGGGCGATTCTATCCGCAAAGTTTTGGATCACCAAGCCTGAAGGCGTGATATTTTTCGCGGAGGGTTCCAAGGCGCGAGTGAATGGTGTGGTTCAACGGAAATGGGCCGAGAAGCATCTAAGCGCTCGGGAGCAGTTCAGCTCTGACCCTTGGAAAGCGGAAAGGCAAAATACGCCCGCCTCCGTCGGCTTCGCTCGGGACAAGTTTCAGCGGCCGCTACAAAAGCGAGACCACCTGTTGCGGAAAATGCGCCAGATGGGGGACTCGGGAAACCTAAGGCAAGAAAAAGCGCCAATACGGAGATTGGCGCTCCCAGGGAAAGACAAAGGCGCCCGGCTGAAGCCGGCCGCTACAAAAGCAAGACCCACCTGTCGCAAGAAAACGCGCCAGATGGGGCACCCGAAAACCAGGGCAAAGGCGCCCGCCTGAAGGCGGCCGCTACAAAAGCGAGGACGAAACAAGGGCGGTAGAAGCTGTTGAACTGGACGAACGGAAGCTATGAAGAGACTGGCATATTACGGCGTGGTGATTTCGCTGGGCGCGGCGCTCTGGCTGGGAGCTGCGGGAAGCGCATCGGCCCAGGACAATCCTCAGGGGCCGATCGAACCGCCGCCGACATTTGAGGTGCACCGTATCCCTTCGACGCCGCATCCCGGGCCGCCGCCGATACCGGTCGAGCAGATCGTGCAGAAACTCGTCGCCAATGAGGACATGGCCAAGAAGGTCTACTACGACTACCGCTTCCAGCAAACGATTCGCATTGAAGAAGAAGGCGGCGGAAAACTCACGGTAGCGGGCGAAATCTACACGCGGCCCGACGGCCAGCGCTTCTGGCGGGTTACGACGCCGGAGACATCCAATCTAAAGGTCGTGAAGTATTCGCTGGAAGACGTGCAGACCATGGTCAGCATTCCGCTCTTCTTTCTGACCAGCGACGAAATCGCCAATTACGATTTGACCTACGCGGGGCAGCAGAAACTGGATGAGCTGAATGTTTACATCTTTCAGGTGAAGCCGAAGATGCTGCTCAGCCGGACGCGGAGGTTTTTTCGAGGTGTGGTCTTCGTGGACGACCGGGACCTGGCGATCGTGGAGACGTTCGGCAAGTTTGTGAGCGATATCCCGACGGAGGACACCAGGCTGCCGTTTTCGCTCTTCGAGATTTACCGCGAAAGCTTTCAGGACAAGTACTGGCTGCCCACCTACATTCGTTCGGATGATTACCTCAAAATTCCCGACGAGGACGACCTGCACCTCTTCATGATCGTGCACTCGTCCAATTTCAAGCTGAATCCGCCGACCGGGACACCCGCGCTTGCTGCACCATCGGATGCGGCTCCCGCCGCAGCGCCTGCTGCTCCATCATCAAAGCCGTAAGGACGAGTAAGACTCCCTCCCGAGTTCATTCCAGATGCGCGGGCAGTTCGCGAATAGAGGGCAGAAGCACGTCCGGCCGGGCGGCGCGCATGCGGCGGGCGGAGGGAAACGGGCCGAGCACGCCGATGATGCGCATACCGACGCTGCGAGCCATCTGGACGTCCTCTGGAGTGTCGCCGACGTAGACGCATTCGGCCGGAGCGGCGCGAAGGCGGCGCAGGGCAAGGCGCAGCGGAGCGGCGTCCGGTTTCTTGCGGCGTGTGTCTTCGCCGAAAACACGCGCCGAAAAGAGGCGCTGGAAACCGAAGCGGCGAATCTGTCCCTCGACGCGGACGCGGCTGCCGCTGGTGACCAAGCCCATCGAGAATTTTCGTTCGAGGGCACGCAGGACGCTTCGCGCGCCGGGAAGCAGGGCCGGGCGCTCGTCAGCATAGGCCGCTCGCCAGATTTTATCGGCTTCGGCCCAGCGGTTGGTGGGCACGCGCGCGGCGCGGTAGACCTGATACCAGTCGGGTGAATAATGGCGCTCGATCTGTTCGGGGTTCCAATCGATATCGAGCGCGCGGAACATGGCTACGTAGGCGCGCATGTCCGCGGCGTAAGAGTCGAGCAGGGTGCCGTCCCAGTCGAAGAGGACTGTGCGGATGTTGAATCGGGCGCGATTCACGTCAGGAAATGGTATCAGAACCACGGAGTGAGGAAGCGCGGGAAGCGCTGTTATCCCGAGCGAAGCCGTCGCGTTTTGTGCGTGGCCGACGAGGGATATCTCCTCGTGTGAGGGCACCGCCGGGCGTTAGGCCGAAGAGAGATCCCTCGGCTCCCGTTGGTCGCTCGGGATGACACCTGTGCGTTTCATGGACGCGGGAGAAGGTTGATGCTTGAAGGTTCTACGCGCGGTAGCGCATGGGGAGGACGTCGTCGCGCTGCAGGGCGAAATCGTCGAAGCTGGCGGCGTAGCCCCTCCAGCCGGGCATATCGCTTTCTTCGCTGCGCACGATGTGGGCGGCGGTGCACATCTGCACGCGGCCGTAGCCCAACGGGCGATCGACCAGGGCCACTTCGAGTTCGATGGCGGTGCCAGGCTCGATCTCACGCGGCGCGAGGAAATAGATGCCGCTTGAGCTGATGTTGCGAGTGACTAAGGTGACGGGTACCGGTTCGGGAGTGGCTCCGACGCGAATCAGGCGAAGCGGCAGCGAAAGAGAGGCGCGCGGATGGTGACGGCGCTCATCTGCGACACCGACGGCGTGAGTTGGTACGCGCGCAAAGCGGCGCGGCCCAGGCTTGGCGCCCGAAATCGATTCGGTTGGTAAAGTTTGAATTTCCGTCTCGCGGAGAGGTGAGACGGCCTCGCGCAGCCCGTTCCGTTCCGGAACAGCCCCCATTAGTGACATCCCCCAAGAAAGCGACCGTTTTGTACAGCCCCCCGGTCGGATGTCGAATATGAAGGAGATAGGGAGGTCGGTCAACGCGCGATAGACAAAAAGTGCCCTATGATGTAACCCCTAGGGACGAAATTTGGCGACGCAGAATTGCACCACATTGGTGCGATGGTCGCAGCGAATATTGAGCGCAAGAAGCGGATATTCGAGCTTGGAAAGAGAGAGTAGTCTCCCTTTCAGAAAGCCATGGAACAACTGGTGAGTGGGCGAACAAACGGGCGAAGCAGAGAAGGTGCCGCGAAGTCCGGCAGTGGTTTGCGTTGGCACGCGGTGCAGGCTCGTGATCGCGGCGCGGATGGGAAATTTGTCTACGCGGTAAGGTCGACGGGCATCTATTGCCGGCCGTCGTGCCCTTCGCGGAAGCCGCAGCGGGAGCAGGTGGTGTTTTTTTCCTTGGCGCAGGCTGCCGAGCAGCAGGGCTTTCGGCCGTGCCTTCGGTGCCGGCCGCGGCTGGCGCGCATCCGAGACGCCAGAATCGAAGCCGTGGCGCGGATTTGCCGGCAGATCGACGCGCATGTGCTGACGGATACGGGCGCAGACGGGGGAGAAGACGCGCGACTGACGCTGAAAACATTGAGCAAGTACGGCGGGATGAGCCCGCATCAACTGGAGCGGGCATTTTTGGCGACCATGGGCATCACGCCACGGCAATACGCCGATAGCCAGAGGATGCGGCGGTTGAAGAAAAGTTTGAAAAAAGGAGACAACGTGACGACAGCAATGTATGAGGCGGGATACGGCTCATCGAGCCGGCTTTACGAGCGCGCCCACGCGCACCTGGGGATGACACCGGCGTCCTATGGCAGGGGTGGGGCGGGGATGACCATCGATTATGCGATTGCCACGTCGCCGCTTGGGCGAGTGCTGGTCGCCGCGACTGAGCGGGGCATTAGCGCGGTTTACTTGGGAGCGTCAGATGCGGAGTTACGAGCGGCGCTGCTCGAAGAGTATCCGCGGGCCGAGGTTCGTCCGGCGGGACGAGCGGTGGGAGGCCTGGCGGACTGGACGAAGAAGATCCTGGGGCATCTGCGAGGGCACGAGCCGAATCTCGATCTGCCCACCGACGTGCAGGCCACGGCGTTCCAGCGGCGCGTGTGGGAGGAGCTGCGCAAGATCCCGTACGGCGCGACTCGCACCTACACGCAGGTGGCTCGTGCCATCGGGCGCCCCACGGCGATTCGCGCGGTGGCGAGGGCTTGCGCGACGAACCCTGTGTCGGTGGTGGTGCCGTGCCATCGAGTGGTGCGCGAGGATGGCAATTTGGCTGGATATCGCTGGGGGATCAGCCGAAAGAAAGCTTTGCTCGAGCGGGAGGCTGAGGCGGCTAGTTCGCCAAAAGAAGCGAAAGTTGGAGACTAGGATCCGCTGGCTGCTACGCCTGTAGCAGAGGATCAGCGACCGTCGATCAGCCTTGGGGCTTGATCCGCTCGGTGCCCTTGGGCCAGTGGGGCTTGAATACCGAATCGGGAATATTGGGATTACGGACCATCTTCGAGTAGCGAACGACGGAGTAGTCGCCCGAACCGGCCTCGATGAATTCCTGCTGAACCGGCATCCAGGTGGATTCGTCGATCCAGATGTGAATCTTTGAGATTTGCTTGCGGACTTCTTCGGACTTGGGCGTGAGCTGGAGCTCGGCAGCCTTCTTGTCGCCGAGGGGGTCCTCGTTCAGCAATGCGACCTCATAGCCGCGCTCGAGTTCCTTGCCGGAAGTGCCAAACCCTAGCAGCAGGAATCCGTCGACCAGGGCGCGATTCTTTCCAAGATCGTATTCCTCAACACGTTTCAATCCCGGGGTATACAGGTAAAGGGTGTCTCCGCTTCGCAGGATGGTGCGCTCGTTGGGCGCTTTCATCTGCAGGAGCATCTTGTCCCCGCGAAGCGAGATGCTGCCGGATTCGGTGGAGTGGTCGTTGACGACGACGGTGACCTTGGTGCGCTCCATATCGGCGGAGAGGCTGTGGAAATCCTTGGCATTGTCGTCGAGGTGAGCCAGGACGGTCTCCAACGGAGTGGGATTGCGCGCCGCGGCAGGCCGAATGGCGAAAAACAGAACCAACAACGGGACCAATAATGAAGTGCCGGCACACACAACGCGCACGGTCATCCGATTGCTTGCTTGCCTCAATAGCCCCCCAACCCGACCCATATTAGCACAGGGTTGGGAGCGCAAAATGTGTCGGCAATCCCGGCGGGAGGATGGCCGCGATGCGTCGTTCGTGCGTTCGCAAGGGAAACGGGAGCGTCAGGTAAGCGCCAAGTATTTGATTTGAAACGCGCTCGCGAGCTAGCTTAAAATAAATATCGCGAGCGGGCGTAGAAAAGGCTTGACAGGAAATGGCACCCCATTGAGAATGTCTCGCGCGCCGTTCCTGCCTTCCCCTAGTAAACGACGACTCGACGTTCCTCCCCTTCGCAGCGCCGGAATAGTCTGTGAGGAGACCGGTGGCGGAAAAAGAAGGCTTAAGCATTAACATGCACTCGGACCGAGAGGTAATCCGCTGTCAGGTATGCGGGTTGGTGCAGTATCGCACTCGCACGGGTAATTGCCGGCGTTGCTTGCGACTACTGCCACCAAAAGTGACGTTCGTCATTCCGACGCCGTCACCCACAGACCTGCCAGGCGATGACCGGCAACTGTTTGAGAACTGGCCCAACCGCGAGACGGTGGAGAATATCGGCCAGCGAATCCGGCAGTTGCGCGAATCGCGTGGAATGACGCAGAGCCAGCTACAAGCTCGCTCGCGCGTCTCAAGGTCTTATCTGTCCCGGATCGAGAGCGGGCAGATGACGCCGAGCCTAGGCACGCTCGAGAAAATCGCCGAAGCGTTGGGAGTGGGGCTGAATCGGTTTTTCGTCCCCGAGACCAACGGAGAAACGGTGCTGGAGGATCCCTTCATTCAGGGCCTTCGTCCGTTCCTGCGGCAACTCGACTGGACTCAGTGGCAGGGTATTCTGAAGAGGCTACAGGCGATCAGCGCGCACGTGAGCACGAACCATCACGTGCCTCCGCCATCGCACCAGGCCTCCGAGCGGATGCCGCATATGCCGCGCCGGCAACAGCAGGGTGGCCATTCGGCAGCGGCCATTCATCGCTAAAGAATTCACACACGACCTGACAACCTGGGATGGAGCTTGAGGAAACGGCAGGGGTGCGGCTAGTAGAAGCGCACCCCTGCATTGGGGCCTTTGTCGAGGTGCACGGAGTCGATGAAGCGCACCTGCCTCTGCTCGAGGGTCATGATCAGGGACTGTGTGCGCGATCCTTCGGCGAAGAACCGGACACCGCGGAGTAGCCCTCCGCCGGTGACGCCGGAGCAGGCGAAGATGATCTTCTTGCCGGGCGCCAGCTCGTCGGTGCTGTAGATTCGTTTCGGGTCTTTGATTCCCATTTGCGCAAGCCGCTCGACGTGCTCGGGCTTTGAGGCGATCAGGCGGCCCAGAATCTCGCCGTTCAGGCATTTCAAGGCGGCGGCGGTCAGCACTCCCTCGGGCGCGCCCCCAATACCCATTACCACGTGCACTCCCATATTCATGACCGCGGCGCTGATGCCGGCGGAGAGATCGCCGTCGGAAATCAGGCGGATGCGCGCACCGGTCTTGCGGATGTCGGCGATAAGCTTTTGGTGCCTGGGACGGTCGAGGACGATAACGACCAGGTCTTCCACTCCGCGGCTCAGGCGTTTGGCGATGGCTCGCAGGTTGTCTTCGGGTGGCGCATCGAGATCGACGGCGCCTCTGCATCGCGGGCCGACCATGATTTTCTCCATGTACAGATCGGGAGCGTGCAACAGGCCGCCATGTTCGCTTGCGGCCAGCACCACGATGGCGTTGGGTTCGCCCGTGGCGCACAGATTCGTGCCTTCGAGCGGGTCAACGGCGATATCCACCGCCGGGTAGGAGGTGCTCTTGTCCCGCACGGCCGTGCCGACCTTCTCTCCGATGTACAACATGGGCGCGGCGTCGCGTTCACCCTCGCCGATGACGATGGTGCCGTCCATGCGCACCGTGTCCATTTCCGTGCGCATGGCCTCGACGGCGGCGTGATCGGACTTATGGCCGTCACCCAGGCCCATGGTGCGTGCTGACGCGATAGCGGCGCGTTCGACGACGCGCAAGAATTCGAGGCTCAGTTGGAGTTCCATGGAAAGTCCCCCGGAATTTGAAATGACCCTAGAATGCGGAAGGATCTGTCGCCAGGGCCGTATCATAATCCAATAAACAGGCGGTACGGCGGCTTTTTGGGGCGCGGTGTGCTCAGAAATGTGCGGCGTCGGAGGGGCCAGCCCAGGGATCACGAGCCCGGATGGAGGCCGAGATCAGACGAACGCGGGAATGCCCGTTATATGCTGGCCGATGATGAGTTTATGGATGTCGTGCGTGCCCTCGTAGGTGTAGACCGACTCGAGGTTGGCCATGTGGCGCATGATGCAGTAGTCGTCCACAATACCGTTGGCGCCCAGAAGCTCCCGCGCGATGCGCGCCGTTTCGCGAGCCATCCAGACGTTGTTCATTTTGAGCATGGAAATGTGGGCGGCATTGACGCGATCCTTGTCCTTCAGGCGCGCGATTTGCAGGGCCAGCAGCTGCGCCTTGCTGATTTCCGTGATCATCCAGCAGAGCTTTTCCTGCACTAGCTGATGCGAGGCAATCGGGCGGTTGGCGAACTGTTTGCGCTGCTTGCAGTAGGAAAGGGCTGTGTCATAGCAAGCCATGGCCGCGCCAATAGTGCCCCAGCCGATGCCGTAGCGCGCTTGATCGAGGCAGGAGAGTGGTCCGCGCAAGCCGGAGACGCCGGGCAGAAGATTTTCCTCGGGAATTTCACAGTCGGTCATGGCCAGGCCCCCTGTGACCGAGGCGCGCAGCGAGTGTTTGCCGTGAATGGGCCAGGCTTTGAATCCCGGCGTACCCTTCTCGACCAGGAAGCCGCGTATTTTTTCGTCTTCGCACTTGGCCCATACCACAGCGACGTCGGCGATGGAGCCGTTGGTGATCCACATCTTTTCGCCGTTGAGGACGTAGCGATCGCCTTTCTTCACGGCGCGAGTCAACATGCCGCTGACATTCGATCCAAATTGCGGCTCGGTCAAGCCGAAGCAGCCGATGGCTTTGCCCTGCTGCAGCAGCGGCAGCCACTTTTCTTTTTGCGCTGCGGAGCCGAAGGCGTGAATGGGGTACATCACCAGCGACGACTGCACGGACGCAAAACTGCGGATTCCGGAGTCTCCGCGCTCGAGTTCCTGCATCACCAGGCCGTTTTCCACGCTGGACATTTCCGCGCAGCCGTAGCCTTTGAGGGTCGCGCCGAAAAATCCCAGCTCGGCCATCTGCGCGACGAGGTGCATGGGGAAGGTGGCCTCGTTATTGTGCTTCTCGATGATGGGCAGCACCTGCTCGTCGACGAATTGGCGCGCGGTTTGGCGGACGAGGCGCTCTTCGTCGGTGAGCTGCGAGTCGAGATCGAGAAAATCAACGCCCGGGAAGGAAGGCATGCGGTCTCCTATCGTACTGCGAGGAGCGTTTCGAGCGCTCCAACAGCGCATTCTATCGGAGTCGCGACTCGAAGCGCTATAGACAGGCGGGAAAGAAGAGGCGGTGCGAGTTCCCGGCCGAGCCCGCACGACTCATCGAGACTTAGGCACGCAGAGGGTGGCTACTTCTTCTCCATGGCCGCTGTTTCCACCCCCGGCGTACAAGTGCAGATACAAATAGAGCTTCACGCCAGGCAAGTGCACTAAAGAGGAGCGACTTCGGTATAGCCGGGGTCAACCTTGAACGGCAGTGGCTTTGCGGAGGGATCGATCTGCAATGTCGTTTTGGCGCTCTTCGTGCGCGGCGGCAGGCATAGTTTGTCCTGGCAAGCTTGATAGCGAACTCGCGCTTCGAGTTCAACAGCACCGCGGGTTGCTGCGCTCTCCATCGTTACTTCGAGCAGGACGCGCACTTGCTTTGTGAACGTCTCGGTGTCCAGCTTGAAAGCGGGATCGAAAGTCCGAATCGGTACCGGCTGAAAAACGCGGATTCTCGCAACCACCGGATTGTCCATGAACTTTACCGTCGTCGCGTTCGGGCCACCTTTGGGCGTGGTTAGAGAATAAAGGTGCCAGCCGGGCTCGATGGTAGCGGCAAGAATTACGAGCACTTTCCCGCCCGGCCGGACGGAACTTGTGCTAACCATAAGCGACCATTGCACGGGATCTGGCGGACCTTGGGCCATTGTTCCCGAAGCCGTTGCCAGGAGCATTAGAACAAGGGCAGCGACCCCCAGTGAGCGCATTATTTGCCGGCCCAATACGCCGCGTTGCCCGGAAAGCCAAAATCCGGCAGCGTTGCCAGAATGGCTCGCCGCAGATTCAGCAGATGAATTTCACCGGCCTCGCGATAGATCACCTTCCCGTCGGGAGCCAGCACAATCGTAAACGGAACCCCCGAATCCCAGGTTGGATCAAATGCCGCCTGCATGGCGTAAACGTCCGACGATGCGATTTGCAAGTTGCGCACACCGGAGTGCTGTTCTTTGAGGAAGTTAAGCACGGCGTCTTTGTTTTCGGGCGCATCCATCGAGACCGTGACGATATCGAAATTGCGGCTGCGGTACCAAAGATATGTCATCAGCAAGTCGTGATATTCCTCAACGCAGGGCCCACACCAGGTCGCCCAAAAATTGATCATCAACGTCTTGCCCGTTGGGTTTGTGCGGAGTTTTTTCAGATCGTCAGCGGTGGCCATTTCCAGTGTCACCGGTTGCGCCTCGAATTGCTGCTGCTCGCGCTGCTTGGCCGCCGTCTGGTCTTTCCATTTCGTGCTGCAGCCGAAAACAGGAGTGTGCGCCTTGGCAACCGGCGAGCCCGCCAGCAAATCGTCCAGCGCATCCTGAGCTTCGTGCGTTTTCGCAAGTGCAGCCTGCATGTTGTCGTCGATGCGACCTTCGAAACGCAGTTTTCGATCCTTGTCGAAAATAAAGATGTGAGGCGTGACCTTGGGACCGTATGCCGCTACCGTCTCTTGCTTATCGCCATCGTAGAGGTACGGAAAATCAAACTGACGATATTTCGCGTGGATCACCATGCTGTCCAGTGAATCATCCAAATCCGAGTAGTTCAGCTCACGCAGAGACTCCGCGGCGGTGGCGTCAGGTTGAATGGCAATAAACGCTACTCCCTTCGGACGATACTCATGCACCAGTTTTTCGAACCGCCCCTCGTACACCTGGGAGACGGGACAGTGGTTGCTCATGAAAGCAATTACCAGGATGGGGCTGTCCTTATAGTCGCTGAGACTGTGCAACTTGCCATCGACTCCCGGCAGGTTGAAATCGGGCGCTGGCGAACCTAGTGCCAGCGTGGGATGCAAAGTCTGTTCGCGAAGCATCTCCTGCTCATGCTCGGATAGGTTCTTATCCCCGGGCTCCGGGGCCTGCTGTGAACGAACAATCGGAACAGTGACGAAAAGCACGCTCATCGCTGCCACGGTTAGGCTTACCCTAAGACAATTCATGGGTTTTACCTCCTCAGACGTTACGCGTCGCACTCTCCCGTCTCTGGATAAAAACTCTTGCGCTGAGCCTGCAGCGCATCTGAAGGCGATGATGAATCGCTCGATTCCGTCGGATAGCGCTCGGAAATCGCCCAAAGAGAGACAGTTCAAATATTCCACGCAATTATGAACCTTTGTTAGGAGAAATGGACATATGACAATATTTATTTATAGATAAGGTGTCACAGGGGAGACAGTGTCAGCGATATTCCGTCATGTCGATAAAATATGCGCCTCGAGTCGCTGGCCGTAGCATGCTACATTTTCGCGGTCACTGCGATAACGATGGGAGAGGTGCTCATGTTCAAGATTTCAGCATGGCCTGCGTATTGGATCGCTGTATTGTGGCTACTCGCCACCGCCGTACCGGCATTCCCGCAAGCTGGCGAGAATCCACTGGGGCTCAAACCCGACCACATCACCGCGTCGGTGATGGACGTTGACCGAGCCGCGCGGTGGTATCAGGACGCGCTCGGCTTCAGGCTCGTAAGCAGCGGAACTCACGAAGGCGGAGCCAAATTTGCCGAGTTGCAGATACCTGGATTCGGTATCGGCCTCGTACAGAGCAATCAGGCCGCTATCACCGCACCGGCGGGGGCAGTCGTAAGCCCGTCATGGATCCACATCGTCTTTTCGGTGGCGGATCCCGACCGCACTTTTAAATTGCTCCAGCAACGTGGGGTCAACGTCAGCACGCGCTCCGGAATAGTTACGAGCCCCGTGACGACGTTTCTGATCCACGATAGCGAAGGCAACGAAATTGAAATCGTACGGGCCCGCCCTTCTTGACCGTCGCACCCGCCAGTCCAAGTTCGATGATGGTACGGCATGCGAAAACGACGGCCGGGGATTTTTACGTTCAGGCTGAACGCCGCGCGAGTTTCGGGGTGCCCCATTGACGCGGGAAAGTTGGAAACTGGCCGGCTGCCGAAGATCACTGGTTCGGAACCAAATCAACCGACCAGTGCTCGATTTTTTTTGATTTGCGGCCGCTATTTCTTCGCTGCGCGAGCGAAGGGCTGAGCCTGTACGCCGAACGACGCGCTGTGTTATGCTCTACGCGATTAGCGCGTCGTTCGTAAAAACTAATCAGACGAGTTTGCGTCACGACCACCCCGGCGTCGCGCGCGGGGTGAGCTTCCCGGTGGAAGCTTAGGATGGCCACGAGGATGTCCACACCCGCTGCAGCACAAGAAACGGTGAACCTACGCCTGGCGCACTCGCCCGACAGCGACGATGCGTTCATGTTCTATGCGCTGGCGACCGGCAAAGTACGGCTCCCCGGATTCAAGTTCACTCACATTCTGTCGGACATCGAGTCGCTGAACCAGGCTGCGCGTACCGAAACCTACGACGTCACCGCGGTGAGCTTTTACGGCTACACCTTTGTGGCTGACAAGTACGTGCTGCTCGATTGCGGCGCGAGTTTCGGCGAGGGATATGGCCCGATCGTGATTTCCTCGCACCCCATCAAGAAGGACGACCTGGCCGGACGCAAGGTCGCCATTCCCGGAAAACTGACCACGTCGTATCTGGCGCTGAAGCTCTTCGAAGCCAACGTGGAAACGGTGACCATGCCGTTTGACAAGATTCTGGACGCGGTGCGCAACAAGGAAGTGGAAGCGGGCCTGCTGATCCACGAAGGTCAGCTGATGTTTCCCGGCATGGGATTGCATCGCGTGGTGGATCTGGGAGTCTGGTGGCAGGAAGAAACGGGTTTGCCCTTGCCGCTCGGCGGGAATGCGATTCGCCGCTCATTGGGACCCGAGGTCGGGCACCAGGTAGCGCGGATTATCCGCGAGAGCGTGACCTATGCGCTCGAACACCGCGAACCGGCGCTCGACTATGCCATGCAGTTCGCGCGCGACATGGAGCCGTCGCTGGCCGATAAGTTCATCGGGATGTACGTCAACAACTGGACCTTGGACTACGGGGAAAAGGGACGCCGGGCCGTTCGCGAACTGCTGTCGCGCGGAGCGGCGGCGGGACTTGTGCCCTCCTCTTTTTCGGTCGAATTCCTTTCGGAAGCAGCGTGACGCGCGGGCGGCGCTTGCGCCCCGCCCTCATGCGCACGATCGCCGCGGCAAATTCCATCGAGCACAGACGCCGGCTGATTTTCGCGCGCTGATTTTGCCGTTGATTTCGGGGGCCACGGATAACGCACGATGCAACGGATCGTTTCCACCTATCGGTATGTGAATCATCTGCTCACGCCCGATTTGCTCGCGCAGATTGCGCATGCGGGAGCCTCCAAAGTCGAAGTTTTCTGCGCCTCCAGCCATTTCTCCTATCGCGACACGCAGGTCGTTCGGGAGCTAGCCGGCGCGCTCGAGGAGTATCAGCTTAGCCTGCACTCGCTGCATTCGCCCACCGAACGCAGCTCGGCACCGGGACGCGAAAGCAGCGCGCCGATTTCGATTTCTGATCCCGAGCGCATCCGGCGGCAAGACGCCGTGGACGAAGTGAAACGCGCGCTCGAAGTGGCGGAGCGCATCCCCTTTCAGTTTCTGGTGCAGCATCTGGCTACCGGACGGCAGGCCGCCGACCCGCGCGCGTTCGACGCCGCGTTCAGCTCGCTCGAACATTTGGTCGTGTTCGCCAAGCAGCGCGGAGTGACCATCGCTGTGGAGAACACGCCCAACGAACTCGGGCAGCCGGAGTCGCTGCAGAAATTCATTCGCGAGACGCATCTGCAGGAGCTGCGCCTGTGCTTTGACATCGGGCACGCGCACATCGGCGCGGGAGTGGCGGCGGGATTCGAGCTGATGCGCGATCGCGTGGTGACGACGCACATCCATGACAATCACGGCGACAAGGACGAGCATCTGCTGCCCTACGAGGGCAACATCGATTGGGATGCGGCGTTCGATGCCTTTTCCAGCGCGCCCGAGCCGCTGCCGTTGGTGCTGGAATTGAAGGAGCAGTCGACGGCAAGCCCTTCTCCCGATCAGGTGCGCGCAGTGTGCGACAAGATCGAAAGCACTGGAACATCGAACGGCGCTTGGACGACAAAGGCGTTCGCACCGCCGGCGCGTGATGGTTTCCTCCGGAATCGTGATTCATCAGAGACCGTGACCAACGCACAGCCATGACCGAACAAACGCCAGAATCGCGCCGTGGATTGCCATCGAGCGCGCCGCCGACTACGCCGGGAGCGAAGTGACGCTTCGCGGATGGCTCTATAACCTGCGCGAATCGGGCAAGCTGCTGTTTCCGATTTTTCGCGACGGCACCGGAATCATGCAGGGCGTGGTTTCGCTCAAGGAGCACCCCGAAGCGTTCGCCGCGCTGAAGGGTCTGCCGCAGGAATCGAGCGTCGTCGTGCGCGGAAAGATTCAGCCCGAGGCGCGCGCGCCGGGCGGATATGAAATCCACGTCAGCGGGATCGAAGTGATCCAGCGGGTTTCGGATTCGACGCCGTATCCGATTCAACTGAAGGAGCACGGAGTCGATTTCCTGCTGGACCAGCGGCACCTGTGGATTCGCACGCCGCGGCAGGTGGCCATTCTGCGGATTCGTGCAGAAGCGGTGCGCGCCGCGCGCAATTATATGGACGACCAAGGCTACACGCTGACGGATGCGCCCATCTTCACGCCCGCAGCCTGCGAAGGCACCACCACGCTTTTCGAAGTGAACTACATCGATGACCAGAAAGCCTACCTGACGCAGTCGGGTCAGCTGTACGTGGAGGCTACGGCTGCGGCGCTGGGCAAGGTCTACACGTTCGGCCCCACGTTTCGCGCGGAGAAATCGAAGACGCGGCGGCATCTAACCGAATTCTGGATGCTCGAGCCGGAGGCCGCCTACGCGCACCTGGAAGACATGATCCGGCTGGCGGAAGGACTTGTGACCGCTGTTGTGCAGGCGGTGGTGAAAAATCGCGCGAGAGAGTTAGCCGTTCTCGACCGCGACATCACGAAGCTTCAAGCGATCGAGCCGCCGTTTCCGCGGATCAGCTACGACGAAGCCATCACGGAGCTGCAGAAGGAAGGGAACCCGGCGAAGTGGGGCGACGATTTCGGGGGCGACGAAGAGACGATTCTTTCCAAGCGCTTCGACAAGCCGGTGGTGATTCATCGCTATCCCTCGGCGATGAAGGCTTTCTATATGGCGAAGGACGCGAGCCGGCCGGAACTGGCGCTGAGCTTTGACATGATTGCGCCGGAGGGCTATGGCGAAATCATCGGCGGCGGTGAGCGCGAGTCGAGTTACGAGTCGTTGGTCGAGCGCATTCGCGCAGCCAACCTGCCCGAGGAATCCTTCCAGTGGTACCTCGACCTGCGGCGCTACGGCAGCGTACCGCACGCGGGTTTCGGCCTGGGGCTCGAACGCACCGTGGCGTGGATTTGCGGAACCGAGCACATCCGCGAAGTCATTCCCTTTCCTCGCATGCTATATCGCGTCTATCCTTAAAGGGCGTTAATAGCTCTGAGAACCCTGGGCTGCCCTCGGCGGGCGCCCCGGAATCCCTCACGTAAAATGGCTGAAAAAATTCGCATTATTGGCGTACCGATGGACCTCGGCGCAAGCCGCCGCGGCGTGGATATGGGACCGTCCGCGCTGCGTGTGGCCGGGCTGCAATCGCGGCTCAAACAGCTCGGGCGGCAGGTGGAGGACATCGGCAACATTCCCGTACGCCAGCCCGAAGAGCAGCACTACGGCGAGAAAAACGCGAAGTATCTCGAAGAGATTGCCGCCACTTGTAAAGATGTAGCGGAGATTGTCCGCAAGGCTCTCGACGAAGACATGATTCCCATCGTTCTGGGCGGCGATCATTCTATCGCTGTCGGCACGGCGGCCGGGGTGGCCGCGCACTTTCGTAAGGAATCGAAACGCGCCGGGCTGATCTGGCTCGACGCGCACGGCGATGCCAACACGCCGGAGAGTTCGCCCTCGGGCAACGTGCACGGCATGCCGCTGGCGGCGATTATGGGGTACGGACCCGCGGAATTGGTCGATCTCGCCGGCATAAAGCCGATGATCGAGCCGCGCAACGTGGTGCTGGTGGGCGTGCGTGATCTCGATTCCAAGGAGCGCAAGCTCATCAAGGAATGCGGCGCGCATATTTTTACCATGCGAGACATCGACGAGCGGGGCATGCGCGAAGTGATGTCCGACGCGCTGCGCTTCGCCGGCGACGACACGGCGGGCGTGGCCGTCAGCCTGGACATGGATTTCGTGGACCCCTCAGACGCACCGGGAGTGGGCACGCCGGTGCGCGGCGGAGTAACTTACCGCGAGGCGCACCTGGCGCTGGAAATGATTGCAGACGCGAAGCTGCTGGTCTCCTTCGAGCTGGTGGAAATCAATCCGGTGATCGATCTGCACAACACGACCGCGCTGCTGGGCGTGGAGTTGATCCTTTCCGGGCTAGGCAAGAAAATCCTGTAAATCGCGAGGCGGTATGAAGGCAAGTGGGCCAGAGTTAGCCGAGTTGCTCGAGTCGTCGGAAGGGGAGCGCCGGTGAGCTTTCAAAAAAGATTGCGCGTGGGCGTCCTTTTCGGCGGCCGCTCCGGCGAGCATGAAGTGTCGCTCGCGTCAGCTGCCTCTGTGATCCGCGCGCTCGACCCCGAAAAATATGAGGCGGTTCCCGTCGGCATCACCAAGGACGGGCGGTGGCTGGTCGGCACGGGCGCGCAGAAATTGCTTTCGGACGTGCTGAAGAGCGGCGAGCGCGTTTCACTTCCGCCTGATCCGACGGCGTCGGCTTTAGTTCCGCTGGCGCAGGGCGCAGGGCATCCGAGCGTCACGGTGGATGTTGTGTTCCCCGTGCTGCATGGCACGTTTGGTGAAGATGGCACCGTGCAGGGGTTGCTCGAGCTCGCCAATCTGCCTTACGTGGGCACGGGCGTACTCGCTTCGGCTGTGGGCATGGATAAAGATGTGCAGAAGCGCTTGTTCAAGGAAGCTGGCCTGCCGATCGTGCCGTTCCTCGCCATACCGCGCGGGGAGTGGGAGCGCAACCGCGCGGGCGTGCTGAAGCGTGTAAAGAAATTCCGCTTCCCGGTTTTCGTAAAGCCCGCAACGCTTGGTTCGTCTGTCGGAATGACCCGCGTGAAGTCGGCCAAGGAGCTCGCCGCCGGCCTGGATCTGGCCGGGGAGTTTGCGTTGAAGATTTTGGTCGAACGCGCGGTGAGCGCGCGCGAGATTGAAGTGTCGGTGCTGGGCAACGATGACATTCAGGCCTCCGTGCCGGGAGAGATTGTTCCCCACCGCGAGTTCTACGATTACACGGCGAAATATCTGGAGCAGGGAACCAATCTGGTGATTCCCGCGCCGCTCACCAAGAAGCAGGCCAAGCTTTTTCAGGAGTACGCGGTGCGCGCGTTCCGAGCCATCGACGGCACGGGGATGGCTCGGTGCGATTTCTTCCTCGAGCGGCGTACCGGCAAGATTTTCATCAACGAGCTAAATACTATTCCCGGATTCACGTCCATCAGCATGTATCCGAAGCTATGGGAAGCCTCTGGCCTGCCATATCCGAAGCTCATCGACCGCCTCATCCAGTTGGCGCTCGACCTTCATCGCGAGAAAGCGCGTACGAAGTACTCGATCGAATTGCCCGTCGGGAGCGGCGGCGCGCTCGACGCATAGCGAGATACTAGCGCCTGAGGTGAACATCGAGGGAAAGGTCGTCCGGATAGTAACGGATGATTTTCGGAGGAAAGAGGATCTTTATGTATGCCCCCGCTAGCGAACCGAGAATGATCCAGAGCAGAGCGACGGCGCCGAGCCAGAGAAACCAAGGGCCGATTCTCAGGGCCGACGGAATCGCCAAGGCGAGCAGCGTCCAGCCGATCATGACGGACCATGAATAGGCCCTGGAAACACACAGCTCAAAGCGACATGTGGAACAGCGGAATGGTGTTGTGGTACACCGTTCGCCGAAGTGGATAGCTACATCGTAATAAGCTATAGCTCGGTCACAGTTCGGGCACTTAAACTTTACTCCGGCGGGATACAGCAGATTTTGTAGCTTACCCAATTGACGCCTCGGTTCCTGACAGCGACATAAGTCTGCCACGTCTGCATCCGAACCGGAAAGACGGAAACCGATCCCCTAGGGCGCTAGCGGCCTTGACTCCCTGCTCCTCACAGACTAAACTAACTGTTTAGTTGATAGGTGTGGAAGGTTGGATGTCGCGCGGGTATGAGCATAAAAATGAGCCGAGGAAGAAAAAAGACGGAAGATCAGGCCACGGCTTCGCGAATCCTGCACGCTGCCGAAGAGCACTTCGCCGCGCAGGGGCTGGCCGGGGCGCGCACGGACCGAATCGCGCTCGCGGCGCACGCCAACAAGGCGATGCTGTACTACTACTTCGGCAATAAGCGGCGATTGCATCGCGCGGTTCTGGAGAATCTGTTGCGCCAATTCCGCAGCCGCGTGCTCGCGCCGCCGAAGAGCCTATCCGCGCGCGAGAAGCTCATGGAGATCGTGAGCGGCTATTTTGACTTTTTAGCCACGCATCCGAACTATCCGCGTCTTGTGCAGCGCGAGGCCATGGAGACGGGTCGCTTCGATTGGATGGTGCGCGAATATTTCCGACCGTTGCACCAGTTGCTGGCACGCACTCTTTCCGAAGGAATGGCGTCCCGTGAATTTCGAACGCTCGACGTGAACCAGTTGGCGCAGATCACGATGGGAATGACGACTTCCTATTTTGCTGCCGCGCCCATTCTCAGCCAGGCAGTCGGCCACAATTTGCTCGCGCCACAAGCCGTAGCCGCCCGGAAGCGGGCATTACTCGACTTTTTGGATCATGGCGTCCTGCTGCGGGGCACAAAGTCCCCGGCGGCGAAACCGGCGGGACACAAGTCCCAAGCCAAATCTATCGGAGCTAAATCTCGATGACCGGCCGCAAGACATTGGTACTGATCGGTATCGTTTTTCTAATCGCGCTGGGGTTCTACGTCTTCACCACTCCTCACGGTTCGGACATTCCACTCACAGGCATCGTCGATGGCAACGAAGTGATTGTCAGCCCGCAGATCACCGGCCGCATCGTGAATCTGACCGTGGACGAGGGGTCGGAAGTGAAGAAGGGTGACCTGATCGCGGAGCTCGATCCCAAGGAATTGGAGGCGAGCCTGGCTGCATCGCGCGCAAACGTTGCAAGCTTGCAGTCGCAGGTCGGCGAAGCCGGTCACAACTATTCAATGACCGAGGACCAGACCGGCGCCTCGGTGCGTCAAGCGCAGGCTACGCTGACGTCCACCGGCTCACAGCTCGACCAGGCGCGGGCCACACTGTGGCGCGATCAGACGGACTACGACCGCATGCAGAAGCTGTTCGATAGTGGCGTGGCGGCGGCGCAAGATCGCGATCACGCAGAAGCGACGCTGAAGGCATCGCAGGCCAACGTGAAGGCTCTCGAACAGTCCGTTTCGGCGCAAGAAGCTGCGCTGAATGTTGCGCAGGCCAATCGCAAGCAGGTGGACGTGCGGCAGAGCGAGGTCACTACGATGCTGGCGCAGCTCGAACAGGCGCGCGCTACAGCAGCGGAAACCGAAGTGCAGCTGAACTATACAAAAATATACTCGCCCATCGACGGCATCGTTTCCGTCCGCGTGGCGAAGCAAGGTGAAGTCGTAGCGCAGGGCTCGCCCATCGTGGTGGTCGTGGATGTTGACCATCTGTGGGTACGAGCGGACGTGGAGGAGAGCTACATCGACTCCGTGCAGTTCGGCCAGACGCTGCGCATCCGGCTGCCTTCCGGAAACATGCTGCAGGGGCAAGTGTTTTTCAAAGGTGTGGAAAGCGACTACGCCACGCAGCGCGACGTTAGCCGCACCAAGCGCGACATCAAGACGTTCGCCATCAAAGTCGCCGTGCCGAATGATGGGCGCCGGCTTTTCACCGGCATGACCGCGACGGTGCTGCTGCCGCCAGAGCACAAGAGTTGGTTTGCGCGGCTGTGAGCGCTGCCGAGGAAACTGCCTGACATGGATGCGATTGAAGTCGACCATCTGACGAAGAAGTTCGGCGAGTTTACGGCCGTCGACGGCATCAGCTTCAGCGTCCGTCATCAGGAGATTTTCGGATTACTCGGTCCAAACGGGGCGGGGAAGACCACTTTGATTCGCATGATGACTACGCTCACGCCTCCCACGTCGGGCACGGCGCGCATCGGGGGTCACGACATTCGTACGGACGCAGACGGCGTGCGCCAGACTCTGGGCGTGATTCCCCAGGCATTTACGTCCGATCCTGAATTGACGGCCAAGGAAAACATGGTCGTGCACGCGAAGCTCTACCTGGTGCCCGGGAGCCGGCGCGATGCGTTGATCGATCAGCTCCTGGAGTCGGTCGATCTGCTGAAGTTTCGCGATGCGCTGGTGCGGACATTTTCCGGCGGCATGCGCCGAAGGCTCGAAATTGCTCGCGGACTGGTGCACGCGCCGAAAATCCTGTTTCTTGACGAGCCCACTACGGGCCTCGATCCGGTATCGCGCGCTAACGTGTGGGAGATGATCCGTATCCTGCGCGACAAATCGGATCTGACCATTTTGCTCACCACGCACTATATGGACGAGGCCGACAGATTGTGCGACCGCATCGCCATCGTCGATCACGGCAAGCTCGCGGCGCTCGATACGCCCGCTCGGCTGAAGGATAGCGTGCCCGGGACGGAAGTCGTCGAGGCGGAGTTTGAGGGCGCGCCCGCGGACTGGAACGAACAGCTCCGCGGCCTTGCGCAGGCCACCGGGGCGACCTCGCGAGACGGCATGGTACACATCACATCGCATGACGGCCCGGCCACCGTAGCTGCGCTGATGGATTTGGCGCGGGCGCGCAAGGTGACCGTCAAAAAAGTGACGGTGCAAAGCACCACGCTCGACGATGTGTTCCTGCATTACACCGGAAGCATCCTGCTGGGCGCACCGCAGAAGGAGGGCCAGAATGCGAAGCCGTAGGATCGACGAGCGAGCATTCTGCAACTGCCGGGCATACGCTGGGGAGGCACTGCCGTGAAAATGATTCGCGTTGGGGCGCTCATCGAGCGCGACATGCGGAAATTCTTCCGCAGTCCCGCGCTCATGCTGAGCTCGCTGATTTTTCCGCTGGTGCAGCTGGTGGTTCTGGGCTACGCCTTCGGCGGAAAGGTGAAGGGCGCCACGCTCGCCGTGGTGGATGAGGATCATTCCGTCGAGTCCCGGCGCGTCCTCGAGATGTTCGACGGCATATCCGCGGGTCCGCAGACCTTTCGCGTGATCAACTATGACTCGCTGCCGCGCGCCCTCGACGACTTGCGCGGCGGCTTCGTCCGCGGCGTGGTGGATATCCCCCACGAGTTTTCGAGGCGCTACTACCAGCACGACCGACCGCGTATCGTCTTCACCGAAGACAATAGTGACCAGGTTATCTCCAGCTCGATTCTCGAGCGCGTCCAGCAGATGGCCGATAGTTTCAACGCGCCGGATGTCCAGCCGCGTCTCGAAGGCCAAGTGAATCTGAACGTTGTCGAGGTCTATCCCTACATCGAGTATGTCAAATATCTGCTTGCCGGCTCCACGGCCATGGGCATTTTCATCACCGCCATGATCGGCGGTGGCATCACCTACATCGACGACAAGCAGCGCGGGCTCCACGAGGGCTATTTGCTTACGCCCATCAAGAAGACGGAGCTGGTCACGGGCCTAATCGGCGCCGGTACGATAAAGGCCTTCATGGCCGGGATGTGCTTATGCATCATCGGCGGGTTGATCGCCGGGATTCCACACCTGTGGGACCCTCTGCGCCTGCTTTATATCGCTCTTGTGATTTTGGTGGCATCGATCGCTATGATCAGCCTAATGTTTCTGGTGATGGTGAGGATCGACGACCCTCTCGTGCCGCGCGCCATTTTCGGTGTGCTGAACATGCTCCTCTTTTTTCCGTCCGGCGCGGTCTATCCGACGGAGGCTTTTCCGCCCTGGCTCCGGTGGATTTCGGTGATCGATCCGTTTACGTATACTGTGCACGCCTTGCGAAACCTGACCATCAAGAACACGGGCTTTGAAGGAATCGCCGCCGACGTGCTAATTTTGACAAGCTTCTCGGCGTTGATGGTTGGCTCGACCATGTTGCTGTTCAAGCGTCAATTCTAGATTCGAGGGGAACAGTGACCCTTTTCAATCCGGCGGAGTACCATCCGCCGTCCAAGATCCGGCGCTACATCCTGACGGCAATCGGCGTCGTCGTTACCATCGGTGTTTTCATGCTCGTATTCCCGGACTACCTCTGGTATCCGTTGGTTTATTACAAGGAAGTGAATACCATCCGGCACTTCGCCATCGACCTGACCAAGGGAGACTTGCAGGGGGCTTATCAGATTTGGAAACCGTCGCCGTCCTATTCCTTCCAGGATTTCACGGAGGATTGGGGGCCCGGAGGCTACTATGGTCCAGTGAAAAGTTACCGCTTGGGACGTCCGGCGCACCTCAAGGACGGGTCGGCGGCGGAAATCCTGCTGGACGTAAATCCCTACCAGCCCTTTCCGGACAGGAACGATATGCTCAAGCTGGGTAAGACAAAAGAGGTGCGCCTCTGGGTGGAATTCCGGGATCAGTCCATCAGCTTCCCGCCCGATTAGGCAAGCTAGCAGGGGCCTGTTAATCGGGATCTATGCGCGCTTCGTCCACCAGCATCACCGGAATGTCGTTGCGCACCGGGTAGACGCGCCGGCAGGTCGGGCACTTTAATCCCTGTTGATCGCCCTGTGGGCTTACGACCGGTTTGACCGGCGCCTTGCACAGCGGACAAACCAGAATCTCCAGCAGTTCTTTTGAAACTGGCATTGCGAGCCTCTTTTCTTCCGTCGAATTCGTCTTCAGCCTGTCTTTCCGACGAGTTGCGCTACCCGGAAAACCAGGCGCCCTTCCCATTTTGCGGCCGATGATACCTCTGCCGGCCAGACGGCGACGATTTGCGATCCCTGATAGACCCGTTCGAACCCGTCCTCGGATTCGGAGACCGTCTCGATAGGCGCGATCCAAAAACTCTGCGCTGCGGGTGCTTCGATCGCCACCGCGGTTCGCTGCCATTCGTCCACCACGCGCAACAGCGTGGCGGGCACGGCTGCCGTCCACCGTAGCGGAAAGCGTTTCCCGTCGGACTCGAAATAGCGATCGGGCGTCGACGGCGCCAGAAAATTGACGATCACCTCAACGCCGATGTTCACGCTGGCCTCGCCCGGCGCTTTCCGCTTCACTTTTACGTCGCAGACGATGTCAAACCCTCCCTCAGTGGGAGCGAAGGACAGCGTTTTTTCCACCGTCCAGTCGGGGCTATCGGTCGACGTTAAGGTCACTCCTGCCGGCGACAAATTGCTCACTGCGTAGCGTCCTGCCGCCAGAGTTGCATCCTCTTCCAGATTGATTGAGCTCAAATCTGGCTGCGTTTTCCCCATGCCGAAGAGCAGCAACCGGAACGACTGCTGCGTCCAGCGGTCGTACTGCAGCCAGCGCTCGAGGCCGTCCTCTTTCGTGCGCGTCTGATCGTGAATAGATTGTACCGCCCCGGAAGATTTCGCCGGCAGGTTGCGCAGTTGCGCGTGGTAGGTCTCCGGCCGGCGCTTCAGCGAGTTGATAAGCGTCACGTTGGCCGGGCGAAAATCGAGCGCGGAGATTGTGCCTCCTTCGTCAGGCGCTACCAGTGCGGCATAGCGGTCGGACGTGAAATAGATCTCTTCGCGCCCGTCGGATTCAAAGTCCAGCCTCTGCACATCCACATAGTGCCGCGCGCGGTGGGTGAGTCCATCGGCGATAGTTTCCGCGTCTTCTAAAGCTTTCCAGACCGCGGTGCGAAGATGCGGCGAGTAAAGGCCGCCAAAAACGCCGTGCCAATATGCGTCATTGCACTGCCCGCGCAGCAGAGAAGTCTTGGCCTCTTCGCGAGCCTCCAGGAAGGGCTTATCCCGCCTGCGGCTCTCATCGAGTTGGCGCACCTTTTGGGAAACGTACAACATTTTCTTGTGCAGCAGATTCGATTCGCTGTATTTGCTGAAGAAGCCCCGCCACGTGCCGCCTCGAAGAAAGGGCAAGTCATCCGGACGCTTGGAAAACTCTTCTGTCAAATTGTGGTATCGCGATCGGGCTTGCGTGGGCAGCGACCATTCCATCATTTCCGTGTAGGAGGCGGTCGGCAGGTCGGCGCGCCCCAGCGGGGAGTGCGACGCAACGGCGTCGCCGGGCGTCGACGTCGCGAGCCAGTCGAAACTCTGCTCGATGGCGGTGAAGAACTGATCGAGCCAGCCGTCGGCGTAGCAAAGCTGGTTCGTTCCCGGCCACACTCCGAATTTTTCCAGGTCGTCGCCCATGGCGGCGATGCCTCCGGGATAGGCTTTCGCGCAGGCGGCGAGAAATTCCGTGGTGTCCTTGGGCTGGCGGAAGGGAAGCAGGTAGCGCAGCTCCTTTAGGCCGGGCAACAACTTCACTACGTGGCCCAAATCTTCGGCCAGGTAGTATCCGTACAGCTGATTGGTTTCGAAACCGGCGCCGAGGAAATGATTGTCGTCGACCAGGGCGTAGTCCACACCCGCGCGCGCGAGCGACGAGGGAAGCTGCGGCTCCCAGACCCTCTCGGCCAACCAAGCACCGCCGGGCTGGGCTCCGAAATGACGGTCGATGTAGGCGGCGAGCCGCGTGATCTGTTCGTGGCGATCCTCCGGCGAAATAACCGCGAGGATTGGTTCGTAGAATCCGCCGCCCAGGATCTCCACTTGCTTCTTTTTTACCAGGCCGCGCAGCAGCTCGAAATATTCCGGATGAGCGCGCTCGATCCACTCCAGCAGCGGCCCGGAATAGTGCAGGCCCAGCCGGACTCCGGGGTGGCGCTGCAGCACCTGGACAAACGGCAGGTAGGCTTGCTGGTAGGAGCGCTCGAAAACGTCGTCGAAATTGCCAACCGGCTGATGCGCGTGGATGATCAGCACCAACTCGAATTTGCGCAACGGCGATCCTCTCGAACGACTGGACAGAATAGCGTGTTTCGCAAAAGCCGCAAGCCGGAAAAGCTGATGCTTCTGGACGCTTTTATGAATCCACGCGAAACCGCGTGGACTTTGAAAAAGCAAACGCGGCGGAAGCTGCTCCGCCGCGCTTGGAATTCAATTCCAGGACATGCTCTCGACGACTCGGAGCAAGCCTACTTCTTGTAATAGCCGGTATTTTCCTGGGCGAAGCTGGCCCATTTTTCCGGGAGGTCTTCCAACGCGAAGATGGCCGTGACCGGGCAGACCGGGACACAGGCGCCGCAGTCGATACATTCGTCAGGATTGATATAGAGCTGCTTTGCGGCCTCGAAATCCGCCTCATCCTTGCGCGGGTGGATGCAGTCCACCGGGCAGACGTCCACACAGGCGCTGTCCTTCGTACCGATGCACGGCTCGGCAATCACGTACGCCATTTAGCTCTCCTAGAGGAAGACTATTCGGATTTACGCGTACTCAATACGGCCTACAGCCTCACAAATACTCGCGTCAATTGTATACCAAATCTTAGGGCCTACAAGATGCAACAGTTCACCGTTGAGGTTTGCTGCGGTTACGGGTCTGCAGCACGTATATGAGGCCACTGATGATGACAACCCCTACCAAGCCCACGACTTCCGCGCGTGAAGCCAGACCAATCAGAACCAACATGCTGCCGATGCCGGCCACCATCGCGGCTCCCAGCCAGCGAAAGTTCAGCGGCGGCCCAGCCAGAGCCACGCCACGGCGTGCCAGCTGCCAGGCCGCCGCGCAGCCTCCGATATATAGGGCGGCGGTGGCGAGCGTGGAAAGCACCGCGAGCTCCGCGAAGGTTCCAGTTAAGGCGAGCCCGATGGCCAGCACCGCGTAGCACAGGATGGCGACATGCGGCGCATGAGTGCGCGGATGCACCCGTCCCAGCGCGCGCGGCAACAATCCGTCACGCGCGAAAGCGAACAGGACGCGCGGGGTGCCGAGGACATCGCAACTGATCCAGCCGAACATTGAAAGTGCGGCCCCACCCAGCATCAGAACTCGTAGCGCCGGGCTTATTCGAGCCATGGCATCGGCCAGCGGCACCGTAGAATGCGCCAGCGCCGGGCCCAGAATTCCCTGCGCGATCACCTGAATCGCGATGTACAGCAGCGTCACCGAACCCATCCCCATGGCCAGCCCGCGCGGAATGTTGCGCGCCGGATTCTCCACCTCACCGCTGGCCGATAGCGGTGTCTCCATGCCGGTGAACGCGAACAGAGAGAGGATCAACGCGCGGCCCAGGCCTGCCGTGCTGGGCGCTACCGTTTGCACGAAGTTCGCACGATGGATGGCGCCCGCACCGGCGATGACGAAAATCGCGAGTGGTATCAATTTCACCATCGTCGACGCGCTCACCAGGCGCGCGCCGCGCGCGACGCCCCCGGTGTTGACCAGCGCAATGCCGCCGATCACGCCGACAATCACTGTCGCGTGCACCGGCGCTGCGAAGCGCGGCGGCAGCACGCTCACGGCTACGCTGGCCAGCGCCGCCGAGACGCCGCCGCACGCAAGCGCATCTGCCAAGTAAAGTAGCGTGCCGGCGACGTAGCCCGCGAGCGGGCCAAAGGCTGCTTCGATATAGCCATAGGCTCCGCCACTCGTCGGTATCCGGCTGCCACCCTCTGCGAAGCAGATGGCGACCGAGCCGATCGCCAACGCGCATACGAGAAAGGCCACGGGCGCATACGGACCGATGCTCGCCGCCAGTGCCGCTGGCACTGCGAAAATGCCCGCGCCCACAACAATATTAACGACGCTCGCCGCCAGTCCCCACTTTCCGACTGCGCGCACCAGCCCAGCGTCGCGTTGGCTCTCGCTCACGCGCAGTACCCTAGCACGCTGAGGGGTCTGGCAAACGCATCAATCGAACTGTCCCGCCATCTTCGAGGGAACATTGCCCCCTGCACGCGCTACCAGTAAAATGACCGAGGAGGATTTGATGAACTACTGCCGGTTGCGCGCCTTTGCTTTCGCCGTATGCATTCTGGTTTCTGTCGCACTGGTCGGCCGGGCGCAGAACACTCCTCCGAAGCCCGCTGCCGCGCCCGCTCTGCAACTCGTGGATCTCGCCGGCTACCAGCAGTATCTGGCGAAGTACCGCGGCAAGCCCGTTCTGGTGACTTTTTGGGCTACCTGGTGCGAGCCTTGCCGGGCCGAATATCCCATGATCGTGAAGCTGGCCAGCCAATACGCGCCGCAGGGACTGGCCGTTTTCGGCGTTAACATGGACGACGACGCAGACATGAATCTGGTACGCCATTTTCTGGCGCAGAACCGCCCGGGCTTCCCGAACATTCGTCAGAAACCCGGCATCGATCTGGACTCCTTCTACCAAGGCGTGAATCCAAACTGGCAGGGCACCATGCCGGAAACTGTCTTTTACGGGCGCGACGGGCGCATCGCCACTTCTTTTGTGGGACAAAAATCGAAGGACGACTTCGAGCAAGCCATCCGCTTGATTCTATCGAAGACCAGCGGTGCCGCTGTCGCGCCGCGGCTGCCGGCGGGCGACTAAAGCCGCTTCTGTCCATCAATTCTCATCAGGGAGAAACCATCATGCTGCCGACGCGCGGAAACAAACTAACCTGGCAGGGCCACGCAACCTTTCGCATCACCACTCCCAGCGGAAAAGTGATCGTGGTCGATCCCTGGGTGCAGACGAATCCCGCCTGTCCCGACGCGCTCAAGAAGTTCGACCGCATCGACACGATGCTCATCACCCACGGCCACTTCGACCACATCGCCGACGCCGTCACCCTCGCCAAAGAATTCAAGCCGCAAGTCGTGGGCATCTTTGAAACCTGCGCGTGGCTGGAATCCAAGGGCGTTACGCAAACCAGCGCCATGAACAAAGGCGGCACGCAGAAGGTGGGCGAGATCGAAGTGACCATGGTGAACGCCATCCACTCCTGCGGCATTCAGGATGGCGACCAGATTATTTATGGAGGCGAGGCCTGCGGCTACATCATCCGTTTGCCCGGCGGGTTGACGGTTTATCACGCGGGCGACACAGCAGTCTTCGGCGACATGAAGCTGATCGGCGAACTCTACGCCCCCGAACTTGCGCTACTCCCCATCGGCGACCACTTCACCATGGGTCCTCGCGAAGCGGCGCTGGCCATCCGGCTGCTCGGCGCCCGTTACGTAGTGCCCATGCACTTCGGGACATTCCCCGCGCTCACCGGCCGACCGGAAGCGCTCCGCAAGCTCACCGAGGATGTAGCCGGTCTGCAAATCCTCGACCTCAAGCCCGGCGAATCCATTGGCTAACGGTTAGCGGAAGCCAACCGGCCCTGAAAACCAAAAGCCCCAAGTACCACGGGTCTTGGGGCTTTCTCGAAGTTGTGGATTTGTGAAATTGCTCGCTTCGTTCGGACCTATTGCTGCGCCGGAGTGCTTTGCGCGGGCTGATCCACCTGCGGAACGCTCAGCGGCTGCGTCAGCTTGAAGTGGACTCGGGTTTCCGCGGGGATCGAAAGATCGCGGTTGCCGGTGTAAGCCGTTCCCGCAGTTCCCGCGGCGCCTCCAGCCAGCAAGCCGATCACGGCTCCCTTTCCGCCGCCCGCGACCCCGCCAATGATGCCGCCCGCCGCCGCTCCGCCGCCGGCGCCAATGGCCGTCCTCTTGCCGCGACCTTTGCCGGTTTGCTGGTAGGTAGAGGTTGCGATGGAGTACGTCTTTCCATTCACAGTCAACGAGTCGAGCGTGATGGCCAGCGTTGCACTGCCCTTGACGCGGCCCGCCTGCGCGGCCGTCGTCACCGTGCCGCTGGCGGTCGTGCCTTTGGGCAACGCCACTACGCCGTCGACTGTAACCGGTTCGGCTAGAGACGCAGCAAAGCGGTCGCCGGACGAATTCGTTTTCGTGCTGACGGTCTGGTCGATGGTCACAGTGAATTGCGTGCCGGCGTCCACTACGAGGGGAGGCGGAGGCGGCGGTGGCGTCGGCTCCGCCGCGGGCGCTGGTTGCCCGTTGGTGGCTGAATTAGAATCCGAGGAATTGGAGCCCGCCCCGGAAGAGCTCGAGCCCGTTTTTGATTGGCATCCGCAAAGGGCCACGAGGATACCGAGGGCCAGCCATCGTCTGATCGATTGTTTCCGCATGTTCGTCGCTCCAGTAGCAGCAAGCATATGGCGCAGAAGCTTAACAGGCGCTCGCAGTAATTCTAATGCCGTTCGGCCCGAGCTTCAATCGGGGGACAGGCGAGCTACAGGGCCTGAAGATTATTTTTCTTCCGCGGCGAGGTACCGTTCCGCTTCGATGGCTGCCATGCAGCCCGAACCGGCAGCCGTTATGGCCTGGCGATAGTGGTGATCCTGCACGTCGCCGGCGGCAAAAACTCCGCTTACGCTTGTTTTCGGCCCATCGTGCGTCAGCAGGTAGCCGTTTTCGTCCATATCGAGGTGGCCCTTGAACACCTTGGTATTGGGATCGTGCCCGATAGCCACGAACAGCCCCGCCGCCGTAATCTCCTGAGTCGCGCCCGTTTCCGTGTTTCGCAGTTTAATCACTTCCACCGACTTGGCGCTGAGGTCGTGAATGTCTTCCACCACGTAGGGGGTGAGGAACTTGATCTTTTCGTGGGCGCGCGCGCGATCCAGCATGATTTTCGACGCGCGGAAGTCGTTGCGCCGGTGTACCAGCGTCACGGTCTTGGCGTACCGGGTCAGGAACGTCGCTTCCTCCATCGCTGTGTCGCCACCACCCACCACCACGATGTCGCGATCGCGGAAAAAGGCTCCGTCGCAGGTGGCGCAAGTGGAGACTCCGCGCCCCAGGAGCTCGCGTTCGGCGTGCAGACCCAGCATTCGTGCTGAAGCGCCCGCGGCCACGATCAGCGTCTCCGTTTCGTAGGTTTCCTTGGCCGCGATCACTTTGAACGGCCTGCGGCTCAAGTCCACAGACGTCACCACGCCGGCCCGAAACTCCGCTCCGAACCGCTCCGCCTGCTTGCGCGCGCGCTCGATGAATTCCGGGCCCAGGATGCCCTCCGGAAAACCGGGGAAATTCTCGACTTCGGTGGTCAGCGCCAGCTGCCCGCCGGGCTCGTAGCCGTCGAGCACCAGCGGCTTCAGGTCGGAGCGCGCCGCGTAGATCGCGGCGGTCAGGCCCGCGCAACCGCTACCGATGATGATTACCTTATGCACGATTTCCCCCTGTGCTAACCCTATCCCACCCTAGCAATTGGATACTTCTGAACGCCGAAAGATTCCGCTCGGAAGCGGCCAGATTGTAGCACTTCCGGCAAGCATGAAACGCCGATTGCTCCAAAGACTACTGTGCGCGATAATCCCGCGCGGCCGGGTATCACCCGAGATCGCCAAGTAAAGATCGCCCGAGAATCATTCCATGAACCCCGCGAAACTGTTCCGGCTCTTGAGCGAATTCCTCATGTTTCTTCTCGGCGGACTGCTCATGCTCCTGGCCATCACCGGGCGCGTCGGCCGACCGGGCCGTCCCGCCGTGTTTATCGTGCTGGGCGCCGTATTGCTCTATTGGGGCTTCCGAGGCGGAATGCGAGCGAAACAGAACCCATCTCGATTCCTGCAAATTGTCCAGGCCGTCTCGCTCGCAGTATTGGGCGCCGCCGTGGTTGGAATCGCCGTGGCCGGAGTACGCTACACCGCCCTGTTTTTGTGCGCCGCCGGGGCGGCTCTGGTGTTGCGAGGCTTGGTCGCCAGCGTTTACCTACTGCGAAGTGCCAGCTCCGAGACCGAGTCCAGTCCCTAGCCTTCGGCTACTTTGGCGCTGCGAAACTCCTTCGCGCACGCATCGCATGGACACATTTCCCGCAGGCTGTCGAAGCTGTAAATTCCCGTCGTGTGCCCGTCGGAGAAATCCACTTGAATAGCGTAATTGCCGACGGCTGTCGCGCGGTCGGCCTTCACCTTGGGCTTATACATCGGCAGCAAAGCGCTGGCGGCGAACTTGGCCGGATCCTCGTCTTTCTTCTGCCGCTCCTCGTTGCACATCGCACACGGGCAATGGTCGCGCAGATACGGAAAATCGTAGCGGCTCTTGTGTCCGTCCGACCAGACGATCTCCACGCCCTCGCCGGTCGATACGTGCACCTTCACTTCCGTCGGCTTTTTTCGAGTGTCTATCGGTAGCGGCATGCGAATTCCATTCTAACAGGTAGAATAGACCGCGTTTCGCACTCCTATAGACGAGAGGGCGCCATGGCCGACTACTACCTGCTTAAGACCGAGCCGTCCGAATATTCGTTTGAAGATTTAAAGCGCGACGGCGCAACCGAATGGGACGGAGTTTCGAATCCCGTCGCGTTGCGCAATCTGCGGGAAATGGCTCCCGGGGCGCGACTGGTGATTTACGAGACCGCGGATCGCAAAAGCGCCGTGGGCATGGCGACGGTTGTCTCGGTGGACGCGTCCAATCCCAAGAGTCCGGTAGTGGAAATCAAAGCAGGGAAGGCTCTCGCCAAACCCGTCACCCTCGCCGAGGTGAAAGCACACAAGCTGTTCGCCGATTCTCCCCTTGTCCGCCAGGGTCGGCTCTCGGTGGTGCCACTCAGCAAAGCGCAGTACGAATTTCTGACGGGAGCCTGACGCCCAGGCCGACTCGGAGCAAGCCTGTTTCGCTCCGGATTCGGATGCGGTTTCGTTGCGCCGCGCTTTAGCGCGGCATCTTCGCATCGAGCCGCGTTCCTGCAGGCCGCGCGCGGAATCCGCTCGGGACAAAAGCTCCCGAGCTGAAGGCCCCGGCGCTACGTGAGAACATAAAGCCACGACCGACGCAGATTCTTGCGTGGCACAGAGGGTTCTGGGTTTAGCGCGGAGGGCAGCACTGCCCGGCGGGAATGGGATTCCCGTGCGGGCAAGTTTTGGGATGCCCCAGAAACGTGCAGATGCGCTGGTCGAGTTCGGGGCTAATGATGTGCTCGAATTTGCAGGCGTGCGAATCGGCTTCCGATTCCGCCACCGAAAATGTATCGGTGAGCAGGCGCTCGGCTAGTCGGCGCCGCCGCACGATGTCGCGCGCACGGCTCTTCCCATGCGAAGTGAGCGCTACTTCGTTCTTGCGAAGCTCGAGCAATCCCAGATCCTTCAGCCGCGTAATCACTCCCGCGCTATCCTGCACGCCGCTTTCGCGCATGCGCGCCAGCTCCGGAGTCACGCCTTCCTCGTCGAAAATCCACACCTGCTCCAGTACGTGATCGAAGCGCACTTCCTCTTCCGCCGAAATCTCGGTGATCTGCGTCAGGCGCCCGTGCGCCAGCTCGATTCTGCGGTCCGCCAGCTGCCCGATCGACGGCGCGTGCGTCACCATTAGAATGGTGTGACCCTCTGCGTGCAACTCGCGCAGCAGCCGGATCACGATTTCCTCATTGGCTTCGTCGAGGTTGCCGGTGGGCTCGTCGGCCAAAATTAGCTTGGGATGGTTGATCAGCGCGCGCGCCACGGCCACGCGTTGCTGCTCGCCGCCGGAAAGCTGCGTCGGCAAATGTTCCAGCCTGTCGCCCAATCCCACCCGCCGCAGCGCCTCGCGCGCCTCGTTCTCGTCGGTGGTGCTGTGGAAATACTGCGCCAGCATCACGTTTTCGACTGCGGTCAGATACGGCACCAGGTGGAATTGCTGAAAAATGAACCCGATCTTTTCCGCGCGGAAGCGCGTCAGCCCAGCCTCATCCAGCCGCGCTACATCGGTGCCGTCGACCATCGCGCGCCCCGACGTCGGCGTGTCCAAGCCGCCCAATATATTGATCAGCGTCGTCTTGCCCGAACCCGACGGCCCCATGATGGCGATCCATTCGCCGGACTCCACGCGGAACGACACGCCGTCGAGCGCGCGCACGCTCCCAAACTCTTTTCGCAGGTTCTCGATTTCTACGAGCGCTGTCACCGATTCTCCCCTACTCTCCCCGCAGAATTACTGCCGGCTTCACGCGTCCTAATCGGCGCAACGGCAAAGCGCCGGCCATCGCCACCGCCGCCATCATCAACACGGTCAGCGGAAAAATCTGCCACCTCGGGGTGATGGCCGCGGCGAACACGCGCTCGCCCATCCACCCCGCCAGCGCGTAACCGGCCAGGCATCCGATCGCCCCGCCCATTGCTCCCAGCACGCCGACCTCGGCCAGAAACAGCGCAACGATCCGCGAAATCGATCCACCCAGCGCCTTCATCAATCCCACGTCCTCGCGCCGCTCCATCGCCAGCGCCGCCATGGTCGCAAGCACGCACAGCGCGGTCAGTGCCAGAATCAACACCACCGTGGACACGATCAATAGTCGCGTGCGCCGCAGCAGATTTCCCTCCGCTTCGGTCACCTGCCGCAGCGGCCGCACATCATAACCGGGAAGGGAAGTGCCCAGCCTCTCCGCATACGCCGCAATCGCTGGCGCGTTCCCCTCGACCCGCAGCTGCTCGACTTCAATCTGGCCCCCGCTGTCCGCCAGTTGCTGCGCCGCTGCCAGGTCCACAAAAATCTGGTTGTCCTCAGCCGCGCCGGAGTCGAGTATCGCGCCCACCGTCAGCGGCGCGCTGCGCCCCTGATATTTCAATTCGATTTGACTGCCCGGCGTGAGCTTCAACTGCCGCGCCACGTTTCGGCCCACCCAACTTTGGCCGGCGGCGTTGCCCTCCAGCTTCCAGGTCGGCTCGATCCGCCGCGCCTCTTCCAGATTTGTCCCGGCGACGACCACAGGCGTATCGCCCACGCGCGCGACGACGTACAGATACGGAACGGCTCCGGCGAGTTCCGGAGTGCGCGTTTCCGCGATCGCCCGCGCCACAGCCGCTTCATCCATCAGCACGGGAGAGGCTGCTGAAGCATCGCGCGCCTGCTCGCCCTGCTCGGGAGCGACGGTCACGTTCGGCCCCAGCGCGCGGAATTCCTGCGTCAATTTCCGCTCGATGTCGAACTGCAGATTCAGCAGCGCGGAAATAACCGCCGCGCCGCTGATCACCGCGATCAGCGCCACGGCCATCCTGCCCGGATTTCCCCGCAGCATCTTCCACAGCAGCCGCGCGAACACTATTCGCCCCTCAGTACCGGCGCGGGATTGAAATGCGCCGCGCGCCACAAGGGAATGAAGCTACCCATCACCGCCACCACTGCCGCGAGCCCCAGCACCACGGGCAGCAAAACGATGCGCGCCGCCGCCGGCGTGCCGAATACGCTCGTGCCCAGCACGTGCCCCAGGCCCGCGCCCAAGACAAAGCCCAATACGCCGCCGCCCATCGCCAGCATCAATTGTTCGGCGAGGAAAATGGCGACGACTACGAAGTTCGTCGCCCCGATAGCCTTCATGATTCCGATTTCGCCTCGCCGCTCGAGCACCGTCGTCGCCGCCGTTGCGCCCACCGCCAGCCCTGCTGCGATCAGTGCAGCGATGGTCACGATCCACAGCAGTGTGCTCACGCGCGAAAGGACGCGGCCTTCGGTCTCCGCCACGCGCCGTATGGCGTGCACGTCCGTTCCCGGCAGCACCTGCTCGATCTGGTAGCTGATTGATGAAATATAGGGCGAGCAGAACCAGCGGTCGTATTCCGTGGGAGTGAGCGAGTGCGGATCGCGCTCTGCCAGCGCGTCCGCGGGCTTGGTCAGCGCGCTCACGAAAAGCTGCCGCAATTGCCCGGGATGTCCGGAGATTTCCTGCGCCACCGAAAGCGGCACCAGCACGGCATTGTCTTCGGCGTCGCCGGTCGAAACGATTCCCGTCACTTCGAGTGACACAGCGCCGCCTGCTGCTTCGCTGCGCGCGACTTGAATTGTCCGGCCGACGCCGAATGTGGCCGGGATCTTTCGCCGCCAGCGCCGCACCGACTACCGCTTCGTTCGCGCCGTCCGTGAACCAGCGGCCCTGAATCTTCCACCACGGATGCGTCGCACTCAAACCGGTCTTGAACTTCGTGCCGTCCGGCACTGGCACCTCGTGCTCGTACCATGTCCCGATCAACGTCGCAGGCTGGCCCGCGATCTACCAGCCGGAACATCCAGAAACGGCGTGAACCCCAGAATATTGTGGCGCCAGAAAATTGTTTTCAGCTTGCCGAGTTCCGCTTCGTTCAGGTAGGCGCCCTCGTCCACCGGGCGGTAGTCCACTCCGCCGATTTCCAGCGGCAGCGTGTCGGATTCCGGAGTTACCAGCAAGTTCGCGCCCAGGCTGCGGAATTCGCGCGCCATGCGGTCGCCGACTTCCAGCGCCACCGTCAGCGTGGCGGTTGCCACGGCCATGCCTAGCGCCAGCGCGGCGCCGGTAAGTATTTTGCGGCGCGGATTGCGGACGAACGATTCGCCTACAAGCCGCGCAAACATTGTTAGGGATGAACCAGGGCGTTGGAGCTAGCCAACGCGGAGAGGTCGACAACTACTTCGCCTCCGTCCACCGAGGATTTCACCGGAATCGGATTGCATCCGCCCGCGGTGCCGATCGAAGGAATATAAATCGACGCCCCGCAGTTCCGGCAGATCACGTTCTGGCCCTCCTGCCGATAGCCGACGCGCGCCGCAAATCTGGCAGGCGTCGAGCGCCGTCACGTAGTCGCCGTTGGTCTGGTGCACCACGAGAAATCGCATCACCGTGCCGTTCACGTCCGCGGTGTAAAAATGCAGGCTCGCAATCCGTCAATTCCGAAAGCGGAATGTGCACTTGCCCATTCTGGCCGCATCGACGGTCTTCGCCGGCGTCGGGCGCGTTCGCGGCATGCGCGTAGACAAATTCCGCCGCCAGTGAGACCACCACGCGACGCACAGAATCGCCGCCGCGAAACTCCAGCGCCGCTGCCTGCGAAGTTCCCATTCGCGCATGCGCCGCTCAGCGGGATTCAAATCGCTCTTGTCGTTCGCCGGCGCCGCGCGCGCCAAACCATTCGCGCAACACCAGCAGCGCCGCTACGCCTAGAATCACCGCAAAAAAGAAAACCTCATTGCGCACGATGGGCCCGATCGTGGCCATCTCCCACTTGCTCGACCAGATCCACATCGCTTCACTCAGCTCGTGCACGCCCGTCAGCGCCAGCTGAAACGCCACCACCATCAGAATCAGGCTGGTGGCCGCTGAAAAAGCGATGCGAGCGGCACTCGCAGCGTGCCCTCGAAGAAGAAAGCCCCCACCGCCACAGCAATAGCGATACCCAACGCGGTTCCGATCCACACCTGCACTCCGGCGCTCGAAAGCTCCACGGCGCGCAGGATCAGCACCAGCTCCGCTCCCTCGCGCACCACCATGAAAAACACGAACGCCCCGATGCCCCAGCCCGCCGCGCTCGCTGATTTCTGCGCGTACGCCTCCACGCGCTGCTCGATCTCTTTCCGCAGCGTCCGCGCCACGCGGTTCATCCACACGATCATGGTCACGACCAACACGGAGGCCAAAAGCATCAACAGCCCTTCGAACCCGTCCTCGTTGATCGCCCATCGCTCGAGCAGCACCGCCGCCCCGACGCTCGCCACCACCGCCAGCGCCACGCCAGCCCACACGTATCCCCTTAACGCACTTCGCCCGCTTCGCTTGAGATAAACGAGTACAATGCCGACGATGAGCGCGGCTTCTACACCTTCGCGGATTGCTACCAGGAGAGCAGAGAGCATTCGATCCCGAACACACCATTTCGCCGGCTCGGTTGCATCATTTAGCTGCCGGTCTCAGTTGTAACTCAGTTACAAGTACGATTACAGTGTATTGCTCGGAAGGCCTAAGCGCAAGGGATTTCAACGCCTGAGCGTTCGTTTGCGCGGACGCCAGGCGGGCTGTCCGGGCTGTTAACTTGCTGTGACATCTTCCACTCCGGCCGCATCTTGCGTTGCCGCTCCTTGTACAATACGCATCTAAACGTCCTTATGTCCGTTCGCACGACAAATTTGAGGTCGCCGCGCTTCCGGTCTCGGCCCTGGTATTGCGCGGCCATTGTCGCCGCGGCTGCTCTGGTCGCGTGCCTCAGCGCATCGATCAAAGCTGCCTCCCCGCAGGCGCCGAAGCAGGGTCAACAGCAGCCGATCTCTGCGGTAACTACACCCGCCGCAACTCCATCCCCCGCGACGGCGAAGCCCGATCCGAAGAAGGCAAAAGAGGCGTACCAGCTCGGAGTCGCCGCCGAGAAAGCCGGCGATTGGCAAACCGCCTACACGGACTACTCGGACGCCGCCGAACTTTCGCCTAACTCGCGCGAATACGTGTTCCATCGCGAAATTGCCAAGAGCCGCCTGGTGCAGGCGCGAGTGGACGCCGCGGAGCGCGATGCGATTTCCGGCCGCCTGGACGAAGCGCGCCGGGAACTCCTCTCCGCCAGCTACATCGACCCTTCGGATGAGATCGTGCGCGAGCGCCTCGCGGAGTTGAGCGCTGCGGAGCCGGACCAGCCACGAACCATCGTTACCGAGCCTGATTTAACGGCCCCGCCGAAACTAGCTTTTCAGACCGGGACGAAAACTTTCGACTTTCGCGGAGACACCGAAAGCGCTTACGAGGAGTTGGCCAAGCAATTCGGCGTGGAAGTCGCGTTTGATGTCGACCTGCGCGGCCGCCAGATCCGTTTTCGCGCGACGGACGTTGATTTTCCGACAGCCGCGCGTCTGCTCGGCAGCCAGACCGCGACGTTTTGGCGTCCGCTGTCGGCGCATCTGTTTTTCGTCACCGACGACACGGCGCAAAAGCGCCGCGACTATGACGTCTCCGCCGTTCGCACCATCTTGCTCCCTGCCGCGGAGACTCCCGAGCAGATGACCGAGTTGTTGCGCGTGGTACGCGACGTCACCGGCATCACCCGCTCGCAACTCGATACGCGCACCCATACCATAACGCTTCGTGCGTCGCCCCAGTCGCTCGCCGTGGCCACCGACCTGCTGGACGACCTCGAGCAGCCCAGCGGTGAACTCGTGCTCGAGATCGAAGTCTTGGAGATTGACCGCACCTCCGCTCTAAACCTCGGCATCACTCCGCCCTCGAGCGCGACCATATATTCGCTCAGCCCCCAGCAGATTCAGGAGGCGCAGTCGTCGTTTGCCGGGCTCGTGAGCGTGATCACCCAGGTTTTCGGCACGCCTTCCGCGCTTTCCGGTTTGACGGCCACGCAAATCACCTCGCTGCTCGGCACCGGAACAGTAAGCCCGGCCACTCTGATTCCTCCGGTGATCGCCATCGGGGGTGGGAAAAGCACCTTCCTCGTCACGCTGCCCGGCGCCGCCGCGAATTTCGCGCAGATGCTGTCGGTCGTGCAGCAGGGCCGCCGCATTCTCCTTCGCGCCAAGGACGGTCAGCCGGCCACATTCTTCGTCGGCGAACGCTATCCAGTATCTCTCGCGACTTTCTCGAACAGCTTGGCCGGACCCGGCGGCAACGTTCCCAGCATTGTCGCCGAGAATTTCCCGGCCACCAATTACGCAGCCGGGCAGGCGCCGTCTTTCGTCGCGACCGGCAGTCTTCGTGACAACGGCACGAACGATATAATCGTTGCCAACTCCACAGACAACACGGTTGCCGTCCTTCTCGGCAACGGTGACGGCACGTTTCCGGCGCCCGTGCCTTACGCTACCAATACCGATCCGGTGTGGATCGCCACTGGGCAGTTCAACGCCAACACTGCGGCACCCGTGCACGATGAATTCCTGGACGTCGCCGTGGCCGACAATACCGCCAACGTTGTTTCTGTGCTCCTCGGCAACGGCGACGGCACCTTGCAGCCCAAGTTCGATCTGGCCGTCGGCAACAAGCCGGTCTCCGTTGTCGCCGCAAACTTTCATAATGCCAACCCGCAGAACATCGATTTGGCCGTCGCCAATCAGGGCGACAACACAATTTCCATTCTGCAGGGCAACGGCGACGGAACTTTCCTGCCTGCTGTCAATTTCGCTTTGGCTGGCGGCTTCAACCCCACGGCCCTTGCCGCTGCCGACTTCAACGGCGACGGCGATGTCGACCTCGCCGTCACCAGCGCGGGCTCGAACCTCGTTCAGATTTTTCTCGGCAACGGCGACGGCACTTTTAGAACCGGCTCGAATCTTCAGTTCTCCACCGGCGTCGATCCCGTCTTCGTCGCCACCGGTGACTTCAACGGTGACGGCTTTCTCGACCTCGCCATCGCCAACCAAACCGACAACACCGTTTCGATTCTTCTGGGTAATGGCGACGGCACCTTCACTCCGGCTTCCATTCCCGCGCCTCCCGTGGGCAACACACCCACTTCGATTGCCGTGGCTGACCTCAACGTCGATGGCCGCCCCGACCTTCTCGTAACCGATAAGGCCGACAACGCCATGTCCATCCTGCTCAACTTGGGTAACGCGCTCTTCGGCCCTAATCTCGAACTGCCCGTCGACACCGGCCCGGTCTCCGTTGCCTCTGCGGATTTCAACGGCGACGGCATTCCCGACGCCGTCACCGCCAACAACACCGCGAACGACGTGACCGTCACGCTGAACTCTTCCACGTTCTCCGGACTTAGCAATCCCCTCGCGAACACGCCTTTCCCGGGCGTCGAGTATCTCGATATCGGATTGAAGGTGAAGGCCACTCCGCGCATTCACCCCGGCGATGAAGTAACCCTGCAATTGAATTTCGACATCAGCAGCCTTACCGGCCAGAGCTTCAACAATATTCCGGTGATCAGCACGCAGGCCGTGGAGCAAACCGTGCGCTTGAAGGAAAACGAAACCGCGACGCTGGCAGGATTTCTCCAAGCGGAGCTCACCAACACCATTTCCGGAACGCCAGGCATCGCAGATATACCCGGGGCGGGTTTGATTGCCAGCACAATTACCCCGCAGAACATGGATTCCGAACTGCTGATCCTGGTCACGCCGCGCTTGGTGCGCCTATCGGAACGCAAGGATCATTTGATTTACGCCGGGAAGGGAGCTCCCGAAGGTACCGCGGCGGGAGCCGTGGGTGGCACGCAGGTGGTCCCGGCGCAAGGCAATCTGGGTGGAGTTCCGCCGCCCGCCCCGCAACAGCCGCCGGTGGGGGGCCCGCCGCCCGACCAACAGCAACAGCAGCCTCCGGTGCAGACCGCTCCGCCGCCTACCCCGCCGCCGCAGCAGTAGCGGCAGGCTCTCGCACGCAGCAATTTTTCTACGCGCTCGTCTCCAGCACGACGATGGGCCGGTAGGTTCGCGGCACGATCGGCTCCGCGATGGCGATCAATCGCCCTTGTTCGCCGAACACGCGCAGCCACGCCGGTCTCCATTCGCCGGAGTCGAGCGTTGCTGGAGCATCTTGCGCCGCCGTGACGCGTCCCGGCTGGATTTGTGCCAGCGACACATTGAACTTCGCGCCGTGCCGGATGTGCTTCTCCACAATCGGCAACACCGCCGCGTGCGGCAGGTCCGGCAGCATATTCTCCAGCCGGATCACGCGCTCCGCGAGTTTTCCAGCCGCCGCTTCCGCGGCCAGCTCCGCCAGCGGAATCGCGCGATCGAGCGTGAACTCACCCGACGCCGTGCGCGTAATCTCCGCCAGGTGCGCCCCAGCGCCGTGTCGCTTCCCCAGGTCGTCGGCCAGCGAGCGAATGTAGGTTCCCGGGCCGCACTCCACGACGAATCGCGCGACCGAACCTTCGATCTCCGTCAGCCGGAACTCATACACATCCACCTCGGCAGCTTCCAGATGCACGGGTTTCTTTTTCCGCGCCAGCTCGTGCGCCGCCCGCCCATGAATTTTCTTTGCGGAATATGCCGGCGGAGTCTGCCGGATGCGGCCCGTGAATTCCGCGACCATGCCGGCGATCTGATCGGCGTCCAGTGCCGGAGCGGCGTCCGGGCCAAGCGC
This sequence comes from Terriglobia bacterium, assembly GCA_963803105.1. Classification (GTDB taxonomy): domain Bacteria; phylum Acidobacteriota; class Terriglobia; order Acidiferrales; family UBA7541; genus Palsa-295. Next base: position 709,106 of record CAWDLF010000002.1, read on the forward strand.
CTCGCCGTCCGCATCATAGGTATCCGTCGCAAACCCGAAGCGAATCGCGCACGTGTAGCGCTTGCGCCGCCCCGCGTAAAACCGCGCGAGGCGCGTGGCTCGGCCGAGCGCGAGGACAAGCACTCCCGTCGCCAGTGGATCGAGCGTTCCTAGATGTCCGATCTGCCGGAAGCCGGCCAGCCTTCGCACCGTTTCGACTACGTCATGCGAAGTCTTCCCCTGTGGTTTATCGACCACCAGGATTCCATCGAGTGCAGCGGGTTGTGGTGTGCGGGACATTCGTTTCATACCTTTCGTAGCGCCGGATTCGAACCGGCCGTCGCTTGCCAGGGCGCGTACTTTCCGCCCCGCTACGATTTCTCCGGTGGAGTAACCTTGTTCAGCAAATCGTTAATTCGCCGCGCGTACTCTTCCGACTGGTCGGGAATGAATAATATTTCCGGGGCGCGTCGCAATCGTAGCCGTTCAACCAGCTCGTGCCGCACGTACCCGGACGCGGCCTTCAGCCCCGCGAGCGTCGTGGCCCGTTCTTCTTTCGTCCCTTCCAACTGCACGAACACCCGCACCGTCCGCATGTCCGGCGTCATCCGCACTTCGGTCACGCTCAATGGCGCGGCCAGGCGAGGGTCTTTCAATTCGCCCGCCAGCATCAGCGCTATTTCGTCCCGGATTTCTTCCGCCACACGCCTGGGGCGGTATCCTGCGACGGTCATTCACTGTCCTCGAAATATCCGATTTCCCGCGATACCAAATCCCGCCCCAGCACTCGCTCGGATTCCTCCGCGATGGCCTCGAGCGACTCTTCCAGGTGCTTTCCGTCGCCGGAGATCGTCACCACGCCCACGCGCGAGCGTTGCCACAACTCCTGATGTTCGAGCTCCGCCACCGCCACGTTGAACCGCGCGCTCAGACGATCTTTCAGGCTGCGCAGCACCTGCCGCTTGTCTTTCAGCGAGCGTGCGTCGGCGATATGAATTTCCAGCGTGAGGAGGCCAATCGGCATTATCCACCCCGCTTACTCCCGCGAGGGCCAGGAACTAATTGCGCCTGGCTTCTACACTATCCTGCTGGCGCCCGCGGTCCGGTGCTGCTTCCAGGGCCGCGGTTTTCTCCATCTTGAAGCATTCCAGGATGTCGCCTGTCTTAACGTCGTTGAAATTCGAGATTCCCACGCCGCACTCAAATCCCCCACGCACTTCGTTCACGTCTTCCTTGAAGCGCCGCAGCGAAATGATTCTGCCGGTATAGATCACCACGTTGTCGCGCAGCACGCGCACTTGCTCGTCGCGCTTCAGTATGCCGTCTTGCACCGAACATCCCGCGATCATACCCGAGCCCTTCACCCGGAAGGTGTCGCGCACTTCCGCGCGTCCCAGCACCGTTTCCTTGATTACCGGAGTCAGCAGTCCGGCCGCCGCCTTCTTCAGCTCGTCGATCAGCTCATAGATGATGGTGTGCGGGCGAATATCCACGTCCTCGCGCTGCGCCAGTTCCAGCGCCTTGCGCTCCGGCCGCACGTTGAACGCGACAATGACGGCTTTCGACGCCGAAGCCAGCAGCACGTCCGTTTCCGTCACCGCGCCCACGCTCGCCTGGATCACCTTCAGCTTCACTTCGTCATTCGAAACCTTGGGCAGCATCTCGCTCAGCACTTCCACCGAGCCTTGCACGTCCGCCTTGATGATGATCGGCAAGTCCTTCACTTCGCCCGAGCGCAGTTGCTCGTGCAGCATGTCCAGCGTCAGCCGTCCCGATGCCGTCTTGGCCAACGAAGCCTCGCGCTGCTTGCCCTGCCGGTATTCCACAATGTGTCGCGCCTTCGCTTCGTCCGCCACTTGGAACTGGTCGCCAGCTTCCGGCACGCCCTGGAGTCCAAGCACTTCCACTGGAGTCGACGGCCCCGCCTGCTTGATCGGCTGGCCGCGATCATCGAACATCGCGCGAACCTTTCCATAAACGGCGCCGACGATGAATACATCGCCCACGTGCAGCGTCCCGTTCTGCACCAGCATCGTGGCTACCGGCCCGCGCCCCTTATCCACGCGCGATTCAAGCACCGTGCCGCTACCCGGCGCATCCGGATCGGCCTGCAGCTCGCGCAGGTCGCCGACCAGCGTAATCATTTCCAGCAGGCGCGGAAGATTCTTCTGCGTTTTGGCTGACACTTCCACCATCACTGTGTCGCCGCCCCACTCTTCCGGCATCAGTCCGCGGTCAGCAAGCTGGCGCTTCACCCGCTCGGGCTGCGCATCCGGTTTATCGATCTTGTTCACCGCCACGATGATCGGCACGCCCGCCGCCTTCGCGTGCGAGATTGCCTCTTCGGTCTGCGGCATCACGCCGTCGTCGGCGCCCACCACCAGCACCACAATGTCCGTCACCTTCGCGCCGCGCGCGCGCATCCGCGTGAACGCTTCGTGACCCGGCGTATCGATGAACACGATGCGCTTGCCGTCGATCTTCGCTTCATACGCGCCGATGTGCTGCGTGATTCCGCCCGCTTCTCCTGCCGCCACTTCCGTCGAGCGGATCGCGTCCAGCAGGCTGGTCTTTCCGTGGTCCACGTGGCCCATCACCGTGACCACCGGGGCGCGCGGCAGCATATTGCCGGTACGCTCCTCTTTGATCTTCTCTTCCTTCACCAATTGCTCTTCGAACGTCACCACCTGCACGACTCCGCTGAATGCTTCCGCAAGTATCGTTGCCGTGGGCACGTCCAGCGCCTGGTTGATGCTCGCGAAAACGCCGCGATCCATCAGCGTCTTCAGCAAATCCTTGGCGCGAATGTCCAGCTTCTCCGCTAGTTCGCGCACGGTGATGCCTTCAGTAACCGTGATGTCTCGCGGTTCGCGATGCACCGGAGCGGCAGGCTCGATTTGCGTCGAGCGCCCGGGCCCGGATCCCGCCTTCGCTCGCACCGGATGAAGTTTTCGTTCGCCCTCGGCGTAGCGCTTTTCCATGAGCGGCCGGCCGCGCGTCGCGGCGGGCTTGCGCGCATAGAGCGGCTTGCCTGGTTCTGCCTTTGGAATGCCGGTTGCGCCGGGCCGCTGGCTTCCGATGGGCCCTTGCGGCGGGCGGCCTGCGCCGCCTCCGCCTGGTCGCTGCGGGAATCTCGATGGCGGTCCGCCTGGACGCGGTGGTCCACCAGGGCGCGGCGGTCCGCTGGGCCGGCCTTGTCCCACTCCTCCAGCCGTCGCATGTGGACCGGATGGTCGCGGCCCACCTTGACCAGGGCGCGGCGGGCCCGCCGGGAATCGCTGCCCGCCCATCGGCGGTCCCGCAGGCCTCGGAGTACCCGTTGCGGTCGAAGGAGCAGCGGCCGCTGGCCGTTGCGCTATCGGTGCGCCCGGTTGTGGTTGTCCTGGGGCGCCGGTCGCACGCACGCCTGAGGGCGGCGCTCCGGGTGTTGCAGGTCTCGCGATTGTTGGTGCCGCCGCAGGACGCGCGCCTGGAGCGGGCGTTGCCGAAGCCGCTGTACCAGAAGCTGGAGCCGCCGCCGGGCGAACGACGCCAGGCGCGGCGGGTGGTGCCGCTGATGCAGGTGCAGCCGCGGGTCGCGCAGTGGGCGCTCCCGCAACCGGCGCAACAGCTGCCGGGCGCAGGCCGGGAGCAGCGGGCGCACCGGGAGCGCTAATAGGCGCAGCTGGTCTCGGCGGAGCTGCTGGAGGCGCGGCGGGCTTGGCCACGCGAGCCTTCGCCGCTGCGGATTTTGCTTCTTCCGCTGCGACCTCCGCGGCAGCCAGCGCCTGAAAATGCTTGCGCACCTTCTCGGCTTGGTCCAGTTCGAGCGAGCTCGAATGCGTCTTCTTGTCCCCGACGCCGATCTCAGGCAGATAGTCGATCAGCACCTTGGCCTTGATTTCGAGTTCTCGCGCCAGCTCATTGATACGAATTTGATTAGGGTCTGCCATTCGCCTCTATTTATTCTCGTCTTCTCGCGGGGCTTCGTCCGCCGTTGGAACCTCTCCCCCGTCCGGCGACTCCGCTTCCGTGCTCTCGACGCTCTCGGATGCTTCCCTTGTCGCTTCTCCCGCCGTTTCCGTTTCGGTTTCGCCTGCGGTTTCCGCTTCGCCTGTCGTTTCCGTTGCCGCGGCTTCTTCTCCGGTGGTCGTCTCGACGGAGCCTTCCGTCTCCAGCTGTCCTTCTTCGGGAACTGCTTCCTCGACAATGGCCTCGCCAACAGTCTCGACGACCACACCCGACTCCGCCGCTTCCAGCGCCTCGAAGTAGGCCTTCACCGATTGGTGGATCTTTTCCACCATTTTCTCGCCGATACCCGGAATTTCCACCAACTGCTCCGGCGTCATATCCGCCAGCTTCTCGACGGAAGTGATTCCCGCGGATTCCAGTTTCTCAACCGTTTTGGGCCCCACGCCTTGCAATTCCGTAAGCGGAGTGCCCGGGGCGGTCAAAGCCGCCATCTGCGCCTCGATCTCGCGGCGCTTTTCCTCTTCGCTCTTGATGTCGACGTTCCAGCCGATCAACTTGCTGGCCAGCCGCACGTTCTGTCCCTTTTTCCCGATGGCCAGCGACAGCTGCGTATCCTCGACGATCACTTCCAGCCGCTTTTCTTCCGGATCGACGATCTGCACGCGCGTCACTTTCGCGGGGCTCAGCGCCTTCTGCGCGAACGCGATGGTCTCTTCGTTGTAGGGAATAATGTCGATCTTTTCGCCGCGCAGCTCGCGGATGATCGACTGCACGCGCATGCCCTTCATGCCCACGCACGCGCCTACCGGGTCAACGTCCTTGTCGCGGCTTTCCACCGCGATCTTCGTCCGCTCGCCCGCTTCGCGCGCCACGGCGCGAATCTGCACCGTGCCGTCGTAAATTTCAGGAACTTCCATCTCGAAAAGCCGCTGCACCAGGGCGGGATCGGCGCGCGATACCACCACCTGGGGACCCTTCGCCGCCCGCTCTACCGCGCGAATCGTCACCCGCAGCCGATCACCTACGTTGTAAGTTTCCAGGCGGGATTGCTCGCGCTTCGGCAGCCGCGCTTCGGTGCGGCCCAGATCCACAATCGTGTCCGGACCTTCCGTGCGCTTCACCACGCTGTTGATCATTTCCCCCACGCGCGTGTGAAACTCGTTGTAGATCGTGTCGCGCTCGGCCTCGCGGACCTTCTGTAGAATTACCTGCTTGGCCGTCTGCGCCGCGATCCGCCCCAATACATCCGTGGGCTTGTTTTCCGTTACTTCGCCGCCTACTTCAATTTCAGGATTTTTCTTGCGCGCTTCGGCCAGCGAGACTTCCCGCAGCGGATCGGCTACTTCCTCGACCACCGTGTGCACCGAAAACACGTCCACGTGCCCCGTTTCCGGGTTGAATTTTGAACGCAGATCTTCCTCGGTGCGGTAATACTTCCGCGCCGCCACCACCATCGCGTCTTCGATGGCCGCAACGATCACGTCCGGTTCGATGTGCTTCTCCCGGCTGATCTGCTCGATTGTCTGGAACAGCAGACTCGCCATCTCGGTCTCTCCCCGCTGCTCTGTCCGTACCCATCACAGCTCGACAACAAGATTCGCCTTGCGTATCCCCGCGTAGGGGATGGCGATCTCCCGATCCTTCACCGCTAGCTTCACGATGCCTTCATTGATCCCCGCGAGCCGGCCCTCTAAATAACTCTGCTTTTCCAGCGGCTCGTTCAGCCAAACCTTGGCCAGCCGCCCGGTGAAACGCTCGTAGTCCGCCGGCTTGATCAATTTGCGATCCAGCCCCGGCGAACTTACTTCCAGCGTGTAAGGCGGGCCCGGCACCAGGTCTTCCACATCCAGGATCACGCTCAACTGCTGGCTCACATGTTCGCAGTCTTTGTGAGTGATCCCCAGTCCCTCCGGGTTGGCTGGCCCGGGAAGACGATCCAGGTAGACCCGCAGCAGCCGCTGCTTGCCCACCTTCCATTCGATGTCGAAGATCTCCAGCCCGTCCGAGTGAGCCACCCTCTCGGCCGCGTCTCGAATCTTGTCCAGGTCCATTTCCGTCCACCGCCGGCGTCCCAAAAGGGAAGCCGCGTGCCGGGAGCTAAAGCCTTCCCGGCCAATAAAAAAGTGGGCTCGCGCCCACTCGTCGGTTCGACCTAAGCTGGAAGCACCCCAGTATAAAGTTTCTACCCCCTCAAACGCAAGGCCACGCCGCGCGTGCCTTCGTCGCTCCTTTTGCGGGCGCTCCGGTTTTGGCCATTGATTTTACGGGTGCCCCATCTGTCGCGTTGTCGGCGACAGGTGGGGCTTCGCCTCGCGCCGCGGCAGGCCTATGCTCTTGCTCCGCGTATGTCGTCCATCCGCAATTGGGGCCGTTACTGCCGTTACTTGCTCGCCGGCTTAGGCCACAATACGCCTTCATCCGAGGTAGTCACTGGCCCAATGCCTTTGTAAATAAATTTCTGCACGCGCTGCCCCCGGTAGGTTTCGGTCGTGAACAAATTGCCTTTCGAGTCTGTCGCAATGCTATGAACAGCGTAAAATTCTCCCGGTTGGCGCCCTCCGTCCCCGAAGCTCGTCAAGACCTCCAACGTCGCGCGGTCGAGGACGTGGATCTTCTGGTTCGTTCCATCGCCAACGTAGAGGTACTTCTGTCCGGGATCTCTTGAGAAAGCGATATCCCATATCGATCCGTCACCCATCGTATTGGGGTAGTAGATCTTTTCCCTAAGAAACGTCCCATCGGGTTTGAATACTTGAATCCGGTCGTTCAGCCGGTCGCAAACGTAGAGCAAGTCGTCGTTCGCAAGCACCGCGCAATGCACGGGGCTGCGGAACTGCTGGTCGATCGGAGCGCCGGGGGTGTACGGGCCCGGATCGGTGTCGTCGGGTTTGTGACCGTAGGCGCCCCAGTGCCGCTTGTATTTCCCGGTATCGGCGTCAAACACGATCACACGCTTGTTCCCGTAGCCATCTGCGACGTACAGTTCATTCGTTTTTGGATCCACCCACATTTTGGCGGGGCCCCGAAGGTTCTCGACGTCGTTGCTGCCCTTGCTTTGCCCGGGTTTCCCGATCTGCATCAGGAATTTTCCGTCCTGAGTGAACTTCAGGATCATGCTGTCATGGTACGCGCCAGGGCCCACGTGCCCTTCGTCACTCGGAGGTGGTGCCGATCCTCCGGCGCCACTGCCATTGCCGCCAATCCACACGTTGCCTTTGTAATCGACGGTGATCCCATGCAACGAGACCGGCCAGTCGTAACCCACACCCGGTCCGCCCCAGTGCCCGATCAAGCTTCCGTCTTCGTCGAACTCCAACACAGGCGGCGCCGCCGCGCAGCAATCCCCAGCGACGGGATTCCACGCCAGGTACGTTTCCTTTTTTTCGAGTGAACCCTGACGATGAACCACCCATATGTGATCTCGGGCGTCCACGGAAACGCCGATGGTCGCGCCCAAGACCCAATGGTTCGGCAGAGGCTTCGGCCACGTTGGATCGACTTCAAAAATTGGTGCCTGGGCACCACTGGCGGCCTCGACCCGGTCGCTTGTTTCAAATAGCCCCGCTCGAAACCTGAAACCCACCAGGATGGCGAATACGATCACGCCGACAATTAAACCGCGCTTCATAGACATCGTTTCCTCACGGATATGAGCCGTCTCGATCGAGACAGAGAGGGACGGCTCCGCGCTATTGCGGCGGGACTATACTAAAGGCAACGAACGGAAGAAAGACTCCATTTGTTTCCGATAACCCGTCAGACGCGCCGCGGCAGGAGCACCAAGTCGGCCGCTTCCTCGGCATCCCTGAGGAGCGTCTTGCGCGGCGTGCCTATCTGCGCACGCATGGTCAGGCCACGAGCAAAATCCGTGACTTGGATCGCGCGCACGGCTACAGGAAAGTCGGACGGGATTTCTCCGGCGGTGATCCCGTCCCGGAAACGACCTTCCACCAGCGCCGCGCCGCCGGCGGCCGCGTTCTGCAGGAACTGCCGGACCTCAGCGTCGTCCACAAGCGGCGCGACGCACACCAGAAGGCAGCCCCGGGCGGACCCTTTCTCGGTCGCACTTTCGACGGCGTACCTCAGAAAGCCCGCGATCGAGTCGCGAAGACTCTGTGGCGAGAGGAGTGCCTTCGCGGCTGCTGCGCCCTTCCGTTCTGCATACGCCTTAAGGACGCGCAAGAATATCGCCCGCTTGTCCCCAAAGACGGCATACAGGCTCGGCCGTCCCACGCCCATCCCGGCGACGAGATCGTCGATCGTCACTCCGTCGTAGCCTTTCGACCAGAACACCTGGGTCGCCTTTTCCAGCGCCTCCGTCTCGTCGAAGCTGCGCGGCCGTCCCCGCGGCCTAGCGGTATTTTGAACCATTTAGTTCAAAACTCCTTGACAATGGCCATCGCACCAATATATAACCGAATAGTTCGAAATTAGCAAGCCGGCCCTGGCCTCGCGGGGCCTCACGACTCGACCTTCACCCTTCACCACGGAGACGCCCATGGAACATTCGATCGCTCTCGTCACCGGCACCACCTCCGGGCTCGGTTATGCGGCAGCCCGCATGCTCGCCGCCAAGGGCTACCGCCAGGTCATCGTCACCGGGCGCAGCCTGGCCCGGGTCCAGGAAACGGCCGCTCAACTCGCGGCTGAGACCAAGAAACAGGTCTTCACGCCGCTGGAGCTGGATCTGGACACGCCGTCCAGCGTTCAGTCCGCCCTCGCCGAGCTGGTCAAGCGAGGTCGGCCGATCGATTTCCTGCTGCTCAATGCAGGGATGGTCCCAGGTAAGAAGCGCGTGCTCACTGCGGCGGGCGTCGAGGCTTCTCAGGCCCCGCTGATCGGCCATCATCAACTGACTGTCGGGTTGCTCCGCGCCAACCTGCTGAGCCCCAACGCGCGGATTGTTATCGCCGGTGCGGAGCCTGCCCGAGGGGGCGTCCCCATGTTCAAGTACACCGACGTGCCAGCCTTCGCGGCCAAATACCACCAGGGTGACCGAACCGCCGCTGTGGAAGCCCTGATTCGCAACGGGCCGAACGTGAAGTACGTGCCCAACAATGCGTATGCCGACGCGAAGCTCATTATCGCTTGGTGGGTCGCGGCGCTGGCGCGCCGGCTACCCTCCGGCATGGCCGTGTACGCTGTCTCGCCCGGTGGGGCGACCGCCACCAAGGTGGTGCGAAACGCTGGCCCGTTGTTGAAGTATCTGTTTATCCCAATCGTGAACCTCATTCCCGGCATGAATCAGACGCCGGAGACCGCGGCCCGTCGGTACCTCCAGGCGTCGGAGTTCGGAACCGACGTCTCAGGGCAATTCTTCGCCTCGGCTCAAGGGAAGTTCTCAGGCCCAATTGAGGCGCAGCGCCACCCACACCTCCACGATCGCGCCAGCCAGGAAGCCGCGTGGCAGGCCGTCGTCAAGGTCTCCGGCGTCGACTTGTCTTACCCAGCATCCTTGAGCGCGGTGTCCTGAAGGAGCGCCGGTCGCGGCGAAATGGTCGCGGTGACCAGAATCAGCAGGCGATTGCGGAGCTACATGGTCGTCCACGGGGTCTTACGGTATTTTGAAATAACTAGTTCAAAAATCCCTTGACCGCAGCCTCCGCGCCTGATTATCATACCAAACAGTTCAAAATCAGCAAAGCAACCCTAACCTCGCAAGGAGAATACACATGGAACGGTACCAAGGTAAAAAGGTGGTGATCATCGGCGGCACGAGCGGCATGGGGCTCGCGACGGCGAAGATGCTCCTCGATGGGGGTGCGCGCGTTCTGGTGACGGGTCGCTCGCAGGCCGGCCTGGAATCGGCGCAGAAAGAGCTTGGAAAGGACGCCCTCGTGGTTTCGAGCGACGCGCGGTCGTTGACGGACATCGACGCCCTCGCCTCTCGGGTGAAGGCCGAGTTCGACACCTTCGACCTGCTCTTCGTCAACGCCGGGTTCAGCATCCGAGCGCCTCTCGAGAGCATGACCGAGGCTGTCTACGACGAGATGTTCAACCTGAACGCCAAGGGACCGCTTTTCGCGGTGCAGAAGCTCGCGCCGCTGATCAACCGGGGAGGCTCTGTCGTCCTCACGACCTCGATCGCCAACGTCAAGGGAATGCCCGGCAACGCCGCATACGGAGCCGCCAAGGCCGCGCTGCGATCATTCGCTCGGACGCTCGCCGCCGAGTTGCTTCCTCGCGAGATTCGCGTCAACGCGGTGACGCCCGGTCCCATCGACACGCCGATCTTCGGCAAAGTGTTCCCCGATAAAGACGCGGCCGCCCAGCTTAGGGAGAAGATGATCGGCATGGTTCCGATGAAGCGCTGGGGGACGTCGGACGAAATCGCCAAGGCCGTCCTCTTCCTCGCGTTCGATGCGACCTTCACGACCGGCGCCGAACTTCCGGTCGACGGGGGTTGGTCGCAACTCTAAAGTGTGGACCGTCCGGAGGGTAAGGGCAAGCTGGCATCGAGAACGGTCTTCGATGACTCGCATACCATTGCGCACTTGATGCAATAGCGAACGCAGTGGCGGCGGCTCGGTCGTCGCCACGGCGCGCTCCGCCCAAGAGGAAACATCGTGTTTCGCGCGACCATCACGACCGGCGCGAAACTCCCACCGTAAAAGGAGAAGCAACAAGATGCATAACTTGGTAGTGAGCTGTTTGGCGGTTGCCTATCTCTCAGCGAACGTATACGCCATCGTGAAGATGCGGGTGTTCGAGTTAGCTCGTTCGCGCAAGCATCTCCTACTCTATGGCGTCCCCTTCATATTGTGGGGCTCTGTCATTCTGATGGGATGTAAGCTCATGGAGATTATGCGCCGATTCGATGAATGGGCGGCCTGATGGCCCATTGAGATGACTTATTTTGCGGACAAAGCTCCGATCAAGTTATCTGAGAACCGGAGTGCATTGTCAGATCCGGTTACGAGCAGCGTGGCCAGGTGTTCTCGCCAAAAATAGAGCAGGCGCGAAGCGCTTTCCACTGCGCTGCCTCACCCGCAGCAAGTCTTTGAGTCATTAACGTCAACGCGATTAGGCGGTCACACGGGAAGAATTACTTCCTAGAGCGCAGTACCTGCCTTGAGGCCCACCAGTTTCTGGAATTCGGGGTCGTCGTGGAGGCAATCGAGATCGGTATCCTTCGCCGCCCAATCGTAGTTGCTGTATCCGGCCGCAAACGACTTCTTGAGCGTGTCCAGCGCCTGTGCTTTCTCCCCAAGCACGCCGTATGTGCACGCGGCATTGTACAGAATGCTGGGATCACCGGGGCGAAGGGCGATGGCTGTCTGCAAGTGCCGCTTGGTCTCGTCCGCGTGCTCTTCGAAAGCCGCAAGCTGCGTGGCCAGCAGGATACGGGCCCGCACATCTTCCGGCACCAGTTCGAGCTGTTGGCGGAGGGCCTTGATAAAACGCTCCGAAAGCCGATCTGCTTCCTTCATTCTCCCGAGTCGTGCCAGGGCCCGGGTATAGGGAATGTATGTGTTGTAATCGTCTCCGTTGGCTTCCAGTGCCCGTTCTGTTAGCGGCGCAGCCTCTTCAAAACGGCCGGAAGCGAAATACGCTCGGCCGAGAATGTTCCACGATCCTTCCGTGTCCGGTTTGCGCTCAATGGCGTGCTGGGCCAGCAGCGCTGCTTCGTCGTATTTCTTCTGCGCGTAGGAGATGCGGGCGCGTGCCACCAGCACTTCCGGCAGATCGGGTGCGAGTGCCGTCGCTTTGTCGCAGGCGGCCAGTCCCCGCTCGATCCATTTCGGATTCTGCTCACGAATCTCGTGGATCAGCCCGCAGGTGTGCGCGATCCCCGCATGCGCCAGCGCGAAACTCGGGTCCAAATGGATGGCTTGCTCGAACATCTGCAGCGCGTAGTCCAAATTTTCGCGGCGCGTGTAGCTCCGTCCGCGCAGGTAAAAATCGTACGCCAGAGGATTTTCCGTAGCCTTGCGCGCCATGGTTTTTTCTTCTTGCGGCGTCAGCGTGATACGCAGGGCCTGCGCGATGCTGCGGGCGATTTCCTCCTGGATGGCGAACACGTCTTCCAGTTGCCGGTCGAAACGCTCGGCCCACACGGAGTGCCTCGTGGAGGCCTCCACAAGCTGCGCGGTGATGCGCACGCGGCTGCCCGCGCGGCGAATCGAGCCTTCCAGCACGTAGGCCGCGCCGAGCTGCTGGCCCACCTGTTGCGCCGTGATCGGTTTGTCGCGGAACGCGAGCATCTCCGAGCGAGGGAAAATTTGCAGCTGTGCGATCTTGGAAATTTCCGTGACGATGTCTTCCGTAATTCCGTCGCGGAAGTATTCATCCTCCTTCGAGCCACTCTGGTTTTCGAAGTAGAGCACCGCGACGGATTTTTGCTTGGCTGGCGCCTCTTGCGTTGCGGAAGCCGAAGAGCCTTTATCGCTGGAGGGCCGCCGGCTCGATTCGATGTCGCGGCTCAGCCGTTTCAGGTCCGCGCGAAGCTCCGCCGCCGTCTGGCAGCGCATGTCGGGATCTTTTTCGAGTGTCTTGGCAAGAATCTGCTCCATCGCCAGCGGCAGGCGTGCGTTCAGCTCCTTCGCTGATTTCGGCGTGGAATGCAGGATGCCGTCGAAAATAACCGCTGAGGTGGCGCCGGAGAAGGGAACTGACCCGGTAGCCATCTCGTAGAGAACCACGCCGAGCGAAAATAAATCCGAGCGCGCGTCCAACTCTTCGCCCCGCGCCTGTTCCGGAGACATGTACGCGATCGTGCCTATGGAGCTGCCCGGGCTCGTCAGTTGCTCGTCAGGCAGGGCATGCGTCTGCGTGCGCATCGAGGATGTGGCGCCCACCGACTCAGCCGTATGCCGTACCCCGGGCGTCAGTTTCGCCAATCCAAAATCCAGAATCTTCGCCTGCCCGCGCTCCACGAGGAAGATATTCGCTGGTTTAATGTCGCGATGAACGATTCCCTTAGAGTGCGCCGCGTCGAGCCCGTTGGCGACCTGGATTCCGATCTCCAGCAGCTCTGCGATCTCGATGGGCTTTCCCGCAATACGGTGCTTCAGGGTTTGGCCTTCGAGCAGCTCCATAGCGATGAACGGCCGGCCTTCGAATTCTCCAATATCGTAAATCGTGCAGATGTTCGCGTGATTGAGCGCCGAGGCCGCGCGCGCTTCGCGCCGGAATCGCTCGATCGCCTGAGAATCATGCGAGATATCGTCAGGGAGGAACTTCAGCGCGACGTTACGGCCCAGGCGCGTGTCCTTCGCGCGGTAGACGACGCCCATTCCCCCGCCGCCCACTTTTTCCACGGCGTCGTAATGGGAGATCGTGCGGCCGACCATGGAGAATGTATTCGCCACAGGCCGTGAATCTTACGCGACCGCGACAGCTGATGCAATCGCGCGACCCGCTCGTCGGCCACGCCGCGAAGATTTTGATTTTGCGGGTGCCCCATCTGTCGCGTTGTCGGCGACAGGTTGGTCTTCGCCTCGCTCACACCATCCGGCGCCAGGGTAGGGTGGGGTTTCAACCCCGCCAAAACCAAGCAGGCGAAGCGCCTTCCGCTGCGTTGCTTCACCAGCAAGGCTGCGACTCTCGTCATCAGCGCTGCCGCCGGGATCGATCTTCGCGCATTCGATTTTTCACATACGCCTATATGGAGGCGAATTTCTATGCTCTACTGTCTTTTCCAGTCTGAAGCCTCACCCAGATAGCCCCAAGATCAGTTTGTCCCCGGTGGCAGGGAGATGGCCTGTAAGGAAACCATGAAGGCGTCGACCACAAAGCGCCGGAAAGCCAGAAAGATAGGCCCCAAACGAACTCCCGGATTGTCAGACCAGACGGCTGAGCCTCTCGAGGCTCGCGGTAAGGTGGAAGGCGGCACCGGCGACCAACCTAGATACTCCCCTCGCATCGCCGCCATGGATAAATCCGAACTCAGGGCGTCCAAACAAAAGGCCGACAAGCTGCTCTCTCGTCTCGAGCGCCAGTCTCAAATTCTGGATATCACGCTCTCTTCCATCTCAGACTTCGCCTACATTTTCGACCGTGACGGTCGCTTCGTTTTTGTGAACCAGGCCCTCTTGAATCTGTGGGGTTTGAAACTCGAGGAGGCCGTCGGTAAGAATTTCTTCGAGTTGAAGTATCCCGACGAACTTGCCGCACGCCTGCAACAACAGATTCAAACGGTCATCGAAACAAGGGCGGGAATAACGGATGAGACGGAGTACACCAGCCCCACCGGAGCTGGTGGCTATTATGAATACATATTCCGGCCGGTCTTCGACTCTGCGGGAAAAGTTGAGCTCGTTGCGGGGTCGACTCGCGATATCACCGAGCGCAAGCGCGTCGAGGCGGAACTTCGACAAAGCCAGGAGAGACTTCGCGATCTGGCGGAATCTTTGGAGAGCCAGGTCCGCGCTCGCACGGCGGAATTGGAAATTCGTACGAATGATGTCGTCCAACAGTCGGAACAGCTTCGCGAGCTGTCGGTGCGGCAAATGAGAATACAAGATGAAGAGCGCCGTCGCATTGCTCGCGAAATGCACGACAGCGCCGGCCAGATCATCGCGGCGCTTTCGATGAATCTAACGCAGATCTCGAGCCAAGCCGGTGACGCGAATCCGAAATTGATTGAATTGGCCAGTGAGACTCAAACCCTTGCGAGAGAACTGGAACAGGAAATTCGCACCACGTCCTATCTGCTTCACCCGCCGATGCTGGATGAACTTGGCCTCCGAGCGGCTTTATTTTGGTACGTCGAGGGATTGGAGCAGCGGGCAGGTATCCAGGTGCGCCTTTCGGTTCCAGAGTTCCAGCGGTTGAGTAGTGAACTGGAATTGACGATCTTCCGCGTCATTCAGGAATGCTTGACGAACATACACCGCCACTCCGGCAGCAAAACAGCCGACATAAAATTAGAGCTTGATAGTGCCGGCTTCGTGATCGAAGTGCGCGATTTCGGCAAAGGAATCTCTGCTGAAGATCTCGCCATAATTCGAAACCGTGGCATCGGCGTCGGATTACGCGGAATGCGCGAGCGCGTGCGGCCCTACGGTGGTGAGGTTCATATCGATTCACAAGAAGGGCACGGAACTACGATTACGATAACTCTTCCGTACCAGTTTCCCTACGCCGACGATGGGAGAGACGGCCACGGGTAACGGCGTGTCCATCTCTCCACCGTAGGGTCGGAGGAAATCTTCTTCCCGTGAAATATTCGTCGAAGCTATTCGTCAAGCACCTTCTCAACCTGGCCGATTTTCTTCTGCACCTTCCCGGCCGTCTTTTCGTCCCGCCCTTCATCTTCTAACGCGGGGTTGTGCGTCGCTCGTCCAACTTTCTCTTTAACCGCGCCCTTCACCTCGTGGAACTTGCCTTTTGCTTCGTCTTTCGTGGCGTTCTTCATAGCAGTCTCCTTTGTTTAGAATTGATAGCGACTGATACCACAGCAGTTGTGTTCCGCTTTCAGCCCTACAGCGCTCTTACGATGTAAATAACTAGCGCGATTACCACCAAGGTTCCAATCAATCCGTATCCCAGCATTTTTTCCTCCTTCGCACAGCCTAGGGTTCCGCGACATTCGCAATGTATGCTTTCTTCACGGCGGGATGAATACGGAGAAGCCCCTAAGTTAAAGGGCAACAAAAGGTATAAAGGGTATGGGGGATAGATTAGGACCGGCTCAATAAATCAGTCTGAAACCTTAGTATCTGGCCAAATCTTTTATCCGGGTTGCTGAATCTCGCGCCTATGCCCGATTGCGCCCGCGGATCCGCGTGTTACTCCTCAGGAAGTTTGTCAGCGAGTTCGCTCGCCAGCTTGTGCACATCCGTTGTTTTGCTGAATGACTGCACCTCTTGCTTCGACGAGTCTACGTTGACGCCCATGTGTTGGCAGAGCTTCTGCAACATTTGAAGGATGGTCGTCAGTTCCTGTTCGGAAAGCATGCCCACCTGAAGATCCAGATGCGATCGCCGTTCGGACTGCCGCGCCATTCGACCCTGGCTGATCAGCACGAAAATGGTCAAAAATACGCTCTCGGAAGAGACGATTAGCGCCAGAACTCCGAAAGGAAACGGATCGAACGGTTTGACTCCCGGTATTATGCGAAGGTTCATCAGAGCCCAGCCGCCGATCAGAATCAACTGAGCCAACAGAAATCCCACATTGCCGACGAGTCTTGCAATCGCGTCGCTAACCTTTTCCGTCAGAGTCCGCCGACTGAGAGCGTCGTGCTCCATTTTGGCGATGGCGTCGATATTGCGTCCGGTAGGATTCGCAGTAGCTCGGGGCGGCAACGGATTTCCCATCGATTAGCTCCTAGAAAATCGTCATCGAAACACCCTACATTATTCCTCAAGCCTCACCAAAGCACGTGCTGTCCGGCCACATGGACTCAGCCATCAAGATGGTGGAACGCAACATTCGTCTTTTTTAGGTTCCGCACTGACAAGGCTTCCGTTGTTCATACACACTGTTCCCCCCACTTATACGTAGTGCGCCGTATAGCTCCTTAGACCCTCAAACCGTAGTTTAGGTGCACCTCAGAGCTGGGCGTGAACGCGGTCGTATAGGAATCGCGCTGGTTCGCCGGGGCGGTTTGGAGCTTGCTGCGCCGCGAAATCGCAATGAGGTAGCGAGCGATCCAAGAAGGAGGACACAGTCATGGCACATTCCGCACCTTTCATCACCGAGCGCGAGGAACATTTCGCTGAATTCTACGGGAAAAATGAGGCATCGACTTCACCTGTCTCGTGGGCCGCTGTTATCGCTGGTGCTTTTGTCGCCGCCGCGTTGTCATTGATTCTCCTCGCGCTCGGCGCCGGCATGGGGCTGTCTTCGATTTCGCCTTGGGGCGGCGCAGGCGCTACGGCGACGGCTGTCGGCCGAGGAGCTATCCTGTGGCTGATCGTCATGGAAATCATCGCCTCGGCGATCGGCGGATACTTAGCTGGGCGGCTGCGCACGAAATGGGTGAACGTCCACACCGACGAAGTTTATTTCCGGGACACGGCGCACGGCTTCCTGGTTTGGGCCGTCAGCGTCGTGCTGACCGGCGCATTCTTGGCATCGACCGCTGCCTTCATGGCTGGAGGTTCATCGAGAGCGGCGGGAGCGCAGGAAGGACGAACCGCGGATCCGAACGCCTACTTTGTTGACGCGTTATTCCGCACCAATCCACCCGCCCCGATCGACGTATCCGTGCGCGCTGAAGCCGAAACCATTCTGATGAATTCACTTCGGGAGCGCGAGCTTTCCGCATGGGACCGAACCTATTTGAGCGAAATGGTGGCCGCGAAAACGGGACTCACCGGCAACGACGCCGAGCAACGAGTAACGGAAGTCACAGATCAAGCACGGTTGGCGGCTGACACCACGCGCAAAGCCCTGGCTCATTCCTTGTATTGGCTATTCCTGGCGCTTTTGATGGGCGCATTCAGTGCGAGCCTCGCGGCTACCATGGGCGGAAGGCAACGCGATGGAATGCAGGCAATCCGACGTTAAGAGCTCCTAAGGAGGATTGAGATGCGATCAATTATTCTTCTACTGCTGGGAGTGCCGATTCCGTTGATCATCCTGATCGGTCTCTTCAGTCACTTTTGAGTCGGGGCGCTGACGCTCGTGTCGCCCGCTCGCGATTTGCCGTCCCTGGGAACGCCAATCTCCGGATTGGCGCCTTCGTGTCTTTCTTTTTCTTCCTGACGGTATCCCACTAAGGTTCGATTCACAGGCGGGCGGGGGGATAGGTCGATCTTCGCTCCGCACAGAATTAGATTTGCCGCTCTCTTCGTAGGGGGGGTCTGTGACCCGCCCTACGGACTTCGCAGTTCGTGAGATCGCCAATCTCGGTATTGACCCCTTCGCGTTTTTTTTGAGCGGTGGCCTGACGCCGCAGCCCTTGCAGTTGCTTTTGTAGCGGCCGCCTCGCTTTTCAGGCGGGCGCCTTGTCACTGGACTTTTAATGCGGCGCCGCGGCCTTTAGCGCGGCAGCCTCTTGTCTTCCCCCCGCCTCGGCGGGCTGCGCTACTTCACCCGCAGCAAGTCTTGGGGTTCTGTGGCGACAACTTCCTCTCTCGACCATCAAAATGCCCTCGCGGGCTCGACAGGCGTACTGCACGAACAACCTCGTTCGGTTCATTCCGAAGGGAGCATCGTGCGCAGGGCGTCTTTCAAACGAAACACTACCGTCTGCTGGGGGTCTAATCCAACAATTCTCTGCTGAATGAATCCTTCTGGGTCGATGACGAGGTAAGTCGGAAAGGCGTTAACTGCGAAGGATTTCCTTATTCCGCCATCGCTGTCCCGGTACTGTGGCCAGTCCATCTTCCTGGTGGTGATGAATTCACGCCACGATTGCTGGTTACTGTCCGCGCTAATGCTGATTAAAACCAGCTTGGTGCGCGGATATTTCTGCGTTAGCTCCTTTAACTGAGGTACCGAACTCACGCACGGAGGGCACCAGGTCGCCCAGAAATCCATCACCACGATTTTTCCTGCCAGATCGTGGAGCGAAATGTCCTCGCCGTCCGATGTTTCGATCTTGAAGTCAGGAGCCAACGGTTCTCCAGCGTGCTTTGGGTTGGCGATAAGCTTCCTGGCATAATTTGCGTCTCGGCCATCAGGCGCGAGCTGCAAATAGGTATTCAGCTCCTGGATGCCCTCGGCGCCCTCGGATTCCCGTAACAGGAGGATGCCGAGGTTGAAATGAGCGATTGGATCGTTTTCTTCAAGCCCCAGTGCAGCTCGGTATTCAGATTCCGACGCTTTCCACTTTTTCGGATTATCCTGCAAGATGTTGCCCTTCAGCGTGTGACCCTCGAGACGCTGCCGGTCGTCCTTCGCAAACAAAATCGCTTTGTCGCAACTCTTGATAGCCTCATCGAACTCACCGAGCTTGATCTGGGCCATCGCCAAGTCCAGATAGCAATCGGCGCAGGCGTCGTGCTGCAATTGGTTAGCCTTTTTGAACGTTTTGACCGCGTCCTCATAATGGTTCGACGCCACTTCATTCTTGCCCTGCTTGAGTAACTCAGCGACGGGATCCGTATTTGACGTTTGGGATAGCGCCGGCCCGGCCAGGAACGCGCACATCAAAATCGGAAGAAGTAGCCGCCAAATGGAGCGCGTCGAATCGAGGTGCATCTGCGCATGAACCTCCGAAGCGTAAGTGTGCCGCTGGTGATGCATATCGGGGTGTAGCTTCAAGTGCTGAGACGCAGCGCCCTCAGCACAAAAGCTGCGCCGGTCCGATATTCGGATCGGTGGATTCTCTTTGAAATCAAAGGGTATTTCCACCCAATAAAGCGCAGATGGGACTGCTTGAACACTCGACGTACTAGCACTCCACTTGTCCGGTAACGGCGTTATCTCTAACGAGGCCGGCTGTTGCAAGGGATTTTTCCTACCGTTCTTAGTGGAATCGAGCAGACTTCTCCGTTGGCGCACGAATCGCGTCTGTTTCTAGAATTTCTGTTCATCTGCGTTCACCCTAAGTACTCAGCCTTTGATGCTCATCAACGCGGTGTTGCCCACCAGTCATCTCTTCGATCACTATCGACCACGATGAGTTTTCGATCTCCCCTTTCAGGGAGGCGAGTAGCCTAATCACTCAGCCGGTGACTTTCGCACCAAACGCTGTACTGGCATCCCCGCACAGGCATCACCACTTGTCTGCTGCATCTGTCCACGACGACAGAACTCGTTGTACTCAATCCGATCCCGCAACATGATCCACATTCGGATTCCCAGTTTGCGAGCCACCGCCGCTCTCGCCTTCCCGAGACCTTTCTGGATCAATTTACGGCGGTAAAAATGTTTCAACTGAGGATCTCGGCGTACCGCATGGATAACTGCTTCACTCCAGAGAAATCGCAGCAGCGGGTTGCCTTGCTTGGTCAGGCCACCCAGTCGCTGTCGTTTTCCACTGGAATATTCTCCGGGGATCATCCCCACATAACTAGCCAGGGCTTTGCTGTCTGCGAATCGAGCTGGATCGCCCAGAAATACGTCAGTTGCCAGAGCGGTAATGGGGCCTACTCCGGGATGGGTCATCAGCAGCCGTGCCCCAGAGCGTTCGCGGGCCTGCTCCTCGACCCGCCGGTTTAGGGTTTCGATTTCCGTCTCGAATTTCACATACATCGCCTGCAACTCATTCCGTCGATAGGCGGCATGCGGTGACAACGGCAAGGATGCGATCGCCCTTTGTCCTGCCTGCGTCCATAGGGAGGAACCACGTCGGAGCCCATGGGCCAAGGCAATCGCCTGTAGCGCGTTCTGTATTTTGACCCGCAGGCGCACCCACTGATGCCGGTGCCGCAATAGGGCCCGGATGTCTAACAGCTCTTTTGTAGGAAGCCAGATCGACGGGAATCGCTCTTCCACCAGCAGCGACAGAAGCAAATCCGCATCCCGCCGATCATGTTTTTGTTTTCGTGGCTCGGCCGCTCGAATCTCCGATGGATGTCCCACCAGGCATTCGATTCCGAGTTCTTCCATGAGGTTCACGAACCACTGCATCGATCCCGTGGCTTCGATCCCCACACGCACGGGCCGCGGAAGCTTGGAATAAAACTCTCGCACGTTGTCGCCTTCGTGCCGCAGAGCCGTTCTCTTCACTTCTCCCGTTGAGGTGTCCAGCATCGCCAGCGTTTGCTGGCGACTGTGCAAATCACATCCTATAATCCTCATCTCGGCCTCCTTCGGTCCGAGCACTGTAGGGCGAACACCGAACAGTCTACTCGGGCCGTCGCGAGGCCAGCCTCGTTAAGACATCACTCAGGATTTAGCGCTATCGTGGTAGGGTAAGCCTTCGCAGCTAATCCCATTCGACGGGTCCCCAAGGTTCGGCATCCGCGGCCGCCTTCGCCTCTTCGGCGGTCAGGTATTCGCCCCTACCGGGCGAATAGTAGTAGAAAAATCCATCCTTCGTTTCAGGAACAGGACTGTCTTCTATAAAGCGGTCGTCCTCATCGAAACGCGAACTCGCCAAACGCGCCGGCTTGGCCCATACCGCTACTTCCATCGCAACGGTTCGTTCATAGAACCAAGTGCCAGTGGCTACCTTTCGCTCGCCACCCTCCTCCTTCCTGGCTTCGACGTCTCGGCTCCAGAAGCTTCTTCGGCCTTCCGATCTTCGCTCGCCCAATTGCTGTCTCCATATCTGCCTCAAAACCTCGGACAGCACTTCGTCCCGCTATCTACGAGATTCTAGTACTATACTTCTCCGGTTTCCGCGTTACTCAGGAGCTGGCCCCGAATTAGTGCTCAAGGGCCAGATTTTTCTTAAGCTCTTCGCAGCCATGCGGTGATCTGACAGGCACTAAAAACTCCCCATTCTGAAGAAAAGCCGCTGGGGCGATGTCGCCGTTTTGATTCAGTCCAACCCACATGTGCATAGATTCCACCGGTGCTTTGATCTTTAATTCGTTCGCAGGGACTGGCGAACCGCTATCACAGGATACGTACAGGCCCTCATAAACAACTTGGGGAGTTTCTCCGTCAAAAAACCTGCATCGGTTTGAATGCCCATCGGAATCAATCCAGCACCCGAACCACCATCCCCGGTGCCATCCGAAGGGAACAGCAGGTGCGTCAATCCATATGGAATCCAGGGGCATGTTTTTGGGACGCGGCGAGGGCTGCGCACCCCACCAGAAAAGCAGTTTGATTCCGGCAATTATGCCAACCAAGACGATGACTAGAACGGAGAGCGTATGTTCATCGATAATTGTTCGGAGCCGGCCGAGCCTCGCTGAGTTAGACATTGTGTGGCAAAAATCTATCATGATTCGGGTCATTACCTGACTAGTCGGATTCCCGGACATGTGGTGGGCTAGTAGTGTATATGGACGGTCTTGGGCGTTCGTGCCAGGGACGGCAAGGCACTTGGAATGGCCGGGCTACATCGTGTGCTCAACAAAATTATCGTTCCAGCCTTCTGGTCGATTTAGACCATACGCAGCCAACATCTTTGTCCTTCGACTGTCCTTCTAAACTCTGCTAGGGATTCCCCTAGTTGTCGAAACCCTGGAGTCAGCCGTAGTGTTGCCTCGGGCCGCGACTGCGTGATTGTCTCCGCTCTATCTCAATAGGCTGAATCCGTAGGAGGATTACCGTGACCAGCAATCCACCGGCTGCAATCCAGACTTTAATCGACGCCAACATCAACGGATTCAACACCCATGACAATGACCTTTTCCTCAGAGCTTTTGGGGACACCGCAATCATCATCGACGGGATTGCGCCCTATCGCTGGTTGAACCCAAATGCTCCACCAATTGGCTCGCTGACGTTGACAAATGGCGTAAGGACCTTGGCGTGACCTACGAGCACCTGTCCTACAAGATGGGCTTCTGGAATATAGAAGGCTCGTCTGCATACGCTGTCGTATCAGGGACTCTGACTGTCACGATTAAGGGCCAGTCCGCCGTTCGGACCGGCACCCTTGCGTACACATTCGCGAACCGCAATGGCGTCTGGAAGATTGAGGCGCAGGCTTGGGGCCGCACATCGTAACCCGCTTTCATGTGTGGCGGGCGATCCCAGATATGCCGAGTAGGGCCGCGTTTCTCGCCAACTCCCGAGTAGTCGGATTCTCGGACACGTAGGGTACTAGCCCTGGAAATAACGTCTTTTGGGGCCTTGCATCAGGGCAGAAGCATTTCGAAATTTATCTGTATCGGCATGCGAACTGCTGCCGGTCTTCCGTCCGGCCCAATGCTTGGTGAAAATTTCCACTGTTTAACGGTTTGAATTGCCCTCATGGTAAGACCGAAAGGCACAGCTCGGACGGCTCTAATATCTCGGGCGTATCCGTTCTCGTCCACTACTACCATAAGCAGAACAATGCCCCCGGCGCGCGCCTGGGTTGCTTCGTCCGTGAAAACGGCTTCGGGACAATGGCTACAGCTTGCAGTTGAATAGCCTTGTGTGCCGCCACAGGGTATGGACTCGAGCGGAAGACATGTGTTGCTGCGATAATCGAAAGGCATCGGAGATGTGCTGACAGTAGTGTCCGAAATCATTTTTCGGACGGCGTCCGTAACGGGAATCACAACACGAAGGTCGGCAATTTGTTTGCTCGCTTCTGCACCGTAAGCGACCGCGACCACACGCAATTTTATCGTTTCGCCATCGGCCGAGATATCCCCCACAACAACACCCTCTGCGCCCAATTTGTGGGCCATCCAGCCTGCAACACCTTTATCACGAATTAGGTTGTTGGGTTCTAGGCCTTCGTTTTCCATGCGGGTCTTCACCACAGAACGATCGAGGATGCGGAGCTTATTGCCAGGCGCAGCGAGGACCGCGCTCAGGTCATCAGCTAACGCAATTGCTAAAGGCCTGAGCCTGGGATCGTTGGAAGTGGACTCGGCAAAACCGAAAACAGCTACACTTTTGACCTTCGAATGCTCGAGCTTAAGCACTAGCGCAGCGGCGAGGGAATCCAGTTGCACCTGCTGCGATCGCGCTACTGGAGTCAGCGAAAGGGCCAGTCCGAGAAGGAACGGAAGTCGAACCGGTCGGTTCAGCAAGGTAAGCACTCGCGGAATCATCGTGACAGGATAGTACAAATCGACGACGCTGTTCCCCCAAGTCCTGATTAGTCGGATTACCGGACATCTACTGGGCTAGTACTCCATAGCTGCATCTATTGCCTGAACGCCTCGCCCACGACGAAATCCGACTTCAGGGTTTGGGATGTACGCCCAGATCAATCTCTACTGATCGGTAGCGATCCTCGCGATCCGGCTACCAGCTCAGATGTTGCTCGAAGTCGGGATCATAGTAGCTGTACATCCCGCGATATGAAATGCCGGCATAATCTTCCCCACCCGGTACGTAGGCTTTGGCTGCTCGCAGGGAATCAAACACGTGGACAAACAGGGCCGGTTCGTTTGGGTACATCTTGGCGATGTGGCAGACAAGAGTAGTGACTTTTTCCTGGTCGAAGTTCTTGGGCGACATGCCGACATCCACCGCAAGACCTCCCGTCCCAGCGGTAAGCCTATACTTCTTGCCAACACGAAACTTAGGAATGGACCCATCGTAGTATGGCGCGCAACCGTCGTGTGCCGATCCACCGTGGGCGGATGGTGCGGAAGCAATCATTGCTAGAAGTACAAACGAAATCGTGGGCAAAAGCGTCAGATTGCAGTGGGACATGGTAGGTTCCTTCGTTTCGGGCGACCGATCAAGATGAGAATATACTCTAAAGTCCTGAGTAGTCGGATTCCCGGACAAGTGATGGTCTGGTACTGCACAAAGGAGTTGAGCCGTGTTTGTTGCTAGCAGCACGGAAGGAATTGTCCGGATCCAGTCCGGAGATCGATTTGACCCTACTCTTACGGCTTCGTAACAGCGGCAGTCGACGCGCACATTCGCCCCGCCGTGACTTCCGAACGCTATTATGTAATTGTTGATGCTCCAAACCTTGGGCCGTGCGGGGGGCAGTATGAATCAGATCTGGCGCCAGTCCGTTTCATGTTTGTCATGCGTTGCGCTGGTGTTGGCCACTTCTTTGAGCGGATGCTCCGAGAAGACAAACCAGCCTCAGACTAACACTCAGAGTAATGCTCCAGCTACGGCGGATCAGAGCGGTGGCCAGAACTCCGCGCAGGGCTCGGCACCCGGCGCTGCGCAGGGCGGCGCTACGACCGCCGCCTATCAGGCTCAGACACCAGAGACCCTGGATGAGTTGGTAGCGCCCATCGCGCTCTACCCTGACCAGTTGCTCGGACAAGTGCTCGTTACCGCTACAAACCCGCAGGAGGTTCTCGATCTCGGCAATTGGCTCCTCCAAAATCAGAACCTGAAGGGAGATGCAGCCGCCACAGCGGCGAAGAACGCCGGCTTCAGTCCCTCCGCACAATATCTCGCGCTATTCCCGCAGGTCGTCGACAACATGTGCCAGGAAATGGATTGGACGAGGCAGCTGGGTGAAGCGTTTAAAGCCGACCAGCAGGGCGTAATGGATGCCGTCCAGCGGAAGCGGTTGGAGGCCCAGCGAACAGGGAATCTAAAGTCCGGCGCTCAGTTGACTGTCGATACGCAGACCGAGAATGGCCAGCAGTATGTGGAAATCAAACCGACGGACCCCAATGTTGTGTACGTACCGCAATACAACCCGGATACGGTTTACACCACGCCGGCGCCTGCCGCCCCCGCCCAGACCACAACGGTGGTTACGCAACAGTCGGGGGTAAGCACGCAAACGGCGGCATTGGTTGGACTTCTCTCCTTCGGTGTAGGTATGGCAATTGGAGCGGCGATAAGCAGCAACAACAACTACTATCCCTATCCCGCGTGGGGGTATCGAGGGATGTACTATGGCGGACGTCCTTATTATCCGCCTCCTTACCGTCCCCCGTACTATCCCGGCTATCGGCCCGTTCCGTACTATCGCCCTCCGGCGAACTATCACTGGAACCAATACAACAGAAACGTCAACGTGAACGTGAACAACAATTATTACAACCGGTACAACAATAATAATTACAACCGGAATACCAACAACAATTACAACCGAAACAACAGCGCTCAGCCTCGCCCCGCAAATACATATCAGGGAGCAAATAAAAACAATAGCAACCGGCCGAACGGAAGCAATCAAGGTAACTATCGAGGCCAGTCCACTTACCAAGGGAACCGAACGGGTACGACGAAAAATCAAACGCAACTCAACAATACGAGCAGGCCGTCATCCGGAACCACGGGCGCAGGCGCGACGACAAGAAATCCTCCGTCGAACACGGCGACGCGCCCCAGCGGTGCGGGAAAGTCCGGCGGAAATGACAAAGATGGGAATCGTGGAACTGCCAACACGAGCGGCTCGAGCGCGAACCGTGCAGCGAGCAAACACCACTCCGGCAAGAGTGGAAACACCCACGGCCACAAAAGCAGCAAATCGAATCGAACAGGCAGCTCCGGCAGCCGTTCGAACACGAGGGGTTCGTCAGGGGGATCTTCTCAACAACGATAGTGCGAGGTTGTTCTGGACGGGCAACGCCAAAGAGGCGAACTGGCTACGGCACCGAAGAGTGAATTTCTCCTGATGATGCGGATGTACTGGCCTTCGCGGGAGAAATAGAACAAATCGGGAGCTAACTCCTGAGTAGTCGGATAATCGTCCATTTGAAGCGATACTTCAGATGTCAGGGAATCGCTGCCGGCTCAGACGGTCGAAGCAATGCTCCTCTAACCAGTGCTTCCGATCACCGCTCTTCATTTGGGAAACAGGGGACGCCTCGGACGGCGAGAGCCTTTCGGAAGGGCGGGGTCTCAAACCGGCCAAACAAAGCAGGCGCGAAGCGCCCTCCACTGCGCTGCTTCACCCGCAGCAAGTCTTTAAGCTTCGCCGCTGACGGCGGGCCGGTGCATGGCACATTCCCTTTGGCAGCCAGCCCGGGGTTAGCTACCTAGTACTAAGGAATTTTGGTTTCGCGCAACCTCGCGTATGGGAGTAGAATCCAATTCGATAGGGGCGCCGTCCTTATACATACTCTTTGGGCTCCTTTTTCGGCGTGCGCTCCCGGCTACGAAGGGAGGTTAATGATATGAGTAGATTTGGTCTTCTTTTTAGATTCCTCATCGTACTTACTGCATTCATCGGTTTTGCTCTCACACCCAATACAGCTCTAGCTCAGCATGGCGGCGGTCACGGCGGCGGCGGTGGAGGGGGTTTCCACGGCGGCGGTGGCGGCGGATTTCATGGTGGCGGAGGCGGTGGCTTCCACGGCGGTGGCGGAGGTGGTGGCGCCCGGTCTTACGGCGGCGGCAGCGCACGATCTTTCGGCGGCAACAGTACGCGTTCCTTTGGCGGAGGGAATCCGTACAGAGGAAGCAGCGGCTATGGCGGCAGCCGTAGTTTCGGGTCCAACGGCGGCTTCGGCTCCAGCAACCGGAGCTTCGGATCCAACGGCGGCAACCGTAGTTTCGGATCGAACGGTGGCTTCGGCTCCAGCAACCGTAGCTTTGGATCGAACGGTAGCAGCCGAAGCTTCGGTTCCAACGGAGGCAGCCGTAGCTTTGGCTCTAACGCCGGCGGCAACCGTTCATCGTCGAATGCCCGCTCCGCAGTCAACGACGGCCAGTGGCACTCGTTCGGCGGTGGCAACTCCGCCGCAGGACGCAGTTCTGGCGGAAATTCCGGCGGCTTTACCAACTCCAGCCTTTCCTCGCGCAGCGCAGGCAATCCGGGTGGCTTCAGGTCATTCGGTTCGTCCAACGGCGGCGGCTCAACCGGCGGCTCATCTAACGCCGGCTCGTTCTCGAGAGGCTCGTCCAATCTCTCCGGCGGATCCTCGGGCGCGTCGCGATCATTCGGCTCAACAGGATCGGCGTCCACGCACGGCGGCTCTGATTTTCGGAACTCGCACATCGGCAGCAGCGCTTCTCTCGGCGGATCGCGCTTCGGCAGCTCCGGTTCTACGTCGAACTCGCGACTCGGCTCCAGCGGATCTTCGCTCAGCTCCTCGCGATTCAATTCCGCCAGCCCGTACCACAGCATGAGTGGAACATCCGCTTTCGGCAGCCACGGCTTCTCTAACACCTCCTCTGCTTTTCACGGCGGTTGGAACGGAGGCAATGGCTGGCACGGCGGCGGCTGGAACAACGGTTGGCATGGCAGTGGCTACGGCTGGCACGGTGGAGGCTACGGTTGGGGTTGGCACGGTGGTGGATGGGGCTGCTGCGGTTGGGGCGGCGGATGGGGTTTTGGTTGGGGACTTGGTTTTGGTTGGGGCTGGGGCGGTGGCTGGGGCTTCGGCGTAGGATGGCCGTACTGGGGATGGGGACTCGGTTGGAGTCCGTGGTGGTACTCGTCCCCGTGGCCGTACTATTCCGCTTATCCGGCTTACCCCGCTTACTCGGTCTATCCGGACTACGACCCGTCCATTCAACCGGCGCCGTACAATCCGAACTCGTCCTATGACGCACCGAGCGATCAGGCTGCGCCGGCTTCGCCCTACGGCGACTACTACAACTTCAACCAGGACCTGCGCAATCCGTTGGGTCAACCGGCCGGCGGCGATCCATTTGGAAGTAGTGGCAGCGGCGCGAGCGGTCTGCAGACCAGGCCTTTGCCGCCGACGCAAGCTCCGGCGGTGCAGCCGCAACAGAAGTTGGTCGCTCAACCGCAGGCCTGATTTACGGGGGCAAGTGTGGAGAGCACCACGGTAGGATTGCGGGAAGCGATCCAGAAATATCTCGCGGCGGCGGGCGGCTACGGCCGGCCCGCCGCACTTTCCGCACTCGGACTTTCCGCGGAGCAAATCGAAAAACTTTTCGGCGCGCTCGACGAAGACTACAACATCAGCCGCTACCTGCATTTTCAGTGCGTCGCGGGAGCCAACTACAACATCAACGGCTTCCCGCAGACGCACCTTTCAATCGACTCCGAGATCCAAACCATTCTTTAGTAGCTGCCGCTTAGAGCTGACGGATTAGCCCGCTGCCTTTGCGCGCTTGGCCATCATTTCCTTCATGCGCTTGGAGAATTCCTCGGGTGCCACATCCTCGACGTGAGTCGCGAGAGACCACACGTGCCCGAAAGGATCGGTCAGCGTGCCGTAACGGTCGCCCCAGATTTGATTGGCGAGCGGCATGACCACCTTCGCGCCGGCAGCTTCCGCCCGCTTGAAGACCGAGTCAACATCCTCCAAGTAGACGAAAATGCTGGCCGAGGTGCCGCCCAGCGACTGCGGTGAGCGGACGGTCGAGCCCTGGACTTCGTCCGAGAGCATGATCACTGAATCGCCGATCCTGATTTCGGCGTGAGTTAGCTTCCCTCCCGGGCCATCCATGCGCATTATTTCCTGAGCGCCGAATGCGCGCTTGTAGAAATCAATGGCCTGGGCCGCGCCTTGCACCATCAGGTACGGCGTTACGGAGCGGTAGCCGTCCGGAATTGCCTTCACTTCTTTTGCCATGGGTTTTTTCTCCTAGGTGGGCGGGGAACCCATCTTACCTCCGCCCGTTGCGATTGTTCAAATGAAGCTTCGACAAAATTAAGAGCGATTCTGGAGGGCTTAGCGCAAAGGCGGATGGAAATCGAAGTCCGGGTCGACGTCCACGGGGACGTCGGAGGCTTTGGCGAGTTGCGCGGCGAGCTCCGGCGGCATGACCGCGTATTTCTGCGAACCATTTTTCGGTGCGGGCGCGGTCTCCGGTGGCTTCCTGTTCGAGCAGTTCCTTCGAGAGCGAAGCGATGGCCACGGGAAACTTGTCGAAGTCGATTTCGTAGAGGCCGGTCACGGGATCGCGCCGCAGATCGCGCCCTGTTCGGTCAGGTAGCTGATCTCCATCATCGAGCCGGCGCCGTGGGCCTCGGCGATGCCAAAGCGAATGGTGCGAAAGCTGTTCCCCAATGAAACGACGAATAGATTTCCTTAGCTTTTCTTTGGGGATGGCGCCGTGGTCGGCGAGCCAGTGTGATGCAGCGCATGCCGGTGATGTCCGCCTTGGATTCCTCGAGCGCTAGGCATAGTGCGCGCCGATGGCTTCGCGAATGTCCGTTTTTCCGTGCGGCGGTGCGCGCGTAGGCAGGGCCCGAGGCCGTGCGAAATTTCGTGCAGGATGATGAAGTCGAGCAGTGCCTTCGCCGGTGACGAGCGCGGCCTGATCCGGACGAAGCATGTGTTGCGCCAGCGGCAGGATCACGTAGTTCATGCGCGCGTCCATGAAGTTCTTCCAGAAGATCTTCTTCGAGCCTTTTTGTTCGTGGATGCGCGGATCGTTCGGCAGATTATCGGCGACGGCCTGATAGCCGTGCAGCAGGTCGCCCGAGCGATAGATGCCGTCCACCACTTCCATGGGCGACTGCTTGCCGCGCTTGGAGGGCAGATCGGCGGGCGCGAGCGGCAGCGACTCCTGCAGGTCGGGAACGTATTTTTGGAAGACGGCGAGCTTTTTGCTTTCGGCGTCGTTGCGAATCATGATCGACGCGCCGTAGGAAGTTTTCACGCCCAGCAGATCATCGAGATAGGTTTCATAGGGCGCGAAGATGATGTCGAATTTCGGATCCCTCAGGTCGAGCCACGCGAATGTCGCTCGGGAAATAGTCGTCGGTGAGAAGCGCGTGGGCGCGCTGGCGCAGGAAATTGGCGAACGCGGGATCGTCGCTCAGCTCGGCGGCTTCGCGAAGATCCTTGGCCATGGGAACTAGAAATTCGCGGTATACCACGTGATAGGGGATCGCTTCGAGGCCGCCGTCTTTGCGGCGAACGATCGTTTGCCCATTATATAGCGCGGCTTTTTGATCCGGATGCCCGGCGATGAAATCGCCGAGTTCCTCCTGATTGAAGGAGCCGTCGGGATAAAACGAGTGGCCGGGCGGCATGGGTTGAGTGCCGACGAACGGCTTGTTGTCGTCGATCAGGTCCCAGCGGCTGCCATTAATTTTCAAGATATCGGCGGAGCAGCATGTCCTGCGGAGTCGGTGCTATTGGCGAGCGAAAGGTACAGCTTGAGTCCCTCGGGATCGCTCTGCCGCCAGTAGATGCAATCCAGCAGGCCGGCTGCATCGACGAGCTTGTCGACCATCTTCTTTTCGCGGTCGGTCAGCCCGGAGGAATCGAACGATATATGGATAGGCCTAAATTTTGCAACCTGCTGTGCCAGGTTGGGTGCGACGTTAGCGTAGGGGTCCACAGGCACACCGGGTTCGATATCGATTTCAGGCTCGCCAGCGGGCGTTTTAGCGACGGTCTTGGCTGGCGGCGGCGCTGCCTGGGCCTTCGCGCCGGGGCCACCGAGAAGGGTAGTTGCCGCTAGGAAGACCAAGATTCCGAACGTCCAAGGGGTCGGAATAGAGTTCCGGGCTGCTTCGACCCCGGTCCTTTGTTTTGATGGAGTTACAGGGTGGTGAGTCCATCGAGGCGTTCCGGGCTGGGTCGAAGGGTCGTGGTGCTGAAGAGGGGGCAAAGGAGACGTAGGAGGCACGGGAAACAGCGCAGAAACTTCGGGCTGTGGTGCTCGTTCTCCCATTCTTGTCGTCACTTTCATCTTCAGCCTCCATCCTCTTCGCGCATTGCACCCCTGCCTCTGCCCGGGACTGCGGGCGCTCCGACAAGTTTAAGGCCGAATCGGCGTAGGTCAATATCAAAGGCCTGTGGATGTTTTGACAGGAATGCGCCCACGTGATGACCCGCGGGTTTCCGGCAGTATAATCCGGCGA
Organism: Terriglobia bacterium; assembly: GCA_963803105.1. Classification (GTDB taxonomy): domain Bacteria; phylum Acidobacteriota; class Terriglobia; order Acidiferrales; family UBA7541; genus Palsa-295. The sequence goes on from CAWDLF010000002.1 coordinate 740,163, forward strand.
TGCCCAACCTTGAATCTCTCGCCCGCGAATTGTTCAGCGGCTTGACTGTCGCCGAAGTAAGACTTCTTGTAGCTGCTCCTGTAGGCAAATTCGCAATTTGCAGCACAAACGACTCGGACTCCGACCTGAGCGATCGGGCCAAAATGCGGATCAGTGGGGCAGTGAACGCGAAATTCGCGCGGAACTCGTCGCTGGATCTGCCGTGACCCAGAAGCTCAGGAATTGGTCGACCCGAAAGGAATTCGGTTATACGGCGCTAAGTTAATTGGAGTGTTGGATCTCTCCGAAGTACACGTGCCTTTTGTTCGACTCGCATTCGTACGTTGTAGGGTGGCCGAGGAAATGCTGCTGAGGTGGATTAAGTCCAGTTCCTGGCCTTTGACGGTTCGTGGGTACGCGCAATTAAAGCAGACGGTGCAGACGTGAAAGGTGGAGTCACCCTACGTAACGGTTTCCGCACAGACCAACAGGTTCGACTACATCGTGCGCGACTCGGAGCGGATCTTGACTGCGGTGGAGGGACATTCATCAACTCGGCGCGTAGCGGAAGTGCGCTCGGGGCGGACGGGGCCACTTTTGGGGCTGGGGTTTTCCTCAACAACGGCTTCCACTCCGAGGGAGAGGTGCGGTTGTCGAGAGCACATATCCGAGGTGATCTCGACTGCAGCCGCGGTACGTTCCACAATGGATTTTCCCAGGAGCCTGGATCAGGCGTTGCGCTGAACGCAGACGGCATAAATGTGGGAGGGAGCATTTCTCTTCGGGACTCTCGCTCCGAAGGTGAGGTCCGGGTACCCCGCGCGAAGGTTGGAGGTGACATTGACCTGGCGGGGGCAAGGATCTCGAGTCCGTTTCTTCGGGGACCCGCAGGAAGCCCAGGGGCGATAAATATGGAAGGTGCCACCATTGGCGGAAACGTAGTCTTCAATCAATTTCACGCGTCCGGGTTCGCAACCTTGCGCGGAGGTCAAATCGGAGGCCAGCTCATCTGCTGCGGTGCGACATTCGAAAACTCCCCACCGCCGGGAGCGCCGATCAGTATGCCCGCCTTGGATGCAAGCTTGACGAATGTCGCGTCAGGCGTTTTCTTTGGGCCCCAATTCCGCGCCAAAGGAGAAGTGAGGCTGCAGGCCGCGCAGATTGGGACGGTCCTTCACTGCGAGCATTGCGAGTTTGACAATCGTTCTCGTCCGAACGTCGCCGCCTCCGGCTACGCGCTGACCGCCGACGGCATGAGCGTGCGCGGTCGCGTAGGGCTGGGCCCAGGATTTCATGCTGAAGGCGAAGTCTTTCTCATTGGCGCCCAAATTGGCGGCGATCTAGATTGTGGTGGCGCAGAGGTGAACAATCCGTCGATCCCAAATACGAACGGCGGCCACGCTCTCAGTGGTCACAGAATTAGGGTTGGAGGGAACATCTTCGTTCGCAACGGTTTCTCTTCAAAGGGCGAAGTTGCTTTTACGGGAGCGTCGATAGAGGGCAATCTGGAGGGAACCTCCGCTGAGTTCAAGGTGAGCTCAATTTGGAAGCAGCGACGGTTAAAGGTGCCCTGATGCTAAGCAACGTCGCGGGCCATGAAAACCTACGATTGACTCTCACGAATGCAACGATCGGCGCGCTTGCTGACGAATCAACGGCGTGGCCGCAGCTGGGCAACCTCATCTTGGACGGATTCGTATACGGGCGTTTCTCTGGGCCGGCCCCAAAGGATTCCAAAAGCCGGCTTGGGTGGCTAGCCCTTCAAGTTCCATTTGCGCCGCAGCCGTACCGACAGGTCGCCCAAGTTCTAATGGACGAGGGAGAAACGCAAGGCTCGGTTAAGGTTCTCTACGAAATGGAACGTCAGATCCGCGCACGGGAGAATCGCTGGTGGCGAACTTATGTCGTCAATCCTGTGATGAGATCGACGATTGGTTATGGATATTATCCGACCAAAGCATTCTGGTGGCTCGCGGGAATTGTCTTGCTCGGTTTCGCGCTCTACGGTTTTGGTTACCGGCTCGGAAGCGTCGCGCCGACCGACAGCGCGGCTTACGCCGTATTTAAGGGGACGCAACAGTTGCCTGCGCACTATCAGGGCTTCAATGCTTTCATCTACTCAATCGAGAACAGTCTTCCGTTCGTAAAGCTCGGTCAAATCGATCGATGGCAGGTTGATCCGCATCCCCAGAGGGGCGTCTGGCGTGTACCGGTGTCGTCCCTTGGTGTCTGGATGTCCTTCGCCGGGCTGCTGCGATGTTATCAGTGGGTACAGATTCTGTCTGGCTGGATTCTAGGTACGCTCTTCATCGCGGGTGTAACGGGGGTCACGCGCAAGGATTGAATTCCGATCTGCAGCTCGGCTCGGAATCTAGATCTGCTTTACCGGAGAAGTTTGCCGGGCGGAGTGGCGGGCTTACGGCGGCCTTTTTCCGGGAAGGGCAGGGAACGCAGGCGGTCGAGTTCGGCGAACCAGCGGCCTGCATCGGAGAACGTCCGCTGAGAGGCCATGCGCCTGGGGATGCAGCGATATGCGGTGATGGCGGCTCTTACCGTCACTACACGGCATCTTGGCTGACCAACGAAAACGGAAAGCCTCAGGTCTGAAGACCTGAGCTACAGGGGGCCAGCAGTAGGGCGGGCGTCGGTCCACTGCGGGCGGCAGATGAGACGTGCGAACGTAAAGAGCACAGGAAGAGTGCCTGTGCCACGGAAACACGCACATCAATCCGAAAGAAGAGTCGAGAACCGCACCCTTGAAAACCGCAAGGGTGCGGCACCCGCGAAGACCCACCTGTCGCTAAAGACGCGCCAGATGGGGCACCCGGAAAAGCGAAATCCGAACGATGATCGCGAGGACGCGAAGAGGGATCCCTCCCGCCTTGGCGGGCAAGCTTCGGCCTGCGGCCTTGCTCGGGACGACACAAGGATAAGCGGGTGCGACGGGGACACGGCACACGACGGGCAAACCTAAGAAGGATTCTTCGGCTGCCGCGGCGGGCGTCTACGCGGCAGAAGCGGCGATGCGCACGCTGGTGCGGAGGGCCCGGGCGGGTCTGAGACCCGCCCCTACAAGGACAGACAAACGGGTGCGAAAGGCGGCGGGCGCCGCGGAATATTGCCCGGATAGGCGCGGTTACCACCAACGGAAAGAGGAACGTGGCGGCTAGGGCGCCGGCGATCTGCGCGACGATGAAAGCGGGCGCGTCAACGGGACGAATCCCGGAAAAGGTATCGCTGAGCGATCTTGCGATGGTGACGGCGGGATTCGCGAACGACGTGGATGACGTAAACCAGTACGCTGCGGTGATGTAGGCTCCCACAGCGAACGGGACGGCGGTGGGACGGGAACGCGAGCATCCGGCGATCACGCAGAGCAACCCGAATGTGGCGATGAATTCGCTGAGGAATTGCGCGCCGCCGCTTCGCGCGCGATGCGAAAGCGAAATCAGCGGGAGCTGAAACATCGCATGCGCCGCAAGCGCGCCAAGAATTCCGCCGGAAATTTGCGCGCCCGCATAGGCGATAGCCTCCGCCGCGCTCAGCCGTCCATTCAAAGCGTCCGCGAGCGAGACCACGGGATTGAAGTGCGCGCCGGAGATATCCCCAAAGGCACAAATTAAAGCCACGAGGGCCGCGCCGGTGGCGATGGTGTTCGCGAGAAGAGCTATGGCGATGTTGCCGCCGGCCAAACGCTCGCCCATGATTCCTGAGCCGACGACGGCCGCCACAAGAAATAAAGTGCCGACGAATTCCGCTGTGACTCTGCGTGCGAGCGAAGCTTTCATTCGTGTCCGATGCGGTCGATTTCTTTCTTGATGGCGAGCTTGTCCAGGCTCGAAAGCGGCAGACAGAGGAGTAGGCTGATTCTGCGATCAAGAATTACGAAGGCTTCGAGAAAGGCTTTCTCGATCTGCTCAGGTGTGCCCTCGACCGCCGCGGGATCGGGCACTCCCCAATGAGCGGTCATAGGTTGTCCTGGCCAGATCGGGCATACCTCTTTTGCCGCGTTATCGCAGACCGTAAAGACAAAGTCCAGGCGGGGAGCGCCGGGTGTAGCGAACTCGCTCCAATCTTTGCTTCGCAAGCCGGCGGCGGAAAGCTTGGCCGCTTCTATTTGGCGGAGCGCGGCCGGATGGACGGCGCCCTTGGGATGGCTGCCAGCGCTGTAGGCAGTGAAGGTCGGGAATCCTTTTCGATTCATGATGGCCTCAGCCATGATCGATCGGGCCGAATTTCCCGTGCAAAGGAACAGGACGTTGTAGCGGTCTTTCACCGTGAGTACCTCGAATTGGTTTGGGCTCGTCGCCTCTCTTATTTACAAACCTGAACGATGTCGCGCGGCTTCACGGCTTTGTTTCGAGTGCAGCATTCGGCGTAAAGGAATTGCAGCACTTCCTGCAGAGCCTCGGTGTTAGCGGTGTAGCGGAGGAAGGTGCTTTCGCGGCGGACCAGGACGAGGTCTTCATTTTTGAGCTTGTCCAGGTGGTGCGACAAGGTCGAGTTCGGAATATCAAGCTCCTGCTGTATGTCACCCACCACGAGCCCGTCGGGATGCGCGGACAACAGCAGCTGCATGATGCGCAGGCGTGGTTCGGTGCCCATTGCCGAGAACATGTCGGCATACTTCGCGACCTGCTCGGTGTTCTTTTTGCTTGAGGCGGCTATCATATTTCGATAATTGCAGAAATATGGATAGATGTCAATCGGCGCAAACGGTCTAGATTGTGGAAGGGACGGAATAGCGGGTGCGGGAACAAACCGCGCGAGAGGTTAGGAGTTGATTCCGAGGATGGGCGCAAGAACCGCACCCTTGAAAACCGCAAGGATGCGGCGTCCGCGAAGGCCCACCTGTCGCCGAGAGCGCGCCAGATGGGGCACCAAGAAAAGCGAAATCCGAACGGCGATCGCGAGGACGCGAAGAGAGAGCCCTCCGCCTCGGCGGCGAGATCAGGCCTGCGGCCTCGCTGGGGATGACACAAACGGCGGGAAGACACCACGACTGCACCCACGCTGGTACGGAGGGCGCGGGCGGGTCTGAGACCCGCCCCTACGGGAATACTCAACCCCCTGTGGGAAAAATCGACGTCTCGAGAAAGAATCAACCCGCACGAAAAGACAAAAATGTGAGGTCTAGGAGAGTGTCTTCTTGAGGCGCAGGGTGGTTTTGCGCAGCTGCTTTTGCAGCGCCTCGACCTGCTTGCGGATTGCTTTCAGTTCTTCCTGCGCAACGCCGCCGGCTTTGGCGAACTTGTGGGCGGTGCGATCGGCCTTGCCAGCGGCCTCGCCGATTCTCGCGGCGATCTTATTCAATCGTTTGTTGGCCATGTGAGCGTTTCTCCCTCGTTTAATTTTTTGGAGCTACGCGGGCATTCTAACGCAGGGGCCAGTGGGGCGCGAATCATATTATTCCCTGATATTGTTCTGGGATATTATTCATGGGCCCGACCGGGGCGCCTCGTGCCGTCACTCCAATTCAGCACTATCAATCATCCAGTGTTCCTCTTCTGCGCGGCTTTTGCGGCCGGAGTGGTGAACTCGGTCGCGGGAGGAGGCAGCTTTATTTCCTTTCCGGCGCTGCTCTTTGCGGGGGTACCTCCGATCGCGGCTAACGCCACGAACACGGCGGCGGTGTGGCCGGGCACCGTGGCCAGCACAGTTGCGTATCGCAAGGAGTTCACGCCGGAGGCGCGGCGCCTGCTGCCTCCGATGATCGTGACGGGAATTATCGGCGGCGTGCTGGGAGCGATTATTTTATTGAAGACGCCGCAGAGCACTTTTTTGCGGCTGGTGCCGTGGCTGTTGCTGGGCGCGACGCTGTTATTTGCGTTCAGCGGACCGCTGTCGGCGTTTGTGCGCAAGCGCGCGGGACATGGAGCGAGTGACAAGAGCAGCACGCGGCTTTTGTTCGTCGGCGGATTATTTTTGGAGCTGATGATTTCGATCTACGTGGGATATTTCGGCGCGGGCGTGGGGATTTTGTTTCTGGCGCTGCTGGCGGTGCTCGGCATGGAAAACATTCACGCGATGAACGGGATGAAGACGCTGCTGGTGAGCATAGTGAACGGCGTGGCGCTGGTGACGTTCATCTGGGCCAGGGTGATCGTGTGGCCGCAGGCGGTGTTGATGTTGGTAGCCGCTATGATCGGCGGCTACGGCGGGGCGCTGGTGGCGCAGAAGATGAATCCGCAGCATGTGCGATGGGCGATTGTGGTGATTGGGTTCGCGATGTCGATTTATTTCTTTGTGAGGTAGCGGGGCGCGGATGGCTGCGGACGTAGGATGGAGTTGCGCGAGGCGAAGACCCAACTGTCGCCAAAGGCGCGACAGATGGGGCACCCGAAAAATCCAAAGCCTAGTCGGTGGCTATGGCTGAGCGGGAGAGGCGGGCGGCGAGGGCGCGGTGCTCCTGGCGCATCGCTTCCGGGAGGCGGCTGCCGAACTTCTCGAAGAATTCGCCCACGGCTTGCTCTTCCTTGGCCCAATCGGCTGCGTCGACGCGCAGGAGTTCGTCCATGGCGTCGGGGGAGATGGAAAGGCCGTCGAGCGTGAGCGAAGCCTGCAGTGGGAACGAAGCCGATGGCGGTTTCCGTAGCGGCGGCGCGCCCTTCGATGCGGTCGAGCATCCACTTCAGCACGCGAACATTCTCTCCGTAGCCGGGCCACAGGAATTTTCCATCGGCGCCCTTGCGGAACCAGTTCACGTGGAAAATCTTCGGCGGATGTTTGAGTTTCGTTGCCCATCTCGAGCCAGTGGCCGAAATAGTCGCCCATGTTGTAGCCGGCAGAAGGGCAGCATGGCCATCGGATCGCGGCGCGTAACGCCGACTGCTCCGGTGGCGGCGGCCGTAGTCTCCGAGGCCATCGTCGCGCCGACGAAAACGCCGTGCTGCCAATTTTGCGATTCGTACACTAGCGGAGCGAGCCGAGCGCGGCGTCCGCCGAAAATAATCGCGGAGATGGGCACGCCTTCGGGATCTTCCCAGTGCTTCGAAAGCGAAGGCGATTGCGCGGCCGGAACGGTGTAGCGCGCATTCGGATGCGCCGCGGGTCCATTGCCCGGAGCCCACGGCTGGCCCTTCCAATCGGTCAGCCGCTGTGGGCGTGGCGCCGTCGATGCCTTCCCACCAAGGTTCGCGCGTGTCGGTGATGGCGACGTTGGTGAAGATCGTGTTCTTGTGCGCGGCCTTCATCACGTTGGGATTGGTCTGGCCGTTGGTGCCGGGCGCGACGCCGAAAAATCCTGCTTCGGGATTGATGGCGCGCAGCGTGCCGTCGGAGCCGATGTGCATCCAGGCGATGTCATCGCCAACGGTCCAGACGCGGTAGCCCTGCTTTTCGAGGGCGGAAACCATCATGGCCAGATTCGTTTTTCCGCAAGCGCTGGGGAATGCCGCGGCCATGTAAGTAACTTTGCCGGAGGGATCTTCCAAGCCGAGGATGAGCATGTGCTCGGCCATCCAGCCCTGCTCGCGCGCCATCCAGCTGGCGATGCGCAGGGCAAAGCATTTTTTGCCCAGCAGGGCATTGCCGCCGTAGCCGGAGCCGATGCTCCAGATCAGTTTCTCTTCCGGGAAGTGCATGATGAAGCGGCGCTCGGGATTCAGGTCACCGAGCGAATGAAGGCCGGGAACGAAATCGGAAGAGCTGCCCAGGCGGTCGAGAGCAACCTTACCCATGCGCGACATGATGCGCATGCTGGCGGCCACGTAGGCGCTGTCGGTGATCTCAACGCCAATCTTGCTATAGGGCGATTTGGCCGGGCCGAGGATGTAGGGAACCACGTACATGGTGCGGTTCTTCATCGAGCCGTCGAACAGGGGGCGCAGCTTGGCTTTGCCTTCTTCGGGAGACATCCAGTTATTGGTGAAGCCGACGTCTTCGGGATTGCGCGTGCATATAAAGGTAAGGTTCTCGGTGCGGGCTACGTCGTTGGGATTGCTGCGGTGCAGATGACAGTTCGGGAAGGTTTTCTCATTCAGCTCATGGAAGGTGCCGTCCTTCAGCATTACGTCCCTGAGGCGGTCGCTCTCCTGCTCGGAGCCGTCGCACCATTCGACGCGGGCGGGCTTCGTCAGTCGCGCGGATTCTTCAACCCAACTTTCCAGTGGCGTAGACAACCTGAGATCCTCCCGGATTCAATTCGGAGACGAGTTCGAGCCGTTGTAACCCAGCTTGCCGCTTTTGTCTAAGGCGAAAACCTCTGAGGGACGCAGATAATTCTAGGGCCGCAGGAGAGGAATTGCAAGAAGAGCGTCAGCCGCGCGTTTCGATGGCACGCACTGACGCGGGTGTGATAGTTTCGCCCTTGACATGATGAAGTTCGGAACTCCTCTCAGGTTTAAGATACTAATGGAGATGAAGAAGGAAGCCCGCAAACAAGCCGCCGACGGTGTACCGTCCCCGAAGGGAAGGGGAGCCTCCGGCGAATGAGCGAACGAGTACCGGAACTCTCCCTCATAATCCCCGCTTACAACGAAGAGAAGCGGCTGGGCCGAGCGCTGGAGCGAATCGAGAGCTATTTTGCGTCGAAGCCGTCGGGAATCGGGCTGGGCGACGTGGAAGTAATTGTAGTGGATGACGGCTCGACCGACGGCACCGTGCGGGTTGCGCAGGAATGGGCCGGCCGCGTACCTGGGCTGCGCGTTCTTTCGGGGCGCGCGAATCGTGGAAAGGGCTATAGCGTCCGCGAGGGGATGCTCCAGGCGCGAGGACGCGTGGGGCTGTTTACCGATGCGGACCTATCTGCGCCGATCGAGGAATCGGAAAAGTTGCTGGCCGCTATTCGCGCCGGTAACGACGGAGCGATCGGATCGCGAGCTATGGATCGCTCGCTGATTGCCACGCGGCAGTCTCGGTTGCGGGAAATTGCAGGCATGATTTTCAACGGTTTCGTGCGCATCTTCACGGGGCTGCCGTTTCAGGACACCCAGTGCGGCTTCAAAGCCTTTGTCGTCGAGCCTTGCCGGATCATTTTCGAGCAGGAACTCATCGAACGTTTTGGCTTCGATCCGGAGATATTGTTTCTGGCGAAACGGCACGGCCTCTCGGTGGCGGAAGTGCCGGTGCGCTGGTCGCACGACCCGGCCACCAAAGTGCACGTGCTTCGCGACAGCATTCTGATGTTCTCCGATCTGCTCTATATCCGCTGGAACTGGCTGCTCGGGCGCTATCCGCACGGTAATTCGCTAAAGGGCACTAAGGAACGCTAAGCGGCTGATCTCCGTGGTTTTAGGCGGGTTGGCCGGGGCGGGGGATACTGTTTTCGTCAACTTTGAATTGCAAAGTACTTGACAGAATCTGCCCCTCCGTTAGACTCGCACCGATGGCGTTCCCTGGATCCAAAGATACGCGCAAGCCCGTGGCGATCGACGACCGCGCCCGAGACAATATTCGCTTCATCCGTGAAACGATGGAGAAGGCCGGGTCGTTCACCGCTGTGCCGGGATGGGGCGGCATCGCCATTGGAATCACGGCCGCGGGTGCGGCAGTGATTGCCGCGCAGCAAACGTCATCGACGGCATGGTTGCTGACCTGGGGCGCCGAAGCCATCCTGGCGGTGGCCATTGCGGTTTGGACCGCGCTTTCAAAAGCGCGACGTGCCGGAAGCTCGCTGTTTACGGGGCCGGGCCGGCGGTTCGTATATGGCATGGCGCCTCCGCTTCTGGCGGGTGCCTTGCTCACGGTGCTACTGGTGCGCTTAGGGATCGTTGGCGCGATTCCGGGCGTCTGGCTGCTGTTGTACGGAACGGGGATTGTGACCGGCGGGACGTTTTCGATCCGCATCGTGCCGCTAATGGGGCTCTGCTTCGTAGTGTTGGGTGCGGTGGCAATGTTCTGTCCGCAGGGTTGGGGCGACGCGTTTCTGGCCTGTGGATTTGGCGGTCTGCACATTGTGTTTGGGGCAATTATCGCGAGCAAATATGGGGGCTAAAACGGGAGCATCGCGGGCGGTGCGGGAGGAAAAATCCCGGCGCGGAGGATTGGTGAAGGCGGCTAGCGAAGCGCCGGCGGTGAATCTTGACCGCGTAATTCACGAACGCACGCGGCTGGGGATTGTAAGCGCGCTGGCGGTAAACGCTTCGGTGACCTTCAACGACTTGAAGGAGTTGGTGCAGGCGAGCGACGGAAACCTGAGCGTTCACGCCCGCAAGCTCGAGGACGCCGGATATATCCAGTGCATGAAATTCTTCGCCGGGCGAATGCCCAGGACCGAGTATCGTCTGACGGCCGCCGGCCGGCGCGCGCTGGAAAACTATTTGGACCACATGGAAGCGCTGATCCGCGCCACCCGCGAGTCATAGAAAGCCGGGAGAAGCTACAAAGCCGAGACTATGAGCAACCACATCCGAGCGAACGGAAATTCGGGACTGCACGTAGCCATCCTGCCGGACGGAAACGGCCGCTGGGCCGCCGCGCGCGGCTTGCCGCGCACCGAGGGACATCGCGCGGGCGTGGCCGCCGTTCGTCGCGTAGTGGCCGCGGCCCCGGCGCTGGGGATTGGGACCTTGACGGTGTACGCTTTTTCGGCGAACAACTGGGAGCGGCCTGCCAACGAAGTGAAGAGCCTGCTGGCGGTGCTCGAGGGCTATCTGCGGGAGGAAGCGGCGGAGTTTGCCCGGCAAGGCGTGCGGCTGCGGGTGCTTGGCCGCCGCGACCGGATTCCCGCCTCTCTGGTAGATGCCATCGAATTCGCGGAGCGCGTGACGGCGAACGGCCGCGGACTAGAATTGCGTATCGCGATCGATTACTCCGCTCGCGAATCGATTCTACAGGCGGCTTGCTGGATGCTTTCGAGCGTGGAGATTTCGGACCGTGAATTCGCGCGCCGGTTGGGCCAGGTCACGCACGGAGGCCGGCCTGCTCCGGACGTGGACCTATTGATCCGCACCGGAGGAGAGCGGCGGTTGAGCGATTTCCTGCTGTGGGAGTGTGCCTACGCGGAATTACTGTTTACTCCGGCAATGTGGCCGGAGTTTGCCGCCGCGGATCTGGAAGCTGCCGTCGAGGATTTTCTGGGACGCGAGCGCCGATTCGGCCGCGTACCGGAAACCGCAGCGGCCAGCTAGCAAACCGCGAAAGGATTTTCGCGGCTGCTATCCACCAGACTCATGGTTACCGTTTTTGCCTGCCATCTCGAAGGCTTTGCGAATCACCCGCGTGGCCGTTTCCGTAAGCGCAAAGCGATCGAGTTCCGCCGGCCCGGCCCAAGATACTTCGGTCACATCGCTGCCGGCGCGGGCTTCACCGGAAATTTTTTCGCACAGATAGTCGAGCACCACGTAATGGTGGCGCGCCTTTCCCGCTTCGTCCAAGTCGATGCGCTCGAAGATTTCGAGAAAAGCGCCCACGCGGACGTCGAGGCCGGTTTCTTCGGCGAGTTCGCGGCGAACTCCTTCCGCCAGCGGCTCACCCGCCTCCAGCATCCCTCCCGGGAATCGTCCATTGATCGAGCGCGGGCTCCTGGCCGCGCCGCACCAGCAGCACACGACCGTCTGAAATCACAACCCCGCCTACACCGACGAAGGGACGATCCGGATATTCTCGGCGCTGGGACACGCGGAAATAATTCCTCGGCACAAAAGCTTGACAGCTGCGTTATATAATAGCGCCTTCCGGTAAGAGTTTTGCTCTGGAGGAGAGAATCTGTGACCCGATGCCCGGAATGCGATACGGAACTGGATTTGGACGAAGACGAAGTGGAAGAGGGCGAAATCGTCACCTGCCCGGAGTGCGAATCGGAGCTGGAGGTGACGCAGACGCACCCCGTACACTTCGTGGTTCTCTCCGATGACGACGAAGACGAGGATGAAGACGAAGACGCCGACGAGGACGACGACGAGGAGGACGAGGAGGAGGAGGAAGAAGAGGAAGAGGAGGAAGAAGTAGAATAGGTTGCCCATGGGCTCCGGTTCGCCCTCCGGAAGCCGCAGTTGAGATGTACTTAGCGGAAGGGTTGAGGCCGAGGATTCGAGACCAAGGTGAATTGCCACAGAGCTTTCCCGATTGCCGCTGTTTTGTTGTTCGGTTGTTTCACCGCAGGCACTTTGACGGCACCATCGGTTCGCGCGCAGAGCAAGGACGAAAAGAAAGCCGAAGCGGAGCTGCGCACGATTCACGGCATGGTGCTGGACAAGGACGAAAATCCGGCGCCCTCCAGCATCGTCTACCTGCTGAATCGAAAGACGCAGGCCGTACGAACCTACATTGCCGATAGCTCCGGGAACTACCGGTTCAGCGGCCTGGACCCCAACGCGGACTATGAAGCCCACGCCGAGCACGATGACCTGACGTCGGGTACCCGCACCATCTCCAGCTTCGATTCGCGCCGGGACCTGGAAGTGACGTTCAAGCTGACCCACAAGAAACCGGTAAAATGACCGCCAAGTAAGCACGGGCAGGTTTGGAGGAGCCCTCAGGGGCCGAAACGGCGTAAGAGAACCAGGGAGGCAGGAATTGTGAAAGTGTTTGCATACTGGTAATTTTAGGGCGAAGAGGCAGGTTTTTCAGAACTGAAAACAAAAGGGTTACAGGCGTAATTTCAGCAGGCAAAATGGCCCCCGTCGTGCTACATTCCCCGCGACGCAGGGTGTGTAGTCCTGGAGGTGGTATAGTGAAGCTCGTGAAAATGTTCTGGCTGGTAGCTTTGGTTCTGTGTACGGCGAGCTTGGCGCTAGCCGATGCCACGGATCCTCGCGTAAGCCCAGGTGTAGGTCCCGGGCATAGTCCCGCGTGCGGCTCCGGCGTACTGGTTGGTCCGGACTGCGCGGTTGAGAGCGGCACGGCCACGGGCATCTCTATTTCGCTGGCGGACTCGACCGGGGACATTCTGACGTGCGGCGTATCGAACGCCTTTCTGGATGCTCCCACGCCCGGAAGCACCTTTCATTTTGATCCTGTGACTGCGCCTACGGCCCCTTGGTATTTCACCGCGTTCGACAACGGGACAACGCAAACTTGTAACTACACGTCCTTTATGGGCGTTAACGACGAGAGTCCCTCAGAGGTCGCCTTTGAGAACAACACTCTCGTGCCATGCCTGTTGAACTTTTCGGTGCAGTGCACGATTGCGCAAAATGATTGCACGCTGACGAATATCTCGATGGGTCTGGGTACTCGTTACAACGATGCGGACGATTGCGCGGGTGTTCCGACGGGTAGCGATCTCGTGTACAACGTCGTTGGCGCGACAACCGCCGATGTTCTCACGGGCACCGTCACGGGCGTTCCCGAGCCGGCTTCATTGTCTTTGCTCATGATAGGCTTAGCGGGGTTATTCATGTATCGCCGCCGCAGGCTTGCATAGTTTTTCCTTTCCTGACGGGCCGGAAGCGAAAGCTTTCGGCCCGTTTTTTCTTCCTGCTCCTTAGCCTAGCGAATCCCTCCCCTGTTTGTCCTGCGGAGAAAGCACACGAGGCCCGAGTCTGAAAACCTGGGCTACATGCTGCCATCGCTCCGCCGGTCGTCATCCTGAGTCCGCTGGTCTAGACGAAGGATCTCTCTTGGGCAACACTCCCGGCGATGCGTTCACACGAGGAGAGGTCCCCCGTCGGCCAGAGATGCGGCCTCTGTCGGGATGACACCAAAGCGGGGGCACTTGGACCGGCCGCAGCGAGGCGGAACCCGCAAGCCGGATCGAAGAAAGGGATGGTTCGGCTATGGCACTAAAACGGGAAGCGGCGGCTAGTGGGTTGCCGGCTTGCTGTACTTCTTGATCATCGCGGGGAATTCCGGATGGCTCTTCAGGCTGGCGAGATCCGGGTCGGCGTCGGCTTCCTCCGCTGGGTAGCCCTTGCTCAGGGCTTGCTGCAAATCGCGGAGAGCATCGGCCGGGCGGTTAGCGAGATTTTCCACAACGGCTTGGATGTAGAGCAACTCAACGTCATTGTGATCGATGGCGCGCGCCCGGTTTATAAACTCCAGCCCTCGATCAGGTTGCCCCTTCTTGGCGTAATAGAGGGCCAGACTGGACATGGCATCGGTACTTTGTGGATTGACGCCTAAATCCTTGAAGGATAGGGCGATCGCCTGGTCGTAGGTGGCATTCGCCTGGTCCTTCTGGCCCGCGGCCCGATAGGCGTCCGCAAGGTTGCCGGCGGCCATCTGCTGGTTGGGGCCAAGCGACACGGCCTTCTTCGCCGCTTCAATCGCTTCGTTGTAGCGCTTCAACGTGAAGTACACCGAGCTTAGGTTCGAATAGCCATCCCAGGTGGGATTCAACTGCAACGATTTCTGGAAGGCCGTGATGCACTGCTCGTATTGGCCTAGCCGGTCGTAAGCTACGCCGACGTTGTCCCATCCCGCGGCGTTGTCGGGCTCAAGTTCGGTGACGCGCTGAAATTCAGCAAGCGCCTTTTCGTTATCGCCTGCGTTCAGATAGGCATCGCCAAGCTCCATGTGCGATCCCCAGTAGTAGGGGTTGATCTCGATGGCCCTCTTATAGGCGTTGATGGCTTCCGGCACCTGGCCGCTATCCAAATAGGCCCTGCCCAGTCGAACCTGGCCGTCATCGGAGTTGGGCGCTAGCTGAAGCCCGCGCTTAAGCTCAGCGATAGCTTCAGTGGTCTTTCCGGTGCGGAGATAGACACTACCCAGCAAGAAGTGGACTTCGGGGAGGTTCTCCTTGAGTTGCTCGGCGCGCTGCGCCGCACCCAGGGCCTTTTCAGCCCAGAAGCTGTCCTTCTTGACTCGATACATTTGCAGCGAAGAACTCGCCAGGCCGGTGTAAGCCAACGCGAAAGACGGGTCTTGCTTGATGCTCTGCTCGTAGAAGTCGGCGGCTTGCTGCGCCGCCTTGACCGTGTCGGGCCCCTTTAGGGCCTGATTGCCGCGGAGATAGAGGTCGTAGGCTTCCACGTTGTCGGTCGGGCGTTCGGCGCTGCGGGCCAGCTCCTCATCGGTAGGTTTGACCGCCAAGGCCGTGACCAGTTGCGCGGAGATTTGATCCTCGATGGTGAGCAGGTCCTTGGGCACGCCTGTGAATTGCTGGCTCCAGGTGCGCTTACCGTCGGCTGCGTTGTCGAGATTGACGATGATGCGCATATTGTCGGCAGAGCCCTGCACCACGCCGGTGACGATCAGGTTGGCGCCCAGGGAGCGGGCCGTTTTCGCGATGGGCTGGGAGCTGGGAACGTCGGCGACGGCCGAGCCCGAGGAGACCCGCAAATCCTTCAGTTGAAATAGTTTCGAGGACAGCGCGTCATTCAAGCCTTCAGCTACGTAGCCCAGCGCTTGCTCATCACCGAGCACCCGAAAAGGCAGGACAGCCACGAACTTGCCCTGGGCGAGGGATGGAATGCCCGAAGGAGCGGTCGTGGTTGTGGTTGCGCCACCCTTAAAAACCAAGTGCCGCACTGGTGGAATCGCCATGGCCAGAAGCAGTAAAGCCAGCACCCCGGCGACGGCCCAAACCCATTTTTTCTCCGCAAACTGGGGAATCTCGATTTGGACGGTACGCGTGCCGCCGCCAAGCGATGCCCCGCCGATAGAAACGGCGGACCGCGCGGTGCGGCTGGCGGCCGAAGCGGACGAAGCCGACGAAGCTGACGCACCGGGCTTGGGGGCGACGCGACGCATGCCCGGACGAACCGGCATTTCCGGGTGAGAAGCGCGAAGATCCACGAGGATTTCGCTGGCGGTCTGGTAGCGCATCTCCGGGTCGCGCTCGAGGCAGCGCATAATCACATGAGTGAACCAGTCGGGAAGGGAAGGATTGATCGTTTGCGGATCCTTAGGCATTTCCTGAATGCGCTGGTACATCACCTTCAGTGTGGATTCGCCGGTAAAGGGAACGTCGCCGGTGGCCATTTCGTAGAGAATCAGGCCGTAGGCGTAGAGGTCGCTGCGCTGATCCGCGGGCTTGCCCTCCACTTGCTCGGGTGACATGTAGCGCGGTGTGCCGAGGAAGGCGCCGGTGCGCGTCATGCGTATGGCGTTTTCCTCGAACGATTTCGCCAGGCCGAAATCGGCGACGTAGATGTGGTCATCGCTCGCGACCAGAATATTCTGCGGCTTCAGGTCGCGGTGCACCACGCCCTCTTCGTGGGCGGCCTCGAGCGCTTCGGCAAGCTGCAGGGCGAAGCTGAGAGTACGTTCGAGGGGCAGGTCGGGATTCGCCTTCAGGATTCCATGGAGGTCGGTGCCCTCGACGAAGGCCATGGTGATGAACTTCATGTCGCCGACTTCGCCCATGTCGTGAATGCGCAGAATATTTCTGTGGGAGATTTTGCTGGCGAGAACCATTTCCTGCTTGAAGCGCTTCAGGGCGTCGGACTCGTTCATCATGCCCTCGCGCACTACCTTGAGGGCCACGATGCGGTCGAGATTCTTGTCGTAGGCCTTGTACACACGGCCCATGCCGCCCTGGCCGAGGATCTTTTCGATGCGGTAACGCGAGCCGAAATCGCTGCCGGGGGCGAGGGCTGCAGTGTCTACGATCTCGATGGTGACGGCATCCATGCCGGGCATGGGCGTGCCGCAGTGGCCGCAGGACTCCGCGGAATCGGCGTTGATCGTGTTGCAGTGAGGGCAGTTCATAGCACAGCCGCTATGCCGGCCCGGCACCGCGCTCGCTGCTGCGGTCAGTGGCCGGCGTGGGTACGGCGGCTAGCGGAAGATCGACACCATAAGGTACACCGGGGGCGAATAGGAGGCAATGGTTTCGCGGCAAAATGCCCTTTGATGTGCCCAAATTACGCCCAGGCACTATTACCGTCCGTTCACCGGCGCTGTTGCGTTGCCATTGCCATCCGCGCCCAGTTCTCTTACCATGAGCAATGCAGGTTTACGCGGCGTCGCGCTGTCATTAACCTGCAGAAGGCCGCGTCAAGCAGGAAACACCCGAAAACAAAATGGCCCGAACGCCTCGACTTGTCGTGCTCGACCCCACAGGAGCGCGACGTGAAGTCTCTCTAGCCACATTTCCGCTCCGCATGGGGCGCCAGCCCGATAACGAGCTGGTACTGCGCGACACGCGCGTGAGCCGCGTGCAGGCGCAGATCACCGCCGAGAACGGAGGCCACGTCCTCGAAGACCTGGGCAGCCGCCACGGAACATTCGTCAACGGAGAAAAAATTGTCCGGCACTCGCTGAAGGCCGGGGATCAAATCGACTTCGGCGTTCCCAATTCCTATCGCGTGATTTACGCAGGCGAGGGAGCGACCCTCGATGAGCTGGTGGAACGCATCGAAGCTCCGGCGCCGGAGCAGGGGGGCACGCGGGAGCTTCACCACCTAGGAGTTCTGCTGGATGTGGCGCGGAGCCTGGGTTCGGGGCTTTCCCTGCACGACATCCTGGTTGCGGTCGTCGATGCGGCCATCCAGGTAACGAATACCGAGCGCGGCGTGCTGCTGCTGGCGAATGCGGCCGAAGAGCTTGAAACCGCCGTGGCGCGCAACTCCAAGCGCGAAAGCTTGCCTCCGGCGGATCTGCAAGTTTCCATGAGCGTGGTGAAGCGCGTGGCGTCATCGCGGCGCGAATTGATCGTCACCGACACGGGCGAAGACGGCGCCGCCACGATGGATCCCAATGCCAGCATGGCCCGCCTGGCACTGCGGACAGTGGTTGCGATTCCTATCGACAAGATGCCGGTGATCGAAGCTTTCGACGCGACCATTGCCTCGCGGCAAAGCGAATTGCTCGGAGTGCTATACCTCGACAGCCACTCCCCCGCGGCTGCCTTTTCCACGATTGACCGCCAAGTGATGCGCTCGCTGGCACACGAAGCCGCCACGGTGATCGAGAATGCGCGGCTCTTCGCCTCTTCGCGCGACAAGGCGCGGCTGGACCATGAAATCGAAATCGCGAGCGAAATTCAGCAACGGCTGCTGCCCAAGTCGCTGCCCAATTCTCCAGGCCTGGCCGTGGCCGGCTTCACGCTGGCGTGCCACTCCGTAGGTGGGGACTGCTTCGATGTAATCGAATTGGGCGGCGGGCGCCACGGATTTTTCGTAGGTGACGTGGCGGGCAAGGGAGTCTCCGCGGCTTTGCTGGCGACGCTGCTGCAGGGCGTGTTCTTCACCACCGCCTCCACGGACATTCCGCTAGCGAGCGTTTTCAACCGGGTGAACCTATACCTTTCTGAACGCAGCGCGCAAGAGCGCTACGCCACGGTGTTTTACGGCGTGCTCGAGGAGTCGGGTAAGTTCGAATATGTAAATGCCGGGCACGTGCCGCCGCTTATCCGGCGCCTGTCGGGTGTAGCTGAGGGCTTGACTGGTGGGAATATGCCCGTGGGCCTTTTCGCCGAGGCGGAGTACGAGAGCGCCGCGGTGTCGATGGAACCGGGCGAGTTTCTGGTGATCTACAGTGACGGCGTCTCTGAGGCTGCCAACCCCAGGCGCGAGCTATTCGAAGAAGAGCGGCTGCGGCGCGTGCTCGAGGAATTTAAGGGCGAAACGGTGGATGAGCTGGCCGCGGCCATTCGCGAGGCCGTGAAGACCTTCAGCAACGGCGCCCCGCAATCGGATGACATCACCATGCTGGTCGTTCAATACAAGGGCAGTGAAAAGAAGGCGTAAGCCTTTCCGTCCCCTTGGTAATAGCCCCCGGTAATGGGCTTCCCGTTTGTAACAGAAAATTAACACTCTTTTACCTCGTGTCCCCCTACAATGCGCTGTCATGGCTATCGACACTATGCAGATGACTGCGTCACCGGGCAGGCGGGAAGGCCTGCGAATTCTGGCCCTCAAGGGTCCGCTGAACATCCACACCATTTTTGATTTTCAAAATGCCGTGCGCGCCGAAGACGCGCAGGGGCTGGTCGTCGATATGACTGCCGTGCCGTTCGTCGACTCCGCCGGGCTGGGCGCCATGGTCGGCGCCGTCGTCAACCTGCAGAAAGCCGGGCGTAAGATCGCCTTCGCGGCGATGAATGTGCAGGTGGAGGCGCTGGTCGATATGACCCACCTGAACCCAGTGCTCCGAAACTTTGCCACGGTGGAAGACGCCGAATCGGCCGTTTCATAAGCTCCGCAAAGTTCCCCGGGCCAGACCAGAATTCAGGTAACCTCTCTCCACGCTCGGCACTGCGCCTTGCAACAGCGCTAGGGCCTACGTGCCAACGATGAGCTCGCCCTCGCCACCAATCGGTTCACCGGCTGCGGGCGGCCCTGCTCTTGTACCACCTGCGGCGCTCGCTGGCCTCTCTTCCCAAGAAGCGGCTGCGCTCCTCGAACGCTACGGCCCCAACGAACCTGCGCCGGCGAAGCGCAGCGCCGTTTTCGTCGAGCTTGTTTTCCTGTTCCTGAATCCTCTGGTGCTCATTCTGCTGGTGGCGTGCCTGGCCTCGTTCATTCTGGGCGACGCCTCGGACGCCTTCATCATCTTGTTCATTGTTCTGCTGGGCGTGCTGATCAATTTCGTCCAGAGCTACCGGTCGCAGCGGGCCATCGAACGCATCCGCGCGGACGTTGCGCCCACGGCCACGGTTCTTCGCGACGGCCAATGGCGAGAGCTGGGCCGGCGCGAAGTGGTGCCGGGTGACGTGGTTCGGGTTGCCGCCGGCGATTTAATCCCTGCGGACGGCGAGCTGCGCGAGGCGCGCGATCTCTACGTGCAACAGGCGGCGCTTACCGGCGAATCGATGCCCGTCGAAAAAAGTGCGCACGCCGGTGCGGACGCAAATTCCAAAGGACCGGATGCGCCGAATCTGGTGTTCCTCGGCACTTCGGTCGTGAGCGGCACGGGAATCGCGGTCATCGCCGCCACCGGAGCGCAAACTTCGTTCGGGGCTATTGCCGCGCGGCTGGCGACGCGTCCGCCGGAGACGGACTTCGAGCGCAGCATGCGCCAGTTCGCGGTGCTTATCATGCGCGCGGTGTTTTTTCTGGTGCTGTTCATTCTGTCGGTGCGCATCGCGCTGCACAAAGATGCGTTTGAGTCGTTTCTGTTTGCCGTGGCCCTGGCTGTGGGCCTCACGCCGGAATTCCTGCCCATGATCGCCTCGGTTACGCTCGCGCGCGGGGCCGTGCGTATGGCGCGGGAGCACGTGATCGTGAAACATCTTCCGGCCATTCAGAATCTCGGCACCGTCGACATTTTCTGCAGTGACAAGACCGGCACACTCACCACCGGGCTGATGACGCTCGACCGTTCCGTCGACTATTGCGGCGCGCCCACGGATCGCGCGATCGAGCTGGCCACGCTGAACAGCAAGTTTGAGACCGGAATACGCAGCCCGCTCGACGACGCCATCCTGAAGCCGGGGCACGCCGGCGCGGACGACTACGTGAAGTGCGATGAAATCCCTTTCGATTTCGAGCGCCGCCGCCTTTCCATTGTGGTCGAGAAGAAAACTCCGGGCGATGGGCGTTTGCTGATCACCAAAGGCGCGCCGGAGGGAATCCTGGACCTTTCGGATTCGTATGAAGTTGGCGGGCGTGTCGTGCCGTTCGATCCCGCTTTGCGCCGCCACTGCCGCGAGACGTTCAATGACCTAAGCGCGCAGGGATTTCGCGTGCTGGCGGTGGCCTATCGCAGCATGGACGGGCCCGGCCCCTACAGCGTCAAGGACGAGCGCGCGTTGGTGTTCGTGGGGTATTTGGCATTCGCAGATCCGCCAAGTCCCGATGCGGCGGAGTCGCTTGCGGAGATGAAGCGCGACGGCGTCACCGTGAAAATTCTCACCGGCGACAACGAACTCGTCTCTCGCCACATTTGCGAGCAGGTGGGCATCCAGAATCCAGCTATCGTTCTAGGCGACGACTTGGAGAAGATGGAAGATCCGGCGCTGCAGAATGTGGCCGAGCGCACCGACGTCTTTGCGCGCGTTTCGCCGGTGCAGAAGCATCGCATCATCCACGCGCTCAAACTCCGTGGGCACGTGGTCGGCTATATGGGAGACGGCATCAATGACGCACCTTCGCTGCACGCCGCGGACGTGGGGATTTCCGTGTCAACGGCGGTCGACGTGGCGCGCGAGGCGGCGGACATCATTCTGGTCAAGCCTGGGCTGCGCGTCTTGCATCAGGGCATCCTGGAGGGCCGCCGCGCTTCGGCCAACGTGATGAAGTATCTGCTGATGGGCACCAGCTCGAATTTCGGCAACATGTTCAGCATGGCGGGGGCTTCGCTCTTTCTGCCGTTCCTGCCGATGCTGCCCACGCAAATCCTGCTGAACAATTTCCTGTACGACGCGGCCCAGATCACCATCCCGTCCGACAACGTGGACCCCGAATTCCTGCGCGCGCCACGGAAGTGGGATATGAAGCTGATCCGCAATTTCATGGTGATCATCGGGCCCATCAGCTCGATCTACGATTTTCTGACCTTCTACGTGCTGCTCCACTTTTTGCACGCCGGCCCAACGGAATTCCACACTGGGTGGTTCGTCGAATCGCTGGCCACGCAGACGCTCGTGCTGTTCGTGATTCGCACCATGCAGAATCCGCTGCGCAGCAGGCCGAGCGCTCCGCTGGCCATCACCACTATTCTTATCGTCATCCTGGGAATTTGGCTGCCGTACTCGCCTGCTGGCGCACCGTTTCGGTTTCACGCCGCTGCCCGGCTTTTTCTTCATCATCCTCGCGATCTTCACGATCACGTATTTACTGCTGGTCGAGGTGGCCAAGCGGCTGCTGTTTTCACGCGCGGAGATTTGAGGTGGAGATTTGGCGGTGGCTAACTACGTTGCTGCTTTCTGCTCGAGCTCTGCCCAGCGGGCGTATAAGGCTTCGACGGCCTTCTGCGTGTGTTCCATTTGCACGCAGGTATCGCGAAGAAGCGCGGGGTCGCTCGCGACGGCGGGATTCTCGAGCATGGCGCGTTGATCGGTCAGCTGCTGCTCCGCCTCCGCAATACGTTTTTCGACGGTCTTGAATTCCTGAATTTCCGCAAAAGAGAGCTTCTTCTTTGCGGCGGCTGTAATCGAGCCGGCACTTCCACCGGATAAAACTGCCTGCGTTTCCTTTGCGGATGTTCGCTTCGCCCGTTCGCTTTTCTCCTGCGAGCGCTGCCAGGAATCCCACTGGGAGTAGTCGGCAAATCGCCCTACCTCGCCCAGACCATCCAGGCCCAGAACCACGGTCGAGACGCGATCGAGCATGTACCGATCGTGCGTGACCAGAACGAGCGCCCCGCGAAATTCCAGCAGGCTCTCTTCCAATATTTCCAGGGTCGGGATATCGAGGTCGTTGGTGGGCTCATCGAGCAGAAGCACGTCCGCTGGCTGCAGCATCAGCTGGGCGATCAGGATTCGTGCGCGCTCGCCTCCCGAGAATCGCCCCACCGGACGATTCAAATCCTCGCCGCTGAAGAGGAACTTTGCCGCCCAAGCATTGACGTGGATCACGCGCTCCTGGTAGATCACCGAATCGCTGTCCGGCGCGAGAGCGCGGCGCAGGCTCACGTCCGGATCGAGCTCGCGATTCTGATCGAAGTACACGATTCGCAGCGAGTCGGCTTTGCGAATCTGGCCGCGGGTGGGCTCGATTTCGCCGCGTAGCAGGCGAAGGAGCGTTGTTTTGCCGCTGCCGTTGGGTCCCACGAGGCCGACGCGCATCTCGGCCGTGAAAGTGAATTGCAAATTCTCGATCAGCTTGCGATTGCCGATCGAATAGTTGATGCCGTCAAGTTCGACCAACTGCTTGGTCTGGCGCCCGGAAGCGGAGAAGTCGATGTCCGCTGTAACAACTCGGGTACGCGACTTCATTTCCGCCAGATTGCCGATCAGCTCGTGAGCTTTGCCGATGCGCGACTTGGACTTGGTGGTGCGCGCTTTAGGTCCACGGCGCAGCCATTCGATTTCGGTATGGACGCGGTTCGCGAGGGCATCTTGCTGCTTCTGCTGCGTGCGCAGAAATTCCTCTTTGGCCTCGAGAAACGCGCTGTAGTTTCCGCGGACGCGCAGGAAGCCGTCCGGATAGGCGCGGTCGAGCTCCACCACCTCGCTCGCCACGTTTTCGAGGAAATACCGGTCGTGGCTGACCACCACGCACGCGAAAGACGCATTTTGCAGCAGCGATTCCAGCCATTTGATTCCGGCAATGTCGAGGTGATTGGTGGGCTCATCGAGCAGCAGAATATCCGGGTGGGCTACGAGCGCCGCGGAAATCGCCAAGCGTTTGCACCATCCGCCCGACAGCGCCGCGGTGGGAGTATCGAAGTCCGTGAAGCCGGCGCGGCCCAGCGTCTCGGCAAATCTTGCCTGGTGTTCGTCGTCCCGCACATGCGCCTGCGTGAGCGCGGCCTCGATTACCGATCGCACCGTGTCGTCGGGAGCAAACTCCGAAACTTGCACGACGCAACTGAGCGAGGCGCCCTTGCGCGTCGACACCTCTCCGGTGTCTGGTTTTATGCGGCCTTGGAGAATGGCGAGCAGCGTGGATTTGCCGGAGCCGTTCGGTCCGATGAGCGCGACTCGATCGCCCTCCGATACGATGAACGGAATATTCTTGAAAAGGGAAGCGGTACCGAATCTTTTCGAGAGTCCTTGTGCGCTGACAATCGGGGCCAAATTACGCTATTTTCTCCTGCATTTCGTCTACAGGTACAAGATGAAGTGGTGCCGGCGGAGAGAATCGAACTCTCGGCCTAGGGATTATGAGACCCTCGCTCTACCACTGAGCCACGCCGGCACGCAAACGACGGATGATTGATGCTACGGGGTAGCCGCGCGAAGTGTCAAGACGCGAGAGAGCCGTGCGTTTTTTCATGGGCAGTGTCAGGGCCGCGTCGCAGCTAACCGCTACCGCGGATTTTGGGCCTGGGGTTCTGACTTAGCCTCGGCCATGATTTTTTCGATTTCGTCGGCGTTGCGCGGCAGGCGCTCGGTCAGAAGCTTGTAGCCGTCCGCTGTGACCAGCACGTCGTCCTCGATGCGCACCCCCAGATTTTCTTCTGGAATGTAGAGCCCCGGCTCGACGGTGATGACCATGCCGGGCACGAGCGGGCGGTTCACGTCGCCTGGGTCGTGCACGTCGAGGCCCAGGTTGTGGCTGACTCCGTGAATGTAATAACGCTCAAGCGTGTGGCCCTGGCGGTCGTGGCCGTGCGTGCGGAAATAGTCGATGACGATTTGCTGCAGGCTGCCGGTTTGGCCATACATCACGGCGCCGGGTTTGACGGCTTCGAGCGCGGCGTTCTGCGCGCCGAGGACGATGTCGTAAATCTCGCGCTGGCGCGGCGTGAACTTTCCGTTGGCGGGCAGCGTGCGGGTGATGTCCGCGGCGTAGCCGCCGTATTCTCCGCCCACGTCGAGGACCACGATGTCGCCGTCCATAATCTGGTTGTTGAGCGTGGCGTAGTGCAGGACGGTGGAATTAAAGCCCGCGCCGACGATGGGCGCGTAAGCCTCGCGCTCGCATCCCGCCATTTCGTGGACCTCTTTCATGCGCGCGGCCACCTGATATTCGAAGAGTCCGGGGCGCATATGGCGCATGGCGTCGAATTGCGCGTCGATGGAGGCGTCGATGGCCTTCTGCATCAGCGCGAGTTCGCCCGCGGACTTCACCTGGCGCATCGAGTCGAGTAGGGCAGTGGCGTCTTTCAATTTGACGTGCGGCGCAGCGGCGCGAACGAACGCCACGGAATTTGCGAGGTGCGGATAACCGTCGTCGTCCGGCGCGGGCAGAAGCGTATAGAGGTGCGGGTAGTCTGCGGCCAAGCGCGCAAGATCGGCGCTCAGCTTGGCGTAGGATTCGACGGACTCGAAGCCGGTTTTCTCGGCAATGCCGGGATCGCTGGGGCCAAGCTTCGCGCCCTCCCAGTGCTCTTGTTCGGGGTTACGGGGAGGAAGATAGAGAATTTCGCGCGGGCCTGCGGAGGCCGCCTCACCGGCTGGGCCTCTGGCGGCATCCTTGGGCGCGTCGGGCAGAATAATGAGCGCCGCGCCGGGCTCGTCATGCCCGGTGAGGTAATAAAAATAAGTCTCTTGGTAGAAGACGGCGAATTCGGAAGTGTCTTCGTGGCCGGTGTAGCCGAAGACGACGACGGGAGCGTCGATTGACGCCCGCAGCTTGGCGCGGCGCGCTTGGTACTCCTGATTCGACTGGCGGAAACGCGCCTGCCCAGCGCGGGAAACGATGGCGAAAGAGCCGATCGCAACCAGAGCCGCTAGGGCCAGCGCACAGGCGAGAATTCGCCGCCTGACGGCGACCGTGGTATTCAAGATTTCTTTCCGTCGCATATCCACCATTAAGCGTAAGCGAAGCGCTTTAGAAAGTATACTTGCACCCCTGGAGGAAAGCTGAATGGGAGGCATGATCCCGCTGAAGGAACCTTTCGCGCGGCCCGCGGCGGTTTCCGCTGATCACCGTTTCGATCATCGTGATCAACACGCTCGTTTTTATCCTGGAGCTCGCCGGCGGGGACGCGTTCGTCAACCAATGGGCGCTGATTCCGGCGAATATCACGAGCGGCACCGGCTGGGTGACGATTCTGACCTCGATGTTCATGCACGCCAGCTGGTCGCACATCATCGGGAACATGATTTTCTTCTGGGCGTTTGGCCCGGAAATCGAAGACACCATGAGCCGCTGGCGCTACATCTTGTTCTACCTGCTCGGCGGGCTCGCGGCCATGCTGGCGCAGATTGCGGCTGCCCCTCATTCGACGGTTCCAAACTTGGGCGCGAGCGGCGCGATCGCCGCGGTGTTGGGCGCGTTTCTGGTGACCTATCCGCGCGATCAGATTCGCACGGTGTGGTTCTTTTTCTTCTTCTTCCAAATCACGATGATTCCCGCGGTCTTTCTGATCGGCTTCTGGTTCCTGACGCAACTCTTCAGCGCTGGAACTGTGGCGACGGTGCAGCAGGGCGGAGTGGCTTACATGGCGCACGTAGGTGGGTTCATTTTCGGCGCGCTCACCGCGAAGCTATTCGAGGACTCAAGCCGTGTCGGCGGAATAGTGAGCGAATAGGGTGACAGGCTATCGCTGTCAGGTTGCAGTTGTCAGGTTGTCGACCGGCGCCAGGCGATCAGATCGCGCAGCGGTGCGAGATTCCACTCCGGGCCGGTGGCCATGGTGATGAAATCTGTGAAGCCTACCTTGACGAAGTCGGCGGGCTTAAATTGCGGGCCAAAAGGGGTATTCACCGACGTCGAGCGAACGATCTCCTTGGGACTGCGGCCGACCTTCGAGCACCAATCGTCGAGAATGTCGCTCTTGCGCTTCAGGGTTTCCGGATCGCCGAAAAAGTGCCACATGTCGGCGTACTGCGCGGTGAGCTTCAGGGTCATCTTCTCGCCACCGCCGCCAATCATTATGGGAATGCGGCGCATGGGCGGCGGATTGAGCTTCGCGAGGCGCGCCTTGATGATCGGCAGATCGCGCTCGAGATCGCGAAGGCGCGTCGGGGCCGTGCCGAATTCGTATCCATATTCGTCGTAGTCGAGCTGATACCAGCCTGCACCGATTCCCAGCACGTAGCGCCCGCCGGAAATGTGATCGGTCGTGCGCGCAATGTCCGCCAGCAGATTCGGATTGCGGTAACTGTTGCCGTGCACCAGGCAGCCGATCTGGGCGCGGTGCGTTGTGGCCGCCATGGCGGCCAGGATGGATGCGGCCTCGAAAGTCTTGCCGTACAGGGCTTCCTTGGTGACTTTGGGATCGAACGACGGCGGAAAAAAGTGGTCCGACGTGTAGATGTAGTCGGCGCCGAGCTCTTCGGCCTCGATCCAGGCGTCCTTGAAGCGGGCGTAGTCGCCGCCCTGCGCTCCGAGCTGAATTCCAACCGTAATTTTCATAGCGAAAGTCTATCGGATGGGCGCGGAAGTGTCCACGCAGCTTAGGCAGTCACCGGCGTTTGAGGGCGGCCATTTTCATGCCGTCTTCGATGCGTCGCCTGGCTTCGGCCGGACCCTTTACGTCGAGGATCTGATATTTCTTGCCCAAGTGGCGGTGGTAGTTGACGAAAAACTCTTCAAGCTCCTTCACGAACTTTTTCCCCAGGTCGTCGATATGCCGCACGAACGCGTAGCTGTGATTCTCCTGCTCGATGGCGACGATGCGGTCATTTCGTAGCTTATCTTTCTTCTTTCCTTGCTGGCCTTCGATGATCCCGATTACTCGGCACTTCAGCAGAACTCCGGGAAAGGCCGGCTCATCCATCAGCACAAGAACGTCCGTGGGATCGCCATCTTCGGCCAGCGTAGAAGGAATAAAGCCAAAGTCGTAAGGGAATGCCATGCCGGCCGGCAACACCTTCATAAGTTGAAAGATCCGCTGCTGAGGATCGAATGCGTATTTGTTCCGGCTGCCTTTGGGGGTCTCGATGATGACCTGAATGATGCTCTGCGCGTCGCGGTCAAGCGGCGAGAGATGGGATGGGTCGGCTAAAGAGCCGCCACGCTTCGTTTTCTTCGCCATGGGTTAGGAGCCTTCTGCTAAAGCAACCATAGGCGCGCCACTTCCCGGCGTCGATACACAGAAGGGTGTAGTTTTCCGACGGGATGGATACAGGCAGCAGAGGATTGTGAAGGTTGCCGAAGGGCGAAGCTAGAACCCCGGCAGGCCGGTGGGACTCACTTCGGGCTCAGATACTGCGGCCGCAACCGGCACTGCATCGGAACGGAAGCGCAGGCGGTCGATGTAGGTTTGGCCCAGTGACATAAGCCCGGTGTAGAGGTAGCCCCAGACGAAGAGGAGCAAAAAAGGAATCGTCGCGTAATTTTCGTTCTGGATGGCGTAGACGATGGCGAAAGAAAAATAGATTCCCAGCAAGACCTCGAAGAAGGGCATGAATCCCGCGCGCTTATGGTAGGCCTTCTTGATCCACGCGCCGCCCTGCTTCGATCCCGCTTCCACGTTGTATTTCGGCGTGCGCACGAATTCCGATTTCACGCCAAAGATAGCTTCCATCACCGCGAGCGCGTTGCGCACTGACAGTCCGATGCCCACGGCCATCACAAACGGCAAATAGAGAAAGGTGCGCTTCCAGGTCTTGGGGTAGAAGGTGCGCTCCGCGGAAAGATAGAAAGACGAAATCGAGCACGTGGACGCCAGGAAGAGCGGCAGGTCGATGACCAACACCTGAAACCATCCCTGATAGAAGCGCACGATCATGGCGGGCAGCAAAATGATCGAAAGAAAAACCATCAGCGGGTAGCTGATGTTCGCGGTCAGGTGAAAGAAGGCCTCGGCCTTCACGGACGCCGGTGCGTCCGAACGCAGCACGCGCGGCAGAACTTTTTTGGCCGTTTGCATCAGGCCCTTGGCCCACCGCGCCTGTTGCGATTTGAAGGCGTTCATCTCCACGGGCAGCTCGGAGGGGCAATCGATTTCTGGAACGTAGATGAATTCCCACCCGCGCAGTTGCGCGCGGTAGGAGAGATCCGTGTCTTCAGTCAGCGTGTCATGCTGCCAGCCCCCGGAGTCCTCGATGGCCTCGCGGCGCCAAATGCCTGCGGTGCCGTTGAAATTGAAAAACAGGCCGCTGCGGAAGCGCGAGGAGTGCTCGATGGCGAAGTGGCCGTCGAGCATGATGGCCTCGACTTCGGTGAGCGTCGAATAGTTGCGGTTGATGTAGCTCCAGCGCGTCTGCACCACGGCGAGCTTGGGATTAACAAAGTAGGGAACCGTGCGGCGCAGGAAATCCGCGGGCGGAATGAAGTCCGCGTCAAAGATGGCGACGAACTCGCCGGTGGCGGTCTTCAGGCCCTCTTGCAGGGCGCCGGCTTTGAACCCCTCGCGATTATCACGATGGATGTAATAGATGTTGAGCCCAGCTTCGCGGTAGCGGTCGACGCAGGCGCTGGCGACCTTCACGGTCTCGTCGGTTGAGTCGTCGAGCACCTGGATTTCGAGCAGGCCATCCGGGTAGTCGAATTTTGAGACGGCCTCGACCAACCGCTCGATGACGTAGCGCTCGTTGTAGATGGGGAGCTGCACCGTCACTTTCGGCCACTCGGTAATTTCCGGCGGCGGCCCGGCAGCGTTTTTGCGGTGCTTGAAGAAGTTATAGACCAGCTGGTAGCGGTGCAGGCCGTACATCGCCAGGATCGCCATGACGATGAAGTACGGCAGCATGATGCTGAAATCGAAGGCGTTAGCCTGATACAGGCCGCGGAAGGTGGGATCGACCAGATGGTGCCAGTAGGTCGTCAGCGGGTTTCCCGTCTGGGCCATCCATGCGGCGAAAATGGCTGGATCTGTCTGCAATGCCTGCCTTTGGGCCCCGGCGTGGCTGAATCCGCGGCGCGGCCAACCGGAACTCAATTATATGGGCAAGCCCGTTGGTGTCAACGATTCTGCCACGGCGTAAGGGGTCAGCTTCCGATCGGCGCGTTAATCAGGCGCGCGCGTCCAGTAGCCCGTCTTTTTTGACAGTTACAACCCATAGCTGACAGGCGCATTATCTCTATGCTCTTGATGTCTCATCGTAGCGTTCAACGGAAAATCTCGAGGGGGAACCATGAGTGGAATTAGAGCTACCCTTTTCAAGGGGACGCTCATCACGATCGTCGCCATTGTTGTATTCACGGGCGGACAAGAAGCTGCGGCCCAAACCTCCGGGACCCCTGCTGCGATTAGCACGCCGGACAAAGTAGACACGCGAATCGGCGCGATGGAGTTCAAGGACGGCATGCCTAGCCCGGATACCGTCACCAAGGTCTACGACAATCTGGACTTCACGCACGCCTTCGAGGCCTTTGTAAATACCTTCCAGGGCGTGAACATGGCCGCCATCCGCGAAGGGAACGTCACCATCGGAGTCAAGGACAACGAAATTATCGTCTTCTCCGAACTGATGGATGCCAAGTCGCTGTTCCTGACGGCGAACGCCGATACCGTCTATTTCATCGGTTTCATCGACTTGAGCAAGGGGCCCATGGTGCTTGAGACGCCACCGAAGGCGCTGGGCACGCTCGACGATTTCTGGTGGCGCTGGGTGATCGACTTCGGTGCGCCCGGTCCGGACCGCGGCGAGGGCGGGAAGTACCTAATCCTGCCGCCGGGATATGACGGCCCCGTGCCCGAAGGCGGGTTCTTCATCGCCCGTTCGCGTACCATGCGTGTCGCGATGCTCGGGCGGATGTTCATGGAGAAGGACGATCCCAAGCCCACGGTCGAGCTGATCAAGAGGACAGCCAAGATCTATCCCTATGTCGAAGGCGGCGTGGGAACAAGCGTCGCGGAATTCCTCACCGGAAAGGCCAAACTCGCGGCCCCTGCAGAGCCGCCGCCGACCGTGTTCCATGAAGGCAGCGGCAAGTCGTTCAGCACGATTCCGCCCAACAATTTTCACTTCTACGAACTGCTGAACGATGTCGTGCAACAGGAGCCCGCTACAGCGCTTGACCCCGAGTTGATGGGGCCGCTGGCCGCCATTGGCATCATCAAGGGCAAACCCTTTGCGCCGGATGAGCGGATGAAAAAGATTCTCAACGACGCCGTCGTGCTAGGCAACGCCACGTCACGCAGTCTGCTCATGAATCCGCGCGACCCCGCCTGGTATTACTATCCCGGATCGGCGTGGTTGAATTTCCTGTTCGAGTCCGGTTCCGAGTTCGAGACGCCCATCCCGATGGTCGGGCGTGAAGGCGTTAAGCCCTTCCCGACTACGGGCTATCGGCAGTTGAATGCGCGCACGGCTTTTTTCTACGGCGTCACCGGTATCACTCCCGCGATGGCGATGCGCTTGCCTGGTATCGGTTCGCAATACCTGTTCGCCATGGTGGATGCAAACAAGCAGTATTTTGACGGCGGCAAAACGTACAAGGTCACATTGCCCAAGGGCATCCCGGAAGCGAACTTTTGGTCCTTCACTCTCTACGACAACCAAACGCGCTCGATGCTAAACACGCCTCAACGCTATCCGCGCGCCGGTAGTCAGAGCTATCCTTCCCCTGCTGCCGAACCGGATGCCGATGGCTCGACGACCATCTACTTCGGCCCGAAGCAACCTGACGGTGTCAAACGCGGGAACTGGATTCAGACGATACCGGGCAAAGGGTGGTTTACGATCCTGCGCCTCTACAGTCCGCTCGAGCCATTCTTCACAAAAGAGTGGCGCCCCAGCGAGATCGAACCAGTGCGATGAAGCAGCACGGACGATATTCTCAATCCCAAGGGTAGTTGCTTGTAAATCTGTGTTTCACCGAGAAATAGCTATGGCGCGCCGAGGCAGGCGAAATTCGCTGCATCGTTGATATTGCCCGTGCCGTTGTAGCGAGCAACTTGGGGATAGGGGCAGAGAGGGCGGGTGCGATCCACCTTGCCTGCTGTCTCGTGCGCGGCGATGATCCGCGCGGGAGTCTTACCCCGCTCGACCCATCGTTCGATCGCGCCGAGCTTGTCAAAAGTGTCGGGGCCTTCTCCACCCCCGCAGTGGCCCATGCCGGGAACCATGTAGAGGCGAATCCAGTCCGAGGTTCCTGCCGGATCTTCGTTTAATTTCACTACCGCGTTGTAGAACTCGACGCTTGAGCCCGGGGCAACCTGTTGGTCGGCCCAACCGTGATAGATGAGCAGCTTGCCGCCGCGTTTCGCGAACGCCGCGAGATTGGGATCCATCTCATCGACATCTTTGTCGATGGCGTTCGCCTTTGCGGAGTCCCGGTCGATATCGAAGGTCCGCCAATCCCAGTTCGGATCCTGGTAGACGATGTAACGGAATTGATCGGCGAAGAGATCAACGGGGGCCGGCCCGCCTGCGAGGCGCCCCCAGTCGAGCTCGGTCCCCGGTTCGAGCCGCGGGAATAGGACATTGCCTTTCGAGTCCGTGGCGGGGCTGATGATCGTCTGAGCGGTTTGCACCTGGCGCGGTGTCAGGCAGTCGGGCCCATCTGATCCCTTGCACTCGAGGACCTTGAAATCGACATGGCATTTCTCGGGCTCTCCGATGAGACCGTCCTTTAATCCGTCATTGGCATCGCAAGCGGCGAGAACGGCGCGGTGAATCATCGGGTACTTCGCTGGCGGAATATAGGCAGCAGGGTCCTTGAAAGTATGCACCGCAAGCCAGAGCGCCCAAGCGTTGCGGCGGACGTTCGCAGGATCGCCGGCGATGATGCCGTCGAACTCGTCCGGGTAGCGATATGCTTGCAGGAGGCCTTCGCGACCGCCGGCGGAGCAGCCATTCCAATAGGAATAGCGCGGTGCGCGGCCGTAGTAGGCCTTGATAAGCGCGTTGGCCTCGACGGTCATCTCGCGCTCGGCGCGATAGGCGAAATCGATGAACTTCTCCGGATGACCCACAACGAAACTGGCGCCCCGGGCGGTGTGGCCGTCATCCGTCGCGCTGGTTGCGTAGCCGCGGCGTAGCGCGTCGGCCATGTCGTCATAGGCAGTGGAGGAGATCGAGCCTCCCCATCCGCCGTTTCCGACCGCGACAAACTTTCCGTTCCAACTGGAAATCGGGAGCCAAATCTCGGTTTGGATGTCCGAGTCGGCCGTGGGTTTCAAACTCGCGATCACACGACAAAAAGCAGGCAGGCCGGGAAGTGCCGTTTCGCTTCCGGCTGGCATGAAGGCACCACTATGGACAGTCTTCGCGAGGGTAATGGACACTGTCGGCGAAACCAGCTTCGAGAGGCTCTCGCAGGATTGCGCTTGAAGCGTGGCGGGCACGAAAGCGGCCACGAGAACGATGAGGGAGAGCATCCGTCCTTCCGTCATGAACGGAAGTATACCCGTGACATATCGCGGAGGCGAATGAAGGCTTCTGCTTCTCAACTTTCGCGAGCCCAGCGGCGTCGCTACCGCGCTAGCGAAGTTGGCTAGTACGACGGAGGGTTCCTACAGTCACTATTGTTTCGGTTGCTCTTGGTCAATCTGTTTCAGTTTTTGCTCCAGCAGCATCTTCTCCTGTTCCTTGCTTAGCTTGGGGAAGAGCAGCACAAATTGTAGCCGTAGTCCCCAGGGAGATGTTCCGGGGGGATGAACGGCGTTGCCGTACAATTGTGCGGTAATGTTCACAGGCTGGAATCCGAGCTTCATGATTCTCCCCACTCCTCCACCGAAGGGTACCGTCCAAACGCTATTGTCGTTGGGTGCTCTCCAGTTCGCGGTGACGATAGGCGAGGTAGTAAGGTACCAGCCCTTCTTCATGTTGTAGTTGACGAACCACTGGACGAGAAACTGGTTCACGGCCGGTTTATTGCGATCAGATTGACCGGCTACAGACCAGACGTTGTTCGCAAGAGCTCCAATCGTCCAATGTTCCGGCTGCACCAGCACCACCACCGAAGGGCCCATGCTGAATTTCCCTTGCCCGAGATAAGTTGTATTGGTTGCCGTAGGCAACACGAAAGTCGGTCCGACGCCCCAAATGATCTTGCTTTTCTTCGGCACTAGGAAAAACGTCGGGTTCATATCTCCCAGGCCATAGACGCCGGTAGTTTGCAGCGGGGGCGCGGGGAGCTGCGGCACGGGAAGCGGTTGGTAGACGATCGGCGTAATCCAGCGGACGACAAGATTCCAGTTTTTCGACAAGCTAAGGGGAATAACAGGCTGGATATTCAGAACGTTCTGAGTCCGGTCGGCCGGACCGATGCCGAAGTTGAAGTTTTCCTGCAGGGGGACACTGATGAGGCTGGCCACCGGATTCTGTGACTCTTTTCTCAATTCGTCGGCATTCGTCGATGCTGCTGGCGTTTGCTGCGTGGCAAGCTGAGTACCCTCCGGGCCAACGGGCGCATCTTGTGCGAAAAGCGGCAAAGTGAAAAGGAGAAGGGCCACCGCTGTCCTCAGACCCATGTCCATTCTCTTTGATAGTTTCATCGCTCTCCTATCTCATTTCCGCAGGGGTTGGGCGGCTCGATACCTTGGGGTGTATTGTGCACGGAACCAAGCAGTTTGGAACTGTCAAAACTGACAGGAGATCAGGAGCCACGCTTCTAATCACCATTAATCTCGGCGTTTGGGTGGCGAACAACTGGCAAGACCCTGCTTCCTGCTACGGCACGCCCGCAGAGAGCGCTTCCACCCGCTGCGGCGGTCAGGGCCTCGTGGTCTTCTACGGCATGGCCAAGCCCGTTCGCGTGCCACAGATTGGGCCTCCGCGCCAACCCTAGAACCGCTGAATACCACCGCTGCGACCGCGCAAAGGGAGTTCGCCTGCTACGACCGGGCGGTGCTCGCCTGCATCGAGACCAAGCGAGCGACCAGCACCGCCAGATAGAGCTGCCCGGTGACTGCTTCTCCGGAGCCAAGCGAGTGCGCGAGCGGTTGGAGGGGGACGATACCCTGATAGCCGACGGTTGTCAGCATCCCGAAACTATAGTTGACCCAAGTGCTTGAAGCGGAAACATTGCTGCCGGCAGCAGCGAAAGATCCGGGAGCTAATAACGCCGCAAGGTGGTAACCGTGCGCCCAGGCGTAACCAAGGTTCAGATAAGCGGCAATTGCGCCCTGGATGCGCATCGCCGTGACCGGCCCCGGACGGAACACCTGCCACAACAATACAGCTGTAATGGCGAGAACCGCCAACAGCCCGGTCGAAGCGCTCCAGAGCGCAATCGCTTTCGTTGGGTTCCACCAAGCCACCCATCGCATGACAATCGCTGCGCCGCAAATCACCGATGTCAGCAGGAGGAGCCGCCGATCCGCCCAGGCTATGGCAGCACCAAGGATCAAGACAATGGAAAATCCGACATCTGAGTAAAGTTGCAAATTCTGCCTTTCAAAGCCCAGCGAAGGGAGCACGAAGCCCACCATGACGAGAAGAAACAAGAAGAACGAGAGGTTGGCCTCTGACTGCCAGGGGCGATTCAAGAGATCACGGACTTTGTCGTGCATGAGCGGCTCCTTCGAATTCTGTGATGGCCTAGCCGACGGCTGTACGAACCTCTTATCGGGCAAAGGGCCTGCTAAAGCAACGCTTTTCGCCCCCTGGAATTGCTCTGACTAGTACTTCACATGTCCGGTTTGCGCTGCCGCGTTCAGGCGGAATTCGGCGTCCGTCAGGGAATAGATAGACCCACCACGTTTACGGGAAATGGCGCAGCAGGGTAGGGGGATGTCGGAAGAGCGGTCAGACTGCCATTCGATGCATTAATCGCGAAGCCCAGAATCGTGCTACTGGGAAGAGTCGTGGCGTAAACGGTTGCGTAAAGGAAATTCCCCGAGTTGTCCACAGCGAGGCCGCCAAGTCCCGTGGTGGCCTGAGTAGTAAACGGAGATCCTGCCATCATCGCCAAAGCCCCCGTTGTTGCGTCGATGCTAAAGCCTTCGACTGAAGTGTTCAGGTTGCCACCGACCGTATAGAGAAATCGCCCGGATGGGCCAACGACAACCGAGGGTGGTGGATCGTTGCTGGTTGTTGGGAAAGGCGAACCGGGAATATTGGTGAGGCCCCCCGTCGAACTGTTGACCGCGAATCCTGCTATACCGCCGGAAATCAAAGGCGCATATAGAAATTTCCCGCCTACCATGAACACGTTCGATGGTCGGCCACCCGACGGGACGGTGACCGGCGAACCGGAGAGTGGCGAAAGGGGGCCATTACCTCCCGTCGCATATGCAAAGATGCGGCCACCGGTCAGATCATTCCAATAAATGAATTTGCCCGTGGGGTCCATAACCGCACTCCTGGCGTCTGCTCCAGCCTCCATGGTGGTTGAACGAGATGTCAGCTCCCCCGTACCGCCATTGATGGCAAGCTCGTAAATGACATCTGGATTGCTTCCCACTGCAAAAAGAACGTTCCCCGTAGGAGCAATCTCCAAAGACTCTAAGTCTCCGGGAATGAATATTGGCGATTTGGAGATTTCTTGTAACTGGCCTGAGGCACTGAGCGAATAGGTGTGAATGCTTGTCAGGCACTCGTCGATCACGAAAACGAACTTTTTCGACGGCGCAACCGCCAATGTCGGAATTGGCCCGGTGCTATTGCAAGCGATGCCGCCCGAGGGCATCGGGGCGCCCAGTTGGCCGGTGGAGCTGTCAATGGTCGCGATGAAAAGATCCTGTTGAGTGAGAGAGAATTCCCAGAGATATTCTGCTGCGGGAGAACCACCTGATCCTCCCGAGTTGATGAACGGAATTGAGCAGCCGGCCATTCCAAATATCAGAAAACCCATCAGTTCAAGTGCAATAAGCATTTTCCACAAAGCTATTTTCACGAAGTAAACCTCATGTTTGTAAGGGCGACAATACATATCACATTAATCTCGGGGTTCTAAACAATTGGCGGGGTAGTGTTTCTTGAAATGCCTCTGAATTACCGCACAATGTGTGTATCAGAACTTCACTGGCCTGTACTCGTTTCAGACCGACTGGGTTCGCGGTTTCCCAGAGGGCAGCCCAACACAAGACAACCCAATCACCATCGCCGTTTTCGACGCACAGGATAATGAACTTCAGCTTCTCATTGGCGCGGAACTACGTGCCACTAGCCGGCCTTCTCAACCGGAGATCAACCGTGTTCTCTATTCTCTGCATCCCGCAATCCAATCATCCTCAAAGTAAGCTATGACGCTCCCAGCGAATTCAAAACCGAAGACTGTCAATCGGTGGCGCGCATTCGGAATTGTTGCGGCTGTTCTCCTCGTTGTTGGCCTGTGGCCGGTGAGGTACCTGGCGTCGCCGCGCTGGGAAGTTTGGGTAGTGACGGAGGATGGGCAGCCGCTTCCAGGTGAGGTTGTTCGTCTCTCGTACACGAACTACTCTGTTGAATTATCGGGTCACGAAATCACGCTGCAAACGGATTCAGATGGGCGCGTACTGTTCCTACCACAATGCAGAAGGGTATCTCTGCTCCATCGGGTGTTTTGGACGGCATCAGAGGCGACAGGTGGAGTGCATGCGAGTTACGGAGGACATCTCGGCGTGTTCATCTTCGGCTCGGAGGGCTATGAGGGCTCCGCCGTAACTGGCAAGTACCTCACTGATTCGCGAGGCCAGCCGGATTCGATGCAATCCAGGATTGTTGCTAAAAAAAACGGCTAGTACGACGGCCAAATCGCCGTGGTAACAGCCGCCTAAGCCCTGATAAGTCGGATTACCGTGTGGTGGGCTCGTACTTCCTAGGTCGGGCACCCGCACTAGTGGGGAGTTAATTGGGTTACAGGCTCACTACGACTCACGGCGTACCCATCTCGTGTCTGATCAGTGCTAGCGCTTCAATGCAACACTGAGTTGCAGCGGAGCTCACAAGAATCAGTGGCGCAGACAACGAATACTCAGGACTGATGTGGGTTATGGTTGCGGGAATCCGAACATCAGCCACGACTGATTGGCTACCCAGTGCGGATATAGCTCCGTCATCTGATCGAAAAGCTCCTGGTCGGACGTCGCCGTTTTCTGCAGCCGATCGAAGTCCTGCAGGTAGCGCTTGGTGTCTTGGATCGTCGAGGGAGAGTCGGGCGCACCAGTCTTCTTGTGACCGGCGACAACAATCGCCGGATCGAGCGCCGCTAACCGGTCTAGCGCCGCGATCCAATTCTTTCGGCTCTCGGGGGTGGTGTCGCCGACATACATGCGGCATTGGTTGTACACAACGTCGCCAGCGACGATCAAGCCGATCGATGGAACGTAAAGAGACGTCGAATCGGGACAATCGGTCCGGCCCTGGTCGATGATGCGCAATTCGTGGCCCTCCAGAGTGAACGTGTCCTGCTCATAGGGCTCAGGTGGAATCAACTTGGTGGCCACTTGCCCAGGAAAGAGCCGGCGGGCCAACCGCTCCACTAGAGGAGAGAAAGACGTCTGCATGGCGTCCACCGTTTTGGGCGTCGCTATTGCCCGAGCGCCTGGGAAACGGTCGAGCAGAATGCTCAGACCGTAGAAGTGATCGAAATGGGCGTGCGTTATATAGATGGTCTCCAGGTTGCGGTTGTGCAGAGAAATCCAATCTGCGAGAGCCTCGGCCTCAGCCACTGTCCCCATGGCGTCCACCAGCACCGCGTCGTACTCGCCGAAGATTAAAGTCGACGTGATGGGGTCAAAGCCGAACGGTTCGCCGAAGGGCTTTGGCCGCTCGCCGACCATGGTCTTTCCCGGGGCCGTAAAGACGTTCACGCCAAGCGTGTTCGACGCGACCGGCACGGTCGCGCGCGAGGTCTCCTTCCCATTTGTGCCGTCCATTTGATACTCCCTTCTATGTCAGAGCGAGTGACTGTTCAAAGCAAAATTGGCAGAAGCGCGACGACGAATCCGTTGGACGAACGTATCCGGGGATACCAAAGTATTGGCCGGAATTTAGACGCAGAGTCGGCGTCCTATCCAGGCCGAGCGCTAGCCGTACTTGAGCTCGGTGCTTTGTCCGACCTCGATGATGTAACCGTCCGGATCGCGGATGTAGCAGCGAATCTCGCCGTACTTTGGTATCGGTTCCGTTAGGAACTCGGCCCCTCGACTTTTCCACAATTTATAGCAAGCATGAATATCCGCAACGCGGAAATTCATAAAGCTGTTGATGTGATTTGGGTCGGGGACGCTGAGCGTTACCGTCGGCTTGTCCGGGGTCGGCCCGCCCCCAACGTTCAGAATCATCCAGATATTCGCAAGCTGAAGGTACGGAGGCGCGTTGCCGTCGCCCATTGTCAGAATGCGAGCGCCGAAGACCTTTTCGTAGTAGCGAGCCGATCGCTCGACGTCGGCGACGGTGAGAAAATGCGCGATGCTGATCCCCTCTCGCGGGGGCATTTCATAGCTCTTCTGTTCGATTTGCACGGCGTCGTTCATTAACGACTCCTTTCGATATAGTGCTTATTACGAATACAGTGTCCCGGAGTTCCGGTTTCGGCTGGAGGTCAGAGGGCGATCGCTGCGCTCATGGTTGCTCCAATCAGGGGCGCATAAATTAGGCCGGAAGTCCGACGACGAATCTAAGCATTTTTACCTCCTGAGGCAATACCTGGCGGGATCGGTGCATTCACGTCGCTACTTGCGT
The DNA here is from genome assembly GCA_963803105.1 of Terriglobia bacterium. GTDB lineage: Bacteria > Acidobacteriota > Terriglobia > Acidiferrales > UBA7541 > Palsa-295. The sequence goes on from CAWDLF010000002.1 coordinate 778,912, forward strand.
TTGCGAACTGAAAGATTCCGCAACCGCCGGACACGTTGTGGGTTAGTACCCCGCGTACGCGGTAAGCGCGCTGATCGGGAGTAGGGCGACTCGCGCCGTCTTAGCGGGAAGCTGGGGCGGATTTGGTCGCCGGGGCTAGTGGCGCGTTGGCGAGAAAGCGGGGAGGTTTGCGCGTTAATCAGGGCTTGAGAGGCGATTCACGAACGTCCGGCTCATCGTTTTGGCACTAAATTCCCACTCTGTCAGTACTGACAGTTCCCATCGCCATGGTGATAGCTGTAGTTTGTCCCTCGTATAACGACGGAGGGCAGCATGGCGATTCAACCGGAGCGCAAACAGCCGATCGTCCTGTGCATCAAAGAAGCCGCCGTGTCCAGTCGCTGATAAGGAGGTAATCCGAAATGATCCATCACTCATTTCTCATCGAGCTTTTCTATGCTTCTTTCGCGTTGCCGCTGAGTGCGGCAGCGCAATCGGACAAGGGTGATAGCGACATCCGAAAGAAGGATGCCGATTCGGCGGAGAAATGGATGTACTCGGTGGGCGTGCAGAATTACGTCTTCGGCCTCCCGCTGGTGATTTTCGAAAGGGAACGATCCCTCCGCCAGAATCCGGCGGCCCTGGAAAAAGCCAAGAAGTTCGCTCCGGCGGCTCCCATCAACGAAATTGGTCACATGAAAACTCTGGCGACCGCCGATGACGTCATGCCCTACACACCGAACAACGACACTGTATACAGCGGAGCGCTCTTGGAATTCGGCGAAGAACCGATGATCCTCACAACCCCCGAGATTCTGGATCGTTATTGGTCCGTGGAGGTGGCCGATTGTTATACAAACAATGTTTTCTACATCGGCACGAGGGCAACGAAGGGCAAAGGCGGCAATCATGCATTTGTCGGTCCGAATTGGAAGGGAACGCTTCCCGACGGCGTCATTGAGCACCGCATGCCGAACGACAGCGCCATGTTTGCCATTCGTATCGGGGTCTTGCCCAACGATCCGGCCGACCTGAAGCGAGTGAATGCGCTTCAGGAAGCATTTCGCATTACTTCTCTGGGTAACTGGGGCCATCCAGAAAAGTTGGGCATGGCCACCGTGCCCAAACTTCCCCCGCATGCGGACTACAAGGGAGAACTTTCCTTTTATCAAACACTGGCCGATCTGCTCGCTCAGGATCCACCTCCCAAAGAACACGGCGCGGCAGTCGTGCTCCTTCGGCGAGGAAACATCGACGTCGGGAAACCCTTCGACGCTTCAAGGCTGGACGAAGCAGCGCGCAAGGGTCTTGCCCGCGCCGCCGTCGACGCCCCGATCGTCATGAAGTGGAAGGTGAAGTTCCGCGGCACACCCTATCCCACGCGTTGGAACAATCTGCGACCGGGAGACTACGGGTTTGATTATTTTGACCGTGCCGCGGGCGCACTCGAAGGATTGTTTGTGCACGACCGCGACGAGGCGGAATATTTCAGCACGTACGAAGATGGGGATGCGCATCTGTTAGACGGAAAAAACAAATATATCCTGCACTTCGACAAGGAAGAAATTCCTCCTACGCTGCCCCTCGGTTTTTGGTCCATCACTATGTACGGATCCAATTTCCAGCTGGTGAAGAACCCGATCGATCGCTTCTCAATCGGCGACCGCACACCGGGGATCGTTTACGGCAAAAATGGCTCGCTGACCATTTACATCCAGAATGCGGCACCGCCAGGAAAAGAAAGCAACTGGTTGCCGTGTCCCCCCGAAGGATTATTCCGACTGAATTATCGCATTTACCTTCCACAAGAAGTTGCCAGGCAACCGGAGACATTGGGAAAGTATCTCCCACCTATTAAGAAGGTCTAGTGGCGTCTTCGGCTGCGAGGGCCGTATCTCGGTAAGCGCGCTGATCGGGAGTTGGGCGACTCGCGCCGCCTTAACGGGAGGGCCGGCTGGATTTGGTGGCCGGGGCCACCGGTGCGGTGGCGAGAAAGCGGGGAGGCTTGCGTACTTTGGTGGCCTGCTCGAAGGCATAGGCGATGCGGAGAAGCTTCGGTTCGCTCCACGCCGCGCCGAAAAATGAAATCGCAACCGGCAGACCAAAAATGAATCCAGCCGGCACGGCGATGTCCGGGTACCCGGCCACGGCGGCGAGAGAATAGCTTGTGCCGGTATCGTGGTCGCCATCGATCAGGTCAATCAGCCACGCAGGTCCGGCGGTGGGCGCGACCAGGGCATCGAGCTTGTACTTGGCGAGCGCGGCGTCAATGCCTTCCTCGCGCGTGAGACGTTGATTATTCGCCAGCGCATCAAGGTAAGCTTTGTCGGTGAGCGGACCCTTGGCCTGAGCCTTCTCCAGAAGATCCTGGCCGAAGTAGGCCATTTCCGTCGCATGATTCGCGATGTTGAATTCGATAACGTCTTTGAGCGAGCGCACCATCGCTTTGGATCCGGCCGCCTGCAGATAAATATTCAAATCGGTTTTGAATTCGTAGAGCAGCGCCTCGAGTTCCGAAGCTTCAAATTTGCCGAGCGACGCGATCTCCACCGGATCGACGATCGCAGCTCCCGCGTGCTTCATGGCAGCGATGGCTTCATCGAAAACGCGGGCGACGTTTTCGGCAGGCTCGAAGGCATTGCGCACTACTCCGATGCGCGCGCCGCGCAATCCGTTCACGTCGAGAAACTTCGTGTAGTCCGCGGCGATCTTGCCGCTAGCTCCGGCAGTCGCTGGGTCGGCAGAATCTTCGCCGGCCATAGCGCCTAGGAGTGCGGCAGCGTCCGAGACGGTACGGCAGAGCGGGCCGGGCGTGTCCTGACTGTGCGCGATGGGAATAATTCCCGCGCGGCTCGCAAGCCCCAGCGTCGGCTTGATGCCCACGATGCCGTTAGCCGACGCCGGGCAGACGATGGAGCCGTCGGTTTCTGTGCCGACCGAGATGGCGCAGAAATTCGCGGAGGTTGCCGCGCCCGAGCCGGAGCTCGATCCACACGGACTGCGGTCGAGCGCGTAGGGATTGCGAGTCTGGCCGCCGCGCCCGCTCCAGCCACTCGAAGAGTGCGAGGATCGCATATTGGCCCATTCGCTGAGGTTGGTTTTGCCGAGAATAACCGCGCCTGCATCGCGCAGGCGGCGCACCACACCAGCGTCGACGGGGGGCGTGAAGCCCGCCAGCGCGAGTGACCCAGCCGTGGTGCTCATGCGATCGGCGGTGCCGATGTTGTCTTTGACCAGCACGGGGATGCCGTGCAGCAGACCGCGCGCGCCTTTGGATTTGCGTTCGGCGTCGAGCGAGTCCGCTATCGAGAGGGCGTCGGGGTTCAGTTCGATCACGGAATTCAGGCGCGGGCCGCGCTTGTCGAGCGCGTCGATGCGCGCGAGATACTTTTCTGCAAGTGAACGCGCCGTGAGTTCACCCGATTGCAGGCGTTTTTGCAGATCGGCGACGGTGGCTTCTTCGAGATCGAAAGGCTGCTGCGCAGCAGCAGCTGCCTGAGACGCGCCGGGGGGGGCGGACGCAGACGCAGGCGCGCTCATCGACGTGACTACGGCCGGCAGGGCGAGCGCGGCAACGCTCAGCCTCGCACCGGCTTCGAGGAACAGCCGCCGGGCGGAGTCTGGGGGCGCGGGTTTTAGCGTTTTCTTACGGCGCACAGTGAGTCACGCTAGGAACGCCGCGGATTATATCCCAGGCGGGAGGGCTTCTGCCGTGGGAGTGCTCGAACTTCGAATCTACGCGCCGATTGTCTTCAAATCTTCCGCGGCCTGCTGCTCCGCGCCCTTCGTAGCTTGCTTGGCGTTGGCATCGGGCTTCAATTGATGGATGGCCTTGTCCAGGCTTTCGGCCTTTTCCGTGTCGGCAACCTGGCAGCCGGAAAGATCCGCGTTGGTGAGCACGCCCGTTACGCCGGCGCGCAGGCAATTAAAATCCACTCCTAGAGTGTGGCTGGCGTGAAGGCCGGCCAGGCATCCCTCCAATGTTGCGAAGGGCGCGCACGCGTCGGTGGCGCTAACATTCGCGGGCAACAGCCCCTGAGTTTGCAGGCTCGGAGTGAGTTTTTTCTCCGCGTCGCTTCTGCCTTCGCGCGTATCGGTGGGATTGACGGGATCTTTCTTCACCCACTTGATCGGATTATAGGAGTGCGAGCCTTCCTGCGCGGCAGCGCCCGCTCCTGCGCCGGCGGGCCCTTGTGCCGCAGCCCGTTCCGCGCCCACCGTCAAAGAAATCGAAAAGCCGAAGAGCAAAACTGCTCCGGCAAATAGCGTTCGCTTCATGTATCGCCTCACATCCAGTAGGCCACAGCGCGCCTCCGCCACGGCCCGGCGCAGCGTGGTACTACTCCAATCGGTCATGCTGGCCTTTCGAACAGGTAGGGAAGCGGACGCTTTGCGTGGGTCAGCGTGACGATCCGCTCGCTAGGTCAAATTGTTTTTTCGAAATCGGCCGCCCGGCAAGAACGAGCAGCGAGGCAAGTGCTGCCAGTAGCGCGAACCACAGCGCCGTTAACATCTCCACAACCCAGGCGGGCGCCTCTCCGACCCTCTTCAATACGAATGGCAAAAAGTTCCAGGTCGTGACGTGGACGTAATCCCACTTGTCGTCGATCATGTCGTCACTCATCAAGCCCCAGTCGCTCATCTTGCCCGAAGCAAAAGCGACAATATTTTTCAAGCGTAGCCACACCACAAACGTAGGCGGCTCAAACAGCCCCAGTTGATATCTTTCGAGCGGACACCAAAACGCAACCGACGACAGTTGAATGACAACGCTGACGAAAATCAGTCCCAGCCCGGCGCGCCAAACGATCCTGCCGACCGTCGCTCGATGCCGCAGCAGCAGTGGAACTGCCATGAGCGCCACCATCTGCGCGGCGGTGGCGGCGTAGCGATCGCCCCAGGCGGTGTCCCCGCTCCAGTCCGTGTATTTTGCGTAGAAGCTGACGTAGCCGAGCAACATAAGACCGAACGCCGCAAGATAGGCTTTTATCTCAGGGCGAAAACTTTTCCACGCGAACGCCGCCACGAGAATGGCGAGCAACAATAATGGATCGAACAGGAAAAGCGACTTCTCCGGAGAAAATAGAGCGCCTACAAATCCAACGTGGAACGGAGTTTCAAACGGAAACGCCGCCGCTAGCGAAGGATTCAGCCGCTTCCACTCCTCGCCAAACACTTGCAGATAGGTGTTAAAAAACGAACCGAAGCGAACGTACTGATAGACGCGGTCCACCGCGAAGAATGCGCCGTAAATCGGCAACGCAATCTTCATGTATTGAACGCCGCGCGCCTGCAACTCACGCCCGCGCATTTTTGTGAGCCATGCAGTCAGGAGAAGAAAAAAGAAAACCGCGGCCAGATCCATCCCCGTCGTTAGCCGCGTGAGCAGGTTTGTTCCCAGCGCCGCAGACCCTAATACGAGCGCCCAGAGCTGTCCGCTGCGAAGCCAATCGTATTGAAACGTCAGGCCAGTCAGCGTGAGCAGCGCGATGTAGTTGTTCTCCGTCATGTTCTGGGTGTAGTGCAGAAACGTGGTGCCGAAGAGCAGCGCCAGTACACCCAAGAATCTCTGGATCGACGGTGAATTCGAGCAAGCCGAGTAATCGGAAGCAGACCAGGCAAGTCAGCACGCATACCAAAACATTCGTGCTGTAGCTGACCACGATGCTGCGGACGGTCGGATCCGTTTCTCTGTAATCGTCGAAAATCGGCAGATTCTCGACGTATGTTCCCAGCACGTCCGATGGCAGCATCAGGAGCGATTGCCCGATGCCGTACCAACTGTAGAGCCTGCCGCCTCGCCCATGGATTCCAAACTCCGGATACTCCTCGAGAAGCACCGGCGGCTCGGACGTCCAGAACGAATGAGTCGTACGCAAGCGGTGAACGGTATCGCTGGTGCCCAAATCTCCCGACTGCACTACCACGGCTGTCAACAGTGCTATAGCGATCAGCAAAAAGGTGGGATTGCGAAGCAGGCGGTGAAGACGAGCAATCATTCGTTGTGTCCGGCTTGCCGGAACTCACGCAAACAGCGAGCGACTAGCTGGGAAAAACTGGGCCTGCCAGGAATCCGCCATCGAGAACCAAGGACTGACCAGTCATGAACGATGCGCGGTCAGAGCACATCCACACGACGGCTTCGGCGATTTCCATGGGTTTTCCAAAACGCCCGATGGGATGGAGACCGAGCATGAACTTATTCAGCGCCGGATCGGCAAAGGCGCGCTCGGCCATGGGCGTCTCGATCACCGCGGGACACACCGCGTTTATCCGTATGCCGCTTCGAGCGTTCTCCAGCGCCGCAGCCTTCGTCAGCCCGATCACGCCGTGCTTGCTCGCGCAGTATGTGGCAGCTCCCGCCGCACCGATCAGGCCCGCGACGGACGCCATGTTTACGATCGCGCCGCCACTGCCTTGCTTGAGCATTTGAAGGAGTTCGTATTTCAGGCAGAGCCAGACGCCCTTGAGATTGATGTCGATGGTGCGATCCCAATCTTCTTCCGGTTGTTCGGTGATGGGCACCCAATTACCTTCGATGCCGGCGTTATTGAAGGCCACATCCAATCGGCCAAATTTGTCGGCTGTTTTCCGGACGAGCATTTCCACTTCCGAAGCTTTTGACACGTCTGCTTTCACAAACAGGCCCTCGCCGCCGGCGGCGCGGATCAGATCGACGGTTTCCTTTCCTTCCACCTCGCGCCGGCCAGCGACCACCACCTTGGCCCCCGCCTTCGCGAAAAGCACCGAGGCATCACGGCCGATGCCCGAAGTTCCGCCCGTCACCAAGCCCACTTTGCCTTCCAATTCCAATTTGTGATTTCCTTTCGCGAATTAGCCCGCCAAGGCGGAGCGCCAGAGTGTAGGCCCTACTCGAAGGCCGCGTCAAACAGCCCGGGATACTTGCCTGGGTAATAGGATGGACCTTCCGTTGGCGGCTGGCTCGATGCATCGGCGAACCATACTCGCAGGATCGAGTGCCTCGAAGTCCGTCCCACGCCAAGAGGGCCCCCCACCCTTCGCTTTAGGGAGGTTTGGCGGCCCTGGAATCTAGGAGCCCCGGCGTCCATAGCTAGTAGCCTGCCGAGCCGTGGCTGGCCGATGTTGCGAGCGAAGGCTGGTGGGGCTGGGGAGAGTCGAACTCCCGACACGCAGTTTAGGAAACTGCTGCTCTATCCATCTGAGCTACAGCCCCGGCGCTGAGGATTCTATCACGCGGCAATGGCCTAACCGGCGCGCTCGGCGGCGCGCCTTTCCCACGGCGGAGGAACCTTCACGGAAGCCATGCCCGCGGCGGTCGCGCCCTGGATGCCCATGTCCGTGTCTTCAAAGACCAAGCAGTTTTCCGGCGCAACTCCGAGGTTAGCGGCTGCCAGTAAAAAGCATTCCGGATCCGGCTTGCCCTTCTTGTAGTCTCCCGCGCAGACCAGCGTATCGAATCGGTCGAGCAGCTTGAGCGAAGCCAGAGACGCGGTTACCGATTCCCGCGTGCCGCCGGACACCACAGCAAACGGAATCCGCCCGTGCTGCGCCTCGATATGCTCCACGACCTCAGGTATTGCCTTGAGCTGCGGCAGCAGCTCCCAGTAGAGATTTTCCTTGCGAGTGGACACGCTCTCGACCGGCATGCTCAGTCCCTGCTGTTCATTCAGGAGGGAGATGATGTCTGCTGTGGGAGTTCCACCCCAGGCGTAGAAAAGTTCTTCGTCAAAAGTGCAATTCCATTCGGCCAGCGCCTGCTTCCACGCAATGTAGTGAAGCGGCATTGAATCGGCAATGGTGCCGTCGCAGTCGAATAGATAAGCCTGGAATGGACCGGCCGGTATTGCCAGTGCCACGCACAAATCTCCTTTGAGAGATTTCGTCGTCTAGAACGTTAGGGCGCCGTTGATCTGCAGCGAATACCCTTGGACAGTATACGAATTTGAAAATTCCTTGAATAGCTTGAAGCCCACGCTGGTCTTCCTCGCCGGCAGAATGAAGTTCGCCGCGCCGCCGAGAGCATTCACGCTATAGTGGCCGGGAATGTTGGGATTTATTTCCGGCCCGCTGTTGTTGCTGGTTTGATATTGGCCGTAGCCGACCAACCCAAACTGCAAGAGCCTAGTCATGTCCTTCTTTAGCGGAAGGATTTGCATCAGCGAGTAATCGAGATCGAGAGTCTGTCCCGCATGTATGTTTGTCTGTTCCTGTGTGGTGTGAAATTCGTACATCTCATACGCTGAGAACGAGGTGCCCCTGTTCTTCGTCAAATAAAAGGTCTCACCGGCGGCGGGAGCGTTAGTCCAGCGTCCGCTACCAGTATTGTTGCTCGCGCCCGCGTTGAACCGGCCGGTAGGCGCAAAGAATGCGTAAGCTGCGGTAATGTCCGCGCGCTTCAGATGCCAGCCCAATGTGAACGGCTGATAGAACGAATCGGCAAACCCGCCGCCCCCGCCGAGTGTTTCCTCCCCGGCCAAAGAGAGCGCACTATTGGTAAACGGCAATCCGGCTACCAGAGCGAAGTTGGCGCCAAGGAGCTTCGCTTTACTCACCCAGATGAATACGTTGATATCCGCCACGATGTCCGCGTTGAAGTTCGTCACTGTTCCGCAGGCCGGGCAGCGGATCTGATCGAACGAATAATCCATGAAGTAGTTGGCGTACGTAAAGCCGGGCTCGGGCAGAACTCCGGAATTTGTGGCGTTGAAGCCGGGCGAGTAAGCGCCCCGCAGCGGCGGTAGGCTTTGGCCTTGGCCCGGGCTGGCGACCGCCAGGGTAAGACCCAGGAAAATTGCGGATATCGCGAACCTCCTAATTGACGTCACGTGGTCTCCTTTGTTCTCACGAATCGTTGTTGTTTGGCCAAGCAGACAGAACGTAAACACTGATGCAAGGGCTTAGTTCATGCAAGTGTCAAGACTGACAGACGAGCGTCTCCGTCAACAACGCCGTGATCCGTCGGGCCAGCCTGTCGCCCCACCCGGCAATCTGACAGCCGGGCGTCGATGCCAAATCGTGATAGATTCTGCATCGCAAATGAGTGGTTTAGAGACAATGCGGCCGCTGCGGCCATCGGGCGCGCGAAACCTCGCGGTTGGAGTCATCTGCGCGTTGCTTGCGATTGCTTTGCTGATCTTCGTGCTGGGCCATCGCCAAACGGAAGTTGTCCCGGACGCCAGTAAAGTTGCTTCGGTTCCCGATAAAGCTGTCTCGACGCCCACCAAACCGGTCGCCGCACCCGCTCCTGTCGCCGTAATCTCCGGGAAGAATTGGCGCTATGAACTCGATTTCCCGGTACATAACTCCGCGACTCTTCGAAAACTTATTCAGTGCGAATCGAAGGGTCGAAATATTTCGCACACCGATTCCAACGGAAAAACGTATCTGGGAATACTTCAGTTTGATCGTGCCACTTGGAACGCAATGGAAGCACGTTTCAATTTCCACGGTGATCCCAAAAATCCCGCGGAAGCAATTCACATGGCGGACATGATGATTTCCCACGGACTGATCGGCCGCTGGGGCTGCGCCCACTCACTCGGACTCACTAAATAGTCTAACCATTGAACGACTTGACCGCGCTCACTGTGTCGGCGGCGGCGAGGACTTGGGCGGCTTGGAGGGCTTGCGTTTTGGCGGTACAACTTCGCCGCGCACGCGGCGAAACGAGATTTCGGCAACCTGCGCATTGCCTTCAGGCGGCACCACCTCGGAGCGCGACGTGTACGTGTCCGCGTCGACCCTGCGGAAAGACTGCGTCTTGGGTTCGCCGTTCACGAAATTCTCAAAGACCGCGGACTTCGTATCGATGCCGGTCAGTTGCAGCACGGTGGGCCCGTTTTTCTCCCACGGCACGAGTGACGGAGTGAAGTGGCGGATGCGCAGCTCAACCCCGTCAGGCGTCTCAGCCAGCGTGAATAGCTCGATCACCAGGGTCTTGTCATTCTCCGCGAGTTGAAAGCTTCCCAGCATTACGCCTGCCTTGGGCGGCGCCCAAACCTGCTGTGCCATGCGTGGACCCCATGTGCCTTGCCAGCTTCCCGTGAGCCAAGCGAGATCGGCGAGCGTCGGTCTTATCGCCGCCGCTGCGGCCGACTGGGTGCCGGATTCGATGGAGGATTGAGCGGTTGATGGAGCGGGCGCTTCAGCAACTGCTGGTGCGGGAGATTGATCTCCGCTCGACTGCGTGCCGGCGCCCGAAGGCCCCTGGGCTCGCGCGATTTTCGGCAGCAGAACGAACGAGGCAATCGCAGCGAGCAACAATGCTGCGGTGGGGCGGGTCCCCGCATTCAACCGGGGATTCATGCGCGGTGCACCGGGAACTCTCGTAGTTGCTTCCTTAAGTCTTTTGCCGCCTGCAACTTTCCTCGCGGAATGGGCACCATCTTACTTGAAGTGATTGGATTTGCAGAACCCAAATCGCCGCCGAGCCCGTCAGATGGTAGTGCCTGCAAATGCGAAAACATCAGCAGGGAAGACTTTGACCGCTCACCCCGCGTGTACCATAATGGTGGTTTGGGCCTCCCCATCATGAAGACAACACTCATCGGCGTTCTGCTGTTGCTTGCTGCTTGCGCGCAAGCAGCCACCGTGCGTGCAGGTGTGCCCGCCCCCGGACAAGGAAAGTCGCCTGCGACTGGCGCGCCTGTCTCGAGCGACGCTACGCCGGCCACGAATGCGGGGACTGAGGATGCCTTCTACTATTTTATGCTCGGCCATTTTGCCGAGCAGGAGTACGACGCGGCGAGCGGCGCAGACACTGCGGATGCCGCGATCACCGCGTACAAGAAGGCGCTCGAGCTGAGCCCCGGGTCGCCGGTAATTCTCGAGCGGCTCGCCGAAATCTACGCCAAATCGCAGCACACCCGCGACGCGGTGGCCACTGCGCAGGAAGTCCTCAAGGTAGATCCGAAAAACATAGCCGCGCACCGGCTGCTGGCATTCATCTATTACCGCGCGCTCGGAGATCCCAGCGCGGGAGATCTTCAGCAGGAGAACCTGAACAAGGCCGTGCAGAACTTCCAGGCCATTCTGGACGCCGATCCCCGCGATCTGAACGCGTCTCTGATGCTGGCCCGGCTCTACGGCTTTGAGAACAAGCACGACGAAGCGGAAAAAATTCTGCGCAACGTGCTGACGCGCAGTGCGGATAACGGCCAGGCCCTCGAACAGCTCAGCCAGCTGTTGCTGGACGAAAATCGTTCGCAGGAAGCCATCGACCTGCTGAAGCAGGCGGTGATGGACTCCGATGACGACCCGGAAATCTACGACCTGCTGGGCGATGCCTACTCGCAGGCCAAGGACTATCCCAACGCCGAAGCAGCCTATCGCAAAGCGATGGAAGAAGACTCGGACGATCCCGGCCACTTACACGGCCTCGCGGACGCGCTGCTCGCGCAGGATAAATACGCCGACGCACTCAAGCAGTATCAGAAGCTCGCGCAGCTAGAGCCGGCCTCTGCGAACAACTATCTGCGCATGGCGGAGCTGTATCGAAGACTGGGCCAGTTCACGGAAAGCCGTTCGAGTCTGGAACGCGCCAAGCAGCTCGCGCCCGGTAATCTGGAAATCGTTTTCAGTGAGGCGCTGCTGGACGAAGATCAAGGCCATCCGGACGAAGCCATCAAGCTGCTGAACGGCGCAATTTCGGATGTGAAGAGCCAGTCCGCCGGAGAGAACGCCGGCGCGCTGACGGTGCTCTACGAGCAGTTGGGCCGCGCCTACCAGTCGCAGAAAAATTACCCCGCGGCGGTCGGGGCGTATCGCAGCATGGAGAGCCTTTCTCCCGAAGCTCGCAAGCGTGGGCAAATGCTGATCATCGATGCCTACCGCCAAGGCCGCCAGATCGACCAGGCCATCGATGAGGCCAAGACCGCGCTCGTCCAGTCACCGAACGACCGCGACATGACCACCACGCTGGCCTTGCTGTACGGCGAAAAGTCTGACACTCCCGAGGCCATGAAGCTGTTGCAGAGCCTGCTGCGCGGTACGGGCGAAGATCAGGAAATCTATATCGATATCGCGGAAGTGCAGGAACGCGGCAAACAATATGCGGATGCCGAGTTGTCCGCGCAGAAGGCCGAGCAGATATCGCAGAGCGCACAGGCAAAGGATTCAGCGCGCTTCATGCTGGGCATCACCTACGAGCGGCAGAAGAAATTCGATCTGGCCGAAGAGCAGTTTCGCAAGGTGTTGGATGCAAATCCCGACAACGCCGCGGTGCTGAACTACTACGGCTATATGCTCGCGAATCGCGGCCTGCGCCTGGACGAGGCCACCTCGATGATCCAGCGCGCGGTCAATGCGGAACCCAACAACGGCGCGTATCTCGACAGCCTCGGCTGGGCGTACTACAAGCAGGACAAGCTTCCTGAAGCAGCGGACTATTTGCAGAAAGCAGTCAACTTCGAAGGCAACGATCCCACCATTCTCAGCCATCTCGGCGACGTCTATCTGAAGATGGGCCAGAACGAGCGCGCCGCCGATCTCTACGAGCGTTCCGTAACCGAATGGCAGAAGGTTGTGCCCTCCGAGTACGAAGCCGACAAGGCTGGCGAGACCGAGGCCAAGCTCCGGAATCTGAAAAAGCGGCTCGCGCAGAAATCCTCGCCTCCAGCCGGCAAACCGCAGTAAGCTCCCGCGCATGCCCGTGGCAAGAAATTCCGCGAAAGGGAAATCGGTGCGCCTGCGCGCCTTCGCGAAGGTGAATCTCTGCCTGCACGTCATGGGCAAGCGTTCCGACGGCTACCACGAGCTGCGCACGATCTTTCAGACCATCTCCCTGCACGACACGCTGACGCTTTCGATCAGACCAAATCGTCCGATCGAGATGTTTGTCGATGGAACGGAGATGTTGCCGGCGGGTCCGGAGAACCTGGTGTGGCGCGCGATCAAAGCCATCAGCCCTGAAGTCGGGTTCGACGGCGGTGTTCACGTACACCTGGAAAAGAGAATTCCCGTTGCACGCGGGCTCGGTGGGGGATCGAGTGACGCGGCTGCGGCGCTCATCGGCATGCTGCGCCTGGCGAATGCGAAACTACCGCTCGATCGGCTAATGGAAATCGCCGCCGGCCTCGGCGCCGACGTTCCCTTCTTCCTCTTCGGCGGGCGCGCCCTTGCGGTCAATCGCGGCGACGAAATCTATCCGCTGCCCGACGAACCCAAGCGCACGATCGTCGTCGTGTCGCCCAAGGGCATCGGCGTGAGCACCAAAGACGCCTACGAATGGGTCTCCGCCGAATTGACAAATCGCGCTAAACCCCCTAATATTTGGAGGTTCTGCGCTCTGTGCTGGAGCCGGCAGGGAAGCGTCGCCAACGATTTTGAAGGCCCCGTTTTCAGCCGTCATCCGCGACTCGGAGAAATCCGGGACGCTTTGCTTCAACGAGGAGCTGCGGAAGCCGCGCTGGCGGGTAGCGGGTCGGCGGTGTTCGGAATCTTCCGAAACCCAGCGCAGGCGCGCCGAACCGCTCGTGCATTCAAGGAAGATTCAGTTTTCGTCGTCGAAACCCTTTCCAGGGAAAGGTATGGCCGGGCACTGGGTTGGCGTGCGAACGTTTAGGGAAAACCTTGGTTACTGATCGTTGCAAAGTGTTCTGCGGGACCGCAAACGCCCCGCTGACCGACGCGATTTGCCGCTATCTGGGCACGCCCATGGGGCGAGCCGAGCATGCGCAATTTTCAGACGGCGAAACGCGCTATCAGATTTTGGAGAACGTGCGCGGCGCGGACGTTTTCGTCGTGCAGCCGTGCTCGACTCCCGTCGATCATCACTTGATGCAGCTGCTGTTGATGATCGACGCATTCAAGCGCGCTTCGGCCTGGCGTATTACGCCGGTGATTCCGTACTACCCATACGCGCGGCAGGATCGAAAGGATCGTCCCCGAGTGGCCATCTCGGCAAAGCTGGTGGCCGATCTGCTTGAGACGGCCGGATCGAGTCGCGTGCTTTCGCTCGATCTGCACGCGCCGCAGATTCAAGGATATTTCAACATCCCGGTGGATCACTTGTACGCCGCGCCGGTGATGGTGGAATATTTTCAGAAAAAGAAATTGGGCCCCATCACGGTGGTTTCGCCGGACGCGGGCGGTGTGGAGCGCGCGCGGCTGTTTGCCAAGCGCATTGATGCGCCGCTGGCCATCGTTGATAAGCGCCGCATCGACGTGAACGTGAGCGAAGTGATGCACCTCATCGGAGACGTCGCCGGCCGCCCCGCGCTGATCGTCGATGACATTATCGACACCGCCGGAACGCTCGTGAAAACAGCCGAGGCGCTTCTCGAAAACGGTGCCACCAAGGTGTTTGCGGCGTCCACGCACGCCGTGCTTTCCGGGCCGGCCGTGGATCGTATCGCGAAATCGCAGATCGAAGAAGTGGTGGTGACGGACTCGGTGCCGCTTACCGAAATCGCGGGCCGTCTGCCGAAGATTAAGGTGCTAAGCGTGGCGCCGCTGCTGGCTCGCGGTATTCAATCGATTCACGAAGAGACGTCCATCAGCGAACTTTTTATTTAGAGTCTGAAAGAGGAACAGGGCAATGGAAACATTTACAGTCGAAGGTAAGATTCGCGAAGGTCGCGGCAAGGGCCCCGCGCGGCAAATGCGCCTCACCGGTATGGTGCCGGCCACGATGTATGGCGGCAAGAAGGAAGCGGTTTCGCTGGCCGTCAACGCCAAGCAGGTGGCGAAGATTCTGCGCTCCGAAAGCGGCCACAACACCATCTTCAGCGTGAAGCTTGAGGGCGGCGGGGAAGAGAGGGCCATGCTGAAGGATTGGCAGGTCGACCCGCTCCGCGGCGCGCTGCTCCACGTTGACCTGCTGCGCATCGCCATGGACGTCCGCATGCGCGTTCGTGTGCCGGTGCACACCTTTGGTGAGCCGCAGGGCGTGAAGATGCAAGGCGGCGTTTTCGAGATCGTTACCCGCGAAGTGGAAGTCGAATGCTTGCCCGCTGACATTCCCGAGGAATTCCGCATAGACGTGAGCGAATTCCTCATCGGTAAGCAGCTTCGCGCCGGCGACCTTCCTATTGACGGCAAAAAGGTGAAATTGCTTACCGATCCCGTGCGCGTGCTTGCTCACGTGGTCATGCTCAAGAAGGAAGAAGAGCCGACTCCGGAAGCAGCCGTGGCGGCAGAGGCAGCGCCCGCGGAACCCGAAGTCATCAAGAAGGGCAAGAAAGAAACCGAAGAAGGCGAAGAAGGCGCGGCGGAAGCTCCCAAGGCCGAGAAGCAGGAAAAGAAGAAGTAGCGCGAGGCGGGGACGGCTTACCCGAGTGGGCCCTTATGAGATTGATCATTGGCCTCGGCAATCCCGGCCCGGACTACGAGTGGACGCCGCACAACATGGGCTTCCTGGCCATCGACGCCTTGGCGGGCCGCGCGGGAATTCGGGTCACGCGTCCGGAGGCGAAGTCGCTCGTAGGGCACGGCCACATCGCCGGGCATGAAGTGGTTTTGGCCAAGCCGCAGACGATGATGAATCTGAGCGGCGTGGCGGTTCGGATGCTCCTCGAGCGCTACGAGGGCAATCCGGCGGAAACGATTGTGCTGTTGGACGAAGTCGATTTGCCGTGGGGCATGTTGCGCATCCGCGATAAGCGGCCGCAACAGCACGCACAACGGTTTGAAGTCGATTATCGGCGCGATCGGCACGGACGAATTTATTCGCGTGCGCATGGGCGTCCGGCCGGAACAGATTTGGGGCGACCGCAAGGATTATTTGCTTTGCGCCATCGGTCGCAACGAACGGCAGGCTGCTGAAGAGGAAATCGCCGACGCGGCCGAAGCCGTGGAAATTGTCTTGAACGAGGGCTTGAGCAAGGCCATGGCTCGATTCAATCGCAAAGTCGAATCGGGCGAAGAGAGTTCGTCGTAAGCACGATTGCCGCGCGAGCGGCAAAGAACCGAGAGGAAACATGGAAGAGCGTTTGTATGATTTGATTTTCATCTGCCGGCCGGATACGCCGGAATCCGACGTCGATAAGCTCATCGCCACGCTGGAGCACACGGCCGGTGAAAAGGGCGCCAAGATCGAGAAGGTGGAGAAGTGGGGCCGCAAGCGCATGGCCTACCACGTGCAGCGCCTGCGCGAGGGCTATTACGTCTACGCGGTGCTGCGTTCGGGCCAGGGCGAAGCCGTGAAGGAACTCGAGCGCCGCCTGAAGGTTTCCGACGCCGTGATCAAGTACCTCACCGTGCGCGTCGACGAAGAACTGAAGCGCCGCGACAAACTGAAGCGGCATCGCGATCGCCGCGCAGCCCGGCGTCCACGCAAGACGGCGCCAGGAGCGGCCCCAACGCCTGCGGCTCCAGCACCACCGGCCGGCGAGCCGTCTGCCGCGCCCGCATAAACAGCTACGCTTTTCAGAAGCGCGGAGTTTCAACTCCGCCGTAGGCGCTCCGTGTTGTTCGGGGCTTTAGCCCCTGAGGGCTGACTGGGAAATTAGGAAGAATTCGCTAGGAGAATTGAATGACTGAAGAAAACGCAGCACGGCCACCGCAGCAAGCGCAGAGCGAATCGCCCGCGCCATCGGCGCCCGCAGCACCAGCGCCGCCAGCTCCATCCGCGCCCAGCGCTCCGATGGGACACTCCGGACCGCCATCGGGCGGCCCAGGACGCTTTGGCCCCGGTGGAGGACACGGCGGACCCCGCCCACAGGGCGGTCGCCCCTCAGGCCCCGGTGGCCCCAAGCGCGGCAAGCGCAGCTTCGTCCGCAAAAAGAAGGTTTGCCGCTTCTGCGTGGACAAAGCCGACTTCATCGACTACAAGCGCGCGGAGATTTTGGCGCCGTTCATTCAGGAGCGCGGCAAGATTCTTCCGCGCCGCATGACCGGCACCTGCGCGCGGCACCAGCGCTGGCTAACGGTAGCCATCAAGCGAGCGCAGAACATCGCCCTGCTACCCTTCGCCGCGGAACTGTAACCATCGGGCGCGGCTCTGTTGGTCCAGTTTGCGCCGATGGTGTGAGGGGTCTGCCTTTGGTTTTCGTAGGGGCGGGTTTGCAACCCGCCCTGCTTTTAGAATTTGTAGGGGCAGGTTTCAAACCTGCCCGGCGCACTGTCGCCCAAGGGAACGGAAGCAATTCGGCAGGGGCCATTAAATTTCGCGCCGTCATTTTGAGCGCAGCGAAGAATCCCTCTTCGATTGCGCGCTGAATCGGCGAGCCATTTCAATAGAGGATCACAACATGCAAATCATTCTGCAGGAAGACGTCGAAAAGCTCGGCAACCGCGGGGAAGTGGTCGAAGTCGCCAAAGGCTACGCGCGCAATTTCCTCTTGCCGCGCAAGCTGGCGCTCGAAGCTACGCCCGGCAACATGAAGCGTCTCGAAAGGATGCGCGTAGCGTTCGCCAAGAAAGAAGCCGTGGAAGTGGGCGACGCGCGGAAGCTGGCCGAGCTGCTCGCCGGTGTCTCTCTGGAAGTCACGCGCAAGGCCGGAGAAAGCGATCAGCTCTTCGGCTCGGTGACCTCCGCGGACGTTTCCGAGGCGCTCGCCGCCCAGGGCTACACCATCGACAAGCGCAAGATCGTGCTCGTCGATCCCATCAAGGCCATTGGAGATTTCGAGATTCCCGTCAAGCTGCACCGCGAAGTCACGGCCAGCGTCAAGCTAGCTGTGAAAAAAGAAGAGTAGTCTCCTTCGCGCACCACGCCTCGCATCGCTTGAAGAGTTTTTCGTAACGGCGGTCCTCACCGGACCGCCGTCTCTATAATCACACCCCGCATCCAAGGTTTAACGTAGCGCCGCGGCCTTTAGCGCGGCATCTTCGCCTCGCGTTACTTACCGCAGCGTCGCCACTCTGAGTTCACCTCGCGCCGGGCTGCGAGTGAAATAATCTGTACCGCCGCGTCGCAACCAAAGTTTTCCACCGCGAAATAATTATCCACAGGCCTTTGATATTGACGCCGTCGCGCGACATGCGCAGAATGTCCCGCGATCGGGGAAATTCTATTTCAGCAAAAAGCGGCGAGTCACGAAGGTTCTTGTGGAGTGCGGGAGCTTGCTCCCGCTGTCTCCGGCTGTGCGCTGCGATTCGCTACACGGGAATGGATAGAGCCGTGTCTCGGAGCGTTGAATCGAGCGCAAAATGCCCACTTGCGCCCCGAAATTTATTAGGCGAAAATAAAGCGAATCACTAATGGCCAGCGATACCACTCTCGAACGCCCGCTCCCGCACAATCTGGAAGCCGAACGCAGCATCCTCGGCGCTGTCCTGCTCGATAATCACGCGCTCAATGCCGCCGTCGAGCGTCTTCGTTCCGAAGACTTCTTCCTGCCGCAGCATCGCCGCATCTTCGAGCGCATGGTGCAGCTGGGGGAAAAGCAGCAAGCAATCGACACCATCACGTTGATGGAAGATCTGAGCCGCGCTGGGGAGCTCGAAGCCTCCGGCGGCGTAGCCTACCTCTCGTCGCTGACCGACGGTTTGCCGCGCGTGACCAACGTCGATCACTACGCGCGCATCGTGAAGGAAAAATCGGTGCTGCGCAGCCTGATCTACTCCGCCTCTGCGATTCAGGAGCAAGCGCTAGCGGCCGGCGATGACGCGGATGTCATCCTCGACCGCGCCGAGACCGCCATTCTGCAATTGGCCGAAGATCGCGTGAAGGCCGGCCTGATCGGCGTCAAAGACCTAGTCAAAGACGGTTTCGAGCGCCTTGAGAAAATCTTCAGCGAAGGCCGCCGAATCACCGGCTTGGCCACCGGCTACGGGAACTTGGACAATGAAACGGCGGGACTCCAGTCCTCCGAATTGATCATCCTGGCTGCGCGGCCCTCGATGGGGAAGACCGCGCTGGCTCTGAACATCGCCGAGAACATTGCCCTGCGGCAGCGCGAGCCGGTGGCCATCTTCAGCCTGGAAATGTCCAAAGAGTCGTTGCTGCTGCGCTTACTCGCCTCGGAAGCGCGCGTCGACGCGCACAAATTCCGAACTGGCCACATGAACCGCGACGATTGGAGCAAGGTCACCGGCTCACTCGCCCGGCTCGGTGACGCGCCTATCTGGATCGACGACTCCGCTTCCTCAACGGTGCTCGAAATGGGCGCCAAGGCGCGCCGTCTGAAGCGCGATCGCGGCCTTTCGCTGATGGTGGTCGATTACATTCAATTGGTCGTGCCTTCGACGAACCGCCGCAACTCGAATCGTCAGGAAGAAGTGTCCAGCATTTCGCGTTCGCTGAAGGCTCTGGCCAAGGAATTGAAAGTTCCCGTGCTGGTGCTCAGCCAGCTCACCCGCGCACCGGAGCGCGAAGACCGCAAGCCGCAGCTCTCCGATCTGCGCGAGTCGGGGGCCATCGAGCAGGATGCCGACGTGGTGTTGTTCATCAACCGTCCGAATTTCTACAAGACCGACTTGCCCGATGAAGATCGCGCCAAGGCCGAGCTCATCATCGCCAAGCAGCGCAACGGCCCCACCGCCAGCCTGAATTTCGTTTTCCTAAGCCGCCACACGCGCTTCGAAGAAGCCGCCCCAGACGCCTGGAGCTCAGTCGCCGACGAATAGTCGGTTTGGTTCAGGTTCTGCCTTTGTAGCGGCCGCCTTCAGGCGGGCGTTTTTTTCTTCGCCTTCGACCTTTAGCGCGGGCGTCGTGTGGTAACCCGCCGCTGGGTGATACGATCGGATCAATGATCTACCTGCAACAGCCTCCGAGTCTGCCGCTGCGCCGGCACGTTCGATCCCTGTGGTACTGCCGGGCGCCAGGGACTTCCCATGGCCGCGAGCGCGTCCTACCGAATGGCTGCATGCAGATCATCCTGAATCTCTCTCGTAACTATCTTACGGACTGCGGTGAGGACGGCACGGCGACGCGTCGCCTGCCCCGGACGATTGTCGTTGGCGCGCGTGCGCGATACGGATTCGTCGATACCGCGGACATGGAAGAGATTGCCGGGATTGTCATCCAGCCCGGAGGTTTTACAGGCCTGTTTCGGGAGCGCGCCGACGTATTCTTTGAGCGGTCGGTCGGTTTGGAGAATGTTTGGAATTGCGCGGCTCTCACGGAGAGACTTTGCGAAGCTGTTACACCGGCCAGAAAGCTCGGCGCTCTCGATGGTTTCTTTGCAGCGCTACTTCGGCAAAGTGCAGAGCGTTCCGAATTGGTCGATCAAGCGTTGCATCTTTTCCGTGAAAACGGTCTAAGTATTGCCGAGTGCGCAAAGTCTGTGGGAGTCAGCGAGCGGCGACTGTCACAGGTCTTTCGCGAGCATGTCGGCATTGCTCCCAAAATGTGGTGCCGCGTTCGCCGCTTTCAAACTGCTGCGCGAGCCTTGCACGAAGGAGCGGACGTGCCTTGGGTCGAGCTGGCGCTTGCCTGCGGCTACTACGATCAATCGCATTTTGCCAACGACTTCCGCGCCTTTTCGGGAGTCGATCCCACGACGTACTGCACGCGTCGCGGTCCCTGGCAAAACCACATCTCCGTTCACTAACCCGCCTCACTCTTGGTTTGTTCTTGGCTTTTGTAGCGGCCGCCTCGCCTTTCAGGCGGCGCCTTTGGTTCTAACGTAGCGCCGCGGCCTGAACGAGCTTGTGGTGAGCTCAGCCGAACCATCCCGAGCTCCGCCGAGGGAGCGCGGCAGCCTTTATTTCTCAGGGGATCGGAGCCGAACTTGTCCCGAGCTCGGCAAGAGAATTCCCACATAAACCCTGCTCGCCAGGGGTTTTACCCCCTTAGGCTCGCGCACCTTTCAACTTCCGATTTTTCCAAGCCAATCGGCGCATTCCAGTGCCAGAATCGCAGCTATGACAACCCCTAAGAACTCCCCATCCTCAATAATCCCCGGACTCCGCTATCGCAACGCCAAACCCATGATCGACTGGCTGTGTGAAGTCTTCGGTTTCCAAAAGAACGCCGTATATCTAGGCCCAGGCGACACGGTGATGCACTCCCAACTGACCCTTGGGGGCGGGATGGTGATGGTCGGCTCGGTAAACAACGACACGCCATCCTCGAAACTGTTGAAGCAACCCGACCAGATCGGCGGAGCAGAGACGCAATCACCCTACCTCATGGTCTCGGACATCGACGCCGTCTATGCCCGGGCAAAACGCGCCGGCGCAAAGATCCTGATGGACATGGAAGAAAAGGATTACGGCGGCAAAGCCTTTACGTGCGCGGATCCTGAGGGACACATCTGGCACGTCGGCACCTTCGACCCCTGGGAATCGCCACAGTCGTAGAGCGGCAGTGTTGATATTGCGGCCGCCCGCCAGTCGTCAATGGCCTGTCCGGCATTAGCCACAGCCGTGTCATCCCGCCCCCAGAACGCCATCCGCATGTTCGTCAGCCTGTGCCCGCCAATTCCGAGCTAAATGCAACGAAGGTAAAGAGATGCCGCTTCCCGTACCGATAGAAGCTGGGGCGGCCCGCGTCGTGCATCTACCACGGGTGCATGCGCCTCACATTTGAGCTAGACGATGTTTACCAAACGGCGGCGCGGCAGTCGGCCCGGTACGATTTTCGTCGCCCAGCCGCGAGGGAGTCTGGCATCCTAAATGAAAATGGCTAAGACAATTCACGTCACCGGGCGTCCCGTGTGGGCCGAAGTTTCGCTCAAGGCCATCACCGGCAACCTCGCCAGGATTCGCCGGCACATCGGCACGAAGCCTCAAATCTTGGCGGTAGTGAAGTCCAACGCCTATGGCCTGGGCGCGGTGCCCATTTCCAAAGCGCTCGAAAAAGCAGGCGCCGACCGCTTCGGCGTGACCTGCGCCAACGAAGGCATCGAGCTGCGCGAGTCCGGCATTCGCAAGCCGATTCTGATCCTCACGGGATTCTGGCCCGGCGAGGAAAAGCGCCTCATCGATAATCGCCTGACCCCGGCCGTCACGCGACCCGACGACGTCCTGCACTTGGAGAAAGCCGCGAAAGCCTCGCGCGCCAAGCGGCGGTGGCGCTTCCACCTGAAGATCAACACCGGCATGAACCGTCTGGGAATCCTGCCTTCGGAGATCGACGCCTTCGCGGCCGCCTACGCCAATTGCCGCCACTTGGAACTCGAAGGTACCTTCACGCATTTCGCGTCTGCTGAAGATTTCGGCGCGCGCCAGACCATCGATCAGGAGCAAGTCTTTCAGAAGTCGCTCGAAAGATTGCGCCAGCTCCGGATTTCGCCCGGCATCGTGCACATGGCCAACAGCGGCGCCATCTGCGCGCGCCCCAGCACTTGGGCCGACATGGTGCGCCCCGGCGCGATTCTCTACGGCTACTACCAGTCCTTCGATCCGCCGGAGAAGTCGCTCGAGGTCCAGCGCCGCTTGCCGGTCGAGCCCAGCCTTTCGCTGCGCGCGCGCATCATCACGCTGCGCGATCTGCCTGCCGGCCAGCCCGTGGGCTACAGCGCGCGCTTCGTAACCGAGCGCCCATCGCGCATCGCGGTCATCAACGCCGGATACGCGGACGGCATCCTCCGCCAGCGCACCAACCGCGGCTGCGCGCTGGTCCACGGACGCCGCGTGCCACTCGTCGGCGCCATCTCAATGGATTTGACCACCCTCGATGTTACGGACGTTCCCGGGGTCGCCCTGGGCGACGTCGTCACCATATACGGCCACGACGGCGAAGCCGAAATCCGCGTGTCGGACGTGGCCCGCGAAATCGGCACCGTCACCTCTGACCTGCTCTGCGCCCTCGGCAAGCGCGTCCCGCGTTACTACGTTTAGATCCGCCTCTAGCCTCGATACACCTTCGCAGGCATTGCCCTCGCGGTTTGCCCCTAGTGCTATACTACGAGAATCATAAGTTTCATATTGGTACGCGGTTTATACCGGCGACTGTAGGTTCATAAACGCTGGATCATGGAGGGATTATTCTCGCAAGATTGAGTCCTTCGGGATTCATAACTTTATACGTTTCATAGGAACGAAAAATGCCAAGGACCGCTAAAGCACCTGGCCCGAGCCGCACCTCCGCAACCACCGAGCGTCCTGCCACGAAGACTCTTGGGATGACTCGCCCTCGCAGCGAGGTCGGCAGCTTCTGGGATTTATTGGCTTTCCGCGCCATCTTCATCATCGTCTGCACGGCCGCCGGATTCCACTTTCGCCCGTTCAGCATCACCAACCTTCACGGCGCCATTGCCGGCTTGGCTTTCTCTGTGGCCGTCATCCTCTTCGAAATGCGTCTGCGCAGGGCCAGCCTGCGCCGCCTGATCGGCGCCGCCACCGGATCGATCTCCGGAATCCTCGGCGCCTACCTGATCTCGCTGATCCTCACGCACACCACCATGCCGGACAGCACGCGTTCGTTCTTCAGCCTGGCCATCTTCCTGGTGATGACGTACATCGGCCTGGTGATCGGTGCGAGCAAGGGCGACATGCTCAACCTGCAAGCCTTCGGCGGCGTTTTCGGAACCGAGCGCAGCAACAAGCACAGCTACAAACTGCTGGACACCAGCGTGATCATCGACGGCCGCGTGGCCGACGTTGCCGACGCCCTCTTTCTCGAAGGCACCATCATCATCCCGCACTTCGTTTTGCGCGAACTGCAGCTCGTCGCCGATTCCGCCGACCCCCTGAAGCGTCAGCGCGGGCGCCGCGGCCTGGAGGTGCTGCAGCGCATCCAGAAGATGCCGCACCTCGACGTCCAAATTGCCGACGACGATTTCGCGCACATCGCCGACGTCGATATGAAGCTGGTCGAGCTGGCCAAGCGCTACGACGCCAAGGTCGTGACCAACGATTTCAACCTGAACAAAGTGGCCACGCTGCAGGGCATCGAGATCATGAACGTGAATCAGTTAGCCAACGCCCTGAAGCCCGTAGTGCTGCCCGGTGAAGTGATGCGCGTCTTCATCCTGCGCGAAGGCAAGGAGTACGGCCAGGGCGTCGCCTATCTCGACGACGGCACCATGGTGGTCGTAGATGGCGCGCGCAAAATGATCAACAAGACGATCGACATCAACGTCACCTCCGTGCACCAGACCACGGCCGGCAAGATGATTTTCGGCCGTTATGACGAGCGCGGCGAACAATCTCCCCGCGCCATGCCCAATCCGCCGGAGCCTTCCGCGCAGGCACAGCCCGCGCGTCCCGCCGATCCGCCCGGATTGGCAGCGGGTGAGCGCCCGCGGCCGCTCTATCCCGAGTCCGGTCGCTCCTGACCCCGGATTGCGATAGACTCCTAGGCCGACCAGCCTGCCAAGTGACCAAGCTCCTGAAGATTAAGCAATGACTAGAAGAATCGCAGCCATCATCCCCGCCGCTGGTTTAGGCACGCGCATGGGCGCCGACACGCCCAAGCAGTTCCTCGAACTCGGTGGCGTGCCGCTCATCATTTTCACGCTGCGCCGCCTCGCGGCCTGCGCGGCGATTACCGACTTCTTCGTCTCGACGCGCGCCGATGACGTCGTCTTCCTGCAGGACAAAATCGGCAAAGCCGGCCTCGGCCGCCCCGTGCGCGTGATTCACGGCGGCGACAGCCGCCAGCAATCGGTCGCCAACGCGCTCGCGCAAGTCGATCCCGCGACCGAAATCGTTCTGGTGCATGACGCCGTGCGCCCCCTGGTCACCGCCGAACAGATCGATCGCGTCATCGCCGAAGCTGCCGCGCGCGGCGCTGCCATTCTGGGCATTCCAGCCATCGACACGGTAAAGGAAGTGAAGCGCGCCAGCCTCCCCGAAGACGTAGCTCTGATTTCGGCTACGATTCCGCGCGAGCGCATCGTACTGGCGCAGACTCCGCAGGCCTTTTCGTACGCCCTGCTCCGCGACGCATTTCACAAGGCGCAGCAAGATGACTTCACCGCCTCGGACGAAGCCGCGCTCGTCGAACGCTTCGGCCGCGAGGTCTTCGTGGTGCTGGGCTCGGAGCGCAACATCAAGATCACCCGCCCCGGCGACATGGAACTCGCCCGCTTCCACCTCGCGCAGGAGCGCGGCCAGAAAATGAGCAGGAGCGCAGCAAATGACCGCGGCGAATGTATTTCGACGCCTTCAGTCTATCGGATACTCTGTTCGGTTTATTCCAGCTCAAGGCCTCGTTCTGGATCGCCGGTATGTCACTCCTCCTCGTATGTTACGGGTTGGCTTTTGGCGCGCAATCAAGTTCACGCAATTGACACGCTCAGAGTTCATTAAGCAGGTGGATCGTCAGAAACGTGCACGACGCCAAGTTCGAAATGGCCCGGTTTATAACCGATATTTATGGACGTTTGTCGAGAGCCCGCGGAACACGTTTCACGTGTCGATCCAGGCGGAAGATTTCCAGGACATTGACGGAGCGCCTACAGAAAGCAGGGAGTGCCCACTGCATCAGCGGAAGCATTCCCGAGGAATTCGCTAAAGCGCGCACCGCAACGGTTGCCGGCGTGTTCTGGCGGCCTGTTCTGTGTCATTATCCGCTTGGTATATCCTGACTCGGTGGATGTTAGAGGCTTGGAAGAGTAACGGCACGAACAGTCTGGCTTAAATTCGAGCGTAAATGACCTACTCCGGCATCGGCTACGATCTCCATCGTCTCGTCGAAGGGCGCAAGCTCATGATCGGCGGCGTCGAGGTTCCGTTCGACAAAGGCTCGCAAGGGCCACTCCGATGGCGACGTGCTGTGCCACGCACTCTGTGACGCGCTGCTCGGCGCTGCGAGCCTCGGCGATATCGGCACGCACTTCCCGGATACGGACCCGAAATGGAAGGGCGCCGCGAGCCTGCTGTTTCTCGAGCACGTGGCAAAACTTCTCGCCGATCGCCGCCTGCGCATCGTTCATGTCGACGCCATCGTCATTTGCGAACGCCCCAAGCTCGGCCCGCATTTTCCTGCGATGCGTGCCGCAATGGCCAAGGCCCTGGGCGTCAGCGCCGACGAAATCAATCTCAAGGCCAAGACCAACGAAGGCGTAGGGGAAATCGGCCGCGGCGAAGCCCTCGCCGCCCACGCCATCGCCACTCTGCGCGCCCACTAATCCCACCGCCACGATCCGCTCTTCGTAGGGGTACGGCATGCCGTGCCCGGCGCAGATGCTTGGCAACTGTGCCGCGCATTATGGCGCGCCCGCCATCCAACCGCGGTGCTCTGGTTTTCCGAGCGCGCTGTTAACGTCGCCCGCTCGTAGGGGCGGGTCTGTGACCCGCCCGGCGCAGATGCTTGGCAACCTGCCCAGCATTGCGCCGTCATTCTGAGTCCCACCGTACTGTGGTGGGCGATCCCCCTTCGTGTGAACGTAGCACCGCGCCGTAACCGGCTTTGTGGCACAGGCACTCTTGTGTTCGGTCTCAGGACATCCTTTACAGAGCGTTATCAAGACATCCTTTACACTCGGCGGGATGAGTAACCGAGGGATGAGGAGATCACGAGCCCTCGAGAGAGGGCGAGGATGGCGTGGGGAACGGTGAAGGTCGACGACCAGAGGATGAGGTTTGTGGTAAGCGCAAGTCGGCAGGAGAAGACGATGCGTGAACTATGTGCGGAGTTTGAGATATCGCGTCCAACGGGTTACGAGTGGCTGCGGCGTTACAGGGCGAGTGGGATTGCGGGGGTGGTGGAGAAAAGCCGGCGTCCGCTGAGCAGTCCGAGGCAGACAGCGGCGGAGATCGAAGAGCGCATCGTGGAACTCAGACAGCAGCGCCCGGACTGGGGTGCGCGCAAGTTGCAGGTGTTGCTGGCGAGGGAAAAGATTCATCTGCCGGTGATCACGGTGCACCGGATTTTACTGCGACGCGGTTTGGTGCGACCGCAGGATCAGTTTCGCACGGCGGTCGAACGGTTCGAGCGCCGTGCACCGAACCAGTTATGGCAGATGGATTTCAAAAGCCCGGTGGGATGGGACGCGCCGGTTGGTCCGTTGTCGATTCTGGACGATCACAGCCGCTACGCGATCGCGCTTCATGGGACGTGGTCAACGAGGGCGGAGCCTGTAAAACAGCGGCTGATCGAAGCCTTCCAAAGTTGCGGCGTGCCCCAAGAGATGCTGATGGATCATGGAACGCCGTGGTGGAACATGAAAGCGGTGGCAGGTTGGACATGGTTGACGGTCTGGCTGATGAAGCAAGGAATCCAGCTGCACTTCAGCGGCTACCGGCACCCACAGACGCAAGGGAAAGTGGAGCGATTTCATGGAGCGCTGGGCCGAGCGATGAATCGCCGGGCCATGCCGGCGAGCCACGAGCGACAGCTGTGGCTCGATGAATTTCGTCATGAATACAATCACGTGCGACCGCACGAAGCCTTGGGGATGAAAACGCCCGCGGCGGTGTGGAGCAAAAGCGCGCTTCGCTATCAGGCGAATCCCCCCGCTTGGGAATATGAAGCGGGGACCGACGTGCGCCAGGTGGCTCGCCAAGGTCAACTGAACCTGGAGGGTCGTCGTTGGGAGATCAGCAGGGCCTTGGCGGGAGAATGGGTGCAGTTGACTCGCGTCGGAGAGCGCATCCTGGTGTATTACTGCCGCAGCCTGGTGCGCGAGCTCGACCTTGTCGGGCAGCGGTCCAGTGTGGTGGATCGCTGCCTGAGCTGATCCAAAAAGCGTAAAGGATGTCCTGATAACACTGTGTAAGGTATGTCCTGGAACTTGACACACTCTTGCCTGTGCGTTTGACTCGCCTGTTGCCCCGCCGCCTACCCCTCGCGGTGTCATCCCGAGCGAGGCCGTCTCTCAGGTTGGAGCTTGCCCGCCGAGGCGGGAGGGATCTCTCTTCGACGCCGCTGTTGGTGCCTATTCGCGCCGCACGCTTTGGTGTTGTCTCCATAGGGGCGGGTCTGAGACCCGCCCGCCGCGATTAGCCCACCTGTCGCAAAAAACGCGACAGATGGGGCACCCGGAAATGCTAAGGCCACAGGCCTCAGGTCTGAAGACCTGAGCTACATAGGTCTTACGGCAGCGGACGCCAACGCCCCCGCAGCGCTACAATCTCTCCTGATGGCATCCTCAACGAAACCTGACGTCCCCGGCGAACCAAGCACTCCCGCCCCGAATCCCTTCACCGCCTCAGACATCGCGGATATCCTCCGCGAACGCGGCTGGCTAGGCGCTTCGTCGGAAACGCACGGCGATCCCGCGCTCGCCGCCTGGTTCGACCGCGCCGCGCAACTCCTCGGCCCGCAAGCGCCGGATCGCGAGGCCCTCGCCCGCCTGCTCGCGCTCGTCTTCGCCTATGACGCGCCCGCGCTGCTGCGGGAGCAATCGAGCCAAGCGACGCTCGCCCGCTCCGGAGCACGCGAAGTGATTCGCGCGCTCGCGAATCAAGTCCTGGAAGGTGGAGAAGTCGATTCCGAAGGATTCAAGCAGATCATCGCAGCATTAAAGGACGGTTTGCCCTACCGCGGGCCAGCACTCTTCTCGCCCATTCGGCTGGCGCTCGCAGGCGCAGTCGGCGATGGCGCGCTCGACCGCGTAATCCTGCTCCTCGACTCCGCCGCCAAGCTGCCGTTCGCTGCGCCGGTAAAAGGCACGCGCCAGCGCATCCTGGAATTCTGCGCCGCCCTCGACTGACTTGAATTGGCCGCCCGTAGCGGCGCGTCTCAGACCTGCCCGGCGCACTGTTTTTGGTGTCATCCCGAGCGAGGCCGTTTCTCAGCCGACGAGGGATCTCTCTTCGGCTCCACTCCGCGCGTTCGCGCCAGGTGGGTCTTGCCATTTCTATTCCCCCGCATACACATGCGTCATCTCGCTGATGAACTTCAGAATGTGGCCCTCCATCAGCTTCCGGCACAGATTGCTCAGCGTTTCCTGCTCCCGCCCATCGAGCGTCCTCAGTAGCGCCTTCACCACCTTCATATTCTTCGGAAGCGCCGAGCCGGCGAATTTCTCCCCCAGCGGCGTCAAGCGCACTACGCTGACCCGCCTGCCTCTTCGGTTCTTCCCGCGCCGGGCGATGGGAACGCGGGTTTCGCGAATCGCCGTTGGATAACGTCTCATGTTCTGCCGGCGCACCCACCCGCGCGCTTCTAGCCGTGAAACTAGCGCATGCAGATTCTGCAGCGGGCACTCGCGCTTTTGCGCGATCTCTATCATTTCCATCGGCCCCTCCCGGTAGAGCATTTCCAGCACCCGTAACCCGAGCAGATTCACGCCGAACATTGCCAACTGCGAGCGCAACCACCTCTGCGTCCACGCGGCCGCATCCAGCAAATCGAAATATGTGCGATACGCCCGCAGCGTCTTGTCCTTCTGTGTCGGCCGCCCCGAATCCGCATAAGGTGACATCGTTCCATCTCTCCTGATTCTCAGCCCTGCTGCCCCGGACCTAACTCACCCGGAACTAGTCAAATGATCAACAAATTGACGCCCGTAAAACAAGATCAAAGGCCTGTGGACATTTGCACTCACCGCTGCCGCAGCAGTTCGCAATTTTGAATGCGAGGAGGAAAAATTGGCGGGAGCCCTCGGAACGCCCCCGACAGCCCCGGAAGAGCCGCGAAAATAGCTCAAATGATCAACAAATTGATGGTTGTGCTGCAGATCTGAGCCGGGTTCCTGGGAACGCCAATCTCCCGATTGGCGGGTCTTGCGGTCCGCGTTGCCCGTCGCTGGGTTTTTGAATTTACCTTTGTAGGGGCCGCCTCGCTTTTTAGGCGGGCTCTTTCTTCCTGGTCATCTTCGTAGGAGCGGCCCTGTGACCAGCCCGGCGCCGCTGGTTGCTCCCGTTTCATCGGGGACGGCCGCCTCGCTTTTTGTGGCTGGCGGTTTGTCTCAAATGAGAAGGGAGGAGTCGCCCGTTGTTCGCTGCTGTTCAGGAATTTTCAGCGCCCGCGTCGCGAAGAACAGATGCGAGCTGTTTCACTAACAATTCTGCCAAGAGCTTCTCCATTGCACTAACGCCGATTTTCTGCTCGTTTATATGCGCTGCGTCCGCTAGTTCCAGCGCTGCATAGTAAGGCTTCTTGTCGCGGGCTATCTGCTCAGGTATGGTTGGCGAACCGGGTACGCGGTATCCAAGTTTCAAGCAAAGTACAACGAAAGAAGCTGCACGGGTGGTTCGGCCGTTCCCGTCAACAAAGGGATGAATCCAATTCAATCTCCACATAACATATGAACTCAAATGAATCGGCGTGCGATCCCAGTTAGAGTTAACATAATCACAGAGTTCCTCGACCAATTCGGGCACTCGATGAGCGTTTGGTGGAGTATGCTTACTGCCTTCAATAGCGATTGGTCCTGGGTGAAAGACACCTGGGAAACTATTTATGCCCTCAAGCGCTACGCGGTTCAAACTCAAAATCGCGGAAGGTCTTAAGCGAAAAGAGGCCCTCGTTCGGGCTGCAACCAATATTCTATTTGCTCTATTGCGTGGTCAAATTGCCGGAGGCCGTTCTTTGCTTCTTGGTGGGCTCTCTCATCGGGGTCAACAATCACTTCTGCGTCAAACGACTTACTATGCCTGTCTCCATGAGACATAGCAGCAGCTCATTTCCTCTTTAGAGCCTCAGCCTCCTCGTCGACAGTTTGACGCGTAATCCGAGGGTTCTCGATATTAGTGTTCCCGAAAGCGAAACTTCGCCTTTGTTCTTCCTTTTGTTCTGCCGAAACGCTCAGCTCCTTCGCAGCGTTCAGCAACAGCTGAATTTGTGTTGCACTCACGGCGCACCCCTACAGTTTAAAATCCTTTAACATCGCAAGGATTTCGATATAACCCTCTTACGACGCAAAAGGTGCTGATGCCCAGTTTGTAGGGGCGTGGGCGAGCCGGTTAGAGTGGATGGTAACAAGGCTTACAAATGATGGCAATAACTAAACGGCGCAAAGGAAGGGAACTGCGCGTTTTGTCACGCAGGCACGCCTATCCCTTCTGCGGCTGGCGGCGCCCCGGACGGCTCGTGGATAAAGAAAGGGGCGTCACTGACATCGGACGCCCCTCCCGATCAGAAACACAGCACAGGTAAGAGTGACTGTGTTGCCTATTTTACTCCATGCTTTAGTACATTCCGCCCATGCCGCCCGCCCCCGGAGGCCCGCCGCCTGCGCCGCGCCCTTCTTGTCGTCTTCCTTGATGTCCGCCACCAGAGCTTCGGTGGTGAGCATCAGGCCGGCGATGGAAGCTGCGTTCTGTAGCGCGAGACGCGTGACCTTGGCCGGATCGATGACGCCAGCCTTGACCAGGTCGCCGTACTCGCCGGTACTCGGCGTTGAAGCCGAAGTTGTCGTCCTTCGATTCGCGAATGCGGCCGACGATCACGGCGCCTTCTTCGCCGGCGTTGAGGGCGATCTGCCGCATGGGCTCTTCGAGGGCGCGCTTCACGATGTTGACGCCAATGGCCTCGTCATCCTGAAGCTTGAGCTTTTCGAGAGCTGAGATGCAGCGAACCAGAGCCACGCCGCCGCCGGGAACAATGCCTTCCTCGACAGCCGCGCGTGTGGCGTGCATGGCGTCCTCGACGCGAGCCTTCTTTTCCTTCAGCTCGGTCTCGGTTGCCGCGCCCACCTTGATCACTGCCACGCCGCCGACCAGCTTGGCGAGCCGCTCTTGCAGCTTCTCGCGGTCGTAGTCGGAGGTGGTGTCTTCGACCTGCGTCGCGGATCTGCTTCACGCGGCCTTCGATCTCGGAGGCCTTGCCCGCGCCTTCGATGATCGTGGTGTTGTCCTTGTCGATGGTGATCTTCTTGGCGCGGCCGAGATCCTCAAGCTTCACGTTCTCGAGCTTGATGCCCGAGGTCTTCCGTGATGGCCTTGCCGCCGGTGAGGGTCGCGATGTCTTCGAGCATGGCCTTGCGGCGATCGCCGAAGCCAGGAGCCTTCACGGCTGCGCACCTGCAGGGTGCCGCGGAGCTTGTTCACCACGAGTGTCGCGAGCGCTTCGCCCTCGACGTCTTCAGCGATGATCAGCAGCGGCTTGCCCATCTTGGCGATCTGCTCGAGAAGGGGAAGCAGGTCCTTCATGGAGCTGATCTTCTTTTCGTGGATTAGGATGCGAGCGTCTTCCAGCACGCACTCCATGCGCTCGGGGTCCGTGACGAAGTAGGGGGAGAGGTAGCCGCGGTCGAACTGCATACCTTCGACCACTTCCAGCGTCGTCTCCATCGTCTTCGATTCTTCAACGGTGATGACGCCGTCCTTGCCCACCTTCTTCATCGCTTCGGCGATGATGGAGCCGATCTGCTTGTCGTTGTTGGCGCTGATGGTGCCGACCTGCGCGATCATGTCGCCCTTGACGTCCTTGTGGAACTTCTTGATTTCCTCAACGGCGACTTCGACGGCCTTCTCGATGCCGCGCTTGAGGGCTGTGGGGCTCGCGCCGGCCGCAACCGTCTTCACGCCTTCGCGGAAGATGGCCTGTGCCAGCACGGTTGCAGTGGTGGTGCCGTCGCCGGCTACGTCCGAGGTCTTGGAGGCGACTTCACGTACCATCTGCGCGCCCATGTTTTCGAGCGGATCCGCCAGTTCGATTTCCTTCGCTACCGTTACGCCGTCCTTGGTGATGATCGGCGCGCCGAACTTCTTCTCGATCACCGCATTGCGGCCCTTGGGGCCGAGGGTGATCTTGACGGCGTCCGCGAGTGCATTCACGCCGCGAAGAATTGCCTGGCGCGATGCCTCACCCGTCACGATTTGCTTTGCCATAGTTCTATCTCCTCTTCAGTCGTTTCAGAATGGTTATTCCGCGGCGGCCTGCTATTCAGCGGTGCGCCAGGGGAGGTTACTTGTGGAAGTTACTTCTTGCCGCCGGCCGCTTTTGCCACGCCGCCGACTTTTGCGAGTACGTCTTTCTCTTCGATGATGAAGAACTCTTCGCCATCGACTGTGATCTCATTGCCCGAGTACTTGCCGAACAGCACCCGGTCGCCCACCTTTACGTCCATGGGGATTCTTGCGCCCTTGTTGTCAAATCGGCCGGCGCCGACGGCGATCACATCGCCCTCGTAGGGTTTCTCTCTGGCGGAGTCGGGGATGATGATGCCGCCCTTGACGATTTCCTTCTCTTGCGGCCGCTGGATCAGCAGTCGATCCTGTAGCGGTGTGATATTGACAGCCATTTTTACTGTTCCTCCGATTGATTTGCGGTGAATTGCTTGTGGGGGAGTGACCTTTAGCACTCCTCCTAGGCGAGTGCTAATATAGCAGATGGGGCGAGGGTGTCAAGGCGAAAGCCGGACGCCTCTAGGACGCTCCAATGTCAGCCTATCTCCTTTATAAACAATTTCTTACAAATTCGTGCGAGCTCTCCAGTCCTGTCTTGCGCAGGTAATCTTCGCAGGGCTAGTATGAGTCGGACAATGCGATCAAAGGATCAAGTCGCGGGTTTTGTGCTGGCGGGGGGCGCAAGCTCGCGCATGGGGCGGGACAAGGCGCTGTTGGCCATCGCCGGGGAGCCGCTGGTGGTACGCACGGCGCGACTGGTCGAGTCGGTGGCCGGCGAAACCACGGTGGTTGGCAATCCGGAGATGTATCGACTGCTCGGTTTGCACGCCGTGGGCGACGATTGGCCGAGCGCTGGGCCGCTGGGCGGAATCGCTACGGCGCTGGGACTATCGAAGGCGCCGTGGAATCTGGTGGTAGCGTGCGATTTGCCGTATCTGACCAAGGGCTGGTTGAACTACGTGGTCGCGCGAGCGCTTACGTCGCAGGCCGATGCCGTGGTGCCGATGAACGCTCGCGGCGCGGAGCCGCTGTGCGCCATCTATCACAAGCGGTGCGAAGCGGCGATCCGCGTGGAACTGGAGCGCGGCACACGCAAGGTGACCGAGGCGCTGCAGGCCCTGCTGGTGGAAATGATTGCGCCGCTCGAATGGAAAGCCTTTGATTCCGACGGCCTGCTATTCAAGAATATGAACTCACCAGAAGACTACGACGAGGCGCGGGCGAGGCTTGATGGACAGCAAGGAGAACTTGCGTGAAAAAGTCGTGAGCGACGGCCACTATCTTGAATTTGAGCACGTGTCGAAAGCATTCGACGAGCGCCCGGTGCTAAAGGACGTGAGCTTTTCGGTCGATCAGGGCGAGACGGCCGTGATTATGGGGCGGAGCGGCGTGGGGAAGTCCGTTTCTCTCAAGCTGCTGCTGGGATTTTTGGAGCCGGATGAGGGGAAGATCGTCGTAGCCGGCCACGACACGACCGGCTGGACCGAGGAGAAGTTTGAGGAGGTCCGGCGGAAGGTGACCATGGTGTTTCAATCGGGCGCGCTGTTCGACTCGATGACCGTGGCGGAAAACGTGGCGTTTCCTCTGGTCAGCCGGGGCGGGGAAATCGACCAAGACGCTGTGGACCGGCGCGTGAAGGAACTGCTGACGATGCTGGAGGTAGAGCAGTTTGCCGATAAGCTGCCGGCGGACCTCAGCACGGGGACCAAGCGCGCGGTGGCGATTGCGCGGGCGCTGGCGGACGATCCGGATGCCATTCTGTATGATGAGCCGACCACTATGGTCGATCCGCTGATGGCCACGCACGTGAGCGATTTGATCGTGAAGCTGAAAGAGACGCTGCACAAGACGGCTATCGTAGTGACCCACGATACGCACCTAGCGAAGAAAATCGCCGATCGAGTGATTTTTCTACAGGAGGGCCGCGTGGCGTTTTTCGGCACGTGGGCGGAGCTGGAAGCCTCGCAAGATCCGTTTCTCCGTAATTTTCTGGTGCAGGACGAACTCATCCCCGAGTTGGACGCGACCGCGTGAGCGAGGCTGCCGCGGCATCGGCCGATCCCAAAAGCCAGCTCCGGCGGGCGATGGGGTTCTGGGACCTGTTGCTCTTCAACGTTGCTTCCGTGGTGGGGCCCCGATGGATCGCGGCCGCGGCGCACAACGGCACTTCCTCGATGAGTTTGTGGGTGCTCGCGGCAGGTTTATTTTTTCTTCCGAGTTCCTACATTCTGGCGGAACTGTCGGCGCGATATCCGAGCGAGGGCGGGCTATACGCCTGGTCGAAGGAGGCCTTCGGCGAATTCCACGGATTTGTGGCCGGCTGGACTTACTGGATTTATACCTTGTTTTATTTCCCGGGACTGCTGATGGCCAGCGCTTCGATGATGGCGTATGTAGGTGGGCAGGGCAACGCGTATCTGGCGCAAAACCGATCGTTCCTGATGGCCGGATCGTTTTTTCTGCTGTTTCTTGCAGTGTTTCTGAACATCATCGGTCTAAACATCGGCAAATGGCTGCAGAACGCGGGCGGCATCGGAACGTACATTCCACCGCTGATGCTGGGAGCGCTGGCGATTTTTCTCTGGCACCGGCACGGCGCGGTGACGCATTTCACGATGTCGAATATGAAGCCCGTATGGAACTGGGGAACCGTGAACTTCTGGCCGCAGATCGCATTTGCGTTCGGCGGGCTCGAACTTGCGTCGGCGATGAGCGAGGAGATCCGGGAACCGAACAAGACTTTTCCGCGCGCGATATTGGGCTCGGGAGTGTCCATCCTGTTTCTCTACCTTATTGGCACCGTGGCAATACTGACGATCTTGCCCGCGGCGTCCGTCGATCCAAAAAGCGGAATGTTTCAAGCATTGACGTCGGGATCGACCCTTCTGGGCATCGGCTTGTTTGCAATTGTAGCCTCGAGCTTCAACGTATTCGGCAGCGCGGGGGGCATTGGGACGACCGTGGCGGGTGTGTCGCGAATACCATTCGTAGTGGGAATCGACCGGTATCTTCCGAGCGCGTTTGGGAAGATCCATCCGAAATGGAAAACGCCTTGGGTTTCGATTTTGGTGCAGGCGGGCATTTCGTGCGTGATTTTGCTGCTGATTCAAGTAAACGAATCGGCAAACTCCGCGTACCAGATTCTCGTGGATGCCGGGACCGTTCTGTATTTCATTCCATTCGTGTACATCTATGCGGCGTTCATCAAGCTGTCTTATCGTCCCGATCGCGATAGTGACAAGAATTCCGTACGCGTGCCGGGAGGGAAGCCGGGCGTCTGGATCGCGGCTGGTCTCGGTTTTCTGGTTGTTTTTCTGGGAATCACGCTTTCGTTTGTTCCGCCTGCCGAATCGACGAATAAGTTGGTGTTTGAAGGCAAGCTTGTGGCGGGTACCTTCGGCGGGATTCTGTTGGGACTCATCCTTTACTATCGCGGGGTGATGCAGAAAAAGAGGGAAGCGGAAGCGGCACAGATGGCGAGATAGCCAAGGCGAAAGAGGCGCGAGGGGAACAGAAGTACCGACACGGCATGCCGTGCACCTATGGTGTAACACTCGCGCACATTGCCAAAGTCGTGGTCGCGTCTCAAACAAAGACGCCGGCCTGAAGGCCGCCGCTACAAAACCTACCGCGCTCTCTCGGCTGAGCTCGGTATAGGTTCAGGTCGCCGCGCTGCCGATCGCAAACACTGCAAAGGCTGCCGGGCTAAAACCCCGGCGCTAAGCTAAACCTTCTCGAGGCAGGCGAGTGTTTCCGTAGAATCTGTATTAGCTGAAGCCGCAGTCGCCGGTAACAAAGGAACGGGCGGCGGCACATTGCTGAAGCCACGGTCACGCGCAAGGCAAAGGCGCCCGCCTGAAAGGCGAGGCGGCCGCTACAAAACCGGTGCTCAGTCGGGCATGCTGAGCACAATTCGAAGCCGGCCCAAAAATCTGCCGGGTTAAAGACCCCGGCGCTACGTTAAAACCTTTTCGAAGTGGTGGGCGAGGCGTTTCTATTAATTTCGCCAGCCTGAAGCCGCGGTTGCGAGGAAGGCATCCAATCGAATTCACGAAGTCAACGCGCGGCCGAGACGCCGCAAGCACGAGGAGAGACAGCTATGGCGAAAATGAAGGCAGTGCAAGTGCCGAAAGCGGGAGGCGATTTCGAGGTTGTGGAGCGGGAGATTCCCCAGCCCGGGCCGGGACACGTGAGGATTCGGGTCCAGGCCTGCGGCGTTTGCCATAGCGATGTGCTGACGAAAGAGGGCGGGTTGCCGGGGATTACGTATCCGCGCGTGCCGGGGCACGAAGTCGCGGGCGTGATTGACGAGACGGGCGCGGGCGTGACGACGTGGAAGAAGGGGCAGCGCGTGGGCGTGGGCTGGCACGGCGGTCAGGATGGCACATGCCTCCCTTGCAGGCGGGGCGATTTTGTGAATTGCGTGAATTTGAAGATTTGCGGAATTCATTATGACGGCGGGTATCAGGAGTACATGGTCGTTCCGGTCGAAGCGCTCGCGCACATGCCGGAGTCGTTCGACGCGGCGGAGGCCGCGCCGTTGATGTGCGCGGGCATCACGACGTTCAACGCTCTTCGCCACAGCGGGGCGCTGCCGAGCGATTTGGTGGCCGTGCAGGGCATCGGCGGGCTCGGGCACTTGGGAATTCAGTTCGCGCAGAAATTCGGCTATCGCGTGGCGGCCATTGGGCGCGGACCGGAGAACGCCGGCCTGGCGAAAAAGCTTGGAGCGCATGTCTATATCGATAGCGTCGCAACGAACGCCGCGGCTGAGCTACAGAAACTGGGCGGAGCACGCGTGATTCTAGCGACGGCCCCCAGTTCGAAGGCCATGTCCTCACTGGTTGACGGTCTGGGACCGAACGGGAGGATGATGGTAGTGGGCGCCACTATGGATCCTATCGAGGTGACACCGGCTCAGCTGATTTTCGGCAACCATAGCTTGCAGGGATGGGCCTCGGGGATTCCTACGGACTCTGAGGACACGCTGCATTTTGCGGAAATGACCGGCGTGCGGCCGATGATCGAGAAGTATCCGCTGGCGAAGGCCGCGGAGGCGTATGCGCGGATGATGAGCGGTAAGGCGGAGTTTCGTGTCGTGCTGACGATGTAGATTGCGGAATCGTCCAACCGCCATGTGGAACATATTCAATCGGAAGCCGCTGCCTTTGCAGAAGGTGACGACCGGCCGGTTCGAAATCGAGCAGAGCGGCGAGGTCGCCTATCTGGAATACAGTTTGACGGCAAGCATTCTTGAGTTGATCCATACGGAAGTGCCTGAAAAGTTGCGGCATTTGGGCCTTGCGTCGGCTCTGGCGCAGAAGGGTCTTCAATACGCACGAGAGAACAATCTTAAGGTCGACATTATCTGTCCACTAGTGAGGCGGTACGTGGAACAGCACCCGGAGTATTCGGATCTCGTGATGTAGTTTGCTCGCGATCAGGGGCGAGGCGGGAGATACCGCTACGAAGGCCGAAGCCGAAGCCGAAGCCGAAGCTCCAACCCCCTAAGAGGCTGAAGATACCGCGCGTGAACTTCTGCTCATCTCTAAGTGCGCGGGAGAACCGGAACCTATGGCCAATCCCTACCCTGTTGCATTGGGGTGTGATATGTTTCTTGACACTTCAGGAGGTAACTCGTGACGAAGAAATTATTTTGGAGTCTCGCGCTTACGGCGCTGGTTGCGTTGCCGGTTTTGGCTGCGCTCAAGGTGGGCGATAGTGCGCCCGATTTCTCGGCTCAGGCTTCGTTGGCCGGAAAACAATTCACTTTTTCTCTTGCAGCTGCGCTAAAGAAGGGACCGGTCGTCGTCTATTTCTATCCTTCGGCCTACACCAAAGGCTGTGACCTCGAAGCGCATACATTTGCGCAGGAGAAGGATAAGTTCGAAGCCGCCGGTGCGAGCATCATCGGCGTATCCGGCGACAGCATCGCGCGACTCGATCAGTTCTCGGCAGACCCGGATTATTGCGCGGGAAAGTTCCCGGTAGCTTCCGATGCAGACGGCAAAATCGCCGCCTCCTATAATTTGATGACCAATCCCGCAAAACCAGGCATGACCGATGTGCGCGGCGCCGCTATCGATCATGATTTTATCGAACGCGAAACTTTCGTCATCGGCAAGGGCCACAAGATCATTGCGACGTTTTCTTCAAAGGAAGATAGCCTTACGCCCGACGCGCACGTGGCGAAATCACTCGCGATCGTGCAGCAGATCGCGGCCAAATAGCACAGCGCCAGGCGAAGGCTCGCGCGGGTGAGTCTGGGCGAAAGGAAGACGCTCCGCGCAGACAAATTTTTTGTAGGAGCTGAAGCTCCGACCCCCCTAAGGGGTCCAGCCGCGTTTTGTATCTGAGGTCTCTCGGCGAGCTGGGGACGAGTTCGGCTACGACCCCGAGGAGGTAAAGCCAAAAGGCAAAAACGCCCGCCTAAAGGCGGCCGCTACAAGAGCCAAGGACAAAGCCGAGGCGAAGAATGCCGCGCTCCGTCGGCAGGCTCGGGATGGTTCGGCTGAGCTCACCACAAGCTCCTTCAGGCTACGGCGCTACGTTAAACCGCAGCAAGAGCGGCGCGAGCCGGGTCCAGCTTACATGCAGCGGTTTGCGAGGCCTCCGGGTGCGTCGCGATATTTTACGTGGCAGTTCTGGCACGCTGTGGTGACCGTGTCGGATACGTCGACGATCTTTTCTTGATCTTTTGTCTGCGCGGCCTTGTAGGCGGCCATGCCTGCGTCCCGCAGTCCTTGAACGAGCTTTGCCCAATCCGGATTCTTAAGCGGTACGGGACGACCGTTCGAACAGACGCGTCCTGGGATCATCAGCAGGTTCGCGGCTTCGGATAGAGCGATGCCGCTATTTTCCACCGCAACCCATCCGCCGTAGGTGCCGGCCAAAGGATCTGTCGCCATAGACGGGTCGGCTGAGGGCTTCACGCTGGTCGGGATCCATACTCTGCGCGAAAAAGATGATATTCGAATTGGGAAATAAAATGCCTCTCATCACCTGAGCAAGGTTCCCCTCCGCCTTTGCAGCAGGGGTGGAGCTGGTTTTTGGAGATTTCGGCCGAGCAGACGCCGAGGGCGCCTGCGCACCGGCGGGTCGAGCAGACAGCACTGCTGCACAGATGAGTAGCGCGAAAGCTGCGCTTCGTAATCGCATAGGTTTACTCCTGTCGTAGGATTTTGACGGGCGAATTGAACCCAGCGCATGGCAACCGGCCGGCTGACGAAGGAATCGCCAGCTCTTGCTGCGCATGGTTGTTATGGTAGCCCTGCGCTGACGGAAGATTTGTATTAAATCCGTGTTAAGTGCTCAGTCACACAGTAGGAGCTCGCAGGTTTGGCCCAAAACCTCTGGCTCGTCGGGCTGCCGGAAAAAGTACCGCGCTAGAAGCC
Source organism: Terriglobia bacterium (assembly GCA_963803105.1). Classification (GTDB taxonomy): domain Bacteria; phylum Acidobacteriota; class Terriglobia; order Acidiferrales; family UBA7541; genus Palsa-295. The sequence continues at coordinate 818,781 of CAWDLF010000002.1, forward strand.
CTCTTCGATTAACTTGCCCATCGTGAGGCGCGCGGCGGGCGTCTTGCGGGCGTCGAGCAGGCTTTCCACATATTTGGCGAGGATGTCGACTTCGAGGTTCACGGCGTTGCCGGGAACCATGGCGCGGATGCTCGTGTGCTCGTAGGTGAAGGGGATGACGGCGATGTCGGCGACGCCCTCTTGCCAGCGGGCGACCGTGAGGCTGATGCCGTCGATCGCAAGCGATGCTTTTTCTGCGACGTAGCGCCGCAGATTCTCCGGCACGTGCACGGAGAGCCACCAGTTGTCGCCCTCAGGCTCGAGGCGCGTGACGCGTCCGGCGCCGTCGACGTGCCCCTGCACGAAGTGGCCGCCGAGTCGTGCGCCGACGGCGAGTGGACGCTCGAGATTGACGAGGTCGCCACGCTTTTTCTCGCCGAGCGAGGTGCGGCGGAGCGTCTCGCCGGAAAGATCGGCGGAGAAATGGTTGGGCAAAAGGTTCATGACCGTCAGGCAGCAGCCGCTGACGGAGATGCTGTCGCCCAATTTCGTCTGCGCGGCGATTTCCTCAGCGCCGGCGAGGTTGACACGCAGACGGCCGCCGTCCGCGGAGCGATGAAGCGTTTCAATTTTTCCGACGTGCTCGGTGATGCCCGTAAACATCGCGAAAATATCCCTCGATAACGAGATCGGAGCCGCACGGCCGCAACGACACATTCGAAAGCGCCGGAATGTGGCGGGCGTGATGAAGGCGCGCCAGGGGAACTCCGCCGGAGCCCAGAACCTCCGGAGCATAGAAGAGAATCATTTTGTCGACAACAGCGAGTTCGAGTGCGGCGCCGTTTAGCTCCGCGCCGGCTTCGATGAGGACGTTGAGCATCTCGCGGCGGCCAAGCTCGCGGAACACCTTAGCGAGATCCACGCGCCCGCTGCGAGCGGGAACGCGAACGACTTCTACGCCGGCGGCGTCGAGCGCGCGAGCCTTGCGCGAATCGGCGGCAATGGTGAAGACGACCAGGTCGTCCTTCGCGGACTTCACGAGACGGGAACCGAGCGGGATGCGCAGGTTGGAATCAACGACGGCGCGCAGCAGACGGCGGCGGCGAGGCAGGCCGGTGCGGTCGGTGAGCAGAGGATTATCGGCCAGCACGGTGCCGATGCCCGTGAGCAGGGCGTCGGCGCGATGGCGCAGCAACTGCACTTCTTCGCGTGAGGCGGCGCCGGTGATGGAGGTGCTGTGGCCGGGGCGTTCGGCGATGCGGCCATCGAGCGATAGGGCGGTCTTCAGCGTGACGAAAGGCAGACCGGTGAGAATCCAGCGCGCGAAGTCTTCATTGAGTGCGCGCGACTCCGGCTCGAGCACGCCGGTAGTGACTTGAATCCCGGCGCGGCGCAACTGCGCGAAGCCTTTGCCGGCGACCAGGGGATTCGGATCGGGCGCGGCGGCGACCACGCGCTTCACTCCGGCGGCGATGATGGCCTTGGTGCACGGGCCGGTGCGTCCCGTATGGCAGCAGGGTTCGAGCGTGACGTAGAGCGTGGCGCCTTTTGCGTGCGCTCCTGCGGCGCGGAGGGCGACGACTTCGGCGTGGTCGAGTTGGTCGTAGGCGTGAAAACCTTCGCCGACCTTACGCCCGTCCCTGACGACGACGGCTCCGACGCGCGGATTGGGATGGGCGAGCGCCATTCCTTTGCGTGCCAGGGCTAGCGCCTGGGCCATCCACAGGTGGTAGTCCTTGGGCGAATCAGTCGAAGAGGGAGTTGACATAGGTTTGCGCGTCAAAGGGCACCAGGTCGTTGATCTGCTCGCCGGTGCCGACGAAGCGAATGGGAAGATTCAGTTCACGCGCGATGGCTACGACGATGCCGCCCTTGGCGGTGCCGTCGAGTTTGGTGAGCACGATGCCGGTGACGCCCGCGTGGCTCCAGAATTCGCGCGCCTGGTTTAGGCCGTTCTGGCCGGTGGTGGCGTCGAGCACCAGAAAAACGTCGTGCGGCGCGCCGGGAACAACTTTCGCGGCGGTGCGTTTCATTTTGTCGAGCTCGGCCATCAGGTTCGATTTTGTGTGCAGGCGTCCGGCGGTGTCCACGATGACGATGTCGGCGGAGCGGGCTGTGGCGGCGGAGAGCGCGTCGAAAATGACGGCGGAGGGATCAGCGCCGGATTTTTGCTTAATGATTTCGACGCCCGAGCGGCGCGCCCAGACTTCGAGTTGCTCGATGGCGGCGGCGCGAAAGGTATCGGCCGCGCAGAGGACGACTGTGGCGCCGTCGTTCTTCAGGCGATTGGCGAGTTTGCCGATGGTGGTGGTTTTGCCGGTGCCGTTCACGCCGACGACGAAGAGCACGCGCGGGGCGGGAGTTTGCGAGGCAACGTTTTGCGATGCACCGGCGACTGCTTGGCCGTTCGAGCCGGCAGTGGGGGCGGTAAGAATTTTCAGGATTTCGTTCTTTAGGGATTTCTTGAGCTCGGCGGCGTCTACAAGCTTGTGTTCGTTCACTTGCTGGCGGAGGGCGGCGAGGACTTCGCGCGTGGTGCGCACGCCCATGTCCGCGCTCAAAAGCGCCGTTTCGAGTTGCTTGAGCAGCTCAGGATCGACGGGGCGGTCGCCGGTGAGGATTTGCTCGACGCGCGCGGCGAGCTCGGTGCGGGTCTTGCTCACCGATTGTTTGAGGCGATCGAGGAGCGTGGGCTCGGATTTTCCGAAGAGTGAAATCATGGGATTCGCTGCGGCGCAGCGAACATTTCATTCTAGCAGAGAAGCAAAGGCGCCCGCCTAAAGGGGGCCGCTACAAAAGCAGGGCCATGCGATGCGGGAAAGGATGGCGGCGCCAGGATCAGCTGACAAGGGCCGTGCCGGGCTAAAGACCCCGGCGCTACGTTTAAACCTTTACCGGCGACGAAGAGTGTCGCAAGGCTGTATGAAAACCTTCGCGAGACATTCTGAATCAAGCCCAGGCACAAAGCAAAGGCGCCCGCCTGGAAAGCGAGGCGGCCGCTACAAAACCAACGCCGTGTGTTGCCGCACCACGACGGGAGCGGGCACACGGTATGCCGTGCCCCTACGGAGGAGCGCTGCGGTCAGTAGTCGCCGCCAGTTGCGCCACCGGGCGGCGGCGCTGAGCGCATCTTCCAGAGCATCTGGCGAAACATCCCTAGCCAGATTGTGGCGTCGCGGGCGGGCAGGCGGAGGCGGCGCACGAGGCGGCGGATTCTCTCCTCGGATGTTTTCACGCGGCGGCGGTCGAGGAAGCCGCTGGCTTCGAGAGCCTCGATCAGCGTAGTGGTCACTCGTTCCATCTCACCGGCCTCGGCGAGCGGCAGCTTTTCGGGGAGGCGCGGGGCCTTGGCGTCGCGAACAAGCTCGTACAGGCATACGGCCACGGCCTGGCCGACGTTCATCGAAATATTTGCTTCGGCGGTGGGAATTCGCATCAGCCAGTGGCAGTGGCTTAGGTCTTTGTTCGAGATGCCGAATTTCTCCGAACCGAAAAGCAACGCCACGCGGCCGTCGATCGCCCGGCGGCGAATGAGGCGCGCGCCGTCCTCGAGGCGGCGCAGCGGCAATTGGAATTCGCGCCGGCCTGCAGTGGTGCCTACGACCAGCAAGCAATCGGAGACGGCTTCCGCGACGGAGGTGTAGTGCTCGGCAGCTTTGAGCAGGGCGGAAGCGCCGACGGCGGAGCGCGCCTCGCGGAATGCCGGCTCGAAAACATTTACGACGCGCAGATGGCGAATGCCGAAGTTGCTCATGGCGCGGGCGGCGGCGCCGATGTTGAGGGGATTGCGCGTGGCTACGAGGACGACGACCAAGCGATCGAGTTCGGCGCGAGTGAGCAACGGAACGCTATTCTAGAGCCGTTTTAAGTTATCGGGACCATTTTCAGTTGGCGGCGAATCTAAGACCTATCCCGAGTTGCTAATGTCCCGGTTTGGCGACGCCGAAGAGGGATTCTTCGACTACGCGTCCCGCCAGAAATCGAGAAGGCTGATTTCCGGGGAAGAACGAAGCGTCGGGACGCTCCGCTCAGAATGACGGATAGGGCGGGGCAAGCCGCCTGTCGGATAGCGTGCGGGTGAGGCCGGCGAGTGCCCAGGCGAAAAGCCTAAGACGACACATATGGCTACAGTGTTGGAAACCGGGTCAGAATGACGAACCGGATGGGGAAGGCCGTAAATTGCCCCGACGGAAGCTGTTTATGAGATAACTTCAGGGCGAGGGCCGGCGAGCGCTGGGGCGAAAAGGCTAAGGCGACACAAATGACTACTATGTTGAAGGCTAGACGGTTCTCGGCGCGGGCTGCGCGGCTCGCGGTTGGATTCGCAATCATGGGCGCGATGTGCGCTGGCGTGCGTCCGCAGTCGGCTGCCATAACGATCACACTCGCGGGGCAGTCGATGATCCGTTCGGATATTCGCACGACCGCACCGGCGGCGGTGCCTGTTATCCAGGAGTTGCTGAAGGGCGATGTGAGGTTCACCAACCTGGAATCCGCGGTGGCCGAGAAAGGCGAGACGGCCCAGGAGGGCAGGGGATTTATCACTCCGCCGGAAGCGCTCGATGCGTTGACGGCTTGCGGTTTCAACCTGTTGGCCTTTTCCGGCAACCACGCATTCGATTTGAAGGCGACGGGCATTCAGAACACGATCCGGGAGGCGGACAGCCGCAAGATCATTCATGCCGGAACGGGCAAAAACCTGGCCGAAGCGGCAGCGCCGAGTTACCTGCTTACGCCAAAGGGAACGATTGCCTTAGTTGCGAGCGCGTCGGGCCTGATTACGCCCGGAGGAAGCGCCACCGCGGAACGGCCGGGCGTGAACGAGCTTCGCGTGGAAGCCGGCGAGAAGGAAAATGAGGCGACCGAGGATCTGCCCGGCGCGTCCGGGAACGCGCCGAATGCGGAGGATTCGCAACGCATCCTTCAGAACATTCGCGACGCACGGCAGCACGCGGACCTGGTGATCGTATACCAGCACAATCACGTCTTCGCGAATCATTCGTTCGCGACGATTTTCACGGAGGGAATGCCGGAGCGGCTGGCCCCGAATGAATGGCTTAAGAAGTGGACCCATGCGGAGGTGGATGCGGGCGCAGACATCGTGGTGATGCATGGCGCGCCGCTGCTGCACGGTGTAGAGATCTATCACGGCCGGCCCATCTTCTACGATCTGGGGAATTTCATTTACAACCTGCCGCCGACGATAACGTATATCGACGAACCGATGAGTTGGGAAAGCGTGGTGGCTTACGTCCAATTTCAAGGGAAGAAGCTGCAGTCGATTTCGTTGCGGCCAGTTGCGTTGGACACCCTGGGCGAGGGCCAGCCCGACACTCAAGACCCTCACACGAACAATCAATTCCTTGACACGCGCGGCTTGCCCTCGCCAGCAACGGGCGCGCGAGCCGGTTACATCCTCCAGCGTGTGGCCGACGCGTCAAAGGCCTTTGGCACGGTGATTGAAGTAAAGGGCGAAACCGCGGAAATTAAGTTTTAATCACGCAAACTCTGGAAGCGGCGGTTAGACTTCGACGAGGGTGGCGCTGAGGCGCAGGCGGCCGTCGGCGATGGCGGTTTCGAGTGCGTTTACGACGGCGGGATCAAAGCGGGTAACCGAGAGCGACTGAATGCGCTCGAGTGCGTAGGTAAGGTCCATAGCCGACTGGTAGGGACGGTTGGTGGTGATGGCGTCGAGCGTGTCGGCGACGGCGATGATGCGAGCCATCATGGGAATCTGATCGCCCTGCAGGCCGTACGGGTAGCCTCCGCCGTCCAGTCGTTCGTGGTGCAGCTCGATGCCCGGCAGCATGTCTTTAAGCTGCGCGACGGGGCGCATGATGTTGGCGCCCTTCACGGGGTGCTGCTTCATCAGCTCGAATTCTTCTTCCGTCAACTTGCCGGGTTTCTTGAGTACCCGGTCTTCCACGCCGATTTTTCCCACGTCGTGCAGGAGCGCGGAGATTCGAAGTCTGTCGAGTTCCTCGGCGCTGAGGCCCAGCGAGTCGCCGATGATGAGCGAATACTTGGCCACGCGCCCGGAGTGGCCGCGGGTGTAGGGATCCTTTTCGTCGATGGCCGCGGCGAGCATGCGGATGGAGCCCAAAAACAGCTCGCGGTTTTCCTCGGCGGCCAGCTTCAAGCGATGGACGTATTCCTCGATGTGGCTGGCCATCTGATTGAACGTTTCGGCGAGCTCGCTGATTTCAGCGGCGCCGCGCACCTCCACGCGCTCGTGAAATTCGGCGCGGCTGATGGCGCGCGTGGACTCGACCAGCCGGCGAATAGGTCCGGTGATACCGACGGCGAAGAGATATCCCAAAGAAAGCGCCACGATCATGACGCCGACCACGAAGCGCAGAGCCTGTGCGGTCAATTCTTCGACGCCGGCGTCCACGCGGGCGTAGGCCAAGCTCCGCTGTGCGATTACCGCCCAGCGAAGCTCCGGGATGGTGCTGTAGCTGCCCAGCATCTCGACGGGATGGCGCGCGTCCTTACCTGGAAGGAAGAAATTGGTAGTTGTGGTGGCGCGCAGCTCCTGGGGCAGCTCGGTGACCATCTTGGCGATGGGCGAAGTGGAAGTGACGTCGCGGCCGGGAACCATGTCGCGCGTATCGGGATAGGCGACGATGTGCCCGTGAACGTCCACGATGTATACAGTGCGGTCGCGCACGCTCACGTCGCGCAGGCGTGCTTGCAGAGGATCGAGCGAGACGACGGCGGCAAACATTCCGGCAAACTGGCCGTCGGCAAGCAGCGGTACGGACATCACCAGGGCGGAGCGATTGTCGCGCCCGAGCGCGAACGGCTCACTGACGGAATCGAAGCCCTGAATGCTGGAGGTGAAGGCGCGCTTGAGCGCGGCTTCCACGAAGGGATCGTGGTCGGCGCTGAAGCTGCCGGCCGATTGTCCCTTGGCCTGCTTGTCGACCGCGGTGACGTAGAGGATGTTGGAATTGTTTTCGATGAAGGTTTGCAACAGCCGCGTAATCTGGGGCGCGTGAACGGGATCGTCCACGTCGTCGATCCATCCGGTAAGCGCCAGCACTTGCCTCTGGCTCAGGAGCGCCTCGCGCAGGCTCTCTTCAAATTGGAGTGTTTCGTTGGCTAGCGAGCGAGTGATGGCAGTTTGTTGAATGCGCTCGGTGTCTTGCAGCTTCTCGTCGCTAAGGCCGATGACTTGGCGGTGGTACAGCCACAGGGGAGTGACGCTGACCAGCAACAGCGCGGCTAGCATGATCCAGAGGATCTTGGGCCGGCGGGTAAAGAGCCGCATTAGCAAGTTGTGGAGCGAATTAGGCATAGAAGCCCGTGTGAAAATCCTAACCAAGAGGGGTAGCCCAAGACAATTGGCCGGTAGTACAGGTTGTGCGTATTAAGCTACGCAGATGCAATTACTTAACGACACAGGGACTTCCGAGTTACGGGCACGCCGTACAGGTTGGCACGGAAGGGTTTGGGGGCGAAGGGTCAGGGCGAAAGCTCGGAGGAGGAGTTCAGCGACGAGAGTCGAGGCGAGGTTCCGTGCCGGCGATGAGGCGCTCGATGTTGGCCTGATGCTTGGCCAGCACCATCAGGGAGATAAGTATGGTGAGGACCGTGACGTAGGGCGGCGGGGCATGGCCGGGCGCGTACAACACGTAGACGAAAATCGGGAGCGCCGCTGCGGCGACGATGGAGCCGAGCGACGAGTATCTCCAGAAGGCGACCACGATCAGCCAGAGCACTATGGCCACTCCCACGGCGGGCGCGCAGATCGGTAGAAAAACTCCCAGCCCGGTGGCCACGCCCTTGCCGCCATGAAATCCCAGCCAGAACGAAAAGATGTGGCCAAAGACGGCGGCAACCGCGGCGGCCATCATCCATCGCATGTTGAAACCGCTCCAGCGCGCAGCGAGCGCGACGGCGAGGTAGCCCTTCATGGCGTCGAAGAACAGCGTCAGGAGCCCGGCGGAGACGCCGGCGGTGCGCGCGACATTTGCGGCGCCGATGTTACCGCTGCCCATGCCGCGAATGTCGCGGCCGGCGCGGGCCCTGACGATAAGCAAGCCGAAGGGAATGGAGCCGAGAAGATAGGCGACGGGGAGTATGAACCAATCAGGTCTCACGAGTTTCCTTCACGAAGGAATAGGTCTCCAGCTTTTTATATTCCGAGCCGCCGGTCTTCAGGATGCTCTCATAGAGATGGAATTTCGTCTCGCTTGCACTGCCGAAATTTCTTTGCTCCATGCCTTCGACCGCACGCAACAAGCTTTCGGGGCTCGAAGCATCCAATCGAGCGAGCGTGAGGTGCGGCACGAAAGCGCGTGATTCCGGCGCTACGCCAAGTGGCTCCACGGCACTCCCGATTGCAGCAGCGAGCTCGGCCAGATTGGGCGAAGCCTCGATGCCGCACCACAGCACGCGTGGACGACGCGCGTTGGGGAAGAATCCTATGCCGCCATATTGGAGTTCGACAGGCGTCCCCGATCGGATGGGCGCAAGCGCTGCGCGAAATTCGGGCAGCTGCTCGGCGGCGATGTTGCCAATAAATTTCAAAGTGATGTGCATTCCCTCTGGTCGCACCCAACGCGCGCCGGCGCAGGCCGGTTTGAGTGCAGCCATCAGCGCCACAAGACCGCTGCGCACTGCTTCGGGCAGATCGAGAGCGACAAATAGCCGCATTTGGAAGTGTCCTAATTCGAATTTGCGGGCCTTGCGAGCGGAACTCAGGTACTCGCCGCAATAAAGCCCGCGCACAGGAACGCGCTTCGCGCGTCCACTTTATGCGGAGCTGAAGCTCCGACCCCCTAAAAGGCTTTTGACCTCGGGCGAATTCCCTCGGACTAAGGCACCCCCATATTTTCCATGTCTAGACGCGGGCGTGCGCGGGGATCAGAAAATGGCGGCGCACGGCATCGAGCGCGGCCTGCACCGCGAACATGCGAATCCGCTCGCGATCTCCGGGGAGCTGCAGGCGGCGTTCGCGGGCGTTGCGCTCGTCGGCGATGGCCAGATACACGAGGCCCACAGGCTTTTCGGGCGTTCCGCCGCCCGGCCCGGCGATGCCGGTGATTCCCACTCCCAGTGTGGCGCCGGAGCGGCGGCGAATTCCGTCGCCGAGCGCGAGGGCCACTTCGGGGCTGACCGCGCCCTTGGCTTCGATAAGCTCAGCCGGAACGCCGACGAGGCTGGTCTTCAGTTCGTTGCTGTAGCAGACGACGCCGCCCACAAAATAGGCGGAGCTGCCGGCCACGCTCGTGAAGCGCTCGGCCAGCAGACCGCCGGTGCAGCTTTCAGCCACGGCGACGGTGGCGCGATTTTCGATGAGCGTGCAGGCGACAATCTCTTCGAGCGGTTCACCGCGCGCGGAAATCAGATGGTCGCCCAGGATGAGAGCCATGCGCCGCGCGATTTCGTTGAGCAGGGCCTCGGCTTTCTCGGGGTCCTCGGACCAGATGCGCGGGTGGAGTTGAATCCCGGTGGGCGAAGCGAGGATGGTAGTTTCGACCTCGGGATATTCCGCGTAGAGCGGCGAGACGCGCTGCTCGACGTCCGATTCGAAGAGTCCGGTGACGCGCAGCTCGCGGGTGTAAAGGCGCTGCCGGATGCCCAATCGCGCGAGGCGCGGCTTGACCTCTTCCTCGAACAGCGCCTTCAACTCCGGAGGCACGCCGGGCAGAAGGATCAAGATGCGGCCCTGGGTTTCGATCCAAAGTCCGGGAGCGGTGCCGCTGGGATTGGGAAGCGGCGTGGAGCCCTCGACGATCATCGCCTGGCGCAAATTAATCTCCGGCATCGCGCGGCCGAAGCGGCGAAAGCGCTCCTGAATCTTGAGCAGAGTCGCTTCGTCGCGCACAAGCTTGCGGCCGAGAAGGTCTGCGACGGTCTGGCGGGTGCGGTCGTCGTCGGTGGGTCCGAGGCCTCCGGAGGAGACGATGACCTCTGCGCGTCCGAGAGCGGACTGGAACGAGCCGCGCATCTCTTCGGGCGAATCGCCGACGATGGATTTGCGCACGACTTGAATACCGACCTGGTTCAGCTGCGCGGTAAGGAAAAGGGAATTGGTGTCCAGGCGAAAGGGCGTGAGCAGCTCGGAACCGACGGCGATAATTTCGGCCCGCATGGGGACGTCACCCATTCAAGGGGAGCCCCTCGACGTCCCAGTCGAGCGAGAAGAGGGCGCTGTTGGTGGTGATCATGGCGCGGTGCGTGTGGAGAAGCGCAACGCCTACGATGTTGCTACCGCCGAGCACGACTTCGGCTTGGGCGTCGGGCGTCAGCCGAATAATGCCGCGCCTGCCGCCGAGCGATGCGGCGACGTACAGATTTCCCGCGCGGTCGAATGCCAGCCCCTGCGGACGGCCGAGCCCGCGGAAGAAGACGTTCACCTCGCCGGCCGGCGAGATGCGATAGACGCGGTCGAAGCTGGAAGTGGTAGGCCCGGTGACGAAAAGCTCGCCCGCGGGGCTAAACGCCAGATGATAGGCGGCCACGGAAGGCTCGAGCGTGGCGAAAACGAAGATTTCGCGGTCGGGGGCGATTTTAAAAATGGTGCCGCTGCGGTCGCCTACATACAGGCTGCCCGTTTTGTCGAAGGCGATTCCGGTGGCGATGCCCATGCCTTCGACCCATTGCAGCGAGCGGCCGTCTGGAGAAACGCGGTAGATGGTGCCCTCGTGGCGACAGGAGACGAAAAGATTGCCCTCGCGATCGACAGCAAGCCCCGTGGGATTCATCAACTCAGTGATGAACGGCTTGACGCTGTGGTTCGCGGTGACCTTATAGAGCGAAACGGGAACTTTTTGGCCGCGCTGGCCGCTGAAGGTGACGTAGACGTTGCCTTCGGCGTCCACTGCGGGATTACCGACGGGATGCAAGTTGTCCGCAATCTGCACGCCCAGCGCCATGGGGAAGGGAGCGCTCTCTGCGGCGCCCATGCGCACGCGCACCGCGCCGCCGGCCGCGCCATCCGGCACGCGCGCGACCAGGAAATTGTCGGCGGCCATGACCAGGCTGCCCTCCGCCGCGCCGAATTGAACTTGCGGACGCGCGTGGTTGCGCACGCCGAAGCCCGTGCCCTTGATGGAGATTTCTCCACCGGGAAGGGCGGCGCCGGGCTTCACACTTTCGATTTTAGGCGTTGCATTCATTTTCAAAGGAGTGGTTCCATCTGGGTTGTGCTCTGTTCCTGCTAAAACCTGCCGGCCTGGCTCAGCGGACTCGGGACAGATTAGGGCTGCTAGCCCACCGTGGCCCAAAACCGCCGGCCTAAAGGCCGCCGCTACAAAGGCAGAAGCTGCTGCTATTCATCGTGCGAAAACCACAGGCCTCACTCCCCGGGCTCGGGACTCGTCGGGCCGCGGCTCGTCTATTGGCTCAAAACCTGCCGGCCTTAAGGCCGGCGCTACAAAAGCGCTCGCGCGATCCACATGCCCAGCCCGGCGTAGACGGCGGCCAACCAGTCATCGGCCATGATTCCCAATCCGCCCGGCAGCAATTCCGCCTGGCGCACGGGAAAAGGTTTCCAAATATCGAATGCGCGAAAAAGTATAAGGCCCAGCAGCAGATATTTCCAGCCAAGCGCCGACTGGTAGGTGACGAAGCCAAGCGCTGGCGGCGCCCAAGACGCCGCCGCGGGCTTCCACCAGATGGGCAAAGCCGATCCGAGGAGCAGCGTAAGGTGCTGCCCAGAGACTTCGTCGATCACAACCCGCTGGGGATCTTCCTGTTGCCAGTACCGCGCCGCACGGCCGGCGGTCCACACACCCACTAGCGCGACGACCACGGCGATCACGTCCTGAATCACGAGGAGCGGATCGATCCAAATTCTATCGCTCATCACGACCTGAATCAGGGTGTGCGACATATGGTACAGAATTTGAAAGGGCAAAAGCGCCAGAACCAGACCGGCCAGAGAACCGAAAGTGCCGGGAGCGAAGGGAATATAGCCGAGGCCGAAAGATGTAGCGATGAAAAGCGACACGCGCGGCTTACGTGCGCTCATTCTTTGCCGTCCGAACCGGAATCCGGGTGCGAGGCGCCATCTTCCATCTGGCGCTCGAGATTTTCGAACATCGATTCATCGAAGGCCGGTTCGCTGATGACGTATTTTTCGCTCGACCAGTTGCCTAGATCGTATAGGCGGCAGCGCTCGCTGCAAAACGGGAAGTCTGGAGACGCAGCCAAGTCGACCGGTTTGCGGCAGATGGGGCAGGAGCGCTTCATTCGAAGAGCATACCGCAAAGGACGGGGCTAGCGTGTGGCGAGAATGGGGAACAGATTTTCGGCGGCAGACGATTGCGCGATCATTGAGGAACTGGGGGGCGCGGCGAACTCCACGGCGCGCGCGATCAAGTCGTAGTCCTTGGCGCCGGTGATCTCGACGGTGGCGAGCGTGCCGGGCGCGGGCAATTGCGCGGCGTCGTTCACGCCCTCGAAATCGGTGATGCAGATTTTGCCGTCGATGTCGGGAGCCATGCCCTCCAGGCGTGCCTCCCAGATGAGATCGGTGTCCTTCGATGGGCCTTCCAGCATGGCCGTCAGGCGCTGGCCGATGCGGCCGCGCAACTTGTGGGCCGTGATCTTTTTCTGGATAGCCATGAGCTTGTTGCGGCGGCGGGCGATGGTGGCTTCGTCGACTTTGTTTCCGAGGGCAAAACTTTTGGCAGCGTCCTCATCGGAATAGGAGAAGACTCCCATCCAGTCGAACTCCGCGGAGCGCACGAAATCGCACAGCTCGGCGAAATCCTGCTCCGTTTCGCCCGGGAAGCCGACGATGAAAGACGTGCGGACAGAGACGCCGGGAATCCGATGACGAATCTTTTCCAGCATTTTCAAGAAGGCATCGGCATTCGAGCCGCGCTTCATGCGCGCGAGGACGCCGCGGCTGGCGTGCTGCAGCGGGATGTCCAGATACTTCGCGAGGCGCGGATGTTCGGCGATGGTATCGAGTAGCTTGTCAGTGATCCGGTTTGGGTAGCAGTAGAGGAACCGAATCCAGTGCAGGTCTTCGATCTGCGCCAGGCGGGCGAGCAACGTCGGCAGGCCGTCGCGCAGGCCAAGATCTTCGCCGTAGTAGGTGGTGTCCTGGCCAATCAGCGAAATTTCGCGCACGCCCGCGGCGGCAAGATTGTCGGCCTCGCGGATGACGGATTCGAAGCGCCGGCTACGGAATTTTCCCCTTAGTTGCGGGATCACGCAGAAGGTGCACGGGTGGTCGCAGCCCTCGTTGATCTTGATATAGGCGCTGTGGCGCGGCGTGGCGAGAATGCGCGGCGTAAGGTCGTGATAGAGATAAGAGGGCGCGGCCGTGTCGGCGTCGGCAAAAGGCTCGCCTTCGCATGCCGCGAGAATCTTTTCCACTTCGCCGGTGCCGATGACCGCGTCTACTTCCGGAATCTGCTGGCGGATTTCGTTGCGGTAACGCTCGACCAGGCATCCGGCCACGATCAACTTCCGCGCGCGGCCGAATTTCTTGTACTCGGCCATTTCCAAAATCGACTGCACGGATTCCTGCTGTGCCGGGGCAATGAAGCTGCACGTGTTGACGACGAGGACGTCCGCCTCGTCCGGGCGCGGCGTGATTTCGTAGCCCGCGCGGGCGAGCGTGCCCATCATCACCTCGCTATCGACGAGGTTCTTGGGGCATCCCAGGCTGACGAATCCGACCTTCGGCATTCGGTGCGTTCCTTGGCTGTACTGCGAATCATTGATTCTAGCATGCCCGCGTTGGCGAATTGAGAACCGCCGAGGAGGGTGATGGGCCAGTTTCCGGCAAGTGCGTCTATCGGTCGGAGCCGCTGGTTGGCGGTCGAGTGAGCATCTCCTGCCAATGAGGCCCGAGGCCGGACATGCAGGACGAGCTCACGAGTCTAGCATCGCTAAAGCTATAGGCTCGCCCTTCCAGGGCCGATTGAATCTTGGGGTAGGCGTCCGCAAAGTCCGCAAAATCGTTTCGCAGGAGATTGATACGGGTGCCATCGACCAGGTCAAGAATAAAGTGGTAACTCGTGTATTTTCCGGTGGTGCATCCCGTCTCGATCTCTCTCACTTCCGACCAGTCATAGGAATGAACGGCCGCCGAGAAGATCGGACGCACTTTAATGAGCTTGGGAGAGATCGACCAAAAGTTGACCGCACCAATGAAGTAGAGAGGCAATGCCGCCGCAAACGTGATCACGCCCCACTTGGCGAGCGTGGCTTGTTGATGCGTGGTCTTCGCGTCGTCGCCAAGTTCGGGCTCCAGAGTTACGCGAGCAGCTGGAATAAGCCGGATAAGCAATCTGCCTGGAATCACGCTCATCGCAAGAGCGGGGAAGACCGGAATCGCATAGAGGAAGATATCGCCGACGGTCATTCCCCCAAATAGAAACGCATCAGAAGGCACAAGCTTCTTTCGCAGCGCATAGAAGGGTAAGAAGATCGCGCACCAGGCGGCTCCAGCCACCGCCACGGAAATGAAGATGAACACGTAATGCCATCCACTCCGCCTGGCCCGCTCCCGCTCGGACTTTGCCTGCTTGTCGTTCATGCGGTGTTCAGCAGCGGATTGTATATTAAACATTCAACATGAATTGGCGGTTTCTTGGGCCAAAGTCCTGGTAAGTCAGATTGGTGGAGAGTGCCCCACTACCCGGAGGTATGGAACCGGGGAGCGAACGTGCGACGCGCCTATTGGCAGGGCGCTACGCGCAGGTGTTTATGCAGAAAGAGGTCGACGGATACGAATCCGGTGGGGCCTACGGAAAAAACGGGTGATTGAGCCTGCAGAAAGTCGCGATAGGCGACCTTGGCCACGTAGTCGCCCGGATCCACGCCTCGGAAGTAAAACCTGCCATTTTTGTCGGGATGTTGGGATTGGAGGGCGCGGTCTTCGCCCTTGCGATACAGAGAAACAGTCGCTTCCTCCATGGCTTCCTTTTCTGTTATGTCCTCGAGGGGTAAATAGATCTCGCCGCCCAGATGTGCGCCGTGCGAGGCGCCCTTTTCATAGTAGATCGAATCGATGTGCTCTTCGGGACCGAAGCAATCGCTGTCAGTGGTGGCGTCGAGCGCCAGCGAAAGAACAAGCACGCCTTCGCGATCAATGTAGAGCTCGGCGATGGTTCTCGTAGCGAAGCCAGGACTCTGGATGTGAAGTTCGTATACGCCGCTGGCTATGCCGGTAAATTCAAAGCGCCCGGCATCGTCGGTTTCGGTCGTGAAGATCCTGTTGTTCCCGGCATCGAGAATTACCGAGGCGTTGTGAATAGGAGTGCCGGTTGCTTCGACTACCGTGCCACGAAGCGTCCGGCCGGAATCGGCCAGGACGCAAATGGCGCACGCGAAGAACATCGTAGTCAGAAGGCCGAAAGCGCTGAGCCAGTTGGTCGAACGGCGCGACAGCGATTTTGAGATCAGACGCATTCTGCGTGATCTTACCACTTGGGCGCACATACGATTGGCGGTAAACGCGAGGTTCAGCGGTGGCTCCCCTTATCGAGCTGACTTACGGGCACGGAGGAGATTGCGGATGGAGCGCAGCAATGACGACATTTGTTCGACGCGCGCGGGATGATTGCCAAAGCGCGCCGACTGGTAGATTTCGGTCAGCTGCGCCACGGGCCCGAACAGATCAGCTGAGGGAATCGCTGCGGCGAATTCGCGGGGCGTTTGCGAACTCTCTTTCCTCCAGCCCTGTTTTTCGAGCAACCTGAGCATTTCCGAGTATTCGAGCGCTGCCATTGAGGCAGTGAGGTCACCGGCGCGACGCGCGCGCAGGCTCCAGCGCGCCAGGGCGTAGCGCAGCACGGAGCGGCCGCGCAGCCAGAATAGAAGCGCCACCAGAAACACGAGCACGCTGGGCAGGAAATACGGCGAGGCCTCGATCCGTTTATCGAGGACTACGATTTCCCGCAGCGCTGACTCCTTCTTTCGATTGTAGAGGTCCCGCGCGTCGTCTCCCCAGGTGCGTGACGATCGCTGCAAATTTTGGCCCAGCGTCAGCTGATGCGCGAAATCGTAATTGACGATCCATTCGCCCCACGTAAATTGAAACCAATCCCAGTAAAGCCCCAGCCGCGCGAGCAGGCCGCTCGCGGGAGCCGGGCCCGGAGGGGTGGGATCGAAGGTGATCCAACCGTAGTCCGCGAAATAGACTTCCACCCAGGTGTGCGCGTCGCTTTGGCGAACTATGTAATCGCCGCCCACGTCATTGTATTCGCCGGGAAGGAAGCCGGTGGCGTAGCGCGCGGGGATGCCGAGCGCGCGGAGCATGACGGTCATGGCCGAAGCGAAGTATTCGCAGTGGCCGGCGCGGCGCACGAATAGGAAATAAGCGAGCGGATCGTCCGTCGGCGGCCCGGTGAGGTCGAGCGTGTAGGCGTAACGCGTGCTGAGATAGCGCTCGATATTGGCGGCCTTATCGTAATCATTGGTGTTGCCCTGGGTGATCGCTGCCGCGAGCCGCGGGATGCGCGAATCCAACTGCGGCAATTGCAGGTACGTGCGGCGAATCGGGTCCGGATAGACCGAGGGCGATTTGCGAAGCTCCGCGGGACGAATCAGCGGCAGACGCGACACGCCTTCGTAGCGAATTTTGAAATTATTGTGCGCGGGATTGAAGAGCGAGCCGGTGGAATCGGCCAGCAGATAACCGGGACGCTGCGTTGATCCCGGGCGAATAGCCCTCTCCGCAAAGCGGCCGCCCACACTCTCGGGACGCGGAGCGATGAAAATGGCGTCGGTGGCCACCGGCTCCATCAGCACGGTGTATCGCAGACGGTAGGAGTTGGCAGCCGAAAGATTGCCGGCGGCGAAGTGGTAGCGATCGTCCGAATCGGGCAAGATCACCTGTTGATTCTGCTCCGGGGTGAACCAGCGCTTGCCGTCGAAGTTCGTGAGCACGATGCCGCGCCAATGGACGTCCTGCGCGCGCCCCGGATCGCCCTCAACGTGAATGCGCATGACCACGGCGGTGTTCTTCTTGATTTGACCGATCTCGCCCAGCTCGACGTTGTCGCTGAAGCCAGTCATCAGGCTGGGCTGCAAATTGAGGCCGCTCATGTAGCCGGTGGTGACGCGCGGAATCAGGAAGAAAAGCACGCCGCCCATGACGAGAACTCCGACGGCCACGAGCACGGATGTGAGGCCCAGGGCACGGTTCAGTTGGTGCGCGGCGGGCGAGTCCACGGCCACCTGCGGCGAGACCGCCCCGGTAGCGCCGCGGCGAATCTCCAGCGCAACGAAGGTGGAAACCGCGAGCACCACGAAGGCGCCCAGCGCCACCAGGAAGCCCGTCTCCACCGTCAGGATCGCGGAGGCCAACATCGAGGCCACCGCCAGAAACGCGAGAAAAGCGTAGTCACGATTGGTGCGCGCCGAGTAGAGCCGGACGAAGGTGGCGAACAGCAGCAAGTGGATCGCTGCAAGCAGCGCGGCGTACAGCGGCGGATTTGGCGCGCCTGCGGCCAGGTTGCGAGACAGCACCCAGATGTCCAGCGGGAAAAACAGGAAATAGCCTAGCACTAGCCAGGTAGCCACGCGGGGCGGAAGCTCCGGGCCGCGCATTCTCCATACGCGCGCGCCCTTGTAGAGCAGTGCCACCCATGATGCGGCGGTGGTGAACGGATCGAGCTTGCCGGTCGAGACGATGGCCACCACTCCGGTGGCCACCAGCAGGAAGAGCGAAATCTCGAAGTAGCGTTCGAGCGCCGGGAGAACAGGCGTGCGTGACGAAGCGCTAGATGCCGCGACGGAAGCCATTCAAAAATGCTAGCACTCGCGCGGGCGCTTCGGGTGCGACAGCTACTCGCCCGACGCGAAACCGCTAACGGCCGCAGCGATTTTGCGGGTGGCGCTGGAAACGGGAACTCGGTGGAGATTCGCGAGCGGCAAGATCTTCGAACGAGCTCGCGCGGGAAGGCGCGGCACGTCGGCGAGGAAGGGCAGTAGCGTGATGTTGCGAAACGTGACGCCGTGGCGGGCCGCGGCGAGCGGCGCAAGCTTCAGCGCCGAGAGATCGAGCATCAAGCTGTCCGCTAGATACGCCCGCAGCTCGGCTTCGGGATCGCGCGCGACTTCCACGGCCGGGAATTGCCACATGCGCGAGAAAAGCACGTCGTCATGCGCGCCGGGATCGCGCACCAGCAGCGTGCGGCCGGCAGGATCGCGCAAGATCGCAGCGGCGATGCGCATACGTACCGGAGCGCGTTTGCGGCGCGGCGCGGGAATCTGAGCGGTCAGCCGGCGGGCGCGCGCCGCGCACCAGCGCGAGACCGGGCATGCCGGACAGCGTGGAGCCTGCGGCGTGCAAACGGTTTCGCCGAGTTCCATCAGCGCCTGGTTCCAGTCGCCCGCGTCGCGCGGCGCCAGAATTTCCGCCGCCAGGCCGCCGAGCCGGCGCCAACGACGCGGCTCGCGCAGATCGCCGCGCACGGCGTGAAGGCGCGCCAGCACGCGCGCCACGTTGCCGTCCAACACGGCGTAGGGCTGGCCGTACGCGATGCTCAGCACCGCTGCGGCGGTGTAGTGGCCGATGCCGGGAAGGGCCAGCGCCGTTTCGAGCGACTGCGGGAACATGCCATCGTGACGCGCGACGATTTCTTGCGCGGCCCGCCGCAGGTTGCGCGCCCGGGTGTAGTAGCCCAGGCCGGACCACAGCCGCAAAACACGCTCCTCGGGCGAAGCCGCGAGCGAGCGAACGTCCGGGAATTGCTTCAGGAAGCTCTGGTAATAGGGCAGAACAGTGGCGATGCGGGTCTGCTGCAGCATGATTTCCGCCACCCACACGCGGTAGGGATCGCGGCTCTCGCGCCAGGGAAGATCGCGGCGATGCCTGCTGAAACCAAGCCAGCAAGCGGCGCTGGAAGGCGGCCCGAGCGTGTGGGGAAAATTTGGACAGCATGTCCGGGCTATTCTGAGGCAAAGGGCGGGAAGAGAAGCAAAGGAGGCACAAGGGGCGAAGGAGGAATGCGGGAAAGGACTTGGAGTTAGATCTTATCGATGAAGAGAAAATACGAAGACGACCACAGCTCGGTCGGAATCGTGCGCTGCGGCCGGGCCGTCAGAATGATTTTGAAGATTTCGCGCTCGCCGCAAAGCTCGTCCAGGAATGCGCCGCCGGTCGCGGAAGCGTCCGGCTGAACCAATGCGAGCTCGCGCAACGTGTCATAAATAATTTCTGACGCCTCCGCCACGGGCGTTGCAAAGCGGTGCGTGCGGAATCCCATCACCGAGCGGATTTCGTGGAAATGCCATGCGATGGACGCGGCCATGGCGACGGCGCGCTCGAACCGTTCGGCATGCTCAGCGGCCGCTAACTGGCCGAGCTCGGCGCGCGGCGGTCCGATGAAGGGATCGAAAACCAATAGGACGCGGCGTTCGTCTTCGCGAGCGAATTCGCGCACCATCAGCCGCGCCGATTTCGCGCTCACCTTCCAATCGACGAAGCGCGCGCTGTCGGTGTTCACGTACTCGCGCAGCGAATGCAGCTCGTGTCCCCGGCCGCGCATAAAACTGACCATCTCGCCGGAAAGCAGCGGCAGCACTTCGTAGAACTGATCAGCAGGCTCGACGGACGGATAAACGACAATTTCGCTCGCGGCCTCGATCTGGCGCGTCTTCTCGAAAAAGCCGAAAGGGAAGCGGGTGCGAATCGCGAATGCGTCCTGGCGGAAGCGGCCGCGGCGCGGAAAACGCAGCTCGACTTTTTGGCGGGTGGCGCTGGCACGCGCGATGTAAGGGAAGAAAACCGGCTGCGTCAGAATCTCCGCGGGAGTTTTCTTGTTCTTGGTGTCGCCCACCACGCGCAGCGAAAACGAAGGCCACATCGGCTTTTCGTTGCGCAGCTCGAGTTCGGCCAGTACCGGCTGCTCGGCGAAGACGTGCTCGGGCAAATCGAATTTCAGCTCGATGCCGGTGAGCACGATGCGCGAAAGAATGCCCGAAACCAGAATCCCGCCGAGGAGGCACGCCAGGATCAGGAAAAGCAGATTGTTGCCGGTGTTGATGGCGGCGAGAATCAGCACGAACACCGCGGCGAGATAGATGATGCCCTCGCGCGTGAGCCGATAGTCCACTTGATACGCGAGCCAGCGCAGGCTCGTTCGCCGCGCGAGCGACGGAACGATGGTGATCCCGACCCACGTGGCCATGCCCAGCGCGAGCACCGTTGTGATGCCGGCGAGAAACACGCGCCCCTGTTGCGCCACTGCAGCGGAAAATAGGGCGATTGCCAGCGCCGCCGAGAGCACAACCATGGCGATGCCGAAGTTGCGCCATCCGGGCCGGTCGCGGCCCTGCCACCAGCGAGTGAGCGCAGGACTGTCCGTCGTCATGGTTTGCACACGGGGTTAGAGCGGGACGCGCGTGGTGTCCACAATTTCGCGGAGAATCGCTTCGGCCTGCTCGGATTTTTTCTGCGTGGAGACATAGCGCGAGCTGACCACCACGCGGTGCGCGAACACCGGCACGATCAGGCTCTTGAAATCGTCGGGCAGGCAGTAGTCGCGGCCTTCGAGGAACGCGCGGGCCTGCGCGGCGCGATGCAGCATCACCGTACCGCGCGGGCTGACGCCCAGGCTGAGCTGTTCGGTTTGGCGCGTGCGCGCCACAATTTCCAGCGCGTAGTCGAGCAGGGTGTCTTCTACGCGCACGCGCGCGGCGGCCTCCTGCATGGCGGCCACGTCGTCGGCGTTCATCAGTGGAGCGGCGCCTTCGGATTTGCCCGCGGCGTCGTTGCGCAGAATTTCCTTTTCGCTCTCGCGCGAGGGGTAGCCCATGCGGATGCGCATCAAAAAGCGATCGAGTTGCGACTCCGGCAACGGATACGTCCCGTGGTGCTCGATGGGATTCTGCGTCGCCAGCACCAGAAACGGCCGCGGTAGCGGATGGGTGTGGTTGTCCACGGTGATCTGCGATTCGTTCATCGCTTCCAGCAGCGCGGACTGCGTTTTCGGCGTGGTGCGGTTGATTTCGTCCGCCACGATGATGTTTGCGAAGATCGGCCCGGGCTTGAATTCAAATTCCTTGGCCGAGGGATTGTAGACGCTCACGCCGATCACGTCGCTCGGCAGCATGTCTGAGGTGAATTGAATGCGCTGGAACGAGCAGTGGAAAGACCGCGCGAGGGCTTGCGCCAGCGTGGTCTTGCCGACGCCCGGCACGTCTTCGATCAGCAAGTGGCCGCGGGCCAGCAGCGCCGTGAGCGCCAGCAGGATCACGTCGTCCTTGCCCTTCACCACGCGGGCAATCGAGCGTTGCAGCTCGGCAAGAGGGCTGCCCGTCGTCGCTGCCGTTGCGCCCGTCACGTTCGTCGCTGTTTGCAATTGGCCCGGCCTTCTGTTACAAAAAATGAGCTGACTTTAGTCTTTGTGGCACAGGCACTCTTGCCTGTGTGCTTTGAATCGAGCAGCGGTTTTCCGTGGGCGACTAGCTCAGTGGTTAGAGCGCTCCCCTCACACGGGAGAGGTCCAAGGTTCAAGTCCTTGGTCGCCCACCATCGCCCCTCACTTGGATTCTCCCATTAAGCGCCCGGCTGCCTGAGCGGTGATTTGAAGAGGTGTGCCTAAGAAGTTGTCAGCCTCGGATTGGCCTGTTACGTCGGATGCCGATGGCCTCGTTGGCTCCTGTGATAGCCTTGTCGGGTTATGAGGCACGTTTTGCGGTTCGTACAAGTTTTCGTGCTCGGCACTTGGGTGGGCTCGATCTTCTACTTCAGCGTGGCAGTGGCGCCGGGGGCGTTTCGCGTGCTCTCGAGCCAGGACCAGGCTGGGCTGCTGGTGGAGTTCACGCTGGCGCGGCTGCATCTGCTCGGAGTGATTGCCGGCGTTCTTTTTCTTGTAGCTTCGATGCTGCTGATTCTGACGGGTATCCCCACAAAGCGGCTGATCGTGCCGTCGTTCGGTGTGGCCGTGATGCTGGCTCTTACGTTTATTTCGCAGGATGTTGTGATTCACCGCATGGCGGGTTTGCGCAGGGCGATGGGGTCGGTGGTCGCGACGCCGCCGGATAATCCCTTGCGCGTCGAATTCGACCGATTGCACGGAGTTTCGGTGGATCTGGAGGGCGCGATTCTGCTGATCGGTTTCGCGTCGCTGTTTTTGACCGTTCGCGATCCCAGAGAAAAACCGCCCGCCTAAAGGCGGCCCGCTTCCGGATTGAGCTGTGCAGCGGGCACGGCATGCCGTGCCCCTGCGAAGGCAATCGTTAGCCGCCCTGTTCCTCCTCCTGCCGTATAATTCGCTCGCATGGGTGCCGAGACCGCTGTCGCCAAAAAGAAGAAGGTACGCTTTCGGCGCACGCGCGCTTTCTGGGCTCGTGTGACCGAGGGGCTCGAAATTCAACAGCTCTGGGGACAATTCATCTCCGAGGCCAAGGCGAGCTACGGCCTCTACTCCAAGGACGTCGATTGGGAGCAGATCGGCAGCGAACGCGGCCGGTTCCGCAGGGCGCGGCACTCGATCTGGGCCATGTTCATGGCCATGCTGATGAAGCTTTCCCCGCCGCGTCGCGTGACGCTGCTCTTGGCTCTCATTCTCCTAGTGATCGATGTCGATTTCGGCGTGACGGGTGGCCGTGGAGTCGGGATTAACACCAGCTTCCTCGGCGTGGTGCTTTTATTCATCCTGCTCGCGCTCGAACTTGCGGACCGCGTCACCATGAAGCGCGACCTTGAAATCGCGCGCGAAATCCAGAGCTGGCTCGTGCCGGCGCGTCCGCCGGCGGTGGCGGGCATGGACATCGCTTTTGCGACGCGGCCGCAAAACACAGTCGCGGGAGACTATTACGACGCCTTCGTTCGCACACACGCGCCGCGCGATTCCGCCACGGCTCCGCTAGTGATCGCCGTCGCCGACGTGGCCGGGAAAAGCGTGCCGGCAGCGCTGCTGATGGCCACATTCCAAGCTAGTCTCAAGGCGTTGACGGCCACTCCCGCCACGCTCGACGAAATTGTGATCGGTCTCGACCGCTACTGCCGCGCGCATAGCCTCGAAGGGTTGCGCTTCACCACGGCGTTTCTTGCGGAGATTGATCCCATCACGCGCGAGATGGTGTACGTCAACGCCGGTCACAACGACCCCATCTTGTGGCGCGCTTCGGGCACCATCGAGCGCCTCGCGATGGGCGGGCCTCCCTTCGGTCTGCCGCTTTTTACGGAGAATGAAGTTTCCTATTCGTCGGGACGCGTGCAGCTGCTGGCGGGAGATTTGCTTTTTGTTTTCACGGATGGCGTTGTGGAAGCGACCGACGATTCGGGCCAGGAATACGGCGAGGAGCGCCTATTCTCATGTATCGGAAATTCCTCGCGCATGCAAACCGCCTCCGCCGAAAGTGCTGCCGAAACTCTGGCGCGTGTGATGGCCGATGTAAACACTTTCGTCGGCTACGCCCGCCAGCACGACGACATCACTTGCTTCGTCCTGCGCATCGCCGCCTAGATTCGGCGCGTCGCTGGCCTCTCATGTTGCGCTCGTTCCATCCTACGAACAGAAAAGGAGGAGAGATTCTTCGCTGCGTGCCCCGCCGCTTCGCGGGAAGGAAAAGTCGGGGCACTCCGCTCAGAATGACGCGCTGCTGATGCTGGCCGCTCCTTTGCGGAACGACTGATCATTCGCGCCAGACTGCCGATACCTTATATATGTCTTTTGGTGGCGCGCCGTTTGGTCGGCTTCTTGGCCTGTTTTTTGGCGAGAGGCTTCTTCGCCACGCTGCCCTTGGTGATCTTGCGGGCGGACTTGCTGGCGTGATCGACGGCGCGCCACATGTACCAACTGGCAACGGTGCGGTAGGGGCGCCAGCGTTCGCCGAAGGCCGCAAGCTCACGCGGCTTGGGGATGGCCTTCTTTCCGTAGGTGATGGCGAATCCCTTTTGCACGCCGTAGTCGTGGATAGGCAGCACATCGGGGCGGCCGAGCCGGAAGATCAGAAACATCTCCACGGTCCACGCGCCGATGCCGCGCACAGAGATCAACCGGTCGACCAACTCCTGGTCGGACATGCCCTGGGCTTCATCGAGAGTAGGCACGACGCCTTCGATGGTCTTCTGCGCGAGGTCGCGCACCGCGGCGATCTTCGCGAAAGACAATCCCGCCTTGCGCAGCGAAGGCTTGCGGACGCGCAGCACCTCTTGAGGACTGGGGCAGCGGCCGTTCGCACCGAGCGCAGCGATGCGCCCGAAAATAACCTTGGCCGCTTTGCCGGAAATGCTCTGATAGACGATGGCTTCGAGAAGCGATTCGTAGGGCGTCTCACGCTCTTCGATGTTCAGGCGGAATTCGACCGACTTCGCGAGCGTCTTCTCGATCAGCCGCGCCAGGCGGCGGTCGGCTTTCGAAAGATGGGCGATTGCTTCGCGGTGGTCGAACGTCTGCGTAGTCGATTCAGCCATGGACGCCAGAGTATCGCCAGCGCAGGCCGGAGACAACCGGCTTATTCCTGCGGCAATCGCGCTATTCTGTATTTGCGTAACGCAAACTGAATGCGAGAGTGTCGCGAAAACGCGCGGAGGAAATCCGAATGGCGTATTCGCTGAATGAGCCTGCGGTGGTGCAGGTCCTGCATCGGCTGCATGAGGCTGCGGAGAGGAACGACCCCGCGGTGCTGGCCAAGATTCACGCCGAGCGCGGAGACGATGGCGCGTTCGACGAAAGTAAAGTCGCGCACATACTCGACGAGGCTTTCATTCCCGTTTCGCCCGAGGTAGGGCGTCTGCTATACGTGCTGGCGCGCGCCGGCAACTGCAAGTCGCTCGTGGAGTTCGGCACGTCGTTCGGCATTTCGACGATCTATCTCGCGTGCGCGGCGCGGGACAACGGCGGCCGCGTGATCGCTACCGAGCTGAGCCCGGCGAAGGCCGGGAAAGCCGCGGAACACCTCGTCGCCGCTGGCGTCCGTGAATACGTAGACCTTCGTGTGGGAGATGCGCTCGAAAGTCTTCGCGACCTGAATGACGGGGCAGATTTTGTGCTGCTTGATGGCTGGAAAAATCTCTACCTGCCGGTGCTGAAACTCGTCGAGCCGAAGCTGCGGAAGCAGGCGGTGATCGTGGCCGACGACCTCGATCTTTTCCCCGAAGTGCACAAACCGTATCTGGAGTATGTGCGCAGCCCGCAAAACGGCTACGCGTCCGCGGAAGTGCCCATGGGCGATCGACTGGATGTCGCCGTGCGCGTCGACTGAACGCCGGCGCGGCGCTTGCGCGAGTGAAGGCCGAAAATCCCCACCCTTGCAAAGACCGCAAGGATAGGGCACCCGCAAGAGCATAAAGCGCTGCGCCAGCGCCGTGCTAATATCGTGCGCTTATGCAAACAGGAATTATTGGACTGCCGCAAGTAGGGAAGACGAGTTTGTTCCGGATTCTGACGCGGGCGCGCGTGGAAGCACACGGCTCGCCTAGCCAGGCGCACTTGGGCATCGCGCGTGTGCCGGATGCGCGCGTGGCCAAGCTCGCCGAGGTATTCAAGCCAAAGAAAATCACGTACGCGACGATTGAGTACGTGGATATCGGCGGATTGCAGAAAGATCGCGAGAAAAACTCGGCATCGCTCGTGCCATTACGGGAGGCTGACGCGCTGGCGCACGTGGTGCGGCTATTCGAAAATCCCGCGGTGCCGCACGAAGGCGGCTCGCTCGACGCGATGCGCGACATCGAGAACGTGGATCTGGAGCTGATCCTGACCGATCTGGAGCAAGCCTCCAAGCGAATCGAGCGGGTCGAAAAGGATCTGAAGAAAAAGAAGGAGCCGGTGCTGGAGGCGGAGCTGAATTTGCTGATGCGCTGCCGGCAGGCTCTGGAATCCGAAAAGGCGCTGCGCGAACTCGAATTCAAGCCTGAAGAGCGGAAGATGCTGACCGGTTTCATGTTTTTGACGCGCAAGCCGATGCTCTACGTGCTGAATATCGGCGATGAAGAGGCGCCGGAGATCGACCGCATCGTCGAGAAGCATCATCTGGAAAAGCTAACGTCGAAGCCGGGGACGGCGGTGGTTCCCTTTTGCGGCAAGATCGAAGCGGAGCTTGCGGAACTGGACGAGGCCGAGGCTGCGGAAATGATGCGCGCGTACGGTTTGAAGGAATCCGGCCGCGACCGGTTGATTCAGGCGAGCTATCGGCTGCTGGGGCTGATTTCGTTTCTGACCTGCGGTGAACCGGAATGCCGGGCGTGGACCATCGAGCGAGGGATGACCGCGCAGCAGGCGGCGGGCGCGATTCACAGCGACATCGAGAAGAATTTCATCAAGGCCGATGTGGTGAACTGGGAAAACCTGCTTGCGGCGGGCAGCTTTGCCGCGGCTCGCGAAAGTGCGCAGGTACGCCTCGAAGGCAAAGAGTATATCGTGCAGGACGGCGACGTGATTTTGTTCCGGCACGGCGGTTAGACGTCGGACGTTATTTCCGAATTTCCGAAGCGATGGCCTCGACGGAATCAATGCGGATCCTGCTGGCGTCGCTGCTGGGAATCACGGCGGCGGCGGCGAACGTCATCGGTGGCTGGATGATCGTCCGGCGCCGATGGTCGCGACCTTTATCTGCGGTATTTCATCGCTCTCGGCGCGGGATTCATGCTGGCCACGGCGCTGGTGGAAATGATTCCGGAGTCTCTGAAGCTGCGCACGGGGGCCGCACCGCACTTCTTCCGCGACACCAACCCGGTTTTCGTTTTCGTGCTGGCGGGCTATTTCGTTGTGCACTTTTTCGAGCACACCATTGCGCCGCATTTCCATTTTGGCGAGGAGACGCACCACGAGGAGATTTCCGGCGCGCACGCGAGTTACACGGCGCTGCTGGGCCTGGTGATCCACACATTTTTTGACGGCGTGGCGATTGCCTCGGCGTTTTTAGTGTCCACGTGGCTTGGCAGCGTGGTGTTCGTCGCTATTTTTCTGCATAAGCTTCCCGAGGGGTTTACGGTGGCTTCGTTGATGTTGGCGAGCGGGCAGAGCCGCGCTGCGGCGCTCACGTCTTCGGCGATACTCGGAGGCGCGACGCTCGCGGGAGTGGGATTGATGGTGCTGCTGCGGGGAGAGGTGGCGGACGCGCTGCCGTTTTCGGCGGGCGTTACGCTCTACGTAGCTGCGTCGGATTTAATTCCCGAAGTAAATCGCGAACCTAACGTGGCCATGGCGGTGCTGGTGTTTCTGGGCGTAGCCATTTTCATCGGCCTGAAGCATGCTGTTCAACGTATAGGTGAGGATTGTTGCTCGCATGCGAACCCTCGAGTCGACAGCTGACCGCGAATCGATCGTCGGACGTATAGCTGCTCTAACAGCGTCTGACCGCGGGCTATGGGGACGCATGTCCGTGCATCAGATGATCTGCCATCTTTGTGATTCCTACCTTCCGCCTCTCGGCGAAAAATCCGTGAGCCCGGCGACCGGATTTCTCCAGCGCACCGTGGTGAAGTGGATCGCGCTGCAGTTGCCGGTGAATTGGCCGAAGGGCACTCCGACGCGGCCTGAGGTGGAACAGGGCGTGGGCGGCACGCCTCCGACCGAGTTTGAAGCGGAACCGCGCGCGGCTGCTTTCGGTTCTGGAACGGTTTCGCGGCGACTCGATGGATCTCTCCGTTATTCATCCGTTTTTTGGAGCGCTGACCGTGCAGGAGTGGATGCGCTGGGGCTATCTGCACGCGGACCATCATTTGCGGCAGTTCGGCCGGTAGAACTCAGTCCGCGCTGACGATCACGGCTAATCGGGATGGCCGGCCGGCGAAAAACTTCACCAGCGCCAAAGCCATAACCGCCAGGCAAAAGGCGCACACGCCGGACCATCCGCGCACGTGCCACGCGTAGGCTCCCAGCAACGAACCGGAGGCCCCGCCCGCCAAATAGCAAACCATGTAGAACATGTTGAGCCGGCTGCGCGCTTCGGCGTCGAGTCCGTAAATGCGGGTTTGATTGGCGACGTGGCCGGCCTGCGTCCCAAGGTCGAGGAGCAGCACACCGACAATCAACCCCGCCAGATTCTTCCCCGCAAGTCCGAGAATCACGTAGGAAGCTGATACGGACCAAAGCCCGAAGCCGATGGCGAATCGCGCGCCGTGTTTGTCGGCAAGGCGCCCGATGAACGGAGCGCCCGCAGCGCCCGCCGCTCCGACCAAGCCGAAAAGTCCAGCGGCTTGGCTGCCGTAGTGGTAGGGCGGCGTTTCGAGCAGGAAGACGAGGGTGGTCCAAAACGCGCTGAAGACGCAGAAGAACGCCGCGCCAAGGAAAGCGGACTCGCGAAGTTCTTTGTGGCTGCGGATCAAGTCGAGGGTCGAGTGAAGCAAAGAAAAATAAGGCAGTTCGACCGAGGGTTTGCTGCGGGGAAGCAGGAACTGCACGAGGGCGGCGACACAAAGCATCATGACGGCGGCAATGCCGTAGACAGGGCGCCAGCCCAGATGCGCGCCGACGAATCCACTGAAAGTGCGCGCCAAAAGAATTCCCAGAAGAATGCCGCTGAAGATGGAGCCGACCACGCGTCCGCGCTCCTGCGGAGGAGCCAAGTGTGCGGCGAAGGGAACGAAGAGATGCACGGTCGAGCCCATCACCCCGACGGCGAAGCAAGCTAGCGCGAGCCAGACGGGGTTGCGAGCCGTGGCGGTGAGGGTGAGCGCAATGGTCGCGCCAATGAGCATGAGGGTGATGAGCGAGCGGCGCTCCTTGCTGTCCCCCAAGGGGACGAAAATGAGCATACCGAGGGCGGTGCCGACCTGTGTGAGCATGGCGACGAGGCCGACCTTCGTGACGGTCAGATCGAAAGCGCGGGCGATGTCGGCAAGGAGCGGCTGAATGTAATAGACATTGGCGACGATGACGCCGGTGCTTGCGGCCATGAACCAGACGGTGAAGTTCGAAACATGTACCGGGCCCGGGGTCGGAGCGGGCGGCGAAGCAGAGCTTGAAACGGGCGTCGTAGGGGCAAAGGATGGGCGATCAGTCATTATTTAATTTAAATCCATTAGATTCAATGGGGAGCGTCCCGTCGTAAGGCGACATCTTCATATCGTAGCGAGTAGGGATGATAAGTCCAACACATTCATGTATTTGCCGAACCTGGAACGGGCAATCGCGGCGCAACTTTATGGCGCAACACGGGTTGGATAGACTGTGGGGGCCATGGTTAGAACCGACGTCCAATTGATGCTGGACGTAAAGGCCGGAGACGAAGCGTCCTTCGACTTCCTGTTGCGGAAGTATCGCTCGCCGCTGGTCAATTTTCTGTTTCGTATGGTACGCGATCAAGCGACGGCGGAAGATCTGGCGCAGGAGGTTTTCCTGCGAGTCTATCGTGCGCGCCACAAGTATAATCCGAGCGCGAAATTCACGACCTGGCTGTTCCGCATCGCGACGAACCTGGCGCTCAACTCCATCCGCGACCGCCGCTATCAGAAGCTGGAGTTTTCGATCGATGCGCCCGCGAGCGAGGAAGACTCCACGCCGCGCGAATTGCCGGCCCGCGAAATGCGGATCGACGAGCACATGATCGAGCGCGACCGCGCGCAGTTTATCCAGCGCGCCATAGCCTCGCTGCCGGAAAAGCAACGCGTAGCTGTTTTGCTGCATAAGTACGAAGAGATGGACTACGGCGAGATTGCCGGGATTTTGGAGTGCTCGGAGAGCGCATTGAAGTCTTCGCTTTTCCGGGCGTATGAAACCCTGCGGGTACAGCTGGCGCCGCTGGTGGCGCAAACGGCGGTACGAGGCGGGGAAGGAAGGCCTTTATGACCCTTATGAAGTGTGAAGATGCCGCAAACGAACTGATCGCCTACGCAGGCGGAAGAACGGACGTCGCCCAGAGCCGCCAACTAGAGAAGCACCTGGCCGGCTGCACGGCTTGCCGCACGCGTGTGGAGGAGTTCCGCGCGCTTTCGAGCGTGCTGGACGAGCTGCCGTCCGTCGAGCCGTCGTTCGCCTTCGACGCGCGCGTTCGCCAGCGTGTGGCTGCTGAGCCCGAGCGCGGCTGGTTCGGGAGGCTCGTGCCGCAGCCGCGGCTGGCGCTGTCAGCGGCGATGTTGGTGCTGCTGTGCGTGTGGGTGGTTAGGATGGAGCCCTATAGGATGGGAACGAGTGCTCCGGCGTCGCAAGCCGCGATGCAGCAAGAGGACTTCAACGCCATACAGGACTTGGGCGTGCTCGAGAACTACGACGTATTGACCAAGTTCGACGCGCTAGCCGAGGCGCCGGTGGCACCGCAGCAGGACAAGACGCAGCCCGATGATGGAAAGTCCAACGATTAGGGGAGAGGACGACTAAAAGACGCATGGATCGACGTTCCATTCTCGGGTTCGCGCTCTCAGTAGGTCTCCTGGCCTCTCTTGTGGCTGGTGTCGCGGCGCAGCCTGCCCACGCGCAGCAGGGTGAGCGGTGGAGAGCCTGGCACGAAGAGCGCGTAGCTCAGAAAGAAAAGCAGGGAGCGGCGGGCGGCGCGCATCCGAATGGCGGTAACAATGCCGGTGGCAAGCAGCTAAACCCACGGGGAGCGGCCGGGTTGCCGCCAAGGTGGGTAGAGAGCCTGCGAGAGATGCCTCCGGAACAGCAGGATCGATTCCTGCAGAACAACGCGCGCTTCCAGAGTCTTCCTCCGGCGCGCCAGGCGCAGATTCGCCAGAACCTGTCGAAGTGGAACCAGTTGACGCCGGAGCAGAAGGATCGTATCCGCTCGACCGAGCAGATGTTCGAGCAGATGACCCCCGAGCAGCGGGAGCACTTCCGCGATGAGTTGGTTCCGCAATTGGCGCAACTGCCCCCGGAGCGGCGGCAGCGAGTGATCGGCCACTGGCGGCGGCTGCAGGTAATGACGCCGGAAGAGCAGCAGGCCGCTCTGCGCGACCCGCGGTTCATGCAGGGGCTGAGCCCGGAGGAGCAATCGATGGTGCGGGATCTAAATTCGATGGGCGCGCCTCCTCCGCAAGAACCGGCACACGAGCCTACGCAGTAAACCGTTCGAGCAAGTTGTTCGAATGAGCTGTTCGAGGGTGGTACATGGTGCTTCTGGCTCGTTCTTCAACTGCTTCGTCGCATTTTCCCGTCACGTTTTCTCTCGAAACGCTTCCCAAAGTAGAGAAAAATCGCGTCCCGGTGTTAACTCTTACAAAACAATTTCGAGTTTTGCGAGGCTGAGACCGCAAGAGACGGTGTGGCGGCGCGCGTAAGGCCACTACTGCTTGTGGTTTTGCGTGTTCCGCTCTCGAAAAAAGTTTTTTTCGCGCGAAACGCGCGGGCCACAAAAAACTTTTCTCATTTTGCAACATTCCCCTTGACAGGATTCAGAACACATCTACAATCGGGGCCACAAGTGGGAGAAAGTGGTCGCAAGTGGTGCTTAGTGGTAAGCGAAACAGCAAGCCGGAAGCCCTGAAAGCGAAGGGAAGCGAGTGATTCCAAGGGCGGACACGACGGGCGGATTCTTCAAGGAGTGCGATGCTGCGGGGCAACTATCTTGCGACGGTGGACGAGAAGGGACGGGTAAAGATTCCCGCCGATTTCCTCGCTCAGCTGCGCAAGTTCGGGAACAAATTCTACGTCACCAGCATCGACGGGGGCCGCGCGCAGGTGTTTCCCATGAAGGTATGGGAAGAGAAGGAACGGAAGCTCGCCAAGGTCTCTTCGGTCAATCAGGCCAAGCAAAAATTTCTTTCCCGAACCAACTATTACGGTCAAGTCGTCGAGGTGGATGGGCAGGGGCGCATTCTAATTCCACCTGTTTTGAGGGAAGCAGCGGCAACCACGGGCGAAGTGGACGTTCAGGGGCGCCTGAACTATCTGGAAATCTGGAATCACGCCCGGTTCCTCGAACAGATGAACCGTAATCCGATAACGGCGCAAGACGAAAAGGAACTGGACGATCTGGGCATCTAGGATTTGAGCGTTCTGCATACGCCGGTAATGGCTGCGGAAGTGATCGAGTGGCTCCGCATCCGGCCCGACGGGATTTATGTGGACGCCACGACCGGGACGGGCGGGCACGCCTTGGAAATTGCGCGGCGCCTGACTACCGGACGGCTGGTGGCTTTAGACCGCGACCCGCAGGCGCTTGAGATTGCCAGGGAACGGTTAGGAGCCTACGCAGAAAAGGCGGTTTTCGTGCACGCAGAGTTTTCGACGATCGGCGAAGTGGCGCAGAACCTGAGCCTGGCTCCGTTCGACGGAGTGCTTGCCGATCTGGGAGTTTCGAGCCTGGAACTCGATACGCCAGAGCGCGGATTTTCATTCCGCTGGGCGGCTCCGTTGGACATGCGCATGAATCCGCACACAGCGTTAACCGCTGACGAAATTGTGAATCAATGGCCGGAGAGGGAACTGGCCGATCTCCTCTATCAGAAGGCTGATGAGAGGAATTCACGCAGAATCGCCAAGGTAATCGTACGCTCGCGTCCCATTCGGTCGACGGAGCACTTGGCAACGGTTGTGGCAGGGGTTCACAAGGCAAGGGGAAGGCAGGAACTGCATCCCGCGACAAAAACGTTTCTGGCGCTGCGGACTGCGGTGAATCGAGAAGAGGAGGAACTCGAGCAGTTTCTTTCGCGAACCCCTGTCACTTTAAATCTTGGAGGAAGGTGGGTGACCATCAGTTATCACTCACGAGAAGACCGCCCGGTGAAGCAGGCCTATCAGCAGTTGGCGCGCGAGGGAAGTTTTCGCGTGCTGACGAAGAAGGTTCTGCGGCCGAGCGATCGGGAAATCGCGGCGAATCCGCGCGCGCGCAGCGCAAAAATGCGCGTGGCGGAGCGGATTGCACCGAGAGACATTTGGCCCGCCCGAGGGCGGGTAGCGGAGAATCAATCGTGACCGAATATCACACTCTTAAGAAGATCGACAATTCGCGCCTGGTGCGCGCCACATCGCCCGCAGGTCTGCGCGATCTCGGCCGCCGCCTAGCGATCGGAGCCGCCGTGGCGGCCTGCCTGTGGTTTTACGCCTGGCAGCACTTCGAGTGCATACAGATTCGCTATCAGATCGAGCAGCTTGAGTCTCAGCGCACCCAGGCAGTACAGCTGAACGAGCAACTGCACCTTGAGGTGGCGACGCTGCGTTCGCCGTCGCGCGTGGATGCGATCGCGCGGAATGAGCTGGGGCTTACGGTTCCGGCGCCCGCCGAGATCGCTCCGGCGCAGGGATTGGGCGATACCGTGTTGGCCGACGCCCGCGTTTCGACGCCTGCTCCCCGGCCCTGAATTTAACTTTGGCGTGATTTGGGCGGCCCGGTTCCTCGGGCCCTTTTCCAGCGGTGAGGCCACGTTCGTCGCTGGAGCACGTCTGGATCGGGTGGGCCGGAGTTCATGGAGCAACGCAACCTGCGTCTCCGCTGGTTGATTGTTTGGGTTGTCGCCGCAGTTTGGATGTTCGCTGTCCTCGCCCGCCTGAGTTACCTCCAGCTTTTCGATTACGGCGCATACCTCGCGAAGGCTCAGCATCAGCAGCAGCGAATCTTTGAGATCAGCCCCATGCGAGGGACGATTTACGACCGCAAGGGGCGCGAACTCGCATTCAGCCTGCCGATGGACTCGGTTTTCGCCGATCCTTCGGACATCAGCGACATCGACGTCGTGTCGCGACTGCTTTCGCGCGCGCTCGATCTCTCCGCCTCGGACATTGATTCGAAAATTCGCGAGGCCAAGACGCCGGTGCGCCTGGCGAAAAAGCTTTCGCCGGAGACGGTGCAGCGCATTTCGGACATGAATTTGAAGGGGGTGTTCTTTCAGAAAGAGAACCGCCGCGTGTATCCGCAGCATGACCTGGCGGCGCACATCCTGGGCTACGTGGACACCGACGAAAAGGGCATGGGCGGCGTCGAGTACGAGCTCGACAAGGAAATTCGCGGCCGGCCCGGCAAGATGATGGTGATGGCCGACGGGCATCGCCGTTGGTACGACCGGCGCTCTTCGGCGGCTGATCCTGGTGCGAGCGTGGTGCTGACCATCGACCAGAACATTCAATACATCGCGCAGAAGGAGCTGGAGCGGGCCATCGACGAGACGCAAGCGAAGGCCGGCACGGTGATCGTGCAGGATCCCAACACTGGGGAACTGCTGGCCGTGGCGAATTTCCCCACGTTCGATCCCAACGATCCGGGGTCGTTTTCGGATCAGCAGCGCATGGATCGCGCGGTCACGGCGGCTTACGAGCCGGGTTCGGTCTTCAAGGTGATTACGCTGACCGGCGCGATTCAGAACGGCGTGGCCACTCCCGAAATGATGGTCGATTGCCAGATGGGATCGATTCTGGTGGGCGGGCGAGTGATTCACGACTGGAAGAAATTTGGAATGCTCAGCGTGCGGGGAATCCTGGCGAATTCGAGCGACGTGGGCGCTATCAAACTGGCGCTGCGTACCGGGAATCAGAAATTCTATGAGACGGCGTCGGCGTTTGGCATCGGCCAAGCGACCGGTATCGAGCTGCCGGGAGAAAATCGCGGCATGCTGCGGCCTGTGAGCAGCTGGTCGGCGAATTCCATTGGCTCGCTGGCCATGGGGCAGGAAGTGAGCGTCACGCCGGTGCAAATTATCTCGGCGATTTCTGCGGTGGCCAACGGCGGCACACTCTACCACCCGCGCATCCTGCGCGAGGTTCAGGGGGAGTCGCTTTCGGGCGCCGATCCACACATGGCGACCGACGGGAGGACAGCCGCTGAGGTTCGCGAGATGATGGAAGCGGTGGTGCTCGAAGGGACTGGCAAGCCCGCGCAACTCGATGGCTACACTGCGGCGGGGAAGTCTGGGACGGCGCAGATGATCGATACGAACACGGGGCGCTACTCGGCGACGCGATACAACGCGTCTTTTGTGGGATTCGCTCCCGTGAACGATCCGGCAATTTCGATTCTGGTGGTGCTCGACTCGCCCGTAGGGGCGCACCACGGCGGGCAGGTTGGCGGCCCGGTGTTCAAGCGCGTGGCCGAGCAGGTGCTGGCTTATCTGGATGTGCCGCACGACGTGACCTCGCCTTCCGACGTGATGACGGCGAAGAAGGCCACGCCGCAGGCGCCGAGCGCGCATACATCTGGTGAGCCTATTGAGGATACGAAGGCGGGCTTCGAGGCTGCCGTGGCTAAGGGTAAGCAGTCCGCGGAGCCCACCGCAGCTTTCGGCGACGCGGGCGCGGTGGCGGTTCCCAACCTCGCGGGGCAAACCGTGAGGGGAGTTATCGAGGCATGCTCGCGGCTGGGGTTGGCGCCGTCTCTGATCGGCAACGGAGTTGCACTAGAACAGTTTCCGGAGGCCGGGAGCCAGGTAGAGCGTGGCAGCACGGTGACGGTCAGACTGGGGCAACCGGGGCAATACGTGCCAGCGTCGGCAACCACGA
This sequence comes from Terriglobia bacterium, assembly GCA_963803105.1. Classification (GTDB taxonomy): domain Bacteria; phylum Acidobacteriota; class Terriglobia; order Acidiferrales; family UBA7541; genus Palsa-295. The sequence continues at coordinate 854,003 of CAWDLF010000002.1, forward strand.
AAACGCCATCGGCTGTGACGATGGCGTCGATTGCGGCGGCGCGGCCGGTTAAGACGACGTCTCGGGCTACGGCAACGCCGTCTCCGACGACAGCATCAGGCGCCGCGGCAACGTCGTCTGGTACGACGGCGTCTTCCGGCACGACGACATCGTCTGGCACGGCAACATCGCCGCTCATAACAACCACGTCGCAAGGGAGCAAGAATTGACGCTGGCCGTCGAGTCGGGAGCCACGGCGAGCGCCGGAAGTCCGATGGCCGACTGGGGCACACGCAGCATGAAGTTGAGCGAACTGCTTTCCGGCGTCGAGGCCGGCTCGATCATCGGGCCGCGGGACGTCGAAATTCAAACGGTCGCCTACGACAGCCGAAAGGTCGCGCCGGGGGCGATTTTTTTCGCGATTCATGGCGAAAAACTAGAGGGCGCGAAGTTCGTAGGCGACGCCTTAGCGCGCGGCGCTGTAGCCGTGGCTAGCCAGAGCGCGGTACCAGTCGGTTTTCCCCCCGCAGCCACGTGGGTCGAGCTGCAGCCGGGTTCCGATCGCCGCGGTTTGGCGCGCGCCGCCGCCAATTTCTACGGGCACCCTGCCGAGGCGCTGAAGCTGGTCGGCATTACCGGTACGAACGGGAAGACCACCACCGGTTTTCTGGTCGATTCGATTCTGCGCGCGGCGGGTTTCTCGACCGGCCTGATCGGCACAGTGGGATATCGCACGCCCGCGGGCAGCGGTCCGGCGCCGAACACCACGCCTGAGTCGCTCGACCTGCAGCGAATTTTCGCGGAGATCCGCGAAGCGCACGGCACATATGTGGTGCTAGAGGCAAGCTCTCACGCTTTGGCGATGGACCGCCTGTGGAGCTGCCATTTTGCTGCCGCCGTCTTCACCAACCTCACGCGCGATCATCTCGATTATCACCAAAGCATGGAGGATTATTTCGCGGCCAAGCGCCGACTTTTTCAGGGCACCGGAGCAGGCGCACCCGGCACGGCAGTCATCAATGCAGATGATCCTTACGCCTCGAAGCTTGCGGGTCTCGCGCGGCGCACGTTGACTTACGGCTTGAAGAACGGCCCCGATCTGGCGGCGAAAAAGTTTGTGCTCAGTTTTGACGGCTTGGAATTTATGGCGCAGACGCCGGCGGGGAATATCGCCGTGCGCTCGCATCTGGTTGGGCGCATCAACATCTACAATATTCTGGCGGCCATCGGCGCGGCGCTCGCACTGGAAATTCCGGTGGCGAAAATCGAAGCGGGAATCGCAGGCGTGGAGCAGGTTCCCGGGCGCTTCGAGCGCATCGACGAAGGGCAGCCATTCCTGGTTGTAGTGGACTACGCGCACACCGACGACGCGCTGCGGAACTTGATTTCGACGGCGCGCGAGCTGAGCTCGACTGGGCGCATCATCACCGTTTTTGGGGCTGGCGGCGAACGCGACCGAGCCAAGCGGCCGCTGATGGGCGAAGCAGCCGGCTCGCTGAGCGACCTCGTGGTGCTGACTAGCGACAATCCCCGCAGCGAAGACCCGCTGCTTATCATCAACGACGTGGTCGTAGGATTGCAGCGAACCACATCGAAATACAGCGTCGAGCCGGACCGCCAGCGCGCCCTCGAGCTGGCACTCGAAGAGGCGCGCTCCGGCGATATCGTGCTGCTGGCAGGCAAGGGCCATGAAACCTACCAGGTGTTGCGCGATGGCACGATTGCGTTCGACGACAGGGAAAGGGCGCGGGCCATTCTGCGCGGCAAAGGCTTTTCGAAGAAACCCTAGCGAACTCGCCGGTCGGCGGTCGAAAGGGAACTATCGAGCATTGGAGACGCGATGCAGTGGACGGTGGCTCAAGCGGCTGAAGCACTGGGCGTCCCCGCGCCCGCCGGGCTCGGCCCCTTGGCCCGGATGGCCGGTGTCTCGATTGATTCTCGAACCGTCCAGCCCGGGGAACTGTTCCTGGCCATACGCGGACCGCGTCACGACGGACACGGTTTTGTCGCCCAGGCACTGGAGCGCGGCGCTACGGCCGGGGTGGTGGCGCGCGAGCGGATCGGCGAGTATCCGGAGGAAATCAGGGCGAAGATTTTTGCCGTGGACGACACGCTCGCCGCTCTTCATCGGTTGGCCCGATGGGCGTGCGAGACGTGGCGGACGGCGCAGGCCGCGGACGGCTTATCGGCGCAGTGGCAGGTTCGGTGGGCAAGACCACAACGAAAGAAATTCTGGCGGCGCTCGTGGGCGCGCGGTTCGGCGTCCTGAAGACGCAGGGGAACCTGAACAACGAATACGGGTTGCCGCTCACGCTGCTGCGGCTCGGCGAGGAATATGACGCTGCCGTGGTGGAATTGGGGATGTCGCATCGCGGCGAGCTTGCACAGTTGACGCAGATTGCGGCGCCGGATGTGGGCGTCATCACGCGCGTGGCCGTCGAGCACTTGGAGTTTTTTGCTTCGATTGACGAAATTGCGCTGGCTGAGCGGGAGCTGATCGAGAATCTCGATCGCCCCGGCGCGGTGGCCGTGCTGAATGCGGATGACGCACGCGTTGCCGCGTTTGCCGAAGTGGCGCGGGGGCCTGTGATTCGCTTTGGTGTCGACGGGGCTGCTGAATTTCGGGCCGAAGTAATCGAAGAGCGAGGCCTTGCGGGATCAGGCTTCGATTTTGTGTTTCCGGGCGGGCGCGCACGGTTGGAGTTGCCGCTGATCGGGCGGCACAACGTGATGAACGCTTTGGCGGCTCTGGCGGCGGCGAGCGTATGGGGAATTGGCGTGAACGATGCGCGGCGCGTGTTCCCGACCCTCGTGCCGGCGGACAAACGCGGCGCCGTGGTGCGTTTCGCCGAGGGATTTGCTGTGATCGATGACTCTTACAATTCGAGTCCTACGGCGCTTCGCGCGCTGACGGAGTTACTGGCGCAGACGCCCGGGTACCGCAGGCGGATTTTGGCCGCGGGCGAAATGCTGGAGCTCGGTAATTCTTCGGGGGAGCTGCACCGCGAGTGCGGCCGCTTTGCGGGCGGCCTGCGCCAAGTGGACTGGATTTGTGGCGTGCGAGGGCATGCCGCGGAGTTCGTGCGCGCGGCGGTCGAGTCGGGGCATCCGCAGGAGCGGGCACGTTTCTTTGAAGACTCCGCCGAAGCCGCAAAATTCCTGGCGAACTTCGTGGCGCCGCAAGACCTGCTGTTGATCAAGGGTTCGCGCGGCGTGAAAATGGAAAAGATTCTGGAAGCGATCGACGCCGGCCATCCGCGCGCGATGCCCGGGCCAGCGGCTAAGGGACGCGGCTGATGCTTTACTATCTTTTCTTCTTTGCGCTCCACCGCTACTTGAGCCCTCTGAATGTGTTTCGCTACATCACCGTGCGCACGGCAGTAGCCAGCCTCACGGCCTTGGGTTTGACCCTTGCGCTCGGCCCGTGGACCATTGCGCAGCTGCGCGAGTTGCAAGTGAAGCAGTACATCCGCGAGGAAGGGCCGCAGCGGCACCAAGCCAAGGCGGGCACGCCGACCATGGGCGGAGTGTTGATCGTGGGCTCGATCGTGATTCCCACGCTGCTTTGGGCGGACCTCCGCAATCCCTACGTGCTGCTCGCGGTGGGCGCCACACTGGCCTTTGGTGTCATCGGTTTCGTCGACGATTACAACAAAGTGGTGCGCAAGCGAAACGAGGGTCTGTCGGCGCGAGGAAAATTCTTGCTGCAGGTGCTGACCTGCGCGATCGTTGGCATTGTTCTGGTTGCCTTGCAGGCGGCCGGCGATTATTCCACGCAGTTGAGCGTGCCGTTCCTGAAGCGCCTCCATCCCGACCTGGTGATTAATTCGCTGCGCCCGCACGCTTTCATCTGGCCGCTCGCGTACGTGCCGTTCCTGCTGTTTCTCGTGTTGATAATCGCGGGCGTTTCGAACGGCGTCAATCTTACCGACGGGCTCGACGGGCTGGCCATCGGTTGTGTGCTGATTTCTTCGACGGCCTTGACGGTGATCACCTATCTTTCGAGCAACGCGCGCTTCGCCGAGTATCTCGAAATCCAAAAAATCCCGGATGCCGCGGAGCTGACCATCTTTTGCGGCTCGCTGGTCGGCGCTTCGCTGGGATTCCTCTGGTACAACGCGCATCCCGCGGAGATGTTCATGGGCGACGTAGGCTCGCTCGCCCTGGGCGGCGCTATCGGCACCGTAGCGGTAATCCTTAAGCAGGAAATTCTGCTGGTTTCCATCGGCGGAATTTTTATTTTGGAGTTGCTGAGCGTCATCCTTCAGGTGGGATCGTTTAAATTGACCGGCAAGCGGATTTTTCGCATGGCGCCGCTGCATCACCACTTTGAGCTGATGGGTTGGAGCGAATCGAAGGTCATCGTGCGCTTCTGGATTTTGGCGCTGGTGTTTGCGCTGTTTTCGTTGACCACTTTGAAATTGAGGTAGGCGATTGAGACCGGGAATCGATCTGGCGGGCAAGAGAGTGCTAGTGGTGGGACTGGCGCGCACCGGCGTTGCCGTGTCGCTTTTCGCGGCGGCCTATGGAGCGTCCGTCACGGCCACCGATCTCAGGCCCGAGGTGCAACTGGGCGACACCGTCGAAAAGCTGCGCGCGGCCGGAGTGAAGCTCGAACTCGGCGGGCATACGCCCGCGCGATTCCTCGAACACGACTTGATCGTTTTGAGCCCCGGGGTTCCCACGCGCTTGCCGGCCATCGAAACGGCCCGCGCTCGCGGAATTCCAGTGTGGAGCGAAATCGAACTGGCCTGGCGTTTCCTGCGTGGCAAGCTGGTGGCCATCACGGGCTCGAACGGGAAGACCACGACTACTTCGCTCGTCGCGCACATTTTGAAGACCGCGAAGATTCCCACGCTAGTGGGCGGCAATATTGGAGTGCCGCTGCTTGCTCTAGTGGAGTACTCCGACGACTCGACGGTGACAGTGGCGGAAGTCAGCAGCTTTCAGCTGGAAGGGATCGAGGCGTTTCGCCCCGAAGTCGGCGTGCTTCTGAATCTGACGCCGGATCACCTCGACCGCCACGCTTCATTTGAGGATTACACCGCCGCGAAGATGCGCATGTTTGAGAATCAGTTGGAGCGCGACGCCGCGGTGTTGAACGCCGACGATCCGGAAGTGACCCGGCGCTCGCCGGCCCGCCCGCACCACTATTGGTTCAGCCGCCAGAAGCGCGTAGCCGAGGGCGCGTTCCTGCAGGATCAGCAGATCGTTTTCCGTCAGGACGGCGCGGAGATTCCGCTGGCGCGGCGAGATGAAATCACGTTGCGCGGTGAGCACAACGTGGAGAACGTCCTGGCCGCCTGCTCCGCGGCTTATCTTGCCGGGGCGGATCCGGCGTCCATCGCTGCCGGCGTCAAAAGTTTTCGGGGAGTCGAGCATCGGCTGGAATTCGTCGCCGAAATCGGCGGCGTGGAGTTTTACAACGATTCGAAGGCCACCAATGTGGACGCGGCACGCAAGGCCATCGAAGCTTTTTCGAGCAGGGTGATCGTCATTCTCGGCGGCAAAGACAAGGGCAGTCCCTTTACGCCGTTGCGCGAGGCTCTCGACCGGCGCGCGCGGCTGGTGGTTCTGATCGGCGCGGCATCGGAGAAGATTGCCGCGGACTTGGGCAATGTGGTGCCCATCGAACGCGCCGGCTCGCTCGAACGCGCGATTGAAGTCGCGCGCGAGCATGCCCGGCCGGGCGACGTGGTGCTGCTGGCCCCGGCGTGCGCCAGCTTCGATCAATTTGAGAATTACGAGCACCGCGGGCGCACGTTTAAGGAACTTGTCACCAAACTTGAAAATCATCCCGCAGCCGCACCGAAAGGATAAGGATGCCTCGCACCCTGCAACCCGATCGGCAACTGTTTCTTGTGACGCTGGCTCTGTGCCTGATGGGCGCGGTGATGGTGTTCAGCGCCTCGGCCGTGATCGCGCGCGAGCAGTACGGTAATCCGTACTTCTTCCTGATTCGCCAGTTGGTGTGGATCGTGCTGGGGATCGCCGGAATGTTCTGGCTGATGAAGGCCGACTACCGCAAGCTGCGCCAGCCCCGCGTGATCTTCACGGCTCTTTCGGTGACGCTGCTGCTTTTGCTGGTCGTCTTTTTCCTCGATCGCTCCCACGCCACCCACCGGTGGATTCGGATGGGGCCGCTCAGCTTTCAGCCTTCGGAGCTGGCGAAGCTGGTGGCGATTTTTTATCTGGCATGGTTTTTGGAGATGCGGCGCGGGCCGCGCGGGCCCGGCGTGAACCATTTCACGCAGACGATTGTTCCGGTGCTGGGCGTCATTCTGCTGCTGGTCGGGCTCGTGCTCGTAGAGCCGGACATGGGCACGGCCTGCATGATCTCGCTGATTGCTTTCGTGATGCTCTACGTCTCGGGACTTTCCTATCGCTATATCGCCGCGGGTCTTCTGGCTTGCGTGCCGGCGGTGTACTTGCTGATCGTGCGCGTGCCGTATCGTCTGGAACGCATGCGCACTTTTTTTTCCCCGGGCACCGATCCCCAGGGGCACGGCTTCCAGCTCCTGCAATCGTTGATCGCCGTGGGCTCGGGCGGATTCAGCGGTGTGGGACTGATGGAAAGCCGGCAGAAACTTTTCTTTCTGCCTGAGGCGCACACCGATTTCATCTTCGCGGTCGTTTGTGAGGAGATCGGCTTCATCGGCGCGGTGATCGTGCTGGTGTTATTCGCCGTGTACGGCTGGCGGGGCTTCGTCGCAGCTATGAAGGCCCCCGACGAATTTGGCCGCTTGCTGGGCATCGGCATCACGACCATGGTCACGGGGCAAGCGCTGATCAATCTGAGCGTGGTGCTGGGGCTGCTGCCGACCAAGGGGATTCCGCTGCCGTTCATTAGCTACGGAGGGTCGAGTTTGCTGGGCATGCTGCTCACGACCGGAGTGCTTTTGAACGTCAGCCAGCACGCGGAAGAGACGTGAGCGCCGATGCTGCGGCTGAGAGGACTTTGCTGATTGCCGGCGGCGGCACCGGGGGGCACGTTTTTCCCGCTATCGCCGTCGCGCGGGAATGGCTGGGCCGCCAAAGCGACGGAAAGGGCAAGCGAAGCGTCGTGTTGGTGGGGACGGAGCAGGGAATGGAAGCGAAGCTTGTGCCGCAAGCGGGGTTGCCGCTCGAATTGATCCGCGTCGCCGGACTGAAGGGGATTCGCGGGCAAAAATTCCTACGCAACGCGGCGCTGCTTCCCGCCAGCTTGTGGGACTCCGAGAAAGTTATGCAGCGGTACCGTTTTTCGGCGGCGTTCGGCGTGGGCGGCTACGCTTCGGGTCCGATGATGCTCCTCGCCGCGCTCCATCACGTTCCGACCGTGGTTTTCGAGCCCAACGCGCAGCCTGGATTCACCAATCGAGTACTCGCGCGGCTGGCCACGCGCGTGGCCGTCGCCTATACGGACACGGCGTCGGAACTGGGCTCAAGCGCCGTGGTCACCGGCTGCCCCATCCGCCGAGAATTCTTCGCCGTGCCGTCCAAGGAGCATGCAGCGCCCTTCACATTGCTCATCACCGGAGGGAGCCGCGGCGCGCATCCCATCAACATGGCCGTAATTGGGGCACTCGACCGTTTCGCGGAGAAAAAAAATCAGCTTTTCATCGTGCATCAGACCGGTGAAGGCGACTATAATGCGGTCCGCGAAGAGTATGCACGGCGCGCAATCCATGCGGAGGTCGTTCCCTTTATCGATAACATGGCGGAGCGCTTTGCCCAGGCGGACCTGATCGTCTGCCGCTCGGGCGCGATTACCGTGGCGGAAGTTTCTGCCGCCGGACGCGCCGCCATCTTCATCCCCTTCGGCGCTTCCACCGACGCGCACCAGACCCGCAATGCCGCATCCGTCGCGAAAGCCGGCGCCGCCCGATTGCTACCGCAGGACGAACTGACGCCGGAGCGCTTGGCCGGCGAAGTTTTTTCTCTCCTGGACCAGCCCCGGAGAATTCAAGAAATGGAAGATCGCGCTCGCGCGCTAGCCCACCCGCACGCCGTGGAAGACATCGTCGATCTTCTGGAAAGGGTGGCGCGATGAAGCTCACGTTTCGCAGCTTTCAGCGCATCCATCTGGTAGGTGTCGGCGGCAGCGGCATGAGTGGCATCGCCGAAGTTCTGCTCTCAAGCGGCTATGCCGTTTCGGGCTCGGATTTGAAATCCTCCACCGTGACGGAACGCCTGCGCAACCTGGGCGCGGCGATCTATGAAGGGCACAAAGCTGAGAACGTGCACGGCGCGCACGTAGCGGTTATTTCCTCTGCTGTGCCGGCGGACAACGTCGAAATCATCGAAGCGCACCGCCTGAAGATTCCCGTCATTCCGCGCGCGGAAATGCTGGCAGAGCTGATGCGGCTGAAGTACGGCATCGCTGTGGCCGGCGCGCACGGAAAAACGACAACCACTTCAATGGTGGCTGCTGTGCTGGCTGCGGGCGGACTCGATCCGACCTTCGTTGTGGGCGGGCGCGTGAATCATGCCGGAGCCAATGCCGGCGTTGGGCACGGCGACTACATCGTTGTGGAAGCGGATGAAAGCGACCGGTCGTTTTTGCTACTCGCTCCCGTGATCGCCGTGGTCACGACCATAGACCGTGAGCACCTCGATCAATACCGCTCGCTCGATGAAATCCAGGAAGTTTTCGCGCAGTTCGTGAACCGCGTGCCGTTTTACGGCGCGGCCGTGCTGTGCCTCGACGAGCCTAACGTGCAAGCCATCCTGCCGCGCGTGAAACGGCCGGTGATTACCTATGGCACGTCGAGCCAGGCGGACCTCAAGATCTCCGACGTGAAGCTCAGCGGCTTTTCCAGCGCCTTCCGCCTCACCTACCACGGCGAGGATTTGGGGATGTTCCGCCTGCCGTCGCCGCCGGGAATTCACAACGTGCGGAATGCTGCTGCGGCCGCCGCGGCTGGGCTGGCGCTGAATATTCCCGCGGAGCTGATTCACGTGGGCCTTTCGACATTTTCGGGGGTCGGCCGCCGCTTCGAAATGAAGGGCGTTTTTTCGGGCGTGACGCTGATCGATGATTACGGCCACCATCCCGCCGAGATTCGCGCCACGCTCGAAGCGGCGCGCGGATGCAACTATCAACGCCTATTGGTGCTCTTCCAGCCGCACCGCTACACGCGCACGCAGCATCTGTGGGAGGATTTTCTGGGCTCCTTTAACCACGCGGACGTGCTGGTGCTCACCGATATTTATGCCGCGGGCGAGCTACCGAGCGAGGGTATCACCAGCCAGCGTTTGGCCGATGCCATCAGCGCCGCGGGTCATAAGAGTGTGGTTTATACCAGCACGCTGCAGGGCGGCATTGAATATCTGTTGCGAGAGGCGCGCGTCGGCGACGCCGTTTTGACGATCGGCGCCGGCAGCGTGGGCCGCGTGACCGACGAACTAGCTTTGCTTCTCGAATCGAGGGTTTCGACTTCGCATGCGAATTCCTGACCGAGCCGCGGAGCGATTGAGGGAATTGGGCGCTGAAGTGCGCTTCGGCGTTTCGCTGGCTGAGCGGACTTCGCTTGGGATCGGGGGCACAACCGACGAAGTGCTGCTGCGCCGCTATGAAACGATTCCCGACGTGATGCGCGTGCTGGCAGCTGACAATATCCCGCACAAATTTTTGGGCGGCGGCACGAACGTGCTGGTTCCTGACGGCGAACTGCCCTGGATCGTTTTGCATCTCCCGGCGGCTCGTCCGGGGATGCGCGTCGAAGGCAATGCCGCGTTTGTCGATGCCTCGGCGGACTTGGGCGGCATGGTCACCTTTTGCGCCAAGAACGATTTGGGCGGGATGGAGGGGCTCATCGGCGTTCCCGGCAGCGTCGGCGGAGCGCTGCGCATGAACGCGGGCGCGTACGGCACGCAGATCGGCCCGCACGTGCGCGAGGTAGAGCTCTATCGCGCCGCTTCCGGGGAGATTGAAACGCTGCGCGGTGCGGAGATTCGCTTCGACTACCGGCACACGTCTTTTGCGCCGGACGACGTCATGCTGCGGGCCAAGCTTGAGCTGCCGTCGAAGCCTTATAAGGAAATTCTGGCCGGTATCAAGGTGTGCAACGAGAAGCGCCGCTCGAGCCAGCCGCTCAACCAGAAAAGCGCGGGCTGCATTTTCAAAAATCCGGCGGGCGGCTCGGCCGGACGCATGATCGACGAGCTGAAGCTGAAGGGCCATCGCGTCGGCGGCGCGATGGTGAGCGACCGTCATGCGAATTTTTTCGTCAATGCCGGCGAAGCCTCCTGCGCCGACATGCTGGGATTGATTGACGACGTCCGCGAGCGCGTGCACGATGCTTACGGCGTCGAGCTTGAAAACGAGGTGATTTTCTGGCGAAACTGAAGGCCATCGCCGGCGAAGTGTATCCGCAGGAGATCCTGGCGGACGAAGAGCCGAAGTATCTCCGGCGGCAGAGGCCGCTGGAGATCAAGCGGCGCAAGTTCGGCAAGCGTGCCTGGAAGACATATCTGGTGGTGTCCACGTGGGCTTTTGTGGGTCTGGCCGGTTGTGCGTTTGCCTACGAGGGCGCGCGCTTCCTCCTCGTTTCGCCCCGCATGGAGCTAATTCACCCGGAGCAGATCGAGCTCACCGGTAACCACAATGTTGACCGCTCGAGCGTGCTGCAGATTTTCACGCCGGACCGCGGACGTAGCGTCTTGCGCATTCCTCTTGACCGGCGCCGCCAGCTGATTGAGGAAATTGCTTGGGTCGAGCACGCTGTGGTGCGCCGTTCGCTGCCCAATCGCATCGAAGTGCAGATTACCGAGCGCACGCCCGTCGCTTTCCTGCGCGACGGCAATGATCTGGCGCTTCTGGATGCGCACGGAGTGATTCTCGACCGGCCCATCTCCGGGGATTTTCATTTCCCGGTCGTCACGGGCATCGACGAGGCCATGCCGCAGGATGATCGCGAGCTTCGCATGCAGCTTTTTTCCGGCTTCACGCAGCAGATTCAGGCCGCGCACCCCGGAGCGCTCGATCAGGTGAGCGAGGTCGATCTCTCTGACGCGCACGACGTGCGCGCCACTATTAGCGGATTGCTAGGCTCAGCTGCTTCGAACGCGGATTCGAACGAGCCGACGACTGACGTTGCAGCGCCGGTGCTGGTGCATTTTGGTGACGGCGACTTCGCCGGCAAGTATCAGACGTTGATCGAAAATATCGCGCAGTGGCACGCTACTGCCGGACGCATCCGTTCCGTTGATCTGCGGTTCGGCCGCGAGGCGGTGGTCAACGCGGACACCGCGTCGCGCGCGACCGCGCCGCACAAGACGCCAAAGCCGGCAGCAACGGCGTCGACCGGTCACTGATCGCGGGGCAGGGAAGCGGCAGGGTTCGGAAAGGGAAGGGGCGCAAAGAAATTGACTAAGAAAGAACGCTACATCGTGGCGCTCGACATCGGCAGCACGAAGACGTGCGCGCTGATTGGCGAGCTGGACGACGAGAACGGCGTGCGATTTGCCGCGCTGGGCGCCGCCGAATCCAAGGGTTGGCGCAAGGGGCAGATCGTAAACCTCGATCTGGCGGTCAGCTCGATTCGCCGCGCTGTCGAAGAGGCTGAGACGATTGTCGGCGTCCCGGTGGAATCCGCCATGATCGGCGTGGCCGGCGCGCACGTGCGTGGTGTGAATAGCCGCGGCGGAATTACGGTAGGCTCAAAACCGCGCGACATCCAACGCGATGACGTGCGACGGGCCATCGAGGCCGCGCGCGGCGTTACTTTGCCCGAGGATCGCGAAATCCTGCACGTGCTTCCGCAGGAATTTTCGCTCGACGCGCAGGAAAACATCCGCGACGCCATCGGCATGGTGGGGCAGCGCCTGGAGGCCAACGTCCACATCGTCACTGCCTCCGGCGCGTCCACTCAGAATATCGTCACGGCGGTCAACCGCGCCGGCGTGCGCGTCGACGACACCGTTCTCGAACCCTTCGCCGCTGCGGAGGCTTGTCTCACGCAGGACGAACGCGAACTCGGAATTTGCCTGCTCGATATTGGCGGCGGCACGACCGAGTTGATCGCATATACGGGCGGCGTGGTGGCGCATACCGCGGCGATCGGCGTGGGCGGCGATCATTTCACGAACGATTTGGCAGTGGGCCTGCGCACCCCTATTCCTGAGGCGGAGAAGATCAAGCGCGAAAGCGCCTGCGCGTTTCGAGAGATTCTCGGCGAGGATCTGGCCATCGAAATCGCGAGCGTCGGCGACCGTCCGCCGCGCTCCGTTTTTCCGCGGATGCTGGCGGACATCGTTGAGCCGCGCGCCCAGGAGCTTTTGATGCTCATTCGCGACGAACTCCGCCGCACCGGCCTCGAATCTCAGATTCCCGCGGGCATCGTGCTGACAGGCGGCGGCGCGCGGCTTCGCGGGCTGCTGGAGCTTTCCGAGCGCGTGTTCAATCTGCCGGTGCGCATGGCTTCGCCGCGCGGTCTGGCGGAAATGAACGACCAAGTTTCCCAGCCTGAATATTCAACGGCCGTGGGGTTGGTGCTTTACGGGGCGCGCACTCGGCGTCTTGCTGGAGCGCGTCCCACGGGCTTTATGGGCAAGATCAAGAGTATGTTTGCGGGGGCGTGAAAACTGCGGCGGGGCATCGTGGGGCAGCGATGCCGCGAGCGCAAAACAAAAGTCGCAGTAGCGAACGATCGACCGTACCAATAAAAGGTATTGGGGGAGGAAGCATGGCACCTAAGGAATCGAACATTCGAGTTTCATTCGCAGAGGAAACGCAGGACGGCGCCAAGATCAAAGTGATCGGCGTCGGTGGGGGCGGATCGAACGCCGTGAACCGCATGATCCGGGCCAAGGTCGAGGGCGTCGAATTCATTGCCGCCAACACCGACCTGCAGGCCTTGAAACTGTCGCAGGCGCCCGTGAAGCTGCAGCTGGGCGCGAAACTAACCAAGGGTCTCGGGGCGGGCGCAAACCCTGAGGTCGGGCGCAAAGCGGCGCTCGAAGACACGGACAAGATTCTCGAGGCGCTCGACGGGGCGGACATGGTGTTCGTCACGTCCGGACTCGGCGGTGGCACCGGCAGCGGCGCCGCGCCGGTAGTCGCGAATCTGGCGAGCGAACTAGGCGCACTCACCGTGGCGGTGGTCACCAAGCCGTTCGCGTTTGAGGGCAAGCGCCGCATGCTGCAGGCGGAGCAGGCGCTGGCCGAGCTGGTCGGCTGCGTGGACACCGTCATCGTCATCCCCAACGAACGCTTGATGGAGTTCGTCGAGCAGGGCACCAGCTTCTTCGAGTCCTTCCGCATCGCGGATGACATCCTGCGCCAGGCGGTGCAGGGCATCTCCGACATCATCACCATTCCCGGCATCATCAACCGCGACTTCGCGGACGTGAAAACCATCATGTCCGGCCAGGGCTATGCGGTGATGGGCACCGCTGTTGCCTCGGGCCCGAACCGCGCCGTGGACGCCGCTAACCGCGCCATCAACAGCCCGCTGCTCGAAGACAACAACATCAACGGCGCGCAGGGCATTCTGATCAACGTCACGGGTTCAGCGTCGCTGTCGCTGCACGAAATTCACGAGGCCTCGTCGATCATTCAGAAGGCCGCGCACGAAAATGCCAACATCATTTTCGGCGCAGTGCAGGATGACGCCATGAAGGAATCGGTGAAGATCACGGTGATCGCCGCCGGCTTCCGCGAAGTCGCCGGGAAAAAGCCGCAGGCCAAGCCTTCCTATTTGCCGAAGACTTGGAAGGCGGGACGCGAGGAGACCTCGGCCGTGCCGGTGGCGCCCGAGCAAACCAACATCGTGCAGCAGGTGGCGCGCAACGTCAGTGAGGTAGTGCAGGAAATGCCGGCCGACGACCTCGACGTGCCGACGTTCCTTCGCCGCCAGGCCCAAAAGGCCTAGCGGACAACCTGCGGTCGTACAGGGGGATGCCTGGTGAGGCATCCCCTCTTCTTACTTGGCATCCGCGCCCCGGCGCTCGGAAGCTGCTTCGCTTCTGCCTGCTTTTGGTAGACTCCCGCTGTGCTCGACGCGGTTCGAATCCACGCTTCCATAGTCGCGGCGATCCTCGCCTCCGCGCGGCAAATGCCTCAAGCCGAATGTTGTGGACTACTCGCGGGGTGCGACGGCGTGATCACGTATGCATTCCGCACAGAAAATATCGCGGTTGATCCGGTGAGGAACTACGAGATTGACCCGAAGGAAATCGTTCGATTCATGCGCGAAACGCGCGCCGTAGGCCTCGAATTCCTTGGAATCTACCATTCGCATCCGAATGGCGAAAATGTTCCTTCGCCGCGCGACATCGCAATGGCCTACTACTCAGAGGAAGCGTACTTCATTATTTCACCGCTGCCGGACGCGCCGCTGCCGGTGCGCGCATTCTCGATTCGCGACGGGCGCGCCACAGAATTGACGGTCGAAATCGCGTAGAGGGGAATTGCGAAAAGCGGCGCGTGTACGCCTGTGCTGCTACCGCACCTTCAGAACGACGGCGGTGATGTCGTCATTCTGCTGGCCATTTTGTGCGAACCGCATGGCTTCCTTAAAGAGAAGGTCGAGCGATTCCTGCGCGGGGCGGCCGTGGCATTTCTTCCAGATTTCGGCGAGCTTGTCCCAGCTGAAATCATTGTCTTTTGAGTCGCGAAGTTCGTGCAAGCCGTCGGTGGCAAACAGCACCGCATCTCCGGGTTCCAGCTGCACGCAGTGGAGGTCGTAGGTCGCGCCGGGGAAGAGTCCGGAGGGAAATCCTCCGTCGCCCAGGCGGGTGCATCCGTCGGCGGACACCAGTACGGGGTGCGGTAGGCCGGCGTTTGAAAACATGAGCTGGCGGCTCTTAGGATCAAACAACGCGTACAGCGTGGCGGAGTACCGCCCGGCCACCGGGCGCACGATCAGCCGCTTGTTTAGCAGCGCGAGCGCTCCGGCGGTGTCCTCGCCGGTCTTGTGGATGCCGCGAATCATGCCCATCACCAGAGCGGCGTACATGGCCGCAGGCAGGCCTTTGCCGACCACATCTCCCACGTAGAGGCCGGTGCGTCCGTCCGGCAAGCAAAAGAAATCTGCGAAGTCGCCCCCTACTTCTCCGTAGGGGGCAAAGTGGTAAGAGATCTCGTACGACTCTGCGAGCAGGGGGCCAGCGGGCAGGAGCGAGCGCTGGATCTCCCTCGCTTCCTCGTGCTCGAGCTCGAATGTGTGTTTGGGCTCTACTTCCGCCGCAGGTGGCTGGGCCACATAGGGAATCTCCACAGTGCCCTAAGCCTAGCACCTTTGCCGTGATAGCCCGGTGGCGGCGGCGAGGAGTGAGCCGAAAGGAATACTGGCGTCAGAGCCTGGGTGTGCGATGCGGCCTCAGCGGGCGGTAAGTTTACCGACGCTGCCCGCGGCGCGGGCGAGCGCGGCCTCGGCCGCTTCCAGTCGCCGGGTGTAGACGGGGAACTCGGCGGCGAAGGCGGCCACTTCGGCGCGGACGCGCTGCTCGGTCGAGGAATCGCCCAGATGGTCGAGCACATCCGCGATCCAATTCGCGATTTTGGCCATTTCCTTTTCACGCATCCCGCGGGTGGTGACGGCGGGCGTGCCCACGCGAATGCCGCTAGCCTTCATGGGCGGAAGCGGATCGAAAGGAATGGCGTTCTTGTTGATGGTGATTCCCGCGCGGTCGAAGGCCGGCTGTGCGTCTGCGCCGGTCAGCCCGCGCACATGAATGTCGACCAGGAAAAGATGGTTGTCCGTGCCGCCGCTGACGATGCGGTAGCCGCGTTCGGCGATGCCGACGGCCAGGGCCTTGGCGTTGACGGCGACCTGCTGCTGGTATTCGCGGAATCCCGGCTCGGCGGCTTCTTTCAGGCAGACGGCCTTGGCGGCGATGATGTGCATCAGCGGGCCGCCCTGAATTCCGGGGAAGGTGGAGCGGTCGAGATCCTTGGCGAATTTCTCGCGGCACAAGATTAATCCGCCGCGCGGGCCGCGCAGCGTTTTGTGCGTGGTGGTGGAAACGAAATCGGCGTGCGGCACAGGGCTGGGATGCACGCCTGCGGCGACCAGTCCGGCGATGTGCGCCATGTCGACGAAAAGCAGGGCGTTGACCGAGCGCGCGATTTCGGCCATGCGCGGGAAGTCGATGATGCGCGAGTAGGCGCTCGCGCCGGCGACGATCATTTTCGGCTTGTGCTCCTGCGCCAGGCGGTCGAGCTCGTCGTAGTCGATGGCTTCGGTATCTTTCGACACGCCGTAAGGAACGAACTTATAAGTCTTGCCGGAAAAATTAAGCGGATGCCCGTGAGTCAGGTGGCCGCCGTGGGCCAGGTTCATTCCCAGAACGGTGTCGCCGGGCGCGAGCGCAGTCATATATATCGCGATATTGGCTTGCGTGCCGGAGTGCGGCTGGACGTTGGCGTGTTCCGCGCCGAAGAGCGCCTTCGAGCGATCGATGGCCAGTTGCTCGACTACGTCAGCGAATTCGCAGCCGCCGTAGTAGCGCTTGCCGGGATAGCCCTCGGCGTATTTATTCGTGAGCACCGAGCCCATGGCTTCGAGCACCGCCTCGGACACCAAATTCTCCGACGGGATCAATTCGAGGCCAGTGGCTTCGCGGACGACTTCTCCATCGAGCGCGGCGGCGATTTCCGGGTCGGTTTCGGCAAGCGTTCGGCTCATGCGGCGAAGATCGGGAGTGGAAACGGAGTTTCTGGTCCATGGTGGCCGAGATTTTAGCAGAAGCGACAGCGAGTAACCTCAAGATTGACGACCGTGGAGGCGGCAATTCAAGATGCTTCTAAATGGGTTCTTGGTCGAACACCGAACCTGCAAAGAAAACCGCTGATGTGGTAAAGTCCCGCCAACGGGTACCGGTTTGGGCCGGGAGCGACACACCTCAGGGAGGCCAAGGAATGAAAGCTCAACTCCGCATCTACGGAGCGGTCGCAGCGCTACTCTTCGTTGCGGCGTGTTTCTCCGCGCCAGTTGACGCGCAGTTCCTGACCCCCGAACAAAAGGCCGAGGTTGAGTCGAAGATGAAGCAAGCTGCGGCGGCGCCCACGCCCAGAACGGCCGAGGGCCATCCGGACCTCACAGGATACTGGGGCGAAGTGATTGGCATGTTCGGATTCGACGGCAAGGCCTTCATCACCGCCGACCAGGGAAGCGCTCCCGGAAAGGCGCTGTTCAATTCGTCTGAAGCGACCAAACAACAATTCGTCGAGCAATCGCAGGCCAACTACGATAAGACGCTCGGTTCTAGAATCGACTACAAACCCGAATTTCGCGATCAGGTGAAGGACAATTTCCTGCACCCGGAAAAGAACGATCCCACTTATCGGTGTGAAGCGCCCGGCGTGCCCCGATTGGGAGCACCCAACGAAATCTTTGCGGCTAAAAACGCTGTAGTGCTGCTCTACGAGAATCCTTACGACAACCCGGACCATTTCACGTACCGAGTGGTTCCGATCGACGGACGCCCACATGATCCTGACGCGGACGATATGGCCTTGGGGGATTCCGTGGGGCGTTGGGAGGGCGACACGCTAGTGATTGATGTCACCCATCTAAGTCCCAAGACTTGGGTTGGTAAAGGGGGATCGATACACGACGCGAATCTACATGTCGTCGAGCGGATTACCCGAAGAGGAAATACGTTGGAGTATGCGGTTACGTTGGACGACCCGACCATGTTTGAAAAGCTTTACTCACCGCCGCCCACGAAGTTGATCTTGAAGCCGGAGGAACACTCACACGAAGATTATCCGTGCGTCGAGCGGGACCGGGCCCACATGGACGGGAACCGGTAGCGCAGCTCATCAACCACCGTAGGAGGCGGACATGCATAGAAAAGGGCTCTTGCTCGTTCTCGTACTTCTGGCGACATCCGGACAGGTGCTCGCGCACCACTCGTTTGCTTCGGAGTTTGATTTGAACAAGCCGATCACGATGACCGGAACGATTACCAAGGTCGATTGGATCAATCCGCATTGCTACATGGAAATGGACGTGAAGGACGCAAACGGAAATATTCAGCATTGGAACTTCGAATTCGGCGCTCCGGTGGGATTGCGGAGGGCCGGCATGCGGCAGGACATGCTCCAGATTGGCCAGCCGATGACCATTACCGGCTACGCTGCGAAAGACGGAACGAGCCTTGGGTGGGTGAGCAAGTTTACGTTTCCCGATGGCCGCGTCATTCACGTCACAGCGGACGCGAAGGATGCGCCGCCCCCCGCGAAATAGCGGCTTCGCGAATACCGGTCGCATAGTGGGGAAGATCGGAAATCCGCGTTGCGCCGAACGCTTGACACCGCAGAGCGGGCGGTGTATCCCTTGGGTCGCAAGAATGTCTGAGTGCAGGACTTGCGGTCAACTTTCCGCCTGCCGAGATTTCGTATACCTATCGGAGGATTTGATGAAACGCTTGATGTTTGCTGTGCTGTTCTTGCTGGCCGGTTCGATTTTTGCGGCGGCGGCCCGCTCGCAAGATTCCGGAGCGGCCGTGCCGGAAATCAAGGTTCATGCGACAACCGATTTTCTGAAGCTGCCGCCCGACCTGTATCTGGGGGAAGTTGCCGGAGTGGCGGTAAATTCCAAAGGGCACATTTTCGTCTTCTCGCGCGGAAATACGACTGGCCCCGCCTACGCCGCGGCGGCCGCGCAACTCTTGGAATTTGGCCCTGACGGCAAATACATTCGCGAAATTGGGCACAACCTGTACGCCTGGAGCTATGCGCACACGGTGAGGATCGACAAGGACGATAACATCTGGGTCGCGGACAAGGGATCGGACATGATCATCAAGTTCAACCCCGCAGGCCGCGTTGTGATGGTGTTCGGGCGCAAGCAGGAAGCGTCGGATGAGGGCACTGGGCCACTGAAGCATCCGCGACCGCCGCTGCCACCGGTCGATGGCCAGTTTCGTCAGGTAACCGACATGACGTGGGACGCGGCAGGAAATACCTACATCAGCGACGGCTATATCAACTCACGGGTCGCCAAGATCGGCAAGGACGGTGACTGGATCAAGTCCTGGGGCGAACCGGGCAGCGGGCCCGGCCAGTTCAACACTCCGCATAGCATCGCCGCCGATGCTCAAGGCAACATTTACGTGGCGGACCGCGGCAACGCACGCATTCAGGTGTTCGACAGCGACGGCAAGTTATTGCGTCAAATCAAGATCAACGTACCCTACGATCACAGCCTTCATCCTTGGCTGGGCAACATGCCGGGCGCAGGTGGAGGCGGAATTCCGGGCCAAGCTTCCAGCGCGAACGCCGAAGTACAGGCGCCTGTGAACGGAACTATGTCGAACGGGGCGCCCTGGGCCATCTGCATCACGCCGGGTCCGAACCAGGTGCTGTTTGCGGCCGATGCTTACCCCGGCCGGATCTACAAGCTCAGCTTAGACGGCAAGGTGCTCGGAGTGATTGGCCACTCGGGACATCTGGCCGGTGAGTTCGGTTGGATCCACGAGCTGGCGTGCCCGTCGGAGAATGAGGTTTACGCGGCGGAGCTCCTGAACTGGCGGGTGCAGAAGCTGATTCTGGAGCCAACACCCGCGGCGAAGTAGTTTTCTGGCGCAGGTCGCTTCGGCGGTATAAATGCCGGGCTGGCTGGGGGGCTAGCCCGGCATTTTTGTGTCTGCACGCAGGATCACAGGGCAAAAAAACGGCTCCGGCAAAACGCCGGAGCCGTTGCAATCCAGAGCCTTCCAGTCTTCGGCTTAGGGAATGTTGGTGCGCGTTTCGATGTGCACCATGCCGTAGGTTATCCCAGCGGGACTATCAGGGATGGTCTGATGCCAGGTCATCGGCGGGATCACCACCCAATCGCCTGGTTTGATCTTGTATGACGTGCCCCCCTGAATCGACCCGCCTCCATGGTCTCCCGTAGGGCCGCGCACGTCGTCCGCGGGCTTGCCGCCGAGGACTTGCGTTCCGGTTCCCGTGAGGATGACGTAGATCTGGGTCTTGTCCTCGTGCATCTCGCTGAGGTTTTTCGCTGTGGCCAGCTTGGCGGGATCGACGTACGGCCGCACGACGACGTTCACGCGATACACCGGTGTGGCTCCCATGGTAGCCATGTCCAGGTGATCGGCTTGGCCGTTAAAGGCGTTCTTCATTTCGTCGGCGGGAATGACGAGGCCCTCGCCGTTGGTGATCTGATGGTGGGGCTTCAGCCAATTGGCTCGAGAGGCGTCCGCGGCGGCAGCGGAGGCGCCCGACGTTTGCGCCGAGACATTGTGAATGGAGCCGGCAGAGTAACCGACGGCGGCGGCCGCGGCGACGAGCAAGACGAAGAGCAACACACGTCTTCACGATGAACCTCCTGGTATGCGCTGTGATGGGCTTTCTTGAAAGATCAGCGAAGCTTATAGCCCCGGGCACTTGACCTTGTCAACGCCGCGCCTGGACGCACCCATGCGGCCGCCGAACCTCAGGAGTGGTTGGCTTAGCGGTACTTCACCGAGCAACCGTAAGACTGTGACGTGGCAACGCTCACGGGCTTGCCCGCCATCGCTTCGCTGAGCGCCAGTGACACGTAGTTCTTAGCGCCACGAATGTCCGACGGATCAGAGCTGGGGCGATCGTCGATCGCGCCTTCGTATATCAAAATTCCCTGGGGATTGATGACGTACATATCCGGCGTGGTCTTGGCGTTATAGAGGTGTCCAAGCGCCCCGGATGGGTCAAGCAGCGCGGCCGTGGGGGCAGCATTCGCCTGCTTCAGGTATGCGTTTTCCTGATCCGACGTCACGTAACCCTGTTCGCCTGGCGCCGAGGACGCTACCGTGAGCCAGATGACGCCCTTCGCAGTCCATTCGCGCTGCAGGTTCTGCATATTGCCGCTGCTGTAGTGCTTCTGCGTGTAGGGGCAACCCCGGTTGGTCCATTCGAGCACCACGTACTTGCCGGCGTACTCGGAAAGCTTGTGGGTTTGTCCGTTACTGTCGGTGGCCGTGAAGTCGGGTGCGCGCTCGCCAACGCGGGCGGCCCGCGCGACGGTCAGCGCTAATCCGACGCAAAATACGAGTGCCATCAATACGGTTGCTGCTCTCTTCATGGTTCCCTCCATGCTCGTTCGCCTAAGGCCGCCGCGGCGGCCCGCCATTGGCACCCGCTTGCCGGGCCGCCATTAACAGAAGTATAGCGCTATCCCCGGCTGCGGCGACCGATTGGGCGACCCGTTGAGCGACCTATTGGACAATCGGAACGGCGAGCTCAAACGCGCCCATGCCGGGGACGTCTAATACTCCTCGCAGTGACAGCACAGGCTTGGTCAGCAATTCCGATTTTTCCAGCGCCAACGCGAAGCCGCCATCCATGGCAGACAGCGCCTGCTGAGCGGAGTTGTCGATCACCGCAGGGTCGAGCGGGAAGAACGTCGCACTTTTCGGCGAGGTGGCGCCGCGAACCATAAGCTCGAAGCTGTTCTTGTTCGATCGCCCCGAAATCCTCCACGCGGTCGGTGGAGGCTTGGGGAATTGCTCTCGCGTACTTTGGAAAAGTTGGTGCGAATCGGAGAAGTGTTCGACACGATCCGTGCTTCGCGCTACGGGCAGGCTCAACTGCGCCTTCCCCGGAATGCAGATTTCCCGGCACACGACGTACTTCACTTCCGCTGCGATCGTAGCCGGCCCGGTGGCGTTTGCCGGAGCCATAACGGGCGCCATCAGCAGCAGCTGATTTTCGTAGCCGTAGTCGATCACCGACCCTTTGCCCATCCGCATGGGACGCGGCCAGTGCGTCGCTCCGGCGTGAAATCCCTGCGGCACGGCCCATTGAATTTTCGGAGGCGTCCCGGAGTCTCCCGGATTTTGCCAGTAGACGTGCCATCCGCCATCCAGGTGGAAGAGCACACCTACCCAGAGCGGGCGTCCCGGCTGGTACGCACTTTCCTCCGCAATCAACTGCACCTGCGCATGGGATTCAGCCACGGCCTGAGCGTAGGCCGCCACGCCCAGGGAGCAGCACAACAGCAGAAGCACACCGAAGATTCGAAAGAGTCGCAGGGAGAGGCGCATATGTGCATTAGACGGCCCGCTGGGGCTGGCGTTTCCTCGAATATCGCCCCAGCGAGTCAGGATCCGATAACCTAACTACATGTCCAGGCTGTTCTCGCCCCGACTTCTCCCGCGGCCTTACTTGAGGTCGATGGTTACACCAACTAACGGGCCTGAAATTATGAAGTGTAAGAGGCTGTTGCCGGTCACATAATCGACATCCAAATAGCGATAGCCGGCCTGCAATGTGATGGCCGGTTTGATCCTGTAACCGAGAAAGCCTCCGACCTGGAAGTCCGATTGTGAACCGACACCCCAGCCGCCGACATCGCCGGCAATCGCGATTTCGGCCTTGGGGGAGAGAGAGCCGATAATGCGACCTCCGACCAATGGATCCACCCAGTTCTGGGACCCGGAGAAATTAAGATTCGGATGCGGGGGATTGAAGCTCAGATTCTCTCCGAAATGGAAGTATCGGAATCCCGCAAGAGCGTCAACCTTGATCGCTGTCATATTGATCACCCGGTAACCGACCTTAGGGGTGAGCATGAATAAGTCAAATTTTATGTTTGCAAATGTCTCATTGGGAATGCGCGGAAACGCTCTATCATCGCCGAGCCTCAGCCACAAAATATCTACCGGCAAAACGATTCGCTTGTAGCGCGTGTCCACCAGCCCTAGCAGGCCAAACCGAAAATGCGTGAATAGCTGACTCGGGTCCACATAATAGTCGGCGTTGTTCCCGTTCACGCCGATCGTTCCGTAGATCCAGGGGGTCCAAAGGTAAGGAGCTACACTGAAATGCCACCCGGTGTCGGGCGCCGGCAAGCCCACTTGAGCGGCACTGGCGGTAGCGGAAGCAGCTGCCGCGGCGACGTCGGTGGCCGAACTCGGGTCACCTGCGGCGGCATCAGCAGCCGAGGCCGCCCCGGCGGCCGCCGAATTCGGCACCGCGGCCGTACCTGCGGTATCGGCTCCGATGAGGTATTCACCGTTAGGAGATGCTATGGCTTGCGCGCGGCAAGGAGCGGCGACAGCGAGCAGGAGCAGGCCGAGCACGAATGTGCTGAACAGGGCCGCCGTTACTAATCTCTTCTTTGAGTTCATCAAGGATTCCTTTGCAGTGGAATGTATTCGGGTCGTATTGCCCCCGGCCTGCACTCGAGCGCCGCTGCCTGAAGGCGCCCAGCACAACCGGCCGTCTTTTTCGCCGTTAACTGTACACTAGATCACCGAAAGTCAGGCCTAGCACAATTGACAGGTGGGGGCGGGACGCTTTTGGGCCGGCTAACCCGGCTGGTGATCGACTCGCCCGGGCGAATTGACTTCGCCGGAAGAGTTCTCTAACCTTCTCCGTTCTATTCACTTTGCTTTTTATCCCATTGGAGATTCATGTCCGACCTGAAACTGACGACGCGGGCCGAAGATTTTTCCGAGTGGTACAACCAGTTGGTGCTGCGCGCAGAACTGGCCGATTACGCGCCGGTGCGCGGTTGCATGATCGTGCGGCCCTACGGCTGGGCACTTTGGGAGAACATCACAGCCGCGCTGGACAAGCGCTTCAAGGCTACCGGGCACGTAAATGCCGCATTCCCGCTGCTCATTCCGCGGAGTTTCATCGAAAAGGAAAAATCGCACGTGGCGGGATTTTCGCCCGAGCTTGCGGTTGTGACCCACGGCGGTGGCGAAGAGCTGGAAGAGCCGCTGGTGATTCGCCCCACGTCGGAAACGATCATCGGACACGCCTATGCCAAGTGGATTCAGTCCTATCGCGACCTGCCGGTGCTGATCAATCAGTGGAACAGCGTGGTGCGTTGGGAATTGCGCACGAAGCTGTTTCTGCGCACCCTGGAATTTTTCTGGCAGGAGGGCCACACCGCCCACGCCACCCCCGAAGAGGGTGAAGCCGAAACGCGCCAAATGCTCGACGTATATACCGATTTTGCGGTCAACGAAGCGGCTGTGCCGGTGATCCCCGGGCGAAAATCGGCCGCCGAGCGCTTCGCCGGCGCGGATCAAACCTATTCCATCGAAGCCATGATGGGCGATGGCAAAGCTCTGCAGGCCGGAACCTCGCACAACCTGGGCCAGAACTTCGCGAAGGCCTTCGAGATTCGCTACCTTGATAAGAACGGCGTATTGCAGCACTGCTGGACGACTTCGTGGGGACTTTCCACGCGCTTCGTCGGCGCCATCATCATGGTGCACGGAGACGACCAGGGTCTGATCTTGCCGCCGCGCCTGGCGCCCTATCAGATCGTCATCGTGCCGATCTTCAAAACCGACGAAGAAAAGGCCAGCGTGCTGGAAAACGCGCACCGCCTGCGGCGCGAGATGGTCGATGCAGGCATCCGCGTGAAGATGGACGAGCGCGAAGGCATGAGCCCCGGCTTCAAGTTCAACGATTGGGAGATGCGCGGCGTCCCGCTCCGTATGGAGCTAGGCCCCAAGGACGTTGCCAAGAATTCCGTGGTGCTGGCGCGCCGCGACCGGCCCGGGAAGGAAGGGAAGTCCTTCGTGCCGCAGCAGGGCATCGCGGATGCCGTCTCACAGATGCTGGTGGAAATTCAGAAATCGCTGTACGACCGCGCGCTGGCTTTCCGCGAAGCGAACACCGCCGATCCGGCCGGGTATGAGGACTTCAAGAAGGCGGTCGAAAAGGGATTCGCCCTCTCCTGGTGGTGCGGCGGCGTGGCTTGTGAGGAAAAGATCAAGGAAGAGACCAAGGCCACCATGCGATGTATCCCTCTGGAGCAGCCCGGCGGCGGCGGTAAGTGCATCTATTGTGGCGCCGCAGCCACCGAAAGGGCCATCTTCGCCAAGGCCTATTAGCGCCGCCGCAGCGTTTACTGATCGCAAACACCCGTATTGCCGCGTTCCCCTGAGCCTCTGTGTCTGTGGTAACTTCACAGTACTGGTACTAATGCCCCCGCCGAACATATCAGGCGGCCGGGAGCGGAGCCGCTTTAGGAGTAGGCCATGGATAGATCATCGGATTTCAGACAACACGGCGGATCGAGACTGAAATTCCTCTTCTCACTCGCCATCGTGGGCGCGATGATTTTCGCGGCGGTCAAGGTGGTGCCGGTGTATTTCGCCAACTACCAATTTCAAGACGCTCTCAACAGCGAATCCCGTTTCGCACTCACCGGCTACCCCAAGCGAAACGCGGAGGACATCCGCGACGACATCATGAAGAAGGCGGAGGATCTTGGCATTCCTGCCAAACGCGAAGCTATCCAGGTCAACCTGGGCAACGGTACGGTCGACATTTCACTGGATTATGCCGTGCCTATCGACTTGGTGGTTTATCAGTGGACTCCAGAATTTCATCCCCACGCGGATAACCACACCATCTAAAATAGGAGATGGCGTAGGCGCGCGCCCTCAAGACGGCATCCCATCATAGTGGCCCGCGCTTGCCGTGCCCGGTCTATATACTCAGCCATCTGTTTGGTCGGACCTCATAGAACGCTGCTCGTCAGCGGAGGAAGATTTTGCGCATTCGACTTGCCCGCGGCTTCTGGACCTCTCGCATAGGGCTGACCGTGCTCGGGGTGGTGCTCGCCGTGATGCTCACCGTCACGGTGGTATTCGCCTACTATTACGTGCAGTTTGGGCGTTTGATCAATGAGCGATTGACCGGCCAGATCTACCAGAATACCTCGCGCGTTTATTCCGCTCCCGGCCGCATTTACGTGGGCGAGCCGTTGCGCGCCGCGGACCTCTCGAGCTACCTGCTGCGCGCCGGATATCAGGAGAGCCCCGTCGCCGGCTCGCCCGGGGTGTTCCAGGCCAAGGGTTCGACGGTAAAGATCGAGCCTTCGCAGGATTCTTACTTCGAGGGACACAACGGCCTAACCGTGGATTTTTCCGGCTCCCAGATTTCGCACATCACGCAGCTCGCCGATAGCGCCCAGCTGGATTCCGCAGCCATCGAGCCGCAAGTTGTGACCAATCTGTTCGACAGCACCCGTGAAAAACGCCGCGTCGTACGCTTTGAGGATCTGCCTCCGGTGATGGTTCACGCCGTGCTGGCGGCCGAGGACAAGCGCTTCTTCGAGCATGGGGCTCTCGACGTGGTTCGCGTGTTCGGCGCGGCCTTCTACGATCTGACCCGCGGCCACAAGGCGCAGGGTGCCAGCACCATCGACATGCAGGTGGCGCGCACCTTCTTTTTCTCCACCAAGCGCGAGTGGCGGCGCAAGGTGAAGGAAATCCTCATGGCCGCGGAGATCAACGAGCGCTTTTCCAAGCAGCAGATCTTCGAGCTGTACGCCAATGACATTTATCTGGGCAACCGCGGCAGCTTTTCCATCCGCGGCTTCGGTGAAGCCGCTCAGGCTTACTTCGGTAAGGACGTGCGCGAGCTGAGCGCCGGCGAAGCCGCATTTCTGGCCGGCATCATTCGCGCTCCGAACCGCTACTCCACCGCCGAGCGGCACGCGGACCGTGCGGAGGAAGCGCGCGACCGCGTGCTTGCCGCCATGGTAGAGGATGGCTACCTCACCGCGCCCGAAGAAGCTGCCGCACGCAAAGCCAAGTTGAAATTCGTCAGTGGCGGGGTTTTGAGCAGCTCGGCTCCGTACTTCGTGGATATGGTCAAAGACCACCTGCTCGAGAGAGTTTCCGAGACGGACCTCGAAAACCAGAGCTATCGCATTTACACCACGCTCGATCCGGATCTCCAGCGTGCGGCCACCGAGGCGGTGCAGATCGGCGTTCAGAATGTGGACAAGCTTCTGGCCCGCCGCTACGCCGCCTGGAAGAAAAAGGGAGAGGCGGTGCCTCCGGCCCAGATCGCGCTGGTAGCTATGGATCCTCGCACCGGTGAAATCCGCGCGCTCGTCGGCGGCCGGGACTACGGCGAAAGCCAGCTCAACCACGCGGTGGCCCGCCGCCAGCCTGGCTCCGTCTTCAAGCCGTTTGTGTACGCGGCAGCTTTTGACAATGCCGTCCAGGGACTTCAGCCGGTGGTGACTCCGGCAACCACCGTGGATGATTCACCCACAACCTTTGAGTTCGACGGCAAGGAGTACACGCCGAACAACTACGGCCAGGAGTTTGGCGGCACCGTGACCGTGCGGGACGCGCTGATGCATTCGCTCAACGTGGCTACCGTCAAGGTCGCAGAGATGATCGGCTACCAGCGCGTGGTGCAGGTCGCGCGGCAGATGGGCTTGGGCTCCAATATTCAAGCCACACCGGCTGTGGCGCTGGGCGCTTATGAAATGACGCCTATCGACGTGGCCGCGGGATACACGGCGTTCGCCACCAACGGCACGCGCGCCGAACCGCTCTTCATCCGCCGGGTGGTGGCCGCCAATGGAACTGCCGAGGAAACCAATGCTCCGCAGACCCGCGCCGTACTCGATCCGCGAGTGGCTTTCCTCGTTACGAGCTTGATGGAAGACGTCATCAATCACGGCACCGGCTACCCGGTGCGCCAGATCGGTTTTACCGCGCCCGCCGCGGGCAAGACCGGCACGTCGCGTGACGGATGGTTCGCGGGCTACACCTCGAACCTGCTCTGCGTGGTGTGGATCGGCTTCGACGACAATCGCGACCTGAACCTGGCCGGCGGACAGGCAGCCGCGCCAGTGTGGGCGGAGTTCATGAAGCGCGCAGTGGCCCTGCCGGCCTATCACAACACTCAGGATTTCGATCCGCCTGCGGGAATCCTGCAGGTGATGGTCGATCCGCAGAGCGGCCAGCTAGCCAACGCCTTCCTGCCCGCAGAGCACCCAGGAATATTTCGTCAGCGGGAGTGAACCGACGCAGTACTGCGATCTGCACGGAGGCGGGCACGTAGCGCAGTCCGGTTCCTGGATGTCGCACTTGTTCGGCGGCGGCGACAAGTCCAACCCGTCGAGCGATTCTTCGGCGAACGCGGCGGCCTCCAAGCCGAAGGGGCAAAATGCCGGCTCCTCTACGGATGATCAGCCGGCGCAGGAACCCCAGAAGAAAAAAGGATTTTTCGACCACATCTTTGGTATCTTTGGCGGAAGCAAGCAACCGCCGCCGGCGGATAACTCGAAGCCGCAACCGCAGCAGTAGTTCCAGCAAGCGCCGGTCCGCGCAGCAGTGCGAACAGAAGGGCACCATGACAGCTTCTGGCCTTCGTTATGCTACTAACGGTCGTCGGCGGTTATCCCAGCCCGGCCGGTCAGGATTCTCGCACTCCCTCAACGTCATCGCCGCAGATCGCTGCATCTCCGTCCACGGATGCTCCCCCGACCCCGCGGCAAAACGCCGAAACTCACGCCGACGTCTTGAGCGCGCAGAAAGACTACCTCGCAGCCGCGCACGCCTACGAGGACATTCTCAAAGACGACCCGCGCAACGCTCGGGTGCTGAACAAAACCGGCGTGGCTTACCAAACCTTGGGGGATTCAATGCTCGCCGAGCGCTATTACAAGAAAGCGCTAAGCGTGGACAAAAAATTCGCCACGGCGCTCAATAATCTTGGCACCGTTGAATACACCGCCGAGCGCTACGGCAGGGCCATCAAGTATTACCGCAAGGCACTCGACGTGGACCCCAAGCGCCCCACCGTATTCAGCAACCTGGGATACGCCTATGCCGGCAATCACCAATTCGCCAAGGCGCTCGACGCATTCGGCAAAGCGCTGGCGCTCGATCCCGACATTTTCACGCGTCACGGCGGCAGCGGGCCGTTGATCGAGCAGCGCACCGCCGCCGATCCCGGCGTGCTCTTTTTCCTGCTGGCCAAGTCTTTCGCGAAGATCGGCGATGCCGACCGCACCGTTCAATACCTGAAGCTCGCGCGCGACGATGGCTACAAGAATTTCGCGGCTGCGGCCACGGATATGGATTTCAAGCCGGTGATTCAGAATCCACGAGTGCGCGAAGCGTTGCAGCTGCCGCCGCTTGTACCCCCTGACGCTGACGGCGCCGGCAGCGGAAAAACCCCCTCGTAACTTCATCCCTCGCGCTGCCCGAGCGCGCCTCCCGCGCAAAGGCGCGCCCGCCCCGCCGTATCTTGCTATAATCCGCGTTCGAGATGACTCGCCGGTTGGCTTCCCGGTCGATTCTGCGCTGGAGTGCCTGCGCAGGTATAGCCGTGGGAATATTGCTGGCCGTCGCGAGTCGCCCTGTGGCGCGCGCCGCCCAGGCGCCCGCACCGTCTTCCGCCGCAACTCAGACGGTCGTCCAACTTCGCATTGACGGCGAAATCGAGCCGGTGCTGGCCGATTACATCGTCGAAGGTATCCATGACGCTGCGCGTCAGGGCGCCAGCCTGGTGCTGATCACCATCAACACTCCGGGTGGGCTGGACACTTCCATGCGCAGCATCATCCAGGCCGTTCTCCAATCGCCCGTGCCGGTAGTGAATTACGTTTACCCCACCGGCTCGCGCGCTGCTTCGGCGGGATTTTTTATTCTGCTCTCAGCCGATGTCGCCGCCATGTCCCCTGGCACGGACACTGGCGCAGCCTCGCCGATCATGGCCATCGGGGGCCAGCCCGTGCAGATCGACGACACCCTGCACAAGAAAATCGTGAATGAAGCCACCGCCTACCTCCGCAGCTACGTCAGCAAGCGCGGACGCAACGTGGATCTCGCCGCGACGGCAGTGAGCGATGCCAAGGCCTTCAGCGAGAAGGAGTCGCTCGATGGCAAGCTGATCGATCTCGTCGAGCCGTCACCCGAAGCGCTCCTCGCCGCCCTCAATGGCCGCACCATTACGCGCTTCGATGGTTCCTCGGTGCAACTTGTGCTTGACCATCCAGCGGTTGTCGCGCGCGAAATGACTGCGCGGCAAAAGTTTCTTACGCGCATCGTCCAGCCGGACGCCTTTTACATTCTGCTCATCGTCGGTATTCTCGGGCTGTACACCGAGTTCACTCACCCCGGGCTGTTCGCGCCCGGCGTCATCGGCGGCATCTCCATCGTCCTGGCGCTTTTCGCCATGCACTTGCTCCCCGTGAACCTCACCGGCCTCCTGCTCATTGCGCTGGCGCTCTCGCTATTCGTGCTGGAGGCGAAATTTCCCACCCATGGAATTCTCGGCGTGGGCGGCTTCGTATCCATGATGCTCGGGGCGCTCCTGCTGATCCAGTCGCCCATCACCGGGATGGGCGTGCATCTCTCGACCGCGCTGGGCGTGGCTCTGCCGTTCGCGGTCATCGCCGTTGTGCTGATGCGCCTGGTTCTGCGCTCGCGCTCCTGGAAGGTCTCTACCGGAAAGGAAGAAATGATCGGCGAGGTGGGCGAAGTCACCGAAGCGCTACACGGCGGCAGCGAGCCGGGCATGGTGCGCGTGCACGGAGAATTATGGCGCGCCCTCGCCGGCGCCGCTCAGAGCATTCCGGCGGGCGCTCGCGTGCGCGTTAAGAAAGTGGATGGTCTCACGCTACACGTCGAGCCCGTGCATCCCCCGCACCCGGCAAATTCGTAGAGTGAGAGATTCGAGGAGGCAGTGATGAATTTGGATTTCGCAACAATCGCGTTGTTGGCCGCGCTGGTGATTTTTCTGTTTTGGCTTTTCAATTCCGTCTACGTCATCAAGGAGTGGGAGCGCGGCGTGGTGCTGCGCCTGGGGCGCATGCTTCCGGAAGCCAAGGGCGCGGGCTTGCAGCTCGTGCTCTATCCCATCGACAAGCTCACGCGCATGTCTCTGCGCATCGAGACGCTCGACGTGCCGCCGCAGGATGTGATCACTCGGGACAACGTGTCTGTAAAAGTAAACGCGGTCTGCTACTTCCGCGTGATGGACGCGAATCTGGCCCTTTCCCAGCCCGCCAATTACCTCTACGCCACTTCGCAGCTGGCGCAGACCACCCTCCGCAGCCTGATCGGCCAGTTCGAGCTGGACGCCATCCTCTCGGAGCGCGAAAAGGTAAACGCCAAGTTGCAACAAATCCTTGACCAGGATACGGAGGCTTGGGGTATCAAGGTTACGAAGGTTGAGGTCAAGCAAGTCGATATTCCGGAGAATATGCAGCGCGCCATCGCCAAGCAGGCTGAGGCGGAGCGCGAGCGCCGGGCCAAGATCATTCACGCCGAGGGCGAGTACGAGGCCTCGACAAAACTGGCGCAGGCGGCCGAAGTGCTGGAGAAGCAGCCGGCTTCGATCCAGCTGCGCTATTTGCAGACGTTAACTGAAATAGGCGTCGAAAAAAATACGACGGTGATTTTCCCGTTGCCTATCGATATCATTTCGCAGTGGATTAAGGCCACAAGCGCCAGAGAAAAAGTAGCCAGTAAGTAGCAATCACTGAGGAAGGCTAAAAGATGGCTGGGGGAAGCGGAAGACGCAGCGGCTCAGACCGTGTGCTCGAAAGCCGGCACTTGGTGGGCCTATTTCTAGGCGTCGTTCTGCTTTGCGGCGTGTTCTTCAGCCTGGGCTATGTGATGGGCAAGACGCAGTACGGCGGAGCGGTGCACGCCGCCGAATCCATCGCCAGCCGAACTGCGCTGCCCGGTCGCACGTCAGACGCTTCGCCTGATCGAGATAGCAGCAATCCAACTCCCGCGGTGAACGGCACGCCGGCATCCTCGGCTCCTGCTGCCAACGAGTGGGATTTCTACACCCAGAAGAAATCGGACCATCTTGAGCCGGCGCCCAAGGCTATTGCGCCTGCGCCCGCGCCTGCTGCGCCCCGTTCCGAGGAGTCTGCTCCGAAAACCGTGCCGGCCGCCGCTCGATACCAGGCGCCCCACATGGTCAAGGGCTCCATCGTTTTGCAGATTGCCGCGCTCACGCGCCAGGGCGACGCGCTGGCCATGGCTGACGAGCTCCAGCAGAAACGATTTCCCGCTTTCGTCGTCACTCCTACCTCCGACAATTTCTACCGCGTGCAGGTGGGGCCGTATACGGACGAACGCGCCGCCGACGCCGCCAAAACAGCCCTCGATAAAGCCGGCTTCAAAGCCATCACCAAGCGCTAAGAATTTCTGCGACGTGATTCGCAGGCCCGCCTCGTAATCCTGCCTTTGTAGGGGCGGGTCTGTGACCCGCCCTGCCGAGCATGACAGCTCGCCTCACGATTTCGCAAGGATGCTGCTTCAACGCTCCATCTACCTCAGGCGCCTATCCCGTCGCGGTGTCAGCCCGAGCGAGGCCGCGCGTGAGCGCGCCGTAGCCCCCTGGGAACGCCAATCTCCCGATTGGCGGAATTGTTCTTATAGGGGTGCCGCACGACCTCAAAATGTTTTCTCGCGGGGCGGTTGTATCCATTTGCCGCATGACGAGTGTTATCGCACCCAAAAGCGGCGACAGGTTCTTAGGGGGTCGGAGCTTCAGCTCCCACATAAGCACTCGGCGCGAAGCGCCTTCCATTGCGCCGCTCCACCCGCAGCATGTGGTCACCAGACGCGTAGGACGCTCGCTGCGCCCCGCCTTTGTGCCCAATAATGAACGCGCGCTGAATTTCCCGCGTACGCCTGTAGAATGGCTGCCGAATGAATTTCCCCTGGTATGCGCGCGCGCTGTTCGCACTCTCGAGCGGCGCAGCTCTGGCTCTCGCCTTTCCCAACTACAACGTCCCCCTGCTGGCCTGGATTTCCGTCACGCTACTCATCCTCGCGGCCTACGGCGCCCGCCCGGCCGTCGCGCCTGTCTACGGCCTGCTTCAGGGTCTTGTTTTTTATCCGCTGTCGCTAACTTGGATCGATGTCGTCATGCAGCAATACGGCAACGTCGACCCTTGGACTTCCGCCGCCATCCTCGCGCTCGTGGGCCTTGCCGGAGGAATCATCTGCGCCATTTTTACCTGGGGAGTTGCGCTGGCTTCGCGGAAGGGAAGCGTGTTCGCCTGCGCGCTCGCCCCGTTCCTGTGGGTGATGGTCGAGTTCGTGCGCGCGCACTTGCCGATTTTCGCCTTTCCGTGGAATTTGATCGGCTACGCCGCGAGCGGCAATCTGGCGCTCGTGCAGTTGACCGTCCTCACGGGAATCTACGGCCTGAGCCTTCTGGTTGCGGGCTTCGGCGCGCTATTGGCTTACGCGATCCTCTCAGGCAGGCAGCGCGCGTGGAAGGCGGTGATCGTCTCGAGCGGGCTGATGCTGCTCGTGGCACACAGCGGCTCGCGCTTGGTTCCGTTCGCGCCGGCGACCCAGGTCGCGCATCTGGTGCAGACCAATTTTCCGCAATCCGAGGAATATCCCACGAACTGGATCGAGCTTCACTCCGGAGATCTGGACGAATTGCAAAGAATCAGCATCGGCGCCGCCACGCAAGAGCCGGGCCTGATCGTCTGGCCGGAGGTGCCCGCGCCCTTCAGCCTGCAGGATCAGCGCTTCGCCCCGCGCGCCATCCAGATCGCCCGCGACTCCGGCTCGCCTTTCCTGGTCGGTGTGGAGGATTGGAAGAAAAACGCCGCCGGAATGTGGATGGCAGGGAACACCGCCGTGCTGCTCGATCCCTCCGGCCGCCGCGTTTTCAGCTACGACAAGATTCACCTGGTGCCCTTCGGCGAATACGTTCCGCTGCGCCGCTGGCTCGCCTTCACCGGCAAGCTCACCGCCGACATCGGAGACTTCACGCCCGGCGCGCAATACGCCGTCGGCCAGGTTTCAGGCGGCAGCTTCGCTGTCTACATTTGCTACGAAGCGGTTTTCCCGGAAGCGGTGCGCAAATTTACGAAGAACGGCGCCGAATTGTTCATCAATATCTCCAACGACGGCTGGTTCGGCCGCTCCGCCGCTCCCGCGCAGCACCTGATGATGGCGCGCGTGCGCGCCGTCGAAAACCGCCGCTGGCTCCTGCGCGACACCAACAACGGCTACACAGTGTCCGTCGATCCTTACGGCCGCATCGTCGCCGAAATGCCCACCGACGTCCGCGGCGAACTCAACGCCCCCTACGATTTCCGCACCGGCCTAACACCCTACACCCGCCTCGGCGATTGGCTCGCCTGGCTCTGCGTTCTCGCCTCCCTCGTCTTGCTCGGCACCGCGCTCGCGAAGAGAGCGTGAATGACCAGGCCTATGCCAGCGGACTCTTGATCAGGACGTACTGAAAGTTTACGCTGGGCATAGTTGAAGAACTTCTATGAGCACCACGACATCGAAATGCTGCTATTGCGGTGATGTGAATGACATTACCCGCGATCATGTTCCCCCAGAATCGCTTTTTAGCAAGCCTAAGCCGTCGAACTTGATCACCGTTCCCTGTTGTATTCGCTGCAACAAGGAGTTCTCCAAAAATGATGAATACTTTCGCCTGGCAATAATGACGGGCATGGATCCTCAAAAATTTCCGAAGGAGAACGCTGATTCGATTCGGGCGATCAATAACCTAGGAAGGCCTGAGAGTCTTGGATTTGCCAGCAGACTTATTAGGGATTACGACAGAGCTTCGGGAGCGCTGAGGATTGAAGGCCATCGTATAGAAATCGCACTCCATCGGATTGTGCGTGGCCTCTTCTATCATCGTTCGGCATTGCCTTTGCCAGCGGACGTTCAGTTTCGTTGTCTACATGCAGACGCTTCTCTCGGTGACCGGGAGATTGATCTCGCGTTCGAAGAGTGGAATCCAGTCACAATCGGAAACGACATATTCCGCTACGACCTTTTCTATTTCGATTTCAGTGCGTGTCAGACGATTTGGCTATTCGAGTTCTATAGTTTCCGCAGGTTCATATGTTTCACAGGTTTTTGAAGGCCTGCATGAGGGCTCTCGCTAACGGAAGATTAGAGTCTCCGCAGACTTCGTAAGGGATTCTTCACGTTTCGCATTTCCGAGCTTCCCGAGTAGAATCGATCCATGGCCGAACACATCGAAGATCTTCAGCAGCGCTCCGCCGAGCTCACCAAGCGCATGGAACTCGTGCGGAGCTGTCTTTGACGCTCCCTCCGCTCAGCAACAACTAGCCGAACTCGAACACAAAGTCAGCGCCCCCGATTTTTGGGAAGACCAGCAGAAGGCGCAAGCCGTCCTGCAGCAGCGCAAACAGCTCGAAAGCCGCGTCTCGGAAGCCGCCGCGCTCGACACCAAGGCGAGCGACCTCGAAACCTATTTCCAAATGGCGCGCGAAGAATCAAACGACGCCCAGCGCGCGTCGATTCTCGAAGACATCGCCAAGGAACTCGCCTCGGCCGACGCGCTCGTCGCCGAACTCGAAACGAAGACTCTGCTCAGCGGCGAGAGCGACGCGCTCAACGCCATCGTCACCATCAAGCCCGGCGCCGGTGGCACCGAATCGCAGGACTGGGCCGAGATGCTCCTGCGCATGTATCTCCGCTGGGCGGAAACAAAGGGCCTTCGCGCTACCATTCTCGACTCCACGCCCGGTGAAGAAGCGGGAATCAAATCCGCCACCGTGCAGGTGGAAGGTGAAAACGCTTTCGGCTTGCTATACGGCGAAAGCGGCGTCCATCGACTGGTGCGGATTTCGCCATACGACCAGGCGGCTCGCCGCCACACTTCGTTTGCTTCCGTCTTCGTGATTCCCGAAATCGACGACCGCATCGAGATCGTCGTGAAGCCCGAAGACCTGCGCATCGACACATTTCGTGCCGGCGGCCATGGCGGCCAGAACGTCAACAAGGTCGAATCCGCCGTCCGCTTCACGCACTTGCCCAGCGGCATCGTCGTTCAGTGCCAGAACGAGCGCAGCCAGCACAAGAATCGCGAAATCGCCATGAAGGTTCTGCGCTCTCGCCTCTACGAACTCGAACTCGAAAAGCGCCGCGGCGACGTCGCCAAGCTCGACGCCACGAAATCCGACATCAGCTTCGGCAGCCAGATTCGCTCCTACGTTATGCAGCCCTACCAGATGGTCAAAGACCACCGCACCAAGCTCGAACGCGGCGATGTCGACAAAGTGCTCAACGGCGACCTCGATCCCTTCATCCGCGCCTACCTCGTGCACAAGCGCGAAGTCCCGGAGACCGCCTAGCCCGCTCCTCCGCCGCGAGGAGTCTCCGTCGGGTGCGCCACCCTTCGCCGTCCAAGGGTGGGACGCCAAGCATGATCAACGCGCCTCGCACTCCGTAGCGCCTCCCCTCCGCCGCGAGGCGCTTTTGCTCTTCTCATCTCGCGGGCATCGGTCGACGAGCAAGAACGCGGAACTTCAAGCGTCCGATGGACCCATTCGACCTTTGTTTAAGCCCTTTCCCTGCATATCGTTGACACCGTCTCAAACCGTGTGCTAGCGTCGATGTTTCTCATATTGCGAAGGATTGCATTCGGTCCGACGCTTGCCTCTCACTCTCTCGGAGGATACTGCTTTGGCGCAAGCCCACGAAAAGTTCCTGTTTACCTCGGAATCGGTGACCGAAGGGCACCCTGACAAAATTGCCGATCAGATTTCTGACGCCGTTCTAGACGCCGTCCTAACGAACGACCCGAAGGGTCGCGTGGCTTGCGAGACGCTCGTCACCACCGGCCTCATAGTCGTCGCTGGTGAGATCACCACTACGACATATGTCGATTTCTCCGACGTCGCCCGTGAAGTGGTTCGCGACGTCGGCTACACCCGCGCCAAATTCGGATTCGACGCCGAAACCTGCGGCGTCATCTCCACCATCAAGAAGCAGTCGCCCGACATCGCCATGGGTGTTGACACCGGCGGCGCCGGCGACCAGGGCCTGATGTTCGGCTTTGCCTGCGATGAAACTCCCGAACTGATGCCCATGCCCATTCAACTCGCGCATCAGCTCTGCCACAAGCTGGCTGAAGTCCGCAAAAAGAACGTGGTCGATTTCCTCCGCCCTGACGGCAAGTCTCAAGTCTCCATCGAATACGTCGAAGGCCGCCCCGTTCGCGTCGACACCGTGGTCATCTCCACGCAGCATAGTGAGAAGGTTTCCCACGGCGACCTGCGCGACGCCGTAATCGAAAAAGTCATCAAGCCCGTTGTCCCCGCCGCGATGTTCGACAAGCACACTAAAATTCACGTCAATCCCACGGGCCGCTTCGTTACCGGCGGACCGATGGGTGACGCCGGTCTTACCGGCCGCAAGATCATCGTGGACACCTACGGCGGCTACGGGCGCCACGGCGGCGGTGCATTTTCAGGCAAGGATCCGTCCAAGGTCGATCGTTCGGCCTGCTACATGGCGCGCTACGTCGCGAAGAACATCGTCGCCGCGGGCCTGGCTCGCAAGATCGAAGTGCAGCTGGCCTACGCCATCGGCGTTGCCGAACCGGTCTCGGTCATGGCCGATACCTTCGGCACCGGAACCATTCCCAACGCGCAGATCACCGAACTGATCCGCGCATTCTTCAAGCTCACGCCTAAGGGCATCATCGAAACGCTCGATCTGCGCCGCCCCATCTACCGCGCCACCTCGGCCTACGGACACTTCGGCCGCACGGGTCCGGGTTTCACCTGGGAGCGCACAGACAAGGCCGACGCCATTCGCAAGGAAGCTGCCTCGGGCGTCTCGGTGGGCGCGTCCCGCAGCTAACGCGAGGGTTTCGTAGCGGCTGCCTTTGCCTTTGGTTCACGTAGCGCCGGGGTCTTTAGCCCGGCAGCCTTTTCTTCAGGCCGCAACCTGCCTCTTGAACTGGTCTAAAAAATTTCAAAGGAGCTTTTGTGGAAACCGCAATCAAAGTAAAAGGTGATGTGAAAGACCTCGCTCTCGCCGAGCTGGGGAAGCGCCGTATCGAATGGGCCAACCAGCACATGCCCGTGCTTCAGCTGATTCGCAAGCGTTTCATCAAGGAGCAGCCGCTGAAGGGCATCCGCATGTCCGCTTGCCTGCACGTCACCACCGAGACGGCCAACCTGGCCATCGCCCTGCGCGATGGCGGCGCCGACGTGGTGCTCTGCGCCTCGAACCCGCTTTCCACACAGGATGAGGTCGCCGCGTCTTTGGTTCGCGATTACAACATCCCCACCTACGCCATCAAGGGCGAGGACAACGCTACCTATTACTCGCACATCAGCGCGGCGCTCGACCACAAACCGCAAATCACCATGGACGATGGCGCCGACCTCGTCACCCAGCTGCTCACCAAGCGCACCGACCTCATCAAGGACGTCATCGGCGGCACCGAAGAAACCACCACGGGCGTCATTCGCCTGCGCGCGATGGCCAAGGACGGCACGTTGAAGTTCCCGGTGATCGCCGTCAACGACGCGCTCACCAAGCACTTCTTCGACAATCGCTATGGCACGGGCCAGTCGACGCTCGACGGAGTCATTCGCGCCACCAACCTGTTGCTCGCCGGTCTGAAAGTCGTCATCGCCGGCTACGGCTGGTGCGGACGCGGCGTCGCCAGCCGCGCCAAGGGCCACGGCGCAGACGTGATCGTCACCGAAATCGATCCGGTGAAGGGAATCGAAGCCGTGATGGACGGCTTCCGCGTGATGCCGATGAACGAAGCCGCCAAGCTCGGCGACGTGTTCATCACCGTCACCGGCAACAAGTCCGTGCTCGCCCACGAGCACTTCGAGCGAATGAAGGACGGCGCGGTGATCTGCAACTCCGGCCACTTCAACGTGGAGATCGACATTCCCGCGCTCGAAAAGCTCTCCAACGGCAAAAAGCCCGCGCGGCCCTTCGTTGAGGAATACACCACCAAGGACGGCCGCCGCATCTACCTGCTCGGCGAAGGCCGCCTGATCAATCTGGCCGCCGCCGAAGGCCATCCGGCATCCGTGATGGACATGAGCTTCGCCAACCAGGCTCTCTCCGCGGAGTACATGATCAAGAACGCGAGCGAGCTGAAGGCCGACGTGTACCCGGTGCCCGATCACCTCGACAAGCAGATCGCCAAGCTCAAGCTCGAATCCATGGGCGTCACCATCGACAAGCTCACCCCCGATCAGGAGCACTACCTAGCTTCGTGGAACGAAGGCACGTAGTCGTTTCGTTCTTGCTTTTCCGGGTGAGCTTCCGTGGCGCAGACATTCTTGTCTGCGCTCTTCGAATTTGCCTTTGATTTTCCGGGTGCCCCATCTGACGCGCCTTCGGCGTCAGGTGGGTCTTCGCAGTTTGTGGAGTGCGGGACCTTGCTCCCGCTTTTCTTGCGCGAGGATTGCGTCGCACCCGGCCGCCGCATCGTGACGCGGTTCGTCCTCTCGGTTTTCGTCTTTTCGTTTTTTGTTGGGGAGGGTCTCAGACCCGCCCGGCTTTCCTCTTCGCCGCAACCTTGTCTCGCGCCCGTGCGTCTGTTGTAATATCCCGGCTTGAGACGCAGTCTTCTCTCACATCAACCAGGACTTTTAGGGGGGGTAAGCATGAAGCGTGTGAGCATTCGCTGGTTTACGGTACCTTTGGGAGCGGTTCTGGCACTTGGTTTGTGGCTGACGGCACGGGCGCAGAGCCCAGCGCCGCAGTCAGATCCAGCGGCAGTTCCCGCAGGCCCCCCGCCGCTTCCGCCCGACGCGCCGAAGCCGCCCTACAGGCGCCTCGCTGGCCCAGAAACACTTGAACCCCGGCGACTGGCCGCAGCACTGGCCGTATCCTGACGAGGACGATTCCGCCGTCGCCGCCTCGGAAGTTCATCACATTCGCTACATCGATAATCACGTGCGCTTCGTGGAAGTTGCATACTTTCCGGGCGTGCACGGACAGATGCACGGACACCCGTGGCCTTCGGTATTCGCCGTGGACGCGCCGACGCCCAAGGGATACAACGTGTCCCTCGATCCAGATAGGCGTCCGCTACAGGGCCGCGGGCTGGCTCCACAGGGCATGCAATTTCCCACCTGCGCGACCATGGGGCCGCAGGCGCCGCATGCGGAGACCAATCAGGACACCTGGCCACACCATTTCTACCGCTTGGAATATCTGCGCGTGGATGGTGCCGGGATTCAGCAAAACTGGAAAGAGTGGTATCCGTGGATGCTCGATCCGCTGCTCCCTGTCAAGAACGTGAAGCCTGCCGCCGACGCGCCCAAGCTTTCCGAGGCGTGGCCCTATCCGGCGGTCCTCGACTCGTACCACGCAGCGCCCAATAATTACAAATTGCTCTATGAAGACCCGCACGTCCGCTTCGTCGAAGTGACTGTGCGACCCGGCGAGACGTCGAACATCGCCGGAAATCCCGTACCCAGCCGTGCTTGCCCTGGACGCAATATCCGGAGCCGACGTTGATCTCAACGGACAGGGTGGCGGTGTCGGCCCCGCTCCTAAGGGCTTTGATGCGCCGTCGTGCGAAACGTCCGCTCCACAGCCGCCGCACACAATTCACAACTCAGGCACGGTGCCGATTCACTTTTATCGCATCGAGTTCAAGCGCATCGACGGCGACGCCTTGAGGACCAACTGGCGCGAGTGGTATCCGTGGATGGCCAAGCTCGCCGACGAATACAAGGCTCATCCGTACCCGAGCAACTACTACTGACCCTGGTTGTCTCTTTTTATCTCGCGGGCTTTTGTTTTGCGGTTTTTGCCTCGCGATTTTGTCTTGCGGGTTTTGTCTTGCCGGCCTGTAGGGGCGGGTCTCAGACCCGCCCGGCTTTGCTCTTGATTTTCCGGGTGCCCCATCTGACGCGTTCTGTGCGTCAGGTGGGTCTTCGCGGATGCGCCGTAGCAACGGAGGATTACGATGAAAACAGCACTCAGTCTTGGACTGGCGTTATTTTTCTGTTTTGCCTCTACACTCACATGCTTTGCACAGCAGCCGCCCCCGCCGGCCTCATCTCCTGCAACCCTGAACACCGAGCTCGATAAGGAGTTGTCGATCATCGAGCAACAGGTCGTTGGAATCGCAGACGCGATGCCCGAAGACAAGTATTCATTCGTGCCCACGAATGGGGAATTCAAGACAGTGCGGAACTTCGGCGAGCAGGTGAAACATATCGCCTGGGCGAACAATTTTTACTACAACTTGATTCTAGGGCAGCATTTCACTGGCAGACCAGCTATGCCCACATTCACGAGTAAGGCCGAGATCATGCAGTACTTGCGCGATTCCTTCGCGCTGGGCCACAAGGCCGTTGCGTCCATTACTCCCGAAAATGCATTCGAGCCACTGCAGACGCCGGTGCCGTTCAAGACGCGAGTCGCCATGGCCGCCTGGGCCCCGGCTCACGCCTACGACATTTACGGCCAGATGGTGGAATATGTGCGCATGAACGGCATCGTTCCGCCCGCCAGCCGCTCGAGAACGGAATAGATTGCCCATCGGCGCGGTTTGCTCTTGTCTTTCCGGGTGCGCCCGCCGCCGCTTGGATCGCAGTTCGCTTTCAATTTTCCGGGTGCCGAATCTAACGCGTCTTAGGCGACAGGCCGGGCTTTGTAGGGGCGGGTCTCAGACCCGCCCGCCGGGTGCCCAATGTGCCTACTTTTCC
This sequence comes from Terriglobia bacterium, assembly GCA_963803105.1. GTDB lineage: Bacteria > Acidobacteriota > Terriglobia > Acidiferrales > UBA7541 > Palsa-295. The sequence continues at coordinate 895,141 of CAWDLF010000002.1, forward strand.
CCTGCGATTCTTGCTTTATACTGCTGTGGCTCTCATGCGTTCGCCTTTTGCTATATGTCTCATCACCGTCGCACTGGCATCAGCTCTCGCGCCTCGCCAGTCCGCTGAGCCCCAGGCCTCGACTCCGCCATCGCCGCAAACTGCGCCCGCCGATTCGCCCGCGCCGGATCTCGTCTTCCGAGGGGAAGTCGAGAGGGGCAAGCCGTTCGATTACGACATCGACCGCCGCCTCGTTTTCCATCTCGATCCCGATCCGGACGTCGGTTCCGGCTGGAGCATCTCGATATTCAAGAAAGGCGACGTCGCCGACCCTCCGGATGACTATGTTTCCGTCGCGACGCCGCCCTATCACTTCTTCAACCAGCGTTACCTCAGCACCGCTTACGGATACACCGCCAAAGAGGCCGTCGCCCTCACGCCACGCCATTTTTATTTCGTTGAGTCGCCCGCGGATTACAAAGTTGCGGACCATGAAGTGAACATCAACCTCTTTCCTAACCACGCCACATCGGACGAAATCGATGACGCCGATGCCCAAGCGGCCAAGATCCACGTGGGCCGTGGCGAGTTCTTGATTCTCGATTCCCGCATCACGCCAGCCACCGTGAAGGATGATCGCGGGACCATCGACTGGATCAAGTTCGAAGTCCGCTTGACCTTCCATAGCGGCCTTAGCTTCCGAAAAGTCTTTGCCCGCGGCTGACCGGGGGATCAGCGCTCTCGCCTTCAGGTTTGCCGTTGCTGTTCCGTCGCCGTTGCCGTTGCCGTTGTCTTGGCTCTTGTAGCGGCCGCCTTCAGGCGGGCGGTTTTGCTTTGCCGTTGCCGTTGCTGTTGCTGTTGTTCTTGCAGTCGCCGTTTAGGGGGTCGGAGCTTCAGCTCCGACATAAAAGACTGGCGCGTAGCGCCACCCTCTGCGCCGTTTTACCCGCAGCATGTGTTCCGTCTCGCCACTCGCCACTATAGCCACTCGCATCGCGGACGACACGCAGGTAATAGCCCTCCGCAGATCTGCGGAGCCTACGAACCGCTTGAATCGCATCTTTCGATTTTTTTGCACCCCCTCTAACTCCATCGCCCGTAGGACTTTTCCTACCCGTCAATGAATTGTCGACTTGACACGGATGTTAACGTGGAACGAGAAGATGAATGACGAAGAAAAATTCGGCGCAAGACGGCTCGATAGAAACGAGGCCCCAAGCGCGACCGCGCGAACAAACATCGCGCTTCGGTACCTGCCTCTTTATCTCTCTGCTTCCCGATTTTTGCCTCAATTTCTACCCGTCAATGGCTGCAAGGTAGAATTCGCTGTAACTGATAGAAAACAATCGCTCGCCGCAATTTCTACCCGTCAATTAAACGGGCTGTTGTGCGAGCAAAAACTCTCCCTCGACACAGGGCGCAGCGCTGGATACCATCGAAATCCCTGAAAATTGATGCCTGAAAATTCGATCCCAAACGACCATCGATCACGATGCAGCATCTAGCCAATCTCGCGCTCGACACCGCCAAGCGCCGCGGCGCTTCCTATGCCGACGCGCGCGTAATGGACATTCGCAACCGTGACATCGCCGTGAAAAACGGCGAAGTGGGCACCCTCGCGGAATCGGAGTCGCTGGGCATCGGCATTCGCGTGATCGCAGGCGGCGCTTGGGGCTTTGCCTCGACCGACCGCCTCACCCGCGAAGGCGTGCAGGCCTGCGCGGCCGAAGCGGTGGCCATCGCCAAGGCTTCGGCGCTCGCCAAGCGCGAAAACGTGGCGCTCGCGCCCGAAGCGTCCTACGTGGACACCTGGCAAAACCCGTTTTTGAAAGATCCCTTCCGCATTCCCGTCGAGCGTCAGATTGACGTGCTGCTGGCCGCGGACAAGGAGATGCGCCGCGTGAAGGGCGTCACCGTTGCAGAAGGATCGATGTCTTTTCGCCGCATCGAGCAGCTCTTCGCTTCTTCGAGCGGGTCGTCCATTCATCAGATCAAGATGCAATCCGGCGCCGGAATCGTGGCTACCAGTTTTGCGGGCACGGAAATTCAGAAGCGCTCCTATCCCAACAGCTTTGGCGGGCAGCACATGCTGCAGGGTTACGAGTTGGTCGAGTCGCTCGATCTGCCCGGTAACGCCGGGCGCCTGGCTGAGGAGTGTGTGGCGTTGCATTCCGCCGCGCAGTGTCCCGAGGGGCAGCACACCGTCATCCTGGGCAGCTCGCAGTTGGGTTTGCAGATTCACGAATCCATCGGGCATCCCATCGAACTCGACCGCGTGCTCGGACAGGAAGCCAATTTCGCGGGCATGAGCTTTCTGACCACGGAAAAGCTGCGCAAGCTGAAATACGGCTCGGACATCGTCAACGTGGTCGCCGACGCGCGCCTGGAGCACGGCCCCGGACTGGGAACCTTCGCGTACGACGACGAAGGCGTTCCGGCGCAGTGCACGCCCATCATCACTAACGGACTTTTCACCGGCTACTTGAGCAACCGCGAAACCGCGGCGTCCATCGGTGAGAAACGCTCCGGCGGCACCATGCGCTGCGAAAGTTGGAACCGCCTGCCGATGATCCGCATGACCAACATCAGCATCAATCCCGGCACCTGGAAGTACGACGATCTGATCGCCGACACCGACGACGCCATCCTGATGGAAACCAACCGTTCGTGGTCCATCGACGACCGCCGCTACCACTTTCAGTTCTCGACCGAAATCGGCTGGGAGGTCAAGGGCGGCAAGATCGGCCGCATGATCAAGAATCCCAGCTACAGCGGGATCACCACGGAATTCTGGAACAGCTGCGACGCCATCTGCTCGCGCGACTATTGGACCCTGTGGGGCACGCCCAACTGCGGCAAGGGCCAGCCCATGCAGACCATGGGCACGGGTCACGGTGCTTCTCCCGCACGCTTCCGAAACGTCAAACTGGGCGCCGCCTTCTCGAAATGACACGCCAAACTCCGAAAGCACAAGCCGCCGAAATCGAGCGCATCGCTGAGCGCGTGCTGAAGCTCGGCAAGCAGCACGGCGCTCACGAAGTGGAAGTTGACGTCAGCTCCGCCACCGACGCGCTCACACGCTTCGCCAACAACACCATCCATCAGAACGTGGCGGAGGAGATTCTCGCCATCTGCGTGCGCACCGTGGTCGACGGCCGCACTGCCCGCGCCACCACCAACAAGACGGACAACGAATCGCTCGCTCGCACCCTGGCCGCAGCCGTGAGCCTTGCGCGCAACCAGCCCGAAAATCCCGATCTGTTACCCATGCTCCGGTCGCAAAAATATCCGAAAGTTTCGCGGTTCGTTCCGGCAACCGCTGCGACGACGCCGCAGGATCGCGCCCGCGCCGTGACCCGAGTCTGCAAAATGGCCGACAAAGCCAAGCAGACGGCGGCGGGCATCTTCGTCAGCGGCCAGTCCCACAGTGTCCTGGCAAACTCCAAGGGCCTCTCCGCGCGATACGAGCAGACGCGCTCGGAATTTTCCGTGACGATTCTGGAGGAAAACTCCTCAGGATGGGCCAAATCGAATTCTCCCGATGTGCGCACCATCGACCCGGAGGCTTTGGCGGAGAGTGCCAGCCGCAAAGCTGCTGCGTCGCGCGCGCCGCGCGAACTTCCGCCCGGGCACTACACCACGATTCTCGAGCCGTCGGCGGTACTCGATATCGTCGGTTTTCTCTTTTACGATTTCGCCGGAACGGCGATGCTCGACAAGCGCTCCTGCTTGACCGGCCGGATGGGCAAAAAGCTCTTCGGAGACAACATCACCCTGTGGGATGACGTCTATCATCCCCTGCAGACTGGGCCGCCCTTCGACGGAGAGGGCCTTCCGCGGCAGAAAGTGCTGCTCGTGGACCGCGGCGTGCCAAAGAATCTGGTCTACTCGCGCGCCACGGCGAAAAAGATGAAAGCCAAGCCCACGGGACACGGATTTTCCTTGCCCAACGATTACGGCGAAGCGCCGATGAACCTCGTGTTCGCGGGCGGAGACACATCGACCGAGGAAATGATTCGCTCGACCGAGCGCGGAATCCTGGTGACGCGCATGTGGTACATCCGCGAAGTGGATCCGTACAAGAAAATCCTTACCGGCATGACCCGCGACGGCACGTTCCTGGTCGAAAACGGAAAAGTCGCCGGCGGGATTCGGAACTTCCGCTTCAATCAGAGCGTCATCGACATGCTCTCGAATGTCGAGATGCTGGGCCCTGCTGTGCGCGCTGCGGGGGAAGAGTCCTTCGAGATGGTAGTCCCGGCGATGAAGGTCCGCGATTTCCACTTCAGCGAAGCCACCAAGTTCTAGTGCTTAGTGGTGGTGCGCCGCTTCCCCGCGGATGAAAAACTCCGTCTTATCGGTGTTCGCCGGCACGGCCACATCGAAAAATCCCACCATCATTTCGTCATACGTCTGGTCGCCCCAGTACACGGCTGCGGTAGGGTCGGGGTTGTGAGGATTGTTCTTCGAATTGTCGAACCAAGCGACGGCTTGGAGAATGGTGCCCGCTTTGACGGGCAGGGGCTGCGCCAGCCGGTAGCTCAACTGCCAGTAAAAATCGTAGTTCACGCGCAGCAGAGGCTCTGTGCTGCCATCGGTGTGAAGGATGTTGTACTCGAAGCGTTTCCCGCGCAGATGCATGTGCGGGAAGAAGCTGAGTAGCAGCGCATCGTTGGGCATCGAGCCGTGCACTTCCACGCGATAGTCGTCCACGCCCGGCGGAATCACGAAGTCGCTGTTGGTCAGCTGCAATGTGAGCACGCGCTTCGCCGGTGGCTGCTTGGCAAAGACGATCCCCACGCTGGTTTGGTCGGTCGTCGCGCGGCCGTGCGTGGTGTAGTGCATCTGGAAGACCAGATCAGACCCTGCGGGCACGAACTTCGCCATGCCTTCCGGCCAGTCGTCAGGGGAACTTCCCGGAGCGTAGACGAGCAGAATGTCGGCCTTCGTCGTATGCGTGTCGTGCCGGTCTTCTTCGCTCGTCATATCCGACGCGGTGAACGGCACACCGGCCGGCGCGTGCCGGAGCCAGGGCGAGTCGGGCGGACGGATGTAGACGACCGCGTGATGAACATTCTCACGGCTGGACGGGCGAATTTCAGACATCTGCACCCACTTGCCTTCCGTGAAACCGGTCGGCACGATCTCGTACGTGTATTGGACGTCGCCTTGCGCGGGGATGGCGACGGGCTTCGGCATGCGGACGATCAAATCGGGTTCCGGGATATTCCAACCGGTGATCCAGTTCCGCGGCGGCGGGGCGTCGCTCGCATTTCCTGCTGGGCCGTTCGCCGCCGCCCACGCAGCAACCGTGTTGATTTCCTCGGTCGAAAGCGAGGGGTCGTTTGAAAAGTGTCCGACGCCGGGATCGGCAAACCACGGAGGCATTTTGCGTTCGCGCACGTCATCGGCAATAGCCAGGGCAAACGGCTTCGTCTCGTCGTAGGTGACGAACGGCATCGGAGCGATCTCGCCGGATCGATGGCAGGACTGACAGTGCTGTTGCAGGATCGGCAAAACGTCGTGATAGAAGGTCGGAGAGCCGTCAGCGGCGGGTGCTGCCACGAGCGGAACAACGGGAAACGGGCCCGCTTGCAGATGCGGGACCAGCATCGCCGCGAGGAATATCGCAATAATTGCAGCTAGAGCAGATGTTTTCATCGAATGGTTGTCGTACGGAAGTACGTTGCGAACCGGCGCAGAAGGGTTGCCAGTCGTACGGCTGGCCTGTTACTCGGTGAACTCCAGGCTGGCGATGGCCCGGGCGATGACGTTCTCTTGGATCTGCACGAGGTCCGAGTCCGCGCGAGTCATTCCGAAAATCGTGTAGAGTCGCGTGCCGTGCGGAACCAGCACCACGACGCCAGACCACTCGTGCTGATCCACACTGCCGCGGAAGTGGTGCGCGGTGGCCCACAACCCGGCCACCAGAATCTGCTCCTGGCCCTGCGGGCGGAAGTTCTCCATCACATCGCGCAGGCGTTTGTCCGCGGCCTCCGCTGCGAGGTAGAGCGGCTTTCCGGCGGCTTCCTGTCCGATCAGCAAATACGTTTGTTGATCGTCTGTTCCCAGCGCGGCGATGGCGCCCGGTAGAACCGTGCGCTCAGACGCCAGCACCTGCCATCCGGGCGGCTTGTACATTTCGAATTTGTAGCTGTTATTCGTGTAGGTCGTGCCGCTGACCGTTTCGCGAATCAGTTCGGGCGCCGGGGGCCTCGGCGGGGCCGGGGCAGCCGGTTTCGGAGCAGTTGACGCGAGCACAGTCGGCGGTGTGGGAGCCGGCGCCTTGGGCACGCTCGAAGCGACTATTGTGCTGCTGGGAAGAGGCGGCGGTGGGCCGAGCTTCGCCGTGGACGATGGAGTTGCTGCTGCCGCTGCTGCTTGGGGCGGCGCGGGCTTCTGCGAAGTGGTGGTTATTCCAGGCGCAGGCGTTGCCGCGGGTTTCGGCCCGGAAGTGGCGGCAGATTCGGTCTTGGGTTTTTCCGGACCGGGCGTTTTGTCTGCACCGGGAACAGGGCTCGCTGCCGGGGCAGCTCCTGCTGGCGAGCCCGTCACTCGAATGGTGACGACTTGGTCTTTCCTGACGAGTGCGAACCCGTAGCTGGTTTGGATTTTGAAAGCGTTGTCGTCAAATCCGACGATGGTGCCCTTAATCGTGGATCCGTCCTGGAGAGTCAGCTCGTCGGCGTGCACCGCAAGCGGCAGCACGGCCAGCACGCAGGCGGCGGCAATGCGCAGGAAGGGAATTCGACGCGCCATCGCTCAATCATAGGGCGACAGAGACGGAACGACAAGCTCTGCGGGTGTCGAGCAGGGTATCAGTCACCAGGCAAAAGGCGGATTGTTTAGGAGGAGAGGGTAATGCCGAGCCAGAAAACCGCTACCAGGCCACCGGCGACGAGAAGGGTCCATCGCAGCCGCTTCTTGCGCGCGGCCAGGATAATGATCGTCATCATGACGACGAGAAAGAGGGCCTGAGACCAGATGGCGCGTGCGCCGAATCCCCCGGCCCACTGGTCGCTCGATTCCTCCATCCAGACGGAAGCGAATGACGTAGCGGCAGCCAGCGATATCGCAATCACGCCCCCCAGAGCCGCCCCTTTGGCCCAGTCGGGAATGACCCAGTCCTTACGCGTCTGCCGCCAGTCGAGCCAAGTCTGCCCGACTACAACGCCGACTACGATAAGAACAAACAGCGCCACGCTGCCTCCCCAAGATACACCGCTGCGATTCGCCCGGCCCCAGGACGACAGCTTTGAGTGGCAATCGCAGAGCCAAACGCGGCGCTCGGTGTGGGCGACAAAGCGAGCTGGGGCAAGTGCTTATTTCACAGGAGATCACGCAAGAACGGAGAGATGGGAGAGATTGGAAGGGGTGTGAGCGATTGTTTGCGAAGGGGTTTTGCGGCAACACACTTCTCCGGCGGGAGAACGATTTTGCATCTGTGCCAACCGCAGTAGTGCGTAGTAATGGTACCCACCGCGGCGGATCGCCAGGGTTGCAAACTCCACAACCAGCGGTGATTACGGGCCGGGTCGAACGCCTGGCGTTTGCTAGGATGGGCGGACAGATGCGAAAGCCATGGATCATCGCGCACCGCGGAGCCTCAGGATACGCTCCTGAAAACACGCTGGCGGCGTACCAGCGGGCCGTGGAGCTGGGAGCCCCGTTCATCGAGACGGACCTCCATCTGACGCGCGACGCGCGCTTCGTGGCCATCCACGACAAGATGCTGCAGCGCACGACGAACGGCCGGGGCGCGGTGCACGACCATACCCTCGCGCAGCTGCGTGAGTTGGATGCCGGATTGTGGTTCGACCGGCAGTATGCCGGGGAGCACATCCCGACGCTTGAAGATGTACTGGCGTTCGCGCGGCGGCACGACGTGGTTTTCTATTTGGAGATCAAGTACGACTCGGCTTGGGGTATGCATCACGCGCTGGTCGCCGCACTATTGGCGCACGAGGCTTCGGCGCAGACGATCGTGATCTCGTTTGATCCCGGGACGCTGCGGTCGGTGCGGGAGCTGGATGCTTCGATCATGACCGGATTGCTGAGCGAACGGGGCGGAGAAGACCTGGTGAAGACCGCGCTCGAGGTGGGTGCGCGGCAGATTCTGCCGCGGCACGACGCGGTAACGCGGGAGCTGGTCGATAGCGTGCACGCCGCGGACTTGCACGTGGTGACCTGGACAGTGAATGAAGTAGCGGGCATGCGAGCGGCGATTGCCACTGGGGCGGACGGAGTGATGACCGATGTGCCGGATCGTCTACGCGCCTTAGTTGAAGACTTCGAGTAAGCTCAGGATTTTTCGATCCACGAGAAAAGCGCGGCGAACTGCGGGAGGAAGAGCTGTTCGGCGCGGGCGTCGGCGGGGATGGCGCAGGCGGTCAGCGCTTCGGTAACGCGGCCGTCGGGCAGTATCGAGCGGAGATTATTTCGCAGGGTTTTGCGCTTTTGCCCGAAGCAGACCTGGATAAATTTCAAGAAGCGGTCTTCGTCAAGTATGCCGAGTTGTGCGCGCTCGCCGGGCAGCTTCATGCGCAGGAGCGCTGAAGTAACGCGCGGCGGAGGGCGGAAGGCTCCGGGAGGAATGCGCAGGACGATTTCGGGCTTGGTGTAGAACTGGCAGGCCGCGGAGAGGTACCCGTAGGCGCGGCGGCCCGGGTTCGCGGCGATGCGCACAGCCACTTCGAACTGCACCACGATGTGTATGGAATCGATGCGGTCGGCAAAGCCGAAGAGATGATGCAGGATCGGCGAGGTGATGTAGTAGGGCAGGTTGCCGAAGACGCGAAATTTGCCGGGGAGCAGTTGACCGATGTCCTGCTGGAGCACATCGGCGGAGACGACCTCGACGCCGGGCCATTCCGCGGGGCTTTGGGCCACGCGCTCGCGGATGCGATCTGCGAGGCGCGTATCGGTTTCGATAGTGACGACGCGGGAGCCGATGGTCGCGAGCTGGCGGGTCATCTCGCCGTGCCCGGAGCCGATTTCGATCCACGCGGCAGCGGGATCGCGGGGCAGCGTATCGAGAATGCGCCGTTGCCAGACCTGCCCGGAGAGGAAGTGCTGTCCCAATCGCTGGCGCGCCATCGGGAGCGAGTGTAGCAACGGCAAGTGGCGAGTGGCTATAGTGGCGAGTGACTAGTGGCGAGTGGCGAGGCGGAAGACTTGCCGCGGGTGAAGCGGCGCAAGGGATGGCGCTGCGCGCCGTTCGTTTATGTCGGAGCTAAAGCTCCGACCCCCTACAGGGCAAAGGCATCCGCGAGGGTCAAATCCGCTCGAATAGTTTTCGCTATGCCGGATCCGAAGCAAGCGTGACCTTACAGTTTGCAGCCGATAATGCGAAGCGGTGAAGTTCGGACAATTGTGTGATGCCCATCGCGCTTTTAGGCAGATATACGAAATCGCCGTAAGGACCTTTTTCCAAAACTACCACACGGTTCGATTCGTAAATCTGTGAGAATCCTGCCCAGTAGTGTGAATTCTGTTCTCCTCGAACTGATAGGGTTACGCCACGCTCATCGACGGTGGCCGATATATCCGCATCGGCAAGCGGCGATTCTTTGAACTGTTTGCGCCATCCCGCTCGCACCAGTACAAAGCTACCAGCCGCCCATGCCGCAATGATTCCAAGCCCCGGCAGTGTGTCCCGCCAGGCGACTGGGTGGACTACTAGATTTATGAGAGGTATGGGAAACAACGCCAATGCCAGCAGAAGAAAGAGTCCGCGACGCCCTAAAGTCGCGGGGTGCCGCATTAGCCATGCGGTTTGTGCAGCAACGTAGTCCGATTCAGTCGAGTGAAACTGGATGTCCATATCGGACACAGCGTATTACCGCATCTGAGTGTTTTCAAGAGCTGACATCCTGAGCGATGACTCCCGAGAGTGGCTTGACGGGGCGTGCGATACTCCGTTACCGTTTTTGTCGCGGCTGCGACCGGCACACCAACTTTTGAGGCGAGGCACGAACTCTAAGGGCCCCATGAAAATCCTCTTCGTCTCATCCGAAGGATTCCCTTACTCAAAGACTGGTGGCTTGGCAGATGTGATCGAAGGACTGCCCAAGGCGCTGCGGGAACTGGGACACGAGGTCGCGGTGCTGTTGCCGCGCTACCGGGGAAATAAAATGAGTGCGACGCTGATATCCAGCGTCACTCTGCCGCTGGGAGACCGGGTGCGGTTTCCGGCGATCGGAGAAGGGAAGTCCGAGAACGGAGTACGCTACCTCTTCCTCGACGACGCGGAGTTTTTCGACCGGCCGGGAATTTATGGGGATAAGGCGGGAGACTACCCTGACAATGCGGAAAGATATGCGGAATTTTCGCGCGCAGCGATCGAAGTAGCCAAGCGCGTGTGGCTGCCGGACGTGATTCATTGCCACGATTGGCAAACCGCGCTGGTTCCGGTGCTGCTGCGCACCGAACACGCGTCCGATGGCCCGGTGCGGTCGCTGCCGGTTGTGTTCACGATTCACAACCTTGCCTATCAGGGAGTCTTTCCGCGAGCGACGCTTCGCAAAATCGGTCTGCCGGACAGCCTCTTCACGATGGACGCGCTGGAATTCTACGGCAAGGTCAATTTCATGAAGGGCGGCTTGATGTATGCGGACTACCTGACGACGGTGAGCCGGCGTTATGCCAAGGAGATCCAAACGGCCGAGTACGGCGCGGGACTCGAAGGAGTGATACAGAAACGCGCGGATCGCACGGTAGGAATTTTGAACGGAGTGGATTACACGGCATGGAGTCCGGAGACGGATGCGTTCATCGCTAAACACTACTCGGCTCGCGAACTGGAAGGGAAGAGCGCCTGCAAGAGGGATCTGCTTGCCAGCTTCCATCTGCCGGAAGACAATCTGTCGCGGCCACTAATCGGAATGGTGTCGCGGTTCGTGGACCAAAAAGGGATTCGATTTGATTGAAGAGATTGCCGACGACTTACTGAAGGATGATGTGGCGCTGGTAGCGCTCGGGTCCGGGAATCCTGCGTACGAGAAATGGTTTCGCGGCCTGGCGGAGAAGCATCCGGCGCGCGTAGGGGCGAGAATCGGATACGATGAGGCGCTGGCGCACAAGATCGAGGCCGGCGCGGACATGTTTCTGATGCCTTCGCGATATGAGCCGTGCGGGTTGAATCAGATGTACAGTCTGCGGTATGGTACGCCTCCGATTGTGAGAGCTACCGGCGGATTGGACGACACGGTGCAGAACTTCGGCCCGCGGTCGCATCAGGGCACGGGTTTCAAATTCCAGGAGTACGAGCCGGAGGCGCTGCTGGGATCCGTCCGCGCGGCGCTGAAGGCTTACCACGATCCGGAGGCATGGCGAACGCTACAGCACAACGGGATGGCCAAGGATTTTTCCTGGAAGGCTTCCGCGCCTGCCTATGTCACACTATATGAAGCGGCAAAGCGGTCTCGAATCCCACGCGTTGCTAGAACATCTAAGTAAAGGCGCCAAACTCGGTTCGAGGGGCCGGGCTGGAGCCTAGGTGCAAAAAGGGGGAACCATGGCAGAAGGCATTCAAGCAGTAACCGATGCGAGCTTCCAGACGGACGTGATCGAGGCCAGCAAGACGCAGCCGGTGATGGTCGATTTCTGGGCCGACTGGTGCCGTCCTTGCAAGATGCTTACGCCGACGATCGAGGAGATCGCGCTGGAGCATGCAGGGAAGCTGAAAGTGGTAAAGCTGAACGTGGACGATAACATGAACGTCCCCGGGAAGTTCAGCATCCGCGGGATTCCGACGCTGCTGGTTTTCAAAGGCGGCCAGGTGGCGGATCAGATCGTGGGTGCGGTGCCCAAAGAACAGATCGTGAAGATTCTCGAGCGCCACATTTCCTAAGGATGTCCTGAGGCGGCGAGTGCCAAGCCACGTTGGCTGTGAATGCGCGCCGGGAGCGCGGTGGCATCGCTCCCCTCGAGCAGCCTCGAAGTACCCTTCCGCTTTAGTGCTGCAAACCATTTTATTTGTATCGCGGCTTCCGCGATGACCACATGACCGAAAGCGCAGGCGCGGACGTGCGGCGGTGCCGCTGGGCGCAAAGCCCGCTGATGGTCGCCTATCACGACTCCGAATGGGGCGTTCCGGTGCACGATGGACGGCGGCTCTTCGAATTCCTGATCCTCGAAGGGGCGCAGGCCGGACTGAGCTGGGAAATCATTCTGCGCAAGCGCGAGAACTACCGCAAGGCATTCGACCGATTCGATCCTGCGAAGGTGGCGGCCTATGACAAGCGCAAGATTCGTGCGCTTCTGGCCGATGAAGGTATCGTGCGCAATCGCTTGAAAATCGAGGCCGCAATCACGAATGCGCAGGCCTTTCTGGCGATCGAGAAGGAGCCGGGAGGATTTGACCGTTACGTTTGGGGATTCGTGGGCGGGAAGCCCAAGGTTAATCGACCGCGATCGCCACGATTCGTCCCGGTACGCACGAAAGAATCCGACGCGCTGAGCAAGGACCTGAAGAAGCGCGGCTTTCGATTCGTGGGTTCGACGATCTGCTACGCCTTCATGCAGGCCGTGGGCATGGTGAACGACCACACGGCGGACTGCTTCCGTTCCAATAAGAAACGATAGGGCTTCAAGAACCGCACCTTTGGAAAGCGCAAGAGTGCGGCACCCGGCAGGGCGAGAACCGAGGCGCGGCTCGGCGTGCCATCTGCCGTGCTGCCTCTTGACAAGCGAACACCGAACGGCCATCTTAGTTGACTTTACTTTTGCGGGGCATTGCGTCAGAGGGACGGGCGCGATACGGGAGAGCGATTGAAAGTTCGCGTGTGTTTCCACGACAAATGCTTCGATGGCGCCGCGTCGGCGGCGATTTTTTCGCGCTTTTACCGCGAATGCATCGACCCCCAGGCGCACTTTCTGTACACCGGAATGACGCACAAGGCGTCGCAGCCGTTTGAAGACGGGCTATTCGATGGCGATGAGAATGCGATCGTGGATTTTAAGTATTCGAGCTCACCACAACTGACCTGGTGGTTCGACCATCACCAGAGCGCGTTTCTGACACCTGAGGATGCCGAGAATTTCCGCGAGGATCACTCCGGGAAGAAGTTCTACGACCCCTCCTACAAATCGTGCACGAAATTTGTCGCTACGATCGCGGCGCAGAAGTTTGGATTCAACGCCGAGCCGCTGACCGAGTTGATCAAGTGGGGCGACATTATTGACGGCGCGCAGTTTGCGTCGCCCGAAGCCGCCGTGGCGCTGGCTGATCCGGCGACGCAGCTGGCGCTGGTGATCGAAGCGGCGCCGGAGCCGAACCTCGTACCGTGCCTCATCCCGGATTTGTCGGAGAGGCCGCTGGCGGAGATGGTGCAGTTGCCGATCGTGAAGAAATATCTGGGCCCGCTGCTCGAGCGGCACCGGCTTTCGATCGACATCATGCGAGAGCGGACGGACAGCCGAGACGGCGTAATCTATTTCGATGTGAGCGACCTGGATCTGGAAGGCTACAACAAATTTGTGCCGTACTATCTGCATCCCGACGCGCTCTACTCCGTGGGGGTGAGCGCTTCGCCGCTGCGGGCGAAAGTTTCCGTGGGGACGAGTCCGTGGAAGGAGCCTCCTCCCGGTGTGAATCTGGCATCGCTGTGCGAGAAATATGGCGGCGGAGGACACGCACGCGTCGCGGCGATTTCCTTCGGTCCGGGGGACTTGGTGCGGGCGCGCCAGGCGGCGAAGGAAATTGCAAGTTTTTTGCGCCTGAGTGAGCAGCAGGGTGGATCGCCGAGGCAAGAGCGATCGTGTTAGAATAATTTACTGCCGGGCCGGTAGCTCAATGGTAGAGCAGCTGACTCTTAATCAGCGGGTTGGAGGTTCGAGTCCTCCCCGGCTCACCACTTCTTTTCAAACTTGTCCGCGTACAGATTCGGTCCACTACCTGCCATGCCGAGCGGATCTTCACTGATGAACCGCTGTAGGGTGGGACTGTAATAGCGACTCCGGCTATTCACGTTTCCGACTGGAAAGCGTCGCGATGGACCAAAGCTTCTGGAAATAGCTTCCGAAGGATTCGATATTATCCATCTCCTGTGCCGAATTTTTATCAACTCCTTGGAGAGCGCATTGAGTATAGGGCTTAGCGATTTGATTCGAAGAGCAGAATAGATCGCCGACCTCTATACTCATTTCAACTGAGACGGCCGGCTGGGAGTTTTGAGTATGTTGATTTGTGACTCGGACGAAACGGATTGCCAGAAAAGAGTTACGAGAACGCGCCGTTTTGGTGCCAAGAAGGCTTCGTCTTACCCTCGATATGTAGTTCAGAACGAAAACGAGGTTACAGGCGTTTCAACGTGGCGAAGGATGCCATGACTGTACTAGGCACCCAGCATTCCTTCGCATGCGATAATCGCGGTCGGCGTTGAACATAACCTGCGACTAGTTTGTACTCCCTGAGAGCGCGGAGACGATACCTACGCAATAACAATAAAATAATAGGACCCGGAACCCTCTCGAGATTGCTTCGGTTGACATGGCACCGTCATCCTTGCCGTCATTTTCTGATCCACTTTTCTGTAATCAGCGCAATCAAGGGAACTCCGATGATGAGATTTAACGCGCCGACCACGGCGAAATGGGGAGGGCCGGCGCCGCGCGAGAAATAATTCAGATGATAGCCCCAATACCACCACCAGATGATCGCGGGCATATTCACACACACCGCGATGACCATCACCAGCAGTTTCTGCTGGGGCGTTAGCGACTCTCTTTTTTCCACTACGTTTGCCCCATGCGAGCTTGCAAGCCCTCTTCTAATACCGCTCTCATGGATGATCACTCCCGCTTGTCATTAAGCCCAGAACTCCCGGCCCAACGTCGAACACGGTGACAGCGTTATCTTCAGCTCCTGGAGTTGGTATCGCTCCAGTTTCCGCAAGTCCACCGCCAAAACCAACAAGTCCGGCTCCTTCGATCGTCGAGGCCGTTGCACCAGCTTGCGCGTCGCCGTTTGTTACCGCTAGAGTAATCAGCCCGCTCGCGGATGATGCGGCCGCCGCATAATTAGCGCCAGTTTCGCCAGCCGCTAAATCCCCCGTAGCCGCTCCGTAAACTTGTGATACCCCTGCGAGGATGTTGAAAACCCCGCTGTAGGCTGAGTAATATCCAAGGCCTACCGCAACGCCACCAGATTCCGCCGTAACACCCAAGCCGAGCGCGATCTTGGCTACACCCAAAGCAACATTTCCCAAATTAACCTCACCTGACTCTTCCGCAACGCAGAAACGGTGTCGAGTATTGCGCAGCGTTAACGGGTGCGCTCGCGCGGACGTGCGGCGGGCTCAGGCTGCGCGCGCCAGGCGGCGGCCACGGCCTTGTTGGCCTTGAAGAGGCCGTTCGAGACGCGAATCTCGCCATCGCGGACGAAGCGCTCGTGATTTTCTTCTAACTCCTCGGGCAAGTACCGATAGTTCACAGTGAGTCCCACCGACGACGCGATGCCGTAGGCCCGGAGGTTGCCGAAGGCGTTGATGCGTTCCAGCCGCGCGCCGTTGGAAAGGTGAAATGTGGCGACGGGATCGTAGAGCTTTCCGTCGCGCTCGGCTTTCGTCAAATACGCGAGCGCCAGCCGTTCGAGCGGCGCGGCGAGCGCCTCACGATGGGCGAGCGGCTTTTCCAGTAGGTGGAAGAAAGCCGCGGTGGGGTCGCGGCGCCCGGCGGCCGCGGTGAGCGCCGGAGCGAAGTCCGCCAGCAAGCGGGACATACGTTCGGGCGTGAAGCCGCCCTCGTCATGAACCTCGTGACCGTCCCGGGCGGCACGCCCGGTGTGTTCACCGCGATCGGGCTTTGCACCGCGCAAGGCCTCGGCGAAGCGCGGCAGCGGCGAGAGCGTGCAATAGCTTCGAAGGTTAGGAAATTCCGCGGCCAGCTCGGCCACTACCTGCTTGATCAAGAAGTTGCCGAAGGGGACGTTGCGCAGCCCCTTCAGACAATTGTTGATGGAATAAAAAATCGCTGTGTCCGCTTTTTCCGGCTCGAGTACCGGCGCGTGAATGTCGAGCAGAGGTTCGAGGTCGCCAGTAAGCCCGTGGGCCAGCGCCACCTCGACGAAGATAATCGGCTCGTCGTCGAGCGCGGGATGGAAGAAGGCGAAGCAGCGGCGATCCGCTTCGAGGCGGCGGCGCAGATCCGGCCAGCCGTTGATTTCGTGCACCGATTCGTAACGCATGAGCTTTTCGAGAATGTGCGCCGGGGTGTGCCAGCTGATGCGCTCCAGACGCAGGAATCCGCGGTTGAACCACGAGCGGAACAAATGCTTCAGATCGGAGTCGAGCGCGTCGAAGCTCTTGCCGTTCGCCGAGGCCAGCACATGCTCGCGCAGGGTGACGAGAGTTTCCGTTCCGCCAGGCGCCGTATTAATGCGGCGAATGAGTTCCTGTCGAGGAGCTTCGACTGCCGCGGCTAGTGCCGCAAGCGTTTGTTCGCTCGGGTGCGCGTTGATATTCCGCCGCCGAGCGGCCAACTGCAGCCGGATCGGCCGAAAAGTCGTCGCACAACATTTTGAAGAAACCCAGGCGCTGGTTCGCGGTCAGGGTGCGGTAGGTGTTGATGATTTGCGCTGCGAGGGCGGTCTGCGAAGCCTCGCCGCGTTCCGAAAGCAGGCTATCGCACAGGAAGCGCATATCCCTGCCGCGGCGACGGTCTTGCAGCGCGTGCAGCAGATTCGAGAAGAAGCCGGGCATCGTCGGCATAATGGAGATTATATCGCATGGAATCCCGCCGCTTGGTTTTGACGAGAACGGATGGTGGAGGAAATTGCTGCCTAGTTAGCTGCCCGCTTCGGCAGCGACGGCTTTAGCGTGTTGGTTCGGGTTCGGTCCAGCTTGCGGACAGCGTCTCAAAAATGGGGTTCGAGTGCAGCGCCTCGAGCTGCGTTTCCGGCAGGAAACCATTCAGCCCCTCGCGATCCTCTGCTACGCCTATAAAGAAATTCTGGACATTGAAGCGCGTGCCGTTCGTTGGAGTGTGGAGCTTGCCGCGCGGCGCTCGAAGGTATTCTCCCGTGGGCATGAGGAATCGCGCCTTTTCGGTATCGGCGAAATAGGGCAGAAGGATCTCCGAGCAGACCTTCCGGCAGAGTGCCGGATCCTTGAGGCGGTAGATCACCTCGACGCGCTCATAGAGGTTGCGCGGCATCCAGTCCGCGCTGCCCAAGTAGACCTCGGTTTCACCGGCGTTGCCGAACACGAAAATGCGGCTGTGTTCGAGGAATCGCCCAACCACGCTGCGAACGCGAATGCGGCTGCTGACGCCCCTGACCCCGGGGCGCAGAGCGCAGGCTCCGCGCACGATCAGTTCGACGTGGACGCCGGCTTGGGAGGCGCGATACAAGGCCTGGATGATGTCTTTATCGAGCAGGGAATTAACTTTAGCAATGATCAAGCCTGGGCGTCCGGCTTTGGCGTGGGCGGCTTCGCGGTCGATCAGGCTGACGCAGTTCTTGCCGAGATTGAGCGGCGCCACCGACAGCGGGCCGTAGCTGGCCTGCTCGGAATAAGCGGTAAGGAAATTGAAAACGTAATGTACGGCTTCGGTGATTTCCGGGTCGCAGGTAAACAGACTTAAATCCGTATAGAAGCGCGCCGTGGAGGGATTGTAGTTGCCGGTGCCGAGGTGCGCGTAACGGCGAACTTTACCGTCTGGATCGCGGCGCGCGAGCAAGGCGAGTTTGCAGTGCGTCTTTAGGCCGACGAGTCCGTGGTAGACCTGCACACCTGCTTCCTGAAGGCTCCTCGCCCAGCGGATGTTAGACGCTTCGTCGAAGCGCGCCTTCAGCTCGACGACGACGGTGACTTCCTTTTTGGAGGCGGCCTCCATCAGCGCGCGCACAATGGGTGAGTCTTCACTGGTGCGATAGAGAGTCTGCTTAATGGATAGTACGTCGGGATCGTGCGCCGCGCTTTCGATGAAACGCACGACCGTGGAATAGGAGTCGTAAGGGTGATGCAGCAAGACGTCGCGCTCGCGGATCAGGCTGAAAAGCGCCGGCGGATCGGACGGAACGGCAAGCTCTTTCGGCTGAAAAGGCGTGAATTTCAGATCGGGGCGCGGCGTTTGTTCGTAGAGGTTGAAGAGGCGCGAAAGGTTGACGGGCCCATTGACTTGAAACACCTGCCACGCCGCGAGGCGGAAGTTCGAACGCAGCCGTTCGATGATTTCGAGGTCGGCGCCAGCTTCGATCTCCAGGCGCACGGCTTCGCCTTTGCGGCGACGGTGCAGCTGCAAATCGACCGAATCGAGAATGCTGCGGGATTCTTCTTCGCGCAGGTACAGATTGCTGTTGCGGGTGACGCGAAAGGGCGCAGACGACAGAACTTTGTAGCCGTGGTAAAGGCGGTCGGCATAAGCGGCGACGATGTCATGCAGGAAAATGTACTCAATGGTTCCCTCCGCCGAGGGAATGCGAAAGACACGGGGGAGCGCGCGCGGCACGGTAACCACTCCGAGGTGGATGCGAGAATCGCCGCGCTTGCGCTGGAGGAGAAATGCCAGGCAAAGGGCTTTATTGATCACGCGTGGGAAGGGATGCGCGGGGTCGATGGTGACGGGCGTGACGAGCGGTTCGACACGCTCGAGATAGAAACGGCCAATCGCCTTTCGCGCTTCGGGCTTCAGCTGACGGAAGGTGCGGACGCGAATCGATTCTTCCGCCATGGCGGGTAGGAGCTTTTCGCGCCAGCAATCGTATTGATCCTTCACAAACTCGTGCATGGCCGCTGAAAGCGAAGTGAGCAATTGGCCGGGGCCGAGGCCGTCGGGACCGATTTCACCTTTCCCTTGCTCGGCTTGTTGCAGCAGACCTGCGACGCGCACTTCCACGAATTCGTCGAGGTTGCTGGCGGTGATGGCCAGGAATTTGGCGCGTTCCAGCACGGGATTGTGAGGGTCGAGAGCTTCTTCCAGCACCCGGCGATTGAACTGCAGCCAGGAAAGGTGACGGTTGAAGAATAACTGCGGATTCTCGGTTCGGGCGGCGCGGCGCATGGGTGGTCTGATGACGGCCTGAGGCTACTTTAGGAATGTTACGGGGATGTTACATCAGCTCCGTATCGGGATAACGGCAGATCGTTTTACTTAAGGCTAATCGTATCAGTGGGATAGCGGGACACGCCGACCATTGGCTTGTGGATAGTGCAAGCTGGAGGGCCCGCGCCGCGAATAACGTCTGCAAAAGGGCCTCCCATTAGGGCATACTGCGAGGCGTCCGCCGGGAACGCTCCCACGCCAGGAACCCCGAAGAACAGCACCACCACTATCTGTACGTTTTCACCCATCTCTTCAGCGCTGAAGTATTAGTCCGTTGCTCGCCTGCCGCGCTCGGGCGAATGGCATACCTAACTTAAGAGAGGACTATGAACACTGGAGAGAATAGCGGGTTCGGACGCATCGGTCCCTTCGAAGTTTTCTATCCCACACAACAGGCAGCTCCGTCACTGCGGCGAGACGGCGGCAGCGAAATTCCGGGAAGGCTCTTTGTGGTGGAAGGCATCGACGGCTCGGGCAAGTCGACGCAACTCAGCCTGCTGCACAAATGGCTCGAATCCAGAGGCTACGGAGTCGTCTTCAGTCAGTGGAATTCGTCGCCACTGGTGAAAGATACCACCAAGCTGGGCAAGAAGAAAAAGATGCTGACGCCGGCGACCTTCTCTTTGATTCACGCGACGGATTTTGCGGCGCGGGACCGAGCAAAACATTCTGCCGCTGTTGAAAGCCGGCGCGGTGGTGCTGTGCGACCGGTACATCTACACGGCATTTGCGCGAGACGTAGCCCGCGGGATGGATTGCGCCTGGGTGCGCGATCTTTACGGATTCGCGGCCAAGCCGGCGGTAGCGTTCTATTTTCGGGTGCCGCTGGAGACGGCCATCGAGCGGCTGGTAGGCGCGCGCGACGGATTCAAATTCTACGAGGCAGGATTGGACATTGGACTCAGCGACGATCCCACGGAGAGTTTCCGGCTGTTTCAAGGACGGATCGTAGACGAGTACGAAAAGATGATTCCGGAGTTCGGACTGACGGTCATAGACGCAACACTGCCGGTCGAGGTGCAACAGGCGCAAGTGCGGCAAATCGCGAGAAAGCATCTGGACGCAGCGACAAATCTGAGGGTGAGACCATGAGGAAAACATACGGAAGATTATTGCCGGGCATGAAGCTTTCGGACCTTCAGGGGAAATTGATTGTCCTGGAAGGAACCGACGGAGCGGGCCGCACGACGCAGATCGATCTTCTGAAACCTTGGCTCGAAGAACTGGGACACGCGGTGCTCGATACCGGTATTTCGCGTTCAACGCTCGCTGGTGAAGGCATCCGCCGTGCGAAAGAGGGGAACAATCTTGGACGCGTGACGCAGAGCCTGTTTTACGCGACCGATTTCGTGGACCGGCTGGAAAACGAGATCGTGCCGGCGCTGCGGGCCGGGTTCGTAGTGCTGACCGACCGCTACATCTACTCGCTGATGGCGCGCGCCATGATGCGGGGAATGGACGGCGGCTGGATTCGCAGCATATTCAGCGTGGCGCTGGTGCCGGACGCGATCTTCTATCTGCGGCTGGGGATCGACGACTTGATTCCGCGCGTTGTTTTCTCCCGGGGGTTCGACTACTGGGAGTCAGGCATGGACGTGTTTCCGGGCCTCGACATGTATGACAGTTTCCGAAACTATCAGACCGCCCTGCTCGGCGAATTCGACCGCCTGAGCTTGGAGTACAAGTTCGAGACCGTGGATGCGTCGATGGACCAGAGGGCGGTGTTTACCGAACTCAAGGCCAAGGTTCTGAATATTCTGGAAGGGGATTCGCGACAGGCATATCTCTCGAAGATGTATGGCCGCCCGGCCGCTGCTCCAGAGAAGAGGATCGAGCCGACGCTGATTGCGTCGCCGACCGACGGTATGAGAGGCCGAGATCTGCCCCTCCAAACAGTGGCGGGACGCTATGCAGGCTCGTCGAATGGAAACTCGGTGGGCCATTCGAACGGAAACGGCCACGGCATACTGCGTGACAAATAGGACCCTACGGCGGAAGATCGCACTAAGGGTTCTTGCTGAGGCGGCGGAAGTATTCTGCGACCGCGTCTTGATAGCCGGGGGGAACGGGAAGAGAATCGCCTCCCCGGACTTCGCCGCTGCGATCTCCATCCGCGTTGCGCTGCAGTTGCAGTTCGAGTTTATCGACATCGGCGAGCACTTGGCCATGGAGCTGTTCCACGAGCGCGGGATTACCGGGGAAGCGGCTGGGGTCGAGGCGTTGCATCTCCTCAATTAGCTTCTCCACCTGGCGAAGAGCTTCCGGATCATTCTGTACGGACTGGCGCAGCTTATCGAGGTCGCTCAAGCTGTCCCGATAGGCGGTCTCGGGTGGTACCGGAACTGTGTCCGGCACGACCGGATGCGGCAGGCGACCGTTGTTGCCCGCGTTCATCCCGCCATAGTAGGGGCCACTGTAACCATAGGGGCCATTGCCGCCGCGATTTCCGCCATCGACAAATTGACCGATGTTCGAGCCCGGACCACCTCGCGGGTCCGCCTTGGGCTCCGCCCTGTGAATTACCTTGGGCATTGCCCTGAGAATTGCCCTGCGAATTTCCAGGGTTGTTCGCGCCGTTCGCGTTGTTGGCGCCGTTGCGGTTGGCGCCGCCGAAGCTGCGGTCGAGAGATTCCAAGCGATCGCGCAGGCTCTGCACTTGATTGATGGCATCCTGTTGGGAATTCTGGGGGGATCCGCTGCCAAGGGCTTGCTGCGCTTCGTGAATCTGCTGGCTGAGCTGCTGCAAACCATTATCGATTTGTGGTTCGGTGCCGCCGTAACTTGGATTTACGCCCCGGCGAATGGAGTCCGCGCTCCGCTGAATGCGAGTGTCAAGATCGGACTGATCGAGCTGGCGCAATGCGTCGCGTAGCTTGGAAGCGGCGGCACGGTCGCTTGAGGAAAGGTCGCGCACGGCATCGCGCATGTCTTTCTCCATACGCGAGAGATCGTCTGCGAGGCGCTGGCGATCCTCAGCCAGGTTTGATTGCTGGCCGCCCACGTCGCTGGAATAGTTTCCGTCGGGGCCGACATTGTACTGATTCTGGCTCATTTGCTTCATACGCTCGGTTTGGCTCTGATGCTCCTTGGCAAGCCGATCCGCTTCATTGGCCATTCCATCGAGGCGCGCCGAGGACTGTTGCTGCTGAGCGCCACCCAAGAGGCTGGTGGCCTGTTTCAGGCGCTCGGCGGCGCGGCGAGCATCAGCTTGGCTTTGCCCTTGGGATGCGGCGCGACGCATATCGTCATTGGCCTGCCGAAGTTGGTTGAGGGCTTGCTGCACGCGCGCGTCGCTGGAACTCTGTGAGCCGGAGCCCTGCTGCGAGCCTTGCGATCCTTGGCTCCCCTGTGCGCCTTGAGACTGGCCCTGCTGGCCTTCTGACGAGCCTGCTACCCTGCTGGCCGTTTCGCGTCAGCTGCTCGATCTGGCGCTGCAACTCCTCTGCCTGGCGGCGCAGCATTTCCTGCTGCCATCGCTGATCGGAAGACTGGCCGTTGCGCTGTTGCGAGGCCAGTTCATCCTGGCGACGCGCCAATTCGTCGAGCTTGCGCAGCGCGTCGTCAATGTCTTGGGCGCGCTGCTTGGCGGACTCGGCGGTCTGTCCGACCTCGTATTGATTCTTTTGGGTGTCGAGCTCCAGATCGAACAAGCTGGCCAGGTCTCGACCAGCTGAACCTGCGCCGCCGCCTCCGCCTCCGGCATTGCCGAACGCTACCTGAATTTGCCGGAAAGTCGCTTCGGCTCGCAGGAGATGTTGGAGGGCCTTCTGCTCTTCAGGAATGGCGTCTTTCCATTTCTGCTGTTGCAGCTTTGCGGACGCCGGTCCCATGGCGTCGGCCGCGGCGGTCATGTCCTTCTGGAAATC
Organism: Terriglobia bacterium; assembly: GCA_963803105.1. Lineage (GTDB taxonomy): Bacteria > Acidobacteriota > Terriglobia > Acidiferrales > UBA7541 > Palsa-295. The sequence continues at coordinate 918,030 of CAWDLF010000002.1, forward strand.
TGTGAATTCCGCATTCTGCTGGGTCAGGTCGCGCATTTGCAGTCGGCCAGAGAGCGAGACAGCCTGATCGCGAAGCTTCGATTGCACGCCGGAGAGGAACTTGGCGTTCTCCGCGGCTTTGTCTGCGGCATCTTTGTCGGCTGACTGCTTCCAGGTGGCCCCGATAATCTCCTTTTCGCGCTGAGAGATTTCGTCCGGAGCGTTTCCGCCTGCGCCGCCACCAGCGCCACCGCCGGATTGCTGGGATTGCGAGAACTCGCGCTCAAAAGGCTCGGCTTGAATGAAGAACATGTCCGTGTGGGACTCAGCACGGGCGTCTTTTGCCGTGGCGTAGAGACTGACAATGTCGCCCGGGACGACTTTGAAAGTCTCGAGAGACAAGGTGGTCGAGCCGTCCGCCGTTTTGGCGCCGCTCTGCTTGAGCAGGTTGACGCTTTGCTCGGGGCCGCCGTTGACCGCGTAGTGCAAACTGAACTCGCTAAGGCCGAAGGGATCGTCCGCCTTGGCCGAAATGGTGACCTCTTCGATGGGGCTGGCGCGATAGTCTCCGCCGGGGCGCGCGATCGCGACGTCTGGGGCGGTGGCTTTGTCTGCCTCAATAAAGAAGTCTTCTGAGATGCGCACCTCTTGCCCGCCATCGAGCGTCGAGACGTGATACGCGCCATCCTTGTCGATGGTCACCGTTCCCTTATAGACGTTGCCCTGTCCGCCGGAGAGGTGAAGCTGCTGGTCATTATCGAGAACCAGCAAGCCATCATTCAGTGGCCGGTCCATCGAGATCTCAAGCTCCGCTTGCGTGCCTTCCACCGCGCGAAGATCTCCGCCGGGCTGGCCCGCCGACGCGGACATCCCGGTCCAAGCAGGATAGTGATACGTGACGTGAATCTGCTTCACCGTGGGCAGATCGACGACGCGGATATTGAAATGGCGGGAACGCAGCGGGCCGGCTTCCACGTAATACTCCACGCCCTCGGGAAGGCCGGCGAACAGAAACTGATATCCCGAGGCTCCGGCCTGCGATTGCATGGGAAGCTGCTCCCACTTCGAGGCGCTTTCGTAACGGGCGTAGATGCGAACCTTGTCTGGCTGAATGCCGCGCGGCTGGGCGGTGACCAACAGATCGGCATTGCGCCGCACCACGGCGTTGCCGGGATTCACGTGAAGATCGTAGAGAGGCGATGCCCCGGCGTCGCCGGCCCAAAGCAGCGCGGCTCCGTAACCGAGGTAGCCCGGCCCCGCGAGAATCAACCAGACCAGAACTCCGAGCGATGCCACGCCGATACCGAGCGAGGCCAGCAGTCGATTGTTCGGCACCAGATGAGCCGCTTCGGCCTTTCGTGCAATTTTCAGCGTGTCCGACGCGAGTAATTCCACAAACGGTTGGCGTTCCGCGGCGTCGCGTTCGGCCATCGTAACCAGGCGCTCTTGGAATTCGGGAAAGGCCTGCTCCGCGGTGGCCGCGGCGCGCCGTGGATTCAAGCGCATAAGGGGAAGAGCCAGGGCAAAGCCGATGGCGCAAGCGACGAGGATGAATAAGATAGAGCGCGCGCCGGTTACGCTGGTTTTTGAAAAGGCGAGGGCGTTGGCAATCAGTACGAGGACGACGGTGGTGGCGAGAGCCGTGGACAGAACAACAGCCGCTCCGCGCAACAGCAGACCGAGCCGCAGCCGCTTTTCCAGCTGCTCGATGTAGCCGTTGAGTTGTTCGCGCGCGGTCACGATTCTTCTCGCTCCGTGCTCAGGTACCGGCCGGCCAGGAACGACTCGGCCAAGGCAGCCGCCAGCACCAACAACATAGCGTACCACCAAATGCTATGACGTCCGTTGGCCGCTTGCCGTTGCCCAGGATCGGTCGGCGCTCCGCCCTGCGTGCCGGCGCTTCCTTGCCACAGCGATAGAACATCGTCGGGTATCAGCTCAAGATTCGATTCGCGACGGTCGGAGTTGACGCCGATCAAATCCTGGCGGCCATTTGCCAGGCGCAGCCCGTAAAACCCGGCGCTGGTCATCTGGTAGGACTGTGCCGAGGTCGCCTCCTGAAGCGACAGCGGACGACGGCCGGCTGGATCGACGATCTCCACGCTGACTGCCTGTTCCTTCGCGGTGCGCAACTCGAGGTAAGAGTCGACCTGGCGCGATCCCTGGCGGTCTTCGGTGCCCGAGAGATAGCGGGCGGTCTGCTTGACGAAGGGCACGAAAACGGGATGCACCGGAAAGTCGTTGGTGAGGTTGTCCAGGCCCGAAGTGAGCAGGAGCACGCGGCCCTCACCTACTTTCTTATCGAGCAGTAGCGGCGTTTGGTCCGTCAGTCGGGCGACGACCCGCGCGTCGGACGGATCTACGGCGACCGAGTAATAGAATTTCACGCCAGCCCAGCGATCGGCACCCGCCATCGAAGGATGCGCGGAGTCAGCGTCGCCTACGGCAAGGAATCGCGCGCCATCTTGCGAGTAGTTGTGCGCGCCGGTGATGGTCTCGCCGAAAATGGGGATGCGGCCTCGGCGGCTGGCGGACGTGCCCGCGGCAATTAACACGCTGCCGCCGCCTTGCACGTAGCGTTGGAGGTCACTCTCGAAATCCGACGGGAGAGAGAGCACGTCAGAGAGAACGACGAAGGAGTATTTCGCGATTTGGATGTCGGACGTTCGGTCGACCGCGACGGGATCGAGCGTAAAGGAGGATTCCGCCGAAGACGCCAGCGCCGAACCAAAGTACAGCGCCGAATGAGAGTCCGCGGGCTCGTGGACGAACAGCACGTGCTGCGGGTCGGAACGCTCGACGGCAAACAGATACGCATCGTCGGCGGGGAGAACGTCAGCCGAATCGATGCGTACTTCGCAGCGGCTGAAGCCATAGGGCACATCGAGCGTTTGAAAATTCGCGGTGGCGCGTCCGTCGGCCGGCACATCAACGCGCTGCGTTGCTATGGTTTTGCCGTTCACAATCAGCGAAACGGTGCGCGTGGCCGCTGCGGTGTGATATCCAGCGACCACCGCCTGAACGTGCGCTTTCTTGGTATCCCACACTTGGCTGGGCGCATCGACGCTTTCAACGGTCCAATTCGGCTCGACGCCTGTAGCCGCCGGGTGCAGAACCAGCGAAACACCCCCCGGCATGGCCATCTCGCCAAAACTCGAAGGCATGTTGTCTTTCTGCATGTCGCTGAACAAATGCAGTTCCACGGGAGCGTGGGAGCCCTCGGAAAGCGAATTTGCGCTGCGGCCGAGTTCGGCAAAGCTTCCGCGAGAATCACCGGGCTGGATGCCGTTGATGGCCGCGCGCAACTCCGCGGTATCTGAGATGGGCTGCGTCAAGACGTGGAGTTGCGAGCCAAGCTCGGCCACCTGCACGCGGTCGGAGGACTTGCGAGAACCCAGCACGGCAAGCGCCTTCTGCTTGGCGTCTACCAGCCGTGTGCCGGCGCGCATGCTGAAGGAATTGTCCACAACCAGGAGCAGAATTCGATCGCTGGACGCGGCAGCACTGTTGCGCCGCAGATACGGATTCGCGAAGGCCAGCGCAATCAGGACGAGCAAAAGCATGCGAAGGGACAACAGCAGCAGATAGCGCAAGCGGCGATGCCGGATCGAACTTTGCGTACGGCGCTCGAAGAACATCAAAGAGCTGAACGGATGCGGCGTGGTCTTGTGGCGCCGCAGCAGATGCAGATACAGGGGCAGGGCGACGGCCGCCGCGCCGACCAGGAACCAAGGGGCGAGAAAGCCCATTCAGTTCCTCCGCTGCCGGATGGAAAGATATTCCCGCAGCGCGCCATCGAGCGGCCGGTCGGTAACGAGCAGGTAGTAGTCCATTCCGGCACCGCGCGCCAGATCGCGCAGCTGTTCGATGTGAGCATCGATCTTGTTGCGATACTCCTCACCCATGTACTCGGGGGTGACCTCCATCTGCTCGCGCGTTTCCAGATCGACGAGCGTGGAGGGCCCCGCGATGCGCGGATGAATCTCCTGCGGATCGAGCACGTGGAATAGAACGACTTCGTTTCCATGGAATCGCAGCGGCTCGACGGTGCGGATGATACGCTCCGGACTCTCGTAGAAATCCGAAATCATCAGCACCAGCCCGCGCCGGCGCAGGAATTCCTGGAAGTGATTCAGCGGTTTTGCGAAATCCGTGCGCGCGCGTGGCTCGGCAAGCTCGAGGCCATGCAAGAGGCGATGGATCTGCCCCTGGCGAGTCGAGGGCCGGATGTAGTTGCGCACTTCGTCGTCGAAGACGATCAGGCCCGCAGCATCGCGCTGATTGTGGATCGCCAGATAAAACAACGCCGCGGCTGTGTAGCGCGCGTAGTCCATCTTCGTTACTTTGTGCGACGTGTAGTTCATGGAGTTGCTGGCATCGAGCAGAACGGTGAGCAGGCTGTTGGTTTCGCCGCGGTATCGCTTCAGGTAGGCGCGCTCGGTGCGTGCAAATACGTTCCAATCCACGTGGCGCAGGTCGTCGCCAGGCGAGTAGGCGCGGTACTCGGCGAACTCCTGGCTGAAGCCGAAGTCCGGCGAGCGGTGCAGGCCGGCGACGAAGCCGTCGACGATCGTCTTAGCGATGAGATCGAGGCCGGAGATTTCCGCCAGTACCGATGGATCGAGAAAGCGCTGCACCATCAGGTCCCCTTTGGCGGCGGCATCGATTCGAGCAATCGCCGCAGCAGCTCGTCCGAGTCCAGGCGATCCGACTCCGCGTGAAAGTTGAGCAAGATGCGATGCCGGAGCACGGGGATGGCCAGGGCAATGATGTCTTCGTAGGCGACGTGGTACCGACGACGCGAGAGAGCCCGTGCCTTCGCAGACAGAACGATGAATTGCGCGGCGCGAACACTGGCGCCGTAATTTACATATTTCTTAATGAAGTCAGGCGCGCTATCGCTTTTCGGCCGAGTGGCGCGCACCAGATCGACGACGTACTTTGCGACCGTGTCGGCGATAGGCACCATGCGCACGAGCCTCTGGAAGTCCAGGATCTCCTCGGCGCTGGTCACCGGCCGCACGTCAGTGGTGCGGGTGGTGGTCGTGAGGTCCACGACTTTTACTTCATCCGCGGCGCTCAAGTAATCGAGCACCGTGTTGAATAGGAATCGGTCGAGCTGAGCTTCGGGTAGGGGATAGGTTCCCTCAAGCTCGATCGGATTCTGCGTGGCCAGCACGAAGAAAGGCCGCGGCAGGTCGTAGTGATTGCCGCGCACGGTGCAAGAGTGCTCCTGCATGGCTTCGAGCAGCGCCGACTGCGTCTTGGGCGGCGTGCGGTTGATTTCATCGGCCAGCAAAATGTTGCCGAAGATCGGCCCGGGAACGAACGTCCAGCGTCGGTGGCCGGTGGTCGGATCTTCCTCGATGATATCGGTGCCGGTTATGTCTGAGGGCATCAGATCGGGCGTGAATTGGATGCGGCGGAAGATCAGGCCCAAACTCTGGGAAATCGTGCGCACCATCAGCGTCTTGGCCGTGCCGGGGAGCCCGGTGATCAAACAGTGGCCGCCCACAAATAGGGCGATCAGGATTTGGTCCAGCACTTCGTCCTGCCCGACGATCACCTGTCGAACTTGAGCGAGAATGTCGTCCCGTACCTGCTGGAACCGCTCGACGCTCTTCTGTAATTCCTTTGAATCGGGACTGACTTCAGCGGGCGTGGCCATCTGTCATTTTCCTTTCTTCGAGTCTTCGAGCTGTAACAGCAACTTTTGGGCGGGCCGGTAACCGGGCGCGGCCTCAAGGGCTTGCAGCACGTTCTCCTCGGCCTTGTCTCTCTGGCCGGAGGCAAAATACGCTTGCGCCAGATTGAACTGCGCAGAAGCCCTGTCCAGTGGCTGGGCCGCAAGGACGGCCGCGTACTCACGAATCGCTCCGGGATAGTTCTCTTGTTCGAACCACAGGTCGCCGAGATGCCGGTGCAGGTTTTCGTCGTTGACCGGATAGATGTAATTGATGCGGTCGAGCGTTGCGGCGGCGTCCTTTGAATCTCCAGCCTCTTCCTCAAGCGACGCGAGCTCTTTGAGCGTGGCGGGATAATGTCCGCCCATCTTTTCGTAGCCTGTTAGCACGGCCATGGCAGCCGGTTTGTTCCCTTTGGCTAAATAGGCTTCGGCGAGAAATTCGTAGGCGTTGGCGTCGTAGACGTAGTCGGGATACATCTGCCGGACGTCCTCACCTTCCTTGATGACGTCGTCGTACTTTTCGCTCTTTGCCAGCGCAGCGACTTCTTTCAAGTGGGCGCGCCATTGATCGAAGTTCGCAGCCATCTTCCCAACGTCCTTGTCCACCCATGCGAGGAACTGCTTATCGAATTCTTCGGGCGACATGCCCAGGTTTTCCTGGATGGTCTCCGGCGTGGTTTTCAGCTTGGCGAAGGAGTGCACCATGTCGAGCAGCTTGTCCGCGCCCCATCGCTCCTGAATGTAGTCGCAGATGCGTCCGGCCTGATAGTAGGAGACGATCACCTGCGATTCATACTCGGGCCGAACGAAGCCGCGATCGAGCTCAGCCACCGGCAGCAGTTTTTTGTCGCGAATTGCGATCAGGATTTCAGGCGTGATGCGGTCGCCCCACTCCGGATTCGCCTGCGTCTCCTCATGCACGGCGAGCCCTTCGGTAAACCAGCGCGGCACGCGATGGTTGGTGGCCGTCAGAATAAAGACGTGGCTCATCTCGTGCCACAGCGTGCTGGCCCAGTTGAAATCGCCGGGCTTGCGGGCTGAGGGGCTGTCCATGGCCACGACTTCGCCGAACGTCACGCCCAAGGCTCCCAGTCCTGGCATACCCATGGTTCGCACGGCGAAGTCCTCGTGATCCGGATAGACTTCCAGCTGCACGGGCCCGGGGAGTTTCATTTTGTATTTGGTTTCGTAGGCCGCGACGGCGCGCTCCATTTCGGTCTGAAAATAGGGGAGCAGCAGATCGGCTTCCTTTTTTTGCAGCTTGAGGATAGTGTCGGCACTCTTGAATGTCACAAAGTTTTTATAGCTTTCGAGCAGCCGCAAACTGTTGACGGTCTCGTTGTTCTTATAGCCGTTGTCGTAGCACATCTGGAGCTGGCGCCGCGGCTCCTCTTCCTGGCCGAGACGCATCAGATTGATTCCGAGTTCCGAGCGCGCCGACCAGAGTTGCGGATCGGCTTCGATGGCTTTGCGATAGTAGGCGACGGCATCTTCATATCGGCGGTTCAATACCAAGTGATGCGCCACCAGCGCGTAACCTTGGCCGTAAGAAGGATTCACCGCGTGGATCTTGTCCAGCCATTCCTGCGGCGACCGGTCAGCCAAAAGTTCCACGGACGCATGAATAGCCATGGCGTCGAGCGCGTCACCCGAAAGCTCGATTGCTTCGTCAGCCTGCTTGACGGCGGTCTCCGCGTCCGAATCTTCTAGCGCGAGGTTGGCCATCAGTTCATGAGCCTCGACGAGTTTCGGATCGAGTTCCAGGGCTTTTCCGCCCCAGTCCAGGGCTTTGCTGTCGAACCCGTCGGCGCTCACGAGGGCGAGGCCGAGGTAGGCTTGCGCGTTCTTCGCATCGCGTTCGAGCGCTTCCTTGAATAGGTCTTCGGCGTCGGCATTGTTGAACCGCTCGTGAAGTAACCGGCCCCAACGAACCCGATACATAGCGTTCTTGTCCGACTGGGCCACGGCCATTCGAAATTGATCGTTCGCGTCGGTGTACATGTCGAGGCCCCAAAATCCCTCGGCGCGAAGATACGGATCGCGTTCCTGAGTGAGAGATTCGTAGCAAGCATGCGCCTCGGCGCGATGACCGTGCTTGTCAAGCACATGGCATTCATCCGGAGTTGCAGCCCACGTCGCTCCTGCCATACTCGCCGAAGCCAGCGAGCACAAGACCAACCGATGGAACCAACGCCCGCGGGAGTCTCTCTTCACTTGTCGAGATCCTCCTGGACGCGCGCCAGCTCAAGCAGCGCCGCGGTCAGCTGCTGCTTGTAGTCGTCCTGATCCATAGCGGCTTTTTGATACTTGAGACTGTCGATTTTCTGTTCGAGTTCTTCCTTCTTGGCTAGCAGCTCGCGCTTGGCGGGATCGGAGGCGGCTTTCTGCGCAGCGCCGAAGCGAACGAGGGTAAAGCTGGAAAGAAAAAGGCCTTCGCCGTTCTCCGTTGCGGGCACGCGCACGGGATCGCCCTTGCCGGTGTCCTCAAAGGTTGGATGCTCGGTGGCGAGGCGCTTCTGCGACTCGTAAAACCCGGCGGTTTTCCGATCGGCGTACTCGAAGGCCTCCAGCGCGCTGATGGCGTCGTTCTTATTCGCGTCGACGGTCGGGTCGCGCAGGGCCTCGACCCAGTAGCGGGCAAACACCGTGGCGTTCTTTTCCGTGCCACTCTTTGTGGCGGCAACCACACCGCGGCCCGGCCGTTCGAAGGCCGCAACCGAGCCACCGCTGGCGCTGGTGGTGTTCACGATCAGTTGGCGTTTGGCGGCGATGTGATCGCATAGCGCGGCCAGCTCGGCGGCCGTGATGTCCGGCCCCGGCAGATTGAATTTGTATTCTGTTCCGTCGTAACTGCCGTGGCCAATCAGCGTAAGGATGAACTCATCGTCCGGCTTGGCCTCCTTAGCGACTTGCGCGAGCGTTTGGGTCAGGCGTTCGCGGGTGGCTTGATCGCCGGTGAGCGTGTAGACGTGCACCTCGCCGCCGGAGCCTTTGAGGATCTTGTCGAGATCTGCGGCCATGGCCGTGAAGCGCTGTTCGTAGTCAGGTTCTCCGCCAAGGCCGGCCACAGTGACAAAATATTCGGACGCGTGCGCAGGAAGCGCGCACAAAAGCAGACCGCCGGCGCACGCCATCCATAAGGCTCGCCTCACACGATCCCCCACTTGCGGCGCAGCAACCATTCGGCGGCACGCAAAAGCAGAATCGCAAGGAATATTGCCGGGAGGTCCCACAGCTCTTTCGTCTCTCGGATGGTAATGCCCGCCTCGGAGAAGGGAATCTGCGCCGCCAGTTTGGGAAGGTCTTGGGGCCGCCAATAGCTTCCGCCGGTCTGGGCGGCGAGATTCTCCAGCAGCGGGCGGTTTTGCTCGGTGTGGAAGTTTTCCGCCTGGCCGTCCACGCGGTCGAAGGACAGCACGTCGCGGCCGAGCTCGTCTTGGCCGCGCTGCGCCGTCACTTCGGCCACGTAGGAGCCGGGCTGCGCCGCCGTCCAATCAGCCTCGAAAGTGCCCGGAGTGTCAGCGACCGGCGTCATGTCCACCATTGCTGAGATGCCATTCGGCCCGATTACGTGAGCTTGGACACGCGGGTCGGTGGCGGGCATATAGTCCTTGTCGCGGACTTCGGCTGACAATCGCACCTTGCCGTCATCGAACAGCATCTGGCTGGGCACCGAGGCGAACACATGCCCAGGCGTGTCGGATGCCAGCCAGCGTAGCAACTGCTGCCAGAACATATCGTGCGTTGTGTCTCCCAAGAGGCTGGGACATCTTCCAGCGCCACGTCCCGCCGGTTGCGAGAACGGCTGTGCGGCCCCGCCCGTAGTTCTGGGTAATCAACATGGGCAGCTTGCGGCCGCCGCCGGTCATTTCGACCAACACCGCCGCGCCCGGCTTCGGCGTTCCGACCTCCTGGTAGTCCATCAGGTAGGGAAGCTTCTTCCAGCGCTCGGCATTCTTGTCTGGATCGTCGACCAGTCGGGTGATCAAGCTATCCATTCCGGCGGGTGTGAGCTCCGGCGTGGCGGGAGCGCGATGAAAGGTATTTTTCTGATTGGGAAGCACTACGGGAAGCAAATCCGCCAAGCTCGATCCGCCCCAGACTCCGTCTGACAGGGAAGCCCGGCCGCCCAACCACAGCAGGCCTCCACCGCGGCGATCGACGAACTCGCGGATCAAATCCTGCTGAGCCGGCGTGAAGTAGCCTGCTTCCACTGACCCGATGATGATGGCTTGATACTGAAAAAGGTCCTCCGCGCGGACAGGGAAGCCGTCCTCTAGTTCCTTGGGGTCGCTGATGCCCTGACGGTAGATTTTATTCTCCGTGGTGCGCAGCATGGAGACTAACTGCACGGAGCGGTCGTCATCCTCCGCGCGACGGATGAATTTGTACTCCCACCGAGGCTCGCCTTCCACATAAAGAATGCGGCGTTTGTCGGAGGATACGTTGAGAAGGCGCGTGACGCTGTTGTTCGCGCGATTCTGCTCGTCGGGCAGGGGATCGATCGAAAACCGCAACACCTTGGCGCTCGCGCTTCCAGCGCTGAAGAGAAGATTTTCGGTTTGAATCTTGGCGTCGCCGGTAAATGTGATTTCGCGAGACGTCAGCACCTTGTCCCCGTCGCGCACGGAAAGATTGGCCTTCCGTCCGGCATATCCATTCTGATGAAAGCTGACCGCCGCCGACAGGCGGGCGTCGGCCAGCGCTCGCGGCGAGATTACGGCGTCGTTCATCTCCACGTCGCGCGAGACAACTTCCTGGCCGTAGCCGACCGTGTGTACCGGGATGTGGCGGTTCCGCAGCGCGGCAATCGTTTCTCGGTCGATACCGCCTGAATTCTCCGATCCATCGCTAAGTAGCACTACCGCGCCAATCGGCAGATCGGCAGTCTCCGATGCCAGCTGCTTTAGGCCATCACCGATATGGGTGGCCGGCGCCGCGGCTTTCGAGAATTCGTCGGGACTCGAGGCGCGCGTGAGATGGCTATCCAAGCGGTACAGCCGGACTTGAAATTTCTGCTGCAGCTGCGCCAGCACGCCGCCGCGCAGAGCTTGGACGGCCTGCGCCTCGCGGGTCACACCATTATCGGAAATGCCCATGCTGCGCGAGTCGTCCAGCAACACGGCAATGATGTTTTCCTGGGGCTTCAATTCAGCGATCACGATGGCCGGCTGCCAGAGAAGAACGAGAACCAACGCGACCATCAGAGATTCGAGCAGCCAGATGGTAGCAGCCTGCCAGTTCTTGAGCTTGTGTGCGCTGAGCGCCAGGCGTGCGTGAATCCGCCAGGCCAAGGCCGCCGCGATCGCGAGCACCAGCAGGCCGAGAATCCATTTCGGCCATGCTCCGAGCAGGACGAATTCGCCCTTGGAGAAAATTGCGACCGGATATTTAAAAAGAAATTGGAACATTTGCACGAACCGCGAGCGCCCATCGCGGCCTTAGCCCGCCCGTTAGTGCGTCATTCCATACATGATGTAGTCGAGACCTACCCGGAAAGCCATAGAAGCGAATCGCTCGGGATATTCGGGCATATCAGCCCATTCCCAAGCGTCGCCCAGATGCATGTTGTGGCAAATGGCTACCATGACGCGGCCCTTGTCGTCCCGAATCGCGCGCCATTTAGGAACGTAGCCGTCTTTCTCGTACGTGCGCCCGGTATTGACGTATTGCTCGCCGGGCACCTGAAAGCGCGCGCCAATGTCGTAGAGCACATGAAAAAGCTCGTCGTTGTCTTGCAGCTCCTCCACTGGACGGTCGGGGAAAACCATGCGCATCCCGGCCATAAATCTCTCCCAGTCCGCTGTTCCGTGGAAGTCATCGACCATCAGAAAGCCGCCCTTCAGCAGATAGTCGCGGAGCCGCGCGGCTTCGGCGTCTGTGAATGTCCAGTTCTCGACCTGAACGGCATACACCCAGGGATAGTTTTCTATATTCTTGCCGGGGAACTGTCGGGGTACTGGCTCGTCCTCGTGGTCGAGATCTACAACTTGCTCGGTGGGCCGCGCCTCGATTCGTGTCAGGCGCTTGAGAGCCATTAGAAATTGGCGGTCGGCCTTGGGATAATCGCGGGACCAGGAGCCTCCGTAACCACCATATCCGTATCCGAATCCGAAGCCTCCACCGCCGTACCCGCCGGCTCGCGACGTGTATTGAAGGCGAGACCAGTAGAACTCAGATGGTTCACCGCTGCTACCGTAGTAAGAGGACGAGTCTTCCTGGCCGAACAACCGACGACTGCCCACCTGGTAGGCAAGCACACTTGTCGCGAGACCTGCGACAAGAGCCAGCAACACGGCACGTCGAAGAGATCTCATGCGATCCCTCAATGGACCAGAGAGTAGCAGATCGGACTTCGGGCCTTCAAGTTCGCCACTGGCGCCCGCTTGTCTGCATTCCTCACCCGTGAGACGATTCGCGTCGACCGATTTTGTTTTGGGCGCATCCGATTGATGCGAATTCATTCGAGGGCATCGTGAAACGACGCGAGTTCGTTGGATTGGGGGGCGCAGCATTGCTGGGTGCCACATTGGGCCGCGGTCTCCGCGCCCAAACCGAGGCGCCTGCGCCGATGCGCATGCAATCGCCGGGCCCAGGGCCCGGCGCGGCGCCAGCCAATGAGACGGCCCCCGCCGACTTTACGTTACGAATCGCCGCGGTAGCACTCGAGATCGCTCCCAGCCACTTCATCAGCACGATCGGATACAACGGTACTTCGCCGGGACCGCTCCTACGCATGCGCGAGGGCAAACCGGTTACTGTGGACGTAATCAACGATACGGACGCTCCAGAACTGGTCCATTGGCACGGACTCTTCATCCCACCGGAGGTCGATGGCTCGGAAGAAGAGGGAACTCCGATGGTGGCGCCTGGCGCCCGCCGTCGGTATGAATTCACGCCGCGGCCGGCCGGCACGCGGTGGTATCACTCACATGCTATGGCCGGCAACGATCTCCATCGCGGAACCTACACGGGGCAATTCGGCTTTCTTATGATCGATTCGGGCGCGGACCCGGGACACTACGACCAGGAAGTTTTCCTGGCACTGCGCGATTGGGAGCCCTTTTTCACCGACCAGATGGAGAACGAGGCGGAAGAAGGTGGAGGAGGTCCGCAGCCCGAAAAACCAGCAGTGCTGGACACGCGGCCGAACGGTCTCGAAGTCACGTCACTGCTCTTCTCGATTAACGACAAGGCGCTTGGCGCCGGCGAGCCGATCCGTGTCCGTCAAGGCCAGCGCGTTTTGTTTCACGTGCTGAACGCCAGCGCGATCGAGAACCGCAGCGTCTCATTGCCGGGCCATCAGTTTCAGGTGGTGGCGATGGACGGCAACAAAGTGCCTTCTCCACAAACGGTGGAAGTGCTCGCGCTCGGCCCCGGCGAGCGCATCGATGCCTTCGTCGACATGAATCAACCGGGCGTCTGGATTTTCGGCGCTACAGACGACATGGTTCGCAACGCCGGACTGGGCGTCGTCGTGGAATATGCGGACCAACACCGCCAGCCGCAATGGACTCCACCTGCAAAGCCGGGCTGGGACTACACCGTCTTCGGGAGCGGCGGCACTTCTCCCGCCGCGCCGGATCACACCATCGACATGGTCTTTGAAAAGATTCCAAGCGGCGCCGGGCAGTTCAACATCTGGCATGTGAACGGAAAGCAGTACCCGCATGAACGCGAATTCGTCCTGCAACAGGGAGCGCGCTACCGGCTGGTTTTTCGGAATCGCACGGACGACTCCCATCCCGTCCATCTGCATCGCCATCTCTTCGAACTGGTGGACGTCAACGGCAAGCCGACTCGGGGGATCATGAAGGACACGGTCGTCGTTCCTTTGTACGGTCGCGTGAGTGTCGACCTGGTGGCCGATCAACCCGGCTTGTCCCTCTTTCACTGCCACATCCAGCAGCACATGGACTACGGCTTCAAGGCGCTTTTTCGCTACGCATGAGGCTAAGGCCAGTTGCCAGGATCACGCTTGCTCGTGCACTTCACTGAAATCGTTTCCAGTCTCTTGCGTCTAAAATAGAAGAGTATCGGTTTGGTGGCGACTAAGGCTGCAAGTCGTCGGGGAGAAAAGTGAGAGGGATACTCATCGGTTCAGGCGTGGCGCTCGCGATTTTGCTGGCCCTCTTATCGTCGTTCTTCGTCCGGGATGCGGCCGGAGCAGGACAGGGTACAGCGCGTCGCTCACCGGGAGATCTGTCGGGGGTGTGGATGCCGCAACAGGGCGCGATAACGTTCAGTCCCAACGAACCGCCGCTCCAGCCTTGGGCAGCGGCGAAGTACCGGAGCGTGCGGCCGGGCTACGGCCCGCACGCCGGCTCTGAATCGCAAGATCCGATTGTGAGCTGCGATCCACCGGGAGTGCCCCGGATTCTCTTGCTTCCGTTTCCGGTGCAAATCGTGCAGATTCCGGGCCAAGTGATCATGCTCTTCGAATACGATCATTTTATCCGCCAGATTTTCATGGATCGGCGTACGCATCCCGCCGATCTCGACCCCACGTGGATGGGTGATTCGATCGGCCACTGGGAGGGCGACACACTGGTGATCGACACGGTCGGCTTGAACGACAAAACCTGGCTGGATCAGGTGGGGCATCCTCACTCGGATGCATTGCACGTCGTTGAGCGACTGCGCCGCGTGGACCACGATACGCTGCGGGACGACCTTGTGATCGATGATCCGAAGGCTTACACGCAGTCGTGGAAAGGCCAGCAGATATTCAAATTGAAGCCAGCCTGGCACCTGATGGAATACGTGTGCGAGGACACGATGCCCCGGTGAGGCCGCAGGCTCCCCGGACATCCGCAACCTTATGAAATGGCGAAAGAAGTCGCTGCTGGAGTTGGCCGTAGTGCTGGTGATCGTGGCGGTCGTGTCTGTTCTCGCGGTCTTGCAGTACCGCTGGGGCGGCCAGATCGGCAGGGTCGAGCAGAACCGCTTGAAGTCGGAGCTTGCCAACAACGTCAGCGATTTCGATCAAGAGTTCTCTTACGATTTCGAACGGCTCACCGAAGCTTTTCAGAACGACACCGAGGCTCCGGCGGCAACGCTCGAGTCGCGCGTCGCGCAGCAGTATGCCAACTGGACAAAAACGGCAGCCCACCCAGGGCTCATCGCCGCGGTGTACATTTGGAAGACAGCCTACGCTCCCGAGTCGTATTTTGAATCTTTCGATGCCACGAACAAGCGGTTCGAGAAGGTAGCGTGGCCTGCCCAACTCGATCGATTGCATGAATTCCTTATGCCCCAGATTGGATTCGTCGCGCCTATGCGCGACGACCGCGAGGCGATTCTCTTTCCCTGGACTTTCTACGAAGATCAGCCGGCATTTATCCGTCCGATACTAGAAGTCTCTCCGGAGTCGAAGGATCCTGACTCCGCCGTGCAGCCTGTTGGTGTCCTGATCATCGAGCTGGACAAGAACTACCTGCAACAGCAGTATTTCCCGCAGTTGATCGAGCATGCGTTTGGAGCTCCCGCCAATCGAACCTTCGACGCTGCAGTCCGCACGGCCAAGCCTCCCCATGTGGCAGTCTATTCCTCGGACGCGGGGTTTCCCGTCTCCGCCGATTCGCCGGATGCAGCGCTGAATCTTTTCGATTCCGTTCAGGATGTAGCGAAGAGGCGCGGCTATCCGCCGGTGCAGCCTAGCAGCGAGACCAGGCAGTGGCAGCTCGCAGTTCAGCATCCGGAGGGCTCCCTCGAAAGTTTAGTGTCCACGTGGCGAGAGAGGAATCTGGTTATCAGCTTCGGTTTACTGGCGATCTTGGCGGGATGCATGGCTTTTATCTTCGTGCTCGCGCGTCGGGAGGAACAGTTGGCCAGACTGCAAATCGAGTTCGTCGCGGGAGTTTCGCACGAATTGTGCACGCCCCTCGCGATCATCAATTCGGCAGCGGAAAACCTCGCCGATGGGGTTGTGGATAACCCGCAGCAGCTTGCCGAGTATGGAGGACTGATTTCCGATCAAGGGCGACGGCTGGAACGGCTGGTCGATCAGATTCTTCTCTTCGCCGCCGGCCGGTTCGACCGCTCCAAGCTTCAGTGTGAGTCAGTCCAACTCGCGCCGCTTGTGACGCAGTGTCTGGCTGGATCGGAAAGGATGCTTCGCGATGCCGGGTTCGTGCTCGAACGGGACATCAGCGCCGGTCTTCCATCCGCGATTGCCGATCCGTCCATCGTCGCCAAGTGCGTCGAAAACCTTATCAGCAACGCTATGAAGTACAGCGGGGCGACTCGTTGGCTGGCCGTTCGCGTGCGAAGCGCGTCCGAGCCCCGGCCCGAAGTTCAAATTTGCGTCGAGGACAGAGGAACCGGAATTCCGCAGGCTGACCTGCCGCATGTTTTCGAAGCGTTCTACCGCGTGCAGGCCGTACGGGATGGTCAGGCTCGCGGTGTCGGTCTCGGATTGTACCTGGTGAAGCAAATGATGGAGAGTATGGGCGGGAGCGTCAGCGTTTCCAGTCGGCCGGACCACGGTACGATTTTCGTCCTGCACTTTCCTGTAGCCAATTTGAGTGGTCAGAAGCAGGATACGGCGATGCAGCCGGAGCCTCCAGCTAAGCTCGTGCCTAGATAAGCGAATCGGATGAATGCGAAAATTCTGATCGTAGAAGACGAGACCGGCTTGGTGACCACGCTACGCGACCGCCTGAAGAAGGAAGGCTATGCGGTCAGTATTGCGAAGGACGGTAACGCCGGCCTGGAGTTGGCCACCGCAGAACCCTTCGACCTGATTGTTCTCGACCTGATGCTGCCGGGACAAAATGGCCTCGAGGTTTGCCAGAAACTGCGCGAACTGGGCTCCAGCACCCCGATCCTGATGCTCACGGCTCGCCGCCAGATCAGAGACAAAGTTCTCGGATTCAAGACCGGCGCCGACGATTATTTGACCAAGCCTTTTCAAATGGCCGAGCTTTTGGCGCGAATCGAGGCCTTGCTCCGCCGTCCAAGGGAAGCGAGCGCAGGCGTGGCGGCGCGATATCAATTTGGCCCGATTCACATCGACGTGCGGCGCATGGAGGTCTCGCGTGAGGGTCGCGTGTTGGAGCTTTCCGCCAAGGAGTTCCAATTGCTCCGCTACTTTGCCGAGCATCGCGGGGCGACTCTTTCGCGCGGCGAACTTCTACGCGAAGTCTGGGGTTATGGAGCGCTGCCTTCCACGCGCACCGTGGATGTGCACGTCGCGTGGCTCCGCCAAAAGCTGGAAGAGGACCCCAAGAATCCGCAACTCATCCTTACTGTCGTAGGCTCCGGTTACAAGTTCGCGGGCTAACAGAGCTACCAGAATGCGCGGACAGAATGCGTTATGACGAGGACATAGGTAACCCACGAGAGGCCCCAGGCAGCCGCGATTCCTAGCACGCAACAGAACCGCCGCCGTCTTTTACTTAAGGTTTAAGTTTCCAACCGCACGGATTTGCAATTTTTCCTGTGTCTGTCGGGCCTAGAACAAATTTACCGTACCGAGTTTGACGGGCCCTATCTCGCGTAGTAGTGTCCGCGCGCATTTGGATTATCTGTTGCGAGTCAC
This sequence comes from Terriglobia bacterium, assembly GCA_963803105.1. GTDB lineage: Bacteria > Acidobacteriota > Terriglobia > Acidiferrales > UBA7541 > Palsa-295. Next base: position 935,237 of record CAWDLF010000002.1, read on the forward strand.
GGATCAATTCTCGCGAGCGGTTCTGCATGTTCCCGAAGAGGAGGTGGACGGCTTTTCGTTATTGTTGTCGAGACATCACCCATTGGAAGGAGGTGAGGCTGACATGTTCCTACAGGCTTGCAGTTGGCTCGAACACAATTCGGCGATGATCGATATCAATAGGTCGGTGCTCGTCTCACTGATGGTTTACGTCATTCACTACTTCAGTATGTTCTTGGTCGTTGGGTCGATGGTAATCGTGGACTTGGGGGTTCTTGGCGCTTTAGGGCAGCACAGAGGTATCGGAGAGATTGCCGAGCAGGTCTGGCCCGTGATGTGGGTAGCACTAGGGCTGGTTGTTATTTCGGGGTTCATCATGTTCTCACCCGATGCCACGGCCTACTACGCCGGTCCATCGTTTCGCCTTAAATTGTTGGTGACCTTACTGGCTGTAGTACTGAGCATCTTGGTGCAATGGAAAATACCGAAGTGGGATCGGCTGCCGTCAATACCGACGGGCGGCAAGTTATTGGCTCTCGTCTCCTTGATACTGTGGGTAGGAACGATCCTCGCCTCAGTGGAGGTCGCAACGGTCTTTCAAAACCCCGCTTAACAGCTCGGACTTTGCGTAAGCGTAAACTCCTGAAGCACCGCTCCTGGCAGAGGCCACTCCGAAAATTGTCGATCTGCGCGGAATCGAGAATGCATCAATGCGTGATGACGAGGAGATATGTAATCCAAGACAGGACCCAGGCGGCCGCAATTCCTGACAGGATATAAAACAGCGAGTCGTCCTTGCTTGATGTCGCAGCGACCACGGTGCCCTCCTTGTGAGTGAGCGTAGCTACTTCATCTGCCGAGGGCTAGAATACACCTTCGGGCCATTCGGCGGCGCCCCTGCAGCATAAGAACGCCGACATTTTACACCGATTTAATACCCCTTCTTCCTAAACTGCCTGCACTCTTGCAGCGGCGGCTTGTATACGTTAGTCTGCCAGCGAAAAATGGACGAGTACGGCACGCGAACGCCGATCAGGACCTAAAATGAACATATATCTTCACGCTTGCCAAGCCATTCAAAGCTATCCCTTCGTAATGTGGTTCACCAGCTCGATTTTGGTCTCTTTGGTGATTTGGCTGGCTCACTACGTCAGCGTCTTTCTGACGATCGGGTCGATGGTAATGATCGACCTGCGCGTTATGGGGCTCGCCGGGAAGAATCAAACCGTGACGGAGATCACCGATTTTTATGCTCCGTGGATGTGGATCGGCCTGGGCATTCTTTTCTTCACAGGGATGTTGATGCTTGCGGGAGATTCCGCGCTGTTCTGCACGAACGGCGTCTTTGGGGTCAACATGCTCGTCACGGTGATCGCAGCCGTTTTCGGGGTATTCATCCGAAAAAGGGCGCCCGCGTGGGAGCGGCCTTCCGGTATTCCCTGGGGAGCGAAGCTCATTGCCGGGGTTTCGATATTGCTGTGGGTGGGAACAATTCTGTCGGCCGTCGAAGTCCCGGCAATCTCTGCTGTTCCTTAGCCACTTGGATTCTTGTCGCGTTTCGGAGCGTTAAATTCGATAATTATTCGACTGCGTAGGTAAAGGGACACAAAATGCACAGCCTCATAAAGGCGTTCGCGGACTGGCTGCAGAATACGGCGCCCGCTCAATATGTCGCCGCTTCGACGTGGGCCTATCCGTTCGTTCAGATGACCCACTTCACAGGTTTGTCGCTGTGGCTGGGCACGAACATAGGCTTGGATCTGCATCTCCTCGGAGTTGGCAAAAGACGGCAAACATCTGCCGAGTTCTTGAGGGCGACCATTGTTTGGAATTGGATTGGCCTTTGCATCGCGGTGCTCGGTGGCCTTACGCTCTTTTCGACTGCGGCCACGACGTTCGTTGTGAATCCGGCATTCGAAATAAAAATATTCGCCATTCTGCCCATGGCGCTGGCCTGGCACATCGTTGTCCAGGTGAAAACTTTCGCGTGGGGTCAGTCGAGGGAAGTGCCTACGGTTGCGAAAGTCGCAGGCCTCGTCGAGATTTTGCTATGGGTTTCCATGGCTACGGCGGCCGCGGACATCCCATATTTCTAGCGAGAGGCATTCCGAGGAAATGGCGCAGGCGTCGCCGCGGACCCTCTACTTCTCAGCCGGCGTAGGCGGCACGTCTGGTCCTCCTGGGCTGAAGAGCTTCTGCCCGTCTGCGAGGATAAACTCTCTACCGTTGCCCGTGTTCGTTCCGTCCTTTGCCCGATAGGCGTCCACGGTGATTTGATCGCCCGGTTTCAGGACGTCCTTCTTCCACCCTTCCCGCAGCAGCTGGTTGGGATTGCTCACCTCGATCCTCCAGTGCTCGGTGGCGCCGTCATCCTTCTTCACATCCAGGCTAATTTGTCCATGCGGATTGATGAATTCGAACTGGACGACCATTCCATGCAGCGTAACTGGCTTCGAGAAATCGAACTCCGCTGTAAATGAGTGATGTGCGAAGACCGGCGCGGCCGCAACTACCACTCCGGCGGCGATCAAAAAAGTGCGTTTCAGACTCTTCATCGGGGTGCCTCCCAGCTTTTCAACGAGATACCGAACCGCTCTGCTCAGTCGATGGTGGGACTTCCCGGCCGTAGCAGCCATTAAATCGCTGTAAAAAGCATGATTTGCGCTGACTGAGTTGCTTAAGATGTTTTTACCTCGATTTTACGGCCTCTCCCGTTCCTGTGCGTCATCATGGTGCGCGGTGTTTTTACGGCTTCCTTCGCGCATTTTCCTTGCTGGGAGTGCCGTGTCCGGTTGCCAGTTGTCGAGTCATGTGCGCGCAAGCAGATTGGGTCTGTAGAAATGCCGCGCCGAGCCGAAAAGGGGATACATGGGCCTGAAGAGCCAAGTTTCGAGGATAGTTCGGATGCTGGTCGTCGCCGGGTTAGCCGCTTTCTTCGGCGGAGCGGCCTGGGGGCAGGCGGCCAGCGGGATTATTTCAGGCACGGTTAGGGACACCAGCGGCGGCGTAGTCGCCACAGCCACGGTGACCCTCCGCAATTCGAGTACCGGGATCCAACAGACCACCACAACCAATGATGCGGGTTTCTACGCCTTCCCGACTCTTGAGGTTGGAAATTACGAGCTGGATATCTCTTTCTCGGGATTCAAACCTTACAAGCTCACCGGCCTCACGATTGATGTCGGCACCAAGCTTCAGGAAGATGTGTCCTTGGAAGTCGGCGAGCAGTCCGAGCAGGTGACCGTCAACGACACGGCAGTGCACGTGGAGACGGAAAGCAGCCAGATGGGTGAAGTGCTTGGGGGCACCCAGATTGCGGAGCTTCCGCTAAATGGCCGCGCCTTCACCGACCTTTTGGGTGTGCAGCCGGGTGTGGCTCCCATTAGCACCGGAGCGCAAAATCAGATTGTGATGGCAGGCCTCACGAACACGCCTCCTTCCGGAGACGCCAATCCGGGGAACCAATCCATCAATGGCCAGAAGGAGAATGCCAACGGTTTCAGCGTCAACGGCAGTAACGTCGAAGAAGCCGTCAACATGGGAGTGGTCGTATTGCCGAATCTTGATTCGATCAGTGAATTTCGCGTTCTGACAAATAATTTCGACGCGGAGCACGGCAATTATATGGGCGGGCAGATCGTTGTGGTGACGAAGTCCGGAGCCAATCAGATTCATGGCGATGCCTTTGAGTTCGTGCGCAACACGTCGCTCGACGCCAAGCCTTTTTTTGCGCTGGAGAGACCGGAATTTGATCAAAACCAGTTCGGTGGCACTGCCGGCGGCCCCATAAAGCAGAACAAGATATTTTGGTTTGCCGACTACCAGGGCACGCGAACAACGCAAGGGATCGATACGGGAGTCCAGAGCGTTCCGTCCTTAGCCAATCGATCCGGCAATCTCTCCGATTTGGCCGGCACCCTCACCGGCATTGTTAGTACGCCCTATATGGCCAGTCAGCTTACCGGCAGGCTGGGATATGCAGTGACCCAGGGCGAGCCCTATTACACCCCAGGATGCATCTCCGCCGCCGCATGCGTATTTCCCGGGGCTGTCATTCCTCAGAGCGCTTGGGTCGCTCCAGCAAAATTCCTATTGCCGTACATCCCGTCGCCGAACATAGGCACGAACGACTTCGATAGCGCCGGCTTCAACCAAATCGTTCGCGACGACAAAGGCGGCGTGCGGATTGATGCAAACACGGGCTATGGCAGTTTCTTCGGCTACTACAATGGCGACAATTACACTCTCGATAATCCTTATCCGCAGGCGCAAGGGGGAGCCAATGTTCCGAGTGGGCTGGGCGGAGCCTTTAACGCTCTCTCGGCCGGTTTCGCGCAGCTGATCGACCTGGGCTGGGTGAAAACTTTTAATGCAAACACAGTCAACGAATTTCATTTCAGCTTCATGCGATACTCCAACACCATCGGGCAGCCGCAAGGCGGAGTAGGCACCCTTTTAGCCTGCCAAGGGTTCGTTACGGCCGTGAACCAGTCGGCGCAATGCCCCGACGCGCCTCCGTTTGGCCCCACGGGAATTTATCCGCTGGAACCCAGTATTGAAGGCATTGAAAACGTGTCTTTGCAGAACATGGGCATCACCATCGGCGTCCCAATAACGAACGCCGTCCAGCGTCAAAACAGCTTTCAGTGGACAGACAGTGTTACCAAGATCATAGGCACACACACGCTGAAATTTGGGGGCGAATTTCACTACGACCAGGTGAACGAAGTTCCGAACGCCACGTTTAACGGCAGCTTTCAGTTCAATGGTTCGGAAACGGGCTCGGACTACGCGGACTATTTGATCGGTGTAGCCAGTACCTACGTGCAGGCCGATCAAGGGGCATTCTATCCTAGGGATAGATATGCTGGGTTCTTCGCGCAGGATACGTGGAGGATCAAACCGACTCTCACTCTGAATTATGGCCTGCGGTGGGACATCATCAGCCCTTGGTACGAAAAATATAACCAATTGCAGTCTCTGAAAGTCGGCGCGCAATCGCTCACGTATCCAGGGGCACCCGAGGGTTTCCTGGTACCAACCGATCCGGGAACCCCCAGGACGATCGCGCCGATTGACTACAAGAACTTCGGTCCGCGCTTGGGCATCGTTTGGGCCCCCAACTTCCAGAACGGTATATTGAGGAAGATCGCCGGAGATGGTGGCAAAACCAGCATCCGCGCCGGCTTCGGCATGTTTTATACGGCCATTCCGGGCCTTACGGCTGCGATCATGTATTCGATCCCGCCGTACGGCTACAATTACGTCCCTAATTCAGTACTGTTCACACAGCCTTTTCTCACCACGGCAGGCACGCCGGAAATCCCGGGCGTTGTCCAACCATTCCCCACTCAGCCGCCCCCCTTCGGCGCCACTGCGAAGAACCCCAACAATACGGTGGACTGGAGCAGGCTCGAGCCTATCGACGGCGACCCCGCATATAGGAACACGAACACGGTGCCCTACTCCGAGCAGTGGAACCTGTCCATTGAGCGCCAAATCAAATCCAATACGATCTTGACTGTCAGCTATGTAGGGAACCAGGGCCACCACCTGCTTTTGATCAGTCCTTTCAATTCGGCAAATCCGGCAGAATGTTTGGCCCTGAACGAGGCGACCCCGGGCTCGTGTGGACCTGACAACAACAATCAGACTCGGCCGCTGTGGCCCCATTTCGGGGGAGACAGCCTCCAAAGCACAGTGGGAAACTCCAATTACAATGCATTGGAAGTAAATCTTCGCCATACCGGAGCGCACCAGTCGTTTTTGATCGGCTACACCTGGAGCAAGTCTTTTGATGAGTCATCGAGCATCGGCGAAGAGGCCTTGGCCTACAATCTCCACTATACCTACGCTCTTTCGGCCTACAACATGCCGCAGAACTTTGTGGCCAGTTACCGGGTCGAGCTGCCTTTTAATGCTTTGTTTCACCGCAGCAACGTCTTCACCACAGGATGGAGCGTCACCGGCATAACGCGATTCGCCAGCGGCTTTCCGGTCACGCTACAGGATCAGAACGATGATTCGCTGCTGGGCACCAATCCCAATGGAGTGAATAACAACTACATCGATCTTCCCGATTGCGCGCCGGGTCCGCTGCAGATCAATAACAATGGCCGCAACGGACTGCCCGCGTTCAACACCGCTCTTTTTAGCCGCCCGCAGCTTGGAACGCTCGGGGACTGCCAACGTCGCTTTTTCACCGGTCCGGGCATCAATAACTGGGATTTAACGCTGCAGAAGTTGATTCCGATTAAAGAAGGTAAGACTCTGCAAATTCGCATAGAGTCATTCAACACCTTCAACCACGCGCAATTCTACGGCAACCCCAATACGGGCGCTGCGGCCGTTAATGGCAGTATCGGCAGCCCTAACTTCGGACAAATTGAGAACTCGGCGAATCCGAGGCTCATTCAGATCGGGGCTAAATTCCAATTCTGAGCTGGTCGCGGTGCCATGGTTTGCGAAAGAGGGAACGCAAACAGAAGAAAGGCGTCGCGGCAAAGGTCAATGTCTGTCGCATACGAGCCTTCCCACGTGGCCTCCGGAAAAGCCCTTCAGATGCCTGCGGGATTGCGCTCAGGTCCGCTAAATGTCAATCCAGACGGGCACCAAGTTAGAGGAAAGCGATGGCGCGTCCGGCGAATGCGACGCCGAACCAGAAAAACAGAGACAAGCAGGCTGTCAGCTTGCCGAGCCCAGCGCCTTCGGGTTTGTCCGCTTGAGTGGACGTTCGGAAGATCGTGAAATGCGTTACCAGCGCGAGGAACAGGAAAATCATCTTCCAGAAGAAAGGTCCGCTCTGGCACAGCCTCACCGCCTCCGACATGAACAGCGGGACGCCTGTGAGGATCATCAGAGTCACTGAAACTAGAGTCCATGGCCTCAGGTCCGTCGCCAGTTGGGCGGCCGAGCGCCGTTTCATGCCCCAGCCGAGCAGACGCAGATCCACCACGAAGATCGTTCCCAGCAGTATTGCCAATACCATGATGTGGATCGTCTCCGTGATCGCGAAGACCCAGGTTGCGTCCTTGATCCACTTACCCGGCCAGACCGCTTCGCACCATTGGAAAAAGGCAATCGGAATGAAGTGCACGAATGTCATCTGAAAAGCCCCTTGTTATGCACGTCCGTTGGAATCTCGGATTCGTGCAATCGCTCAGAAATAAGCTGTCCAGCGGCCCGCGATGATGATCCCGAACCAGAAGACGAACGACACGATCCCGACCATCTTTAGTTGCCACGGGGGCGACGATAATTTGTCGAATTCCGGCAGTCGCGCGTAGAGCTTGGCGTGAAAGTACATTACGTTCAACCCCGTCAGGATCAACATGATGACCTTCAGCCGGAACGCCAAGGTGTTGTAGCACTTCATCGGTTCCGAGAGGAACAGAAGCGCTCCGCTAACAAACATAATCGCGAAGCCGCCCATGGCCCACGGTTCGAGTTGATCGACGACGCTCTGGATCGGCTCGTCGCGCATGACCACGTTCAGGAAGCGCAGATCCAGCCACATGATCACGCCCACTGAAACGGCCAGACCGATCACGTGAAACGTCTCGATGATCGGAAAAGGATAGTCGCTTTCGCGGAGATAGGTACTCCACTGGGTTTCATTGAGCCATTGGCAGAACGCTTGGATGTAGTGCATTGCGTTTAGGGTCCCCTATTAATCTACCAGCGCGAACAAATGATCCCCACAAAACAGACATTGGAACATAAAGTCTTTTCCAAGTATACCCCCATCATAGCCCTACGCTTTTTTGACGCGAGGCGGTTCCCCGTGGGTACACCGCCGGGAGATGAACATAAAAATGAACATCGTAGACTGTCAGTCATTCTACGCTGGCGACTCCTCTGCCAGCGTTAAATTGAAGTAAAAACCTTCGACGGAGGCCGGCAATTCCGGCCCATAGCTAGGCGCCCTCTTCTTGTTATAATCAAACGTAAGATCGGGAGTGGCAATCCAGAATTGATCTTCGGAGGAGCAATGAGAGAGGCCGTCATTGTCGCCAGTTCGCGTACCGCGCTGGCCAAATCGTTTCGAGGTTCCTTCAATATTACGCGCCCCGATGAGCTGGCGGCTCACTGCGTCCGTGACGTCTTGCACAAAGTGCCAAAGCTCGATCCTGCCGAAGTAGAAGACGTAATCTTAGGCTGCGGCCAGCCGCATGACCCCCAGGGCTATAACGTCGCCCGCATCGTGGCGCTGGCGGCCGGCCTGCCCATGTCTGTTACCGGCATCACCATCAATCGATTCTGTTCCTCGGGCGTGCAGTCTATTGCCATGGCTGCCCATCAGATCATTCACGAGGGTGTCGACGCAGCCATTGGCGGCGGCCTGGAGAGCATCACCCTCACGGCCATGGATAAGAGCCCCAATCCCAAGTATCAGGAACAATGGCCCGGCCTCTATATGGTGATGGGCAACACCGCGGAAATCGTGGCCAAGCGCTACAAAGTCAGCCGCCAGGCGCAGGACGAAATCTCCCTGCTGAGCCAGCAGCGCACCGCCCGCGCTCAAAAAGAGGGATTTTTTGATGAGGAGATTGCTCCCATCAAAGTTACAAAGGCCATTTTCGACAAAAAGACCGGAGCGGTCATCGGGCATCAAGAGGTTTGTGCCGACAAAGACGAATGTAATCGGCCCGATACAACGCTCGAAGCCCTGTTAGCGCTCAAGCCTGCATTCGATCAGAGCGGGCAGGGAACCGTGACGGCTGGAAATTCTTCGCAGCTCTCGGACGGCGCATCCGCAACTTTGGTAATGTCCCGCGAACGTGCCGACAAACTTGGCATTCCTTACAAGCTGATCTATCGAGGCTTCCAAGTGGCGGGCTGTGAGCCGGACGAAATGGGCATCGGCCCCGTTTTCGGCGTGCCCAAACTCTTGAAGCGCACGGGCCTCAAGATGAACGACATCGACTTGTGGGAATTGAATGAGGCGTTCGCCGTGCAAGTCGTATATTGCCGCGATCGTTTAGGAATTGACCCGGAAAAACTGAACGTTAACGGCGGCTCGATCGCCATTGGCCATCCCTTTGGCATGACCGGCTCGCGCATGGTCGGCACCATGGCCAATGAAATGATCCGCCGCAAGGCGCGCTACGGTGTGGTGACCATGTGCGTCGGCGGCGGTCAAGGCGCCGCAGGGTTGTTTGAGCGCGCCGGCTAATTTCGTTTGGAGAAATCTGCGGGTTGGATTAGTCTCCGTCCCTTCCACCTATCGAAATGAGCACTGAATTGCAGACGCGCGATCGGGAGAGTTCCATGCTGCCGCCTGCCGTCGTAGTCGAACGGCGTGCCGACGGCAGCGTGCTGGTGCGGTCGCCGCACGCGCTCGGTGAATACCCGCGCTGTCTTACGGAGCGACTACAGTATTGGGCCGAACACGCCGGCGATCGCATCTTCCTCGCCCAGCGCAGTGCCGACCGTAATTGGCGCCGCCTCACCTATGGCCAAGCGTTTGCCCGGGTGCGGCGCATCTCCCAGGCGCTGCTCGACCGCGGGCTTTCGGCCGAGCGTCCGGTAGCCATTCTTTCCGGCAACGATCTTGAGCACGCACTACTCTCGTTAGCCGCTCAGCATGTGGGAATCGTGTGTGCCCCTATCTCGCCCGCGTACTCGCTGATGTCCTCGGACTTTGCGCGGGTGCGGCACATCGTATCGGTCCTTTCTCCGGGCCTCGTCTTCGCCGCGAGCGGCACCAAGTTCTCGAAAGCGATTGATGCGGCCATTCCGAAGGATACAGAAGTTGCGGTCGCGACCGATCCATCTGCCGGAAGGCGCTCGACGCCCTTCGCGGATCTGGAGATCCCCGAAGCGACGAAGCAAGTGGACGCGGCTTTCTCCCAGGTACAGCCCGATTCCATTGCCAAAATTCTGTTCACGTCCGGGTCAACCGGTCTACCCAAGGGCGTCATCACGACCCACAAAATGCTGTGTAGCAATCAGCGAATGATGGGAGCGGTGCTGACATTCCTGGCTGAAGAGCCTCCGGTGATGGTCGACTGGCTTCCGTGGCATCACACCTTCGGAGGTAGTCACAATTTCGGCATGGTGCTGCAAAACGGCGGCACGCTCTACATTGACGACGGCCGGCCGGTTCCGGGCGGATTTGAGGAGACCGTACGCAACCTCCGCGAAATCGCACCCACAGTGTATTTCAATGTGCCCAAGGGCTACGAATATCTGATTCCTTACCTCCGCGCTGAACCTGCGCTACGCGATCGCTTCTTCAGCCGTGCGCGCTTTCTTCTCTACGCGGCTGCCGCTCTTTCTCTCCCCCTGTGGAATGACCTGCGCGAGTTGGCTCATGAGGCGGGCCGCGACGATGTCCCGCTGATTTCCGCGCTGGGATCCACGGAGACCGCGCCCGCAACTCTGCTCGCCACATGGGACGCCGGACGGCCCGGCGTGGTCGGTCTGCCGTTGCCCGGCGCTGAGTTGAAGCTGGTGCCCGACGGCCAAAAGCTCGAGCTGCGCGTCCGCGGCCCCAATGTGATGCCCGGCTACTATCGCGAACCGGAAAAGACGGCGCTGGCCTTCGATGAGGAAGGCTTCTACATGATGGGAGATGCCGTCCGTTTCGCCGACCCGAACGACCCGAATAAAGGTCTGGAATTTAACGGTCGCATCGCCGAAGACTTCAAGCTGGCCACCGGAACGTGGGTAAACGTGGGCGCGATGCGCATGCGCGTGATTCAAAACGGCGATCCGTTCGTTCGCGACGTAGTGATTGCGGGCCACGACCGTGACTACCTTTCCGTGCTCATCTTCCCTGACATGGCTGCGTGCCGCGGCCTGTGTACTCGATCACCGGATGCTGCTACCCCCGGCGACATTCTCTCCAGCGCCGAGGTGCGGGCGCGCTTCCAGGAACTGCTCGATCGCCTCGCCGGAGAATCCACCGGCAGCGCCACGCGCATCGAACGCGCTCTGCTGGTCGAGGAGCCGCCATCGATCGACGCGAACGAGATCACCGACAAGGGATCGGTCAATCAGCGAGCGGTTCTCGATCGCCGTTCCGCGTTGGTCGATGAGCTTTATGAAGCTACGGCGTCGCCGCGCGTCATCGTTGCGGCTGGCGTGACGAAGCGCTAGCGATTATCGGCGCTGAGAGGGTGTTGGCTAACATGAGTTCACAAGACGCAAGCCTGCCCGGCCGCCGGGTCAGCGAATCCAAGTCCGAGATGATCGAGCTCGTTCTTCCCAATGACACGAACCAACTTGGCGTTCTACTGGGCGGACGGTTGATGCACTGGATCGACTTGGCGGGAGCCTTGGCGGCCCATCGGCATTCCAAGTCCCACGCCGTTACAGCATCCATGGACCACATCGACTTTCTCTCCCCCGTAAACATGGGCGATTTTGTGGTGCTGAAGTCTTCTGTGAACCGCGCTTTCCATACGTCCATGGCCGTCGGCGTGAAAGCCTTCGCGGAGAATTACACAAACGGCACGCGCCAGCATGTCGCTAGCGCCTACCTTACCTTTGTGGCCATCGACTGGCAGAGGAATCGCGTGCCCGTGCCCCCGGTGATTCCGGAGTCAGAAGAAGAGAAGCGGCGTTACGACGAAGCCCTTCGCCGGAGAGAAGCTTCGGTGGCTACCCGCCGGCGCACCCAAGCCAGGGATTAACGGCATTTTCCAACTTTGCGCTCAGCCGACTTTGCGTCGGCCCTTTTTTGCAGTGGATTCTTCTCTGGGTACGGCCCGCAGCAGCGGTTTTGCGTCCTGCGCCGGTGCTGGCTTGGCGGCCAGGCTATTCTTCAGCGCCTGCATCAGGTCGATGACCGGCGCTCGGGCAACGTGCGTCGCCGCGGTGACTTCCTCGCCCTTGGTCTTCGCCGCGATCAGGGTCTTCAGGTTTTCCTGATACGTGTCATGGTACTTCTCGGGCTGAAACGGAGCCGCCAGTGTCTTGATCAACTGTTCGGCCAAGGCTCGCTCCTGCTCCTTGACTTCGATTTTGCCTCCGCCCTCTTCCGCTTGGCGAATCTCATTGGAATAGAACATGGTGTGCAGCGCCAGACCGTTCTTTTGTGGGCGCAGGATGACGATGTTCTCCCTGCTGTGCATGCTCACTTTGGCCACCGCCGCGTAGCCTGACTTCTTCATGGCTTCGAGCAGCAGTTGATATGCCTTCCGGCCCTCGTCTTCGGGCGTGACGTAGTAGGAGGCGTCGTAATACAGCGGATCGATTTCCGTGGTCTTTACGAATTCCAGTATCTCCATGGTGCGTGCGGATTCCGGCTCGGCCTTGTCCAACTCCTCTTCGGTGAAGAGAACATACTGGTCTTTCTCGTATTCGTAGCCCTTTTCCACTTCGGAGCGTTCCACCATCCGGTTGCACGTCGGGCAGAAGAGCGGCTGCTTCAGGCGCGTATGGCAGACCTTGTGCAGTTGGTTGAAGCTGATGCGCTCGGTGCGCGCCGCGGGCGACAAGCGCACGGGAATCGATATCAGTCCAAACGCGATGAACCCTTTCCAAGTGGATGCAGGCATGGCGTCACTCCTTCGACAGGCAGATGCTCTTTTGCCCGCATATTATATGCAGAGGCGCGCCCCGCCGCTATTCTCGGAAACATGTAGATGTTCCTAGTTCGCTACGTCTTCGCCTTGCGTCGCAAGGCGCCCCCGCCCGACAGCGCACCCTCCCTGCCTTCCTAGTTTCGCTGGATTTATTCGACGGCAAGTATAGAATGGGGCGCTTTGAGTTTGCCGGGAGCGCGTTCGGCCGCGCTTCTCGGCCGTCCCAAACGGACCCGTGAAGGCGTGAAGGAGATATTGCTTTGATCGTCGGTGTTCCTAAGGAAAGTTTTCCGGGCGAGCGGCGTGTGGCGCTAGTTCCCGCCGTGATTCCGGCACTCGCCAAGGTGGGTTTGGAAGTCGTCATCGAGGCGGGAGCGGGAAGCGAAGCCGGCTATCCGGACGCGAGCTACACGGAAAAGGGCGGGAAGATTCTTCCGGATCGCGCTTCGGTATTCGCCACCGCTAACATCGTCGCCCAAGTCCTCTGCTACGGCTCGAACGACAAGACCGGCAAGGCCGATGTCGCTCTCATGCGCCGCGATCAAGTTCTTCTAGGCTTTCTCCGGCCCCTCGGTTCACGTGAAATTGTCGAAGAGATTGCCGCCACCGGCGTGACCTCCTTCTCCGTCGAACTCACGCCGCGCAGCACTCGCGCGCAGAGCATGGACGCGCTGTCCTCCATGGCCACCATCTGCGGCTACAAAGCCGTGATCATTTCCGCCGATGTTCTGCCCCGTCTTTTTCCGATGCTCACCACTGCGGCCGGCACCATCACGCCTGCGCGCATCCTGGTGATCGGAGTGGGCGTCGCCGGATTACAGGCCATAGCCACTGGGCGCCGTTTGGGCGCCGTTGTTTCGGCTTACGACCTTCGGCCTGTTGTGAAAGAACAGGTGCAAAGTCTAGGAGCCCGATTCGTCGAACTTCCGCTCGAAGCGAAGGACGCGCAGGATGCCCGCGGATACGCTACTGCGCAGGATGAGGCCTTCTATGCGCGCCAGCGTGAATTTCTGGGGCGCGTCGTAGGCGAAAGCGATGTGGTCATCACCACCGCCGTGGTGCCCGGCAAGAAGGCCCCCGTTCTGGTGACAGCCGAAATGGTAAGAGGCATGTCGCCAGGCTCCGTGCTCGTTGACCTGGCCGCCGAGCGCGGGGGGAATTGCGAACTCACACGGGCCAACGAAACCGTTATCGCTCACGGCGTCAGCATCATCGGCCGCATCAATCTAGCGAGCACCGTGCCGTATCACGCCAGCCAGATGTATGCGCGCAACCTCACAACTTTTCTCCAGCTCCTGGTCAAGGACGGCAAGCTGAATCTGAACCTGCAGGACGACATTATTCGCGAGATGTTGTTGACCCAGGGCGGCCAAGTGGTTCAGCCGCGTGTGCGTGAGTTTTTCTCCATGCCGGCGTTAGCTGCGCAGGCTAAGTAAGGGACCCAAGCGAGGGGCCCGAGCAGGTAAGTAGGAGGAACGGCGGATGACCAGCGATGTACTGATCAATAGCCTGTTCGTATTCATGCTGGCGGGCTTTCTCGGATTTCAAGTGATCAAACGCGTGTCGCCGCTGCTGCACACGCCGCTGATGTCGCTCACCAACGCGCTCGATGCCATCGCCGTGGTCGGGGCCATCCTGCTCGCAGGCCGTCATGAGAGCAAGCTCGCGTTTTGGCTTGGGATGGTGGCCATCGTCGCGGCCACCAGCAACATCGTCGGCGGCTTCTTGATCACCGACCGTATGCTCAAGATGTTCAAGTCCACCAGGCCGCAGAAACAGCAACCATGACCCTTCCGGCCAGCTTTTTCATCGAAATCTGCTACCTGATTGCCACCGCGCTGTTTGTGTTGTCGTTGATGTGGTTGAGCGCGCCGGCCACGGCTCGCCGTGGCGTCTGGGCCGGCGAGGTGGGGATGGCGCTGGCGGTCGGCGGAACGCTGTTTGAGAAGGGCATCATCGACCTGCACTGGGTGATCGTGGCACTGGCGATTGGCGCCGCCATCGGAATACCCCTCGGCTTAGTTCAAATGACGGCCGTGCCGCAGCGGACCGCGATCAGCCACGCGTTCGGGGCGTGCTGCGTGACGCTCGTCGGAACCGCCGAATTCTTCTTGCGCTCGCCCAACGTGCCCAAGTTCACGATGTCGGTGCTTTCGCTGGAAGTGATTCTCGGGGGACTGACGTTCACGGGCAGCCTGATTGCTGCAGGAAAACTGCAGGAGCTCAAGTTCATCCCGCAGCGTCCCGTCACTTACCGCGGCCAGAACATTGTGAACCTCACGATTCTGGCGGCTGCGATCGTGATGGGCGTCCTGCTGGTGCTGAATCCGGGTCGGCCGATTCTGTTTCTATCCATGGTCGGGATCTCCCTGGTTGTCGGCGTGATGCTCATTATTCCCATCGGCGGGGCCGATATGCCCACGGTGATTTCGCTGCTGAACTCCTACGCTGGCCTTTCCGCCGCGGCCATGGGATTCGTGCTCAACAGCAAGTTGCTCATCGTCGCCGGCGCGCTTGATGGCTCTTCCGGGTTCATTCTTTCGGTGATCATGTGCAAGGCCATGAACCGCTCGTTTACCAACGTGCTCTTTGGCGCGTTTGGCCAGGTGCAGGCTTCCGCAGCCGGCGCCACCGAGGCGCGCACCGTGCGGAGCGCCAGCCCCGAGGAAGCGGCGGGCATTCTTGGCGCGGCGAGCAAAGTCGTCATCGTTCCCGGATACGGCATGGCCGTGGCTCAGGCTCAACACAAGGTGCGCGAGCTCTACGACATCCTCACCAAGAAGGGTGTCGAGGTAACCTTCGGGATTCATCCCGTCGCGGGCCGCATGCCCGGGCACATGAACGTGCTGCTTGCCGAAGCTGACATTCCCTACGACCGCCTCCACGAAATGGACGACGTCAATTCCGATCTCCCGCAGACCGACGTGGCTCTGATCATCGGCGCCAACGACGTCACCAATCCCGCCGCGCGCACTGACACGTCCAGCCCCATCTACGGCATGCCCATCCTGGACGTGGACAAGGCCCGCACCGTCATGGTTATTAAGCGCAGTATGAACCCCGGCTTTGCGGGCATCGATAACCCGCTCTACTATCTGGACAGAACCCTTATGCTGTTCGGCGACGCCAAGGGTTTCGTCGGCGATATTGTTCGCGAGCTCTCCGGCGGCTCTCACCATTGATCGGGCCACTGATTCGTTCCTAGATTCCGGCCGTTTTCTCAGCTTGGCTTACCTATCTAGGAAATTACCTCCGAAGCTATATGCTTAGTAGTATAAGCAGCGGATGTTTATCATCCTCGATCGCACTGTTCCACTTTGGCACAGATCATTGGCGATTACGCACATCCCTTCCCAGTTTGGGGTTGTTCCATTTCGGTCTGGCCAATAGCTTATTTGTTGGGGCACACGCTTGCTTCGTTTTACGAGCAGGCACGCCGCGGCTCATCGTCGGGTTTCGTGCCGACTTTGGCGTCTTAGTCCGCCGTGACATCCCCGCGGAGAAATCTTTGAGCACCACAATTCAACGCCCGCGCCAAGTCGTTTCCCGTGTGGTTGGCAGCCAAGCGATTGTCGTTCCGGTCGATCGCGCGGCTGGCACTGGGCGTTCGGTTTACTCGTTTAATGAGTCGGGCACCAAGCTATGGGCCCTAATCGAAGCCGGAAAGGGCGCGGCGGAGCTCGCGGAAAGCCTATCCGCCGATTACGGTCTCTCTTTGTCCGAAGCCGCTTCCGATGCCCAAGACTTTCTGACGAACTTGGCCCATGAAGGACTGATTGAATTGATCGAGGGCACCGAACCTGCGCCCGTAACTCCCGTAATCAGGATCTCGCAATGAGAAACGCGAGCCGTACCAAGTGGATGGTCGCATTTTGGGCCGCGACCTGCCTTTGTGCATTTGCCGTTCGCCTGCCCGGCCAACAGACTCAGAGGTCTAGCTTTCCCGTAGCGGGGATCCAGGACTGGAGCTTTCATCACGTAGTCTATCCGCGATTCGGACCCATGGCTTCAATTCAAGCGGTGGCCAGAGATCCGCGCGCTGCCTTCATCTGGCGGCGTGCCGCGCCTGGCGGGCTAGGGGGCACCCGAGATAACCGATTTCTCGATCGGCTCGGCGTCAGGCGGGATAGCGAGCGCGATTGGGCCATCAATCTCGGCTCGGCCGGAACAGCTGCAGCTATGTATCCCGCGAAGTTCGGTTTCGACGTGACCGTAGCCGCCAACTGCACGAGCGATTATGTGGTCTTCCCGGTGAACGCAAAGGGCGGCGCCACCCAGCCTAACATCGTGGCCTTCAACAATCTCTATAGCGGAACCGCCGGCGGCAACGGAGTCTGCAACCGTACGCCCAGCGGATCCGATACCGGAACCGCAGGCACGGTGCTCTGGTCCTACAACGTGCAGGGAATTACAGGGGGCGGCGCAGCAGCGACTTCTCCCGTCATTTCGTTCGATCCCACCGGAACAACTGCATCGGGAACCAAGATCGCCTTCGTCGAATCCGCCACCGGAAGTCCTGCGCACTTTCATGTGCTCGCATTTGCAAATAAGGATGGCCAGAACGCCGGCAACCTGCAAGGCGTGCTTACACCGAAGACGATCAGCTCCTTTGTCACTTTCCCGCCCGCCGCAGGCAGCGGTACAGCCACAGATTTGACTCTCGGTTCCTCCACTACCGGCACGGACACGCGCTCCTCTCCGTTTGTCGACTACCAGCGCGATCTTGCCTATGTGGGCAACGACATCGGTGTTTTGTATCGAGTGAAGAACGTGTTCTGCACCGGCGTAAGTTCCAGCTGCGGCGGGGCCTTGAAGCCGGCCCCTAGCCTGGACACAACCTGGGGTACCGGCGGAGCGGTCACCGTATGCTCCGGCAAGCTCACCGGCCCGGTGCTCGACTTCGTCACACTGAACGTTTTCGTCGGGTGCTCGGACGGCAAGCTCTACATGGTCACGCAGGCCGGGGTCGTCACTTCGCTCACCATAGGAAACGGATCCGCTACCGGAGGTGTGGTGGATTCGCCGGTAGTCGACGGCGTCGATGGATTCGTTTACGCCGTCAGCGGTTCGAACGGAACCAATGCGGTTTTGGTGCAGGCCACAACTAAGTTGGCTTCGCCCAAGACAGTTACCCTTGGTGCCGCTGGCGTCTTCAATCTTCACGCGCCGACGTTCAATAACGCCTACTTCACCAGCCCCACCACGACGGGCGCCCTGATCTACGTGGCGGCCTATAACACCGCGGGAAACGAAATCGAGCTCTACGGCTACTGCTTCAATTCTTCGAGCGTGTTAGCCAACTGCCCCGGCGTGACCCCCGCTGGTCCGAACACGCTCGTTCTGAACAGCACACCTGGCAGCCAGCTCGAATATGCGCCGCTTACGGAGTTCTACAACGCGAACACAGCCAATGATTGGCTCTTCGTCACCGTGCTCGCTAATCGCAGCCCCAACATCGGTCTTTTCAGCATCAACTCCTTTCCTACTTCGCAGACTCCTGTCCCCGGCGTTCAAGAGGGCAGCGGCACGACTGGAATGGTTGTCGACAATGACAGCGCCAGCGCGCAAGCCTCCAGCGTCTATTTCGGAGCGCTTTCCACCACAGCGGCGTGTGCGGCGGGCGGAACCGGCGGCTGTGCCGTCAAACTCACGCAGGCAGGTTTGAATTGACCGATAGCCGCACAACTCAAGACGCGAAGCCCGAAAAGACTTCGCAAACACCTGCCGCGAAGAAGGCTTATCAAAAGCCCTCCTTTCAGCACGAGCAGGTCTTCGAAACCATGGCCCTGGCCTGCGGCAAAATTTCTCCGACGCTGTTCCAATGCCGCTTCAATCGGAAAAACTCATAGCCATGTCGTCCATCGTTCACACATCGCAACCGTTGCGCGAAGAAGTTGGTCTGGCTCTGGCTACCGAAGTGTTGCAATCCTTTGGTGAGCTGCGTTTCATCGCCCGCGGGGGCAGCATGCTCCCGTCGATCCTTCCGGGCGATACGCTTCTCGTTCGCCGGCGGCCCGTCGCCAGTATCCGGCCTGGCCAAGTCGTCCTGTGCCGGCGCGAGGGAGCCTTTTGCGCGCACCGCGTGATTTTCAAAACGCAGTGCGGCGGACGCTGGTCCTTCCGCACCGCCGGTGACGCTCTCTCTGGTGAGGATGATCCCATTGCCGAGGAAGAGTTTCTGGGCCAGGTGTTCGCGGTCATCCGCCGCGGGAAGCACATCGAGCTGACCGAATCCCGAGGCGTCGCAACTCGCCTGATCGAGTGGGCCGTCAAGCGTTCGGATGCCGCTGCGACTTTTCTTTTGCGCTGCCATGCGTTCCGCCTTCGTCTTGCCGCCCGTGGGACGCGCCCCGAGAATGGGCGCAAACTGACGGAGTGCGCGATGACCTCGACCGCGCTCTCCACCCTTTCGGTCCCCGCCGCTCGTACGGTTGCGGGGCCGAGCGTTATCGTCAAAATCGGTGGCATCGCCATCCTGCTGCGGTCAACTGAGCCCGCATTCTGCCGGCTGGTCGCGCGGCGGTACGGCAACTTCGTGAATCCGTCGGCACGGCCGGACTACGAATTTGAGGTCAACATTGAGACGCCTGCCAGCCCTTCGGACGAGGATGCCCGCGTCTGGAAGCAGGGCCGCCTGTGGCACTTCGTCCGGGGAGACTTCCAGGCTGAGTGGGATGCCAGCGCCCGGCGCGGCCGCGTGCGCCAATCGCTGAATCCCTACTCGATCGACACCGTCCTCCGCATCGTTCACTCACTCGTGCTGGCCGAAGAAGGTGGATTTCTGCTGCATGCTGCGAGCGCGCTGCGCTCCGGCAAAGCCTTTCTGTTCACCGGAGTCTCCGGCGCAGGCAAGACCACCATCTCGCGACTTGCTCCGCCCGACGCGGCCGTGCTCACCGATGAGATTTCCTACGTTCGTCCCGACCGCGGAGGTTATCGCGGCTACGGCACGCCGTTTGCCGGCGAACTGGCGCGAATCGGAGCCAACGTTTCCGCGCCGCTCGGCGCTCTATATTTTCTCGAAAAGGGGCCGGTCAATCGGATCGAACCGATCGAACGGCTGGCGGCCGCGCGCGCCATGCTCCGCAACGTCCTTTTCTTTGCGCACGATCCCGAGTTAGTCGAGCGCGTTTTTCACTCCGCATTGGAATTCGTATCGAGCGTCGAGGTCGCCCGGCTCGTTTTTCGGCCGGATCAATCCGTATGGGAGCTGATCGGATGACTGAACAATACATCTGCAGGGCCACGGCGGTCGCATCCCGAATGTTGGGCGGCGAAGCCGTCGTGATGTCGGCGGTCGATTCCACGTTGTACAGCCTCAGCGAAGTGGGCGCCGTGATATGGCAAGCCGCGGACGGCCGCACGCCGCTCTCTGAGATCGTCCGCAGCCGCGTTTGCGCCGAGTTCGACGTCGCTCCCGAGCAGGCCTATGCCGATGCGCTGGCGTTCGTCGACGAACTCGCCCGCCACGGAATTCTGCGCGTCGCCGGCCAGCCTATCGAGGACGCAGTCCCGGTTCCCACGGCAGCCTTGTGAGCACCCTATGAGCTTGATGCAACAGCTGAACGGCAAGGCGCTCGCCCTCGGCGTGCCTCTGAGCGCGCATCTGGACGTCACTTATCGCTGCAACGAGCGGTGCGAGCACTGCTACTTGGAGCACGACGACCGCGGCGAGATGAGCAAGGCTGAGATCGCCCGTCTACTACGCGAAATGGCCGATGCCGGGGTCTTTTTCCTCACGCTCAGCGGCGGCGAGCCTCTGATTCGCCGGGACTGCTTCGAAATTATCGAGGATGCGCGTTCGCTGGGGTTTAATGTCAAGCTCAAGACCAACGCTGTTCTCATTCGCGAAAAGGAGGCTCAGCGTCTGCGCGCCCTGGGCGTTGAGCAAGTGCAGATCAGCTTGTACTCGCATCGCGCGGAAGTGCACGACGGCATCACCAAACTGCCGGGCTCGCTCCATCGCACCGTGGCCGGCATTCGCCGCCTTCGCGCCGCGGGCCTCAAAGTTACGCTGGCCAACGTGCTGATGAAAAAGAACATTCACGATGGCGACGGCGTCCGCTCGCTGGCTGCGGAGCTTGGCGCCCACTACACCGTCGATCCGACCATTACCCCGATGCTGAACGGTGACACCTCCATCTTGGGGCTGCGCGTCGCCGCCGATGAACTTCGCCAGGTTTTCACGAATTCTGATCTGGTGGGCGACGTCGCGGAATTTTGCGCCGTTCCCGGACCCGTCGATGAAGACATGCTCGAGGGACTACCTTGCAGCGCTGGGCATACGTCCTGCTACGTATCGCCCTACGGCGATTTCTATCCCTGCGTTCAGTTCCCTCTGTCCTGCGGCAACGTTCGCAGCCAAGGATTTCGGGACATCTGGGAAAACTCGCCGCAATTGGCCGAGGTTCGCTCGATTCGGGGCAAGCATCTTTCCACTTGTTCGTCCTGCTCGCACCTGGGAACCTGCACCCGTTGTCCCGGCCTCGCCTATATGGAGGGGAACATGCGCGGGCCATCTTCCGCCGATTGCGAAAAGTCTTTCGTGCGCACGGGAGTCACCCCCGCGAGCTTCCTCCTTGCGGGCAAGTCTCCTTCTCCTGCCATTTCCTCTCTGGTTCAGATTCAAGTTCGGTCGTCTTAACCGTATTGATTTTTTCCGCGCAGGATGCCATGTTGAGCTTCCATGCCGGAAAAAGCCACATCGCGGCGCCGTTCCTTCGTGCGCACCCTTCACGTGAAGACGTCCCGCCGCACGGAACTTAAGGACGTCACGTCCGAGGTCGAAGCCCTCGTGGCGGAGTCCGGCTGCTCAGATGGCATTTGCCACTTGTACGTGCCGCATACGACTGCCGGTGTGCTGGTCAACGAAGGTGACGATGCAGCCGTCGCGCGTGATATCGAAGCTGCACTTGACCGCCTCATCCCGCGCTCGGCCGGGTACACGCATGCTGAGGGAAACGCCGACTCCCACATCAAGACGGCGCTTGTCGGCTCTTCCGAAACGGTATGGATTGAAAAGGGCCGCCTGGCTCTCGGACGCTGGCAATCTGTATTCGTCGGCGAGTTCGACGGTCCACGCACTCGCGAATTGCGCGTAAAGATTCTCTTCGACTGAGCGACCATCGCGAATCGAGCTTTTGTGCCGAGGCACGGCACGCAGCACCACTTGGGCGTACAATCGTTGTGCGATGCCTCCCTTTAAGTCTGGTTTTGTTGCCATCGTTGGCCGCCCTAACGCCGGGAAATCCACGCTCGTAAATACCCTGGTCGGCCGAAAAGTCGCAATCGTTTCTCCGCGTCCGCAGACCACGCGCAATCGCATTCAAGGGATCGTGAACCGCGAAGATGCACAGATCGTTCTCATCGACACGCCTGGAATTCACAAACCCGAGAATGCCCTGAACCGCCAGATGATGGATGAAGTGAAACAGGCTACCGACGGTATCGACGTTCTCTCACTCATCGTTGACGCCACCACCGAGTTCGGTGGCGGCGATCGTTTCGCCGTCCAATGGGCCGGCCGTTTCCGCGTCCCGGTCTTTTTGCTCCTCAATAAGGTTGACCGCGTCAACAAGCAGGATCTGCTGCCGTTGATCGACCGCTATCGCAAACTCCATGATTTCGCGGAGATTTTTCCCATCTCCGGCCTTACCGGCGAAGGCTGCGCCGATCTGGTGAACGGCTGGCTCAAGGTTCTTCCCGAGGCTCCGCCGTATTTTGCGCAAGACCAATTCACCGACATCCCCGAGCGCTTTCTTGCTGCCGAAGTGATTCGTGAGAAAGCCATCTTGGCTACTCGTGAGGAGGTGCCTCACGCCATCGCCGTGCTGGTCGAGAGCTTCGATTCCGCGAACGACCTCACGCGGATTCGCGCCACTCTGTACGTGGAGACGCGAAGGGCAGAAGGGAATTCTGATCGGCAAAGGGGGCGCGACGATGAAGAGGATCGGCTCCCTGGCCCGCAAGGAGATTGAATCGATTCTCGGCGGGCGCGTTTTTCTCGAGCTCGTCGTGCAGGTTCGCCCGAACTGGCGCCGCAATACGACACTCGTTCGCCAGATGGATTGGCGCCGCCAGCTCGAGCACATCGCCGCGTCGCAAGAACAGCAGGAAGAGTTTTCAGAACCGTCCCCAGAACAGTCACAGGATCAGGAATAGCAGGGGAAACTACGAGGCTTTCGAGGGCGCGATTCCCAGCGAGCGCATCTTGCGATACAAGTGGCTGCGTTCCAATCCCAGTGCCGCAGCTGCCTTGGTCATGTTCCAGCGATTTTCTTCCAGCTTGCGTAACACGAATTCGCGTTCGTACGCCGACCGCGCCTCCTGTAGGCTCTCATAAGGCTTCTGCGGGCTGCTCGGCATACCGCGGAATAGCTCCGGTGGCAGGTGGTGCGGTTCGATGCGCGTCGAAGGGCAGATGATCACCAGCCGCTCGACCAGGTTGCGCAGCTCGCGCACGTTACCCGGCCACGGATAGGCCAGCAGCACCTCCATCGCAGGCGCCGTGAATTCTTTCGGTTTCTTGCCGTAGGCTTCGCAGAACTCCATCAGAAAATGCGGTGCTAGGATGCGAATATCCTGGTTGCGCTCGCGCAGCGCCGGCACGTAGAAGGGAATCACGTTCAACCGGTAGAAGAGATCCTCGCGAAATGCGTTCCTCCCAATCTCTTCTTCCAGCTTCTTGTTCGTCGCCGCGATCACGCGCACGTCCACGGTCACCGGCCGGTTCGAACCCAGCGGCTCGACGCGCTGCTCCTCCAATACCCGCAGCACTTTCGATTGCGTCTTCAGGCTCATGTCGCCCACTTCGTCCAGAAAAAGCGTCCCGCCGTCGGCCTGTTGAAATTTCCCTACTTTGTCTTCGCTCGCTCCGGTGAAGCTGCCCTTGCGGTGGCCGAACATCTCCGATTCGATCAGTTCCTCCGGAATTGCCGCGCAATTCACTTCCACGAACGGCATCCCCTGCCGCGGGCTGTTGGCGTGCAGCGCGCGCGCCACCAATTCCTTTCCTGTGCCGCTTTCGCCGTAGATCAACACGCGGCCGTTTGTCGGCGCGGTCAGCGCGATCTGCTGCCGCAGCGCTTTCATCGGCACGCTGGCGCCCAGGATCTGGTGCCGCTCTTCCAACTCCGCGCGAAGCCGCCGGTTCTCTTCTTCGAGCCGCAGGAAATCCAGCGCATTTCGCACTACTAGAACAACTTTTTCGAGGGAAAGCGGCTTCTCCACGAAGTCGAAGGCGCCCAGCTTTGTCGCGCGCACAGCCGTTTCAATGTTCCCGTGGCCCGAAATCATCACCACCATGGGCGCATTTTCCTGCGACTGTAGCCGCTCCAGCATTTCGAGCCCGTCCATCTGCGGAAGCCATACGTCTAGCAGTATCAGATCGACGCGCTGTCGCGTCACCCGTTCGAGGCACTCCTCGGCGGACGCTGCCGTGTCGATTTCGTATCCGTCCTCGCGCAGAAGCGCTCCCAGCGACTCACGGATGCCGCTCTCGTCATCGACGATTAGTATGGATGCCGGCATCTTCACGCCACCGTAGTCCCCGCCGGCGTGGCTGCCGTCGCGGTTTCCGCTGCCGGAAAGCGAATCACGAATCGCGCCCCCATCGGCAGATTGTCTTCCACTCGAATCGTGCCATTGTGCTCGGCGATGATGCGGCTGGCGATCGCCAACCCCAGCCCCGTCCCGCGCTCTTTCGTCGAAAAGCGAGGCAGAAACAGTTTGCTCTTGTCCTCAGGGGAGATCCCGTGGCCGGTGTCGGACACTTCGACGGCTACCGCGTCCCCGTCGCTCTCCGCGCGGGTCACAACGTGGAGTCGCCGTAGCGACGATCCCTCCATGGCCTCCGCTGCGTTGTCGATCAGGTTGGCCATTACCCGCCGCATCAGTTCCGGATCGGCCTTCACGGGCGGTAGTGAGGGTGCCAGATCAAGGCGCACGGTCACTCCCTCCAGGCGATCGCGGAAGAGTTCCAAAGCGCCCGCTACGATCGAATTCAAATCCGCGGGAGACAGCCGCGCGGCAGGGAACCGCGCGAACTGCGAGAACTGGCTCACCAGCGATTCCAAGGTCTGCACCTCGCGCTCAATCAGCCCTGCGCATTCCGCTGCTAATTTTTCGAAGTCCGTTCGCGGCACTCCCGTTCGCGCGCTCGCGCTACGCTCCAGATGCCGCAGGATCCGCTGTGCGGAAAGCTGGATGGGCGTCAGCGGATTCTTGATCTCGTGCGCGATGCGCTGTGCCACTTCCTGCCAGGCCGCCGCCTTCTGCGCTTGCAAGAGATCCGTCAGGTCGTCGATTACCACAATGAACCCAGGGTTTGACCTCCGCGGCCCCAGGGAGCTGACCGTCACGGCCGTCCGCACCAGCTTCCCTCCGGTGGCCATCTCGATTTCCCGAGAAGCCGCTCCCATTCGCAGCGACCGGCGCATCAAGTGCTGCACTGCGCGAGCCGCGTCATCACCCAACAACTCCTGCAGCGTGCGCGCGTCGCGCGCGTACTCGCCCAAAATCCGTACCACGGCTGAATTTACCCGGCCCACTTCTCCCGATTCGCCGAGCGACACCACGCCGGTTGGAATATTCTCTAGAATCGCTTCCATCAACTTGCGGCGGCGCTCGCGCTCTTCGACCGCTTGCTCTAGGCTCTGGGTGAATTCGTTGATCTGCCGTCGCCCTTCGCCCAGTTGCTCGGTCATACGGTTGAACGAACGCACCAGCGTGCCCAGCTCGTCGCGCGCCTGCGCATCGATGCGGTGGTCGAAGTTTCCTCGCGATATTTCCCGCGTCGCCTCAGCTAACGCCTGAATCGGCACGGTCACTTGTTTCGAGAGGAACAGCGCCACCCACGTGGTCGTGAACAGCAGTAGCAGCGTGATCAACATCAGCGCCAGCAGGATTTCTCGCTTGTACGTGCGTAGAGCCTGCTTTTCCGCTAGGTATCGATCGCTCTGTGCCTGCGCGTCCGCATAACGCGCCAGAAAATCATCCGGCAGCCGCCGTCCAATATAGAGCGTTCCTTCTTTTGCCGGCGCCGAGCCCACGATGTATAGCCGATCGCCCGACTGCCATATCTGGGCGCCGCTGCCGATGGTTTCCACCATTTGTGGCGCAAGTGCGGTGTCTGACGCGGCACCGGTTTTCGTAATCTCGCTTCCGCCGGCAGCTTTGCCATCGGGGCCAGTGGTCCAGAATGCGTCTACCGCGTGGCTCCGTGCGAGCAGGCTTGCGTCCACTGCGCCCTGTGATGCCGCCTCCGCCGCCAGCTTGTTCAGCCGATCGAGCTCCATCGTTCCCAAGTTTGAGAGCAATGCCTGATTCTGTTCGTTGGCGTTTTCCAGGGGCTTGGGGAACCACGAATTCAGCGTCCGGTTCACCAGCGCGTAGCTGAAGAAGAACAAGAACACCACAGGCAAGAGCGACACGCCCATGGCTCCCATCACCATCTTTACCTTGAAGCGCGAACCCATCTGCCCGCTGCGCCGCTCGGCCCAAAGCTTCAGCAGGCTCCGGCTCATGATCAGGCTGAACACCAGCAGCGCCGCGGCAATGAAAATCGACAAGGAGAAGAGGATCGCCAGGCTCGCCCCTTGCTCGATGCGAATCGGAAGGGTCAGCGACCCCAGCGTCACGACCGCCGCAATCAGCAGCACAAGCACCACGCCGGCGGCACTCATCCATACGTGGCGTTGCCATCGGGGGCGCTTGTCGCTCATCGTCCCTCCTCGCGGTAGCGCCCCAGCGGACACTCCCCGCACCGCGCCTCTTGCGGCCGGCAAAACTCTTTACCCGCGCGCACGATCAGGGCATGGAATTCGTTGAACCGCTGCGTATCGCCTGGGAATTGCCGCTCGAACATCCAGCGCACCTCGTCGTATTTCGCCCGCGCGCCGCTCCATCCGTGGCGTGACATCATCCGCTTGGTGTACGCGTCCACTACGAACACGGCGTGCCCTCCCCCGTACAGCAGGATGGAATCCGCCGTCTCCGGCCCGATCCCGAATACGCCCAGCAGTTTTTCACGCAGCTCCATCGTGGGCGTCAGGAACATGCGCTTGAGCGAGCCTCTGTACTTTGTACGCAGGAACTTACAAAACTCCTTCAGCTTCCGCGCCTTCTGCCGAAAGTATCCCGAGGAGCGAATGAGTGCCTCCAGGCGTCGGCTGGAGGTCTTCTCGATCGCCACGGGCGAGAGCAGGCCCTCTCGCCGCAAATTCTCGATCGCCCGTTCCACATTCCGCCAGGAAGTGTTCTGGGTCAGGATCGCTCCCACGATTACCTCGAATTGCGTCTTTCCTGGCCACCAATGCTGCGGGCCAAATGCCGTGAACAGAGAGTTGTAATACTCATCGAGCGGAGGATGTGCCTCGCGTGCGCGGGTCGCCGCCACGCCTGCGCTGGCCGTGGATCTGGCGGCGGATCCGACCCCTGATCCGTCGCCCGGTCGACCTGGTGAAGGGAGGCTTTCGGCCATTTGCGGCCTGTGTTGCGGGGAATTTCATTGAAAAACCACCATAACGGCGCTGTTAGCGCAAGTCAAGCCTTGTGTCGCATTTTAGCCACACCGCTGTGGCTATAAGCCACCGGGCTTCGATTTTGGAGGGCAGCGGCTCGCCGTTTCGCGACTCGCCGCTCGGCATTAGCCACTGCTCTTTTGAAACTCCTTCATAAAGCTCACCAGTGCGTCGACCGCCTCAATTCCCACGGCGTTATAGAGCGATGCACGCATCCCGCCCACCGACCGGTGTCCCTTCACCCCGATCAGGCCAGCGGCCTCGGCTTCCTTCGCGAATTTCTTCTCCGCGGCTTCATCTCCGCCGGCCACACGAAACACCACGTTCATCTTCGAACGCGATCCCTTGTCCACGGGGCAAGTGTAGTATCCGTCCGAGCCATCGATTGCTTCGTAAAGCCGCGTCGCCTTCGTCGCGTTGCGCTTCTCGATGCCTGCCACGCCGCCCTGGCTCTCCACCCATTCGAGAACCAACCCCAACGCGTACACTCCAAACGTCGGCGGCGTGTTGTAGAGCGAGCGCTCCTTGATGTGCGTGCGGTACTGCAGGATCTTCGCCACCTTGTCGCTCGCACGCTCGGCCAACTCGCGCTGCACGATGACCAACGTGACTCCTGAAGGTCCAAGATTTTTCTGCGCCCCGGCGAAAATCAGTCCGAACTGCTTCACATCGATGGGACGCGAGGCGATGTCCGAGGACATGTCCGCCACCAGCGGCACCGCGCCCGTCGCCGGCGTCTCAGCCCACTCCGTGCCTTCAATCGTGTTGTTCGTGCAAATATGAACGTAGGACGCGTCCGCCGAAAATGTCAGCTCGTCCTTTCGCGGCAGCCGCGTAAATTTGTTCGCTTCGTTCGAACCCGCTAGCCGCATCTCGGCCAGCTTCTTCAGCTCTTCGATGGCTTTCGCCGTCCACGCCCCGGTGTGCACCATGTCCACCGGCTTCCCCGGCACGTACAAGTTCATCGGCACCATGGCGAACTGCAAGCTCGCCCCGCCTTGCAGGAATAGCACGGCGTACTCCTCGGGGATTCCCAGCAAGCGCCGCAGATCCTTCTCCGCCTTATCGTTGATGGCTTCGAATTCCGCCGAGCGATGGCTCAACTCCATCACGGACATTCCCGTGCCGCGATAATCCAGCATTTCCGCCTGCATCCGCTCCAGCACCGCCAGCGGCAGTGCCGCCGGACCGGCGTTGAAATTGAACGCCCGCTTTACCTTGCTCGCTGTTCCCGTAGTCGAAGTCACAAGTGTCCCTCTGCTTTCAAATGGATAAGATGATTGGCAGACGATATTCTAGCGGGCGCAACCGCTCAGTTCATCAAGTTTTCCAGGCCCCCATCACTCTTTCTCGCCGATGTACCACGGTGCGCTCATTGTCGAGATGCGCTCATTGCCGCGGGCGAGCAGCGTCCACTCCAGAAGCCGGCCGCGCTGGTTGTGGAAGAAGTATTCGTACCACCTGCCCTCCACGAACTCCGGAATCACCACGATAATGCTGCGCGTCGGATTCCTTTTCGAGAGGTCCAGAACGAACTGAACCGCGGGGACCACAATGAAGCGGTAGGGGGAGGGCAGCACCTGGAGCCTTGGCGGTTCCTTACCTGCCGCGCGAAATGGCCGATCGACGTAAAGCTCCCAGTCGTCCTGCAACAGCTCGTTGTGCTCGTTGGGCTCGATGTGCAGAGCGATGATTTCCGTGGAAAGCCGAGCCGCGAATTCGAGACCTCGCCGGCTGATGTTGCTCCACCGGTCGATGGGGACGACGACAATAGGAGTCTGGCTAAGACTCTCCACCGCAACGGGAATCTTGCATGTGGTGAGGACTCTAACGGAATGGTAGTGGCGGCGGACAACGATAAACAAAGCAATCGCCAGCGGAATAAAGAGCAGCGTGATCCAGGCGCCCTCAACGAATTTCGCAACCAGCACCACGGCGACCGTAATTCCGGTAACGAACGCGCCAAGCCCATTGATCAGCGCATACCTCAGCCGATGCGGGTCGCTGCTCTTCCACCAATGCACCACCATGCCGGACTGCGAAAGCGTGAACGCCAGGAAGGCTCCCACGGCGTAGAGCGGGATCAGGCGGTCGGTAACGCCGCCAAAAAGAATCAGAAGGGCGCCGCATAGAATCGCCAGAACAACGATCCCGTAGGTATAGACGAGCCGCCGTCCGCGGTATCCGAAGGCGTGCGGAAGATAGTTGTTCTGCGCGATCGCTCGGCAGAGCCGCGGAAAATCCGCAAACGCCGTGTTAGCGGAGAGCGAAAGCACCAGAAGTATGGAGCCGATGGTCAGGTAGTAGAAAAATCCTCTGCCAAACACCGCGGCGACAAGCATGGAGAGAAGGCTTTGGTAGCCCGGCTTCCCCGGGTCGGTAGCAGCAATGTCGTAGACCTTCACCAGATAAGAAATTCCGGCCAACAGTACCGCCAGGAGAAAAATAATCACGGTCAAGCAGAGTTGCGCGTTCTTCACCGCGGGCTCGCGGAAAGCTCTCACTCCGTTGCTGACGGCCTCGACGCCGGTCAGCGCCGTGCAACCGCTTGCAAAAACGCGAAGCAGCAGCCAGTAGCTGACCGCCTCGACCATAGGAGGCGGAGGCGGAAGCGAAGCCACCGGCGCAGGATGTCCCCCGCTCATGAGAACGCGGACAAGGCCTCCGCCTATGGTAATCAGCAAGGTGCCCACAAAAAGATAGGTTGGAACCGCGAAGATAAGGCCGGCCTCGCGCACGCCACGGAGGTTCAGGATGGTGATGATGATCAGAATTCCCACGCATAGAGACACCGTATGCGGCAGCAACGCTGGGACGGCTGAGATCAATGCCCCGACTCCAGCAGAGATACCCACGGCAGCTGTGAGGATGTAGTCCGTGAGTAGTGCAGCCGCGGCAAGCAGGCTCGCGTGCGCGCCAAGGTTGAATCGCGCCACGGTGTACGAGCCGCCGCCCGTGGGATAGGCAGCGATCGTCTGGCGATAAGAGAAGTACACGATCACGAGCAGGGTGATGATGGCAGCGCTGACCGGAATGAGATACCGAACGCCCACCAGACCGAGAGGAATTAGAAGGCTGAGGGCCGCTTCCGGGCCGTAAGCTGCCGAACTGAGCCCGTCCAGACCAAAGATCGGAATGCCCTGTACGGCGCCGATCTGCTCGGCGCGCTCGTCACTGGTCTTGATAGGCTTGCCGACAACTAGATCAAGTATGCTCATGGATGGCTGGGGTCCATACTGTCGCTGCCCAAAAGCGCGCCAAAGCGCGGAGGTACGCCTTTGGAATTAGCGAGAAGGGCTTGCGGGTTCTCAGCCGCAGGCCTTCAGCGCACGCCAGAATAACAGAAGTCACTAACGCCGAAAGCCAAACCCGCAGGAGAGATCAATTCGAGGGATGAATTCGCGCTGATCGCGCATTCTAGTAGGTGCGGAGGCCCACCCAGACCGGGCCTTCCCGAATTTTGGAAGACACAGAGGAGCCACTGATGAAGATTCGCCGCACGATTCCGTTTTTGTTTCTAGCCGTCGCCCTGCTGGCGCTGGCCTATACCGCCGTCCATGTGCCCACGCTTCAAGCCGATGACGCAGCCGTGATGCCCGCGGTTGGCACCGCCGCGCCTGGATTCACGCTCAACTCGCAGGACGGCACGCCCATCAATCTAGCCGATTACCGCGGCAAGTGGGTGGTGCTCTACTTCTACCCCAAGGACATGTCTCCCGGCTGCACCGTCGAAGCGCACGGCTTCCAGAACGACCTGGACAAGTATCAGCAGATGAACGCCGTGGTTCTGGGCGTCAGCATGGACACCGTCGATTCCCACAAGCAGTTCTGCGCCAAGGACGGCCTTAACTTCAAGCTTCTCGCCGACGTCGATCACAGCGTCTCCGCGAAATATGCTTCGACGATGATGTTCGGCACGATGACCGTCTCGGCTCGCAATACCTTCGTGATCGATCCCAAGGGCAATGTCGTTTGGGAAAAGGTTAAGGTCAATCCGCAAGGGCATAGCGCGGAAGTACTGGCCGCTCTTGCCGATCTGCAAAAGGGCGCCAAGTAGCGATTCGGCACGAGCCGTGGTATCAATGGTGGGGCAGGCTCCCGGCCTGCTCCACCACTCATGAAGCGAATTCGGGAAGCACTCAAGCGCCAGGATCAGTTCGAACTCACGGCCATGCCGCACTCGGCCAGTTTGCTACGTGTGGCTCGCCGCCTGACCCTGGATTCGGCCTTGGCCGAGGATTTGGTGCAGGAGACGCTGCTGCTCGCCTGGCGCGGCTTTGACGGCTTCCGCACCGGCACCAACATTCGCGCCTGGCTGTTTAGGATTTTGTTCAACGCTTTTTACGCGCAGGGCAGGCGGCTCCGTGCGCGACCAGTGCTGGTGTCGTTGCCGGCCGGCCTCGAGGTAGTGTCAATCGCATCAGGTCAGGCGTCGTTGCTGGACGCGACAGCCGTCGCGCGCGCCTTGGAAACATTGTCTGAAGAACACCGCGGCGTCTTGTTGCTCGCCGTCGTGGAAGGTTTTACGTGCCGGGAGGTCGCGGCAATCTTGTCCGTGCCCATTGGAACCGTGATGTCGCGGTTGAATCGCGCGCGCCAGGCGCTACGCAACGCGCTTGAGCCGGTCGCGCCGCTCCGTTCGAGTTCGCGCGCACAGCTTCCTGCTGAATGTATGGAGAAGCAAGCTTCATGAATTGTTCTGAGATTGCCGCCGCTACACCGCTTTACCGCTCGGGTGAGCTTTATCCGGCTGGCGCGGCCGCGTTTGCGGCCCACGTGGCTGGCTGCCCGGAGTGCGCCCGCGACCTGCGCGAACAGGAGCAACGCGACGATCTCCTGCGCGCAGCCATCCTTTCGGAGGCGGTTAGCACTGCCGCGATCTACCGTCGCGTGCGTGAGCGCATCGAAGCCGAGCTTGACGGCGCCCCGCGCATCGGCCACGCCGTTGGTTCGGGGACTCAATGGCGGATTGCCGCCCTTGCATCTATCGCCGCGCTGCTCCTACTGGCCTTTGCCTATCGTCACTGGTACGGGCCGTCCGGCGTCTACGCTGCCGCTGCCGCGGATCACCGCAGCGAGGTCGTTGACGCGCACTGGCGCCCTTGGCTCACCGATCCCGCAGCAATCAGCGCGCTCGCCGAGCGTACCGGTGTTGCGCCCAGCGCCGTTCTCGCCCTCGCGCCGCCCGGCTACCACCTTGCGCGCGCCAAGCGCTGCGCCCTCGACGGGCGCCCGTTTCTGCATTTGGTCTATTCCAATGGCGCGCAGGAGTTTTCCGCCTACCTGCGCCCACGTGACGCGGGATGGCCTGCCCGCATTGACGAACGGAACGGGGCCTGGCGCGCTCTACACCGCCGATTTCGGCGCCGAACACCTCGGCTGCGTCCAGACGCCGGGCCTCACGGCCATGATCGTCACCGACGAGTCAGCAGCCTCCGCTTCGGATTTGGCGCGCTTTGCTGGCAACGCCCTAGTCTCTCCGTCGGGTTCTAATTTTTAGTGCGTCGCGCCGCCTTGACACTTTTCGCGCCGAACCATTAGACTGAAATCTCCCAATACATCGAGGAAAGGAACTGGATGCTGCTTTCTCGGGATTACGTCGGCTACATGGCCAAGGAAATCGTCAAACGCCTGGTAGCCGGGAAGATGATCGAAACGAAACATGCGGACAACCTGACGCAGCAGGTCAGGCAAGTAATGGCGGAAGAAGTCACCATTGAGGACCGGCTGAACGAAGAAGTACGCGAAATTCTGGCCCGCTATTCCGACGAAATGAAGCGCACAGGAGCCTCGTACCAGGAAATGTATAAGAAGGTGAAAGGCCAGCTTGCACGGGAAAGGAAGCTCATCCTCCGGTGAGCGAGACGCCATGCGACTGACCCGCGAAAAAACCGTCCGACTTTCCCACCGCATCGTCGATTTTCTGGTGTCCAGCGCCGACGTGGATTTTGTCGAGGATCGCGACACGATTCGCCAGGAAATCGTCAACGTCATCACGTCGCTGCTGAAGGTCGAAGAGCAGGTGGACACCGAGGTGCGCGCCAAGATCGCCTCGCAGAAGAAGGAAATCCTCGAAGGCAGCGAGGAATGGGATTTGCTTTACCGCAAGTATTACGCCGAGGGGCTCAGGCGGCTGGGCGTTGCCGAAGTACACGCGCACTAAGCGCACGCGCTAGATTCGATCTCCTGTCTCCGCAAAAGAAAAGGCGCCCGGTTCTCGCTGGGCGCCTTTTCTTTTGCCACTTACGATTTATCGCCCGATAGGGCCAGTGGTCATCAGGGCTGCTGTTGTGACTGCGGTTGAGGCGGAGGCGACTGCTGTTGCTCATCATCGTCCCTGCGCTTCAGCGTGGGGCGGTCGCTGTCGTCCGAGGTCTGGTCCCCGCTGGTTGACGTCCCGCCGCCGTTGGTCGATCCGCCGTTGGCATTGGGATCGGTCGGGCTGGTGTTGCCGCCCTTGTTCTGTTCGGTGTGTTTCCTCAAAGTCGGCTTGTTCGGATTGGTGTTCTTCACCTTGATGTTCAATTCGATGTTCTGCAGGCGCTGCTTGACGACATCGAACTCCGAAGTGGTCACGATGTACTGCTCGCGCGCCGGAAGAATCGTCGCGATTTCCTTCTGCGTGGCTTCGATGCGATCGGGCGTCGGCGGGTGAGTCGAGAACACCTTGGGGATCGTTCCCGGCTGCTTCTTCTCGTCAGCCTCGACCTTTTCGAAGAACATCACGAAAGAGTTGGGATCGTACCCGGCCTTGTACATGTATTGCAGGCCGAGGTAGTCCGCTTCCTTCTCATCGGCGCGGGAGAACTTCAAAAACGTGAGCGGAATCGCAAACTGCATTCCCTGATAGATGGCGTAGCCCGCCCATGTGTAGGGAATGAAAATCATCGCCGGGATCGACGCCAGGTTGACGATCTCTATTTTGGTCGCTTGCTTCGTGCCGTGCCGCGCGCAAACGTGCGCGATTTCGTGCGCCATTACGCCGGCCAGCTCCGATTCCTCATCCGCGTGCAGGATCAAACCGCTGTTCACGTAGAAAAATCCGCCGGGCAGCGCGAACGCGTTCACCACGTCGGAATCGATCACTTTGATGGTGAAGGGAACCTTGGCGTCGGAGTTTCGCACCAGGTTCTGTCCCACGCGGTTCACGTATTCGTTTACCACCGGATCGTCGATGAACTTAGCGCTCTTTTCGACTTCTTGGGCCAACTGTTTGCCTAGCGCGATTTCGCGCTCCATCGAATAAAAATCCAGGCCCTTGCCGACGTTGCGGTCTCCAATAGAGTTGACGTCCTCTTTGGTGCCGGGCTTCACATCGGGGTCGGCTTTCTGGGGGACAGGCGTAACGTCAGTGGTTTTCGTGCCAGCTTGACCGGACGTCTGCTCGGTCTGCGTCTGATCGGTTTGGTCGCCGCTCCCGTTGGCCGTTTGGTCGGTTGTCTGAGCGGGGGTTGCGGCTGGTTGCGAAGGAGTCGACTGCGGGGCCTGCGGAGCGGGCTGCTGGCTTTGCGCCTCCGCCATTCCGGGAAGGCTCAAGAGCGATGCCGCCACGAGCACGGACATCCAGCGTGCCGCAAAGGATCTCTTCATAAACCACCTCCGAAGCCGACTTCGGGCATTATACACCCCGAATGGGTTACTAGGGACTTCGATGGCAAAAAGCCCGAAAGAGTTTCCCCGGTGGTTGGGGGGCGCCAGCTCGGAGAGCCGAAATAGCTTAAATGATCAACTTGTTGATGATTGTGCTGCCGATCCGACGAGAGGGAATTGTAGGGGCACGGCATGCCGTGCCCGCACCTCTTCTCCTTCGTAGAGGCCGCCTCGATTTCTAGCCGGGCTCCCTTGGCTCCCCAGACGCGTCCCACGGATCAGCACCTGTGCTTTCGAACCAATTCCGCCATTCCGCTCGATCGTTTACGAACCTCCTCCGGCCTCGATCCTACTCCGCCGCAACCCGCCGTAAGTAGGAGTGAACAGCTGTTCAGACAAATCTTAGAAACGTATTGAAACGATTCTATATCTCGGCTATAAAAGCAGCGACTCATATTGGCTCAATTGTGGTGTGCGGCAAAAACCAGGAGGGCGTAATGGGTACGGATGCGAAGAATCGCAGGCAGGCAGCAAACGAAATCTCTTGGAGGCGGATTCTCTTGTGCGCGGCTCTTTTCGCGCTGGCGGCTCTCAGCTGTGCGCCGCGGGTGACGGCGCAGGTAAGCGCCGAAATCTCAGGAACCGTTACGGATTCGTCCGGTGGCGCTGTCGCAGGCGTCGCAGTGACGTCCAAGAACGTCGATACCGGAGCCACCCGCGAAACCACCACGGACGCGGCGGGGCGTTATCAGATTCTTGCGTTGCCCCTGGGCGACTACGAAGTGCGCGCATCGAAGTCCGGCTTTGCCGATGAAGTGCGCACCGGTATTCATCTTGTGGTTGGGCAGGACGCGATCGTTGGGCTGCAGCTCCAGGTAGGGCCGGTGAGCCAGGTAGTGACGGTGCAGGCGGATGCACCGGTCGCGAGCGTGACGACCAACGACATCTCGGGCCTTGTCGGCGAACAGCAGATCAAGGATCTTCCGCTCAATGGGCGCAGTTACGACTTGCTCATGTGGCTGAATCCCGGCGTCGTGAATTTCACCTGGGAGAAGACCGGCGGAACGGGTGTGTCGAACTCCACCAACGGTAATGACTTTGCGGTTTCGGGCAACCGGCCGCAGCAGAATCTGTTTTTGATGAACGGTGTGGAATACACCGGCGCTGCGGAAAACAACATGCAGCCCGGCAGCACCAGCGGGGAACTGCTGGGCGTCGAGGCCGTGCGAGAATTCAATATTCTGCGGGATTCCTACGGCGCCGAGTATGGCAAGCATCCAGGCGGTCAGGTAGTGATCGTCACTCAATCGGGAACGAACCAATTCCACGGATCGGTGTACGAATTCCTGCGCAACAACGATCTGGATGCGCGGAACTTTTTCGATTTCAACCCGAACGATCCCACAGACGTAGGGCACGGCGGGCCTCCGGGATTTCAGAGGAACCAGTTTGGAGCGTCAGGCGGAGGTGCGATCCAGAAGGACAAGACGTTCGTATTTGCGAACTACGAAGGCTTGCAGCAGAACCTGCACCAGACGTCTCTCACCTTCGTCCCGGCGAATGACGCGCGCAACAACACATTTACAACACCCTGGGGTTCGCAGTGCCCCGTCGCACAGCGGCCTGCCTGCGCAGTCTTAGTCGGAGAGTTGGTGAACGGCCTGTGGCCGGCGCCGAACGGTGCGGAGCTCTTAATTCCGCCCGTACCTCCGTCCACGACTCCGACCCCGAGCGGAATTGCGCCGCTGTATAGCAACCCGCTACAGACAATCCGCGAGGATTTCGGCACTGCGCGCGTGGATCACATCTTCTCCCCGAAGGATACGCTCTCGGCCGTCTACACCATCGATGACGGCGACGACAACACCGCCACTCCGCTCGATCCTTGGAGCACCGATATTGCGCGCTTGCGCGAGCAAGTGTTCAGCGTCGACGAGACGCACCTCTTCTCTCCTACGCTCGTGAACACCGCGCGTTTCGGCTACTCGCGCGCAGCATATTTTTTCCTCGGCGAGCCTACGCCGGGGACGCCGGCCGCCGATTTGACGAGTTTTGTGGGCAATTTGCCCACCGGCGCGGTTGTTATCGGAGGCAGCACGGCCTCGAATCCAGCTACGCAGGTTGGTCTGGCCGGCAGCAACAATGGATCGAACCTGAATGTCTTCCGCAATATCTTCACCTATGAAGACCAGGTCTCTCTCACCCACGGCAAACATCAATTCAGCTTCGGCGTTTGGTTTCAGCAATTCCAATCCAACGAAAGGTTGGCGCTTAGCCAGTTCGGTCAGGCTTCGTTCGGGAGCATCAACGCCTTCCTCGGCGGTGTTGTCGGAACCTTCACTTACGATCCCGCGCCTACAGAGATGAATTGGCGATCGCTCTTCGCCGCCTGGTACGCGGAAGACACCATCCGCGTAACCCCGAAGCTCACCGTGACGCTGGGTTTCCGCGCGGAATCTTCGACCGGGTGGAACGAGGCGCACGGCCGCGCGGCCAACTACCGCTTTACCGACGGCGTGATCAACAACACGCCGACCGTCGGCGATTCCGCATTCAGCGTCAATAACGCGAAGTTCCTGGCCCAGCCGCGCATCGCCGTGGCGTGGAGCCCCTTCAGCAACAAGACCGTCATTCGCGCCGGTTTCGGTATGTACAACGACTTGCAGGACGCGCTTGGCTACCGCATGGATCAGAATGCCCCGTTCAATCCCACGTTCGCCGTCACCAGCCTGCCAGTAGCGGATTTTCCGGCTCCGCTGCCTCCGGCTGCGTTTCCGCCCGCTGGGATCGTGTCCAAGCTAGCTCCCGGTGGCGTACAGCCGAATCTGAAAACGCCGACGCTCATCTCCTATTCGCTGCGCGTTCAGCAGGAGCTTTCGCCGAACACATTGTTGACCGTGGGTTACGTAGGCTCGCACGGATACCACGAAGTGATCGGCCTGGACGCCAACGAACCGGCTCCCGTGATTTGCCCAACGTCGCCCTGCCCGGCGGTTTTCCCAGCCGGATTTGGCGCGCTCACCGGAACGGTTGTCCCGGCGGGCACCTATTACACGCCCGCTACCTGCGCCGTCGGGAATCCGACTTGCAACTCCACTTTGGCCGGCACGTGGACCTATTTCGGCATCGGCAACAGCAACTACAACGCGCTCCAAGTCGATCTGAACCGGCGCTTCAGCCACGACTTCTCGATACGCGGCGTGTATACATGGTCGAAAGCGATCGACGACGGAGACTCGCTGAACGGCACTACCACGACCAACGCTCCGGGCCTCGTGTCGAATCCGTTCAATCTGCGGGCCGACCGGGGCCTCGCCACGTTTAACGCTACAAACGTCGGCGTAATCAACGCAATCTACGAGCTGCCCTTCGGGCACGGAAAGGCCCTCGCCGGTGGGGTGACCGGCTGGCAGGACAAGGTCGTGAGCGGATGGTCGGTGACGAGCATCGTCACTTTGCAGTCCGGTTTTCCGTTCACGCCGCAGCTGAGCTACAACCCGTCTCGAAACGGTGATACGAAAAACCCGGTACGGCCCTTCCTCAATCCGGATTTTTCAGGGCCGGTGATCGTGGGAACTCCGACCGAATGGTTCAATCCCGCAGCGTTCATCGCCCAACCGAACAACAGCGGCTTTTACGGCGACGCAGGAAGGGATACTTTGATCGGGCCGGGCCTTGCGACCTGGGACTTCTCTGTGATGAAGAACACCACCATCCACGAGCGGCTGAACCTGCAGTTCCGCGCCGAGATTTTCAACCTGCTCGATCGCGCGAACTTCAACACGCCGAACTTGATCGTGGCCGTGCTGCCCGCTACCGGCACCATTCCGATCCCCAATCCCTCGGCAGGACAAATCACCAGCACGTCGACCACGGCTCGGCAGGTGCAGTTTGCCCTGAAGCTGCTCTGGTAAGCGCCTGCGGGGAACGCCTCAGGCTTCGGGGAACTGCTGCTTGAGGCGTTCGATCTCGTCGTGAAGGCGCGAAAGGCGCCGCGCGACGGAGACTTCGTAGAGGAAGAAAATCGCCCAGACGGCGATCCACGCAGTAAACAGGAACTCGAAATTCTTCATGAGTGCACCTTCGTTGAAGTAGCCGCGTCGGCATCAGCCAGGCGCGTTTCCGCGCGGAAGCGTAGCTCGTCCAGGTCGTGCCGTAGAAGCTCCAGCCGGTAGCGGTCGATCAGGATCGGAATAGCCATCGCAAACGAAGCGATCACGCACACCAGCAGCACCTTGGCCATGGTGGGATCGAGGCCGGAGCCTTCTCCACCCAGAATGACGGGCTGCGGATGCTGCGTGCGCCACAGGCGGTTCGAGACGTACACCAGCGGCACGTCGAGAAATGCAAAGATCCCGAAAACGGCTGAGAGCGTCGCGCGGCGCCCAGGCTCTTCAATCAATCCACGCAGCAAAAGATACGAAATGTAGAGCAGCCACATGATGAACGTCGTCGTCAGGCGCGCGTCCCAAGTCCACCAGATGCCCCACACCGGGCGCGCCCATAGCGGACCAGTGACCAGGCCAACAGTGCACGCGGCCACGCCAACTTCGACCCCGGAAACGCCGAGAGCATCCCACCGGTGTTTCCGCGTTCCCAGATAGGCGATATTGGCGACGAAGGCGACGAAAGAACGCCGTGAACGAGACCATCCACGCCGAAAGGTGGAAATAGAAGATTCGCTGGACTTCATGCATGGTGCGCTCGTCTGGGGCAATAAAAAGCGCAGCATAGCCCGCGAAGGCAATCAGCGCGGCGGCTACCGCCGTGGCGAGCAAACGAGCTTTCATCGCGATGATTCCATCACGTTCATTCTTCGAACAAGAAATCCGACAAGAGCCAGGAAGCGGTCAGAAACACAATATCAAATC
The DNA here is from genome assembly GCA_963803105.1 of Terriglobia bacterium. GTDB lineage: Bacteria > Acidobacteriota > Terriglobia > Acidiferrales > UBA7541 > Palsa-295. The sequence goes on from CAWDLF010000002.1 coordinate 974,729, forward strand.
CGGCGAGAAATGCGACCCAGGCGCGGTCGAGCCCAGGCTCTTCTGCAAACAGTGAGCTCGTGGCTTCGACGGCTGCGATCAGCAGCGGCGTCAACACGGGAAGCAGCAACAGCGGCAGTAGAAGCTCACGCAGGCGCGCGTGCGCGGCAATCGCGGAGAAAACCGTGCCGGTGACCACCAGCCCCAGCGAGCCAAGAAGCACGACCAGAATGAGCCGGCCGGCGACCGCCACGAGCGAAATGTTATAGAGCAAGCTGAAAACCGGCAAGAGAACTGCTTCCGCGACCGATAGAAAAATGAAATTCGCGAGCATCTTGCCCAGCAAAATGGCGAAAGGCGAAACGGGAGCCATTCTCAGAGCGTCGAGCGTCTGATTGGAATGCTCTCGCGAAAACGAAGGGTTGAGCATGAGCGAGCCCGAAAACAGGAAGGCGATCCACAGCAGGCCAGGGCCGTAGCGCCGCGATTCGGCGGACGTGGGATCAAAGGCAAAACTGAACAGCACCACAACGACGATGGCGAAGATGACCGTGATGGTCAGCAGCTCGCGAGTCCGGAATTCGAGGCGGAGCTCCTTGGCTAGCAAGATCGCAGCGGCGCGAGTCGTAGTCATTCAAGCCTCGGCGCGAAGCGCAGCGAGCAGCGGGCCGGGATCGCCGCCGGGTCCGCTGTCGCGATCGACGCGGCCGCGCTCCAGCGCAACGGCGCGGGTCGCTAAGTCGAGCGATTCGTTGCGCGCATGGGTGCTCATCAACACCGTGGCCCCTGATGCGCGCAGGCACCCGAGCGTGTCCGCGAACCATGCGAGCCCCTGTCGGTCCAGGCCGGCGGCGGGCTCGTCCAGCAATAGCAGGCGCGGCGAATGCAATAGAGCGCGGGCAATGGAGAGGCGCTGGCGCATGCCGCGCGAAAAAGTGCGCACCAGGCTGCCCGTGCGCGATGTGAGGCCACAGGCCTCCAAAGCCTCGGCCACGCGCGGCTCGATGTTTGGCAGTCCGTAGAGTTGGGCGAAAAACGAAAGATTTTCCGCAGCGGTCAGATCGTCATAAAGTAGCGTGCTATGGCCCACCATACCGACGCGCTCCTTCGCGGCGCCGACGGATTCGCCGCCCAACCGAACCGTACCGCTGGTCGGGTCCGCGAGACCGGCAGCGACGCGCAATAGCGTCGTTTTGCCTGAGCCGTTGGGCCCGAGCAGAGCTACGAACTCTCCGGGAAGTATTTCGAGCGAAACATCGCGTAGGGCGGTGAGCGATCCGAAGCGCTTTTGTACCGCCTGGAAGCGGATGCCGATCCCGGCGGTGGCCTGCGCGCCGGAAGGGAAGGCAGTAGCGGACGCGGCCAACTCTTAGCCTTTCACCAGGTCGCGCAAGACAGTCTGAACGCGGTCGCGCTCGCGGGCGTAGTCCTCGGACGTGATGGTACCGGCCTCTCGGCGAAGCTCCAGCCGGAACAGCGCATCCTTCAATTCATCCAGGCTGCCGCGAACTTGCTGGTCGAGATTCGCCACCGTCGCGGCGCTCGATTGCGACACTGGCATTTGCGCCACAGCGACTGGCGACGCCGACGGCTGGCGCGAGGCGGCGCACCGGTATCACGTTTGCCGGACGCACCAGCGGCCACCTGCGCGACCGGTTGTCGCCACAGAAAAATCAGCCCCAGCGCGAACAGCACCGCGAAGCCTCCGACCAGAATCCACTGCAAGCTGTCCAGCCGCGCGGGCAACGCAGTCACGCTAGCCACCGGCGCTTGCGTGCCCGAGTCGGCACGCGAATTAACTGCCGGATTCTGCGAATCGTCACCAGGGCCACCGGTGCCGGGCGCGGCATTCGCGCCGGAGTCCGGCGCGAGCGGCGGAGCGCTGCCGTATATAGCCACAGTCACGGCTGTATTCGCGGCTACCGATCCGCGCATGAAGACGTTGAAACCCTGATCCTGGCCTGCGGGAGCAAACCCGTCGCCTGAAATTTTCATCGTAGGCGGCGCGAACACGGCAACGCGCTCGGCGTTGTAAGGCGATGTGAACCGCAGCGTGGCCTGGTCATTCGCGTAAGGCAAGTGATACGCGATGCGCACTCCGCTCGTGCCGGGTCGGAAGGGAAATACGATGGCGTGCTGATCCTTGCCCTTATCCAGCGGGTTTTGCACTACCGGCATGCCCGAACCGCCCACAGCGGACACATCGCTCAGCTGCGCGCCCTCCGGCAGCGAGAAAATGAACGAACCGTCGGCGCGGTAGAAGGCCATGGGAGGCTGCGTCGAATTTTGGATGTTGAACTCCTCACCGACCGTCAGATCGCTGCCATTCGGCTGGATGATGATGGCGTGGGCGGTAACCGAAAAAGAGCCTGCCTTGTCGGTAGGCTCGAAGACCTGTATGTCGATGTTGGTTTTGTCCGGCGTAACCGGCTCGTGGTAGTTCACGCCGCGATAGATGGCGCGCAACAGCATGGGCGCCGCGCCGAGCGCGGGGCTTTCGAGTCTGTAGTGGCCGTCCGCGTCCGTTTTGGTTGCGGCCGCCTGCTGCATGCCGCCCTGAAGTTGAAACAGGATGACGTCAACTCCGGATGCGGGCTTGCCAGTAGTGCCGTTGCGGATCGTCCCGGTGATCACGCCGGCAAAAGACGCCGAAGCAAACAGGCAGGCCAGGGCGGCGGCCAGCAAAAACCGCGGAAACTTCATGAAGGGCGGCCCTTCTCGGCGGCAGCCTGGCGCGTGGCCGGAGTCGGGGCCGCTCCGTGAAGACGATCCATGTCCGCCAACACGCGAGCGGCTTCGATTTCCAGCAATTGTTTGGTCTCCTCGTAATCCTTTTCGGAGAATTTTCCGGCGCGATGCTCGAAGCGAAGGTCGCGAAGGTTTTCGTAGATCGCTTCGCGCCGTTCGATGAGCCGGTCGAGTTCGGTACGGTGCACCTGGAAGTCAGACGCGTCCGCGCGAATGTTGAAGACGAAGAGTAAAGTGGCCGCGGCCAGAAGCGCGCAGGCCACGGCAATGTCGACGCTACTCATCGGCATCCTTGCCGGATTCGCTACGGGCGCGCGCGAGGAGTTCGGGCGAAATCGGCGGCCCGCCCGCGACAGCCAAAGCCGAGCGCTGCCGCCAGCGCCGCACCACTTCCCAGAGAATTATCAGAGCCAGGATCGGTGCCGCTATAGGAGCAATCACGGCCAAGCGGTTGAATCCCTTGTTGGGAGGCTCGGTAAGCACCTTCTCGCCGTACTCCTGCACGAAGGACTGCAAAATCAGGTCGTCCGAGTCTCCGCGCGCGATGCGGGCATCGAGTTCCTTCAGCATGGCGGTAGAACGGGTGCAGCCCACGTGGTTGCACGCCGTGAGTACCTGCGTGCAGCCGCAGGCGCAGAATAGCTTCTGGCCCAGCTGTTTCGCCCGATCGGTCTGCTGAGCGTGAGTGGGACGCGCGATCGAGAACGACATCGCGGCCAGCACTGCACACAGGGCTGCGGCGCCCGCGAGGCGGCCCAGCAGGCGAAGCAGGCAACCTTCGGTTTCCGGCGGCGCTTGTGTCTCCAGATCAATCACGGGTGTCCGTCCTCCGTGCCACTGCGCCTATCGCGCCCGATTCGGGAGCAATGGCATCACTCCACGCCTGCTTCTCAACTGGGCGCAGTACGAGTGCGGTGCGCCGGTTGGGCATCAGCGCCAGCCCAGTGCCCACCACGACCACCACACCACCGAACCAGATCCACTTCACGAGTGGATTTAGGTAGGCGTGAATGGAAGGCTTGCCGGTATCGGGGCTGCGGCCCGCGTACACGACGTAGAGATCGCGTAGCGGTGAAGATTCAATGGCCACCATGGTTTCGGGCACCTGGCTGGCAAGGTAAAGCCGGTGCTCGGGGTAGAGCATCATCTCCGAGCGGCCGTTGCGAAAGACTTCCAGCGTGGCGCGCTCGGACTCGTAGTTGGCATTCGCGACTTGGTCGAAGTTCTGGCAGAGGATGGTGAAAGGTCCGATAGCCAGCGTGTCACCTGCGGCCATATCTTTCTGGATGTCTTTATTGAACGCTTGCCCGGCTATGCCGATGAAGATCAGCACCATGCCGAAGTGCACGACGTAGCCGCCGTACCGTCGCGTGTTGCGCATGGTGAGTTCGCCGACCGCCGAAAACAGGTTCGAGTTGTCGCGCGCCGCGATCACACGCGCTCCACGGAAGAATTCCGAAAAAATGGTCAGCGTTACGAACACGGAAAGGATCAGGCAAATCAGCGCATAGATTTCACGGAAGCCGAAAGCGAAACCGATTATGCCGGCCACGAGCCCCGCCGCCAGCGGCCACGCGAAGTTGCGCTTCAGCGCGTCAAACGAGGTTTTGCGCCACGCCAGCAGGGGTCCCACACCGGTCAGGAACAGCAGGAAGAGCGCGATGGGGATGTTCACCTTGTTGAAAAACGGCGGCCCCACGCTGATCTTGCTATGCGTCACCCACTCGGAGAGAACCGGGAACAATGTTCCCCACAGGACCGCGAAGCACGCCGCGAGAAGAATGAGATTATTGAAAAGGAAGCTCGATTCGCGGGAAACCAGCGAGTCGAGCTGGTTGTCGCTGCGCAGGTAGTCGCGATTCTTGTACCACGCGGCCAGACAGACCAGAAAAATGATGGCGAGGAAGCCCACGAACCATCCGCCGATCGACGACTCGGCAAAGGCGTGCACGGAACTGACCACACCTGAGCGCGTCAACATGGTTCCCAGAATGCAGAGCATGAAGGTGATAAACACCAGCCATACGTTCCACACCTTCATCATCCCGCGCTTTTCCTGCATCATCACGGAGTGCAAGAAAGCGGTGCCGGTGATCCACGGCAGCAGCGAAGCGTTTTCCACGGGGTCCCACGCCCAGTAGCCGCCCCAACCGAGCACCGCGTAGGCCCAATGGGCACCAAGCAGAATGCCGACGGTCTGGAAGCACCACGCGACCATCGTCCAGCGCCGCGTGATGTGAATCCACTTCTCGCCCGGGTAGCGGCCGAGCAGTGCGGCGAGCGCAAATGCGAACGGCACCGTGAATCCGGTGTAGCCCAGGTAGAGCATCGGCGGATGAATCACCATCTCGTAATACTGCAGCAGCGGATTCAGGCCGCTTCCTTCGGATAGCCTGGCAACATGCACGAGCCCCGATGAATCCGCTCCGGCAAGTACCTTGAACGGCGTCGCGACGAAATTATTGAGCGTCAGGAAAAAGATCTGCACGCCCGCGAGCGTCACTCCGGCGTAGGGCATCAATTCCGGGTGCTTCTTACGATTCAGAAACAGCGCGAGGAAGGCGTAGATCGAGAGCAGCCAGCTCCAGAAAAGCAGCGAGCCTTCCTGCCCCGACCACAGCGCGGCAAATTTATAGAAGCCCGGCAGCGCGCGGTTGCTGTGCGCCACCACGTAGGCCATCGAAAAATTGTCGGTGAAGAATAGATATTCGAGGCAGGCGACTGATAGCGTCACCAGCCCGAAGACAGCCATCCCCGCATTGCGGGCGCTCTTGGTCAGCAGCGGGCGGTGGGTAATGATCGCAGCGATGCCGGCCGCGAAGGCGTACACGGCCGCCAGAAAGGCGAGCAGAAGGGCAAACGAGCCGACTATATCCAATGGGCCTTCCTTCGAGTCCTTAGCTCTTCCCAGTGCCTGCGGGCGAGGCCGGTGGGTTCAATGTCTGGCCGGGCTGTGCGCCGTCGGGTGCAGGAGCCGTCGTTCCCGGGGGCGCAGCCTCGTACTTTGAAGCGCACTTGGCCTGCACCTGCTCGGCGGTAAAGCGCCCATCGGGCATCAGGCGGCCTTCAACCAAAGCCTGTGAGCCGTCTTTGAACGTATCGGGCAGGGGATCGGTTCCCGTGTAGCTGACTGGCAGCACATTGCCCTGTTCCTCGAGGACGAAATCGACCCGGCCCTCGCGGTGCGCAATAGACCCCGCGCGCACATTGCCGGAGACGCGCATCCGCTGGTGCAAGGCCGAGCCCTGCAAGGTCACCAGCTCAGAGATGGTGTGGTAGTAAGTCTTGCTTTCCGTATAGCCGACGTAAGCCAGCGACAATAGCGTCGCGAGAATGATCGCGGAGCCGATCACAAACTTTCGCTGAGCTTTCATGCGGTTTCCCCCAAGCGCCGGGTGCGGTGAATCGGGTCCATGGGATTTTAGCACAACGGAAAGCGTGTAACCCGAGCGCGCCGAATGCCCTGCCCCCCGGTGGCGCTGAGTCAGGGCTGCTTTGGGGAGACAATTTCGGCGCAGTTTCGCCCGCTGTTCTTGGCGCGGTACAGCGCGGCATCGGCCTGGGTGACCAATTCGCTGAAGGGCGGAGGGGTGCGCCCCTGAAATCCGGCAACGCCAAAGCTGGCCGTGACGTGGATCGTGTTTCCACCGGAGGGAAAAGCCTCGGCTGCAAACTGTTTGCGCACGCGTTCAATGACCATGCGAACGCTGGGCTCGTCCGCGTATGTGAGCACTTGCAGGAATTCCTCGCCTCCGATGCGGCCGCAGATATCCGACAAGCGTGTATTCGTTTTCAAGACTTCGCCGAATCTCTTCAGGACCATGTCGCCGGCATCGTGACCGTAGGTGTCGTTCACGCGTTTGAAGTGGTCGAGGTCGATCAAGACCACCCAGAAGGGAAAGCCGTGGCGCGCGGCGCCGCTGAGCTGTCGGCGGGCCCAGTCTTCGATGGCCCGGCGGTTCGGCAGTTTGGTGAGTGGATCGGTTAGCGCCAGCTCTTCGAGCAGGCGATTCTTGGCTTCGAGCTGGCGGTGCAGCTCGATCAGTCTGGATCCCACGCGCACGCGGGCTACGAGCTCTTGCTGATGAAACGGCTTGGTCAGGTAGTCGTCGGCTCCGGCCGAGAGTCCGAGGACGATGTTTTCTTTTTCCGCAACCGTAGTGAGCAGGATCACGTAGGTATACGGCGCGTGCTGGTTCGAGCGAATCCGCTGGCACAATTCGATGCCGGTCATATCCGGCATCACCCAATCGGTGATGACCAACGAAGGGCGTTCGCGATCGAAAATCTCCAGAGCTTGCTCAGCGCTGTGTGCCATCAATATCGAATAGTCGCCGGAAAGGGCCTGCTCCAGGAGCTTGCGATAAACGGCGGAGTCGTCGGCGACCAGCACCTTGAACGAGTCGGGCGAAGATTCTTGGGAATGAGCGCTTGAATCGCGAGCAACGTCAACCGAAGCTGGAGAAGCAGAGGAGGCCGAGCCGGAGCCCTCGGCCGACAGATCGCTGACCGAGCGCACCAGAAGCTGTGACGGTACTTCAGGCATGCGTCTTACTCGGTTGTCGCTTTGCGGGGCTCCGCGACGCTGGAATTCGATGTCGGGCCGAGCTTGGTTCGCAGGCAGCCCATCAGTTCCGGCGCCAGATGCTGAATGTCCATCCCCTCGGACACCAGAAATTTACAGCTCAGGATCGGCCGTGCCTGATCGTCGTCGGAAAGCTGGCAGTCGACGCGGCAATATTGGCATTCCTGATTCCAGCAGAAGCGGCCATAAGGAATCGTTTCCGGGCTGATGAACTGAAACGCGCGCAGCAGCGAGTTCCTTTCCGGCACCAGAAAAGTCCTGCCCAAGACGGTGATCTCTACCAGCTTTTCGTACGGCCGAAACACATCCGCCATGAGCGGCATCTCGCCTTCTGCCATTAGATTAGAGCCCCCTACGCTCACGCTATGTCAGCAGGCCTCTGCGAGCAATGAGAACGAGAACGGACAGTGCTCAATACTCCAATGGCGAGAAGGTTTTCAAGCGAGTGCCGGGTCGGCAAATGCGAAGCGACAGACGGAGCGTCTCAGACGAAAAACTGCCCCATGTGGCGGAATTTTTCGTAACGCCGGGCGATCATGTCTTCAGGTGACAGGGCCGTCAGCTCTTCCAACGCGCGAGATAGAAACGGCCCCAACAGCCGAGCCGTGGTCGCGTGGTCCGTGTGCGCCCCTCCATCGGGTTCCGGGACGATTCCATCGATCAGATTCATGCCCAGCAGGTCCGTAGCCGTAATTTTCAGCGCCTCGGCCGCGGCTTCCGCCTTGGTCGAATCGCGCCACATGATCGACGCGCATCCTTCGGGAGAGATCACCGAGTAGACGGAATTCTCGAGCATGAAAACGCGGTCGCCGACCGCGATGGCCAGTGCCCCGCCGGAGCCGCCCTCGCCGGTAATGGTTGTGATGATCGGTACCGGCAGGCGCGACATTTCGCGCAAGTTGTGGGCAATGGCTTCGGCTTGCCCGCGTTCTTCGGCGTCGATCCCCGGATAGGCTCCGGGTGTGTCGATAAACACGAGAACCGGGCGACGAAACTTCGCAGCCAGTTGCATCGCGCGCAGCGCCTTGCGGTAGCCTTCCGGCTTGGCCTGCCCGAAGTTGCGCGCAACACGCTGCTTCGTATCGCGCCCTTTTTGGCTGCCGATGATCATCACTGGCCGGCCCTGAAACCACGCCATGCCGGTCAAGAGCGAAGGATCGTCACCGAAGTTGCGGTCGCCATGAATCTCGCTGAAGTTTTCGAATAACAGCCGAATAAAGTCGTCCGTGTAGGGCCGCTGCGCGTGGCGCGCCAGTTGAACGCGTGACCAGGCGCTCATATGCGCGTAAAAGTCGCGCTTGAGTTCGGCGACCTCGTGGCGAATGCGCTCGATGTCCGGAGCCACGGCGTCGTCGGGATCGGTGAGCGCGCTCAGCGCCGTGATGTCGCGCTCGAGTGCATCGATCTCGACTTGGCGCCGCTTCTGTTTCTCAACCGGCGCAAGAGCAGGGGAGTGCACCGCGGGTTTTGCTCCGGCTGGTTTGGCGGGCGCGGCCGCAGCAGCAGCCGCGACAGGCGTCCCCGCTTCCTTCCGCTCTTTTTCGAGCGCGCGCTGCCTGGCAGCGGCCCGCATGCGCCGCAGGCGTTGGCGAGCTAGCTTTCGCTTGTCGTCTTGGTCGGTCACTGGATGGTCACTATGCCGCTACTGCGTAATTACCGAGACTGCACAATCACTGGACAACTGCTTACTGAACAACAGCCACGGAGTCCGAGCCGCAGATTTCGCGCACGCGCTCGACCAGCTCGCGATCCGCCTGCACGGCGCTGGACGCTTCGAGTGTGGCTTCCGAGCCGTCATTATTCACCAGACTAAACGTCACGCGGCAGCGCCCCGGCCGGCTGGAAAACAACTCGCCCAGGCGGTCCAGCGTGCCGTTGCTCACCGCACCGAGATCGAGGCGCACCCGCAGCAGGCTCGGCGGACGGTCGGTGACCTGGTCCAGCAGCCGAGCATCGGAAATAATCACGCGCGTGCCCACATCCTCAACCGCCACGCGGCCCTTCACCAGAAGCGGCGTCGCGGATTTTAGAATCGGCTCGAGCCGTTGAAAAGCCTCGGGAAACACGAGCGATTCGATCACGCCCGTGCGGTCTTGCAGCATCAAAATCGCCCACCGCGCGCCGCGCCGGGAACGCATCGGCCGCATCTGCACGATGATGCCGGCCACCACAATGTCTTCGCCGTTGCGGCGCCCCTCGATGCCGCTCAGATCGACGGCCTTGAGCTCCTGCAAACGCCCGGCGTATTTATCAAGCGGATGCCCGGAAATATAAAAGCCCAGCGTCGCGTATTCCGAAGCCAGAATTTCGTGCTCCGGCCATTCGTCCACATCGGGAAGGATGTCCGGCGGCGGGGCAAGCGTCACCGAAGTGCCTCCTCCCGCAAACAGGCCGTGCTGGCCGCTCTCCTTCGCGCGTTGCAATTTTTGGGCGCGCTCGATGGTGCGATCGACGGCCGCAATCATCTGCGCGCGATGCGCGCCCAACCCGTCCAAGGCGCCTGCGCGGATCAAGCTTTCGAGCACGCGCTTATTCAGCAGACGCGTCTCGATCGATTCGCAGAACTGGAAAAAGCTGCCGAAGCGGCCAAGAGTCCCGCGTGCTTCCAATACGCCGCGCACGGTGTTCTCGCCCACATTCTTGATGGCAGCCAAGCCAAAACGAATGTCGCTTCCGACCGGTGTGAAGAATAGCCCGCTCTCGTTCACATCCGGCGGCAGCACCGTGATGCCCATGCTGCGCGCCTCGTTGATGTACTTCACCACTTTCTCGGTGTTGCCGGCTTCGGCCGTCAGCATCGCCGCCATGAACTCGACCGGATAGTGCGTTTTCAGCCACGCCGTCTGGTAGGCCAGCAGCGCGTAGGCGCAGGAGTGCGATTTGTTGAAGCCGTAGCCGGCAAATTCGGCCATGAGGTCGAAGATTTTCTCGGCCTTCTTCGCGGGAACTTTGTGAGCAGCGCATCCGGTAAGGAACTTCTCGCGCTGGGCCGCCATTTCCTCCGGCTTCTTTTTGCCCATGGCGCGGCGCAGCAGGTCTGCGTCGCCCAGCGAAAATCCCGCCAGCCGATTGGCGATCTGCATCACCTGTTCCTGGTACAGAATCACGCCCCAGGTCTCGGAAAGAATCTCCTCAAGTTCCGGCAGGTCGTAGGCGACTTTCTTCTTGCCGTGTTTCCGGGCGATGAAGTCGTCGATCATCCCGCCCTGAATGGGCCCGGGACGGTACAAAGCATTGAGCGCGGTCAAATCTTCCAGCCGCGTGGGCTGGTAGCGCTTCAGGATGTCCCGCATCCCGTGCGACTCAAACTGGAAAATGCCGCTGGTCTCCCCGCGAGAGAAGATCGCGTAGGTGGCGACATCGTCGAGCGGCAGAGTGGGCAGATCGAGCGTCTCGCCGCGGTTCTGCTGGATCATGCGCACCGCGTCGTCCAGCACGGTTAGCGTTGTCAGCCCGAGAAAATCCATCTTCAGCAGGCCGATACGCTCGAGCGCGTTCATGTCGTACTGCGTCGTGATTTCATCCTTGTTCGACTTGTACAGCGGCACAATTTCCGTCAGCGGCTGCGGGGAGATCACCACCCCGGCCGCATGCGTCGATGCGTGGCGAGCCAGACCCTCCAGCCGCAGCGCCACTTCCACCAATTCCTTCACCCGCTCGTCCGACTTCCGCAGCGCTTCGAGTTGCGGAGTCTGCTTGAGCGCATCTTCGAGCTCGATGTTCAGCGTCGTCGGAATCATCTTGGCGATCTTGTCCACTTCGCCGTACGGCATGTCCAACGCGCGGCCCACGTCTTTGATCGCCGCCTTCGCCGCCATCGTTCCGAAGGTGATGATCTGCGCGACGCTCTTCTCGCCGTAGGTTCTGCCGCACGTAGTCGATCACTTCGCCGCGGCGCCGCATGCAGAAATCGATGTCGATATCGGGCATCGAAATCCGCTCGGGATTGAGGAACCGCTCGAAAAGCAGATCGTACTGCCAGCGGATCGACGTCGGTAATCTGCAACGCGTAGCTCACCAGGCTGCCCGCGGCCGATCCGCGCCCCGGCCCTACCGGCACTCCTTGCGCGCGCGCGTAGCGGATGAAATCCCAGACGATCAGGAAGTAGCCGGCGAAGCGCATCTTCTGGATCATCTTGATTTCATCGGAAAGCCGCCGCTCGTACTCGCCGAGCGAGTGACGCAGCCGTCCTTCTTTGGCCAGACGCTCGAGCTGCTGCGCGCGCTGAGCGAATCCTTCGCGCGCCACGCGCTCGAAATACGAATCCGTCGTGTGTCCTTCGGGAACCTTGAACTCCGGGAACGGATTCACCACGCGCTGGATCTTCAGGTTGCAACGCGCGGCGATGGCTACCGTGCGGTCGAAAGCGCATCGGGGATTTCGCGGAACACCTGCGCCATCTCCTCGGCAGTCTTGAAATAAAACTGATCGGTCGCGAACTTCATCCGCTGCGTGTCGCTCATCGTCTTGCCCGTCTGGATGCACATCAGCACTTCTTGGGCGTGAGCGTCGGAGCGGGTGAGGTAGTGGCAGTCGTTCGTGGCCACCAGCGGAATGCCGCTTTCGCGCGAAAGCTGGACGAGGTCGCGATTGACGCGAGTCTCCACTTCCAGCCCCTGGTCCTGCACCTCGAGGAAGAAATTTCCCTTGCCGAAAATGTCGCGCAGCCGGTAGGCGTTCGTCTTTGCCTGCTCGTATTTTTCGGACACGATGGCGTCGGCCACTTCGCCACGCAAGCAGGCGGAGAGCGCAATCAGCCCGCGGCTATGCTGCGCCAGCAGGTCGTGATCGACGCGTGGCTTGTAGTAGAAGCCGTCGAGAAATCCCGTCGAGACCAGCTGGATCAGGTTGCGGTAGCCTTCTTCGTTCTCGCACAACAAGATCAGGTGATTCGAGCGCTCGGCGTCCGTGCCGCGATTCTTGTGATTGTCCGGCGCGACGTACACCTCGCAGCCGATGATGGGCTTCACGCCGTGGATCGTCGCTTGATTGTAGAAATTCGCGGCCGCGAAAAGATTGCCGTGATCGGTCACGGCCACCGCCGGCATACCCCGGCGCGCGGCCTCGGCGGTCAGCTCGCCAATATCGCAGGCGCCGTCGAGAAGAGAGTAGTCCGTGTGAAGGTGTAGATGAACGAAATTGGGAGAGTCCGATGAGGGCATGCGCCACCCATATTAGACTAGCTTCACCAAATCGGGAAGTCGGCGCTAGAAGTCGTCGGATTCCTGCGTGAAGGTAAAGCCCGGAAGACTCGCTGCGCCGCCCGCTTGCACCACTTTGACGCGAATCGGGGGCTCGGTCTCCGAGCCGGCTTTGCGGAGCACGGCGTAGGTGCCGAGCGCTTCGGCATACGTCTTCGTCACAAGGAAGGATTCGCCACTGTCGTTATTTTTCCAGACCTGGCCAATTTGTATTTTTTTCGCCGGCACACTACGAATGTAGACAGATTCGGAGGAGCCGTCAACAATCCTCAACCGTCCCGATGCGCCCCGGCAACTCGAATGTCACTCCCTGGGAACGCCAATCTCCCGATTGGCGTCTTTGTATTTGCCTTCAAATTCGCTGGTCCCGCCGCAAACATCCTCCCACTGGCACCCTGCACGTGCTTTGTGGCATCTTATTCTCAAGAGGGAACCATGTCGGACGGGAAGAAAATCGCGGTAGTCATGTTTCAGCTGGGTGGCCCAGATACTCTGGCCGCCGTCGAGCCGTTTCTCTACAATCTCTTTTGCGATCCCGACATCATCAATTTCCCCGGCTCCTTCTTGGCGCGCAAGCCGCTCGCAAAGCTGATCTCCACCACGCGCTCGAAAAAAGTTCGTCATCACTACGCGGAGATCGGAGGCGGCTCACCCATCCGCCGGCTGACGAATCAGCAGGCCCGCGCGGTGGAGGCCGCTCTGCGCCCGCACATCGCGGCGCGCACCATGGTGGCCATGCGTTACTGGCATCCCACTACGGAAGCGGCGATTTCGTCGCTCGAAAGCGCCCCATTCGACGAACTCGTTCTGCTGCCGCTCTACCCGCAGTATTCCTTCGCGACCACCGGCAGCAGCCTGAAGGAGTGGAACCGCCTGTATAAGCCTACGACCCCCGTGAAGGTCATCGACCATTTCTTCGATCATCCGGATTACATCGCCGGCATCGTCGCGCGCATCAACGGCATACTCCAGCAGCTGCGCCATCGAGAGGACGTTCATCTGGTATTCAGCGCCCACGGGCTTCCCATGTCGCTGATTGAGAAGGGCGATCCGTATCAGGGACACATCGAATCGACCGTGAAGCTGGTTCGCGAGCTGGGCGCGTGGCCCAATCCGCACGTGCTGTGCTACCAGAGCCGCGTGGGGCCTCAGAAGTGGCTGCAACCCTCGTTGACCTCCACCATCGAGCTCATGGCCGGCGAGGGCATCAGACGCATGCTCGTGGTTCCGCTCTCGTTTTTGACCGAGCACATCGAAACCCTTTACGAGATCAACATCGAAGCCCGCAACCTCGCCGAATCTCTCGGCGTCACCGATTTCCACATGATGCCCGCGCTCAACGACTCGCCGCTCCTGGTACGCGCCCTCGCCGATCTCGTCCTGCGCTCCGTAGGCATGCGCGCCGGCGTCGCCTCCCTCGCTATCTAGCTCGCGGCCATCGCCTTTGAAGTGCCTTTCCGGGTGCCCCATCTGGCGCGTCTTATGCGACAGGTGGGTCTTGGGTCTCCGCGCTGGCGTCGCCCCCCCCTCATCCCATAGCCTCTCGTTGTCATCCCGAATCCAGCCACCCAGCCCATCCGTAGGATCGGCAGCAGGCAATTGGCGCGGATGGTGTGAGGGATCTGCTTTTGTCTGGCTTTTCCGGGTGTTCCATCTGGCGCGTCTTT
>CAWDLF010000003.1:0-227361 GCA_963803105.1 Terriglobia bacterium
CGAGAAGAGGGATTCGATAACTCGCCCCAAAACACATGAATTCGATGTCCGGATACCTTTGCCTACAACCGCCTGAGCCCGAAGCGGTTATTCGACCAAACGCGGTCTTGTGAGCACGGTTATAAACACTCGGATGGCGTACGATGCCGGGTCATGGCTTCTGCCGGCATGCGAGTTTCCTACCGCCCCGTGCGCCTGGGTTGGTGTGTTCGGAAGAACAACGGGGACGCCTTGGAACGCGTGCTTCGCATGACACGCACTTTGTGGGACGCGCGCTTCAACCCGATTATTCCAATTGATGATTGGAGCTTTTGCGGAAAGCCGCGTTCCCGTCTGGACCGGCGGGCAAATTCCTCGATCCGTCTGCAATGCGTTCGCGCGACGAACGGCGCGACAATAGCTTATGCGAAGGAAGTAGCGACGGCGGCGTTGCGCTCGCGGCGCTCGCGCGTGATCCGTTCCGGATATCCACTTTCGCGAAAAGCCTCTAGCGGATCCTCCGCCAGGCCGCGGTGCCTGCGCCAGTCGCGAATCTCGGGGCGCACGTCATTCCAAAAGGCCCCTCGAAGAGTCTCTTCGGCGTCCACAAGCGAGCAGCTCTGCTGCAGAACCGCGAGGCGGGCGTGGTCGACCAACGCCGCCTTGGCATAAAGCTCCTGGGCGGTGCAGACCGTTTGGATCATCGCTTCGATCTTTCCCTTGAGGTTGTGGCTCTGGTCCACCATGTAGGCAATATCGGCTGCCGCTCCGTCTTCCCATTCGAACATCTGGATCTCATGGAAGATCCGAAATATCTGGTAGGGGTCGATCGATCCCAGAGTCAAATCGTCGTCAGCGTAACGCCGGTCGTTGAAGTGGAAACCGCCGATCATCTTGTGGGCAGTTCATGACGGAGGTGATCGGGACGCGCTCCGGGCTTGTGATTCTGTGCGGAGTAGCAATCTGCTTACTGGGAATCGGGTGCGCCGGAGCGGCTGGAATCTCCAAGGAACGAGAGATACCGGAAAACCAAAAGCGCGTGGCGATCAAGGAATTCAATCTCAAGCGCGGGCTGCTCGTCGCGACGTTCTCCGGGATCATGAGCGCGTGCTTCGCTTACGGGCTAGCGGCTGGGGACCCCATCAAAGCAATCACCGTTCAATACGGCACGCCCACGTTGTGGCAGGGCTTGCCCGTTCTCGTCGTCGTGCTTGCGGGTGGATTCACCACGAACTTTATATGGTGTGTGATACTGAATTTCCGCAATCATACCGGGCATCAATATTTCAGCGGGGCCGCGCGGAATGGAAGCGGCGAAGAGAACGCATCGAGGGTAATTGAAAACCCCATCGATGCGCCTGCCGAGGAGATGGCCCTGGGGTCTCCAATAAGCGGCAGCGGATCAGGGAGAGTTTCCATGCTCCAAAACTACGCCTTTTCGGCTGTAGCAGGCACGACGTGGTATATGCAATTCTTTTTTTATACTATTGGTGAAACACAGATGGGCCGTTATGGGTTTTCCAGTTGGACTTTGCATATGGCGAGTATCATCATATTCAGTACGTTGTGGGGCATCGCACTACACGAATGGAAGGGCGTGGGCCTGCGCACGAAATGCCTCGTCGCGGCGAGTCTCGTGGTGCTCGTCGGTTCCACCGTCATGGTCGGTTACGGGAACTACATCGGAGCCACTAGCACGAACGACCAAACATCTTTCGAGCGCAACACCCGTTACGACGATTCGACTCGCGTGGCAATGGGTGCGCACCGCTGAATTGATGGCTTCCCACTCAAGCTCAGTCGCCCCACCGCGGGTAGTAAATATCGATGACCTGCGACGACTGGCGAAATCGCGTCTTCCCGACGTGGTCTTCGACTATCTCGATGGCGGCGCCGAAGACGAAATCACTCTCCGCGGGAACTGCAGCGTATTCAACGAAGTCACGTTTCGTCCGCGCAATGCGGTGTCAGTGCCAGATTGCGATCTGCGAACCACGGTTCTGGGCGCCAATCTGGTCTTCCCTGCGATCTTGGCACCTGTCGGCTACAGCCGGCTCATGCACCCGGGAGGTGAAGTGGCGGCAGCAGCGGCCGCTGGCGCCTCTGGCTTGTGTTACGTGCTCTCCACAATTTCGGGATATAGCCTCGAAGAGGTCAAGGCGGCGACGCGGGGGCCTGCCTGGTTTCAACTGTACATGGTCGGCGGACGCCAAGTTGCGGAAGGCGCGATTGAGCGAGCCAGATTGGCTGGATTCGCTGCTCTCGCCGTTACGATCGATACGCCCGTTGCGGGAATGAGAGAGAGAGACCCCCGCAACGGAATGAAGGAACTGCTGAGCGGTGGCCCCTTGGCCAAACTGCCCTTCTTGCCACAGATGATCTCCCATCCCGCATGGCTGGCGGCATTCCTGTTAGACGGAGGCGTGCCAAAGCTGGAAAACATTGTCGTTCCCGGCAAGGGTCCTATGCCGCTCGTCGATGTAACAGCTGCGCTAGCCGATGCCGTGGTGACCTGGGAAGATTTGCGATGGATTCGCGAGTCGTGGCGCGGGCCGATTGTTGTGAAGGGCGTGCTCACTGCGGACGATGCCAGAAGAGCCCTCGATAAGGGCGTGGAGGCAATCGTGGTCTCCAATCACGGCGGGCGCCAACTTGATGGTGTCGCGCCGTCGTTGCGCGCGTTGCCCGAGGTGGTCGCCGCTGTGAACGGCAAAATAGAAGTACTCATGGACGGCGGCATCCGACGCGGGGGCGATATTGTCAAAGCTATCTGTTTGGGAGCCCGCGCCGTTCTTATTGGTCGCGCCTACGCGTACGGGCTTGCAGCCGCTGGGGAAGCTGGCGTTGCCCGCGCCCTCGCAATCCTGCGCGCGGATATCGAACGTACACTCAAACTCCTCGGAGCGCCTTCGATCAGCGCGCTCGACAGGTCCTACATTGATGTTCCATGGGTTTGGCAGACAGGAACTAGAAACTAGCGAGCGCGAACCGTATCAATTGTCGAGCTGCTCGTAAACACCGGAGGACGCGTCATGAACGTACGTGTAGCCTGGGCGTTCGGATGCGCCGGCTGCGGGCTGCGTCGTCACGGCGTGTCCGTTGAATGTCACTCTCGATCCGCTGCCAGGTAGACCGATTGTGCCGCGCGTTCCGGAGGGGGCCTTCACGGTCAGTGAAAAGCGGTCGCCTTTCTTTTCCCAGCGAACTTCCATCGGGCCCGACGGCGTCGGCACCTTCCCTTGCGCCCACTGAAGATTGCCCGGCTGCGGTTCGACGAGCCATGCGCGATAACCAGGTTCAAGTGGCCGAATGCCGAGAACGTACTTCGACAACGCCGGCGTCGGCATCGGCCGATATCGGCAACTTAACTCAGAATGCAATAGGATTATTATTTCAGTAGAGATACTGTAATTTAAAGAGACGCTCTACGGAGACGTCCGGGCGGCTGCCGAGAGCGCACGATAGGTTAAGCTCTTCAATACAACAAACGACTCAAATCTTTACGAGGGATCATGCGTTTGCGCAAATTGGGCCGCACCGGATTTGCTGTCAGCGAGGTTGGTCATGGCCTGTGGGGAATGGGCGGATGGAGCGGGTCGGACGATCGCGAGTCACTTGCGTCTTTACAGCTTTCCGCAGACATGGGTTGCAATTTCTTTGATACTGCTTGGGCGTATGGCGAAGGGAAGAGCGATCGACTTCTGGGGGATCTTCTGCGGCAAAATCGCGGAAGGCGGCTGTACGCGGCCAGTAAGATCCCACCCAAGAATAGGAAGTGGCCCGCATCGCGCGCGGATGCGCTGGAGGATGTTTTTCCCGAGGAGCACGTCCTTCGCCACGCGGAATTGATTCGAAAAGCTTTGGGCGTGGACAGCGTGGATTTGCTGCAATTCCACGTCTGGGACGATAGCTGGGCAGAAGATGAGCTCTGGATGAAGACGGCACGAAAGTTGAAGGAAGACGGCGTCATCCGTGCATTCGGCCTAAGCCTGAACCGCTGGCAGCCGGCGAATGGAATTCGAGCTTCGGAAACGGGCTGTGTGGACGCGGTGCAGGTGATCTACAACATTTTCGACCAGGCGCCGGAAGACGGACTTTTCCCAGTGTGCCGGCAGTTGGATGTGGGAGTTATTGCGAGGGTGCCGTTCGACGAGGGCAGCCTAGGCGGCCAACTGGCGGCTACGACAAGATTTCCCGAAGGTGACTGGCGCGCTCGATATTTTGGCAAGGAAAACCTACCTCCCACACTCGAACGCGTGGAAGCGTTAAAGAGGGTTGTTCCCAGCGGCATGACGCTACCCGAAATGTCCCTGAAATTTATCCTGGCCAATCCGGATGTGAGCACCACCATCGTGGGGATGAGGAAAGAAAAACACGTCCGCGACAACATTGGCGCGAGTGACGGAGCCCGACTCGACCCCCAGATGATTGCGGAACTCCGCAAGCATCGGTGGGACCGAGATCCGGCCCCTTGGGCCGACTAAGTCTGACGAAGCGAGACGTGGTTCAGAAGAGAACTCTCGCGGTTCGCGTTGCTCGAAATGCTACGCCAGTGATGCCTTCATGTAGTCGAGACATTTTTTCGTTTCGACCACCGGAGATTCCGTGCCGCGGAACTCACGCTCCACGATGCAATAGATTGGGTAGTGATTCGTCTGGACGATCTTCAGCACCTTTTTGATCGGTGTGTCGCCTTCACCCCAAGCGACGTTCGGGCCGTTGTCCCGCTTGCGGTCTTTGAAGTGTATGTGGGTGATGCGGTCGTGATGCTTTTCAAGGAAAGCTACCGCGTCGTTATTCCCGGCCGTGAAGTGGCCGATATCCAGATTCACCATGAATTGCTTGGACATCGCCAGCAGTTTCTCGATGCTATCGACGGAAGCGACTTCGTTGGGATCAGCCGTGTTCGCGTGATTGTGAAAGGCCGGATGTATCTTGTATTTCTCGGCATAAGGTGCCAGGCGAGGCCCCATGGAAACTCTGGTCTGATTCGTGCAGAAGATCTTAACTTTCAGCGCCTGTGCCTGCTTGAAGACGGCATCGATTTCGGGATCGGTAAAGTCGTCGCTGAAAGTCATGACATAGGAAAACAACGTGATACCTGCGTCGTCGAACTTCTTGCGCACGGCGCGGAATATGTCCAGCGGTGTCGTCAGCCGCCACTGTCGTAGCGCTTCGCGGGAGGCCGTGTATTCGGGAGTAATCTGCGCGGGAACTTGGCCTCCACCGCGCACGCCCTGAAGCGCAGGCTCTAGCAGTGTATTCACGAACTCCACGTACCCCACCTGAAGCTCGACACACTCCTGAATGATCGTGTCTATGGGGTCCTTACCCGGAGTGTTGGGAAGTGGGTTGAGCGAGCCGGTGATTATCCCTAGTTTGACGCCCTTGTACGTCGAATCGATTCGAGATCCCCAAAGATCAGACGAGGGCAGCGCTGCCAGCGACAGCCCAGTCAGGGCCCACTTCCCGAACTCGCGCCTCGTGTGCATTGTTCCACTCCTCTCGCTTACGGACGCTGGACATCCCGAACGCAGTCCATGAGATTTAGGCGCGACCATTGCTCAAAGTCCGTCCGCAGATTATTCCTGTTTTGGGGGAACGATCGACTGTTGCTCGATCGGATCGCTCGCATCGCACCAATAATCGTACGCATAGCTGCCGGGAGGCAGGCGATCGAACGTGAACCTGTACGTATGAGGCTTCAAATAGATTTTCGGGTCCGTCCAGATGTACGTGATGGTCATGTGCTTCCCGTCCGGCGATACATCGAACCGTTCGGTCATGTGGGTTTCGGGAGTTCTCCGTCCCCCTCCTGCTACGTTGCCGGGCGTTAATCCGATGGTGTCCACCACCAGCACGCCGTTTTCGTAATGGCCCACCGAATGTCCGGTGATCGTGGGGATGACTCTGCTGAGGTCCGGATGAGCCCGCCCATCCATGTAAATGTAGCGAGGCCCCAAGCCTTCTCGAGCGATCACGATCTGTTCCTTTTGCGCAATGATATGGATCGCGCTCGAGTCCGGAGACACGCCGGACCCTCCGCCGCCTCCATTCGTGCACGGGCGTTCGGTAACTATGTAAGGATCGCCCGCGCCATGAACCCGATTCTCGGTGAACGCTCGCCCGCGTGGTCCCGGTGGCGGAGGCGCGGAAGCGATGGCTTCAGGGGTCAGCTCGGCCTTGGTAACCGCTGCGCCGACTCCGCCGAAGCTTCCATTGCCGGTGTCGTCCGTGCGCACCCAGTCGCCCTCCGCCGTCGTCAGGGTCGCCGCGATCTGCGTTTGCTGCGCGAAAACCCTCGCGGAGCTTGTCGTCCACAGCAGCAGGCCAGTTGCCGCGATCAGGCCCGCGACAACTGGACGCCGCGCGCCCGGAAACCTCTGTGATCCTGTCTTCATAAAGCACCTTCCCCGATTTTGCACGGACGTCGCACTCCCCATTGTCGCCTTCCTGATTTCTCTTGCCGACGCCGCCCTCTTACCGGCTGGACGCATAAGGCATCGTTGTTCCCGGCCCTTCCAGGAACTTGGCTCGCTCCGGATCGTACGGATCGCACCGCGCCATCGGCAAAGGCTCGAATTGCGCCGGCAAACGGTCGTATCGGAATTCATAGGTATGCGGCGTCCGGAAGACCTCGGGATCTGTCCAGGTGAAGGTAACCGACAGGACCGAACCGTTTTCGATCACCCGGTAGCGCTCTACCAAATGCGATCGGGCCGTGCGAAAACCGCCGCCGGGAATCATTAACAATCCCTGGGTGTCGGAAAAACCGATGGTATCCACCACCAGCGTATCGCCTTCCCAGCGCGCGATCGAATCCCCGTTCGTCGAAGGATCCCACAATTCCGAACGGATGTGTTCGCTGCGATCCAGATACAGGTGCCTGGGATTGGAGAATGTCTCGACAGCAATTACCACCTCGTTCTTGCCGTGCCGGATGTCGAGAGGCCTCGAGGCGTCCATCACGAATGGAATGCCCAGAGTATTGCACCATCGAATCGCGTGATCGTCGTGCTCTGCCTTCGCTTCGATCGCCGCCTTGCTCACATCCTGAGCCAACTGCGCCGCAGGCACTTTCCGGCCGTCAAACGAAAGCTCCCAGAAACCCGAAACATCCATCACCGGCGCCGAAGCCGCCGGTGCGGCAGCTTGCTGCCCTTGTACCGTGCGCACCGCTCCGCCCGCAAAGGCAAACGCGATCAACCCCGCGGTTAACCGCGCTGTCCACAACTTCATGTGCCCTCACTTTCCGCCGTGATGGTTTCCGCCTCGATCCGCAGGCAGCCCATGCCGCATTCGAGCACGCGAGCCGTGCATAGTAGTAGTGCGTGGCTCGCTAAATGTCAATCGCTCTCACCGAAGAGATCTTGAAACTGCGGATGTTCCGCATACATCCTCGTCTTAAGAACGCTCAAGACGGCGTTCTCGTGCAGCTTCGCGCGCGAAGAAGATTAAACTTTAAATGCCCGCGAATTCGTAATAGATTGGCAGCATGTTAGCCCGGCGGCTTGCCGGACGCGATTTTCCTCTATCCTGGAGCTGTGATGAAAATAAGAGCTGCTTTGCTCTTGACCGCGCTTTTGGTGGCCATTCCGGCTCTAGCGCACCATTCGTTCGCGATGTTCGATCTCACCAAGAACATGACCTTCGTTGGAACCGTCGAGGAGTACCGCTGGATCAACCCGCACGTCCATATGATCGTTAAGGTCCCTCCCGGGGCGGCCGATCCAACAACGGTGGGAATCTGGGATGTCGAAGGCGGCAGCGTGAACATCATGGCGCGCCAGGGATGGAACAAGATCACCTACAAGGCCGGCGATCCCATCACCCTCGTCGCCCATCCGATGAAAGATGGTTCGAAGGGTGCGTCGTTGTTCTATGCTCAGCTCCCCGACGGAACGCGGCTCTACCACGATATCGCTCGACCCGGTAACGGCGCAGGGAACTAGCAGCCTTCACTAGCGGCTAACCGCACGATTTACTCGCGCTCGGTAGTCTCTTCGCGGTCAGTCGCTTACGAGAGTGGGGCCTGCCGGTTCATGCGCGTAATGTAATCAAGGAGTATGCATGCCCGTTATCGAGTTGTGCCGCTGGCTGGAAAATACCCGGGTGGCCACAACGATTGGTCAATCCGGCTTGTTGTTTCCTGTAATCGAAGGTAGCCACATTCTTGCGCTTTCCTTATCTGTCGGATTGATCTTCGTCCTAGATCTGCGTTTCTTGGGACTGGCATTCCGGGGAGTGAAAGTATCTCAGCTGATGAAGCAGTTGATGCCGTGGTCGCTCGCGGGTTTCGCGATCATGTTTATTACCGGCATGCTCTTGTTCGTGACGCATGCGGAAGATGCCTACAAGAACAATTTCTTTCGCCTCAAGATGCTCCTGTTGCTGCTGGCGGGATTGAACGCTCTGTACTATCAATTGAGGTTCTACCCGCAAATGGAGGCGTGGGATTTGGCGGAGGAAACGCCCGTAGGGGTAAGGTGGTGCGCAGTGCTCTCGTTAATTTTCTGGATCGGAGTGATTGCGTGCGGGCGCACAATGGCCTACGAAATTTAGTACGGGAAGGATCACTTGGATGTCTCTATCCTCCTTTTTGGATTGGTGCTATCACTCAAAACTCTTAGGTGTCATACGCGATTCCACGTACGGCATTCCCATCGTCCAGTCCATCCATTTGGTGGGCCTCACGTTGTTGCTTAGCTCTGAGGTGATCCTCAATGTCCGCCTCTTGAATATCGGTTTGAGGACTTTGCCCCTCTCTGTCCTTAGGCAAAATCTCCTGAAATGGATGCAGGTAGGCCTGTATGCGACGATCTTGTCCGGGGTGGTCATTTTCATTACCGACCCGGTGCGGTATGCGACTAGCAATCCGTTTCGAATCAAAATGTCCCTCTTGTTGATCGCAATTATTTTTCAATATACCGTGTTCCGAAAAGTGGCGCGGTCGGAACCATCCGGAGGTACTTCCTTCGGCCGCATTCTGACGGCATTGTGTTCGCTCATGCTCTGGTTCGGCGTGGGATGGGCGGGTCGGGCGATAGCTTTTTTCCGGTGATTCACGGCCGATCGTGTCCTTTTTTGTGTCGGCATGTTCATATCGGCCCCGTGTCCAATGCCGCCCAGGCTTATATGCTGGATGGACACCAATATGTTCTGGTAGCAGTCGATGATCTGCTGTATTCGTTCGCGCTCTAATGAATCCGAGGGCTTCTCGTGGGCGGGTTAAGGATTACGCGAGGCACTGTTTCGCATACTCGTAGCACTTGGTTATTTCAGTAACGGCATCGCTTGTCGTGCGGCACCCATAATCGTATTCGATGTTCGTGGGAATATCGTACTTTTCCCTTTCCAGGAGCTGCAGAACTTCGCAGATCGGCGAGTCACCCTGCCCCCACGGCCAGTTATTAAGCAAGTTGTTGGTCACGTCGCCGCCAAGAGATTTGCTCCGCTTCCGGTCCTTCAAGTGAATATCGGTGATGCGAGCGTGGTTTTTCTGGATGAAGGGAACCGCGTCGAAGCCTGCAGCGGTGAAATAGCCGACGTCGAGGCAGATGCTCAGGTGGGGGCTGAGCGACAGCAATTCTTCGTAAACGTCAGGCGTCACGAATTGGTCCAGATTGTGGATGTCGTCCTGCGTATGGCCGCCCCAATAAATCTTGTACTTGTCCGCTACCACCGCGATTCGTTTGGCGATGGGAATCGTCGAACTGCCTGACATCGCTCTTACTCCCAATCCCTGCGCCATGCGGAATGCGTAGTCGATGTCGTCGTCCGACGGGGGCGCTCCCATGTATCCGAGGCCGTACCAGAGAATGCGAAGCTCGATGCCTGCGTCGGTGAACCGCTTACGAACGCCCTTCCAGGTTTCCGGCGTCGTCGTGGCGCGCCACTCCTTCAGCCTTTGCTGCGCTGCTTCTTGCTCCGGCGTCAGAGGGCCGCGTCCCCTCCCCGCAGCGGGTGCTGCTCCTCCAGGCGCGGGGGAGAGAACCATTTGCATGTCCGCGCAGCGCGGCAACAGTCCGTCAGCGTTCAGCGATGGAGGTGCTACATTCCCGGCCGCTCCACGTCCGGCGGCTCCGGAATTCACCGAAGGTGCGCCGGCGAGAGCCTCGGCGTGGGCTGCCTGTAATTCGACTTCGCTGAGGCCGATCTTCAGCATCGAAGGAATGATGTCCGCAGCCATCATTCCGGTGAGGCTGCTTGAAATGATGCCAATCTGCACTCCACGGATTCGAGAGTTGGGTTTGGCTTCCGCAAACAAGCTCGGCGCCGCGAACACCGCCGAAGCGAGTGGAACGCCGGCAAGCGCGACCTTCCCGAAATGACGTCGCGTGAGTTTACGGTTCATCCGCGCAGCTCCTCTATCTTTTCGCCCGGCTTCCGGCATACCAAGTTGGATTTCTAACTCGCATATCCTAAGCTTTTACAGCCCCGCAGCCAACCAATTCAACGGCCCTCGTCCCGTGCGGCAAACGATGGGACGACTCCTGACAGTACCGCAGCGGCCGCAATTAACCTCGGCATCCGTAGGGCGATTCTTGACGCCATACCCAAAGAAGTTCAGGCCGGGCTTACGGTACCTTGCTGATAAGTTTCGCTGGCGATGGGAGCTGCGAAGCTCCCCACCGCCGCCGAGCGTTTCGATCAAGCTGCCGCTGGCGGTCATCTGCTGAATCCGCAGCGTGACGGCAGTCTCCTTATTCGACAGCAATGTGGTCTGCCGGCCTTTTTCCTGGGGGGAAGGGGTAGCGAAGGGTGGCACCCGACTTGCGCCCACCGCCAGTCTCGGTGCCGATTCGGTGCCTTTGTTACATCCCCATTTCTAGGGCTCGCAAGAAAGCTGCCTGTCGGCCGGGATGAATTGTTCGGCTGGATGGGCATGCCTCTACCAGGATTGTGTGGTGGCCTAGTCGGTGGAGAGAGTCCCCGAGTTTTCGCTCCGTGCTCCCCCACCATCGGTGGCGCCCGCCGAGCACAACCAGCGAGTTCCGCGCGAGCATAGACCGTAAAGCCTGCATACGATTTCGGCACAAACGGATCTCTACATTGACTTCTTCGTCGATTATTCCCGCCTCGCGTATCAGTACCCAACTCCGCCGCTCAAGAAAATCAATCGGCACGTGCGGCCGGTCGAGCGAGAAGTGAAACGGCACCGCTTCAGCGACGAAGAGTGTTATCCCCGCGCTCAGGTGCTTCGACAAGCCGGCTGCCGCTCTTAACGCCGCGACGGTTCCCTCGGGGGTTGTGAAAACAACGGCGACGCGGAGACGATGGTCTGAATCGTCGTCGACCGGTACGCAGGACCCAGAACCTACGTCAAGTCCGGCGGTGTGAATCAACGCCTTGCTCATGGGGCAAATTTAGATTCGGGGGAATAAATCAGGCATAAGCCGTTCGTAAGGATTTTATAAAGGGCGGCGCCCTCTCGGTGGGAAGACCGTTGGCCAGCTCGCGGGAAAGCGGGCTATTTCTTCTTCTGCGTCTCTTTTTCCAGTGCTTCCAGCTCGCGTGCCAATTGTTCGGCCTGCTCGCGAAGATGGCTAAGCTGCGCTGCAATCGCTTCCGTATCTTGGGGGGTGAGCGCCGGACCCGGGGTGCCTGCTGACGCAGTCGCGAGAGGAGCGGCGCCGGAAGGTGCTGGACTGCCGGTGAGATCGGCGAGCGCTTCGGCGAACGTATCGCGGTAAATCAGCCGGTCACCCATGGCCAGAACGACCTTCTTGAGCTGCGGCATGCGGGCTTCGCCGGCCTGGATATAAATGGATTCGACGTAGAGAAAACCGGCAGTGACGGGCAAAGCGATAATGCTGCCGCGCAAAACGTGCGATCCCTGCTGGTTCCACAAGGTCAGATCCTTGGAGATGTTCTGGTCCTGGTCGATGCGCGATTCAATCTGCATCGGGCCGTACATCAGCTGCTGTTTCGAGAGCTGGAAATAAACCAGCTCCCCCAGTCGATCTCCATCGCAGCGCGCCGCCATCCACCCGATCAAATTGTCCTTGCCCCGCGGTGTGAACGGCAAGATCAGCAGGAACTCAGGTTCCTTTTCTCCGGGCAGGGTAGCCACCACGTAGGTGGGCTGCATGGATTCGGGCGCTCCCGACTGCCCGGTCAGCGTGTGCGCAATCTCCCAAATGTCTTCCTTGTTGTAGAACACCTGTGGATCGCGCATGTGAAAAATACGATAGGCCTCGGCTTGTGCGCGAAAAAGAACCTCGGGGTAGCGGGCGTGCCGGCGTAGGTCTGCGGGCATTGCGGAAGCGGGTTCAAAGAGTTTCGGGAACAGATTTTCGTAGACCTGGATAATTGGATCGCTCGGATCGAATACGTACAAAGACACTTTCCCGGTATAGGCATCCACCGTGGCCTTGACCGCATTGCGGATGTAGTTGGCGCCTTCGTCCACCCCGGTCACCGGGAGCGTCGCCGAGTAGGGATGGGAAAGGGAAGTCGTATAGCCGTCCACCATCCACACCAGCCGGCCGTCATCGGTAATCACCAGGTACGGGTCGGGATCCCAGTTCAAGAACGGCGCTAGATGCCCCAGTCTCGCCTGTACCTTGCGATAAATCATCATGCGGCTCTGCCCGGTGAGATAGCCCGTGAAAATCATGTTGGGCTCGCCCTGGGATATCGCCGCGGCGGTCTTCATCAAGAAAGACCCGACCGGAAATCCTCCCGTGCCCTGGTAGGTTGAATACTTGTTCTGGTCGCCGGAAGGATAGTCGAACTCCTCGCGCGCAGTGTGGACGAACACCGGATCCTGTGTGCTCTCGCCGTAGTAGATCTCCGGACGAGTGAGTTGGAAGCCCGGCGATTTGATTTCCGGCGGTGCATTTTCAATAAGGAGCACAGGCAAGCCGTCGGGCGTGATCTTGTTGACCTCCGATAAGACCACGCCGAAACCATGCGTATAAATGAACCGGGGATTCACCCAGCTTTGGCTGGCCTCGGCAGACAATTGGTTCACATCGATTTCGCGTGGAGACAACATCACCTGTTCGATGTGGCCGCTGGGGAAGTAGCGGTCAACATCGGTGTTCGGGAAAATGTAGTACGGGCGCAGCGCCTGGATCTGGGTGATCGTCGCGCTGTACGCGCGCAGGTCCCACAAACGAATGTTTTCGAGCAGCGTAGCGTCTTGCACGGCATTCACTGTCTCTTGCCCGTTCGTGACGAATGGGCGCTCGACGGCGTTCCGGTCCAGGCCGAAGGCAGCAGTGGTGGCCTCAATATGGCGCTCGATGTACGGTCGCTCGATGGAAATTTCATTCGGCCGCACGTACACGGCGCTCACGATCATGGGAAGAGCCAGTTGCAGAACGAAAAAGGTTCCGACCAGGATCGCGGCTTTCTTATACCTCGATGTCCATGCGAGCGGGACAGCTGCCAACACAGCAACGATGAGCAGCCAGCGCAAGGGGAGCGTGATTTTCGAATCCACAAAATCTGCGCCGGTCATGAAGGCGTGCGAGTTGAATAGCAGATCATAGTTGCCGAGAAAAACCAGGGCGGCGAGAGCCAGCAGCAAAAGTGATGCAGTGATCTGAACGAAACGGTTGCGGCTGACACCCGGCAACGCCAGCACAAGCGCCCCGCGTTCAAAACTGCCGCGACCCCGCATCCACAATTGCCATCCGCGAGCGGTGGCCCAAAAGATCAGGGCGCACACGATCGTCAGTGCGATCACAAACCAGACCAGGTCCGAATAGAAGGGCAGATCGAACAGGTAAAAGGACAAGGGGTGCGAAAAGACCTGGTCCCGCCAGGCATTGGCAGGCAGCGTGAGGCGGCGCGCCCCGACAAATCGCATCACCGTCCAGTAGTCAATCGTGGCCGAGACGAAAAATATCGCTACGATCGCGAGCCCTATCGTAGTCAGCAGCGAATACAGAGGAAAATCGCGCCTACGGATGCCTGCAAAATGCAGCCCTCGCGCATGAGCGATCCACAAAGTAGCGAAGGCCACGATCGCGCCCGCAGCGAAGGGAGCAATGCTGTACCACAGCATGCTGACCCAGGTGCCGACTTGCCCAACTTCTTTCCACCAGTTGTACTCGATGATGAAGTCGGCGGCCGTTGCGACCGCCCAAACGCCGGCCACAAACAGCACCGCTAGTATCAGCAGATTGCGAATCTTTTTAGGGTGCATAAGAGGCGTCGGACCTTAAACAGCGGAGCCGACTAGGAGCAAACAAAGCGTCGCCGGATTTACAGGTCTATGGCGATGCTACCACAGCCTCCGCGCCATTCGTGAAGGGGGACTTCGCTCATGGTCGGCGCGGAGCGCCAGAACAGGCGAAGTGTCTTGCGGAAGCGAGAATCGTTGTCGCTCTCGCGGAATCCACCTGCCGATTCGTGGCGCCGTCCGGTGTTATTTCCTGGTGAGTTCGAGATAGATGTTGTCAGTGAAGCTACCCAGACCCGGGCCGCGTCCGCCGGGGGCGGCGGGTGGCGGGGCAGGCTCGCCCAGAGCTTCCCTTATCTCCGGAAGAGTTTTTCCTTGGGCCACCAGCGCTTTCACCTTGGCAATACGTTCTTCGTAGGTTGCCAGTCTTCGCTGCAGCTCGGCCTTCCCGCAGGTGGGCCCGTGTCCGGAGACGTAGGTATCGGCATTGAGGGCCAGCATTCCCTTGATGGAGTCCACGATGCCTTGCGGAGAGCCACCGTTATCCATATGCATCACGGGAAAGGGCTGCTCGGTGAGAACGACATCGCCCATGAACACGACCTTCTGATCCGGAAGGAAGAGGATGGTGTCGCCGCCGGTGTGCGCGGGAGCGAAGTGCAGCAACTGGAGGTGAACACCATCGACGGTGAGTGCCTCCTTCTTGTCGAAAGTCTTGTTGGGGAGATAATCCGCATTAGCCAATTCCGGGCCGCCCTTGGCGATGGAATTCTCCATCGATTTCTTGCAGTACCCCTGCGAAATGATCGTTATGCCCTTGGGCAGCGCGGGTAGGCCGTTGATATGATCGCCGTCGCTGTGGGAAAGAATAACGGTCGTCACCGGCTTATCCGTGATCTTGGCAAGTTCGACCAGCAAACTCTTCTCGTCGTCGACCGTATTCTTGGTATCGAACAGAATTACGCCGCTTCGGCCAACGATGATTCCGTTATTGGAGTTATTGGAGGTCGCCGGGCCAAAGACCCAATAGATCATGTCGCTGATAGGGTGAACGACCTGAGGAAGTCCGCGTCCGCCACCACCACCACGACCGCCGGCCCCTGGCGCTCCGGCACCCGGCGGAGGTCCCTGCGTAGGGGGAGCCTGTTGCGCGTTAACTTGCGCCAGCGCGACCAGGAAAAGGCACAGCATTCCTGTCAGCACGACGATGCGCTTCTTGCAAGATGGCATGGTCAGCGGTCTCCTTGTCGTTTGGTTCGCACTGAGCTGGACGGTTCTGGTCAGCCCCAGCTCATCGCCCACTAGCGGGCGCGGTTGTCGGACCCGCTCCTGGAGGCGGCGGGTTGCCCCGGCCCTGTCCGCCTTGCCCGGCCGTCGCATCCATCCCCGGCAACGTGGGTGGCAAGGGCCAATTACCGTCATACGGCGGCCAATTGGGCGCCATTTCAGTTGGCTTCAAGTAGTGCATGGCGGCGTAGATACCGCGGATCGCATTGGAGTCGATCGCAAACCACTCCGACAGAAGATTGCGTCGCGCGGTGCTGCCAGGCGGCCGGATGAACATCACCATGCCGAGCACCACGCCCTTTTCTTCATCCACGACCGGGTAACGCCGGGCAACCACTCCCGTCATGCCCGCCGTACCGCGGCCTCCGCCTCCCGGGCCACCTCCACCGCCGGTAGGAGCGCCTCCGCGCGCGGCACCACCGCGGCCCATACCGGTGCCGATGCCATTTTCGAGCCGTATCCATCCCGGATGCGCGATCATGAGGGCGTTATTGCCTGACTGCACGGCGTCGAAATAGCTATTGGTAACCGCGATCATTACGTCGCGCGGCGTGCGCATTTCCTTCGGAAGCACTTTGTCCGGAGGCGGGCTGCCCTCCACTCCCTCCGGGCTCGTGCTTCCTGGCCCCGCCGCTTGCGGGGTTCCGGTGTCGTTTCGCGCGATGATCCACTCCGCCTCGGTAATTTTTCGATTGTCGATTTTAAGCCGCAGCGTCGCGATGCCGACGTCGCTGCCTTCCTCGATGGTTCCGAAGTAGCCCGCCGAACTCTGCACCGTGTCTATGTATCGCCGCTGCACTTTTCCGAGTCCGGTCACACTCTTCCATACGCCCTCTCCCTTCAACACCACGACGGCGTTCTCCGTTTGCCGGAAGGCAATGAAGAGAGGCGCAGCCGAAGGGTCGTGCTTCACGACAGCGTTTAGATACTGATTGAGGAGGCCCTCCAGACAAGCGCGATCGCAAACACCCGAAGCTGCTCGGGCGTTCACTGATGCCATCAGAGTAAGCAGCCCCACTCCCAAACTCGAAGCCAGGTTCGACGCGTCATGATCCCCCCAAACATTGTCGTGAAAACATCGTGCCGCAGCCACGGATTGGCCGCCGACTTCGCCCTCACTTCGGCGATTTCACAGAAGATCCCGCCTATCGTTCAACAGAACCGCAATGTGCGGCACTCTACCAAAAAATGAGCACAACAGGGTTCTATTTATAATTGGTACTGAGGGACGACCGTAAGGCCGCCAGCGCCCGACTCAGCCCAAGTTAAGCTTGTACGGAAGCACCTGAGCAACGGGGTAGCCCGACAGCTGGTTTCCGTGGAGCCTACATGCGCCGTCTGCGCAGAGAATGATGTTCTTCATGAGATCTAGCTGGTCCGAAATTGTACGGCACTAGCGGTACCGCATGGGCCAGGGGCGCTTCAGTGATGCTACAGTGGCAGGGACTCATAACGTATGTCTTCGACTGACTTCACCGAGCGTTTCACCGGGCGCGTTGATGCCTATCGGCGCTTCCGGCCGCGCTACCCGCGCGAGCTCGTTACCACGCTGCAGGACCGCTGCGGGCTGACGCCATCGTCGGTCATTGCGGACGTCGGAGCCGGCACCGGGATGCTCGCCGAAGTCCTGCTGCAAATCGGAAATTCCGTCTTCGCCGTCGAGCCCAATCTCGAAATGCGCACCGCCTGCGCCGAGCTGATCGAGTCCTATCCCCGGCTCACCTGTGTGGATGCCACGGCGGAAGCCACCGGTCTCGCTGCTAACTCCATGGACTTTGTGACCGTCGGGCGCGCTTTTCACTGGTTCGACCAGGAAAAAGCTGTGGAGGAATTCCGGCGCATTCTTCGTCCAGCCGGTTGGCTCGTGCTGGTTGGGCTGGGGAGGATTAAGTCCGGTGGAGGGCCGATGAGCCGTGAGTCCGATCAACTCTTGCGCCGTCACGGCAAGGACTACGCCGTGCTCCGCGATCGCTACGACATCGCCGGAGCCGCACGGCGCGTGCTCGCGGACGGCGGAATGCACGAGTCGTTCCATCAGATTATGCCGCTCACATGGGAAGAATGTCTGGGCAACGCGCTTTCGCTTTCCATCACGCCCCGGCCCGAAGATCCCGGCTTCGCAGCCTTCGAAAAAGATCTGAGGGCATTTTTCGAAGCGCACAAATCGGGCGATAAGATTCACTTGCCGATCGTCTGCGAAATGTACTTCGGGCATCTGCGGCGAGCCTGAAACGACAGGCAAAAAATGGTGGTCGCTAGAGGTCTTCTCTAGTGAGGCCAGTTTGTTTGGCTATCTTCGACAGCATCTTGGGCCCTATTTCGTCGGAATCGTGAAACGCCCAAGTGTACTCGCCCTTAGTCGGATGAACGAGTTGGACGTGCGAGGAACCTTTTTTCTGATTAGCTTTCGGAGTCCAGTTGAGGCGGTTGAGAGCGCTGAGGACTTTTCTTGCTTTGGTGCTAGGCCAGTGGCTCACCGGCCGCGAGCGGAAATTGACACGGTGAGGTCTTGAGAGGCCGGGGCCGGGTCGGCCGCCTCGACGCGATCCGCAAGAACGCGCAGCGCCAGCGCGCGAGCCGCCCGAGCGGCTTCAGGCTTGGTCGCTCCGTAAACCATGACTCCAGGAAGGGAGGGAACTTCTGCGATCCAGCGGCCGTCCTCTTCGCGGTCATATGAGATCTTGAATTTGTAAGACATAAAATCGTCTCCTTGCCGTTAAACGATTTTACCACCATGGCGAAGCGTGGCCACAAAACGTTTGGGGGCGCTTCTATCTAACGGCCGTTGCCGACGGTCCCTCTATTGTTGGAATGAATCCGTCGGGAGTTGCGTGGCGTGGGCTAGCAGTGTAGGTAGATTTGTCTGTACGCCGGCGGCCTTTTTGCCGAGGCGGCTTTCGACCTGGCGGCGAATCGACTCCACCGTCTGCAGGTCGTCACCCGTGTCTCCCGCCAGCAAACTCTCTGCATGAAGAAAACATGCGTAGGCCAGTTCATCGGGCAGTCCGTGACGCCGCAGGAATTGCCCATAGTTGAACCAGTCGAAGGCCGCGCTGCGAGGGTCGGTTGCTTTGTCGTCAAGCGCCAGACCGCGCTGATAGGAATTGGCGGCCGATTTCAGATCGCCGGCCTTTTCTTGCAGATCGCCAAGGTGGGCGAGGGCCAGGCTTTCTGACTTAGCGTCGCCGGCCTGCTGCCCGAGGGAAATTGCGTTCGAATAGGCCCGATTGGCGGCGGCAGCATCACCGATGCGAAACTCATCATCCGCCAGTTGAATCGCCGCGGCAGCCTGCTGTGTCGCTCCGGCCGCGGGATCATCCGGGTGAGCGGCCGCAATCCGCAGGAACTCCGCCCACTGTCGGGCGGCATCAGGAAACTTGGCTGTCTGGTCGAGCGCCTCAGCGAGATAGAGATGCGGATTCGGCTGATCCGGGTCTACCTGTTCAGCCTTCTTCCAGGAAGTAATGGCCACGTCGAGGTGCCCGAGGCGGGCGGCCAGCAACCCGTAATTGATCAGAGCATCGGGATCGCGCGGGAAAAGCTCAAGCATCTTCGCGTAGTGGTCGTACGCCTCCTGGTAGAGCCCGTCTTCGATCATGGCGCGAGCGCACGCGTGCTGTAGAGCGACGTTGTGGGGATTGATGGCCACGGCGCGGCGCAACGCCTCAACCGCTTCGCCCTTTCGACCGTCTCGCGCTTCTGCTACGGCAATTCGCGCCTGGAGCATGCTGTCATATGGATCTAAGCTCGCCGCCCGGCTGAGCGCTGCCAGATTTCCTTCATCGGTGCCGAGCGCGAAACGAACCTGATCCAACCCGCCCCAAAGCAAGAGTAGCGCCGCGAGCGATGCAGTAAGGATGCCTATATAACGAGCCCGTCCCGCGAACCATGCACTCGCAGGGCGATTCGGAGTGTCGGCCTTCTGGCTGGCCGCCTGGGGGGTCGCAGCCTTTCCAGTGGGGTCGACCAGCAGGGAAGCGACGCGTGTATCGCGCAGCTTCCACAGCGCGCCGTCGAGAATGAAATGATGAATGTTGACGATGGCGGTGAAGATCAAAAAACTGGTCGTAAAATCGAAGTGGAAGATTCTGCTGACCAACCATGGGCCGGGAATGAACAGCGCAATGCCTCCCGCAATCAGAGTCAGGAAATAAGTCGCCATTCGCCAGTCTGACTGGCCAGCAGCGCGCGCCTCGCGCCGCTGGAAGTAGCTCGTAATCCATAAATATTGCGCCGAATGCAGCACCGCCAGAATCCCGCTGCTGTAACGCGTCTGCGGGATTTGATAGGTCGAGTGCAATTCGAGGAGCGTCGGCAAAACGAACCAGAGGAATTGTGTCAAAGTCAGCGTGAGCGGTGCCGCAAGCGCGCTCCAGTTGCTTCGCAGGATGAGCCGCCGGAATCCGATGAAAACCGCAGCCACGAAAACCGTCCCTAAAACCACTCGCGCGGGCAACGTGAATTTCGCCGGTATCCCCAGTGAAAGAATGAGCGGATCGGTCGAGCCGCCAGTCTCGAAGCTGGCCAGCAGCATCACGTAGGCTGCAATGAACGCCGTGCGAATCCAGCGGCGCTCGTTCGGAGTCATCTCCACTCCGCCGCGCCGCACGAACATCATCAATAGTCCGTAGTTTTGCCCGCTGTAGTGCCACGGACTCCAGCAGATGTAGAGAGTGAACACCCAGGGAAGCAGCCAGTAGAAAGCGTGCAGCAGTACGCCGGTCAAGATCAGCAGCAGCGTGACGTGCAGCGTGACGATCTTGTATTTCTCGAACTCACTGCGCGTATGATAGGCGCGATAAATCGTCGCCATGAAGTGCGGATAGTTGAACAGAATGGCCAGCAGGTAAAACGCGATGGCCCAGGCGTGCGTATGCGAAGGCGTCACCCACGTGGCGATGGCCAGCAGCGGGGCCGACCACGCGCCGCACCCCACCAAAAAGTCCAGCCACGGACGGTAAATCCACTGTCCGTTGGGAAGGGAAGCGGGAATCGAATCGGCGCGGCTGCTCAAAGCGGCAAAACCTCCTTGAGCAGCCAGTTTAGCGTGGAGCCGTCGGCGTGATTTTTCGCACTGCTACCCGCATGCCGAAACCGTAACCGTAAGACGTTCGCGATGCGCGTTTGGCTTTGATGTTTCGCCAGCCGGCCAGAGACGGAACACGGTTTTTTAGGGGAGGGGTTGTTGTTGGTTGCTACTAGTTTTGTAGCGGCCGCCTCGTCTTTCAGGCGGGCGCATTTGGCTTTTGTCTCGATTTTTAGGAGGTCGGAGCTTCAGCTCCGACATAAAGTCCGCTTATGTATCAGGGGTTTTAACCCCTGAGGCAAGCCCCTGCTGATTATTTTCGCAACCGGCCTAGTTTTGCTGCTTGGGTGGCCGTCTGGACGCGAAAAAATCCTGCAGCAGGCCGGCGGCTTCCTCCGCCAGAACCCCGGATGTAACCTCAATGCGGTGGTTGATCTGCGGGTGCGAAAGAATGCTGAAGCAGGATCGCACCGCTCCGCCTTTGAGATCATCAGCGCCATACACCAATCTTGCGACCCGCGCTTGAATCATCGCGCCCGCGCACATGGCGCAAGGCTCGATGGTCACATACAGAGAAGAATTCAGCAGGCGATAGTTGCCAATAATCTTCGCCGCAGCTCGCAGCGCCACTATTTCCGCGTGCGCCGTCGGGTCGCAATCGGTGATGGTTCGATTTCCCGCGCGCGCAACGATCGATCCGTCCACCACGATCACCGCGCCGACGGGCACCTCTCCGCGTTCCGCTGCGGCGCGAGCTTCTTCCAAGCGCGGCCTGCATGAAAGTGGAGTCGGGAGTGGCGATGTCGTTCACCGCATCGCAGAATAGCACGGGTACGGAAGGCGCTTCGCGGTCGGCTAAGCGCGAGCCGCACGACTCCACAAGCGGCTCAAGAAGTAGAGGGCCACGCCGGCCAAGATGATAGCCGCAGCGATCACCATCTCATTGGTTTCACCGATGAGGGTCGAGCGGTTGCGCACCAGCGCGGCGATGACCAGCGCAAGCGGCGGCAATCCGATAGCGACTGTTCCCGCGATGCCGCCTGGCACGCGATACGGCCGCGCGAGATCAGGCTCGCGAACCCGCAGCGCAACCAGCGCCCAGAATTCCAACAGGATGCTCAGCCCCGTAAGCAGCACATCCAATATCAGGCTTCGCTCGAAGCCCAACGGATAGCACAGCGCCCACAGCAGCGCGCACGCCCCGATCGCGACGAGCGGTGCGCCGGTTCGCGGATGCCGCCACGCAAATATCTTGGGTAGATACCCGTCCTCGGCCATCACCGCGGGAAGGCGCGTGTAGGAAAGCATCAGCGCGCCGAAAGATCCGGCCGCTCCGATCATTCCTGCGGCCGCAATTGCGATGGCCAGCGTCCGGCCACCGAGGAACCTGCCGACATCCACCCATCCGCCGGTTTGCCACGCATTGGGATCGAGTCCCGTGCGAGCCACCGCGGCCACGGGCAGAAGATATGTGGCCATCACGAGCACCAGCGCGCCCAGCATTACGCGAGGATAGGTGCGCTGCGGCGATTCCACTTCGCCGGCGATCGTCGAGAGATTGTCCCACCCCATGTAGTTCCACATGGCGATCAGGATTCCGCCCAGCAAATCCGCGCGGTGCAGGGGAGTCGCAGGAGCCGGCGCCGATTTGTGCAGCAGCGCGAAAATAATCACAAATACAAACGGCGCCAGCAGCGCAAGGCTCAGCGCCAGCGATCCCTCTCCCATTGCACGCGCGCTCATTAGATTCCACGCCGTGCACACCCCAATCATCGCAAACCCAATCGCCAACCCCCTACCCCCCGCCAC
The DNA here is from genome assembly GCA_963803105.1 of Terriglobia bacterium. GTDB lineage: Bacteria > Acidobacteriota > Terriglobia > Acidiferrales > UBA7541 > Palsa-295. The sequence continues at coordinate 22,236 of CAWDLF010000003.1, forward strand.
AAAATTCGGCGCGAAGCGGGAGAGGTAGTCGACGAACAGATTGGGGTACAACACCATCTCGAAAACGCTACCGGCGAGGGTCAGCCAGGTCTCCTGGTAACCCCAGAAGGGGCCCATGGCGCGGCGCACCCAGACGTAGAAGCCGCCCTCCTCGGGAATGGCGGTAGCGAGTTCGCTCACCATCATGGCCGTGGGTATGCTCCAAAGCAGTGGCGTGACGATAAGGATAAGGAGGGCCGCGGCGTAGCCCGTTTTCTGCACAATGTCTTCGAGGCCGTAGGGCCCGCCGGCGACCATGAAAAAGGTCGCGGCGATCATCGGCACAACCGTCATCTTCTTGATCATTGTGCTGTTTTTAGGGGCGGTCGCGGTCAAACGGGCCTCACCGGGTCACTGAACGACCCCGCTCGCGTGCCCGGCGGGATGCGGCGGAGAGTGTAATGCAGATGAAGGGGTTCATGGCTCCCGGAATGCTTTTTTGCCCCTGCCGACAGGAAACGGCCGAGTGCAGGACATTGGCCGCTCTGAGATCTTCGGTTAAGATACATGCCTTAATTCGAGAACGGAGCTCATGGAACTACGAAAAGATCCCATAACCCGAAGTTGGGTCGTGGCCGGCCATCCTGAACGGGAAAAGGTACCGCCCGATCCGTGCCCGTTGTGCCCCGAAAGCAGCATTGAGACTCACGACTTGTTGTCCTTGCCGCAGCAAGGGAGGTGGCAGGTTCGGGTTTTCCCGCACTTTCGTCCACTGTATCGGATCGAGGGCGATCCGGCTCGCGGCGCGGAGGGCATTTACGACCGCATGGACCCGGTCGGCGCGCATGAGATCGTAGTCGAGGCACCCGAACACTCGCGGCGCCTTTCGCAATTGCCCGATGCGCACGTCGAACAGGTGATCGATGCTTGGGAGCAGCGCATCATCGACCTGAAGCGGGATGCGCGTTTCAAATACGTGACGATTTCGAAGAATCAAGGACCGTTATCCGGGGAGGAGTGGGCGCACGCGCACTCCCAGGTAACGGCGACGACCTTTGTGCCGCGGCGCGTGCTGTATGAACTGCGCTCGGCACGCGACTGGTATCGCGAGCGGGAACGCTGCGTTTTCTGCGACATTTTGCGGCAGGAAGTGCGGCAAAAGAAGCGGATCGTCGAGAGCGTGGGTGATTTCTACGCGTTTTGCCCGTACGCCGCGCGCGTTCCTTACGAGACGTGGTTGATTCCGCACACTCACAATCATCTGTTTGAATCGGTCAACGGAGAGAACCGCCGCCACCTGGCAACGCTGTTGCGGCGGACGCTGCGCCGCCTGGAGCAGGTCACGCCGAACTATCACATGGTGGTGCATACGGCGCCGAACACTTTGCTGACCAAGGGCGAGTTGAGCGACTACTGGCGCACCATCGCGGGGGACTACCACTGGCACATCGAAATCCTCCCGGTGCTCAAGGCGCAGAGCAAGTCCTACACGATCAAGGAGGTTTACTTCAACGGAACCTCGCCGGAAGAGGCGGCCGAGCAGCTGCGGCAGATGGATCCGGAAAAGCCTTGATGTCCCCGGCGGTGCACCGACGTTGCTCGCTCAGCGCCGAGCGTGGTGGAATCTTCCTGAAGCTGCTGGGGTTGATGTTTCTGGTCATTCTTATAGGGCTGCTGTATGTGGCCGGCCATCCCTTATTGCATCTGGCGGGTGAGTTCTGGGTCGTGGACGAATCGCCGGTGCCCGCCGACGCCATCGTGATGCTGGGTGACGACAACTACAGTGGTGACCGAGCCACCCGCGCTGCGGAGCTTTCCAAGGCGGGTTGGGCACCGCGCGTAATCGCTAGCGGACGGTATCTGCGGCCCTACGCGAGTATCGCCGAACTGGAAGAGCACGACCTGGTTGATCGTGGAGTGCCCAAAACGGCGGTGGTGCTTCTGGAACATCGCGCCCAAGACACGCTGGAAGAGTGTTTGGCCATAGGCCAACTGGCGAGTTCGCGCGGATGGAAGCGGCTGATCGTGGTGACGTCGAACTACCACACTCGCAGGACGCGATACATTTGCGGGCGTACGTTGCCCGCAGGCACGGCGTTCCGCGTGGTGGCGGCCCAGGACTCGGAGTACGACCCCGCCAATTGGTGGAGCAGCCGACAGGGAATCAAGATTTTCGCGCACGAATTCGCGGGTATGTTTGTGGCGGCCTGGGAGCTGCGCCACAACGACGTGCGCACCTCGGAAGCGTCTGTCGTAGGGCTGACGGGCCTGCTTGTTGCCGGCGGATCTACAGCACGGAGGCCTAGTGGGCCATTAACGCCATGAGAGACATTACCGAACTGATGAGCGCCTATCGAGAGTGTTCACGAAACCTGTGGAACGTCTATTTTTCTGCGCGGAAAGATGTCGGCGCTGCTCAAGATGTGTTTGAGCGGATTCGAGAACTGCTATTTGATTCACTTGTCCTTAGTGAACTTTCCTACGAGGGAGAGGCTAAAGGCAAAGATATGCCTCCGCCCGTTTCTGAAAGTAATTCCCAAACAAAATTCTTTGATTCTGATTCAGCGATTGTCGGGAAGTGCGGGGTATTGGGACCAAGAGAAGGACATGGTCGTTGGTCCCAACGACATCACGCTGGCATTTGTTGACTACTTCGATTTTTGGCAAGTGCCAATCATGGACCTGCGTTATTTCCGTTGCAGGATATTGACTTTCCCAAGTTATGTCGCTTACGAGGGAAGAGAAGCACTCGTCGAGGCACTAAACGCCAAGGTTTTTCACGACGAGGCGACGGATCGGAAACAGGTCCCGGGGATCTGCCCGCTCGTTCCCTCCACTCACGGAGTCAGTCCATTTCTGGAGGTTTAAGAGAAGGATGCTCTGCATATAGTGGATTTAGAACTTCGAGCAAAATCTCACCTAGAACAGCCCCTACTGCATGTTGGTACGCCCGAAATTCTTCGGATGAACATTGATCCCTAACAGTGACAATCGAGCTGTCGAGACGGGCGGGAACCTCAATCATTAGGTCGCTGATCCGGCGCGCAACGGCTGCATCTTTTAGCATGGTTATCGGCACCCTTCGGAGGAATTAGGATCATCTGAACTGGTGAAGTCGTAACACTCGGTCGTGCGAGGGGTCACGCATGGCGTCCCACCCTTCCAAAACCGAAGGGTGGGGCACCCCTCGGCGTGGGATGATCTCGGAGGTAGGAGGCGAACGCAGCATGATTCGACGATTCTAGATAAGTCGGTGAAAGGCGTGAAGGGTGCGCGACCCGTCTGGTGCGACCCGGATGGAAGCAAGTTCGCCCGCCTAAGAGGCGAGGCGGCCGCTACAAAGGCAAAACGAGACCTACCTTTCGCGAAAGGCGCGCCAGATGGGGCACCCGGCAAAGCACAACCAAAGGCTGCCGGGCTAAAGACCCCGGCGCTACGCTAAACACCACCCCCCGGCTAACGTCGAGCTACCGGCCATCGAGGGCTTGGTAGTGACTCTAAGTTACTACCGGAACCTTCGCCTGGTTTACACCGCGCCCGGCTTGTACTATAGTCTCGCGACCTGGTAACGGCATATGAACTGGACAGCCAAAGCGCGCCCGGCAGGAGTGGCTTCTGGAGTATCGGCTTCGAAGCCGACCGTAATGGCCACGAATAGCGCCTCGCCGAACCTACGGACCACCAATGCGCTGAAAGAATTCCTCTGGCTGCTGGGCGATATTCCGCAGGCGCGCATCCTCGATCTGGGGCCCATCTGGCAGTCGACCGTTAACTTCTTTTTGGATAAGGGCTTCCGAATCTCATCCGAGGACCTGCTGCGCGGCTGGAAAGAGTTTCTGAGTGTCGAAGAAGAATCGCTGCGAACGCATCCCGTGGGCAAAGAAGGGGACGAAGTCGAATCCACGACCATCGCCCAGCGGTTTTTGGAAAACGCACTACAGTATGGGGATGAAAGCGTTCACGGCATTCTGGCTTGGGATTTGCTGGACTACTTCGATGCGGACGTGGTGCCGCGGTTGACGGAGCGGTTGTTCCGGATTCTGCGCCCTGGCGGCGCGATGATGGGCCTTTTCCATAGCCGTCCGGCAGCATCATTCCATCGCTATCGCATTGTGGACGGCCAAACCATCGAGCAGCTTCCGGCGCCCACGCTCGCCGTGCACGCGCACGTTTTCCAGAATCGCGAAATCCTCGACCTCTTTGGGGAGTTCCGCTCGTCTAAAACCTTCGTGGGACGCGATCAGGTCCGCGAAGCACTCTTCTTGAAGTAAGCTCTTTTCACGTCTTTCCCAACGCCACCCGGACCCCCAGCGGCTATTTTGGAACGAGGCGGTATTTGTCCGGGAACTCGACCTGCCGGGCAGGAAACCATGAGCGCATGTGGAAGTGCGTGCCGCGGGCGCGAGCCTAATTACAAAAGAACATATCGCTCATACCAAAACATATATATTGCAAAACGGCAAAACTGATGAAATTATGGCCAAACTCTGGGCGGACTATTATTAGGACGCCCGCGATACCGGAGGCAGAGGCCACCCCCTCTGCCTCCTCTGTTTTCCCACCGTCCAAGAACAGGCTCTCGAGCACGCACGGTGAGCCAGCGCATCGCGGAATCGAAATCACACAAAGTGGAATAGCGCGAAGGACTGTATTATTTCGCTACTTCGGTCAACGGAGTCATCGGTATAACCGCTGTTACGGTTGTTCCGGTCGCCCGGGAATCGATCTGCAAATCCCCACCCAATTCACGGACGCGCTCGCGCATACTGGCGATACCGACACCAGACTGGGTTGTTTCTGTATTTCTGTCACCGAATCCCTTTCCGCGGTCTTCAATGGCGAGCGATACACTTCCGTTTGCCAGGCGAATCCGAATCGTGGCTGTTTGACTGCCAGAGTGACGATGGATGTTTGTGAGGCTCTCCTGCAACACTCGGAACAGAACTATTTCAAGCGATTGCGACAATCGGTCCAGACCCGGGGGCATGTCGAGCGCTACCGCGATTCCACTTCGTTGAGTGAATCCCTCGACGTACCAGGGAATTGCCGAACTCAGGCCCATCTCCTCCAACAAGGGAGGATGCAACAAATAAGATATCGTGCGGACTTCGGCGGTGCAGCGGTCGAGCAGATCGAGCGAGTCTTGCAGCGGTTTTTCGGCGTCGGCGCGGTTTTGCAGTGCTAGTTCGCAAGACATCTTGATCGCTATAAGGTATTGTCCGACGCCGTCGTGGAGTTCGCGCGCGATCCGGCGGCGTTCTGCATCCTGGACGCTCATTACCTGGGAGGAGAGATGCCGCAGTTCCGCGTTGGCCCTCTCGAGCTGTATGCGCCGATCTTCCGACAGGCGCGCAGCTGTTACCATGGCGTGCGCCTGGGGAACCAAACTGGGAAGGGCGATGGCGGTAACGACCGAAGCCATGGCAGTCACGAGCTTCACGTCGCCGCCCAGCCAGTACAGCGGATACCACAACACAATGATCTCCATGAAGTGCGTGAACCCGCAAGCCACGATGAACAGCCCGAATGCAAGGAACATCCAGCTGAACGGAATTTCCTTACGGGTCCTCCAAACCAGGTACACCAGCGTGCCTGAGATTGCCACGTATGAAAGCCAGATGGCCGCATCGCTTCCCACATGCAGCGCGATTAACTGTCTATTGTAGAGGTAGCACATCGCGTGCGGCATGAAGTTCGAGGCGAACGTATTCAGCACCGTGGAGGGAATCATGAGCAAAGTGGCAGCGCTGAGCGCCAGGACCGTGGCGGAAGCGCCTAGAACAAGCTTGTTCTGCGTGATTGCTGAAGCCGACACTCTCATCTGCGGTGCTCCCCCAACGACTCGATGCTCTATTTCGAACTACGCGGGATCGTATCGTCAATCGTGAAGATTGTGAATCCTGCATTGTACGCTGTCGACACGACCGACTTATGAGGAGTTGCCGCGACCTTGACGGGTACGAGGACTGCTGGCGTACGTGCCGTCACCGTCTCTTTCTAAGGTAGCCCTGGTATTGCCGGTGCTATGAATTCGCGTAATGCTCTACGTGTATGCTCCACTGCGGAGGTGGAAATGCGCGACGAGCTGGCGACATATCTTGAGGATCACCTTGCGGGTTCCGTTCATGCCATCGAGCTTTTGAAAGCAATGCGCGACGATCATAAGGACGAGCCTCTGGGGGAATTTGCCGGCGAACTTGTCCCAGAAATCGAAGCGGACCGCCAGCAACTGCTGAGGCTCGTCGAGCGAATTGGCGCCGGCCCGAGCGAGATGAAGCAATTAGCGGGATGGGTGAGCGAGAAGGTTGGCCGCATAAAGCTGAGCCACCGCGTGACAAATAGCCTGAGCACCTTCGAGGCTCTCGAATTTCTCGAACTGGGGATTCATGGGAAGTGGGCGCTGTGGCGAGCGCTGGCCGAGGTAGGGCCGGCTGAGCCGCGGCTGCAAGGTGTCAATTTTGACCGTCTGATCCGGCGTGCTGACGCGCAGCACTCGCAGGTCGAAGAGTTCCGCCTGGAATTGGCGCGCACGCTGTTCATCGGCGCGGCACATAAAACAATGCGCGAGCGACCGCAGTTGGCCAGACCAAATTGATGCCGCTAGCCAAGGGTTTGCTGTGCCCCGTCTTGCCAGTCGGGGTATCCGAGCGCCTCGACTTGTATGCGCTGCAAATTGCGCGTGGCCTCCGCGAGGGCCGCTCGTTCCGCATCTCCGTCGGAAGTTTGAGCCAGAGCCTGCAGTCGGTCGAAAATGGCCGCCTCGGCCGCGTCAACAAGCCGCCTAAGCTTCGCGGGGTCTTTCTCTGAGAGAACTGCTTTGTACTGCTGCTGCCATTCTGGAAAGCGAATACTGCCATCTTTGCATTGCATTGGGTGACCTCCCTGGTTCTCGACTACGGCGATCTTGGAGTGATGGGCCGCCGGGAGACCGCGAAATGGATTTGTAAAGACCTAGCTGGAATAAAAAAGGCCCCGATACCTGTGCCTGCGAGGCCGGTTTTCTCTACTCAGTCACATTCCATACGTACAAGTAAGTCGCGTCCGCTGCAGTCGCTACCTTGCGTCCAGCCTTTCGAGTCGCGCGATTCAAGGCTGACCGCACTTTCGCTTTCGTTTCAGCCAACTCAGCCAGGGGCACCTCAAGCGCCGACCCGGCCTTCAACGATCGAGATCCCTCAGGATCGCGTCGACGATTAACTTGTGCTTTCCGCTTGCACCACGGTCTTGAACTGCATGGGAGCGCTTTTCGTTCGGCTGCTTGCCATAGGATCCTTTTTCTATACGGAGCGCTATCGTATCGATAGCGTAATCCTAACGATGCAAAAGAGCGTGTCAAGTAAAAAGTTTACTGAAGACCCGCGGCGCGCATGATGATTTGGCGCTCTATTCCGCTCGATACGAATCGCCACGTGTCGGGCTAAGTGAGGAGCCGAATCACATCCGATGGCTCGGAATTACGCCAGGATCGAGATGGACCTCGGGCGATTTGGCGCAGTATCGGGTGTAAACCTAGGCGGCTCGATCGGGGAGTGCAGCGTGGGCAATCCGACTTAAGGACGGGAACAAAGGCTTTTTAGTGATGGCAGTAGCTGGTCGACGATTCCCACGGATTTTGGGAAAACCTTGGCGAACCCAGCTTCGCGAGCATTCTTGAGGAGCTGATCGTTGGTGTGCATCGTGAACATAACCATTGCTGTATCGGGTGCGATGAGCTTGATTTGCCGCCCGGCCTCTAGCCCGTTCATAACGGGCATCTGCAAGTCCAAGATTGCTATGTCCGGGCGAAGTTCCTTCACCTTTTCAATAGCCACCTGACCGTTTTCGGCTTCGCCGATCACTTGCAAATCAGTTCCGTGCTCGATGCAGGCTCGAAGCGAGCGGCGGACGAGAGGATTGTCGTCGACGATCAGAACTTTGCAAGACATTTGACCTTCAGTCTCGCCTCCGACTTTGGCTGACTATACCTTCTGACAATCCGGCGCAGAAGCCTAGGAAAGTCACTTTCACCGTACCGGTAAAGCGCCGGAGGGCACAATACTGACAATGGTGTAGGTTCCTGCCTGGGGTGCTAGTACGACACGCGATTGGTTATGGCGCCGGGGCAAAGACTACGTTCGGTCGTTTCAGTGGACGTCCACTTCGCGGAACCCGAATCCCTTTAGCATGCCGGAAATCGTGCTTCGTGCATTGTCAGCCGCGAGCTTGAGGATGCCATTTTGCAGCGCGGCTTGTTGGAGCTCGTGTTCTGCTTCCTCGCGGACTTCGCTTTCGAGGTTGGGGTCGGGAGAAGAGAAAAGACCGGTGTCTCGTGAATACACTTTTGTCAGGGCATTGTCGATTCGCGTGCTCAGGACTTCCGCTGGAGGCAAATGGATCGACACCTTTTGCCCTTCGACCACTACGTCGCCCGGCTGCAGACCGGCGAGGTCGATGCCGCCAACCACTTCTCCGTGGACAACCAGGAGCAGACGGTCACCCGCGAGAAATGCCGGTAGATAAGGATTGGCGTGCTCACCCGAAATAATCTTGTCGGCCGTGTAGCTCACCGTCTCGAGCCGCTGAAGTTCCTGGATCTGGCGAACCACGGTCGGCTGGTCCACGTTGAACTCCGTGCGACCTCCGCGCAAGATGCTTAATAGATGCAATAGCCCGAGGCCCGTGGAAAACCAAACCAGCGCGCCGATCAGGACGACTGCAAGAATCGCACCCAGGAGAACTCCCAAAATCCAGGACTGCGCGCTGCGCGCAGTTCGTTGCGCTTCGTTAGCGACCGGTTCGTTAGCGACGGGCGTATTGTTGATCGTCATATGTTTGCCAGCCACTACAGTGTAGACCAAGCGAAAAATCATTGCCTACGATCGTTCGGGGGTATGCGCGACGAATCGGAGGTACGACTCACGGGAGCTGGGAGGATGGGACCATTGGCGACCGACAGGAGTATACTGCGCGCACGAGGAGGGACCAATGCGGACCGGGGCTGCTATCCGCTCGTTGCTGTTTTCGTTTGTCCTGCTGGCTTTCTGCCACGGCGTATCCGGGCAAGTCGGCATTTCCGTGAGCTTCGGGCCTCCGGCGCTGCCGATCTACGCGCAGCCAATTTGCCCCGCCGACGGGTATCTGTGGATGCCCGGCTACTGGGCCTATTATTTCCCCTATGGCTACTACTGGGTGCCGGGCACCTGGGTTCAGCCACCCCAAGTCGGTTTGCTCTGGACTCCCGGGTATTGGGGATGGGGCGGCAGCAATTTTGTTTTTTACCAGGGATATTGGGGCCCGCAGGTGGGTTACTACGGTGGCATCAATTACGGCTACGGTTACGGCGGTGTTGGATATGAAGGCGGCCGCTGGGAAAACGGATACTTCGCTTACAACACATACGTGAACCACGTGAACGCCGCCGTCATTCACAACACCTATAGCAACACGGTCACCCGGGCGTCTGAAAATCACATCAGTTACAACGGCGGCGAGGGCGGCATACAGGCGCGCCCCACGCCGGAGCAAGAGTCATACGCCAACGAACGACACATCGGTCCGGTGACAGCACAAACGCAACATATAGAGGAAGCCCGCAATAATCCCGACCTCCGCGCTTCCGTCAATCAGGGCAAGCCGCCCATCGCGGCTACCGCCAAACCCGGCGAGTTCAAGACGGGCGTTGTAGCTTCCAGGGAAGCAGGCGGCGAATACAAGGCGCCCTTACCCGATGCCCCGGTCGGTCACGTCGGCGAGCTGCCGGCGCACAACTTTACGCCGCCACATACCGGAAACACCGCGACCGACGAGGAATATCGGCAGCAACAGAACAAGCTGGCGACTCAGGAAGCGCAGGATCACCAGAAGCTGGAGTTGGAACAGGAGAAAGAACACCAGCAAGCCCTTGAGAAGAACTACAGCGACGCACAAAAACTACAGATGGAGCAGCGTCACGTTCAGCAAACGCAACAACTCGAGCAAACCCACGCTAACCAGCAAAGGCAAATGGAGCAGCACCAAGCGCCGAAGCAGACGACACCGAACAAGTGAAGCTCTGCGGGGCAGCGGTTCCTAAGCGGGCATTCAGGACGTTCCGAAGATACCTAGCGAGAATTGAATGTAGGCGATGGCGCCGGCTTCTCCGGGTACAAACGCTCGAACTCCGGGTCGCCATGAAGAATGAGGAGATCCGGGTCGCGGCGGGCCCAGATGGAATCTTTCGAACCTGCTTCCCAGGCCTTACGCAAGGCATCCAGAGCCTCTGGCTTTCTTTTCAGACCGCAGTACACGCAGGCTGCGTTATAGAGAATAGAGGCTTCGTTGGCGCGCAACGTGACAGCCAGATTGAGCTCGCGCAAGGCGTCTTCCTCCCGCCCCAAAGCTGCATATTTGGCGCCTAGCAGAACGCGGGCCCGCGCGTCCTCAGGTACTTGTTTTAAGTGGTTTTCGAGCGCGACGACAACCCGGTGGGACATGTTGCGTCCAGCCTCTTCTTTGCCCATGGCGCCCAGAGAATTCATGATCGGCACGTAGACGTTGTAGTCCTCGCCGCTTGCTTCAATCGCGGCCTCCGCAACATCCAGAACTTCCTGGTAGCGTCCCGCGGCGAACAGGGCGCGGCCCAGCAGATAGTAGGCGCCGTCGCAGTCACGCCTGCGCTCGATGGCCTTCTTGACCATGCGCACAGCTTCGTCGTGGAGTCCAGCGGCGTAAAGCACCCAAGCCTGGCTGACGTGCGTTTCGGGCAAGTCCCAACGCAGTGCTACGGCTCTGCTGGAAGCCTCGCGCGCGCGTTCAATCCAAACCTCATCGCGGGTGAAGATGGAGTAGTACATCGCGCAGGCGTTAGCGCAGGCGGCGTAAGCCAGGGCGAAGCTGGGGTCCATAGCCACTGCGTTTTCGAACATCTGCAGAGCGAACTCAACGTCCTGACGCGTCTGCCGCCGGGCGTAACGCTTGCCGCGCAGGTATTGATCATAGGCCTGCGGGTTTTCCGTGGGCTTGTCGGCGAGCGCCTCCAGTTCCTGCGGGGAAAGCGTCACGCGCAAAGCTTCTGCAATTTTGCGGGCCATCTCGTCCTGTACTTCAAAGACGTCCTTCATTTCGCGATCGAAGCGTTCGGACCAAAGCGGAAAATCGGTATGCGTGTCCACAAGTTGAGCGCTGATGCGCACACGCGTGCCGGAGCGACGCAAGGTACCAGTGAGGACGTAGGCTGCGCCCAGCTGTTGGCCGATCTGCGCAGGTGTCACCGACTTGTCGCGGAACGTCAGAACGGTAGGCCGCGAAAAGGTGTTCAGGCCACGAATTTTGGAGAGCTCGGTGATGATGTCTTCGGTGATGCCATCGCGCAGATATTCGTCTTCCTTGGAGCCGCTCAAATTTTCAAAATAGAGAACGGCCACCGACTTTCCCGCCTGTTTTGGGGCGCCGGAGTCCGAATCGGTCCTTTCCTTCGAGCGGCGCTTACTGGATTCGAGGTCGCGCTTCAGCCGGCTCAGGTCGGTTTTCAGGTCAGTGGCCGTTTGGCAACGAAGATTGCGATCCTTTTCGAGGGTCTTATCCAGGATGCGCACAAAGTCCGCGGGCAGCGACGGATTTAATTCTCCGGCCGGCCTAGGGTCGCGGTTTAGGATCGCTTCGAAGATGACCGCCGACGTATCTCCCTGAAAGGGAAGCGTCCCAGTTGCCAGCTGATAGAGAACGGTTCCGGTGGAAAAAAGGTCTGTGCGGGCGTCCACAAGTTGGCCGCGGGCCTGCTCGGGAGACATATAGGAGACCGTGCCGATGGCCGAGCCTGGCGAAGTCAGTTCCAACTCGGCTGCCGAGGTCTTCCCTTGGCCGGTCGTGGTTCCCGGCGCAACTTCGCTCCGTGTTATCTTGGCCAGACCGAAATCCAGAATTTTTATCTCGCCACGGTCGGTGAGGAAGAGATTGGCGGGCTTGATGTCGCGGTGAACGATCCCCTTGGCGTGGGCCGATTCGAGTGCGTCTGCGATCTGCACGGAGAGCGGGAGCAGCCTATCCATGTCCATCGGCTGGCGGGTCATCTTCTGTGCGAGTGTCTGCCCCTCCAGTAACTCCATGACGATGAAATAGCGGAGCTCGTGCTGCTCGATCGCGTGAATGGTGCAGATGTTCGGGTGGTTGAGAGACGAAGCAGCCCGCGCCTCGCGCTGGAAGCGCTCGAGCGACTGAGTGTCCTGAGCCATTTCCGGGGGAAGGAACTTCAGCGCCACGCGCCGGCCGAGCTGGGAATCCTCGGCTTCGTAAACAACGCCCATTCCGCCGGCTCCGACCTGTTTGATGATGTGGTAATGAGCGAGCGTCTGTCCCACAAGAGATGAAGTAGCGGCCATAAGAGGCACATGTTAGATGGTCGCAAGAGGCGAGTCAACGACGCGAGACGCTTTCAAGCGATTGCCTATGGTTTACTGCGTCTTCTGGGCAATTTCTGTTAGGTCTTCTGTTATGCCGGCGATGGGTGACAACGTGGGGGGCGGGGTCAACTGCACCAAGAGCATCCTGCTATCGGAGTAATACTCCTGTCCGGTGCTAGTCCGCGCCTTGAATACAGGCGCGTCGGACTGCAGATACTCCTCGGCCGCGGGATGCGTCGCGATTGCCAGATCCTGGCCGATGAAGTCGCGTTCGGCGTCCACATTCGGGTCAATTCTGTGCAGAAGCTTCAACTTATGTTTCACGAAGTGAATTGAGACGTCGTGGGTTGCTGCGCCCACCCACAGAGGACTGCCGTCCACGGTGCGATCGGTTTTCCATATCCGCAGGTGGTGCCGCCGCCCAACGATAGCGGTAGGATCAGGCATCACATAGGAATAATCCTGCGGCTTGCCAAAAACGTAGAGCCAGTTCATCGGCAATTTCGCGTAGTGCTGTCGTTGCCAGAATAGATGCCAAGCGATCCGAGGCGGCGTGCGTTTATCTACCTTGAGCCAACCGGATTGAGCGAAAGCCCGTTGAAGGTCGTCTTCTTTGGCTACAAACATTAGATTCAGCATATCGCCCTCGCGTCCCTCAGCGTCCAAGGCTCGCGGCGGTAGCACTTGCATGATTTCGCTGAGTTCGGAGGGACCTTCCCGCGCAACAGGCAAATCTGCGGCTTCCAGATCGGAATCGTTCTGCGTATACGCGGTGAATTGCGCGCCTTTCAAGACCACACTGTCCTGGCCGCGAGACAGCAGAAACACCGGTGAGGCGGGCAGATAGATCGCCGCGGTGACGGCTACACGCAATCCCATGCGGATAGAGTGTGATCTGCCTTTGAATTTCTTGCTGCCGATCAATGGGGCCATCTCCCCGGTGGAGAGTTCTACGGAATCGAGATTGACGACTACGGCGCCCCCTATTCCGAGAGGTCGTTTTCCTCGCACTCGAAGGACCGAACCCGTCGCCGGAGCTCCTGAACGGATCACGGTGAATCCTTCGACAACTACGTCATCTACGACTGTGAAGTCGAGGCGATCGCCCTTGCGAGCATGTGCGGAGGAAATGGTTTGCGCGATTTGGAGTTTTACGGGAGTGCCACTTTCCACGGCCACCTTAGCTGGGCCGGCAGGTAGGCCCTGGCCGAAAAGGCCGCTGGGCAGCAGTATAAGTGCCCAGACCAATAAGACCCGGCACGCCGCGCTGGACATTTGGCAATCCTTTCTCTTCAGGCCAAACCGCTACTCGCGCGGCCGCGTGGAAAGCGCCATAGGTTCCTGACGCTGTCAGCTTAGCTTAGTAAAATTAAATGCGGTGGGCGATAGAAAATCTGTTCAAAACTGAACACCAGCGAGAATATTCATGCGGCTCGATCAGTAGCGAGGAAATCAGGCTACCGCTTCCCGGGCGTTTGGTCCTAATCTGAAATCGAGAAACGGTAGCGAAGGAGGAGCGATGCAAAAGCGGAAGCTTGGAAAAAGCGACCTTGAAGTGTCAGCCATCGGCCTGGGCTGCATGGGCATGAGCTTCTCTTACGGCCCGCCCAAAGACACGCAGGAGATGATTTCTCTGATTCGCACCGCCGTCGAACGTGGAGTAACCTTCTTCGACACCGCCGAAGTCTACGGTCCTTTCACGAACGAAGCACTCGTCGGCGAGGCGTTGGCTCCGCTTCGTAGCCACGTGGTGATCGCCACCAAGTTCGGGTTCAAAATTGATCCGGCCACCGGCAAGCAGGCCGGACTGGATAGCCGGCCGGAGCATATCAAAGAGGTCGCCGAGGCCTCGCTCAAGCGCCTCAAAACCGACGTCATCGACTTGTTCTACCAGCATCGCGTCGATCCAGATGTGCCGATCGAAGACGTTGCCGGTACCGTAAAGGACTTGATTCATGAAGGCAAGGTGAAGCACTTCGGGCTTTCCGAGGCAGGAGTAGGAACAATCCGTCGCGCGCACAAAGTTCAGCCCGTCGCGGCGCTGCAGAGCGAATACTCGCTCTGGTGGAGAGAGCCTGAGGCCGAAGTCGTACCGACACTCGAAGAACTCGGCATCGGGTTTGTTCCGTTCGGCCCGCTTGGTAAGGGCTTTCTCACCGGCAAGATCACCGCCGACACGCAGTTCGACAAAACGGATTTCCGAAACAGTGTTCCCCGCTTTACGCCGGAGAACCGCAAAACGAATCAGGCGCTGGTTGATCTGATCGTCAAGTTCGCGCAAGAGAAGAATGCGACGCCTGCCCGGATCGCGCTCGCCTGGTTGCTTGCAAAGAAACCGTGGATCGTGCCGATCCCTGGCACGACCAAGCTCGATCGGCTCGAAGAGAACATCGGCGCCGTTGCCGTTGAACTCACGAGCAAAGACATCCGGCAGCTGGAAACCGCAGCCTCAAAGATCGCGGTGCAGGGTGCTCGTTACCCCGAAGCACTGCAGAAGATGGTAGGCCGTTGAGCGCCAGTTAGGAGCAGGGCAAATGCCAGCACCGAAAGATGCTTTAAGGGAGCAGCTCTCCCGACATCGCGAAATTGACATCACCGTGACGGGCAGAAAATCGGGACGCTCTATCTCGATCCCTGTTTGGTTTGTATTAGAGGGCGAGAAGCTTTACCTGCTCCCGGTGCAGGGGTCGGATACGCAGTGGTACAAAAACGTGCTCAAGGATCCGTCGATTCGGATCGGTGCGCGGGGCACGGAAACCGGAATCAAAGTTACTCCTATTACGGACGCCGCGGAGGTGTCGTCCGTGGTCGAGAAGTTTCGCGTAAAGTACGGGGCCGCCGACGTGAAGAAATACTATTCGAAATTGGATGTCGCGGCTGTCGCGCAGATTTCGTGACTTTTCGGCGTTAGAGTCCTACCGATAGCCCTTGCCCCAACTGTAAGTGTACTTCACGGCAAAGCCGGTATGCGCGGCGCCGTTTTGGTGCACGAGCGTCCTAGCGAACTCGAAGACGAGCACGTTCTGGGGATCGGGAGAGATATTCAGCTCGCTTCCCAGAGTGAAGTTCTGTTGCGTATTGTTCTGGTCCACGCCGTCGACGAACGTGACGCCGCCGAACGAGTAGCGCGTATCGAGAGAGGCCCAGATTTTGGAGGTGAAGGAATAACTGATGTGTCCTTCGAGTCCGGGTAGTGCGTGTTGCCGGAGAGTTTCCGCTCCATGATAAGAGGTGTTGTCGGTGTAAAAATAGGCGTTGGCGTAGGCGTCGAACTCCCACTTCTTTCCGGGTCCGAAGGGGTACGCCACGGCGAATTCTGGTTTGAACGACCAGCGATTGGAACCCAGGTTGAGAAGTTTGTCGGCTTGATATGTTCCGGTGGGCGCGGTGACGGTAAGGCTCAAGCCGATAGCGGTGGTCTGCTGGTATTTTGCGAATTGCGCCACACTCAGCGCGGGCCCTCCCTTTAGCAACACAGCCCACTCATAGCTAGAGTCTCCGGTGCCGGTACTGGAGCTATGGACGTCAGTGCCGTTCACCGAGCCGTCGAGGCCGGCGACCGGGACGCTGACCTCCACCCAGGACAGACGGTGGGCGAAACTGAAATCGCGCGTGTAGTTAATGACTCCCTGATTCAGGTTGAGTTCCGCCCCCGCGATGATCAGCGAAGTATCAATCGAGGTATTCGAGTGCGAGTAGTCGTAGTCAAGCTCGAGCTGATTGACGCCTACGGGAGTATTGTCATAAGTGCGCGGGTCCGTGAACTGCGCGACCAGCGGGCGCGGAAAATGAAGGACGGCGAGCGAAAAAAGGACCAAGAGCAGCCGCTTGTGCACGGCACAATCTAGCAGACCCCCCGATTGGCCGTAAACATCTGCGTACGCCGGTTTGCGCATTGGGTCGATAGCACTGACGACAAATTCGTTGTGTCCAGGGCAGAAGAGGGCGTACGATTCGTCTGAAACTGAGCCAAATCGGAATCTCGATTGGAGTCTCTTGGTAGCGCGCTAATGCTGATCGAAGTCACCGAAAAAGACGATATTTGCCTCGTGCGTTTCGAGGGGCGTTTCGTGTCTGGCTGGGATCCGGACTACGTCCGCGCCAAGGACGAAATCGCAGGACGCCGCTGCGATAAGGTACTGGCCGACTTCCGCGATGTTTCGCAGATCGGCTCGACAGGCATCGGCTTCATCGTGGCCATTTACGTTTCCGTCCGCAGACATTCCCAAGGCCGTTTCGTAGTGGTGGGTTTACAGCGCCGTGTGCGCGAAGTGTTCGACATCACGCGTGTCAGCACGGTGATCCCCTTGGCAGAAGATATGGCATCCGGTTTGGCGGCACTCCGCTCCGAGACCTCAGCCGCAGCGGGTTGAGACTACTCCCCCGGTAACCCGACTTGTGATGCAGGCAAAGCCCCCACTGGATTGTTGCGTCAAGCATGAGCCCGATCCGCAGCGTGCGTATGCTCCGCAGCAGCGTGCGAATGTTCCGCTGTAGCATGCGAGTGCGACCGTTCCCCCTGCTCGTAAATAGCTTTGGCTGAACCGACGATGTGCGGATCAGGGGCAGTGACGACATCCGTGTCCTTACCGGCATAGGGAATGGTGTAGAGGATGTGCCTGATTGCGTTGAGTCGCGCGCGTTTCTTGTCATCGGAGCGCACGATCGTCCAGGGCGCGTCAGCGGTGTCGGTGTAAAAAAGCATCGCCTCTTTGGCTTTGGTATAGGAGTCCCACCGGCCCAGGGATTCCACATCCATCGGGCTGAGCTTCCATTGTTTCAGGGGATCTCGCGCCCGGCCGAGAAACCGTCGTAGTTGCTCTTCGCGGCTGACGGAAAACCAGAATTTGTAGAATCGGATTCCGCTACGCACCATCATCCGCTCGAATTCCGGCGTCTGGCGCATGAATTCCAGATATTCGTGCGGGGTGCAAAAGCCCATCACGTGCTCGACACCCGCACGGTTGTACCAGGAGCGGTCGAAGAAGACGATTTCACCTTTGGTGGGAAGTTTTTCGATATAACGCTGGAAATACCACTGTCCCCGCTCGGTATCCGAAGGTTTTGCCAAAGCCACGACTTTTGCGCCGCGAGGATTGAGATTTTCCGTGAAGCGCTGGATCGTTCCTCCCTTGCCAGCGGCGTCACGCCCTTCGAAGAGCAGCACGATGCGTTCACCGACTTCCTTTGCCCAAGCCTGCATCTTGACCAGTTCGATCTGCAGCAATTGGATCTTTTTCAGATACTCGGAGTTCTTCATTTGCTTGTCATACGGGTAATTGGAACTGATGATGTCCCTTTTACTCTTCGCCTTCTTTACCTTGGCGATCAGTTCATGGGGAATGCTGGTCCGAACCTGTTCATCAATCAGTTCGATCATGGGAAAGGCGCTTTTCTTCTCCTTCGCTTTCTGCTTCTCAGCTTTCTCGAGGGCCTTTATTTGTTTCTTTTCCTGCTTGCGGCCTGGTTCTGGCAAAACCACCAGCCCCGCGGGAATGCTGGGCCGCAGCTGTTCGCCGATCAAGTCCGTCATGGGGAAAGTGCCGGCGAGCAGTTTGGTGGAGCTCTTTTTGCCGTTCGATTTATGATTCTCGGTTTCGGCCTTCATATTTTCCTCTTCTCGCTATGGGGCTGCGCTTTCCAGGGTCTTGTGATGCGCCGGAGAATTTTGCGGTAAGGCAATTTAAAAGCCATTTTGGATGCTGCCGGGAAGGGCAGTTCAGCCATTGGCCGGGATTTATTGGTTGATGGAGGGGCAGCGGTCCCAAGTTTTGGACCGGCTGAGAGGCTACTCGGCGCGAGGGGAAGAATCCAATCCAATTCGTGAATTCACATCATTTGGCACGATGATGGATCGGCATTCGATCTTCGCCTGGAATCCCCCCCCGCCCCCGGTGCCGCTGCTATTGCGCCGTCGCGGGCGGCGCCACGTTCTTTACCAGGAGGGGATTGATGTATCCCGCCGGCAGCGTCCGGTCGGGATCGGGCCGCACGCTGAGATAGGTCACCTGATCTGTGATGTGGCTCCACACGTGAAGTACGCCGGGCGGAATGATGATGATGTCGCCCGGCCCAACCCTCCGACTTACTGCGCCCGGCCCCGCAGCGGCGCTGCCGCCAGGACCGTTCAAGATGCTGTAAGTTGCGCTGGGCTTCTTATCGATCAGCGCACCGCCCGTGGTCAGCACGCCGCCGCCGGAGAGAATGATGTACGTTTCCGCCGTGTAATCGTGATATGGGCCAGTGACCGGTTCGCCCGGCTTGTCGTTTGTCGGGCCGCGATGGATAACGCCGACCGCGAGGTTGTATTTGCCCATGTCGACCACGCGAAGCTGCTGGTCAACGGCAGGCGGAGCGTTTTTCAACAGGGTATCGACGTCGCTCTTCAGAATGTCGAAGGCCATCATCGGTGCTGCGCCTGGTTGCCCAAACGCGGGCGGTGGAACCGCGGGCACGCCAGACGACGCGCCAGCAGGCGGAGCTGACTGGGCGGAACCGATCGCCGGACATACTGCGAAAACGATGGCAATAACTCCAAGGATGACCCTTTGCATAGCTTTCTCCTTTGTGCGTTGTGTGGAAGTGATCGAACGATGGAACATAGCGACGCTATCGGAAAGAGATATTACTCCAAAATGGTCTCTGTGGTGGTCAAGTACTGACGAACGCGGCCGGCGGAAAACGGACTGCCGGCGGGTTTTTCTTCACTTGCTTTTTACCCATTGCGGGCGTAAGAGTGGGCTTTGTAGGAAGCTTTGCACGGGAGGGAGTTATGACTCCACCGGGCATAGACGCTTAACACCGTTCGACGCACCGCTTTTGCGGTGCGAAACCTGGGCGGCGCTTACGGTGCTACCGCAGGTTGGAGAACACGCAAAACGGGGAGCTGCCAGGCTTCCCGTTTTGTTTTTTGGGGGGCAGTCTGGGTCTATTCGGGCTCGGCGGGGCTCACTGCGGCAGGCGCCTTGGGCAGAGATGCCTTCGCGCGGTCGGACCTGTGCGACCTCCAAAAATGAATTGCCGCGGGCAGGAATGACGCGACGATGACCACCGCAATGATGTAATGGATTCGCTTGTCGATATTCGGAACCGTGCGTCCCAGGCCGTAGCCCAGCAGCACCGTGCTCCACACCCATAGGATTCCACCCGCGATGTCGTATGCCAAATAGCGCGCGTATTTCATCTTCGCGGCTCCGGCGACGGGAGGGCAAAAGGTACGGACGATGGGAATGAACCGCGCCAGGATGACGGTCTTTCCGCCGTACGCTTCGTAGAATTCGTGTGCGCGTTCGAGGTGGCGTTTCTTGAAGAATCGCGAGTCTTCGCGCCGGTAGAGCCCCTGTCCCGCTTTGCGGCCGACCAAGTAGCCAATCTGGTCGCCGGCGATGGCGCAGAGGGTGACAAAGGTAAGTAGTTCCGCGAGCTTTAAATGTCCGCTGGCGGCAAAAACGCCCGCGGTGACCAGCAGGGAATCGCCCGGCAGGAAGAAGCCCACGAACATGCCGGTTTCGACGAACACGATCGCGCACACCAGCAGGGTGCCGCCCCATTCGACAATTTCACGGACGTTATAGACGTCCCCAACAAGCTGCTGAATGCTGTGCATCATCTTCACCATACCAGAAAAGTTCGAGCCCACCCTCCCCGATAGTCCCATCTCGCGGCTAGTACTTTACTCCCAGCGGATTTGGCTCTCTGTACCATTGGCCGGGTTGGCGCCGGAAGCGAGTATGGGTGTGACAGAGGACGGCAAATTCGAGGGGGGCACTGATGATAGGCGGTTACGCGGTGTGGATGGGGCAGCCTGTGATCCTAAGAGTGACGACAGGCAGTTTGCGGGTGCCTTTGCGAGGGCGTTTGCTGTCGGAAACGAACGAATCGGTGCGGTTGCGGATCGCTGACAGCTGGGATGTGGACGTTTTCAAGTCCATGGTCGTGGCCGTAGAGCACGATCAGCCGGTGTACGTAGTCAACTAGACGGGTGGACGGCGGCGGAAACGCCGTCGTGAACGGGCGCTGGAGACATCGCCATGCGGCAAAAATGGATGGTGGTTCGAGATACGCTAATCGTCCTGAGCATGCAGATCGTCTTCCGGACTGTGATGATTATGCGCCGCATGAACTACTAGAGATTGGGGTCGTCCGAAACGCGGGCCGCCCGAACAGATTTACCGCCCAGTCCCCCTCAGTCCCCCGGCCCTGGATCCGTTCCCCCGCGGATCCGGGGCTTCCTCTTTTTGGGGCTGGATCTGAAAACGCGAGCGCCGGCGATGGTTTGCCTCAGAAGCGAACGGACGGATGCGAGAAGCTCGATCGATTGAAGCGAACAAGGCAGTCGAAAAAACGAAACCGGGCTGCCCGCACAAAAGCGCAGCCCGGCTCGAATGATGATCCCGCCTACTGTAGGGAAATCGACTTGTTCCGCCGAAACAATCCGAACAACAGCATCGAAGCCAACCCCACGCCAAGCATTTGCATGGAGGAGGGTTCCGGTGTGCTCGCGATATCGATGCTCAGATTGTCATACGTTGCCACGGCGGTGGTATCCGTATTTAGGCCAAGCCCGAATTCCTGTGTCAACCCGAAGTACAACGGATCGCCATTAAAATTCGGATTTGTGGTTCCGGAGGCGCCCGTAGCGAAGTCGTACTCTAAGAAGTCGCTGGCCACAAGATCTGCGGTGAAGGTGTTGAACCCCGTGGGTATGCCGCCACCGTTGGTGCCAGGACCGGGAATAACAGCCACATAGTACACGCCGTCTTGCTCAATCGTGGGCCGAGCCGAGTTTCCGAACGGAGTCCCAACGGCCAGCGAGCTGAAGACCAAGTTCTTGTCCACGGAAACGTCGATGCCCGTAATTGCTCCACCGGTCAGCGGATTATAAACGAACGAGTTGTTGATGAACCCCTGAGAAACCGCATCGCCGGCGGTGCCAAAATTAGCGGTGATCTGGAGCGCTTGCCCAGGATTGCCGCAGCTGGAGCACTGAGTGCCAGCAATCGACGCGTCGGCGCCGTTGATATATTGCGGGCTCGCCGTATAGCCGGACAAATCAAAAGTTGAATCACTGAAGACCGTATCAGCGAAAGCCGGCGCCGCGCCCAGGCAGACCGCTACAACGACCGCTCCAGCAAGCCGCTTCAGAAACGCAGACTCTCTCATGAGAGATACTCCCCCTCTTTGTGCTTTGAATTTGGACTGCACCTGAACTGGACGGCGTGGGGACGCAAGCGTCCGATGCGGCTCAGGACCGCGAACAGGGGCAGTTTTAGTTCCAAAGTACTAGGGAAGGCAAGTTCATAGTACTCGAGGGCTTAGTCCATGCGCCTCCGCGCCCACTATGCAAACGATTGCACAAATCATGCAACGTTCCTCCACACTTGTGGTCGTTAACCGCCTCGCCCGTACATGCATTACTACCTGCGCGTAGTTGCGGGCGAGCAACTCCAGGTCTGCTCATGAGCAACGACGCGATTCGTCCGCCATGAAACTCTGAGGGTGAAGACGATTACCCCGCATCGGTATTTGTGACTGGCGGGACGTCGGAAAGAAAAACACACTGCGAGTGCGCGACAAACGCGGGAACCGGCAGATGGTCAACACCGGGTCACCATTGCCTTTGACTCCGCTCGCTCAGTCGAGGACACTATGCCGCAGCCATCGGGCATATGAGACTTACCTTCGCCGATTGGGCCGTGGTTGTGGCCTACCTGCTCTTCACACTCCTGCAAGGATTGTATTTTCGACGGCGGTCGAACCGCTCGACTGCGGACTACTTCGTCTCGGGACGGAGCGCGCCGTGGTGGCTGATCGGCACGTCGATGGTGGCGACCACGTTCGCGGCGGATACGCCTCTGGTAGTCACCGGGCTGGTCTACCGCAACGGCATCGCGGGCAATTGGATCTGGTGGAGCATGTTGCCTGCGGGAATCATGACCGTATTCTTGTTCGCGCGGCTATGGGTGCGGGCGGGCCTGCTGACCGATGTGGAGTTCGCCGAAGTGCGATACGCCGGGAAGCCGGCGGCGTTCCTGCGCGGATTTCGCGCCCTCTATCTCGGATTGCTGGTGAACTGCGTGATCCTTGGGTGGGTAACCAAGGCTATGACGATGATCGTAGGCGTGGTGCTGGGCGTGAATGAACGCACGGCGCTTGCGGTATGCGTCCTTTTCCTGATTCCGTTCACCGGGATCTATGTCGCATTGGGCGGACTTTGGGGAGTGTTGTGGACCGACCTGTTTCAGTTCGCGCTGAAAATGTTCGTTGTCGTTGCAGTTGCATGGTATGGCGTGGCCGCCGCCGGAGGGATGCATGCGCTGATCGCGCAGCTTGCGGCGTTGCGTGTGTCTGCCGGCCCTGAGGCATCGAACATCCTGGCATTTTTCCCGGATCTATCGCGTATCCGCACGGCTGACTCTCTTTGGACCATTCCTGCTCTCACGTTTTGCGTGTATCTCGGCGTGCAGTGGTGGGCGTTTTGGTATCCGGGGTCGGAACCCGGAGGCGGGGGTTACGTGGCGCAGCGAATTCTGAGCGCGCGCAGCGAACGCGACGGAATGCTTTCCGTTTTGTGGTTCAATTTCGCGCACTACGCGTTGCGCACCTGGCCGTGGATCCTGGCGGCGCTGGCCGTTGTGGTGCTTTATCCGCACCTCGCGCAGCCCGAATCGGGTTATATTTTACTGGCCGTCGAACATCTGCCGCGCGCTTTGCGGGGGCTGCTGGTGGCCGGTTTTCTCGCGGCGTTCATGTCCACGATTGCGACGCACCTCAATTGGGGCAGCTCCTATGTGGTGTCGGACTTCTACAGGCGTTTTGTGCGGCGCGATGGGACGGAGCGGCACTATGTCGTCGTGGCCCGATGGGTCACGCTCCTGCTGGTTGCTCTGGGCGCGTGGGTTTCATGGGAACTGGTGACGGTTCGGGCGGGATGGGAAGTTCTGCTGGAGCTGGGCGCCGGAACTGGCACGGTATATCTGTTGCGATGGTATTGGTGGCGCATTAACGCGTGGAGCGAAATCGCGGCGATGGCCACGGCGCTCATCGTGTCCCTGGGGATTCGTTGGACGTCGCCGTTTCACGGCTCCGAGGCGGCCGTTTTTGCCGAGCAGACGCTGCTGACGACCGCGGCAACCACTGCGGTGTGGGTGGTGGCGACGCTGCTGACGCGGCCGGAACCCAGTGACGTGTTAGTGCGGTTTTATCGCCGCGTGCGGCCCGACCCCATCGGATGGCAGCCCGTGGCGCGCTTGGCTCCCGGAGTGACGCCCGAATCGACCTTGGGACGCAATTTAATTCATTGGCTCGTGGGTTGTGCGATGGTCTACACTGGTCTATTCGGCATTGGTAAAGTGTGCCTGTTTGAGTGGAGAATAGGGGGCGCCTTGCTCGTGGCGTCGGTGGCATGTGGGGTGTTCGTTTTCCGCGGGTTGGTGCGCCATGCGCCATCCGATTTGCAGCTGCACGAAAAATTCAACTAGAGGCCAGGGCGTGGTGGCAGAAGAGGGATGTTCGAGCAACACGCGGCAACCCGTTGGCCTGCGGGATTGTGAGAATATTTTAATCGCCTGCTTTTGGGGCGAACGTTACGAGAGTTTGTTCCGCCTGTTAGACCCCTTCCGATCAGCCTTACGCGGATTCGATAGGGCACACGAGAAAGGCAGAGGAGCCTGCTGATGAGAATTGCTGGTGTTGGAAGTGCGTTTCCCGGACGCTATTTTAAGCAAGATGAGTTGGTGGAGGAGCTGAAGGATTTCTGGGGCGGACGATTGGCCCAACCTGGAATTTTGGACCGGCTCGATGAGTCGATGAAGGTGGATGGACGCTTCCTGTGCCAGCCCATCTCTTTCTATAAGAACATGCAGACGTGGGGCGAGGCCAACGACGCCTGGATCGAAACGGCGCTGGATATTGGCGAAAAGGCCCTTTGTCGTGCCCTCATGGGAGCGGGTCTGGAACCTGCGGATTTGAGCGCCATTTTTGTGACTTCCGTTACGGGCATCGCGGCGCCGTCGATCGACGCGCGCCTGATCAATCGCATGGGCCTTTCCACTTCCATCAAGCGCATCCCCATCTTCGGACTGGGCTGCGTGGCCGGCGCAGCGGGAATCTCGCGAGCCGCTGATTACGTCCGCGGCTTTCCCGATCAGGCTGCCGCCATCCTTTCGATCGAGTTGTGCTCCCTCACCTTGCAGCTGGACGACATCTCCATGGCTCATTTGATTTCCGCCATGCTTTTTGGAGATGGCGCGGCTGCGGCCGTCGTCACGGGGAACAACAGCGATCGCCCTGGGCCTGAGATTCTGGCCACCAAGTCTGTCTTCTATCCGAACACCGAACGGGTCATGGGATGGGACATCTCCGAGAAGGGTTTCCACATCGTACTATCGCCGGAAGTCCCCGAGACGGTGACGAAACACCTTGGCAAGGACGTGGACGCGTTTTTGACGGAGCAAGGCCTCAGCCGTAGCGACATCAAGAGCTGGGTGATGCACACGGGAGGCCCGAAAGTACTGGAGGCTACGGCCCAGGCACTCGGCCTCACGGAGAAGGATCTCGCGGCATCTTGGGAATCGCTCCGGAAAGTGGGAAATATTTCCTCGACCTCCGTACTGTTGGTTTTGGAGGATGTTTACAAGAACCGCCGGCCAGCCCCGGGAAGCTACAGCATCCTTGCGGCGATGGGCCCGGGCTTTTGCTCCGAACTACTACTGTTACGGTGGTGACCGATCTGCGGCGTCACCCCGCGGGGGGTGCGCATGCAGACCGATGTATTGATTGTAGGCGGGGGTCCGGCAGGATTAGCGACGGCCATTGCGGCCCGCAATAAGGGCCTCCGCGTAACACTTCTCGATCATCGTATTCCTCCCATCGATAAAGCTTGCGGTGAAGGCTTGCTTCCCGAAGCCGTCGCCGCGCTGCGCACTCTGGGTATCGACCTGGAATCCGCGGGCGCCCATCCCTTCGAGGGTCTCCATTTTTCAGATGGGCACCTTTCCGTACGGGCGAAGTTTGCCCGAGGAAAAGCCTTCGGCCTGCGTCGAACGGTCTTGCAGCAGCTTTTGGTGGATCGCGCGACGGAAGCCGGCGTGACCATGTCTTGGCAGGTGAAGATTTCCGCATTCGAGCCCGGCGCCGTGGAAGTCGGCGGCGAGCGCATCGCGTACCGATGGCTCATCGGAGCGGATGGCCAGCATTCACGCGTCCGGAAGGTGGCGAGGCTGGAGTCACGTCTGCGCCGCAGTCGACGGTTTGGATTCCGCCAACATTACGCGACCGCACCGTGGAGCCGCTTTGTGGACGTCCATTGGGCGCCGCGGTGCCAGATGGTCGTCACGCCCACGGGCCCTAATGAAGTTTGCCTTTCGATGCTTTCGAGCGACTCGCACCTGAGAATCGAAGCAGCGCTGGCTTCGATGTTTCCGGATGTTGCGCGACACTTGCAAGGCGCGCGCGTCGTTTCAGCGGAGGCCGGCGTTGTTACGCGCATCGGCCGCGCGCGCGCCGTGCGGCGCGGAAACATTGCTCTCGTCGGCGACGCATCCTGTACCGTGGACGCCATCGCCGGACAGGGATTGAGTTTGGCGTTCGGGCAGGCGCTGCATCTTGCCGATGCGCTGGCTACCGATAATCTCGCGGCGTATGAAGCGTCGCACGCGCGCGTCGTTCGCATACCAATTCGCATGACGCGTCTGCTGCTGATGATGAACGCGAGCGGGGCGTTGCGCAGGCGAGTGCTGAAGCTCTTTACGCGAAACCCATCGCTTTTCGAGGGGCTCGTCGCGGCGCACATCAACCCATCATCGCGCGAGGCGTTGAAGCCCGCGAAAATTCTGGGCCTCGGGTGGAATCTACTCTGGGAGTGAAGTGGCGGGCGGAGTGGAATTTCGAGAAGAAAAACCTGCGCAGCGCAGAACCGGCAGCCGGGGATACTTCGGGAAGTTTGACTCCGTGAACGACCGTTCGCACAGGAGAAATTCCGAGCCGCGCGCGGATTCTATGCGGCGCCCGAATTTGCAGGCCGCGCAGAGGCCGAGCAGTCTATCTTCCGTATCGATACCGGATTTGTCCACCACACTGCCAGAATAGCGCGAAATCAATCCTCGTCGTCGGTTACCAGCAGTTCCTTGGCGCGCTCGGCTGCCTTCACGACGGCCTTGATCAGCGTCACGCGCAAGCCGCCTTCTTCGAGTTCCAGAATGCCGTCGATAGTGCAGCCGGCCGGCGTGGTCACCGTGTCTTTCAGCAGCGCGGGATGATGCCCGGTTTCGATGACCACCTTGGCGGCGCCCAGCGCCGTCTGCGCGGCGAGCAGCGTAGCGACTTCGCGCGAAAGGCCCGCCTTAACCCCACCTTCGGCTAAGGATTCGAGAATAATGTAGATGAACGCCGGCCCGCTGGCTGAGAGGCCTGTGATGGCGTCCATATTCTTTTCGTCGGCCACGATGGTGAGTCCGACGGAGCCGAAAAGCGACCGCGCCGTTTCGATATGCTTTTCGCTCGCGTATTTTCCCTTGGCCAAGGCGGTGATGCCGGCGCCAACCATCGAGGGAGTATTCGGCATGGCGCGAATCACCGGAACCTTACCCTTCAGCCGCCGCTCGATGTAGTCCGTGGGCACCGAAGCAGCGATGGAGATCACCAGCTTGCTGTCATTCAAGTCCTTGCGAATTTCGTCCACCACTTGCCCGACCGTCTGCGGTTTCACGCACAGAAGAATTACGTCCGCTTTCTTGACGGCGGCTCGATTGTCGGTGCCGGCGGGAATCGAAAGGGAAGACAAGCTCTTGCGCGCCTGTCCGCTGTGCTGCACGGTGGCGAAAATATTTTTCGGCGACACCAGCCCCTGCTTTACGAACGCCTCGGCGAGGATTCCGCCCATCTTTCCGGCGCCCAGGATTGCCAGTTTCGTTTGATTGGAAGCCTTTGCCATAAGCCGTTCCCCTTCTGCGCGATCCAAATAAGCCAGCTGATAATACAGGAATTCGTGGTCGGTGATTCGCGATTGGTGAGCCGTGATTCGTGACGATAAGACCTACTGTGTCAGTCTCTTCGGCCACGAATCCTTGTGAATTCACCTTCCTAGCGTCCTTTGCGCTTCGAGCCTCATCTCATGCCTTACGTCGCTGGGCAGTGCATTTTGCGGCGAAGGGAATAGGAGAAAACGATGTCGAAGAAACTGGAAGGGAAGGTTGCATTGGTTACAGGCGGATCGCGCGGAATTGGAGCTGCAATCGCCAAGCGGCTGGCTACGGACGGAGCGAACGTGGCCATCACCTATACGAAAGGCGCCGACGCGGCCGCGTCGGTCGTCAAAGAGATTGAACGCAACGGTGCGAAAGCTATCGCGATTCAGGCCGACGCTGGCGATGCCGCCGCCGTCATATCCGCGGTCGATAAGACCGTCGCGACCCTCGGCCGGCTCGACATCCTGGTGAACAATGCCGGCACCGGCTTCCCCAAGTCGTTCGAGCAGGCCACGCTGGAGGAGCTCGATCGGGTGATCGCCATTAATATCCGCGGCACTTTCGTTGCGACGCAAGCGGCGCTGAAGCACTTGAAGAGCGGTGGCCGCATCATCATGATCGGCTCGTGCGTGGGCGAACGTTTGATGACCCCCGGTTTGGTTTCGTATTCGGCGACAAAGGGAGCCGTCAAGATGTTTACGCAAGGATTGTCGAGAGAAGTCGGAGCTCGGGGCATTACGGTGAACAATGTCCAACCAGGTCCGATCGACACGGAATTGAATCCTGCGGCTGCAGAGTGGGCTGCTCCTCAGAAAGCCGCCACGGCGCTCAACCGCTACGGAACCGTTGACGAAGTCGCCGCCTTGGTGGCGTTCGTCGCGGGCCCCGAGTCGTCGTACATCACCGGCGCAAACCTGACGGTGGACGGCGGGACGAACGCGTAAGACAAAGGCGCCCGGCTGAATGGCGAGACGGCCGCTACAAGGGCAAATGCTGACGTGCTCTCTCGGCTGGGTTTGGGACAACTTCAGGCCGTGGCGCTAGGTCAACCTCGAGCGAGGCAGGGCGGGTCTGAGACCCGCCCTACGAAGACAAAGGCGAAATTCCTACGGTTGTGAAGACGGCGAGGATGGCCACAAGACATACGCGAGTGCTGAATTCTACGATTTAGTGGTGATGACCGCCGCCACCGCCGCCGGAGTGGCCGCCACCGCCATGGGATCCGCCGCCGCTGCCGTTGCCATGGGGAGCCGGCTGACCTCCGTAGGCGCTATGAGGTTCGCTATAGTTGCCGCGTGGGGCGCTGTATGTATTGCTCCGCGGGGGATTGTAACCGCCGCTGTTTCCGTTGTTGTTCCCGCCGCGCGGGGCTTCGAATGTGCCACCCCTTTGGGAATTTTGGTATGTACTGTTGCCGCTTCCGCTGGAGCCGCTTCGCGGCGTCACGATGGGTTGCCTCATATTAAGTGGAGGACGAGAGTATGAATTCGAGGCCCCCCCGCGTGACGCCGACGACGGCGGTTCGAACGAGCTGTGGTTCTGTCCCTGTGTAGAGCTACCGCGGTTATAAAACCCTTGTGATTCCGATCCGCGCGATGACGGCGTGAAGTGCTGCCATCCGCGAGTCTCCGATTGAGGAGTCGTGCTGCTTCCTCCGAAGCTTTGGCCCGAGCGATTGAAGTTGCCGCCTGCATTGCCCGTACTCCCTGTGTTGCCGCGGTTCGTGACCGCGCCCTCGCTGGGGCGCTCGAATGAACCAGGCCGGCTGCCGGCATTGTTATTGTTCACGGCTGTATTGCTCGCGCCGGTGAAGCCGCGATTAGTTCCGTTGAAGCTGTTGTTGCTGCCCCCCCGCTGCGAGTTGCTGCTGAAAAAGTGCTGCGAGCTTGACGGCACGCTGCGCAGGGAACTCGGATTCGCGGCGCGGCCGGACGGGCTGAAGCTTTCGCGGGAAGGAGAAATCGGCATCCTGCCCGAGACCATGCTTGCCTGCCGCAACGACGACTCATTGAAGCGCTGCTGATTGCCCGGCACGGCGCCGCGGCCGAAATCGTGGCTCGACATCGAGCTGATTCCGCCCTGCAAGCGGCCGTCATGCATGATTCCATCCACGTTCGAGAATCGCCGGCCGCCAAAACCCCGCTCGCCCGCGAGCGGCCCATAGCCCTGGCGGAAGCCGTTAATGTTGCCTACACCGAACGTCCGGTAGCCGTGGCCCCAACCGCCCCACCACGGGTGATACCAATCGCAAGGCCCAATTGGAAACCAGCCGACGCTACCGAATCCGAAACCAAATCCCACTCCGACTCCGAAGCCGCCGCCTCCCCATCCGAAGAAGGACACGTATGCGGGCGCCCACACCGGATAGTAGGTTGGGTAGGCCACGACGGGCCCGGGCCACCATGACCAACGTCCGCCGTAGACGAACCATCGTCCGTAGTGATACGGCGCCCAACCCCAAGGCTCGCTCGAAACCCACGTCCATCCGTAGTAGGGAGTCCAAACCCAGCGGCCGGCGCGATAGGGCGCCCAGTTGGGATCGGGGTTCGAGGGCGTCCACACTTGGCCGTAATCGGGGACTTCGCTCCAGACGCCGTAAGTGTCGAGATCTTCCGAGCCCGTGTAGTAGGGATCGGTCTTGTGCCAGCTCTGCGCGCTTACGATATGGCGGTCGCGCTCGTCATTCCAGGTGTCGAAGGCATCGGCGTTAGGCGCTGCGTCTGTGCGGTACTGGGGATTATCGGTACCCTGTACGGTGATCATCTGTCCCGCTTCCACGTGCGTGCTTCCTTGGGGCGTGGAAATATCGGCCGAACCGCTGCGAATGGTTATCTTCGTCTCCGTATCGGAAGTGACCTGGATGCGAAACTCTCCAGCGCCGGTCGGATGGATCGCGACGTTGGGAGTATCGATTTCGGGATTCGCGTCGCTACCTCGTATCACCGTGAAGTTGGCCAGTCCTTGGCCGACTTGCACCTGAAGTCCGTTGCGATTCAGAGTGACGATGTTGGCGGTGGTGTTTGCGGACATTCGAAGAACGTCCGCGGCGTCAAGCTGCAGTTCGGCGCGCGCATTATTACCGGTGGTCACACGATCGCCGGGAGAAATCGGAGCGTTCTGCGTGAGCGCCACCCAGTCGCCGTTGTCGCCGCGCTGCGAGGAAACATCACCCTGAACGATGCTCGCCCGCGCTTCGCCGGGCTGCGGGCCATCGGTCGACCCATCGGTCGCCCCATTGGCTGACTGATCCGGTGCGCCCTGCGAGTTCTGATTGTTGTACGGTGGAGGGGCTCCTTGATTGTTATAACGAGGCGGGGCGCCCTGGCCGTTGTTATAAGGCGCAGGTGGCTGCTGGGTGTTGTAAGGTGCCGGCGGCTGATCCTGCGCGCCCGCGGGTGCCAGCCCGAAAGCAAACAGCAGGATCACCGCGCTCGCCACGCTCGCCAAGTATCTTTTCATCGATCACCTCCTGCCGCGACCTCGCGTCAGGACCCCAGTTACGAATCCACTTATGAATCCGCTGTCGATAATGCAGGGAGCGTGCCAAAGTGCCGAAATGGCGTAGGTACTCGTATCTCTATGAAGGGAGGGGTCTTGTGGGTGCAGCCCAACCGTGCATCCAGGGCTGCTATTTCGCGGTGGTGGTGGTTTTCACGCGGCACTGGTGGTTTTCAACCACCGATGCGTAACGATTCGCTCGCAAGCGCGAGCCTTACTCGGCGGGATCGGAAACGCCGATTTTGGAGAGGCGATAGCGGAGGGCATTGCGCGACAACCCTAGGGCGCGCGCGGCCTGGCTCTTGTTTCCGTTGGCGCGCCGCAAGGCTTCGCGGATCATTTCATCTTCCCATTGCTCGAGTGAGACGCCCTCGGGCAGCGCCGCGGACGCGCCGGCGACCGCGCGCGGCGGGTCAATATCGAGGTGAATGTCGGCGGCGTCGAGCGTCGGACCCTCGGATAGGGTGACGGCTCGCTCGATGATATTTTCCAGCTCGCGCACGTTACCGGGCCAGTGGAAATCCATCAGCAGCTTCAGCGCTTGCGGAGTGAGGGTGCGGGCTGGGGTGCCGGACTCGCGAGCGAACTTTTCGAGGAAGAAATTTGCGAGCGCCGGAATATCTTCTTTGTGATCGCGCAACGGAGGGACGTCGATGGCCACCACGTTGAGCCGATAGTACAAATCTTCACGGAAGGTGCCGTCCTCGAGCGCGGCGCGCAGATCCCGATTGGTCGCGGCGATGAGGCGCACGTCGACTTTTAAAGTTCTCGTTCCTCCCAGCCGCTCGAATTCGCGCTCCTGCAAGACGCGCAAAAGCTTTACCTGAATCGCGGGGGGCACGTCGCCAATTTCGTCGAGGAACAGCGTTCCCTTGTCGGCCAACTCGAATTTGCCGGGCTTGGTTGTCGTTGCGCCCGAGAAGGCGCCCTTTTCGTATCCGAAGAGTTCGCTTTCCAGGAGGTTTTCGGGAATCGCCGTGCTGTTAATTTTGACGAAGGGCCCGCCGGCGCGGTGAGAGTGTTCGTGAATGGCGCGCGCGATCAGATCTTTTCCCACGCCGCTTTCACCGCCAATCAGCACGGTGGAGTTCGTCGGCGCCACGCGTTCGACCAGAGCCAGCACAGCCTGCATCTTGGTGCTGCGCGCGACGATGTTTTTGTATTCGTAGCGGCGGCCGAGCTCCTCGCGCAAGGTACGATTTTCTTCGCGCAGCTCGTGGGTCGCCAGCTCCTTGCGAATCACCAGCACCAGCTCGGCCAGGGAAAAGGGTTTCAGTATGAAGTCGCTGGCGCCGGCCTTCATGGCCTCCACCGCGGATTCCACCGTTCCGAAGGCGGTCATGATGATCACCGGGATGGTGGCGTTGACGCGTTTGACGGCCTGAAGAAATTCCAGCCCGCTCATACCCGGCAATTTGAAGTCGGTGAGCACGATGTCAAAGCGTTCTTTGCCGAGCAGCTGCAAGCCGGCTTCGGCATCGGGCGCGGCGCGCGTGAGGAAACCCTCGTCGGCGAGCTGCAGCTCGATCACGCGCCGCAACTTGGTTTCGTCTTCCACGATCAGGATCGACTGCTTTTCGCGCGTCATTTTGGATGCGCTCACCGGTGAACGGACCCCACTGGTGCCGGAAGATCGGTCTTGATCGCGGTGACGGACGCGGCGGGGAGGAACACGTGAAACGTCGCGCCGCCGGAAGCGTTGTCTTCGAGGCGAATCCATCCCCGATGGTCGTCGATAATCTTCGCCACAATCGCCAAGCCCATGCCGACGCCGTCCTTCTTCGATGTGAAAAACGGGTTAAAGATCTGCTCGCGCAATGCCGCGGGAACCCCCGGCCCGGTGTCCTGAACCATCACTCCCACGCCGTCGCGGCCCTGCGAAGATTCAGGAGCAGCGGAGAGCCGCAGGACACGCTCGCGGGTATCGGCCGGCTCCATCATGGCCTGGTAAGCATTCTGAATCAGATTTACGAAAACGCGTTCGCACAGTTGTTCGTCGGCCAGAACGGGCGGCAGATGGCGAGGTTCGTCGCGCTCGACACGCACATGCGCATCGGGGAATTGGGCGTTCACGGCGTCAAAGGCACGGTCAAGGATTGGTGAAAGCTGGTGCGGCTGCGGCTCAAGCTGTGAGGGCCGCGCAAAATCCAGAAAGCGGGCGATCAGCTCATTGAGGCGGTTCACTTCCGAGGAGATGTATCCAGCAAGCTCGCTTTCGATCGGCTGCGCTTCCCGAAGTTTCTTGTTCAGCATTTCTGCTGAGCCCTTGATGACCGCAAGCGGGTTGCGAATTTCGTGCGCAAGGCCGGCGGACATTTGCCCCAGTGCGGCCAGGCGTTCGGACCGGCGCGCGTCGGCTTCGGCGCGCTGCAATTGCCGGTTGGTCTCTTCCAGCGTTTCCGAGAGCGCTTGATAGCGCGCAACCTGCCGACGGTTCTCTACGGCGAAACGGTTCACCAGCACGGCGGCGATAAAGAAGAAGAGGACGCGCGTTGTAAGGATCCACGCTCCCTCGGGAGTGAGTTCGTACTCCTGAAGCGCCGGCCAAAGAAACGAACAGTAGGCAAGGGAAGCGAGTGCGGTCCACAGAAGCGTGCCGATCGGGCCGAAATACATCGCTGCCGTTACTACGGGCAAATAGTAGATCGGGTAGTACGTGCTATTGATGCCCACTTCCTGCGTGTGATCGAGAAGCAGCGTCGCCAGCGCGATCTTGATCAAAACGCTGTAGTAGCGTCCCCTGCTCGGTAGCCAGGCGACGAGCCGGCCCTCGAGAAGCTGGAATACAATGATGGCTAGGAGGGTCAACTGCTTGTGAACTTCATCGATGGGCGGGAGAAACGCGAGGCAGACCACGAACAGCACGAACACCATGTCGATCCAATCGAACGCGGATCGCTTGCGGTCGAGCATGGCGGGCAGGCCCCTCCCTGGATGACCTATTGTGAAGCTAATAAATTCTAGACGAATCTTACACGAAGCGGGTTCCTTCCGTTGTTCGGTGTGCTCGCGGGTTCTGGCTAACGGCGGGAGAAAGTTGCCGCTGCTTCGTCGAGGAGGGCCGTTAATTCCGGTGCGCGCTGTCTCCGACGTGCTCCCTGAAGTGACCTGCCCACGAGCAAAATGGCCGGAGCCTCTGCGTGCAGCGTGCGGCCGAGTTCTTCGAGAGTGATGTATCGAACGGTCTGCTCGGGCGTGCTGACGTGGGAGACGAGCGCGGCGGGGGTTTGAGGGTCGAGGCCCGCGGCAACGAGCTCGTCGCGCAGGCGCGCGAGGTTGCTGCCCGGCATATAGATCACCAGGACGCCGTCGTGATGCGCCAAACTCTTCCAGTCGGGCCTGGCCTCCTTGTCGCCGTGTCGCGCCGGATGGGCGCTCACGAAAATGGCGTGCGAGCTCTTGCGCCGGTCGGTGAGTGAAATTCCGAGAGAAGCAGCCGCGGCCATTCCGGCGGTGATTCCCGGGATCACCTCGAAGGGCACGCCCGCGGCTTCGAGCGCGTCGATCTCTTCTGCCAGCCGCCCGAAGATTCCCGGGTCGCCGCCCTTTAAACGCGCCACGGTACGCCCTTCGCGCGCCGAGCGAATCATGCGAGCGTTGATCTCCTCCTGGGTCATCGTCTTTGCTCCGCACCGTTTGCCCACGCTGGCGACCAGTGCGGACGGGCTGGCAAGCGCCAGGATGGGCGCGGGCACCAGGTCGTCGTGCAGGATCTCATCCGCCTCCCGTAAGATGCGGTGGGCCTTGAGGGTCAGCAAATCCGGGTCTCCCGGGCCTGCTCCAACGAGATAAACGGTGGTCGGTTTCATGGGCATGAGGGCCGTTCGATCGCTAACAATCCTCAGAAAACAGATGCCATTCTAGCGTAACATATGGGGCGTGGCAGGTTGCCGCTTAGAGCGGTCGGCTTGGCCAGTCGTTGACCGTAGGGACGAGGTTTTAGAACGAAAAGGTGAGTTTCGGCAGAGATCCCACTGCAATAGACCGCCTGTTGGCACCTCCTCGGGGCTCGATGGTTACTCTGGGGCCGAACGGACGTAGAAGCTTAAGGACGCCGGAACCGGACCGACTTCGCTGTATCCGTGACGCGGGCGAATGCGTCTAAAACCTGTGACAGAATACCGCTAGAGGAGATACATGTCCGAGCAGGATGTACTTTCGAGAGAAAGCAAGGTTTCACCGGCGCCCACCCTGGAAACGGGGCCCAAGAAGAGCCGCACGTGGGTCTGGATCGTCCTCATTTTGCTTATCGTCGCGGCAGTCGTCGTCTACCGGATGTACTCTCCATCCCAACCCGCCAACGCGGAGCAACAGCAGGGCGGCAGAGGTCAGGGCGGAGGGCCTGTTTCCGTCGGTACTGTTCCCGTCCAGAAGAAAGACGTGCCTTTCTATCTAAGCGGTCTGGGCTCGGTCACGGCACTCAATACGGTTACGGTACACACTCGTGTCGACGGCGAGATTATGAGAGTCGCCTTCAAAGAGGGCCAATTCGTTCGCGCTGGAGATGTGTTGGTTGAGATCGATCCGCGTCCTTTCCAAGTGGCTCTGGAGCAGGCCGAAGGGCAGCTGGCGAAGGACATCGCCTCGCAGAACGACGCCAAAGTGGACCTGAATCGCTACCAGACTCTTTGGCAGGAGGGCGTCATCGCCCGCCAGCAGTTGGACTCACAGCAGGCGACCGTAGGCCAGTTCGACGGCGCCATCCAGTCTGACCAAGCGCAGATAGCCAATCAGAAGCTACAGCTGACGTACAGTCGCATCACCGCTCCCATCAGCGGACGAATCGGTCTGCGTCTGGTCGACTCGGGCAACATCGTTCACGCCACGGACGCCAACGGGATGCTGGTGATCACTGAGGTACAGCCGATTTCGGTGATCTTCACGCTGCCGGAAGACAACCTGCAGCAGGTGGTGACGGAGATGCGAAATCGTCAGCTCCCCGTCGAAGCCTACAATCGCGACAACAACGCCAAGCTTGCTGACGGCGTGCTGCAGACCATTGATAATCAGATCGACCAGACCACCGGGACCATTCGTTTTAAGGCGCAATTTACAAATAACGACTTGTCGCTCTGGCCCAATCAGTTCGTGAACATACGCCTGTTCCTGAACGTCCGGAAGGATGCCCTGGTGATTCCGTCGGCTGCCGTGCAGAAGGGCGCGCAGGAAAACTTCGTCTATGTGGTCAAGTCGGACGATACCGCGGAGTACCGTCCAGTGCAGGTCGATTTCTCGCAGGGCAACGATTCCGTTATCCGCTCAGGACTGCAGGCTGGGGAACAGATCGTGGTCGATGGACAGGACAAGCTGCAGAACGGAACTCGGGTCGCAGTGCGCTCGGGTGCCCCGCGCGCCAAGGCGTCCAATAGCGGGACTCTAGGGCAAACCCCGTGAGTCCGTCCAAGCCGTTCATTCTGCGGCCCGTCGCAACGTCTCTGTTGATGGTGGGCATCATGCTAGCCGGGGCGGTGGCCTATTTCCAGCTCCCCGTCTCCGCCTTGCCGCAGGTCGACTATCCGACCATCCAGGTGCTCACGTTCTATCCCGGCGCGAGCCCCGATGTGATGGCTTCCGGCGTTACTACTCCTCTCGAGCGCCAGTTCGGGCAAGTTCCCGGCCTGAACCAGATGACATCTACGAGTTCCTACGGCTGCTCGCTAATCACTCTGCAGTTTGAGCTCAAGGAAAACATTGACGTGGCGGAGCAGCAGGTGCAGGCGGCCATCAACGCCGCGACCACCTATTTGCCGCCCGATCTGCCGAATCCCCCGATCTACAGCAAGGTGAATCCGGCCGATACTCCGGTTCTGACGTTAGCGCTCACTTCCGAGACTTTGCCGCTCGCCAAAGTAGAGGATTTTGCGGACACCAATCTGGCGCAGAAGATTTCGCAGCTCTCCGGCGTAGGCTTGGTCTCCATCAGCGGAGGGCAGAAGCCGGCCGTACGCGTTCAAGCGAACCCCACAGCTCTGGCGGCGTATGGCATGAGCCTCGAAGATCTGCGCACCGCGCTTTCACAAGCCAACGTGGATCAAGCCAAGGGCACGCTGAACGGTCCTCGCCAGACCTTCACGATTAACGCCAACGACCAGATCCTGACCGCATCGAGCTATAGCCCGCTCATCGTCGCCTATCGGAACGGTAATCCCATACGTCTTTCCGACGTCGCGCAAGTGGTCGACGGAGTGGAGAATACGCAACAGGCTGCCTGGAGCGGTACCACTCCGGCCGTGGTTCTGAACATTCAGCGCCAGCCGGGCACCAATATTATCGGCGTGGTGGATCGCGTCAAGGAACTGCTCCCGCGTCTACAGGCTTCGCTGCCGTCTTCGATTCACGTGGATGTCTTGACCGACCGCACCAGTACCATCCGCGCTTCGGTGAAGGATGTGCAGTTCGAATTGATGCTGACCATCGGCCTGGTTGTGCTGGTCATGTTCTTGTTTCTGCGCAGCGTCGCCGCGACCATCATCCCCAGCGTTGCCGTTCCTCTCTCGCTGGTGGGCACCTTTGGCGTGATGTACCTGCTTGGGTTCAGCCTGGACAACTTGTCTTTGATGGCCTTGACGATCTCCACGGGGTTCGTCGTTGACGACGCCATCGTCATGATCGAAAACATTTCACGGTTCATCGAGGAAGGGCATTCGCCCTTCGAAGCGGCGCTGAAGGGCTCCGAACAGATCGGATTCACGATTCTCTCGCTGACCGTCTCGCTGATCGCCGTGCTGATCCCGCTGCTATTTATGGGAGACGTTGTCGGCCGCCTGTTC
Organism: Terriglobia bacterium; assembly: GCA_963803105.1. Lineage (GTDB taxonomy): Bacteria > Acidobacteriota > Terriglobia > Acidiferrales > UBA7541 > Palsa-295. The sequence continues at coordinate 59,805 of CAWDLF010000003.1, forward strand.
CGCGAGTTCGCTATCACCTTGGGCGTTACGATTCTTGTGTCCGCCTTCGTTTCTCTGACGCTGACTCCCATGATGTGCTCGCGCCTGCTGCACCGTATCGAAGAGTCGCGCCAGAGCCGCTTTTTCCGCATCTCCGAGGATTTCTTCGATCGCACCATCGCTTCGTACGGGCGCGGCGTGAAGTTCGTCTTGCGGCACCAGACGGCCACTCTGTTTGTTACCTTCGGCACGCTCATCCTTACGCTTGTGCTGTTCTACTACGTCCCTAAAGGTTTCTTTCCGGTGCAGGATACCGGTGTGATCATCGGAATCTCCGAGGCGCCGCAGTCGGTTTCTTTTTCCGCCATGGCCGAGCGGCAACAGGCACTGGCTGCTGTGATTCTGAAAGATCCTGACGTGGTCAGCCTGTCCTCGTTTATCGGCGTCGACGGTACGAACCTCACTCCCAATAGCGGCAGAATTCAGATCAACCTAAAGCCACGCGAAGAAAGAAAAGACGATGCTTCGGCCATTATCCGCCGCCTGCAACCGCGAGTCGAACAGGTCGAGGGAATTGCGCTGTTCATGCAGCCAGTGCAGGACCTCAGCATCGAAGACCGGGTGAGCCGCACGCAATATCAGTACTCCATCGAGGACACGGATTCCAACGAACTCGCCCAGTGGGCGCCGCGGCTGGTGGAAGAATTGAAGAAGCTCCCGCAATTGCGCGATGTCGCTACTGACCAGCAAGATCAGGGCTTGCGCGCCAATCTCGTGATCGACCGCGATAGCGCCGCCCGACTAGGTATCCTGCCCGCCGCCATCGACCAGACCCTGTATGACGCCTTCGGGCAGCGCCAAGTGTCGACCATGTTCACGCAACTGAACCAGTACCACGTGATTCTGGAAGTGGATCAGCATTTCCAGCAAAATCCGGATGCGCTCAAGGATATTTACGTGAAGTCCTCGAACGGCACGCAGGTGCCCTTGAGCGCGTTTACCCGTTACGAGACATCCACGTCGACTCTGGCGGTAAACCACCAGGGGCAGTTTCCGGTGGTGACGCTATCGTTCAACCTGGCGCCCGGATCTTCCCTAGGAGATGCCGTCAACGCGATTCACCGTGTGGAGGCCCAGATCGGTCTACCAGCCTCCGTCCACCCCAGTTTTCAAGGCATGGCCCAGGTGTTTCAATCCTCGCTCGCCAACGAGCCGGTGCTGATTCTCGCGGCCCTGATCACCGTATATATCGTCCTGGGAGTTCTGTACGAAAGCTACATTCATCCGTTGACGATTCTCTCTACGCTCCCCTCCGCGGGAGTCGGCGCCCTGCTCGCGCTGATGTTGTGCCACACGGAATTCAGCGTGATTGCGCTGATTGGCATCATTCTCCTGATTGGTATCGTGCAGAAAAACGCGATCATGATGATCGACTTCGCGCTCGATGCCGAGCGCCGGGAAGGGAAGAGTCCCGAGGAGGCGATCTATCAGGCCTGCTTGCTGCGCTTCCGTCCCATTATGATGACGACCATGGCCGCCATGCTCGGCGGTTTGCCGCTAGCCCTCGGCAGCGGTACCGGAGCTGAGTTGCGCCGTCCGCTGGGAATCAGCATCGTCGGCGGCTTGGTTGTGAGCCAGATGCTTACTCTCTTCACCACACCGGTCGTGTATTTGTGGTTTGACCGCTTGGCGCAGCGATTTTCGGGAAGTCACGCCAGCAAGCTAGTGGAGCAGGGCTCCACGGCGGACTAGAACCGAACATGCACATCTCGGCTCCATTCATTAAGAGGCCGGTGGGCACCATGCTGCTCACGTTGGCGGTGCTTCTCGCCGGCTCTATTGCCTACCACTTCCTGCCGGTGGGTCCGTTACCGGAAGTGGAATTTCCGACCATTCAAGTTCAAGGCGGGTTGCCGGGCGCGAGCCCGGAAACGATGGCCTCGGCCGTTGCCACGCCGCTCGAACGTCAGTTCGGCCGCATTGCCGGCATCACTGAAATGACGTCGACTAGCATGCTCGGCTCGACCAACATCACGCTGCAATTCGATCTGAGCCGCAATATCGATGCGGCCGCGCGTGACGTGCAAGCGGCCATCAATGCCTCCGCGGGACAACTCCCGCCGGGCTGCCCAACCTTCCGACGTATCGCAAGGTGAATCCCGCCGATGCTCCCATTCTGATTTTGGCGTTGACCTCTGAGACGCTGCCCGTGAGCGCCCTGTACGACGCCGCGGACTCGATCATTTCGCAGAAGATTTCGCAGGTGAGCGGCGTCGGCCAAGTGACCGTCGGCGGAGGTGCCCGGCCCGCCGTGCGTGTGGAGCTGAATCCCACCGTTTTGGCGAAATACGGTCTCAGCTTGGAGCAGGTGCGCACGGCGCTGACGCAATTCAACGCCAATACACCCAAAGGGTCGGTTTCCAACGGAGCCACACGGTGGGTTTTGACTGCCAATGACCAGCTGTTTGACCCCGGGCGCTACCGCGATCTCATTGTCGCCTATAGGAACGGAGCGCCGGTGCGCCTTGGGGATATCGCCGACGTCCGCGAGTCGGTCGAGAATTTGTACGCAGCCGGCCTTGTGGACAGCAAGCCGGCCATCGTTATCATCATCAATCGGCAGCCGGGAGCCAACATCGTCGGCACCGTCGACAACGTGATGGCCATGCTTCCCTCGGTGAAAGCGTCGATCCCCGCGGCCATGAATTTGATGGTCGAACACGACCGCACACAGACGATTCGCGCTTCGGTAAAGGACATCCAGGGAACCTTGCTGCTCACTGTCTTTCTCGTCGTAATGGTAATCTTTGCCTTTCTGCGCAGCGTGCGCGCCACCATCATTCCCGCCGTGGCCGTGCCGGTCTCCCTGGTTGGTACCTTTGGGGTGATGTATTTGGTCGGCTATTCAGTGGACAACTTATCGCTGATGGCGCTGACCATCGTCACAGGCTTCGTCGTCGATGACGCCATCGTGGTCATCGAGAATATTACCCGCTATCTCGAAGCCGGCATGGCGCCCTATGAAGCGGCGTTGAAGGGCTCTGCCGAAATTGGCTTTACGGTGCTCTCCATGAGCACTTCCTTGGTGGCAGTATTCATTCCCATTCTCATGATGGGCGGCATCGTGGGGCGGTTGTTCCGCGAGTTCGCCGTCACCTTGAGCGTGGCGATCGGAATGTCACTGCTGGTCTCGCTGACCGTCACACCCATGATGTGCGCGACGATCCTGAAGCCGGCCAAGAAGGAAGGCCACAACTGGCTCTATCGCACAAGCGAAAGTGGTTTCAACGCGCTCCTGGCGGCCTACGAACGCGGCGTCATATGGGTTTTGAAACATCAGCCGTTTACGCTCGGCGCGACCATCGCCACCGTTTGCCTCAGCATCTTGCTCTACTGGTACATTCCCAAGGGATTTTTCCCGCAGCAGGACATCGGCTCGCTGGGCGGAGCGATCCTTGGCGCGCAGGACATTTCTTTCGACATGATGCGCCAGAAGCAAAAGCAATACAGTGACATCGTGATGGCTGATCCGGCCGTTGGCAGCGTGACGGCCTTTGTTGGCGGCAACGCCATGAATAGCGGGCGGCTGATGGTGCACTTGAAACCGCGCGACCAAAGGGACGCCAGCGCCGACCAGGTAATTGGGCGGCTTCGCAGGAAACTGGCCACCGTTCCTGGTGGGCAGCTTTTCCTACAGGCTGATCAGGACATCCGTGTCGGCGGGCGCCAGGCCAACTCCCAGTATCAGTTCACGCTGGAGAGTGAAGACATCGATGAGCTGAACCGCTGGGCCCCGATCGTGTACGACAAGCTCAAGACGCTCCCTGAACTGCGTGATCTGTCGACCGACCAGCAGGTTGCCGGTCTTGAAGCCAATCTGGTGATCGATCGCGACACTGCCTATCGACTGGGCATACCGGCGCAAACGATCGACAACACGTTGTACGATGCCTTCGGCCAGCGGCAGGTCTCCACACTGTACGCGCCGATGAACGAGTATCACGTGGTCATGGAAGTGAGTAACGCTTTCCAGCAGAATCCCGACGCATTGAAAAACATATACGTGACATCTTCGACCGGTGCGCAGGTGCCCTTGAGCTCCTTTACGCACTACGAAGCGAAGACCACATCGCTCTCTGTGAACCATCAGGGGCAGTTTCCCGCCATCACGCTTTCTTTCAACCTCGCTCCCAACGTGGCCTTGGGAGATGCGGTCACGGCCGTGGAGGTTGCTGCGCGAGACGCGGGGATGCCCAGCACGATTCAAGCCAGCTTCCAGGGCACGGCGCAGGCCTTCCAATCTTCTTTGAAGAACGAGCCGATTCTGATTCTCGCCGCCATCTCTGCGGTCTACATAGTGCTGGGGATGCTGTATGAGAGTTACATCCACCCGATCACGATTCTTTCCACGCTGCCATCGGCGGGCGTGGGCGCTTTGTTGGCGTTGTTGATTTGCCGCACGGACTTGAGCGTGATCGCGCTGATTGGCATCATTTTGCTTATCGGAATCGTGAAGAAGAACGCCATTATGATGGTGGACTTCGCCATCGATACCGAGCGTAAGCACGGCAAGTCGCCGGAGGACGCCATTTACGAAGCCTGCATGCTGCGCTTCCGCCCCATCATGATGACCACCATGGCGGCCCTGCTCGGCGGTTTGCCCCTGGCTCTCGGCACCGGAACGGGATCGGAACTGCGCCGGCCGCTCGGAATCAGCATCGTAGGAGGCTTGCTCGTCAGCCAGCTGCTGACACTGTTTACCACTCCGGTTGTGTATCTCTATATGGATCGGCTCCGCGTCTTCTTGCAGGGCCCCAAGCGCGCGTCTGCGAAGCGCCCTGTGGACTTGCGACCCTCCACTCCGTCTGCTTCACCGCTCGCCTGATCGTTCCCTAGTCACCCCGATAGCTCCATGCCGTCGTATGCCTGTGATAAACTATGCCAGTTGTTTTTCCGTGTGCGCTCGTAGCTCAGCTGGATAGAGCGTCTGCCTACGAAGCAGAAGGTCCGGTGTTCGAATCACCGCGGGCGCACCATTCATTTCCTCAATGTTTTATTGAGTGTTTGCAAGGACAGCCTCCTCCACGGCTGCTTCTGCTTGACGCCCATTAGCGCCCAATACGGGGTTAGAAGTGAGTGTTCTGGGAAGTTCAAAACCAACTCCCATCGACAACGCCACATCCTTGCGGAACTGCAAATCATCGCGCACCCGGTCATAGCGGTCTGACATGTCTCGCCCGGCGTGGCCCATCCAAAACTTGAGCAGGCCGTCCGGACAATGCAGGTTGCGAAGATGCGTGTTCCTGAAGCGGCGGAAAGCATGGAAGCCGCAACGTGGGATTTTGAGGCTGTCTAGTAGGGGATGAAGTTCCCGCCGCAGCGTGTTGCTTTGGCCCATCGGAGTCCCCGTGTCGGTCTCGAAGATGAAACCAGACGAACGGTTTCCGATGTAGGTCTTGAGCAGGCTGGCAACGTCCGGGTGCAGATCAACGACGCGAAAGGCATTCATCGTCTTGGGTTTCAGCACCTTGCCGTTCCAAACCCCTTGCTCGACTTTGACAGACGAACCATCGAAGTGCCGGACTTCAAGGGCGCATAGCTCCCCGGCCCTCAGCCCGGTAGCCGCGAACAAGAGGGCTGCCATTCGCATCCGTCCGCTCGCTGCTTTCACAAGTTCAGCAACCTGCACACCTGTGAACGAGGGTTTTCGTTGTCTCGTCTCGTCAATGGCGGGTAGGTCTATGAATTTGTGGTTCCATGTCGTCGGAAAAAGCTGATCGCCTTCACCGTTTACCACGCTGGCTTTCACCAACTTCACCACGAGGACAATGCTACGGATGGACGTTGGTGAAAGCTTTTTCTTTGCCAAGCGTTCAACGAGCGAGCGCACTGCACCGTTGCCGATATCCGACAAAGGCACTTCACCGATGCGCGGATACAGGTGTTTTCGGAGGATGCTTCGCCAGTTATGGGAAACGCTTGGTTTGATCGGCGTACTTCGGTTTTCGCACTGCTCGATCCACCGCATCGCGGCCGTGCGAAAAGTTGGAGTTGTTATTCGGGAAGGAGCTACGAGATTCTTATTTACAGCGACGAGTTCAGCTTGCATCGCGTTCAATGCACTCCGACGTGTAGGTAGATCGTCGAAGCCGCCGAGGAACTTCTGCACGCGGGCGGCGTCGCCGTTGTCCTTGATCGAAATAGTCCTCGTAAAGCCTAACTGCCCAGCCGTGAGTTGTTTCAATCAATTGCCCGTCCTGGTGCCGTCTGCGGCTCAAAGTTCTCTCTCCTTTGAACCCGTCAACGGCGCGCGATTGTTTCGTTCTTTACGTGAGCACATGTCTCGCATGGCGTCGGACGAGCAATTGGCAACAGCGGCTGGTGCTGTAGAACGTGCGAAAGACAAGGTCCGAACAGCGGTTCAAGAGGAAGCTCAATCGATCAACGAGCGCAACGCCGTTGAGGACAGGTTGCTGGCCGCTCGCGGAGAACTCGCTGCGATTATGCAACAGGAGTACAGAATCAAGGCAGAGCTGGATGGGGAGTCGTATCGTGATCCAGAACTAGGCTTGGATGTACCAGCTTAACGAGTTTGTCGATGCGGCCGCATCCGTGTCGACAAAAAGCGCCAGGGGCGGGAACTGAAGAGCCGTGCATCTGGCACCGTCGGACGCTCCGAATGACGTCCGACACAAGATCCCAGTTCCATAATAAATACTCAAGGAACAGGAACGGTTGGAGAGCTTGGGGGTTCTTCCGCACCCCCCGATGACTCTCTTCCCCCAAGTGCGATCTTCGTACTAGGAACAGCGGGCAACTGGTCGTCTGCAGGCGCGAATGCAGCGATGATTGCCACCGCGCCTGCGGTTCTAGCAGCTGCTGGTGCCGTCGGTGGGGTCGCTGTTGTTGGGGAAATTGCTTCATCGATCGGGAGCACGATATCGGCGGTTTCGGCGACGGTTTGGCAGACCGGAGTAGCCGTTGCGGGTACCGCCGCTGCAATCGGATCCGCGTTAAACACGTGGACCATGCAGATTGAAGCCGCTAACCCAGCACTCACACTCACTATCGTCAGTTTGGCAAATGGGTTCGAGGCGGGTGAAGATTCGTCGGCTCCAGAGCTCGATGATTTTGTAAACCGATTGGGATGGGCTATAAACATCATAGGGCAACTGGCAGACTGGTGGTAGATTGCGTCAAGTAGAAAACATTGCCGGTTGATAACGAGGCATCTTCAGTCAGCAATCTGCTATCAAGGGAGGACCTTGACCGAGCTGAACGCTTTTTTAGCGCTTGTGGCATTTCCACTCATCTGGCTCGTAACCCCAGAGCCAGTGTCCAACCGTTGGGTTCGGCAGCACCAATCGCCAGCTCTGCCTCCGGATATCGCGGCACAATCAGAGAAGAATGGCCGATACCTTTCCTTCGTCAAGTACGCATTACTCCTAGTCGTCCTTCGTTTGCTTGCCGCACAAGACTTTCGAAACATCATTTCGCTCGACGAACATTCCCGTCCGTGGCGGCAAATCATACCAGTGGCGATAGCGGCGGGACTTCTATTATTTGGTTTGCGGCGCCTCATCGTTTTTGTATCCCCAGCGATAGCCTGTACCGAAGATCATGATTACCTTCTCCGGGGCCCGGTCTCCCTGTGGTTGCTGATTTTTGCGGTGGGGGCCTTCACCGAAGAGTTATGGAGAGCGTTATGTATATCAGGTTTGCAGCGAAATGATCTCAACGCAATAGCAGCTGATCTCGTGGCGGCGTGCTTCTTCTCTGTTACTCACTTGATGGGCAGACCCTCCCGAATCCCAGAGGGGGTCGGCAATGTCGGTTCCGAGATGTTGGTGGGTTTGGTACTTGGTGGGCTATTTATACAGTCTGGGACCTTTGTTCCAGCAGCTCTTGCCAGCATAATTTACTACATCACTAACCTGTACTGGCTTCGGCGCCGATTCAGAACCTCGTTGATGGGTGACAGAAGACGTCGATGATGCCTGGTTCCTTCCAATGCGCTCGCGAGTAGGACAGATCCGGGAGGCCCGCAATCGGGACCAGCGCGGCACTCAGAACGCGAGCGATCGTCCTGGAAGGAAAGCGATTTGCCGGACGCCTCAGAATATCTGACTCAAACCCCCTGATCTTTCTACCAGTCTGCTACCACTTATCTCCTCTTGGTGTCCAGCGCTGTCCGGTTGTGTCCACTCGAAGTTTGCAATAGGCAGAGCAAGATTGGGTAAATCGCAGCTTTTCCTAGCATTCCAGGAAAGGTCTGCGGAAGAAGGTGTTTCAACCTCCGACGGCTTTTGTCATCGAATTGTCATCGAGAGTTGCTTCCGGAGCCTAAAAACACCTAAAGCATCATCACTAAACGACTGTCTTATCAACGGCACCTAACACGGCAGAACGTCGGATTGTCCTTGAGAGGGACAAATCCCTTCAAACAACCATGCTTTTCTAAGGTCGCGGCTATCTGGAGCGACACTGGCCGGCGCAGTCGTGGTCAAGCGCGCGCGGCTCTGGGTCGAGCTTGAACACCCGCGGCGGCGAAGAGCCAGCAGACATCCCCACAGTGTCGAGGTCACTTCGATTCCGAGAGGAGGCGTCTGAAGCTAACGCTCTACCGATGACAGCCAAAGAGCGGGGCATTTCGAGTACGGAAAAAGTACGGAAGCCGCGATGAAACAGCCCAAATAACCGCAATTCCACCGAATGACGGAAACGGAACTCATTGATTCCAAATAACTGGAATAGCGACAGTCTGACTGTGGCACCGAGGGTCGCGGGTTCAATCCCCGTCGCTCACCCCAACCCCTTCCCCAATGTTTTAGCGGGTTGTAGCAAGAGCACCCTCGGTTTGGGCGATAGGGGCCTGACGCCCAATAACGCCCTTTGAGACCACTAAAATTCGAGAGAGTTTTCACTTATAAACCGCGCGCCGTCAACAGGTTAGCGAATTTTGTATTGTTTAGCTACGAAGCAGAAGGTCCGGTGTTCGAATCACCGCGGGCGCACCATTCTATTTCTCGTCCTTCGCATTCAGTAACTCTTCCTAGACACTTCTCCGTGACACATCTCCTCCGGAGGTGAGTTGTTAAGCTTGGTAACTACTTTTTGTTGAGGTCGTCGTCCTTGTAATATTTCGTACCTTGCAGGGTCAATTGGAGGGCGAGGCCATTCTTGGTGATCTGGTAGACCCACACTCCCGGGGCAACTTCAGCCGCTCCCGAGTAAGCTCCACCCTTCTCGCCCACTTTGGCAGCAGCGTCCACTTGCCCTGAACCGGACCAGCCCGAGTTCAGAAATTTTGCTAGTACCTTGTTGTTCGCGAAGACGAACACCGCGGCATAGTCTTTCACTCCGAGGCCCAGACCGGCACCGACTGAACCCATCTTCATGAAGGTCTCTTGCTTGGTCTTGTTGTTGACGGCCAGTCCTGAACCGCGTGCGGTGCTCAACAGCAATACGTTCACGCCCATGTTGTCGAAAACAGCGTATCCCGCGGCTTTCTGGATAGTTGCTTGGGAGGTGGGTTCCATCTTGTACAAATCCTGCAAGGCCTCGGTGGCCATCTTGCGGGTTTTATCCCTTTTTTCGTCGTTGTCATCTGCGGCAATGCATAGACCTGCGGAGAGCATCGTCATCGCCAGAATCGAGGCGATCATCCTGATTTTCACTGGGATCCTTCCTTTCCGGAGTCCGGCGGCCACGTTCTGAGCTTGTTGATCCCCACAGACGCGAAGAGGCCTCCTGCCCATCGACTCAAACTAAAACTCCAGGTCTCCTGGTGTAGCTGATCCCCAAAGCAGGGACAACTAGGGCTTTCCCTAGGGCGGTGTTTGAGAGCTGGAGGTCCGGTGTTCGAATCACCGCGGGCGCACCATTTTTCTCTCGTAACTCTAACCTCCGTATCGTCCCGTCATTTGTTGTAATCCCGAAAAGCTGGCCACCACCGGCTCGGTTTGTCCTATGATGTGAGCATCCTAGCCCGGACGACTCGTCGTTTTGCGTTCAAATCTCGGTTTCAGTGGAGAGAAATCATGGACTTCAAGCAGTCGCTCGGGCTTTTCTTCGGCTTATTGATCCTGGCATCGGTGGTGCAGGCAGACGTTGTGCAGCTGAAGAGCGGAGATCGCGTTACCGGCACCATCGAAGTCTCCGACGGCAAAGACATGACCGTCAAAACCGATTTTGCGGGCGAGATCAAGATCGGTTGGAGCTTCGTGAAGGAAATCAGCACCGACAAGCCCGTCTACGTGGTGACGCCCGAGAAGAAAACGGTCAGCGGCAACGTGACCACCGATGGCGCGAACCTGATCATCCACGCGCCGAGCGGAGGCACGGTTGAAGTGCCGATGGCGCAAGTAACAGTCGTGCGTTCGTCTGACGTAGAAGCGGCCTACGAGAAGAGTCTGCATCCGGGTGTGCTCGAAGGATGGAAAGGCGGAGTGAACCTGGGGTTCGCCCTGGCCCGAGGAAATAGCGAAACGACCAATCTGAACACTGGATTCACCGCCGACCGCAAGACCATGAACGACGAGATTACGATGTACGAGTCGTCACTTTACTCCACCAACGATCAGCCCGGTGGAAGCATGATCGCCAACTCGATTCTGGGCGGGATCAAATACGATCGCAACATCACAAAACGCATTTTTGCGTTTGGCAGCGCCGACTACGCGTACGACGAACTGCAGGATCTGAACTTGCGGCAGATCTATAGCGGCGGCCTTGGTTTGCACGCCATCAACACGCCGAATACCACGCTCGATCTTCTTGCCGGCTTGAACTACACGCGTGAGACCTACGGTGGCGGCGCCACATATGTCGCCCGGAACCTGGCTGGCCTCACGCTCGGCGAGGACTTCATGCACAAGCTGGGGAAGTCGACTACCATTACCGAGGTTTTCTACTTCTATCCCGACCTTTCGAACACCAGCGAGTACAGATTCTCTCTCGACGCCGCCTCGGTGACGAAGATCAACAGCTGGCTCGGGTGGCAAATGACGCTCAGCGACCGCTACGTCACCAACCCCCCGACTCCCGGCACAAAATCAAACGACATCATCTTTTCGACGGGCGTAAACATCAGTTTCGCTCATTGATGGTGTGGGGCGGCCGGATCGCGCCAGAACTTAAGTTGACTTGGGGGTGGTCAGGCGCTGACGCGGAATTCTTGCGCCTTGTGCGCCTCCGAAGTATAGTGCTGCCAGCATTTTGCGGCCGACATCGCGGGTCAACGGGCGTGAGCCTTTAAGGCCAGCGCGAGGCTCAAATGGGGGAAAGATGAATCGCAAGCGAATGGTAGCGGGACAGCGCGGCAGGTTGACACGCGTGGCCGGGATGGGCGTCGTAGGCGCCCTCGTATTGGGAGTAGCAGCTCTTGTTTTCGCGCAAGCACCGGGCCCCGGGCAGGCGCCGCCTCCGCCGCCAACCCCAGGCCCCGTTCGTCTCGATATCGCTGATGGCTCGACTGCTTCCTATCGCGTACAGGAACAACTCGCCGGCATCAGCTTCCCCAACGATGCCGTGGGCAGCACGTCGGCCGTCACCGGCACACTCGCTCTGAACACCGATGGCACGGTGAACGTTGCTCAGTCCAAGCTCACCATCGACCTGCGCATGCTCAAGAGCGATCAGGATATGCGTGACGGCTACATCCAGAAGCGCACCCTCGAGACCGACAAGTTTCCGCTGGCCGAATTCGTTCCCAAGCGCGTCACCGGCTTGGCGAACCCCCTTCCGAATACGGGGCAAACAGGCTTTCAGCTCACCGGCGACATGACCATCCACGGGACCACCAGCGAAGTTACCTGGAACGGCATCGCCACCTTCGGGCGCGATGGTACCGTCGCCGGGCGCGCTACCACCAACTTTACATTCGCTACCTTCGGCCTGATGAAGCCGACGCTCGCGCGCATCCTGAGCGTCGACGACAAGATCCAACTCGAGGTCGCGTTCCGCTTCAAGCGCAGCTGATTACGAGCGGCGCAAGATGAAAGCCGAACGTAAGCGGCTGATCGCGATCGTCGCCGTACTCGGCTTCGTCGCGTTGGTCTTTGCCGGATTAGTAATCTCGCTTCTGCCCGGCCTGCGGATGATGTTTGGATCGGGCTAGGGGGCGGCGGCTCAAGCGCAGCTGATTCAGTCGATTTTGCTTTCGTCCCGGTACATCACTTTGTGCCGTGTGTTCTCAATCCACTCATCAATCTGCTCGATGGTCATGAAATTCTTGGGGTCGAAACGCTCCCAGTTCATGATCTGGTCGAGTGGCTTTTTCCAGCGTTTGTAAGAGGGCTTCAGCGGAGGCCCGAAACACATCACGTCGATAATGGAGATGCCCTCCGGCACTCCGAGCAGCGGACGCATCCTGGTCTGGATATCCTCTTGGCCGATCGCGGTGATCCACCACACGGCGTAGCCGAGCGCCGCCGCGGCCAAATGCGCGGACATTGTGGACGCAGCCACCGACTGAAGCAGAATCCTCTCGGCGTTCTGTTGGTAGCGCTTGTCCTCGGGCGAGCCGTCCAGAAGGACCGGGAAGGCCCGCAAAAACCGGTAGTCGCAACAGACCACGATGAGCCCGGGCGCCGTCTTCACGCCGCGGTAATTCGGGGTAGGGAATCCCATTCGGAGCTTGGCGCGGTGCTGCTGCTCGTCGAGAAAGCATTTCGTCAGCGCTTCGCGGGTATCCGGGTTGTTGACGATGATGTAATGCCAGGGCTGCGCGTTGGCACCCGACGGGCCATGGCGCGCGGCTTCCAGAATCATCTCAAAATGCTCCTTCGGCACCTTGTAGCCCGGCACGAATTCGCGGTTGGTCATCCGGTTCCGCACCACATCCATCAGCGCGTTGTACCGCTCTACTTTGTTGAATTGTCCGGTCTCTTTTTCGATTGAAGCCATCGTATACCTCCCTCGTCGTGTACCCCTGGAGTGTACTCGTGGTATCCTTCCGAGCTGCGTCCCATATGAGAATGAAGTCCATTCCTAATCGGCATGTACCAGATCTGCGGCTGAGGCATTTGCGGATCTTCAAGTCGTTGCTGACCGAACGGAGCCTCACCCGCGCCGCCCAGGCGTCGGGAACAACTCAGCCCACTCTGAGCAAGGTGCTCTTTAGACTACGCCGCGAACTAGGGGATCCGCTGTTTGTCCGCATCGGTCTTCGGATGGAGCCGACGGCCAAGGCGCTCGCACTGGCCGGCCCGGTCGATCGAATTCTGAACGCAGCCCACGCCCTGCAACCCGACCACGCGGAATTCAATGCCTTGACCTCTGAACGCATTTTTCGCATTTTAATCAGCGACAGCGGCGTGATCCGGCTGTTGCCTCTGCTGATGTCTCGGCTCGCGTCGGAAGCGCCAGAACTGCGTTTGGTCGCCGTTCCGATCGACTCACACAAGCTGTTGCCAAAACTCGAGTCGGGAGACGTAGATCTTGCGGTGGGCTCATTCCCGTCATTGGAAAGAGGTATCCGGCGCCGGCGGTTATACGCTGAAGGGTATCTGAGCCTCGTCCGTAGGGATCATCCGGAACTGAGCCGGCTCCACTTGCGGAGGGTATTTGTGTCCCAGCGTCACGTGCTGGTTGCGGGGTCAAGCGCGGGGCACGCCGGACACCAAATCGCGGAAAGAGTGCTGGAGGAAGCTGTTGCACCAAAGTACGTCGCGCTTAGGGTTACGAGTTTTGTTTCGGCCGCGCTGGTTGCAAAGCGCACCAACGCCATCGCGACGATGCCAGCCAAACTTGGGGCGATGCTCGCTTCAGAACTGGAGTTGGAGACCTTCGATGCACCCATCGAAATTCCTCGCATCGAGATCGCGCAGTATTGGCACGAGCGCTCCGACCGCGACCCTTGCAATCGCTGGATTCGCTCGCTACTAGCGGACGTCTCCCACCTTTGAGCTGGACGCAACTCGGTTATTTCGGTGCGACCCAGGCCAGCCCGTCGGGGTAATTTCCCGTGTTCATCTGCTTCACGACCGTCCAGTCCGACATTCGAATCACGGCGATCTTCTGGGCCTTATCGCAGGAGACGTAGGCGTACTTTCCATCGGGGCGCAGCAGGATTTCCTGCGGCGTGGGTGGCACGTCGATGGTGCGCGCGAGCGTCATCGTCTTCAGATCGATCACCGATACCTTATTGGCCTCGACCGATGCTACCAAGAGCCAACGGCCATCGGAAGTCGGCACCGCGCCATAACCGGAAGAGGGAACGGTTATCCGGGTCTTCACCGTATTCGTCGCCGTGTCGATTACATCCAGCTCCGGCTTGGTCCAATCGGAAGTGAACACCATTCGATCGTCCGGTGAAATCGAAATGCGCTGCAGCTTCCACTTTCGCTCTGGATGAGTGGGCGTGCCGTCGACGGAAACCGGAATCGAGGCAGTTTTCGTTCGCGCCTTCAAATCGAGAACCGACACTGTGCCGGAAAGCACGTTCGACGTATAGCCGAGGCGCCCGTCGTGCGATATGGCAACGTTGTGTGACGCGGGTTCGCCGGTCGGGATCGATCCGACCACCTTGCGGGTACGAGGGTCAACGATACTCACCGAATTCGCAATTTCGGTCGTCACGTAGATCAGGCCGTCCGTCGGGTTCCAGACTGCGAAATGCGGCCGAACCCCGCGTCCGAAATCGATCGTGTCCACAACCTTTCGCGCGTCTACGTCGATGACCGCCATGGTGCTGCCGTCCGTGCCCGGCTGACCCAAGTTGACGTTGCTGTAAATGGGCGCGTACGCAAAGCGTCCGTCGGGAGAAGTGACCACTTCGTGCGCGGTGATGCCGCCCTCGTTCACCTTCGCCAGTTGCTCGCCGGTCTCCGGATCGAAGAAGGCGACGTACCCTTCGCCCTTGCGCCCGAGTTCGTCATTGGCGTTGACCACCAGCAGCAGCCCGTGGCGCGCGGTGTCGGCCGCCGGCCTTGCAGCTGACAACAGGAAGGCGCCAAAAACACAGGTCGCAAGAGCAGCAACGACGGAAAGACTACGTAGCATCGCGGATTACCTCTCATCAGACGCGCGCCGAGGGCTCGTCTGTCTTGCGCGAACATATGCTTAGCCGGTTTCGCTGTCAAGCGCGCCGAAAAACGAGCTGGAGTTCGCTCACTCTAGGCTTGAGCGGACTACGCGCCCTCGATAATTCGGATGTCTCGTTCCGCGCCGTTGCCGAGCACCTTCAACGCGGCGCGGTATGCGTCGCTTTCGTACGCTACGATCCCTTGCTCGACGCTGTCAAATTCGATGGCCACAACCCGCTCCTTCAGGCCTGCCTCAAAAGTGCGCGTAGGTACGCCGCGGACGAGCACGCGGCCACCGGCCGCTTGCAGGGCCGGTCCCGCGAGCTTGGCGTATTCCGCCAGCGCGGTTGGGTTGGAAATGGAACGATAGAAAACCATCCAGTAAG
This sequence comes from Terriglobia bacterium, assembly GCA_963803105.1. Lineage (GTDB taxonomy): Bacteria > Acidobacteriota > Terriglobia > Acidiferrales > UBA7541 > Palsa-295. The sequence goes on from CAWDLF010000003.1 coordinate 75,196, forward strand.
CTTTAGCCATCGACCCCTCCGGAATGAATGACGAATATTAGCCGCTGCATTCCCGCAGATGCCATTTTTTGTGCTTCGCGGATTCCGCCGCAGCAGCTCACGGCGTCTCGCGCCGACGGATGTGGCTGCGGATGAAGCAGACCGACAGAAGGGACGCCAGCAGCATGGAGGCGACTCCTATGCCCAACCCCACGTGCAGCGCATGGACGAACGATGCGCGGACGGCGTGTGCGATTACCGGCGACGACCCTTGGCCAACGTTGCCCGCTGCGGCTCGCGTGCCCAGTCGCGCCACAAGCGCCTGTGCCTGCGATAGCGGAACGCCGGCAGCGACCAGTTGAGCGGAGAGGCCGCGAGTAAAAGCCGTCGTAACGATAGCCCCGAGCAGCGCGATGCCGAAAACGCCGCCCAGTTCGCGGCTCGTATTGGTTGCCGCCGAAGCGATTCCGGCGTGGCGTATCTCGACGGAGCCCATCACCGCCGCGGTCATGGGCGTCATGGTCATTCCCATACCGGCGGCCAGCACCATGAAGGCAGGTAGAAGGACGCCCAGGTAAGTCGAGTTGGTCTGCGTGCGCAGCAGGAGGGCCATGCCGCATGCCGCGACCAAAGTGCCGCAGGCCATCAGCCAGCGCGAACCAAAGCGATCTGATAGACGCCCGGAAATAGGCGCAGCGAAAAGAATAACTCCGGAAAACGCCAGCAATCGCGTGCCCGCCTGCACCGGCGAATACTGCAGAATATTCTGCATGTAGAGCGTGAGAAAGAAAATGCTGCCGAACATCGCAAAAAAGACGGCCGCGGCTACAGCGTTGGCGGCGGCGAAAGTAGGTATACGAAAGAAAGACAGAGGAAACATTGGCGACGGCCGCCGCGATTCGACGATCACAAAAACCGTGAGCAACACAGCGGCCAGCAAGAACATGCCGATGATCACCGGATTCGTCCATCCGCGAGCGTTACCTTCAATCAGCGCAAACACCAGGCAGAACAGCCCCGCCGTGCCGGTGATCAATCCCGGAGGATCCAGCCGACGGCTGCGCGTCGCGTCCTTCGATTCGCGCACCACGAAGTAAGTCAGCGTGAGCCCGACGATGCCCGTCGGTATGTTGATGAAGAAGATGCTGTTCCAGGAAAAGTGTTCGACCAGGTAGCCGCCCGCCACTGGGCCAATAGCCGCCGCCACGCCGGACATAGCCGCCCAAATTCCGATCGCCGACCCTCGCTCACGGCCGTGAAACGTGGCGCTGATGATGGAGAGCGACCCGGGCAAAAGCGCCGCGGCACCCACCCCCTGGGCAGCGCGGAAGGCGATCAGCTGAGACGTGCTGGACGACAAGCCGCAGGCGAGCGATCCCAGCGAGAAAAGAACCAGCCCGCCCATGAACAGTCTTTTGCGTCCGTAGAGGTCGCCGAGCGCTCCGGCCGTCAGCATGAATGACGCGAACGTCAGCGTGTAGGAGTCGATGATCCACTGCAGGCCGGAGACGCCGGCGCCAAAATCCCTTTGGATGGTCGGAAGCGCGACGTTGAGTACTAGGTTGTCGAGCTGTGGCATAAACAGCCCAAAAACCATGGCGATCAGGACGAGCCACTTGCGTTTGTCTTCGGAGTGTCCTTCGGCGGGCGAATGCGCCGGCTGAGTGAGAGTCTGTGCCATGGGTCCTTCTGAAATTGTTGCCCGGCATGACTCATCACCGGTGCCACTTGCGAGCGAGCAGTTTTTGTATTATCGGGGAGCGGCAACGTCAAGTCAACACGCCGGTTGCTGTCGATGTGGTCCGCTTTGGGCGAAACCAAATGTTCCGGCGTCGCGTTTCATTCTTGAGCCTGTGCTGCGGCAGGAACCTGTACAATGGCCACGCGATGCTAGCTCCCACGGACTTGACGCAGACTTCCGAAGACACGGGTTCCGTGCGGGATGGCGGTCGGGCGCGCATTGGCCTGGCGATTGGCCTTGCCCTTCTGCTTTTCAGCGCCGTAGCCGCCGGTGTGACCATCGTCCAGCTTCATCGCACCGCGACCCGCGTGGCGCATTCCATCAGCATTGAGGTTGCGCTTGCCGATCTGGAATCGAGCCTAAGCGCCGTAGGCCGGGCGCGCGCCGGGTATGTAGCGTCGGGAGACGATGCGGCCTACGCGGATTATCAGTCGATAGCGGCGCAGATTCCTCTAAAGCTCGATCGTATACAGTCTCTCGAGAAGGGAATTCCCGCGCACGGCGATTTTCAGGCCCAACTGAGGGCGCTGGCGGAGAAGCGTCTGGCGATTAACACGCAAGCCGTCGAGGCCCGCAGGGCGGGCCAACCGGTGTCGCTCGCCGATGTGACTGCTCAGGTCGTGACGGTCAGCAATGAGCTTGGGGTGCTACTGCACGACATGGAATCGCACGAAGAGGAATTCACGCGCGAGCGGCAGAGCATGTCCGATCGCCTCTTTCTGGCCGTACAGACGATCCTCGCCGCCGCCTTCATTCTTGCCTTGGGCTTGCTCTACTGGAACTACCGGCTCCTGCGTGCCGAGTTGGTTGAAAAGGAGCGCGCCGAGAAGCTTTCGCGGGAAAGCCGCGATTCCATGCGTCAGCTGAGCGCCCGGCTGCTGCAGGTTCAGGACGAGGAGCGGCGCAGGCTCTCGCGGGAATTGCACGACAGCCTTGGGCAATCGCTAGTGCTGGCGAAGATGAACCTCTCGTCGCTGGCGGAAAACAAGATGCTCGGCGGCCTCGTCGACGAATCGCTCAAGTATTTGGATCAATCCATCGCCGAGACGCGCACCATCTCCTACTTGCTTCACCCGCCCTTGCTCGACGACATCGGCTTCGCCTCGGCTGCAGAGTGGCTCGTCGAGGGGTTCGGGCAGCGCAGCGGCATCGAAACTCAGATTTATATCTCTGACCGCAAGGTGCGATTGCCGCATTCGATTGAGCTCGCTCTTTTTCGGATCCTGCAGGAGTGCCTTACGAACATTCACCGGCACTCGGGAGCTTCGCGCGCCGAGGTCTTTTTCGAATCGAGTCCGCGGGAAGCGATACTGAAGGTGCGTGATTACGGCAAAGGTATGGAGAAGGATATGCTCGCCCGATTCCATGTCGGCGATTCCCACGGGGGTGTGGGCTTAGCGGGCATGCGTGAACGCGTGCACGAGCAGGGTGGTCGCATCGAAATCCTGTCGGAGGGCGACGGCACGGCGGTCGTGGTGACGATGCCGGTTGCCGAAGCGCCGGCGCAGCGCCCCGCGCGTGCTCCCCTGTCATCGCCTGCCTGAAATTCTCCTCGGTACTCAGGAACTACTACAGGGAACAAGGTATTCCGCAGTCCTCCTGGTACTCGTAGGGTAGGGCGTGGAGTACAATATGCATACAGTCCGAGTGGCGTGCGCCGTTTGCACTTCCCCTAGCCCCGGGGCAACGCTCACACACCATCGGGAGATGAGAATGAAAAACCTTCGAATCCTGATTGCCGACGACCACGATTTGATGCGCCGGGGCGTTCGCACCCTGCTGGAGGCTCATCCGGGCTGGGAGGTTTGCGCCGAGGCCCCCACGGGGCGTGAGGCCGTAACGAAGGCTGAAGAGCTCAAGCCGGATATCGTGATTCTGGACATCAGCATGCCGGACTTGAATGGTTTAGAGGCCGCGCGCAGGATCCGCAGCGTATCTCCGAATACCGAAATTTTAATTCTTTCCATGCACTATTCCGACCAGCTGATTCGAGAGCTTCTAGAGGCCGGCGTGCGCGGCTACATCATCAAGTCGGATTCCGATCGCGATTTGATCATCGCGGTTGAGACTCTGGCAACTCACAAGCCGTTCTTCACGCCGCGCGCCACCGAAGTGATTTTGGGCAATCTTCAAGTGGCAGGCACGCGCGCGCAGTTGCCGAGTACGATTCGTGAGCGGCTGACTTCGCGGGAGCGGGAGATCGTGCAGCTGCTGGCCGAGGGCAAGAGCAGCAAGGAAGTAGCCTCTTCGCTGTGCATCAGCGTGAAAACGGCGGAGACGCATCGCGCGAACATCATGCGCAAGCTGCAATTGCACACGGTGACCGAATTGGTCCGCTACGCGGTGCGCAACCAGATCATCGAGGCTTAGTCGATCAATCTCCTTGCGGCGCTTTATTGCGGCCCGCCAGTGACGACCTTGGCAGTGGTAACCGCCTGTCCTACGTGCCGCTGGGTATGATCGGCTACGTGCACCAGTAATCCTCCCACCGTCGTTGGCAGCTTCTGTTTCCCCACACTGCGCGGGTCTTCGAGCCGCCCTGCGTCGATAGCACGAACGCGGGCCGCCGCGGACGTCAGCCCAGCCGTAAATTCAGAGAACACGCCTGCCCGCGTAGCGCCGGCATCCAATTCTGTCTTGAGCGCGGCCATCTGCTGTTCATCGAGGGAACGCCCCTCGGCGTAGGTCAGCAGGCGGTCGATGCTCCGAGCAATGTGGCGCAAGTGAAACGCGACCGGCGCGAGGCCCGCTGGCCGCGCGTTGATTTCTTCGTCCGTCAGGCCGCCGCACCACCGTTCGATGTCTTCGCCCGCCAGTTCGAGAGCGTGGACTACGGCTCTAGACACGGCCGGGATTTCGGTGCGCGTGCCGCGCAGCCACGGCTCCGGCGGTTTGGGGTCACTCACGCTGGTTCTCCTTCCGACTGTGCTTTTTAGCGATCGCGCCGGCTCGCTTGACAAGGTGCGAACCCAAATGTAGCGTATCCGCTCGCTTTGCCAGCCGCAAATCACAGTAGAATCCTAGCGGGTTCGACGGAGAATGCATGCCGCATAGGTTGACTAACGTCCTGCCGCGCGTTCCGAGCGACATCGAGATCGCTCAGAGCGCTACGCCGCTTCCCATCGAGCGCATCGCCGCCGAATCCGGCATCGCCGCCGGCGAACTGGAGCTTTACGGTAAGAGCAAGGCCAAGGTGCATCTCTCCATCCGAGATCGCCTCCGCGAAATTCCTAACGGCAAGTACATCGTCGTCACTGCCATCACCCCCACTCCGCTGGGGGAAGGGAAGACCACCACCACGATCGGGCTGAGCCAGGCGATCGGCGCGCATCTGGACAAGAAAGTGTTCACCTGTGTGCGCCAGCCGAGCCAAGGCCCAACTTTCGGGATCAAAGGCGGCGCGGCCGGCGGCGGCTACAGTCAGATTATCCCCATGGAAGATTTCAACCTCCACCTCACAGGAGACATCCACGCCATCACCGCGGCAAACAACCTGCTGGCAGCGGCCATCGACACGCGCATGTTCCATGAGGCGGCGCAAACCGACGACGCGCTGTTCGACCGCCTGTGCCCCGCGGCCAAGGATGGCACGCGCCGCTTTGCTTCGGTCATGCTGCGCAGACTGAAGAAGCTGGGCATCGCAAAGACCGACCCAGCGCAGTTGACGCCCGAGGAGCGTGGCCGCTTCGCCCGTCTGGATATCGATCCCGCGAGCATCACTTGGCGCCGCGTGGTCGACACCAACGACCGCTTCCTGCGCCAGATCACCGTCGGCCAGGGCCCCGAGGAAAGGGGCATGACGCGCGAGACCGGTTTCGACATTACCGTGGCGAGCGAGATCATGGCCATTCTGGCGCTCACCACCGGGCTCGGCGACATGCGCGAACGCCTCGGCCGAATGGTCATCGGCACCAGCCGTGCGGGCGAAGCCATCACCGCCGACGACCTAGGCGTGGGCGGCGCGCTGACCGTGCTGATGAAGGACGCCATTCTGCCCAACCTGATGCAAACTCTCGAAGGAACTCCTGCTTTCGTCCACGCCGGGCCCTTCGCAAATATCGCGCACGGCAATTCTTCGATCGTAGCCGATCAAATCGCTCTCAAGCTCGTCGGGCCGGATGGCTACGTCCTCACCGAGGCCGGTTTCGGCGCGGACATCGGCATGGAGAAATTCTTCAACATCAAATGCCGCTACAGCGGCCTGGCGCCCAATTGCGTGGTTCTCGTGGCCACGATTCGCGCGCTCAAGATGCATGGCGGCGGACCGAAAGTAACGGCCGGTCAGCCGCTCGACCGCGCCTACACGGAAGAAAATCTCGAGCTGGTCGAAAAGGGCTGCGCGAATCTGGTGAAGATGGTGCAAAACGCCCGGCGCTTCGGCGTTCCCGTAGTGGTGGGCGTAAATCGCTTCAAGGACGACACGCCCGCGGAAATCGAACTGGTTCGTCGTTTCGCAGTACAGGCGGGGGCGGAAGACGCGGTGATAACCGATCACTGGGCGCAAGGCGGCGCCGGAGCCGTGGCCCTCGGCAAAGCGGTCATCGCCGCTTGCCAAAAGCCGAGTAAATTCAGCTTCCTCTACGCCCTGGATTTGAGCATCAAGGAAAAGATCGAAACCATCGTGCGGGAAATGTATGGCGGAGCGGGCGTTGAATATTCGCCCGAGGCGGACAAGAAGATCGCACTCTACAATCGCCTGGGTTTTGACAAGCTGCCCATCTGCATGGCCAAAACCCATCTGAGTTTGAGTCACGACCCAACTCTGAAGGGCGCGCCCACGGGATTCATCGTTCCGGTGCGGGATATTCGAGCCAGCGTCGGCGCCGGTTTTCTCTATCCGTTGCTCGGCAAGATGAGCACCATGCCGGGCCTCGCCACCCGCCCGGGCTACTACGACATCGATCTCGACGTCGAAACTGGCCGCGTGATTGGATTGTCTTAGTGCGAGGAAGACGTCTGTTCGCCCCGGTGGGCGTGCCACCATTTGCGCAGCGCCACGAAGGACCAAACCGACTCCACGAAGCCGAAGGGCCACGCTCCCTGCAAGAATCCATACACGGCCGCAAGTACGCAAGACGCCGCAAACGCCAGAATGAACCAGGGGCTGCGCTTCTCAAAGGCGTAGAAGATCAACATCGCTGTCACGGCGAAGAGTCCAAAAAGGGTCAGTGGATTCACGGCGCTGCTTTGCTCCCGATGCGAAATTGTGTGCCTTCTTCATTGTCGCTCAATTCCCACTAGGTTAAAGTGTGCCTGACGAAATCTTAACGAAATCCTGACGGAAACTTGATGACGCCAAAAACTCCCAAACTGACAATTCTGATTCGCCGCGGCGCTATTCACGAGCGCGTGCGAGCCGTGGCACGGCAAATCACGCGCGACTTCCGCGGTCAGCGTGTGCATCTGGTGGGCGTCCTCAAGGGCGCGAGCTTTTTTCTTTGCGATGTCGCGCGCGAGATCGACTTGGAGACCTCTATCGACTTCATCGCCGTTTCGAGCTACGGCACCGGCAAGGAATCGTCGGGTCAGGTTCGCCTGGTGAAGGACTTGGACACGCGCATCGCGGGATTGAACGTCATCCTGGTGGAGGACATCCTCGATACTGGGCTGACGCTTAGCTATCTACTGCGCATTCTCCGGCAGCGCAGACCCAAGCAGTTGCGCGTGGCCGTGATGCTTGATAAACCTGCGCGCCGCTTGAAGCCGGTGAAGCCGGACTATCGGGGTTTCAAGATCCCGAACCATTTCGTGGTCGGTTACGGCCTGGATTACGCAGAGCGTTATCGCAACCTGAAAGATCTCTGCATTTTGAGCGATGTTCCCGGAATCGAATCGTAGTTCCCAAGTTCACCACCCTCCCGCTTGCTATAATGGAATGGATAGTAGCGGTCTAGGAGCGGCGAAATCGGGGTTTCGCTGTCACGCAGTTCAACCTCTAAGCCGGCGTCGCCGCAGGTGTGGCCGCCTCGCCCTCAATGACTTCGTCGGAACTCAATTCGGTGCTCGACTTTCCGCCTGAGACGCTCGCCGTCCTGGCTGAGATCAGCCATGAAATCAATGCGTCGCTGAACCTGGACGAAGTGCTGTCCCGCGCCGCGGCGCAGGTCAAACGGCTTGTCGATTACGAAATTTTCGCGGTGCTCCTCGTCGATGAAAGCACCAACGAGCTTTTCATCCGCTTCGCCATCGGACATCGCCCCGAGGTTGTGAGCCATTGGAGAATTCCCATGGGCGACGGCATTATCGGCGCCGCCGCGGCTATCGGACAGGCCATTCGCGTGGGCGACGTGCTGAAAGACTCGCGCTACCTGGCCGCAGCCCCCGAGGTGCGCTCGGAATTGGCCGTCCCGCTCATCGTTCGCGGGCGCGTGATCGGCGTGGTCGATATCGAAAGCCGCCAGCCGGATTATTTCACTCCCACCCAGCAGGCGATCTTGACCTTGGTGGCCAGCCGCATCGCCACGGCCGTTGAAAACGCGCGCCTTTACGAAAACGCGCAAAAGCAGGCCGAAACGCTGTTGCTGCTGAACGAAATCTCGCGCGAGATGAACGCCACCTTCCAGGTAGAAGAGGTGTTGCGTCGCGCAGCGGAACTCGCCAAGCGCCTCATCGACTATCAGATCTTCAGCATTCTGCTGTACGACGAGACTAGCGACGTCTTTCGTCATCGCGTAACCGTGAAGTTCGGCCAGCGCGTGCAGGAGAAGTCGGCTGTGCCAGCCCACGAGGGCATCGTCGGAGCCGCAGCCAAGCTCCGGCGCGCCGTGGTCGTTCCCGACGTGTCGCTCGATCCGCGCTATCGCATGCTGAACCCCGAAACGCGCTCGGAGCTGGCCGTGCCCATGCTCTACAAGAATCAAGTCGTTGGCGTGATGGATTTGGAAAGCCCGCAGCTCAACTACTTCACGCCCGATCACGTGCAAGTGCTCGCCATTCTGGCAGCGCATCTCGCAGTTTCGATCGTCAACGCGCGTCTCTACGAGCAGGTGGCTCGCGACGAAAACCGCATGGAGCGTGACCTGAACGCCGCGCGCCGCATTCAAGGCGCATTGCTGCCGCGCATGCCCGGCCCGGAGTTCGGGCTGCAGATTGCCGCGCGCGTGGTGTCCTCGCGCGAGCTCAGCGGCGACCTCTATGACTTTTTGCGCTACGGCCCGCGCGATCTTGGAGTCGCGCTCGGCGACGTAAGCGGAAAAGGTAGCGCCGCCGCGCTCTACGGCGCCGTGGCCGTCGGAACCCTACGCAGCCTGGGATCGGGCAAGCCGCGCCCCGCCAGCATGCTGCGAGCCGTCAATAGCTTTCTCGGCGAGCGTCTGATCGAAGGCCGCTTCATGACCTTGTGCTTCGCCACCTGGAATCAGGCCAAGCACCGCCTGCGCGTCGCCAATGCGGGCCAGGAGCAGCCGCTGCTGTACCACGCCGGGCGCTGCGAAAAGATCGATCTCTCCGGTTTTCCGTTGGGAATTTTTGCGGACAGCACCTACGAGGAGCGCAGCTACATTCTCGATCCCGGCGACGTTCTGGTGTTTTATTCCGACGGCATCGGAGACGCGCAGGCGGGGACTGGGGAGTTCTTCGGTCATGCGCGCGTCGCGGAGCTTATCGTTCGCAACCAACATCTGTCCGCGGACGAAATCGCCGACAGCATCCTCGAAGCCGCCGACCGTTTCTCGGGCGGCCAGCATCCGGCCGATGACCGCACGCTGCTGGTGCTGAAAGTCCAGTAGCCCCTTCGCACCGCGAACGCCTTACCGTTCACCCCACCGCAATTTGCTCCGCAGAATCTCGAAATAAGTCTTGCTCGGCGGGCGAATCAACGAAACCCGGTTCGTGGATTTCGTGATCGTCACGCGGTCTTTCGCGTCCAGCTGAAAGCCAAGCTGCCCGTCGAGCGTCACATAAACGGGCTCTTGCGCCGGCGCAAAGTCCAGATCGATTCGCGAAGAGTCGGGAATCACCAGCGGACGGTTTGTCAGCATATGCGGGCAAATCGGCGTAATCACGAAAGCATCGATATTGGGATCGATGATCGGTCCCCCGGCGGCCAGCGAATACGCCGTCGAACCGGTAGGCGTGGCCACGATGATTCCATCCGCGCGATAGCGGCCCACGTGCTCGCGATTCACGTAGACGTCGAAATCCAGCATCCGCGCGAGCGCCGCCTTGTTGGCGACCGCGTCATTTAGCGCGCACAACCGTTCCGGGGCCTGACCGCTGCGCAAGATCTCGGCCTGCAGCATCATTCGCCGGCTCACGCGATGCTGATCCACTAGCACCTGCTCGAGCAGCGGATACATCTCGTCCAGGGTTACGCTGGTCATGAAGCCCAGCCCGCCCAGATTTACCGCCAGAATGGGAATTTCGTGGGTGGTCAAGGCGCGCGCGGCGGAGAGAAGAGTTCCGTCGCCGCCCAAAACGATCAGCAGGTCGATGTTTTCCGCCAGCGCCTCGCGGGTAAGCGCCTTTTCCGGCGGCTGGATGCAGCCCTGGGTTTCCTGGTCGATGAAAACGTCGATTTTGTGCCCGCGCAGCCATTCGATCAGCGGCGGCACCACGGAAGCCACGATCTTCTGGACGGGCTTGCAGACAATTCCGGCGGCGCGAATCATCGTGAGGCCCGATTTTATGCTAAACGGGCCGTCGCGCGTGCAGAAAATACTCCTGATTCCCCTCGGTGCCTTTGATTCGGCTTGGCCGCTCGCCCTGCACGTGAAGTCCGGCTGCGGCCGCTGCGGCCGACACGCGATCGATGGCCTTGCGATGCAAAGCCTCATCGCGGACGATGCCGCCCTTGCCGATGTGGCGCTTCTCGAGTTCGAACTGAGGTTTGACTAGAATCAGGAAATCCGCGCCCGGCCGCGCCAGCGGCACGACCGCCGGCAGCACCTTGGCCACGGAAATGAAAGACACGTCGATAGTCACAAAATCCACTTCATCGATGATGTCGTCAGGCAGCAGATAGCGCGCGTTCCGCTCCACCATCACCACGCGGCTGTCGGTACGCAGGTTCCACCGCAGCTGGTCCGTCGAGACATCGACGGCATAGATCTTGGTTGCGCCGTTCTGCAGCATGCAATCGGTGAAACCGCCCGTTGAGCTTCCGATGTCCATGCACACTTTGAACTCTACGCTGACGCCGAACTCCTCGAAGTCCTCAAGAGCGCCTTCGAGCTTTAATCCGCCACGGCTGGCATAACGCAGGCCCTCTCCCACAATTTCGATCTGCGCATCCACCGCGACCTGGCTGCCCGCTTTGCCGGCTTTCGCGCCGTCCACACGCACCTCGCCCGCCATCAGCAGTGCCTGCGCCTGCTCGCGTGAAGCGACGAGTCCGCGCGAGACCATCAGCACGTCGAGGCGCTCTTTGCCGGGCTTGCGGTTTTTCTTGGGAGAAGTTTCGGACGTAGGCCGGGAAGACATAGAAATGATGCGCTATGTAGCAGCGCGCTGTGCAGCAGAACGCTTTATGTCACTGAACTAGGACTACGGTAATGGCTAAGTTTGCCTCTCGCAGTGGCGCTTGTGGCACAGGCACTCTTGCCTGTGCGCGTAAATGCAAGCGACCCGTAAGCCTCAACCGGACGCGGCCACATCACCGGCAAACTGGGCCGCGACGCGACTACGATCGTCGCGCGATCAGAAATTCCGCGAGCTGCAGCAGCCGCGTGGCGCGCGCCCCATACGGAGCGATCTGCGCGCGGGCGCTGGATTCCAGCTCGGCCGCAATGGCGCGCGATTTCTCCATCCCGTAAAGCGCCGGATACGTAGCCTTTTTCTGAGACTGATCCTTGCCCGGCGTTTTCCCCAGCGCCGCCGACGACTCCTCGACATCCAGTATGTCGTCCACCACTTGAAACGCCCAGCCGATCGCCCCACCGAACTCACGGAGCCGCGCGACATCCTCTTCGGCGGCGCCTCCGGCAATGGCGCCCGCTATTATGGCCGCGCGAATCAGCGCCGCGGTCTTCGAACGGTGAATGTATTCGAGCGTCGCCGGGTTCAGCGGTTTTCCTTCTGCTTCGAGGTCCGCCACCTGCCCGCCCACCATGCCATCGACCGTCCCGGCGGCCGTGCTGATCTCGGTGATCACACGCACCCGCTCGGCGTCCGAGAGCGGCGCCGCGGCCAGCGTCTGAAACGCCCGCGTGAGCAGGGCATCGCCGGCCAGAATTGCGATGGCCTCTCCAAACACTACGTGGTTCGTCGGCTTGCCGCGCCGCAGATCGTCGTTATCGAGCGAAGGAAGATCGTCGTGGATCAGCGAATAGGTGTGGATGAACTCGATGGCGCATCCCACCTGCACCGCGCCGTCAACTCTGTCCGTGAACATGCGCGCCGCTTCCAGGCACAGGATGGGGCGAATCCGCTTGCCGCCCGCCTGCACGCTGTAGCGCATCGCTCGGTGAATCGAAGGCGGCTGCACATTCTCGGAGGGGAGCAGCTTTTCGAGCGCCGCCTCAATCAGCGTGTGGTCCGCTTGGAAAAAATCAGGGAGCTTCACGCTCGCGGCCTGCACTTCGAAAAGCTTGGGCGCTCCGGAACTGGATGAGCCAGATGTGGATGAAGAGGACACGTCTCGCCAGGCCTTCTACGAGGATTCATCATCGGGCTCGAACGGTTTCGCTGCGATCTTGCCGTCCGCTCGCTTCAGCAGTATCTCCACGCGTCCTTCGGCTTCTTCCAGCTGCTTCTGGCACTCCTGCGAAAGTTTCACTCCCTCTTCGAAAAGCCCCATGGCCTCGTCGAGCGAAAGCTCCGTGCTTTCCAGGCGCTTCACAACTTCTTCGAGGCGCGTGAGCGACTTCTCAAACTCCCCCTTGCGAGGGGCTTCGGACGCTTTATTAGGAGTGGCGGGCATGCGGCGCTCATTCTAGCGCACGCCCCGAAACCTAGCAACGCGCCACCCCTGGGAACGCCAATCGCCCGATTGGCGGTCTTTGCCGTGGTCTTCGTCTCTGGGGTTCGGCTTTTGCCTTAGGCTTTTGCCTCGCCTTTGTTTTTGTAGCGGCCGCCTTCAGGCGGGCGTCTTTGCATTCGCCGCCGGTCGCGCCGCGAACCCCAATCTCCCGTTGGCGATTTGCCGTCGCCCTCTTCCGGCTTTCTCCGTGTCTCTGTGCCTTCGTGGCTAACCGACCCTCTTGTGCTGCACTCCGCTCACAGGCACAATCGAGCCATGCCGACCGAATTCTCCACCTCCCTTCTCAAGGACTCGACCGACCTCTTGCGTTACTACAAAAAGCTCGGCGAGCGCGCCATCGCTCAGGCGCCGGACGCCGCGCTTGTCGCCACGCTCGATCCCGAGTCCAACTCCATCGCTACTATCGTGAAGCACATCTCCGGCAATATGCGCTCGCGCTGGACCGATTTCCTCACCACGGACGGCGAAAAGCCCGACCGCCATCGCGACACGGAGTTCGAAACTCCGCCGCAAACCCGCGCTGAGATCGTCGCTCAATGGGAAGCCGGCTGGAAGATCACCTTCGACACCCTGAGCCACCTCACGGACGCCGACCTAACGAAGTCCGTTCTGATTCGCAACGAGCCACACTCCGTGTTGCAGGCCATCGGGCGCGCTCTCGCGCACTACGCCTATCACGTCGGCCAGATCGTCTACCTGGCCAAGCACTTTGCCTCGGATAAATGGACTTCGCTGAGCGTGCCCAAGGGCAAGTCGAGTGAATTGAACGCCCGCCTGGGCTTAGGCTCCGCCACGAACCCCGGCTCCGGCCCCGATCCCGGTCAAGGACAGCGCCGGTAGCCTCCGCGCCGTGAGCACCCTTCACATCTTCGGCGTCGTTTTCCTCATTAGCATGAACGCGTTTTTCTCCGCCGTGGAATTTTCGCTGGTCGCCGTCCGGCTTTCGCGCATCCGCCAGCTGGTGGAGAAGGGTGACCCGCGCGCCCGCATCGTCGAACTTCTACTCAGCGATCTCGGCCGCGTCGTTTCGGGCGTTCAGGTGGGCATCACCATCGCCAGCCTGTCTCTCGGCTATTTGGGCGAGATCACACTTTCCGCCATCGTCCACCCCATCGTCGAACGCTTTGGCGGGCGCTGGACGGGCGTGCTCACCCACGCCGTGGCGCTCGTAGTCGTGTTTGGATTACTCACCATTTTGCAGGTGATCTTCGGCGAGCTCGTTCCCAAGAGCCTCAGCCTGGCGCGCGCCGAGCGCGTCGCCCTCATCATCGCGCGGCCGTTCTACTGGTTCCTGCATACCTTTCGGTGGGCTATCGATTTGCTCGATCGTTCGGCCGAAAAAGTTGTCCTGGCGATGGGCGTGGTCGCGCCGCACAGCCATACACTGATTCGCTCGACCGAAGAACTGCAGGTGCTGGTGCAGCAGGCGCGCGATCGCGGTCTCTTGCCCGCCGCGCAGGTGCGCTTCATTCAGAACGCCATCGAGCTCGGCCAGGTGCAGGTGCGCGAGGTGATGGTGCCGCGGCCGGATGTTCACGCCCTTCCCATCGACGCCACGCTCGACGAAACCATGCGCATGTTCGCCAGCACGCAGCGCTCGCGCCTACCGGTCTACGAAGGCTCTCTCGACCATATCGTCGGCTTCGTGCACATCAAAGACCTTGTCTGGGTGTTGCTGGAACATACGACCCGTGTCGGTGGTGGCGCCAGCGGCGAAGAGCTTCCCTTCGCGCCCTTCCGCTTGGCTGCGCTGTTGCGCGAGGTCCTTATCGTTCCGGAGAGCAAGCCCGCGAGCGAACTCCTGGTCGAGTTCCGCTCGCGCCGCACGGGCCTCGCCATGGTCGTCGATGAATTCGGCAGCATCCTGGGCCTCGTCACTCTCGAAGACATCCTCGAGCAGATGGTCGGCCAGATTCACGACGAATTCGACGTGGTAGAGCGCCCTCTTGTGCTCCCCGGAGGCGGCATGATCGTCGACGCCGCCGTGAAGGTTCGCGAGCTCGAAGCCCAGCACAATATCTCGTTGCCCGAAGATCCCTCCTACGAAACCGTTGGCGGATACGTGCTCAATGCCCTTGGATTTATTCCTCGCGGCGGAGAAAGTTTCGAAGCTGGCGGCTACCGCTTTACAGTCATGGACGTCGACCATCGCCGCGTATCGCGCGTGAAAATCACCCCGCTTCAAGCGCCGCCCGAAAAAGCCCTCGGCGAAGTGGACGAACCGCCCTCGAAGGCTGCCGGCACCGCATCAGCGTTTCTCGCTCGGGAGCGCCACGGGAAATGACGCTCGAATGATCCGTCACATCCTGCTGCGCTTCGCGCTCGCCATTCCCGCGCTCTGGGTGATCGTCACCATGATTTTCCTGCTCGCGCACATCGTCCCCGGCGATCCCGTGCAGCAGATGCTCGGCGAAGGCGCGCGCGCGGAAGACATCGTGCAGCTTCGCCATGACCTCGGGCTCGATCGCCCCATCTTGGCGCAGTACGGACACTATCTCCGCGGCATCGTTCACGGCGATCTCGGCGAATCCTTCCGCTTCGGCCAGCCGGTCACGCGCGTGATCCTGTCCCACTATCCCGCTACCATCGAGCTTGCGATCATCGCCTTGCTCGTCTGCGCGATCATCGCCATCCCTGGTGGAATCCTGGCCGCCGAACGCCGCGGCACTCCTGCCGATCACGCCGTGGGCGTTTTCACGCTTCTCGGCCTCTCCGTGCCCAACTTCGCGCTGGGCCCGGTGCTCATTCTGATTTTTTCGGTACTTCTCGGATGGCTCCCGGTTTCCGGCCGGGGCGGTCCTGCGAACTTCATCTTGCCCGCCGTCACTCTGGGCGCTGCGCTCGCCGCCATCCTTACGCGCATGGTGCGCGCCGCAGTAATCGAGGAGCTTTCCAGCGATTACGTTCGCACCGCGCGCGCGAAAGGCTTGTCGAACTCGGCAGTGCTGTTTCGCCACGCTTTCCGCAACGCCTTGATTCCCATTCTCACCATCCTCGGGCTGCAATTCGGCACGCTGCTGGCCGGCACCATCGTTACGGAGACCATTTTCTCCTGGCCCGGCATCGGCCGCCTGACGGTGCAAGCCATCGGCGCGCGCGACTATCCGCTGCTGCAGGGATGCATTCTCCTCATCGCCGTTTCCTACGTGTTCGTGAATCTTTTGACCGACGTAGTCGTCGCGCTGGTCGACCCGCGGGTGCGTTTCGAATGAGCGCCCTTCGCCAATTTCTGCGCCAGAGCGGGCCGGGCCGCTGGGGATTCGCTCTCACGCTGCTCCTCGTAGTCGTTGCGCTGGCCGCGCCGTGGCTTGCACCCGCGAGCCCCACGGCGCAAAATCTGCCGGATCGTCTCGCAGCGCCCAATGCCGCCCATTGGATGGGCACCGACGAACTCGGCCGCGATATTTTGTCGCGCGTGATTTATGGCGCACGCGTCTCGATGCTCGTCAGCGTTTCGGTTGTATTGGGGGCGGGGCTTTTCGGACTGGGCGTGGGCTCGCTCGCGGGCTACGCTGGAGGGTGGTTCGACCGTATCGCCAACGTCGTCCTCATCAATGCGTTTCTATCTTTTCCCGGCATTCTGCTGGCCATCGCCTTCGCGGCATTTCTCGGCCCGGGGATCGGGAAGGTGATTCTGGCGCTTATCGTCACCGGCTGGGCGGGATACGCGCGCCTGGCGCGCGCGCAGGTTCTGCAGGCAAGGGAAATGGAATACGTTCTCGCGGCTCGCTCGCTCGGCGCATCGCCCGCGCGGATTCTGCTGCGCCATCTGCTGCCGAATATTCTGCCGCCGGTGTCTGGTGCAGGCCACCATCTCGATGGCCGGCGCCATTCTTGCGGAATCCACGTTAGCTTCCTCGGCGTCGGCGTCCTAGCGCCTATGCCGAGTTGGGGCGCCATGCTCAACGATGCGCGCAGCCATCTTTTTGACGCGCCGCACCTCGTCCTTTTTCCCGCGCTAGCGGTGATGACCGCCGTCCTGGCCTTCAACCTCCTCGGCGACGCCCTGCGTGATTGGATGGACCCCCGCATGCGCTCCTACCTGATGATCGCCTCCCTCAATCGCTAGCCGCAGCCTCCCGGGAACGCCAATCTCCCGATTGGCGGAATTTTCTTCATAGGGATACTCGCTGCGAGGTAGGAAGTTTTCTTCGTAGGGGCGCTGCTTGCTGCGCCCGTTCGGGAGATTGCCACTGATATGAACCGCTGTTGTGATGAAAAGAAATGCTGGCGAAAGCACTGCTGGGGTAATTTTGTTTGTTGCGTCTCTGCGGCGAAGACCTACCCTACTTCTACTGTCACTTCGGCTCCGCGCGCCACACCCAACGTCCGCGCCGCGTTGCCCTTGTTCAAGGCAATCTCCAAATATCCGCTGGATCCGATAATTCCGACCGTATCGCCCGTCGGAGCCTCGGCGAACGTCCCGACCATCTTGGTCACCGCGCCATTGCCCGCGCGAATCGTGAACTTGCCGCCTTCTGCTGTCAGCGCCGGCACGTCAGCCGGAGTCACGTTGGTAATAACATTCCCGAAATTATCGATGCGCAGAACCAGCCCCTTCACCGTGTTTCCCGCCGCCTTGGGCTTGGGAATCGCAAAGCGCGCGAAGTCCGTAATGGCCTCGCCGAACGCCGAAGTCTGCCAAGACTTCGAAAGCCACGCCGCGACCGGTGCGAAAATATCTCGCCCTTGAAACGTCTTGCTCACCGGATGCCGAAAATAGTGTTCGGAAATAATGTTCCAGACGTACAGCGCTTCCACCTGGTCGTACACCGAAGAGAGCACGCCGTTATCCGGCGCTACGAAATAGTGCTGATCTCCCGCCACCAGGATTGGCCTCCGCGCGGTGCCCACGCCGGGGTCGACCACCACCACATGAATTGTCTTGGACGGGAAGTACTTGTAGGCCTGCCCGATGTTCAGCGCGCCGTCAAGAATATCGTGCGGCAGAACGTGGTGCGTAATGTCCACAATCTCGACTTCGGGGTTGATGCTTAGGATGACGCCCTTCATCACCCCCACGAGATGGTCGTTCGTTCCGTAATCGGTTGTCAGCGTAACTATCGGCCGTGGCAAGCTGGGCTCCTGTCGGTAGGTCGGGCGCCTCGCAAACCGTGCGCCTCTTCGAACCTAACCCTTCTTTGAACCTATCGGAGCCCCGCGCCGCTGTCAAAGCAAGCCGCTGAAACTGGCGCGATTGAGTAACCCGCTTATTCCATTTCCAGGTGGATCTGGCCCACGCCGCCTTCCACGGTCATATCGATCGAAGTCGCCGTCTTCCCGTAGACGTCGTTTGTGTAGTTATCCCCATCGCGCTTCAGCCCCGGCGCGTCGATCGACCCGACGCCGCCGGAAGCGTTCACGCGTACCCCAACATCTTTCGGCAGCCGAATAGTCGCCGTTCCGGCCCCACCCTCGACCTTCGCGCTCAAGTTGCCCTTGCGCTCCCCGGTCAGGTCCAGATTCAACTCGCCCGCACCCATTTCCAGATCCAGATTCGTCAGATTCAGGCCGTTCAATTGCAGATCGCCCTGCCCCGCGCCCATTTCGATCTTGAGGTCCAGAGGAACCCCGCCGCCGAACCGCAAGTTCCAGTCGTTGTCGGCTGTCCCCAGGTGGACGTTGCTGTCTCCTTGTGCAATCTTGAGATCGCCGTGGTCGCCGCTTACGGTGTAGTCCACGTGCGGCTTGCCTGCCACCCTCCCGTACCGGAAGTCCGCATCCAGCAGCCGGGAGCCCCCTGATTGATCGGAACTCGAAATCGCCAGCGTGCCCGAAGGCATCTCGAGCGACGCGCTCACCGACTTCGCGCCCTGCAGCTCCACCGCCTGCGTCTCTGATTCGCCGCCGCGGAATTCTTGATGGCCATGCCCGTACCGGGTCCGTCCATGCCAGGAGGCCCCTATCAGCAGCACAAACAGCAACAACAGAGCAACGGCCCTTCCGGAGACAGCCGGCCGCGGCTCTCCCGGGTGCCGCTTCGCCTCGTAGTAGTCCCAAAGCCTCCCAAGCCCCATAAAAATCAGGATGAGCGGCCAATACCGCGCCAGCACCGGCCAGGGGTCGAAGTCCGGCATGAAGTTGAAAATCAGGAAAAGCACACCCAGCGAGATCAGAATCAGCGGCCCAACCACTGAGCGCCGCCGCGGCCGTTCGATCGGTTCCATAGTCCACCTCTCTTGCAAGAAGATACGCCCGCCGCCCAAAATGTTCCAGTCGGCCCCAGGCTCACCCCCAATCTCCCGATTAGCGTCGGACATCGGTTTCGGGTCTGCCTGGGAACGCCAATCTCCCGATTGGCGGCTTTCGCCTTCGAATTGGTTCGAGCCGCGGTCTGGTTTCACGACTCAGCCTAAGGCCACGCTGGGGTCAGTTCAAGGAATGATGTCCAAGTTACTCACGCGCACCGCAGAGGCATCGGCCGTTATCGTCCCGGCGAGGCCGTCGTGTATGAAAGTGGCTGAATCGACTTGATCCGCCGGAATGTTCACATCCTTGCCCATGCCGACCAGTTTGCAAACGCTTTCTCCGGCCGGAATCGAGAAGTGGACGGAAGCGACCTGGGCAGGGCTTTTCGCGATGGGCGAGACAGTGAGCACCCCGGAGATCTCGTGGGCGCTCGTATTCCGAAAGCAGTAAGAGGCCTTCGGTGCTTGAATCTCTTGGCTGGAGTCGACCCCGAAAAGCTTGAAATTTCCAAATGTGTGGCGGCGATAGTAGTGTTGCCCCTTCCAGTCGACGTAAAGCTCAGCGGCCTGCGGGAGCCACAGCTCTCGCTGCTCCGCCTGAAATTGAACCGGCGCGTAGTCAATGTCTATATCCTCCTGTCTCAGCGAAATCTCCCCGACAGGCTTCAGCAATTGCGTTTCTAACCGCCGGACTTGATAGGTGTCCGCGTCAATCCATGCCCGCCCTTTCAGCGGCAGAGGGTAGTAGTGTTGCTCGATCACGTAGGCGCGCATGCGATTGGGCCGGTCGGAGCGCTGCGTGAAGTGAATCTGCCACGCCGGGCGGCCGCCCGATTCTCCGAGCCCTTCACAAACAAGGTCGAAATCCGACACCAGCCTCGGATGAAAAAGCATCGCCATCGACGAAAGTCCCAACGTCGCGATTCCGGCCGGAAACTGTGTGGGATCCAGGCTGCCGTTGCGATACTCGTCCAGAAGAATGATTCCCGACGGCGAAGGCCTGACCGCTACCACGTAGTCGAATACTCGCGTGTCAGGCTTGCCGCGCGAGCCGGCCGCGTTCACTTTGAAGTGTTCCACCGTTTCCGTCGCGTCGAATTTCTGCAGGTTGTCCACCAGCTCTGTCATCCGCTGGCCGGCGCCGCTGACCACCTGCGCGAGTGGGCACTCCACGCCTGCTTTTACCGAAGGCACGACGGCGTCGATGTCTGGCGGAATCCACGGCGGTCGTGCCGGATCTGCCAGGGCGCCCGCCACATCACCCGGCGAGACGGAGGGCTGTGACGTTGCTTCGGTGGTTGCCGTCTCCGGCAGCGGCTCCATGGTCAGAAAGACAGTCTGCAGGCCGCCGCCGGCTTCGAGGCTTGCTTGCTTTCGGAGACCCAGAAAGCCGGGCGCGCTTACCTCGATCGTGTACGTTCCCGCCGAAGCGCCAGCGAAAATCATGTCCGTGTCCGACCCAGAGGGTGTGCCCGCCAACTCAGGGCCCGCACCGGGCGCCACTCGGATGCTTGCCTTGCCGGAAAACGCGGAATCGTCCGGCATTCGCAGCGTAACCTTCAATACTTCCGATTGTGTTTGCGTCGGCGAAGCAGCCCGCAAATCATCGATGTGTGCCAATAGAGTTTTGGCTTGTGCGGCATTCGCCGCGTTCGGCGCGGCCTTGAGATACTGCTGCAGCTCGCTCGCTTCGTTGCGCGAATCGCCTTTGGCCTGGTAAATCCGCGCCAACAGGTAGTGCAGCTCGGGTACGCGATGCTCCTTGTCGAGCTTGAGCGCCTGCTTCACGCTCGCTTCCGCCAGTTGAAACTGCTGAAAATGAAATTGCGCCCGCCCCGCAAAATAGAACGTAAACATATTGCCGATCGGATCCACCGCCTGCGCGCGGTCGATCAGCACGGACACTTGATCCCAGTCTCCCTCTCTCGCCGCGAAATCGGAGAGGCAAACGTAGGGTGGAATGTAGGCGGAGTCGACGCGCATGGCCTGCGAACAGGCCTGGTGCGCATCCGCCCGTTTCTGTTGCCAATCTAGAATCTGTCCCAGCACCACCCAGGCCGCCGCATACTGCGGATAAGTTCCCACCGCCTTGCGCATATGCTGCACCGCATGGTCCAGCTTGTTATTCCGCAAGTCTCCACAAGCCTTCTGATATTCGTTGATGGCCTTGTCCGGCACGTTCAGTCTTGCGGCGCTTATCGTGGGGCTGTGCATGCCGGCGTCTGTCCAAAGGGTGCATGACTCTGATAGCTGCATCTGGGAATCGGCCGCGGAGTCGGAAGTTGGCGGCGAAGAATATATGGGGGGCGGAATATTTGACCCGGATGTTCCAGGGTTACCCGGCATCGTTGGCGTTGAGCCTTTCCCTGAATGGCCGCCGCCACCACCCTTTTGCGCCTCGGCCGGAATCACGAGTGCTGCGAGGAGGGCAAGCAGCAGGGTGATCTGAGGCCAGCGCCACGAGGTCCACCGGAGGGCAAACCGAGACCGCTGGCGTAGTCGTCCACCGTGCAGCTCGGCGCCAACCACATCCCCGGAGTGGCGGCTGCTTGCTAGCATGGAAGCCTGAATAGTATTCCTAGTTACCGCACCCGCAAAATGATTCCTCAGTCATGCGCCCCGGATTTTAGGGTTCACCTGGGAGCGCCAATCTCCCGATTGGCACTTTTGCTTTGGAATTGATTCGAGCCGCTGTCGGCTTTCGCGAATCGGCCCGCAGCTTTTGCCCGGTCGTCTCGGTTCCTCGTTGTTGACTCGTTTCCCGCGAGAATTTAAGATGTGGCCCGACCTCGGAAATCTCGCGGAAACGAGGGGGAAGAAAATGAACTACAAGAAGATCATCCGGGCAGCTCTGATCGTTGGGATCCTGGGTCTGGTTGGTATCGGCCTGGCGGCCCAGCAGAATAAGAGCACCGTGAAGGTGCCCGGCGGGCTCGCGCTCTCTGAGTTCAAAGGATACGAAGACTGGCAGAGCGTCGGCCCCAGTCTGACCGACGCCCAGCACGTGATCCGGCTGATCCTCGCTAATCCCGTGATGATGAAAGCCTACAGAGAAGGCGTCCCGGCCAATGGCAAGCCTTTCCCCGACGGCTCCAAGATTGCGAAGATCGAGTGGGAACCGAGAAAGATCACGACCCCTCCTTTTTCCGCTGGTACGCCCGACATCGTCCCGGGCGACCTGACCGAGCTTGAGTACATCGAGAAGGACAGTAAGAAATACGCAGACGCCCACGGATGGGGATTCGCCGCGTTCAAGTATGACGCCGCAACCGATCAGCTCAGGCCTGCCGACTCAACAGACCGGCCGCCACAGACGAACGATACGAAGTGCGGAACCGCGTGCCACGGCCTAGCAGCCTCGACCGATTACATTTTCACCGCGTATCCGAAGAGGTGATCGGTAATCCAATCGCTGTGAGGAAGGAACAATGACGAAACCGACGAGCTTTCAAGCGGACATTCGCCCGCTTTTTACGGACCGAGACATTAAGGGCATGATGAAAGCTTTCAACCTGGGAAGCTATGATGACGTCAAGACGAATGCAGCCGCGATCTACGACCGCATTCGGGGAATCGGTGGGACAGTGATGCCGCCCCCGCCTCCTACAGGGGAAGGTGCTTGGCCTCAGGCTCGCATTGACCTATTCGCAAAGTGGATTGCGGACGGATGCCAACCTTAGGCGAAGTTACATCGCCAACCTGCTTCATCGATCGATCACTTCAGTAACTTGCCCGCGAGCCAGTAATCGATGCTGAACTTTCCCGGACCGGAGCAGATCAGCCAAATAAAGAAGAGCACGTACAGGACTTCCGGAAGGTAGAGGAAGTCGTCGAGCCAGTTAATAGGCGAAAGTCCTTTAGGCAAAGTAGAAATCGCGTTGGTCAGCGTGGCGACAGTCATATCGATCAATAAAGCCGTGCTGGCCACGCTCGAAAGCAACCCCACGGTCAGCAAGGATCCGCCAACAAACTCGACACCCGCCACGAAATAAGCCGTCTGGCGGGGAAACGGCACTTTGGCCTGAACGAGCGTGTCGTAAACAGGTTTCGTGCCGCCGGGGACAAGCAGTTTGTTTCCGCCGGAGATCGCGAAGAACAGCCCGATCGAAACGCGTACCAGAAGAATGGCATATTGTTCCAAATCACCGCTACCCTGCAGCGCAAACTGGACCAACTGTTTCCAATCCATCTCTTGTCCCTCCCTCGCCATCAATCGGAAGACGTGCTGGGATTCTCGAGTCTCGGGGTTATGTGTCCATCCGTTCGACCAATTGAGCGCGCCAAGCGGGAGCAACGAACGGATCTGCAAAGTACTGTGTTTCGCGCGCAACTTTGTCGCCCGCGAATTCCATGATGCTCACGGTGTAGGACGGCTTGCCGTCATACGTCAGGATGTATTCGGTCACCCAAAGATTGCCGCTGCCAGTGATTCGCCGGATAGAAAAGCGTTTCTTGTTCGGCTGAATTCCGCGCTGTTTCTGTATGTTGCTCCGGCCGCGGGTTCGCTCGCCTGACTGCGGGTACTCCAGCACCGCGTCCTCGTGATAGATGAGGCACTCCGTTTCAAGATCGCCGGCATCGGACGCCGCCCAATGCTGATCCAGTGCCGCACGGATCTGGCGATCTCGCGCTCCAGAATCTTGCTCCGTCTTTTGTTGGTCTTCCATCTTTAGCCTCTGATTTGACAAGCCGCTAGATGCTTTTGCGGAATCGGGCCTTACGAATCGTCAGGTCGCGCCGTTTCGTCCATTCGCCCCAGAGTCTACCACCACGCCGAAGCGCCTAACTTCTGATTAATAGGATCCCCGGACAGCGCCACTCGGCGAAGTTCTGGCCGCTCGCCACTAACCAATCGCCACTTCTTACCCGCCACTTCTCACCCGCCCTTGACCCTCCTCTATGCGCCCGCTATTCTGAACTGTAGACCCTTCGTATGCGCGCCTATCTCGACTACAACGCGACGACTCCCGTGGACCCCGAGGTCCTCGAAGCCATGCTGCCGTACCTTGGAGAGAGCTTCGGCAACGCCGGCTCGGTTCATTCGGCAGGTCAACGCGCCCGCGCCGCCGTCGACCATGCACGCGAATCGGTAGCCGCGCTCCTCGGCGCCAAGTCGAGCGAAATCGTCTTCACCAGCGGCGGCACCGAGGCCGACAACCTCGCCATTTCCGGCTCGCTTGCCGCCTCAGACCACCCGCGCAGGCACATCATCACGACAGCGGTCGAGCATCACGCCGTGCTGCAAACCTGCGAGGCGCTGGCCCCTCATGGAATTGCTCAGGGCATCGACGTTACTGTCGTCCCCGTTGGTGCGAGCGGAGTCGTAGATCCCGAAGCCATTCGCGGCGCGTTGCGCCCTGAAACCGTTCTCATCACCGTCATGCATGCCAACAATGAGTCCGGCGCCGTCCAGCCCATCGAAGAAATCGCCCGCATCGCTGCAGAAGCCGGCGTGCGCTTCCACTGCGACGCCGTGCAGTCCGCCGGCAAGATTCCCGTCGACGTCGGCCGCCTCGGTGTCCATCTACTTTCCATTTCCGCGCACAAGATTTATGGCCCCAAGGGAGTCGGCGCCCTCTACGTCCGCACCGGCACGCCGCTCGTTCCGCTTTTCCGTGGAGGCCACGCTGAAGGCGATCGCCGCCCCGGCACAGAAAATGTTCCCGGCATTGTTGCCCTGGGCAAGGCTGCGGAGCTCGCGCGCCTGCGCCTCGCGCAAGACGCCGCGCGCATCGCGTCTCTGCGTGATCGTCTCCAAGCCGCGCTGCTTGAGCGCATTCCCGGCGTCCGGGTGAACGGCGATCCCACTCGACGCGTTCCCAACACAACGAATCTCACTTTTCCCGGCGCGGGCGGTGAGGCGCTACTGATCTCACTCGACTTGCAAGGCATCGCCTGTTCCACCGGCGCGGCCTGCTCCTCCGGCTCGACCGAGCCGTCGCACGTTCTGCTCGCGATGGGACTTTCGCATGACGCTGCGCGTTCGAGCCTGCGCTTGAGCCTTGGCCGCCCGACCAGTTCCGAGGAAGTCGAATACGCCATCGCCGTCATTCCCAGTGTTGTCGAACGCATCCGCGCCCTTTCGCCGCGCGCGCCCGAATCTGCTGCTCCGGTGGGCGTCCGATGACGAACGAAGTGTTAATGTCGTCTCTCACGCAAATCGAACTCTTGTCGGCAGCCGCAACATCTGCGCCCGCCTCGGTTCCGGTGGACGACAACCCGGCGCACGATAATCCGCCCGCCGTTGCCACAGCGGACACCGTCGCCGTGGCCATGAGCGGCGGCGTCGACAGCTCCACCGTCGCGGCCATGCTGCGCGAGCGCGGCCAGCCCATCGTCGGCCTCACCATGCAGCTTTGGAATCAGCGCCGCCTGCCGCAGCTGGCCGCTGACCCTTCGAGCAACAGGGCTGCGGGGCATCGCTGCTGCTCCATCGACGACGTGCATGACGCCCGCCGCGTCGCCGGCCACCTCGGCATCCCGTTCTACGTCGTCAATTTCGAGCAGGCCTTCGAGCAGACCGTCATCCGCCCGTTCGTCGCCGATTATCTCGCCGGCCGTACTCCCATTCCGTGCGCGCTCTGCAACAATCACGTCAAGTTTGACAATCTCGTCGCAACCGCGCGCCAGATCGGCGCCGCGCGCGTCGCCACTGGGCATTACGCGCGCATCCGCCACAATTCTTCAACCGGCCGCTACGAACTCCTTCGCGCCGTCGACGAATCCAAGGACCAAACTTATTTTCTCTTCGGCCTCACGCAGGAGCAGCTCGCCGCCGCTGAGTTTCCCCTCGGCGAACTCACCAAGCACGAAGTGCGAGACATCGCCCGCCGCCTCGCCGTGCCGGTCGCGGAAAAGCCCGAGAGCCAGGAAATCTGCTTCGTGCCCACGGGGAATTACGTCCAGTTCATTGAAGGCTATTTGGAAGAGCAGGGAAGCGTCGCCCGTGAAGGAACAGCGATGCCTGCGGGAGAGCTGGGACAACCGGGAGACATCGTCTCGGAATCAGGCGCCGTTCTCGGCCGCCATGCCGGACTCCATCGCTATACCGTAGGGCAACGCCGCGGACTCGGCCTCGCCACGGGCCGCCCCATATACGTTGTCGCCATCGACATTCCTGCGAATCGCCTCATCGTCGGAGAAGATGCCGAGTTGCGCCGCAGCTCCTGCATCGTGCGCGACGTGAATTGGATCTCGTTCGAGCGCCCGCCAGCGTCCGTCTCCGCGCACGTGCGCATTCGCAATCGCCACCAGCCCGCGCCTGCGGAAATCGAGCCGCTTGACGCCACCACCGCCCGCGTAACATTCCACGAGCCGCAGCGCGCCATCACGCCCGGCCAAGCCGCCGTATTTTATTCCGGAGAGGAAGTCCTCGGCGGCGGCTGGATCGCCGATTCCGAATCGTAGAGCGGATACTGCGACGTGCTCTTGTAGGGGCACGGCATGCCGTGCCCGCAACGCGCCCCGCATCGTAGCGGCGCCGTTGCTGTTGCGGCACAGACACTCCTGTCTGTGCTCTTTGGTTCTCCTATCGAGGGAATTTTGCGGCAGGCTTGGCGTCGTTCTTGTAGAGGCACGGCATGCCGTGCCCGCAACACGCCCCGGCATCGTAGTGGCGCCGTTGCTGTTGCGGCACAGACACTCCTGTGCGCGCTCTTTGGTTCTCTTATCGAGGGAATGTTGCGGCGTGCGTCTTGCCCTTGTAGCGGCCGCCTGAACTTGTCCCGAGCCTGTCGAGGGAGGCGGGCGTTCTTCGTTTACGGCACTGCTTCAGATAAACAGCTCTTCATCCTCGCGCACCGCATCAGAGGCCGGCGGCCTTGGCCCTCGCGCATTGCGGATAAAATCGAGCCCCGCCTGAATCCCGCGCAGCACGGCGGTCGCCTTGTGAACCGGCTCCCACAACCTGCGGCGCACCGTGGTTCCTGCTTCGTCAATCACTTCGAGCGCCCCGGTCAGGATCTGGTCCACGCGCAAGATCTGAATCCGTAGCCGCTCCACCGTTTCCGTGACCACGCGATCCATCTTCTGCGCCTGCCCGCGCGCGATCCGCGTCACCTCGGACGCATCGCTCATGATGCTCGCGATGCGATCTTCGGAATTCTCGAGAATGCGGTTCGTGCGCAGCAGAATGGGGTCGACCCGAGCCTGCAGTTGCGTCGCGATGCGCGTGAAGTTCTGCAACGCCGTGCGCATCTGCACGGCCATCGCCACCAGGATCGCAGCCTGGATGACGATCGCGATCGCCGCAATCACGATGAATGCTTCAACCCACCCGGACATACCCGCTCCTCTTTACCGGCCCGCTGGCTGATGATCGAGACTGCTCAAGCGTATTACCGCTAGGACGCCTTCGACGCTTCCCGCTTGTACGTTTCCTTGCCGACATCCACCGCTGTCGAAAGGGAATCCTTCTGCCGCGACATGATCTCTTTGCTGCGCTCGATCAAGTCTTCGGCGCGCTCGCGCAATTCCTTGGCTTTGCGTTGCGCGTATTCACGGCCTTCGTCGGCCTTGTCGGATAGAAATTCGCGTGTCTCTTCGCCGGACTTGGGCGCGAACAGGATACCCACCAGCGCGCCGATTCCCAGCCCGACCAGGAAAAAGCTTACCTTCGACCCTGCGTTATCAGCCATTTTTGCACCTCCGCTTTCACACTAGCACAGCCCCTGCGCCACGGCAAGGGAACCCCCGCCGGTGCTGGATTTTGCCCAGCGGGAGCTTCTTCTCGCCTTTCTTGCGCCAGGTTTGCTCGCGCGCCTCACCTTCGTAGGGGCGCTGCTTGCTGCGCCCTCTTCCGCTCCGGGTTTCATCCCGAGCGAAGCCGCCCGTTTCTATGTTGTGGGCGGCCGGAGCTTGCCGGCCGAGGCGGGAGGGATCTCTCTTGATCGTCGACATAAGGCCGACGCGAAGCGCCCTCAAGTGCGCCGCTTCACCCGCAGCATGTCGTCGCGTTCACTAGCCACTCATCACTGAATTCCAGGGCAGGTGTCGCTCAGCGTTCCATCCAGCATCTCTTTGGCGGCTTCGAAAGTCACCTCGGGCGTTTCACCCGACCGTTCAATGCGAAGCACATAGAGCGTGTCGTAATCGGTGCCGGGCCACTGGGGAACGACGCTGGGGTCTTTCCCGTGCGACGACAACATCCGGCGAGCAAATTGGTAGAGGAACTTGTGCTCCCATGCGACAAAGATCAGCGAGCCGGCATATTTCGGCTCCAAAAGTTCTTTTTGCAGCCTCGCAATCTCGTTGTATCCGATCTGTGTATCGACCGGCAGTCCCAGTCGAATGGCCGTCGGCTCAATCGTCACCAGCGGACGCACGTAGGAATAGAGCGTGCCGTTTGCGCCCTCCTTTTGCGACGACGGATTGGGCGCAAAAATGAAGTCGGGCCGTCCGTACCGCTTGATCAGCACGTCCGGAAGAGCGAGCGCGCGATTTAGACCCTTGCAGCTAAGCTGTCCGCGCTCTTCAGGAGTCTTTTCGCCATGCCGCATCAAGACCACGGTCTCGACCTTGCCTTCGCGCGGCCCGGCGGCAATCGTCCGGACGCTCGAAATCCAAAGTAGAGCCCCTACGAGAATCCACAAGGGAGCATGAAGAAAGCTGATTTTATTTCTCATCTTCTCGATGAATCACGCGGTACCTATACCTGTGCAGTTTTACCCGCAGCACGCCGTCGATTTCACTAATCACTAATCACCACTCACCGATTACCACTCACTGCTTCTTCGCCGTCAACTCCTTATACGCGTACTCCGAAAAAAACGGCAACGTCCGCCCATCGGCATGATGCAGAGGCGCGGACGCGCTCTCGCCCAGCGCCTGCTGAATCTCCGCGAGCGACTTGCCCTGCGCCACCATCGCCTTCACCGCAGCGAACTCCTTCTCGCTAGCCGCCACGCTGCGCTCCAGCTCCGACTTCATCACTAGGCTGCCGTGCCCAGCCACGTACAGCTCCGCGTCGAGCCCGATCATCTGCCGCACCTCTTCGTTCCAACCCGACGCCGTGCCGCCCTCGTCAATGTGGATGTAAGGCCCAGGTAGCCGCGAATTAAACGCGTCGCCGGTAAACGCGATCTTCTGCTCCGGCAGAAACACCGTCAAGTCGCCGATCGAATGCGCCGGCGCCTTGTGCACCATCACGATGCGCACGCCGTCGATGGTCATCGACTCCATCATGCCCACGCCCTTGGTCGGCAGATACTCCTTCGGCAGCGCATTCGGGCCGCCCTTCGCGGCGTTGGCCTCCAGCTGCTTCTTGCAATTTTCCTGCGCGATGATCGTCAGCCCCTTCGGCAGCGCCGGCAGCCCCATGGTGTGGTCGCTGTCGCTGTGCGTCAGGATGACCGTCGTGATCGGCTTCGACGTAATCTTCGCCAGCTCCGCCAGCGTGAGCTTCTCCGAATCGACCGTCGTCTTCGTGTCGATCACGATCACGCCTTTATCGCCGATGATGAACCCGTTGTTCGATCCCGCCCCGCCTTCGATCCAATACACGCCGCCGCGCAGCGGGTGCACCAGATAAACCGGAATCGGCGGCGACTGAGCCTCGATCCGCGCGCCACACGCGCACATCCCTAAAATGATTAGCAAAGCGACAGCAAGTTTCGTCCGGCAGCTCATCGGCATCCCCCTATTCACCTGTGTTGGTGCACCTATTGCCGCGCATCATAGCACCGCCCCGGCCTTTCCGTACTAGAGGCCGGTGCGCCTTTGCCCCAAAACTGTACAAAACGGCACAGTTTTCACACCCGCCACTAGCGCAAAATCACTTTGCCTCTTCAGGAGACCTGCCATGTTGACGTGCCCGCTCTGCCGCAGCGACCGCATCCACCGATCGACTCGCAGAGGCGTCTTCGAACGCAAGATTCTGGCGCTGCTCTTCCTGCGGCCATTCCGATGCGACCGATGCGACCACCGCTTCATCCGCGGGCTGCGCGCCACAGCGCATCCCGAGGCGCTCCGGGCGGCGCCCAAGCCATCGCCCGCGGCTGATTCTGCTCAATCGTAATTCGCTATGAATTTCGCGTAAGCGAAAAGGAGATTCTCGATGTTACTTCTCATCATCATTCTGGTTCTGTTGTTCGGCGGAGGCGGCGGCTACTACGGATATTCTCGATGGGGCACCGGCGGCGGCTTGGGAGTCCTCGGCACGGTCCTCGTAATCGTCCTGATCTTATACGTGGCCGGCGTCATCCACTGACGTTCGGTTTTTCGGGTGCCGCACCCTTGCGCCTTTCAAGGGTGCGGTTCTTGACGTTCCCGCTTTTCCGGGTGCCCCATCTGGCGCGTTTTTCGCGACAGGTGGGCCTTCGGCTCGCGCAACCCTAATTCAGGTACGCTCGCAGCCTAGCCGCATCGGAAGCCTCGCGACTTGCATAAATGTCCAAATTGATCGCGATCGCCGCCAGGCACGTGGCCCGCTCGATCAACCGCGACTCCTCGACCGAGGGGCTGCGACGGAAGGAAGAAAACATCTGCAGCGATCCAATCAGTTCGTCATGCTCGCTAAAGATTCCCGCGAAGCAGAAGGCGTGCAGACCAAAACGTTTCGCCCCATCGCCGATAGCGCCAAGATCATTCCCGTCGCCATCCCCGCGCGAAATCAGCGAAACCACGTTGCGAATGTCGCAATCAAGCGCCCCGGAAATGGCATGCAAGATGCCGCAAAGCGGCGCGCGCACTGAAATCGACTGCAGGATCTGCGCCTCCACCGCGACCAAAAGCGAAAACCGCTTGTCGCCAGTCTTACCCTCCCGGCCTTCCTGCAGTCCATCGCCCAGGCCGTCGCGCAGTCCATCAGGTCGTTCAGAACCATCTTCGTTCATAGCGCCTCCCGCTCTCTAGCCGTGCCTCCGTGCGCGTGAAGTTGACCCCCGTAAGGTACGCCGAGCGCCCAGGCCGAAGACTGTGCCGTTTTGAACAAGCAAGCTCGTAGCAAGCTTGTAATGCCCGAAAGCCAAAGTTCGTGACTTTCGTAGGGGCGCTGCTCGCTGCGCCCGCCTTGGCTTTGTAGCGGCCGCCTTCAGGCGGGCGTTTTGGCTTTGCCCTGTGTTCTTCGCATCGGTCTTTTGCGAGATTTCGGTGTAAGAACCAAGCGAAACGATGGTCGAAGGGGTCGGAATAGAGTTCCGGGCTGGTTCGACCCTCGATGATTGTTTTGAATGAGTTACAGGGGGGTGAGTCCATCGAGGCGTTCCGGGCTGGGTCGAAGGTTTCGTCCTGCGGTTTCGGCCTTTCGCGAAGAGCCAGGGAATACTTGCTGCAGATGAGGCAGCGCATTGGAACGCACTCGTGCGGGGCCTGTTCATGCCGGAGCTCCCTCGGCAGGCTCTCGCCTTTGTAGCGGCCGCCTCGCTTTTTAGGCGGGCGTTTTTGGCGTTGCGTCCGGCTACAGCAGCGTCGCTCATGTCGCTTCTCCGCGGGGTGTGAATAGCGCCCCGACTCACGCTAACGCAAAGTGAGGCGCGCTGTCTATTGTGGGAAATACGGATACGCAGAGTTGCGGAGGGGTGACGCCAAATGGACACGCGGGCGTGGAAGATTTTGACGTAGCGCCGGGGTGTGAATTGTCCCGAGCGAAGCCGAGGGAGCCCGGCAGCCTTTTGACAACCAACAACAAAACGGCAAGGCAGGGCGCAGCGAGCAGCGCCCCTACAAAAGAGTAAAGCAAGCGTTCCGGGCGAGGCTGCCGGAGCCAGCGCGCCGAGCAGGCGAGGGATCTGCTTTTTGGTTTTTCTTTCGGGTGCCGCACTCGTATGCCAAGAGCACAGGGCAAAGCAAAATACGCCCGCCTGAAGGCGGCCGCTACAAAAACTAGACGCGCGTAAGAAACGGTCCGCTACGCTTTTGTTTTTCTCTTCGTAGGGGCGCTGCTTGCTGCGCCCGCCTTGCGCTTATCTTTCCCGATGTCATCCCGAGTGAGGCGGCTAGAGCCTGCCCGCCTGGGCGGGAGGGAACTTGTGGTGAACGCAGCCGAACCATCTCTCTTCCTTCTTGCTTTTCCGGGTGCCCCATCTGGCGCGCCTTTCGCGACAGGTGGGTCTTCGCATTTCATGCTTCGTGTGTCATCCCGAGTGAGGCGGCCAGAGCCTGCCCGCCGTGGCGGGAGGGAACTTGTGGTGAACGCAGCCGAACCATCTCTCTTCCTTCTTGCTTTTCCGGGTGCCCCATCTGGCGCGTCTTTCGCGGCAGGTGGGTCTTCGCATTTTATGCTTCGTGTGTCATCCCGAGCGAGGCGGCTAGAGCCTGCCCGCCTGGGCGGGAGGGAACTTGTGGTGAGCGCAGCCGAACCATCTCTCTTCCTTCTTGCTTTTCCGGGTGCCCCATCTGGCGCGCCTTTCGCGACAGGTGGGTCTTAGGTGTTGACCTGCCTTTCCACCAATCACCACCCACCAATCACCAATCACCAATCACTTCACCGCACACTCCTCCGGCACCGCCTTACCCAACGCCGGTGAATCAATGAACCTCTGATCCTCGCCCATGAACGCATAGAACGGATACGCCGCCTCATCTATCTTCTGACCGCCGCCCGGGAGCTTGCCCGCCAAGGTGGGTGGCGGGTTGTACATCCACGTCGCATCCACATCGCCGTCGCCGGGAAAGACATTCCAATCGAACGTGACGTTACCGCAACCCTTCACCGGAATCGTATACGTCACGTCGCTGCACCCTTTGACCTCTGAGCCAGAACTCGCCCCCGCGCCCGCAGCCGAACCCGATCCCGGTTTTGACTCCGTGCCCGCGCCAGCAGTCGTGCAGGACGCCTCCGTCCAAACCCCATGCGAGTACTCCGGATAGAACAGAAAATGCTTCTTCACAATCACCACCGGATCCTTCTGCCGATGCACATTCACCGCCACGTATGCCCAACCTGCCACCGCGGCTAAAACCACCACCGCCTCAATCACATGCCGCAACCGCTTTTTACCCGCCTTCAGCCCAAACGGCTCGCTCGACTGAAGACCTTTCCGCTGAACTAGCCTCGAGAGATTGGGACAGTTGAATTCTGTCAATGAGCGAACACCAAAATCGCAGCGACGCAGGAGGTATAAATAAAATCTACTTCCGGAGGCGACAGCGCGAATGGCTCGGCGCCACCGTGTCGAAAGGTATTGTGCCCCAATACCTCAATCGCTCGGAGTAACCGCACAGCCTGCGGGCTTATCTCGCCGCGCCGCCCGACAGCGTTCAGAACCTCACCGAACGTTGCCCCTGGCATGTCGTACGCTATTTGCGCCGCAGATTCCAAAGCGTCGTAGGCGTTTGCACAAGCGTCTCGGTCACGTCTCGGCCGGTCGTCGAAGGCTTGCTTGGAAAGGTCAAAGGTCTGACGAGCAGCAGCGAACCTTCTTTCACGCAGCATACCACCAGCAGCGTTGATCTGTTCGCGAAGAGGATCAGGTACGGCGCGTTGTAAATGTCCCATCTCATCTAAGTCCCACGCAACGCCATTGGCCGCAAGAATTCTATTCACACCATCGCGGTAGAGGACGTGCAGGCCCACCCGTTCGAACTCCAGCCAGAGCCTCGCAATCCAGTCATACACGCGCGGCCATTCAGCTGCCCCTGCGTCCCGCGACACCCTGGCTAAGTATCCGCCGTACGGGTTAGCGGTGATGCCAGCACCCAGCACAAGTCCCGTTGTCTCGTAGATTCTTCTTTCTTGAAGTTGTCCAGCACTTTGACCGGCGAGGTGAAAGACGAAGTCAACCAACTCATGGCGCATCGCGCCTGGCGCCGCGTTGTCTATGTTCCGCTGCACGTGTTCCGCGTAGCGACCTGTGAAGTCTCGAAACCCACCCATGCCCTAACCTCTACCCGCGGAAGGCAGTTGCTTGCCCAAGGAGGAGCAGCTGGAGCTCACTCGCCGGGCCGCTCCCAATGTCACTCGGACATCTCGTAGAGCTTGCGTTTCTCCACCTCGCGCATCCCACTCTCGGTTATAAAGTATGCTGCTCCATCGAAGTGTACGAAAGCGCGGTCATTCACTAGTCGATTCAGAGTTGCGTTCAAGTTAGCTCTCATCGTCGGCTTTGACCAAGCCGCAAGGTCCGTGTACCCTGCTCCGACTTTCCCGCATTGATAGAGGAGCACGAGAAGGTGGTCCCCGGCCGACAGATCCGGAGTCAAAATCTTTAGAAATCCCGCGAAATCTTGCACCACAGGTGCCCGTCGCGTCACCAGGGACTGAACGATGTCTTGGGCTTCATCGGCTGGGACTGTGTGATACAAACGGACGAATTCCGCGAGTGTCCAATCCAATATCGATACCACTAAAGTCGAGTCTTGAAGATTCGGGTCGATGTTATCAGCCAAATGCGCGGTATCCCGGTTATTCCGGACGTCATAAACAACCCTAAGCGCGCGGGGTATGTGTAGCCGGACAGAATCAGGTTGGGAAACGGCCGGAAGCTTCGAAAGGTCGTCCCTTAGCCTTTCGACGTCCAACTGCTTACCCAAAGGTTTAAAGGCTCCCGTGGTTCTCTCTTGGAGCATACGGAAAGCTGCTTCGCAGAAACGGCCGCCTTCCACAGCACTCAGCCTCAGACCGCCAAGATAGAAGTTCCGTTTTGCCTCGACATACGCCTCAAGGAGCTCGTCCACGAGTCTCTTGTCGTGGAAGCCATGTAGACCTTTTCTTATGACCTCAAGCACGTAAAGCTACCGTCCTCAGAGTTTGCGGCGCTTAGGTTTCGGCGGTTTGCGGCGGCGACCGGGATTTTCCTCTAGGGCGACCTTGAGCCTTTCACGGTGCCGGAAGTGCCTCGACAACCGCTTCCCCGCGAACCGTAACCTGTTTCCGACCGCCGCCCGCAGGAGCCAGATACTGATCGCGTGTTGCATTGTTCACCGCGACAGCCGCGTTTGAGAAAGGCGAACCCGCGGCTTCCTTGTTGAGATCGGTTAGCTGCTTCGTTTTGAATTGCGCAGTATCGCGGTAGCGTGCTGCAAAATAAGCCAAGCAGGTTATTCGCTCGGCGTCAGTCTTCGCTTTTTTCTGCGCCATAAACTGTTTTGCCGTGATGCCGGCCCCCGAGCCGCTGCCGGAGTTCCATGCGCGGGCGCAGAGAGAGATACGGTCCCAGATAGCTTCAGTTTATCGATCAGCCAAACCAAGACTCTTCTTTGCTCGTCAGGCTCTAGACCTGAGAGAACATTCCAAGCTGTGTCCATCGCCTTAACTTCGGAATCAGCTTTCCCGGCCATTTGTCGAACCTCCAAGCCAGCGTTGGGCGGGATTCTACCACGCGTTCGGCGACTAAGGTTCAGCACTGATTACCTGATCGCCCCAAAAATCTCCACAGGCCTTTGATATTGACCTTCTCCGATTCGGCCTTAAACTTATCGGTGTGCCTGCAGTCCGGGCAAAGTAAAGATGCAAGGACGCAACGAGGCAGGGAAGCAGGAAGAGAGATGAGGCAGAGGATGCAAATGACGACGAGGATGGGAAGGAGAACGCCGCCCGCCGCGGCGGGTAAACTCCCGTTCAGCGGCCCGGGAAGTCCGCAGCCTCCTGCTCCTGCGTTGCCAGCTCCCATGTACCACGACCCTTCGACCCAGCCCGGAACGACCGTTCGGACTCACCCCCTCGTAAGTCATTGGAAACAATCACCGGGGGTCGAAGCAGCCCGGAACTTTATTTCGACCCCTCGGACCGCCCAAAAGGTCGAACCTTTACCCGCTTTGGCTTTCTTGCATGACAAGCCTACCAGACACTGTGAACAAGGTAGAATTCGCCATAACTCGCTGAAAACAATCACTGAACGCAAAATCTACCCGTCACTAACTCAGGCTGTTTGGGAGCGCATATCGTGACCTCGCAGCCACAGCCGACATACGACGTCATCTGCATCGGCGCCGGGCCTACGGGCCTCGCCTGCGCCATCGAGGTAAAGCGCGCCGGCCTGCGCCCGCTGGTCATCGACAAGGGATGCCTCTGCAACTCGCTCTACCACTATCCGACCAACATGCTTTTCTTCACCACGCCCGAGCGCATGGAGATTGGCGACCTCCCCATGACTTCCACAGGAGGCAAGCCCACCCGCGCCGAGGCCCTGAAATACTATCGCCGCGCCGTCGACCACTACGGAGTCGAAACGCGCCTCTACGAGCGCGTGAGCCGCATCGACGGCCGCGACGGAGCTTTCGTCGTCCACACCACGGATGAGCTGACCACCGGCGAGGCAACTGCCGAACTTGGCCCTGGGGAGGGCTTGGCTCCCAGGCAAGAAGCGGGTCAAGGCGTCACTCGGGAATATCGCGGACGCAAGATCATCATCGCCACCGGATACTACGACCTGCCCAACCGGCTGGGCATTCCCGGCGAGGATCTTCCGCACGTCTCGCACTACTTCACCGACGCGCATCCCTACTGGAATCAGGAGGTCGTCGTCATCGGCGCGAAGAACTCCGCCGCCGAGGCCGCGCTCGATCTCTTCCGCGCCGGCGCCCGCGTCACCCTGGTGCATCGCGGCCCGGAGCTGGGGAAAACGCTGAAATTCTGGGTCAAGCCGGACATCGAGAACCGCATCCGCGCGGGCGAAATCCGCGCCCTGTTTTGCACGGACGTGACGCGCATCGAGCCC
This sequence comes from Terriglobia bacterium, assembly GCA_963803105.1. Lineage (GTDB taxonomy): Bacteria > Acidobacteriota > Terriglobia > Acidiferrales > UBA7541 > Palsa-295. Next base: position 111,616 of record CAWDLF010000003.1, read on the forward strand.
GGCCGCGTCTGGATCAAGAATTCCGGCACGAATTCCGGCGCCGAAGAAGCCATCCCCGCCGCGCAGGTCTTCGCCATGACCGGCTACCATCCCGACTTCGACTTCCTGCGCAAGCAGGGAATTCGCCTCGATCCGCAGATCCTGCGCCCGGAGGTGACCGCCGACACGCTCGAGACCAACGTCCCCGGCATCTACGTCGCCGGCGTGGTCGTCGGAGGCAAAAACACCTCGGACATTTTCATCGAGAACGGGCGCTTCCACGGACGACAGATCATCGCCGCCATCACCGGCAAAGGACGCATCGCCGAACCCGCGCCCGTCGCGCCGCCGGGGGAATGAGCAAGCTTGTAATGTATGAAAGCCAACAAGGCCTTACTGAATTAATGGGCGGAGAGAAGTGTTTCTAATGGTCGACGACAAAACGCGAAACCGCTCCCGCGGCCCGCAATTGCTTGACCGCATTAACTTTGCTAAAGTGAGCACTCCATGCCATCGATCGTAAGGGAAGTCGGCGAGACGTTTGTGACCTTGTGCAAAGGCTTCTCCGTAACTTTGCGCACCATGTTCCGCAAAACTACCACCGAGAACTTCCCGGCTAACCCGCCGACCGTGCAGCCCCGCTATCGCGGAATCCACGTACTCCAGCGCGACGAAAACGGATTCGAGAAGTGCGTCGGATGCTTCTTGTGCGCAGCCGCTTGCCCGGCGAACTGCATCTACATCGAGGCTGCCGAGAACACCGAGACGCAGCGCATCTCCGCTGGCGAGCGCTACGCTAAGGTCTACAACATCGACTACTCGCGCTGCATTTTCTGCGGCTACTGCGTCGAGGCGTGCCCCACGGACGCCATCACGCACGGCCACAACCTCGAGCTCGCCCCCTACGACATCAACGCCCTGCTATACCGCAAGGAACAGCTCCTAGAGCCCTGGCCCCCGCGCCGCTAGCTCCCAGCAAGCGCCGCTAAGCCCGACCGACCGGCGCCGCTAAAATTCACATTCGTGCCGCCAAACGAGTTTCTGTTTTTACTTAGTGTTTTCGCTTTTCCGGTAGCAACGCTGCGACGTAGCTTCATTCGAATCAGCAGCGCCACCGCGGGACGCTGCGCCGGGAACGTCGCGCTTTGGCTTCGCGCCGGTGGAACGCGCGCCCGCCGGCCCGCGCGCCAATAGACCCAGCGCAGCGCCGTTAGATCCCCGGTGCCGCACCGAAAAGCCTGCGCCCGGCTAGCTCGCGCAGCCAATGGCCCTGTCGCGTGAGTGGAACTGGCGCTCGTCGTCCGCCGCGCCGAAAATCCGACGCCCGGGCTTCGCGCCGTAAACCCCGCGCGGTACGCGCCCGCCCCGCTAGCCGCGCCGCTGAGTCGCTTAGTTTTCGCGTTGGCTATTTGTGGAATTCCGACCGAATCGTTTCGATCGCGGCGAAGAAGCTCGATCGCGCCGAAATCGCAGCCCTTCGCGAACCAGCCCCGCGCCGCAGCCCGTCGCCAGCGAAACTGGCGAACACCGGGCGCCAACTCCGGCCTCCTCGGGTACTCAGCTTAATTTGCGGAGCTGATGTCTTGCTTTTTTCGCTGTCGTATTTCCAACGCTTCGACTCAACGTTTCAGGCGTGAGATCCCCCGATTTCTCGCACTCCACCACCGCAGGAACCAGCTCCCTCACAAGCGTACTGCTAATGAATAGGCTATGTTCGGGCGGAAATTAGGTTGCCCACGGCGCGATCAGGGAGTGCTCGAAGAGGGAAGGCGCCGCGCCTTGAGAAAGGGAGGAACTGAGAATGGAAAAGACATTCGGTCAAGCGCGGAACGTGAATTTCGCGACAAGAAAGTCGATCGAGTCCAGGATTCATGAATTCCGCGAAAAGCTTCACGAGTTCGGTCGCGGCCACGAGTCTTGACTCACCCGAGCGTCGGCCCCGGAGTATGGCCGGTGTTGCGATTGTGGCTCAGCTCCGATGGCCGACACCGGTAGCCGCGTTGCCGTCATTGCCGTTGTTCTCGTTGGGCTGGGCATGAGGCGAACGGAAAGGCGGAGCTAGACATGCTAAAGATGCGGAGCAGTGCACGCCGTGGGAAAAACAACGTGGGGTGCGCATCCGCGTCACGAAACAAGCCGTGGGCAGAGCGCAAAGCAGAGCGGAAGTGGTGCTGGTGACAGGCGTTAACCGGGGCGATGCAAATGCACGCAGTCGGTGTCGTGAAAAGTAGGACATCGGAGGTCCCGTGGCACCGGTCTAACGCTTTGCGAAACGGTTAGGAAGCGGCCGGAAGACGCGGTAGTGACGCCGACTAAGAGTGCGGACAGCAGAGAACTTGTTGGCCAGGCACGGCCGCCGCAAAGACGACGCAAGGTGATAAGCGCATGGAATTCATAAAAAGCAGGAGCCACGCTGATGGTTTGAGCGTGCGGTGTTCGGTGTGACGGAGCAACGGACGTTCATCGTGAGCGGGGACATCGCGCGCTACGCGACGGCGTGGACGTATTCGCGCGAGACAAAGCTGCGCGCGGGCGTGGGCGTCGGCCTGCGCCCGAGCAGCGTTGCACCTTCGACTTGTGTCGAAGCGGAAGACAGCGCCGTGCGTCGATGGGGAGGCGCGGCGCGGCCGAGATCGTGGAGTACGGCGACGCTCTGCTGGGCGCAACGATCAAGCGCAGACGCGTTCCCGGCGGCGCATTCGCTCGCTGACTCGCTCAGTGGTGCCGGGGTCGCCGGGGGCGTGGCTGTGGTGACGTTACAAGAACGCTTCTCGGAAACGTCCTCGATATGCCAACAAACGCGCTCCTCGCTACTCGGCCGTGGCGCAGCAATCGTTGTCGCCGCATCCGGCGTCGCAACGGTGACTGATGGAGACCGCGCGGCTTCATCTGCGGATCCGACCGGCCCTACGGTCGAGTCGCCATCGTCGGCAGGCGATGAGGGCGCAGAGAATTCGAGCGCGGGGAGGGGTGCGGAAGGTCCTTCGTGCGCCGGCAGAAATGAAATGGGAAGTTGCTCGAATGAATGCTGGGGCGAATGCAGCGGCGAATGCAGCGGCAAATGCTCGGACGAATGCGGTTCGGCGGCGCCGGTCGCAGGCAGGAGATCGACCTGGCATGCGAGCGCGTGCGCGCGGCGCGATTCCAGCACCCAGCGCGCGACTCGCGCGTTCACTTCGGCCTGGATCCATTCCTCCATGACCTGGCGCAGTTCCTTGCGCAGGTTGGCGGCGCGGTTCATTCGCGAGAGTTCAAACGATTGGAGACCGGTAGCGGACGACGTTAGAAAAAAGTCGAGCGGCGGCTGGGAGTCGCTCATGCCCGAACACTCCGTTTAGGATTGTCCCCGAGAGCGGAAAGGGAAAAACGCCGCGGAGAATAACATGTAAATACAGTAACGCAATAGTACTGGGGTAGTAGTACCGGCCGTTCGTGGCGGGCGGCAAGTCTCGATTGGTATGGAGGGAGCCATGGCGTCGAGCGAGGTCGTACGAATTTTGCAGGGTGGGTGTCCGGGCGGGATGCAGAGCCGCGAGGAAGCGCTGCGAGAGGAGCACAAGGCCTACAACCGGGCATACATGCGGCGATGGCGGGCCAATCCTCGGCACACGGCGAGGGAACAGCTGCATCGTAGGCGCTCGTATCACAGCCGCAAGGTGCGAATGGCGGGGAAAAAGCGGGGTCAGTATCGGAATTTGCAAGGAGATCTGTTCTGCGGATTCTGCCGCAGGCGGCCGTCGATTATGCACGTCAAGCGGCTGAAAACTTCTGCGGTCGATCGATCGCGGTATGTCGAAATCCGCATGCCGTACTGCGGGGAGTGCTGAGTGCGCCTCCGAGCTCGGTGAGAGGAAGAGACTACAACCGTTGAGGGGAAAAGACTCCGACCAGTGAGAGGCAAGGACTATAACGCGGGACTGCGCGGTGTGCTATTTGAGGCGCGCCATTACGAGCGCATGGGCGCCGCGATTTGGCTCTATGGATGGCTCGTGCTGCGCCAGACGCGCCAGCACGACGGAGTGGGGTGGGTGCTAGGCGGCGCGCCGGTTAGCTATCGTGAGATCGAAGAGGAAACGGGATTTAACCGGCGCACCCTGGAGCGCTGGATGCAGACGCTGCGGCGGGCCGGGTACGTCGAGACCGATGCGGTGGGTGACGGCGTAAGCGTGCGGATCACCAAGGCCAAGAAATTCTCGAAATTTCCACAATTTCCACAGGGAGGCCGCAGAAATGCGGGGGGTGGCCGCGAAATCGCGGAGGGGCGCCCGCAGAATTGCGGAGCGAGTGCGAGTGATCCGCAGCAGAACCAACAATTTGCGGGCGGGATAAGTAGTTCATCTGTAGAAAGATATAAAGAAGAAAAACCACGCGAAATCCACAGAGATTTCCACAGCCCCCAAAACCCAACAAGGCAAAACCACAATTCTTCCTGTTTAGATCAAACCACACACCAAAACCACAACGGCTACGGAAAGCAAGCATCGCAGAAACACTCCGAGAAGAGACAGACCTATGAAGCGAATGGCCACGGCCCGGAGCCGCAAATCTCTCCGCGACAATTTTTGGCTGAAGCGCGGATGCGCCTGCAATTGTGGCGCATGGAGCGCGACGAAGAAGTACGGCGCGAACTACATGTGGGCACGGGCCCGGAGGTGACGCGCGGATGAGGCGATTCCTCCAAAGAGCGATGAAGCGTGTGATTAGAAGGGTGACGAAGTTCCGCGTACCGCGTGTGGCGGGCCATGGCGCAGTGATTCCGCGCGGTTGGCGCTTGGCTTGGTATGAGCCGCGCAGGCGCGTTGGCGTGTATTTCCCCGCGCCGTTGCACCTGGTGCTTCGCATCTCGCGGGAACTCGCATATCGGTGGCGCATGGCCATGGCAGCGCCGACGATCGAGCGCGCCGAAGTGTTCGAGGTGCAGCGAGCGCATCGCGAGCGGGAACGGCTTGCCGATGAATACGCGCGCGGATATCTGAACGGCTGGCGCGAATGTTTTCGCGCGTGCCTCGACGTGGTGGAAGAGGAACTCGATCGCGGCCAGGACACTTGGGCGGCGGGAGCGATGTTTGCCGACACCGGCGATCCGCCGCGCGAGAACTGAATCTCCAGACATCAAGAGGGTAACGACGGAGTTAGCAGGAATTGAGCCAGCAAAAGGTGAGAGGCGACGAATGAAACCAGCGGAGATTTTCAACGATTGCCACGGGCGTTATCGCGGGCTGCGCGAATGGCTGGCCGATTCGACAGGCGCGATTCATTCGCTGGATCTCGACAAGCCGTCATCGGGCTATTTGTGGCGGCCCGATCGCGCGCGCGCGTGCGAGTACGTGGCGGACTTCGAGCGCATCGGGCGGCGAGCGCTGGGGCGATCGGAGTGGAAGGGGCGGCTGAAGCTCTTCAACATCTGTTTCGTGCACAGCGTGGAGTACAAGCGCGCGGTGCGCCTGGTGGGCGTTTCGGAGGGAACGTTCGACTACTGGTACGCGGAAGTGAAGCGCGCGGCGGGCAGGGAATTCGAGCGCAGCGAATTGTTCCCGCCCTGGCGCTATTTTTTGCGGCGCAATCAGCAGCCGCCGAGGACAATTCCGGCGACGGGTCCGACAGCAGGCCTGAAAGCGGCGTCGAAGCGGGTGCCAAGAAGGCCGGAGCGGAGGCTTACAGGGCGACAGGCGGCGGGACATACAGACGGTCGAGAGAAAATCAGCGGCGATCTTTGCGGCCGCCCCCCAGCAGCTCACGCAGCAGCGGAATCCCCAGTGTGAAGGGGGTATAGAGCAGGTGCTTGATCATATTCGAACGCTGCTCGATGCGATCGTGCACGGCATCCGCTTCCGCCCGCTTGCCGGCTACCACCGCGCCGAGGTATTTCAGGAAATCGACGCCGCATTTGTCACAGCTGCCGCCGTGGCGCTGCTCGTGGTGGCACGAGGGGCAGTCGTAGCGCAGCGTGGCGTGGCAGCGCGGGCAGAAACGCGCAATGTCGCGCGCAGGGCCTCCGCATTTAGGGCATTCCATACCTGTATTGTAGCGGTGCAATTCGCGTGGCGCAGGACGGCGGACGAGGGGTGCGCCCTGGGCGTTACCCCTGTCCCTTAGGCGGCGCTCGCGAGGCGGGGATACGAAAGTTACTGCGCCGGCCGCCGATCACGGTGTCATTCCGAGGGCTGCTTTCGCCCGAGGAATCTCTCTTCGTGTGAAGGCATCGCCGAGCGCGAAATCGAAGAGAGATCCCTCGTCGGCCACAAGACGGCGTCGCTCGGGATGACACCGCGCTCCCGCACTCCACATGAATCCCCGGCATGTGATACGGGTTGGGCGACGCTTACTTAGGTTCTTGAAATAGCGGTTGGAATGGGAAGGCTAGGCCTTTAGCGTGGGTTTCGAGCTGGCGGTGATGGTGCTCGGTTCTGCACATGCACGCGTGCGGAGAGAGGCAATGCGGACACGGGGAGGCGCTCCACATTGAGGGGAAGCGCGAGCGGCGGGCCTTCTACCGGCGACCCTTTCACCGGTGCGAGGGGAGCGGGCCGCATTTGCAGCGCGCGAAGATCAACTACCGCTTCGAGGGAAGTCTTGGACTTCGGTAGTGGGTCGCGCTTGCGGTGAATCGTTGCCGTACTCCTTGCCCAAACTGCGGGAAAAGCCTCAGGTCTAAAGACCTGAGATACATTCCATTGAACTAATAACCGCGATCGACCTTACGGTGTCATCCCGAGCGAGGCCGCCTGCCTCTATGTTTTGGGCGGCCGACGAGGGATCTCTCTTGGACGTCACGCCCGGCGATGCGTTCACACGAAGAGAGATCCCTCCCGCCACGGCGGGCACGCGGCTCCCTTTGGTCGCTCGGGATGACACCCACTTGCGCTCAAGGTTTATGTAGCTCACTCCTTCGGAGGTGAGGTTTTTGCCGACTCTGCACGCGTTAGAAGCCTCAGGTCTAAGAAGCTACATTCCATCGAATTGCTAGCGGCCGCTAGCCGCGGCCTAACCCATCGCAGCCGCGAACTATCGGATCAGCCGCTAACCGCGGCCACTACCAGGGCGAGCGCAGCCGGAAACGACCCGGCGGATTCTTGACCGCCGACCCTTCCTTCTTGCCGCTTACGGTCTTGCGTTGCGGATCGGGCGTGCAGGCCATGGCCGTCTGCATCTTGGCGTTTGCCGTGGGCGCAAGCAGGCGCACCACGTGTCCCAGCCGCTCCTGGCGGAAGGGTTTGGCCATGCAGACCACGGCGCCCAGCGAGTGGGCGTTGGCGTAGTCGCTTGGATAAGCCGAGCTGGTGAGCAGAAGCACGGGCGTCGTTTGCAGGCGCGGCGTGCCCTTGATGTGCGCGCAAAGTTCGTAGCCCGGCAGATCCGGGCCTTCGATTTCAGCGATCACCAGCGCGGGCGTAAACATGGCGAGCACTTCATGGGCCTCGTCCGCCGTTCCCACGGCGATCACTTCGTAGCCCTCGGCTTCGAGGTAGGTCTTGCAGGTCATGCGCACGCCGGTATCGGCGTCGACCACCAGCACCATGGGCTTTTTGGGATTCGTTGCGGAGTTTTCCCAGACTTTCCGATCCGCCGCCGAAGGTTCGCAGCGTTCAATCCTTTTCCCCTGCGCGTTGATGATGTCCACGCTCACTGCCTCGAGCGCGATGGCCACGCTGTAGCCCTTGCCGGGCATTTCGTTGATGCGCACCACACGGCCCATCTGCTCGGCCTGCGGCACGCCCTTCACGCGCGTGTAGGGAAAGGTTACCGCGACTTCCATGCCGCGGTAGAAAGACGCGTCGGAGACCTTGATCAGCAGGCCGTTGCGCGAAACGTCCAAGGTGGTGGTGACTTCATCGGGGCCCACTGTGGCGCAGACGTTGCGAACCCGCACCGGCGCGGAGATGGCCGCGCGTCGCCGTCCGCGGCGCTCGGCTGGGTTGCTGTGAACGCCCTTCGCGTGAGCCTTCTTCGAATCGTGTCGCGCGTCCGCGGAGACCTTGGCCAGGTCGACGGCGAGATCGCTCGCCAGCTGCGCGTTCAAATCCTCGGTGCAATCCTCTTGCGGCGCGGGCGTGGCGGAGAACATGTCCGCCGGAATATTTTCGTCGCGGTTCTCGCCGGTGTTGGGCGAGTTCGAATCGTGAGCCATAGGGTTTGGTTCCTCTCAGGTCCCTCATTACTTGCAGAGTCAGAGTAGCGATGGCGACCGGCTGGCGCATTAGACAGATAGTCACATTCGAGCAGTACCCGGGGACAGGCCTTTACCTAGTACTCGCCGGTTCCCATAATGGGTTGCAGGCAAATGACTTACCGGAGCGATACGTGGGTAGCGAGCAGGGCGTACTATCATCGGCCTAACGCGCCCGCCGGGCGTACAATGTGCGGCATGAGCAGCTTGAACGACGTCAGCCGGCCGGCTTTCCAAGAGCCCACAACAGTCGAGAGGACTTTCAACCGGCTCTTCGGATTTCTCGTCGGGCTCGGTTTCGGCCCCATGAACAGCTACTTACTGGAAGTGCGCGGCAGGAAAAGCGGGCGAATCTATTCCACGCCTGTCAGCTTGCTGGTCTTCGGTGGCAAAGATTTTCTGGTGGCGCCGCGCGGACGCACGCAGTGGGTGCGCAACGCCGAGGCTTCCGGAGAAGTCTCACTGAAGCGGGGAAGGGCGAAGCGGAGGTTTGGTCTGCGTGCGGTTCCGGAGGCGGAGCGGCCGGAAATCCTGAAGGCGTATCTCGATGCATACAAATCCGCGGTACAGCGTTATTTCCCCATCCCCGCGGGTTCGCCCGTCACCGCCTTTGCGTCGCTCGCCGCCTACTACCCGGCGTTCGAATTGATTCCGCGCTAACCGCGCGTCGCGCTAGCTCCGCATTCCTCATGTACGTGACTTGCGGTGTCAATCCCGAGTGAGGCCGCCTGGGCGAAGAGCCAAGGAATCCCACGTGGCGCCACCAGCGCAACAGCAAGGCGGTGTCATCCCGAGCGACCGACGGGAGCCGAGGGATCTCTCTTCGGCGTACCGCTCGGCGATGCGTTCATACGAAGAGAGATCCCTCGTCGGCCTAAGAAACGGCCTCGCTCGGGATGACACCGTAACAACAGCGGCATAGAATTCAGCCGCCGTGAAGAACTACTACGTATACATCCTAGCGTCGGCTTCGGGTGTCCTATATACCGGCGTCACCAATGACCTACCGAGCCGTGTAATCCAGCACCGGCAGAAGCTAGTCCCTGGTTTTACGAGTCGGTATAGCGTTACCCGACTGGTTCATTACGAGGTTTTTGGTGGGGTGCGGGTTGCCATCGCACGCGAGAAACAAATCAAGAACTGGCGGCGCGCGAAGCGGGTGGCGCTTATTGAATCGAGCAACCCGCGCTGGGCAGATCTGTCCGTAAATTTGTTCCCTGAAGCACAACCTTAGGTGGTGTCATCCCGAGCGACCAACGGGAGCCGAGGGATCTCTCTTCGGTGTAACGCTCGCCGGGACTTACGCACGAAGAGAGATCCCTCGTCGGCCTGGGAAACGGCCTCGCTCGGGATGACACTGTGAGGATGATCGCGTACGCATGTAGCTCAGATCTTCAGACCTGAGGCTTTTCCTCCATGCACCGAACACCCTCACCTCTAAAGAGGTGAGCTACGCATTTTGTGGAGTGCGGCGGCTTGCCGCCGCTGTTTTCCGGCTAGCCTTGGCCATACGCGGTAAAGCGGGAGCCCGTCGGCTCCGCTCAGGGTAAACGCGCTCCCGCACTCCACATCACGTTTCCTAGGGATTCTCGCTTAGGTGATGGGAACCGGCAGCTTCGCTCGCTGAATGTGAGTCGCGAGGCCGATCTGCTTGAGGAAACATATGACGTACCAGTTGCAATCGACTTCGTACCATTTCAAGCCGTGCTGAGCGGACCGCGGATGGGCATGGTGATTGTTGTGCCAGCCCTCGCCGAAACTCAGCAGCGCCACCCACCAACTGTTGGTCGATCGATCCCGCGTCTCAAACCGGCGCGAGCCCCAAATATGGGTGGCCGAATTGACGAGCCACGTCGCGTGAAGACCCACAACCACGCGCAGGAAAACGCCCCACAGCAGGAAAGGCCATCCGCCGATCCAGAAGAGCAGGGCGCCGAGGATGACGGTTGGCACGAAATGGTATTCGGTGATCCAAACGTGAAACTTGTCTTCGGTCAGGTCGGGGACGTAGCGGTTTAGCGTCGAAGCGTCCTGCCGCAGGGCGTTGCCGACCAGCAGCCAGCCGATGTGCGACCACCACTTGCCGTCGCGCGGAGAGTGCGGGTCGCCCTCACGGTCGGGGAATTGATGATGCGTGCGATGCGTTGCCACCCATAGCAGCGGACCACCCTGGATGGCGATGACGGCGCAGATCGTCAGAAAGTACTCGAACCACTTGGGAGTGCGAAAGCCGCGGTGGGTGAGCAGGCGGTGATAGCCCATCCCAACCCCCAGGCTTGCGGCTACCCAGTGCAGGAAGAGTGCGACGAACAGCGCATTCCAGGTAAAGAAGAAGAACGCCGCCACTGCTCCTGCGTGCAGCAGCACCATAAACGATGCGATCAACCAGTTGAAAGGCTTCTTGCCGGGCCGGTCATCCCGCGGCGTATTGAATCGCAGCGTTTCCATGGGTTGGGTGTGGCCTATCGCCTGCCGCCGCCAGTGGAAGCCGAGCGTTCCGGACGAAATGCCTGCCACTCGCGGATTTGTTCCGAGATTTCTGCCTTTTCGCGTTCATCGGTGGCGCTTTCCCAACGGCGCCGAAGTTCTTCGAGGCGGCCATCGACAAATCCGACTCGTCCTGATTTTTTTTCCGGCTTGTTATTTCTGCTGAACGGCATGTTCGTGGTGCTCCTCTTAAAGTTTATTGTTTGAGAATGTCGCGTCGGCTAAGGCGGGTGTCGCAACCGGCATTCGCGCCCCCTATTGTACGCTGTCGCGCCGTTTTCTCAGCCAATAAAAGTCCAGCATTCTGATGATGCATTTGAGCCAGGCGCAAATACTGTCTCATTTTGGACACTAGGCCCGGCGTCAGGTCTAACGGCAAGCGCCTCACTGTGTCATCCCGAGCGAGGCCGCCCGTTTCTTGTTTTGGGCGGCCGACGAGGGATCTCTTCGATCTCGCATCCGAACGGAGGCGTTTCTCAATTATGGCTGTTGTTGCACGAGCGGAATCTGCGACGCGAGCTGTATGTCGATCATCGCAGTGATGCGGCGGTCCATTTGGAAGAAGGTGGCCGTCTTCTTGCCCGGCAGTACCTTATTGACGATCGGCACGTACTTGATGCGCAGCTGCGCGAGGGCTTCGTCCTGCGCGAGCGAGCGGTTGATCAAGCTCAGCGCCTGGGCATCGGTCAGCGTGCCGAAACCCTGCGCGTATTCCTTGATCAACTCGTAGCGCTGGTCGGAAATCTTGGTGGCCTCGGCGGTGTATTGGTCATAGACGGGCCAAAACTTCGTAGCCTCAGTATCGGTCAGCGTCAGATTCGCGGCGATCAGCTGCTTTTTCCCGGAGCGAATATCCTGGCGCAACAGCTGAATGTCTTGTTCGGTTATCGCCGGGCTGGCCGAACTCGCCGCCTGGGCGCGCGACGCAGGCGCGTTCGCAAAACATGCGCTTGCCAAAACGAGCATCATCACCATCATCTTCGTTTTCATAAAGTCTCCTTGATTCCGAGATTTCGGTGCATCCGACGCGTGAGGCGGGCTCTTGCTGGTCCGCGCGGCACCTAACGTGGGCAGCGAATCTTAGAATCTTTGCCGGGCTCCCGCACCTGTCACTTTTGACAGTCGCGAACGCGGGACGCCGCGTCGCAAATCGCGTCCGAAAGTCTGCGCTTTGAATTCTGCTAAGCTGTCCGTTCCATGAAGGCCAGCTCCACCAAACTCCGCACGATCGACCTGATCGGTACGTTTGTCTTTGCCCTGGAAGGGGCGCTGGCGGGAATCCGGGCGAATCTCGACGTATTCGGAGTTCTCGTGCTGTCGTTCGTGACCGCGCTCGCGGGCGGAGTGATTCGCGACGTGCTGCTTGGCGACCTTCCGCCGGCGTCTTTGCGCAGCTGGGTCTACGGAGCGGTGGCGTTCACGGCCGGCGGCTTCGCATTTGTATTCCACGAATTCGCCCAGCATATTCCGCCGCTGGTCCTGACGGTCTTGGATGCCGCGGGGCTGGCGCTTTTCGCCGTTGCCGGCACGGAGAAGGCTCTCAACCACAATATGAATCCGTTGATCGCCGCTCTGATGGGAACGATCACGGGAGTTGGCGGCGGGACCGTGCGGGACATGCTGCTCGCGCAGATTCCAACAGTGCTTCGCGCGGATGTCTATGCGACGGCGGCTCTTGCCGGGGCGATTATCGTGATCCTGTGCCGCAAGCTGCGTTTTCCTGACGCGCTGGCGGCCGCGCTAGGCGGCTCCGCATGTTTCGCGTTGCGCATGGTCAGCGTCTGGCGGCACTGGAACCTGCCGTCGGTAGGGAATCCGTAAGCGCGCGGCCGCCTGGACGATCAATTCACCGTAAAGGTACCGTCCGAATAATTCAGCGTCACGCCGAGGCGGCCTTCGTTGAGCGTCCACTCGTGCAGCGTATAGGTGCGCCGCCCTTCGTTCTGCATGGGATCGGATTCGGCGATGCGCTTCGCGTCCTCGGCAGAATCGGCGCGAACGATAATCATGCCGTACTCATGTTTGCCTTGAGCGTCTGAAACCGGCCCCGCGCCGAACATGATGCCTTGCTTCTCAAGATCCACCTGATGCGCCAGGTGGCGGCGGATCGCGTCTGGTTCGCTCGCGCGGCCGCCGGGCACATCCGTAACCAGAATCACCCAGAGCTTTTTGCCCATGCCGTGCTTGGGGATGGCGCTCGGCGCGCTCGCTGGCGGATTTGCCTGCGCATGAACCGCAGCACTTCTGAAAAACATCTCCTGCGTGACACCCACAACCAAAGCTCCCGCCAGAGTCGCCACAGCCAGCAGTCCGATCTGTCCACGTCGATCATTCATCGTTAGCCTCCTTCGTGCCCGAAAATTATCACACGAGGTCGTCATGCTTCTAGGTCAGGGAGCCTTGGTGTACTTCGTGAAGGTCCTTCAGGCTTACTTCGGCACCGTAGACATTGCCATCGTGGTCGGCGGCAACGCCCTCTGGCCCGCCCGTATCGGGCGAGGGTCCGCGGGCGGGAATAAATGCCGTTACCTTGCCGTCTTTCACGTCGCCGATGCGAATGCCTCTCTTGCAGCCGGGATTATAACCGTAGGCGTGATCCGGGCCGTTAACGTGAGTCATGTTGTCTGTGGACTCTGAGTCGCTCACGTAAAGAATGTCATGCTGATCGATATAGATCCCGCTCGGCCGGCTGAACTGAGCCCATGAAAACAGGAACTTGCCGTTCTGATCGAAAACAGACACGCGGTTGTTGGTGCGGTCGGCGACGAAGAGACGTCCTTTAGAGTCGAATGCCAGCGAGTGTGGCGCCGTGGTCTGGCCCGGCTGTGATCCGAACGCGCCGAACTCCATAATGTATTTTCCGTCTTTGGAAAACTTCACGATGCGTGAGTTGTCGTACGCCGGCACGTGGCCGTCGGCGACGAAAATGTCACCATTCTTGGCGACCACCACGTCAGACGGCCCGTCGAACGTGTCAGGTCCTTTGCCCGCCACTCCCGCCTGACCGATCTTCATTAATATTTTTCCGTCCGGGCTGAACTCCACCACCTGTTGGCCTTTGCCGTTCTTGTCGTGCGAGTCGGTCACCCAAACGTTGCTCTTCTTATCCACGTAGATGCCGTGAGGAAAGTTGATCAGGCCGCCGCCGAAGCTCTTCACAAACGTCCCGGAGGGAGTGAATTCGAGCACCGGGTCGAGCTTGGATTCCGCGCAATCGTTCGCCCCGCATCGGTCGATGGCCCAGATGTTGCCGTCGGGGCCGACGTCCACACCGGCGGTCGATCCCCATTTGCGGCCGTCGGGCAGTTGCGCCCAGTTGGGAACCATGTGGTACGGATTCGGCGCGTCGTTCACGCAGGCATAGCTCTCCTGCGCGCGCGCACGTCCCGCGGACAGAGTAAAAAAAACGCCGAGCGCCATGGCTAGCACACTGGGCGTTAGCTTCTTCGCTGCAAGACTGAATCGGTTAGTCCGCGTCATTTGATTCCCCCGAATTTCCCACGTCGGGGACACTACATCGCGCTACCGAAAACGTCAATCCGGACTCTCGTCCTGATGACGCCGTGCGCGGGACCTCAGCAGGAGCATCCGCTTTCCTTTTCCTCGGGCTTGCGGGACAATTCTCCCACTAGACGCAACTTTCTTGGGTGCGCTTCGCGGCGCATGGGGGAAACGGTGAACATTCGCAGAGGATTCTTGGTGGGCGCGGCGGTGTGCCTCGCGGCGATTGCGGCCGTGGTGGCTGCTGCACGCGCAGGTTGGCCATCGGGCCAGCCGTCAACGCCCGCGCAGACGTCGGGGCATCAGACCTCGGGGCAGGCGGCAGGCCAGCAGCCGACCGATATTGTTCCGGGGCTTTCATCCCCGACGCCAGCGCATACGCCGCTATCGCGTGCCACCACCTACTGGCCTCCCAAGGACTGGCCGTGGCCGAGTTCGATGGAGTCGGTCAATTCCGCGTGGCGCAACCATAAGATTCTCTGGCAGAACGACAAGGTTCGCCTGATCGAAGTCACCATTCGCCCCGGCGAGACCGAAGCCATGCACGACCATCCGTACGATTCGATCTTCGCCTTCGACTCACCGTGGCCCGCGGGCGCCGGCGCCATGACCGACAACAAGCTGGTGCAGGACGATCCGCGCAACTTGCCCTTCGGCGGCCGCGCCGGCGCGCCGACCGGGAAGCAGTTTCCCACGTGCGCTTCCGCTGGACCGCAGGCGCCGCACCAGGCCACCAACCACGGCGATTTCCCGATTCATTTCTATCGCGTCGAATTCAAGCGCGTGGATGGCGACGGTCTCTACGCCAATTGGAAGAAGTGGTATCCCTGGATGCTCGATCCGCTGAAGCCGGTGAAAGACGTCGCTCCCGACACCAAAGGCGCGCCGTTCTCCAAGGACTTTCCGTACACCATCGCGTTCGACTCCGTTCACGCGGCGCCGAATAATCACTACATCCGCTACGAAGACGACCACGTGCGATTTCTCGAAGTCGTCTTCCGCCCCGGAGAGACTGAAAATCTCCACGGGCATCCGTATCCCTCCGTCTTCGCCAACGATTCGGTGGGATCGGTGGGCGAGCTGCTTGCGGGGAAAGATCCGGTCGTGAAGGATCATCCGCTCAATCCTAGCGATCCGCGCAACGCACCCATCGGCGGCGCCACGCCCGGGCCCAAGGGCGAAGCGTTCCCGACCTGCACGACCATGGATCCTCAGGCTCCGCACCAGGCGACGGACCTCGCCTCCTTCCCGATCCACTTCTATCGCCTGGAGTTCAAGCGCATCGACGGGGATGACATCAAGACAAAGTGGAAGGAGTGGCACTACGACGTGCTGCCTCCCGCGCCCGCCGGCCGCTAGCGTCAGCTGCCACTTTTGCCAGTTGCGAGGGTAGGGCGCCAGCGAGACAATTCAGAGCCCACTGGTAACACGCGCGAACTGAAATGATTCTGGAGGAAGCTTTGAAAATACGAACGTCTGGCGCCGTTGCATCCGCGCTCTTGTGTTGCTTGGCAATCGCGGGCTGCGGTAGTTCGTCGAAGGTGGCGGAGGATGCGAAAGCCGTCCAGGCGTTTGAAACCGCCAAAGACGCTTACATCTACGCTTACCCGCTGGTGACCATGGAGTTGACGCGTCGAAGTTCCACTAATGTCGCCGCTCCTCAGGGAACGTTCGCGCCCGAAGGCCAATTCGCGAAGTTGCGGGAATATCCCAACGCCTCTTTCAATACGATTACCGCGCCAAACGCAGACACCTTGTACACGGTCGCGTGGTTCGATGTCTCGAAGGAGCCATGGATCGTCAGTATTCCGGACTTAAAGGGACGCTATGCGCTGTTCCCGATGCTGGATGGTTGGACCGAAGTATTTCAGGATCCCGGCAAGCGCACCACCGGCACCGCCGCGCAGAAATATGCCATCACGGGGCCGGGCTGGAGTGGAACTCTGCCCGCAGGCGTGACGGAATACAAATCGCCCACCGGAATGGTATGGCTGCTGGGCCGCATCTATTGCACCGGCACGCCAGAGGATTACAAGGCCGTACACGCGATTCAGGATCAGATGTCTGCCGTGCCGCTTTCGTCATACGGCAAGCCCTATACGCCGGGGCCCGGAACGGTGGATCCAACGCTCGATGCGAAGACGGCCGTTCGCGAACAGGTCAACGCGATGGACGGCGCGACGTACTTCAAACTTTTCGCCGAACTCTTGAAAACCAATCCGCCCACGGCTGATGACGCACCGATGGTCGCAAAGCTGGCCACGATCGGAATCGTGCCTGGACAGGACTTCGACGTTTCGAAGCTCGACCCGGGCGTGGCCAGCGGCATCGCGAAAGCCCCCAAGGATGCGCAGGACAAGATTCAGCGTTGGTTTAAGGAGAGCTTGGTTGCCGGGGATGCCAAACTCGAAAACGGTTGGACCTTTACGACCAAGACCGGGCTGTACGGCACCAACTATCTCCAGAGGGCGCTGATTACTTGGTTTGGCTTGGGTGCCAACCGACCGGAAGATGCTCTATATCCGACTTCCACAGGGCCAGACCTGCTTCAAAAGTACAGTGGCGCGAATAAGTACGCCGTGCACTTTGACAAAGGCGGGATGCCACCTGTAGACGGATTCTGGTCGCTCACGATGTACAACGCGCAATACTTCTTTGTGGACAACCCGCTGAACCGCTACAACGTAAGCTCGCGTAATAAGTTCAAGACCAACGCGGATGGATCGACGGACCTCTACATCCAAGCCGACTCGCCGGGCAAAGACAAAGAATCGAACTGGCTACCGTCGCCGAAGGATGATTTCGTTCTGATGCTGCGGCTCTATTGGCCAAAAGCGACCGATCCGACCATCCTGAACGGCTCGTGGAAGCCCCCGCAGGTGAAGAAGGCAGAATAGGCGCAGGCAAAGTTCCCTAACCCCTGTTTTTTCCTAGAATTGGGGCCTGGTACTCTCTTTACGGGTGCGCTCCGCGCTCTTGCATTTTGGCCTCCTTTTTGGTACGATATTCTTGCGTTTGTTGCTCTTATGTTCCTTTTGACGCACGTCGAATTGGCTGCCGGGCAAGCGCCCGACGGCCTTTTTTTTGTGGCGGTATAGGGGTGCTGGAGCGCAAATAGCTTTCCGGGCGGTTCGGGCCGTCGCGCCGTCTACGAATAACCAGGAGCATCAGCGGTGAGCAGAGAGCAAGGTACCGTGAAGTGGTTCAATGCAGCAAAGGGCTATGGGTTTATTCAGCGCCAGTCCGGAGAAGACGTTTTCGTGCATTTCTCGGCGATCCAGGCTGACGGGTACAAGAGCCTCAACGAAGGTCAGGCAGTTGAATTTGAAGTCAAGCAGGGCCCCAAGGGTTTGCAAGCCGAGAGCGTTGTCGGCCTGTAAGCACTCCTGAGCCAGAAAACGCTTCGAAAGTTTCTTCCGGCCGGGGCGGGCCCTGCTCGCCCCTTCTGGATGCGTGCGGGTGCGACAAGTTTAGAGCGAGGACTTGAGAGCCAGCCACCGCATTTGCGGCGGCTCTGAATTCCACACTCTCTGCGGTTCCATCTTTCTTCTTATCCGGGCAGTTCAGCGCGAGAAGGCTGGTTCGGTCCGGCGGTCATTCGAGGAGGCCATAGTGCAGGTTCTAACCGAAGGGCAGACGATTCGACACGAGCAGTACGGCATCGGTACAGTCACGGAGTCCAATCACGACCGCACCTCCGTCGACTTCGACAATCACGGCATGAAGAAGTTCATCACCTCCATTTGGATCGCCGAACTGGTGGGCGAGCCCATCGAGCGGCCCACGCGCCGCCGCGCACGCCGCAAAACCGCCGTAAAAGCCGTCGCCGTAAAAAAGTAACGCCGCGCCGTTCAAGTAGCTCGCGCCATTGATCGCACCCCGCCGAGGACACCCTCGGCGAAGTGCGCGCACAGGCGTTCGCTAGCGCCTATGCCCGCGCGTTTGCCACGGCATTCTTGCGAGAAGAATCCAGCACATCATCACCACATCACGGGAAAGATCTCGGTGATCGCGCGTTTCACACAGCGGCGTCATATTCCTCGGTGACCGTGACGACCGTGATAGGCGGAATTTTTATGGAAGGTCTAGGGCAATTTTTAGGGCTGCGTTGATCTTAACAATCACGGGGTTTGGTAGGTGTCCTAGTCCTTTTTTCAGGCGGGTTTTGGCAATTGCACGGACTTGCTCAGCCATCGCAACTGAATCCTTCGAGAGTCCCCCGTCCCCGGCACGAATCTCAACTTGGCTCGGATAAATTCGAGGATGAATTTCTCGTTTTGATAGCGGGACGATCAGTACGACCGGGCTATTCTGGTTGATTATGTCCCGGCTTACGATTACGACGGGACGTGTACCGCCTTGCTCCGATCCCTCGGTGGGGTCAAGAGCCGCTTCATACACGTCCCCTTTAATCACCGTTGTTCCCCAAACATCTCCAAGGCCTCCCAGTCGCTCCGGCTAAACTCCTCCGAGATGAGCTTGGCCTCCTTTTGATAGTTAGCATCTTCTGACATCGCAGCAAACTTCGCATCAATCTGCTTGCGCTTGAAGAGCTTCACATAAGCTCCAATCGCGGCTACAAAAAAGCCGTTCATTGATTCGGTTGAGCTGAGGTTACTGTTTGCGAACGACCGGGCCTCTTCATAGAGCGGCTGGGGAAGACTGACGGTCGTCCTGACTTTCCTGTGGGCTCTCTCAGCTTGTCGCTCTCGCTCGGCTACCGCCATGTTTTTTCTCTCCTGTGAGTTAGGATCCAACTGGGGAGACACCCCCTCCGGCAGGATTCAACACCTCACCGCCTACTGTCTTTTAGCATCACTATAGATGCACGTCAAGACACATAGGATGCACCGGTTTCCGCACCTATATGGCCGGCAGTTTACATGCCAAATCCAATGCTTTCAGCAGGTGTGTCGACGCGGCTATGGGTCAACGAGGTTGTTGCGCACCGCGAAGCGCACCAGGTCGCTGAAGCTTCCGAATTCCATCTTCTTCATGATGTGGTTGCGGTGGCTTTCCACGGTTCGCGTGGAGACCTGCATCTCCGCCCCCGCTTCTTTGTTGCTTTTGCCCTGCGCCAGCAGGGTAACCACTTGAATCTCCCGCTCGGTCAGCGGCAGCGGTGGCGCGCCGTTGGGCGGCAAGTCTCCCGCGTCGATGAAATTCTGCGCCATGGTCAGCGCCAGACGGCTGGTAAAGAAGGGCTGCTTGTGGCGCACCTGATCGAGCGCCGCCAGCAGTTCATTATCGGCATCGGATTTCAGCACGTAGGCCAGTGCACCGGATTTCAACACCTCCCGCGCCAGTTCGTCGGAGAAGTGCATGGTCAGCACCATCACGACGATGTCCGGAAGCTCGGCACGGACCGCGCGCACCAGATCGAGGCCGTTCATTTCCGGCATGGTGAGATCGACGATCGCCAGATCGGGCTTGAGCTTCCGTATCTGCTCCAGCGCCTCAACTCCCGTGGCCGCCTCGGAAACAATTTGCACGCCGGGCTGCTGATCGAGCAGCATGCGCAGCCCCAAACGCACGACGGGGTGATCGTCCACGATGATGATGCGATACGGCGGGGCGAAGCCGGGGTCGCCGGCCGACCGGCTATCGGGCAGCAGCCCGTCGTCGTCTGCTCTGAATCTTTTGGCCATCTTTCGGCTTCCTCGGTGACGGATCGGAGTGCTGCGCTACGGCAGACGGAGGGGACGCCGGCGCCGAGTCGTCCTTTATTGACGTTTCGCGAGCGAGGTCGGTTCCAAAGTCTGGCAGGATGGCGCGGATCGTCGTCCCGCGTCCGGGCTGGCTCTCGAATTCCAATTCGCCGTTCAAGTGTTTGACACGCTCCATCATTCCGGCAATTCCCACGCCGCGATGCGGCGCCCTGCGAGCGTCCGGCAGGCCGCGGCCCTGGTCGCTTACCTCCACGATCAGCTTTCCGTCGGCGCGAGCCAGACGAACCTGCGCCGTGTGGCTCCCGGAGTGGCGATGCACGTTGGTCAGCGCCTCCTGCACCACGCGAAACAGCGTGGTCTCCGCTTCCTGCACGGTGCGCCCGAAATTCTCGTCGCCTTCCAGCTTCATCTGGATGCCGCTGCGGTCGGAAAATCCCTTCAGATAAAGACGCAGCGCCAAACCCAGTCCGGCCTCATCGAGCAGCGGAGGGTGGATGAGGTAGGAGATGGTACGCACTTCGCGAATGGCTTCGTCGGCAAGCTCGCCGGCCGACTGCAGCAACAAATGCGACACGCCGGGCTCCTGCGGCAGCTGGTTGCGGATGCATCCGAGCGTCATTTTGAGCGCCGCCAGACTCTGGCCTGCGGACTCATGGAGCTCCCGCGCCAGGCGGCGCCGCTCGTTGTCCCGCGTGTGCATCAGCCGGCGTGAAAGCCTGTGGAGTTCCTCCTCGGCGCGCCGCTGCTCGGTTACGTCCTGCACCACTCCAATGGCGCGTACCGGCCTGCTGGCGGCGTCCTGTAGGGTGAGGCCTCGGGTGTGAAAGATTCTTTGTTCGCCGTCCGGACGGCGGTAGCGTATCACGTGGTCAAACGGGCGCCCCTCGGCCCAGGCCTGCTTCATGGTTTCGCGCGCCTTGCGGTCCGCCGGATGCACGCGCTCCCAGTGGGCCTCCGGCTCCCACTCACTTTCCGATGCGAGGCCGAATATCTTGATTGCATGCTTGGAGAAAAACATCCTGCCGGTTGCGAGGTCGCGCTCCCAGCTCCCAAATTGCGCGATGCGCTCGGCGTGGGAGAGCAGCGCCTGGTTCTTCCGCAGCCCCTCTTCGCGCTCGGTGTGCGTCGTAACGTCTTGCGTCACGCCGATGGCTGAAGCGGGCTTGCCGTCCTCGCCCGGCAGGGAAACGCAGCGCAGGTTGAGGGTGCGCAAACCACCGTCAGGGTGGTGGTAGCGCAGCGTGGCGTCGAAAGTGCCAGACTCCTGTTTGGCGCGCGCCATGTTTCGCAGCGCCTGCTCGTGATCGTTGGGATCCATGCGCGCCCAGTGTAGCTTCTGATCGAATTCTTCCTGTGATCGCAGGCCGTAAATTTTCATCAGGTCTTCCGACGCGGTCAGCTTGTCGGTGCGGTAGTCGTGGTGCCAGGTGCCCAGGTTCGCGACCCGTTCGGTCTGCAGCAGCAGCGCCTCACGCTTGAGCAGCCGCGCCTCGCGCTCTCTCTGCGCCGTAACGTCCCAGGTGACTCCGATTAATTTGGTCGGCCGCCCGGCTCGGTCGTAGAGCGCGCGCCCGCGCGCCGAAAACACGGCATCGCGGCCGCTGGGGAGATGAACTCGGAATTCGAGCGCGAAAGGCGTCTTCTCGGTAATGGCGCGATCCAAAGCGGCGCGCACCGCTTCGCGGTCTTCCGGGTCCATCCGGCTCCAAACGGGATCGACGCCGTCGGGTTCGCGATCCAGATCCACTTCCATGATGCGCAGCATTTGGTCGGACCACGTGCGCGTCTGATTCACCAGGTCGAATTCCCAGCTCCCAATCCCCGCCAGCGCCTCCGCCTCTTGCAGCAATGACGCGCGCGTCTTTATGGCTTTGACGTAATTTTTCCAGGCGTCCCGGGACGCCCGGTGGCTCGCGGGATTCAGGCCGGCGTCGAGGCGAGGCTCTTGGCCAATCGCTTTCCCGATCGGGACCCTTATCTCGGTCAGTGGTGGCAGGGCAGCGGGCGGAGTACGCCGGCGACGGACGGACGGGGGAGCAGCAGCGTCAGCCAGCGCAGCCTCCCTTTGCTGGGGTCGGTTGGATGGTCGTGTTGTTGGTTTGCTGGCCAAGCCGCGCTGCTTCTTTGGATTTGCAGTCTATTCCGCTAAGCGATAGCGCTATCTGAAACAAGATTCCCAAAACGGTCTTCAGTACACTGACCGTGCCAGCAGTTCGCGCAGAAATGTACTCTTCCGGTACTAAAAGTGTCAAGTCTTGGAGTCGGTACGATAAGTACTTAGCCCAACTGCATACTTACCCCATGAGTATACATAGTACTAAACCGACTTGTATTGCCTCGGCGAAATTCCTATCCTGCGCGCACTGGAAGTGGTGAAAGAGGTTGTGTGCTGCAAACGTCGGCTCTGCGTCTCCCGATCAGCCCTCTGGGAGAAGGCAGAGAAGACGGCTGTCGGCCCGGAGTTGTGCCGATGGGAATAGGTTGCGAACCGGAGCTCGGCTTCGGACACGCTTCCTCCCGAGAGCATCGGCATGGCTCCGGCCCGGCGCAATTCACTCCAACAGACATCTGCGGTCGTCACAATAGCGAGGCGGCGTTCCAACGGGAGCCAGGGATCTCCTTCGTCCCTATCAACGCAATAGCAAGGCGGTGTCATTCCGAGCGCAGCGAGGAATCTCTCTTCGTGTGAACGCGTCGCCGGGCGGAACATCGAAGAGAGATCCCTCGTCGCCCGCCCAAAACCAGAAGCGGGCGGCCTCGCTCGGGATGACACGGTAGCGACTTCTCGCCAAGCATAGGCGCCGGGCACGCCATGGCGTGCCCCTACGGAGAATACAGTCGTAAGCGGCGGCCAATAGCAAGGCAGTGTCATCCCGAGCGACCAACGGGAGCCCTTAAGACGCTGGGGCCGCGCGTTTGCGAAGCCACAACCAGAGCGCGACTCCGGCGAGCATCGAAAGCGCGCTGGCGGCTTGCGCGTTTGACATTCCCAGAACCACGCGCGGGTTGATGCGGATGAATTCGACTAGGAAGCGCGCAGCGCCCGTTAGCAATAGATACGCGGCGAAAACGGCTCCTGTTAAATGTTTTTCTGTTGCCCGCGCGCCGAGCCGCCACAGTATCCAGGCAATCAGGCACGCGGCTATGAACTCGTAAATCGGTGTGGGATGAACGCGATCGGTCGTCGGCACCAGGCCGTTCGGGAAGCTCATGCCCCAGGGAAGAGAAGTGGGCACGCCGTAGTCCCCGTCGCCCGAAAGCAGGCAGCCGATGCGCCCGATTCCGTAGCCGAGCGCCGCGGCCGGCGAGCCGGCGTCCAGCGCCGTGAGGAGCGGAATTTTCTTCCAGCGCGCAACCCACACGTACCCGGCGAATCCCGCGATCAGCCCACCGAACCAAGCGAAGCCGTAGCGGCTGAAAAGCTGTCCGACAGGATCGGCTACAAGGTCCGCCGGCGACTGCAGCGCGTGGTAGAGCCGCGCACCGATGATCCCCGCAAGGCACGGAATTGTGATGAAGTACTCGGCGAGGCCGGAGTCGGGCTTCGCGATCCCGCGCCGCGCGAGGTCGGCCCGCAGCACGTAGTAGGCGGCGATCATCGCGAGGGCTACCATCAGCCCGAACGTGGGTATTGCCAGCGGCCCCAGGTGGAGGAAGGGAATCATCTCAGCCAGCCATTGTAAGACGAACGCAGCCGGAATGCCGCTCGCACAAACCACAGGGCGCTCACAACCAGAATTGTTATCCCGAGCGACCAACGGGAGCCGCCTGCCCGCCCTGGCGGGAGGGATCTCTCTTCGTGTGAACGCATCGCCGGGCGGTCCGCCGAAGAGAGATCCCTCGTCGGCCTGAACGACGGCCTCGCTCGGGATGACATCGCCTAGGGCTGGATTTCGTTGTAGGGGCACCGCATGCCGTGCCCGGCGCTGATCCTTGGCATCCGTTTCCGATGCTTTTCGCTCCGCCCTCCAGAGCACCGCTGTCTCGACGCCAATGCACGCCTCGGCGACAAACAGCGGCGGCAAGCCGCCGCACTCCACAAACTGCAGGTGTTACGCGAGCGCCGCGAGGGCCAGCAACCAATCGATACCCTGTAGCGTCAAATGGAGTAGAATCGGCTTTGGGTGCGGTGGCCTTGTCCACCACTGCGCGGGAAGGTGCTGTATGACGCGCCAAATGACTCTTCGGGCTTCGTTCTCGCTGGCTTCGCTAAATTCGCAATCGGTTCGCGCGGGACTCTGCGCGCTCCTGCTCGCTGCTGCCGCGGCGCTCGCGCCGCAGGCTGTGTTCGCGCAGCATGGCGGCGGAGGCGGCGCCCACGGCGGTGGTGGTGGTTTCGGCGGAGGCGGCTTCGGTGGCGGTCACGCGAGCGGCGGCGGTTTTGGCGGAGGCCACTCGGCTTCCTCACCCTCGCACGCCCCGACTCCTCATCCAGCATCGACTCCGCATCCGGCGCCAACCGCGCAGCCTATTCACACTTTTGTCCCTCCTCCTGGATCTTCGACCGGAACCGGTGTGGCAACGAATATGGGGAATGCGGGCTCTTCGAACGCCGCGCATCCCGTGATACGACCGCCTCAGAACTCAGTCATCGGCTTTCCGCCATCGAACGCCATTCACTGGGCGCCTCCAACTACTGGAACCGGCACAGCGGCAGGCTTCGCAGCTACCGGGCAGGGAAGCGGAACGCAAACCGGATTGCGTAACGGCGCTCCTCTGAGCTTTTCTGGGCAGGGCCATGACATTTGGCAGAACTCGCCGCGCGGCGGGTCAACGACCGGCACGTCGAGCACAACTACGGGAAACGCGATGACCGCGCGTCCGTATGCGAGCATGCAGCCGCGTGCCAATCCGCCGGGGCGCATCATCTACCCGTATCCGCCGGGCTATGGATATTACCCGGGCTACTTTTATCCGGGGTTCGGATACGGCTTCGGGTACGGCTTTGGCTATCCCGGTTTCGGTCTGGGCTTCGGCTACGGTGCGTTTGGCTGCGATCCGTTCTCGGGCTGGGGCTGCAATGCTTTCGGCGCCTACAACTACTACTCGCCGTACTACGGTTTTGGAGCGCCGCCCTCGCCTGGCGCTTCTTCGGATTACTACGGAACGGACACGCCCGCGTCTCCGGCTTCGGAATTCACTGTGCCGTACACGTATGAACCGCCCCCCGGCCCGCAGACTCCGCCCGACACGCAGTCGCAGAACCCGCCCGTCGATAAGGGCGAGGTCATGGTCTACTTCAAGGACGGCCGCGTCTACATGGTGCGCGACTACTGGGTCGCCGGCAATCAGCTGCATTACCGCACAGCCGACGGCGGCGAAAACACAGTGGATTGGAACGATATCGACGTGCAGAAGACGGTCGACGTGAACGCCTCGCGCGGCGTGGATTTCACTCTGCGCCCGTCGAATGATCCTCCGGGCGATCCTGCGCCGCAACCACAAAGCGCCGCGCCGCAATCCGCGCCCAATGCTCCCGCGAATCCGCCGTCGAATTCGCCAACGCCGAACCCAAACATCTAGCGCCTCGCCTACAGAGGCGAAAGTCCCAAGGCGCGTAGACGAAGATCCAATAGACGTTTATCGATGTAGCTCTGCGTTAAAATTCGCTCGAAGACCTCGCGAAGATTCGGCAAGTAGCCTCTGAGATAGAATGTTTCGAGGATCCCCACGCTACCGCGCACCTGGAGTCCCTCTGCTGCGGCAAGTTTCCGCGCATTGTAATCATCGAGCAGCACGGCATCGGCTTGGATTTCTTTACCTAGGAGAATCGTGCCCAGTTCTCCCGCGCCCAAAGCGTATTTTTCTTGGGCCGCCAATAACTCGGCTGGGTTCTGAAGTTGCCTTACTTCAATCCAGTCTGCTTTCGAGACTTCGGCTGCTCCGGGCAGGCCCGCACCAGCGAGGACTACTTCGCGGTGAACTTCGGGAGAGATGTAAACGCGTGAAAAAAGGCGATTCAGGAGATCGAAACACTCAATCTTGGCCAGTATGACCAGCGGGGACGAATCTGCTACCGCAATCACGCTTCGAGACGGTCAGTTGACCGGCGTTCCTCTTCCATATCTTCGTAGTTGTATTGCAACGGCGGGACTCCGTGCTTCGCGGCGAAATCCATAAAAACCGCTAGCGGCGTTTGGCTCAATTCGGCGGCGCGCGCCAGGGACACCTTGTCTTCACGATAAAGCTCAAGGGCCAGCAGGCGAGCGGCTTCCTGGGAGAGGTTGGCACCCTCCAAATTAGCGGCTCTTAGAAGCGCTGATGGCAGTTCGACGCGCTCGGTTTCCATGGCTCAAACTTAGCGCATCGGAAGGGCTTTGTCATGCCATTTGCCCGAGGCGCTAACGGGTAAGTAGATTGGCTGGCCGGCACTAGCGGTTGCTCCCCACGGGGCGCTTTTCCCACGCTGCGTCTACCGGCACGGCTTCGTTCTTGATCTGCGGGCCGTACTTTTCCTGCTCTGACCACAACCGCTTGTCGACGTCGATCTTGCAGAGCTTCGCCAAATTCAGCCCTAGGATCTTCGCTCGGTCTTCTTCCGGCATTTCGATCTTGTCCATCTGGCGCGTGGCCCAGTCCTGGTGGTGCACTAGCGTCTTGGGCGGCTTGCCGAAGGGCGTCCCGGCATAAACCTTGCCCTCCACGCGGTGGTAGGAGATCGACGCGCCCCAGTCCGTTCCGAATACGAGTTTGTCCGCGCCGATTTGCGGATCGAGATACGCGCGCTCGATCTGGTCGTGCATCGCCTGGCACGTTTCGAGATAGATGTGCTCGTGGCGCGCCGCGAGCTGGCGGGCGCGATCGGGTAGGTCGCTTGTGAAGCTGGAATTCGTTCCCATGTGCCCGACGATGATGGCCACGTCGGGGAAGCGCACGGCGAGATCGTCGATCAACACAGGATCGACGGCGCGCAGCCGGCACATTTTCGGATAACTAATGCATCCGGTGTGAATCAAGATGGGCGCCTTGTGCTGCTGCGCCACTTCCATCAGCGGGATCATCTTCTTCAGGTTGTCGTCAATGGAGACGTCCAAGTCGGGGTCGGGCAACACGCTCACCATTTCGCCGATGCCCACGAAGCCCTTCTTCGACAGCCAGTAGTCGCACTCGCGCGCGGCTTTGTCTGCGTCGTACTTTTCCTTGCCGAAGTAAGCCTTGCGCTGCGTGTCCACCGGCCCGGTAAAACCAACGAAGCGGTCCGGATATTTTGCGATCTGCGCGAGGATCATTTCATTGCGCTGGTTGAAGGCGATGTTCAGCACCGCCATGGTGATGCCGAGGCGATCCATGTCCTGCAGCAGGGCGCGGGAGTTGTCCCAGGGCGTGTCGTTCATGATGGCTTTCTCGAGATTGCGGTAGTTGAATGCTTCGCCGCGGCGGATCAGGCCGGGCGACCACCTCTGCGCGTGAACGTGGGCGTCCATGATGAAGCGGGGCATTGTTCCTCCTCTTTTGAGCACAGCGCGTGCCATCTGCTACTTACTAACCGGTCGGTAAGTAGTATACTGCATGTGCTAACGACAACGCTAGCGTGAGGCGAACATGGCAAGAAGAGCGACGGGGAGGCGGCGAGTGGCGACAGAAGTAGCGCCTACAAGGTTATCTACTGGGGCGCACGCGGGAAATCGCGCGCCGCGGAATCGAAGCGGCGGCCCCGGGGAGCCGCGCCGAAAGGCCATCTTCGATCGCGCCGTCGCGCTGATGCGCGCGAACGGCTTTCACGGCACGTCCATTCAGGACGTGGCGGACAAGCTGCGCTTCACCAAAGCAGCCTTCTACTACTACGTCAAGAACAAGGAGGACATGCTCTACGAGATTTCGATGCAGACGCTGCGGCTGATGCTCGACCGCGTGACGACGATCGAAGCCTCGCGCGAGTCGCCGGAAGAGAAGATGCGCGCGGTGGTGGAATGCTATGTCCAGCTGATGGTCGAGGAGCCTGGGCTTTTCATCGTCTACTTTCGCGAGAAGCGCTTTCTCACCGCGAAGCATCGCCGGGAAGTTACCGCGGCTGAACGTCACATTTTGCGCGCGCTCGAACGCATCTATCGTCAGGGAATGCGCCGCAGGCAGTTCCGCAAGCTCGATCCCGGCGTTGCGGTGCTGGGGATACTGGGGATGTGCTTCTGGGTCTGCAATTGGTACGAAGAAAAGGGCCGCCTCTCGGGTCGGCGAAATCGCCCGCGCGTTTCAGACCATCGCTCTCTCGGGCGTGCTCGCAGCCAAGCGGTAAGGCCTGGTTACGCATTCTCCGTAGGGGCACGCCATGGCGTGCCCCTACGGAGAAGGAGCGCATGCGGCGGGCCGCACTCCGCAAGACGTTCACTCCGCCCGCGGTGTCATCCCGAGCGAGGCCGTTTTTCAGGCCGACGAGGGATCTCTCTTGGGCGTAACTCTTGGCGATGCGTTCACACGAAGAGAGATTCCTCGGGCAAAAAAACGCCCTGGGAATGACACCGCGACAAAAGTGGTCCGGTTTTGTAGCTCACCTCTTTAGAGGTGAGGCCTTTATGGGCGTGGGAACAGAAACCCTCAGGTCTGAAGACCTGAGCTACATACGCCGGCGCTAGTGCGCGAAGCGCGCGGCCGAGGCTGTCTTCCACTTGATGTTGCAACCGATGCTGGGCTTCTGGTCGGCGGGCACCGGGTTTCCTGCGAGCACGGCATCGACCGCCGCGCGCAAATCTTTTCCGGTGACCGGTCGACCGCTTTCCGGGCGGCTGTCGTCGAACTGCCCGCGGTAGACCAGCTTGCGTTCGCGATCGAAGAGGAAAAAATCCGGCGTGCACGCGGCTTGATAGGCCTTGGCCACTTCCTGCGATTCGTCGTAGAGGTAGGGAAAGGTATAGCCGGCGCTCCGGATCTCTTCCGCCATTTTCGCCGGGCCGTCGTCAGGATAGACAGTCGCGTCATTGGAGCTGATGCCCACCACGGCCACGCCGCGCGCTTGAACCTCCTTTGCAAACTCCGCGAATTTCGCGCGAATGTGTTTCACGTACGGGCAGTGATTGCAGATGAACGCCACCAGCAGCGCCGGCGCGCCTTTGAAGTCGTCCGCGGAAACGAGCTTTCCCTGCGGATCAGGCAAGCGAAAGGGTGGGGCAGAAGTCCCCAGCGAAACCATGGTCGAAGGCGTCAGTGCCATGCGAGTCCTCCTCATGCGGCCAGAGCGGGCCGGAAAATCGTAGCACAATCAGGCATATCGGCGGAGTGCGCCACCTGTCCAGCGGGCGCTCGCCTTTTCTTTTGCCGTTTGCTATAGTCCGCCGCCAAGAAGTCGGGCCCCTGTCACAAATTAGGAGGCCGCTATGGCGGATTTGGATCTGCGCCCGCTCTCGCTGGGCGAAATGTTGGACCGCACCTTCTCTCTCTACCGTCGGCATTTCTGGCTGTTCATGGGCATCAACGCCGTGCCACAACTTTTGGTGCTCGCGCTGCATTTAGCGCAGACATGGTACGGCGGGGTTACGCCTACAACTCCAAGGCCTCTGGGCCAGGCGCCGGGGGCCATGCCGGGCTGGCTGGGGGTTGTTGGGGCACTCGTGGTGCTCGTCGGAGCAGTCATCTATTTGGTGGCCTACCTTTTCGCGCAAGGCGGTACGGTGTTCGCCGTTTCGGATCTGTATCTGGGTCGCCCAACGACTGTGCGCGAGTCACTCGCACGCATGCGCGGCCATGCCGCCAACCTGTTTGGCGTTTCGTTGCTGAACGGTCTTGCTGTGGCTGCAGGGATAATTCTGCTGATCGTTCCCGGCATCTACGTCGCCTGCCGTTTGTTAGCCTCCATACCCGCGGCGGTGCTTGAAAATCTGGGGCCGAGCGAATCTCTCTCTCGGAGCTGGGATCTGACCAGAGACAACGCTGGACGCGCTTTCGTGATCGGCCTTCTTTACTTCGTCCTGCTGATCATCGCCAGTGCCCTCTTCGCCTTCCCGTTCACGTTCGCTGCCGGGTTGGCGGCACACAACACCGCAATGGCTCGAATGTGGCTTGGCTGGGCACAGGTGGGCAATTTCTTTGCGACGGTACTGGTCGTGCCGTTCTTTACGATCGCCACGTCGGTGTTTTATCTCGACCTGCGCGTTCGCAAGGAAGCGCTCGATCTGCAGCTCATGCTGAATCCAGGCGCCGTGGCCGGCAGCGCCGCCGTGTCCTCAATGTTTCAGTAGCGCGATGTTTACATAGCGAATCGGGCGGCGCGGCCCGCGCTTACAGCTATTTACGTCAATTGGTGCTAGGCTCAAGCCTCGTTGTTGGTAGCCCGATAAGGGCCCTTCCATTCCTGTGGACACCCATACCGAGTATGAAAGGTGGGTGTTTATGCGCGCTCTACGTGTGTTACTCGCCGAACAAGATCCGGTAGCCCGAAAGAGCACCGTCCGTACGATTCAGTCGATGAAAAACCTCGAGGCTTACGCGGAGGCGGCAAGCTGCGCCGAGGCCGTTGAGAAAGCCAAAAGCTTCAAGCCGCACATCGTCGTCCTGTCCGCCAAACTGCCGGTAATGGACGCTCTCGAAGCGGTTCAGGAAATCAAGAAGCTTTCACCCAATATCCACATCCTGCTCTTAAGCTCCGGAAGCACCCAGCCGCTGAAGCAGGAACTCGAGCGCATTGGCGGCGACGGCTGGGCTACGCCCGCCCTGCTGCTGAGCTCCATCGAAACCGCGCAGCAGAGCGAGCTACTCTTCCTTGACGATTTGGAAAACGACGAAGGGGATTGATGGCGCGCTCCGTGCGCGGTGCTTCGCGGGTCACTCTGTAGAAGTTCAGGCGGCGTCGGGCAATCCACCGCCGTTGTCGCCGGCGGCCGCGACAGCCTCGATCGTGGAGGTCAGGTCGCTCGTCACGAGCGACTTCGACACGAAGCCTGCCGCTCCCATTTTGGACGCCGCGCGCGCCATCTCAATCGAGGCGTCCAGCGTCAGGATTACGATTTTCGAGCGCGGCGCCCTTTCGCGGATCAGCGGCGTAGCCGCTAGGCCGCTCATCTTCGGCATCACGATATCCAGCAGAATTATATCCGGGTCGAGTTGTGCGGCCTTCTCGACAGCTTCGACGCCGTCCTGAGCCTCACCGCAGACGGCCCAGCCCTCGTGCTGCTCCATCAGGAGGCGCAAGCCAAGCCGCACCAGAGGTACATCGTCCACAATCAGAATTCGCAGCGGCATAAGTGGCTCCCCGAGCTGAGGAGACAAGTATGGCGTTCGATACGCTGCGGCGATATCGGGCGGTTACCTTAGTCCTTCAGGGCAGGTAATCGAATTCGGGGCAGTGTTCTATGGGAGTAACTTTTCGGACGCACGCCCCGCCGCACGCCGGTGGCTATAGGGAGGCGGTGTCATTCCGAGCGCAGCGAGGAATCTCTCTTCGTGTGAATGCATCGCCGAGTGCGAAATCGAAGAGAGATCCTTCGTCCGCCGTTGCGGACTCAGGATGACGGCGAAACCTCGCGTCGCCCTATTGGTTGTGCACGATGGTGTTCCCGTTGCGAGTCCAGTGCACGGTTTCGATATCCTTGCCGTAGAGCTTCTTGAATTCCAGGCGATAGAAATGCTGCGGGTAGGTATCCACGTTCTGCGCCGCATGCGGTTCCTGCGGCCCCATGGCCAGGCAAGCGGGGAATTCGTTGTGCAGCAAACCGCGCTGGATTACCAGCGGCTTGCCGTCCGGCGTATGGTCGTGTAGCTCAGGCTGCACCGAGTCGAACGCAAATATCGAAGGGTACTTGTGTCCGTGTAGCGGCTCCTTTTCGCCGGGAAGGATGGTCACTTCCAGCAGGCGGATGCGGTCGTCCTCATACACAAGGCGATGAGCGTTGGGTGCTGCGGTCACCGAGTCGAGCGAGTCGGGATGATCCCATCCCCCGACGTGACCCGGCGCCACCACCTGCGAGCCCGGAATCGGCCAGTAGGTGACGATGGTCGCCGGAAAAGTCTTCGTCGTTTTCGCCTGCGCCCACAACAGCCCGCTGGTGAACAGCAGGCACACACCCAAAACGATCGACAACGCGCGATAGTTCATAGCTCTCCCCTGTGGATTTCCGATTTTCGAGCGGCTGACGCCGGCATTCGATTGTCCCGCACCTTTTTTCAAGTTGTTGCCGACGATACCCGCAACCGAACGCACGCGTCAAGCGCAGGGAACTCGCCGGTTGCGGCCGTGCCACCGGCGCTTTTCCTTCCGACGAGGGATCTCTCTTCGGCGTAACGCCCGGCGATGCGTTCAACGAAGAGGGATTCTTCGCCCGCCAAAGTGCGGCGGACTCAGAATGACAGCGTGGCGCAAATGGCGAGACTTATCAAACACTGCGTCGTCATTCTGAGGGAGAGCCGCCTTTGCGATTCGACCGAAGAAGCTCTCTTCGGCGTAAAGCTCGGCGAGGCGTCCACACGAAGAGAGATCCCTCCCGCCACGGCGGGCAGGCAGGCTCCCGTTGGTCGCTCGGGATGACACCGCGTTTTGTGGGAGCAAGGTGTACGGATCCTGCCCGCTATGGCCGCCGACTTTCCGCTTGACGGTTCTCGACGGCGAGTGGAAAACTCTCCCCCGCGCAAACAAGCGAACGCAGCAAGGGGAGGGAACTGTGGACGTAGGATTCTTGACGGAGATCGTGCACCGCGAACCGGGCGACAATCGCCCCCTGGTCGAACTTTACGACGAAGCCTTTGAGCTGGCCGAATGGTTTGAAAGCCTGGGCCTCGATTTCCTGTTCCTCGGCGAGCATCACTTCATGGAGAAGCAGTGGAATACCTCGCCGCTTCTTCTGCTCGCGGGATTTTCTCGGCGCACCTCGAAAATGCGCCTGGGGATGAACGTTCTGCTCACGCCGTTCTACGAGCCAGTGCGCCTGGCGGAAGACATTGCCACGCTCGATCTGATCTCCCACGGCCGCATGGACATTGTTTTCGGCACCGCGTCCGTCTCCGGCGAATTCAATACCTTCCGCACCGATCCCAAAGAGCGTCACGGCCGCACCTTTGAAGTGATGGAGTTCGTGAAGAAGTCTTTCTCCACCACAGAGAGTTTCGACCACAACGGAAAATATTTTCAGATTCCCAACGTGCGCATGACCACGCAACCAATCCAGAAGCCGTTCCCCATGTGGTTCGGCGGCTTCGGGCCCAAGAATTTGCATCGCGCGGGCGTGGCCGGCTATCACGTGGCCGCTCCGCTCGAAGGACCGTACTCCGAGGGATTGAAAGAGGGCGGGCACGATCCGGACAAAATGAATACCCTCGCCATGGCCGGCGTCATCGTGGTCAGCTCGCAGGCGGAGATTGAGCCGATGCAACAGGCTCAGGCTGCGCGTATGCGAGCCATGGGCATCGAGTACGCGACCACGCGCGACGTCGCGTTTGAAAATGTGAAGCCCGGCACGGCCATGGCCTTCCCGCCGCTCTTCGTCGGGACGCCCGATCAGGTGATCGCGCACCTCGAGCCGCGACTCAAGAACAGCAGCGCCACGCACCTCATGGGCGGTATCAGCGGATTCCACGCATCTTCGTGGGTGGTGCAGAATCGGAAGTCCGCCGAGCTGTATCTGAAGGAAGTCGCGCCCGAGCTTCGCAAGTGGGGGCGAACGCCAGTAGCCAAGCGCGCCGCCAAGTCCGCGCGCTGATCTCTCAATAGCGGTCAAACATCGGCCGCCGTCGGCCAAACACGTCGCGGCGTCATTCCGAGGGCGCTTTGTGCCCGGGGAATCTCTCTTCGTGTGAACGCATCGCCCAGCGCAAAATCGAAGAGAGATCCCTCCCACAGTATCATTCGACCGCAGACTCGCCAGCTGCGCATGGTCCGGGCAGGGCGGGTTTCAAACCCGCCCCTACAAAGGGTCCCGCCCAAACGCGGCAGGCGCCGAAAAGTACAGTTTTCTTTGCGGCTTCGATTTTCACCTTGGACCAAATTTCCTTACACGATGCACGACTTGACAAGCTCTTCGCATGAGCGTACAAAGTTTCTCGTTATCCTCGAATTGCGTCCGAACGTCCCACAGTAAATAAGCACATTGCGTTTCTCTTCGTAGGGGCACGGCATGCCGTGCCCGCTTCCGTCACCGCTCTAAGTCGCAACGCGCAACACGGCGTCATTCTGAGGGCGATGTGCGCCCGAAGAATCCCTCTTGGTGTGAACGCATCGCCGATTGGGCAATCGAAGAGAGATCCTTCGTCCGCCGCGGACTCAGGATGACGCCCAAGCACAGCGACGCCGCAAAAGATCGGCGACAACCGTGCACCACCCACTGCCTCCTGGAGACATCATGCCGAACTACAATGCTCAGGTCCCTCCCTATTCGATTTTCCCCGGCGACGTCGCCCTGGCCTTCAACAGCGAATCGCCCGCCGGCGGCCAAGCCAGCCAGCAATTCGCGCTGCCGAGCTATGCCGGGTTTCCCGAGAACGGCCGCACCATCCGATGGCAGACCATTTACGGCACGGCGCCTTCCGCGGTGAGCGTGGCGCTGCAAACCGCCATGGTCGACGCCGACGCGCAATACTCCACGGTGGACACTTCCTCCGCCACGGCCGGCGAAGCCCGCACCATCACCGGCGTGCGCGGCAACTTCATCCGCGCCAAAGTCTCCTCGATCACCGGCGGCTCAGGCATGCTGGTACAGATACTCGGGTGAAGGCGCGATGCCTCGCCTCAGCTTTCGCGGGGTAGAATACCTGGGTGAGAAATTCCCTCAAGGCGTTGGTGCTCCCGGCGCTGGCGGCCGTCCTGCTCGCGTCGGGCGCGCACAAGGCTTTCGCGCAGGCTTCCGCGCAGCAAGGGAGTCCGCCGGCGAATGCGCCAAGTAGCGCGCCGGCAAGCGCACAGAATCAGCCGTCCGCCGCCCTCGCGCCGGGGCACAGCCTGCACTCCATCACCGTGACGTTCGATTACGACTTCACGCGCACTCCCGCGTGCACGCAAAAGATTCACGAGCACTGCACGCAACGCTTCGTGGTCTACGACATTTCCGCAGGCTACGCGCATCGCGCTAAACTTTTCACCATTCCCGTGCCGGACGGCGCCAAGGGCCAAATGCACGGCATCACCGCCACCGGCCCGAAGCTCGATTTTGAGCCCGGCAAGCATCAGCTGGCCGTCACCGCGCAGGAGCCCAGCGGAGTCGAATCGCAGCACTACGCCGCCACCGTCTGGGTCGTCATTCCTTAGCTCACTCGCGCGAATGTTTTTTCTGTAGCTCAGGTCTTTAGACCTGAGGGTTTTCTCGCGCGCGAACTCAGCAAAAACTCTCACCTCTGAAGAGGTGAGGCTTTTCGGTTGAATCGAAGCGAAGGCGCCCGCCTGAAGGCGGCCGCTACAAAACCAGCACTCCGGTCACCGCGCTTCTGTAGGGGCGGGTTTCAAACCCGCCCTGCCGGCACCAATACCACGCGCCGTCATTCTGAGGGCTTGCCTGAAGAATCTCTCTTCGTGTGAACGCATCGCCGGATGCCACGCCGAAGAGAGAGCCCTCCCGCCCGGCGGGCAGGCGGGCTCTCGTTGGTCGCTCGGGATGACATCCTGGTTGAGCGTCGTGCAGTTTGTGGAGTGCGGTGGCTAGCCGCCGCTGTTTTTCGCCGCAACTTATCCAATCGCCATTCTCGCCATGCCGTCTTGCATCGCTTTCATTCCGCCGCTCGCCGGTATACGTGCCTGGAACCGGTGCCCGCTAAAAACCCGGCGTGGAGATCGATTCTGCGCCACGCACCGCGATCACCTGAACGGCATCCTCATGGGACTTTTCTATGCCATCCGCAAAGAAGAAAAACCGCCCGAAAACTGGCACGCCGCGCTCCAAGAACCTGACGAGCGCTGTCGCCGCGCCTGCAGAGAATCAACTCGCGAGAAAAACGCCGCGTCTCCGTGAAGCAAACGCCAAGCCCCAGCCTAAAGCAAAGCGCAAAGTAAAAAAGCCGCGCGCGAAAAGCGAACCTCCGGCGCCCGAAAACATTCGACCGGCGAGCGCGCACCAGAAGCGCATGCCCGTCGATGAAGCCCTGCGCGTCGCCGGGATGGGCGAGCAGCGATTCGCCGAAACCCTGGAACTTTTCATCCGCCGCGTCTCTTCCAACACCGGCGAGGAAAAGCTGCTGCTGGATGGCCTCAAGGAGTGGGGCCGCCACTTCGAACGCTCCCGCCCAATCGAGCGCGCTGCCGATCCGCCCGTCTTCGTGCATCTGGTTCACAACGTGCCGCGCCCCGAGCGCCCGTCGCCGCGTTTGCCCGCTGTACCTATTGCCGAGGCGCTGGATTCGGCTGTGCCTACCCTGGGAACGCCATTCTCCTGAATGGCGCGGGCCGATCGGCCGATTGACGCTCCCGGCACGATCACGTCCGAGAGCGCGCTAGCTAAACGAAGTCATTTGTCTCGATCTTGTTTTACGGAGGAACCATGACCGCAGCCACCACGACGACCAGCACTGGCATCAGCAGAAAGACACTCGGCTACATCGTCCAGCTCGCGGGGATCGCCGCCTTCACCGTCGGCGGAGTCCTGAGCGTGCATCACGCGGCCATCGCCGCGGCTTTTCTAGGAGGCGCCGCCGCCTTTTTCGTAGGCGAGAAGATTCGCACATTATCGTAGCGCGCACCCCGCACCACACCACGTCATTCTGAGGTCGAGGCGCATTGGGCCTCGACCGAAGAATCCCTCTTCAGCTTCCATTTTCGGCGATGCCATCACACGAAGAGAGATTCTTCGCCCACAAAGTGCTGTGGACTCAGAATGACGACGCAAACCAATATCCATTTCCCATGTCCACCACCGTCACTTCGGGCGTCGAACGCTGGGCCAACGATTCGATGGCCGAAGCTCGCGCATCCGATGACGCTGATCCTGCCGGCCAGGGCGATCTCCCGCCGGGGGAACGCAAAATCGAGCTTGGCTACGTCCCGTTCGCGAAGCAGAGTGACTTTCACGCCTCGCCCGCCAAGTATCGCCTCTTCGGCGGCGCGGCGGGCCCGGGAAAATCGAAAGCGCTGCTGATGGAAGCGATCCTGCAGGCGCACGAACACCCCGGCGCGAACACTTTGCTTCTGCGCCGCACGTTTCCGGAGCTCGAGCAGTCGCTGCTGCTCTATTTTCGCCGCGACGTTCCGCGCGAACTCTACAGAAGTTTTCACGAGTCGAAGCACCTGGTGACATGGTGGAATGGCTCGACGACGCGCTTCGGCTATTGCGCAGAGCGAAAACGACGTCTACCAATATCAGGGCGCCGAATTTCTTTTCATCGGCATCGACGAGCTGACGCATTTTCACGCTGCGGCAGTGGCAATTCCTCACCAGCCGCAATCGCTGCCCGATTCCCGGCGCGTTCCCGTGCATGGCCGGCGCGACAAATCCCGGGCAACATCGGCCACGCCTGGGTGAAGTCGCTGTGGATCGACAAGCAAGCCGCGCCGGGAATGGAAAATCCGCAGGCGTACGATCCGACGCGATTACGATTTCATCTCCGCGCGCGTTTCGGACAATCCCATTTACGCGGGCGACCAGAATTACCTGAAGACGCTGCGCGCGCTGCCGTCGCATTTGCGCCGCGCGTTTCTCGATGGCGACTGGGACGTTTTCGCCGGGCAATATTTCGACAAGTTCGATACCTCGCGCCACGTGGTGCGTGCCGAAACAGATCGACTGGAAGCCGTGGTGGCCGCGCTGGATTTCAGATCGATTGGGGCTTCGAGCATCCCGCAGCCGCGTATTGGCACGCGGGCCTGCCGTCCGAGGCAGGCTTCCACCTGAATTCGTGTCATTCCGAGGGCGGTCTTCGCCCGAGGAATCTCTCTTCGTGTGAACGCGTCACCGGAAGTGAAGCCGATGAGAGATCCCTCGTCGGCCCCGCAGGAACAAACGGCGGGGCCTCGCTCGGGATGACGGCGCAAAGCAGGAGTGTCACAGCAGATCCCTCACCCGGCCAAAACCGCCGGCCTCAGGATGACAATGCCGGTCGCGTCGTCACCTACCGCGAATACGTCACGCATCGCACGCCGCCGCGCGAACTGGCCCGCCAAATCCTGGCGCGCTCGCTGCAATCGAGCAGGCGACCGCGAAAAGATCGACGCCATCTACCTCTCGCCCGACGCCTTCGCGCGCCGCACCGACGAAGCCTCCATCGCCGACCAAATGGGCGACGTCTTCGCCGCCGCCGGCCTGCCGCGTCCCGTTCCCGCGGATGACGACCGCGTGGGCGGATGGATGCTGATGTACCAAATGCTCGACGCCGGGCGAGTGGCTGCTCACAGAGAATTGCATCGAGCTGATTCGCACGCTGCCCAATCTGGTGCGCGATACCGCGCGCATGGAAGACGTCGAGAAAATGGACGGCGACGATCCCGCCGACGCCGCGCGCTACGGACTCAAGTCCCGCTTCGGCTCAGGCCATGCCGGATCGTTCCGCTCGCGCATGCCGCTGGCCGATCGCCTCGCCGCGCGTCAGCTTTCGGCCGATCCCACCGTTCGCGCGATTCAAGCTCGCAAGGCGCAGCTCGAAGAGCAACGCCGCGTCCAGCCGGTAAGCTTCCTCCACCGTCGGCGGTAATCAAGGTTGTTGCGTGCAACTACTCTTCACACGATCAGAATTCGGTTGTACGATCAGCGCAATGTCCAACTGCCCGCTGTGCAGGTGCAGCCTCCGTTTTCCATCGAGCGACCCGCGAGAGAGCTTTCAGTGCGATCAGTGTGGTCTGCGGTTGCGCGCCACTTTAAGAGCCCGCGTACTTTTCTTAGCTGCTTGCTCGGCCGCTACGGTCGCCGCTCGTGCCTTGGCGCTGATCATCAGTCCACGCGCCAATCCCGCCAAAGACGCGCAACTCACTTCTGCAATGGAGCTGGGTCTAGAGCGCTTGTTATGGGGTACAAAATGTGTGCGAACGAAAGTAGTAGAACCGGGCGAACATTTCTGACCGACTTATGGCAGCGATTCACGACCACTCGATACGCACGCGCGATCGAAGAAGAAATCTTGCCGCACATGCGCTTGCAGCAGGCCGAGGTCGCGCGGCTGCAGGCGGAGATCGCGCGGAAGCGCATGGAAGTTGACCAGTTGCGCGCAGAAGTCGCCCGCCAGAACGCAGAGGTTGACCGGCTGCGCGCCGAGAATCGAGCACTGCTCAATTCCATCCTGGGGATCGCCGGCGTGCCGCCGATCCTCGTCGCCACCATCCCAGTTGCGCCTTCCATAGCGGTACCGGCTACGATCCCTCGCGGCCCCAACAGCTCATACGCGATCGACGCCCATGTGGAGTGCGGCGGCGAGCTTGTACCGAGTGGAGCCGAGGGGCCGCCTCTCTCGCCAGCCGCGGCGTTCGAATCAAATACCGTAGGGGCACGGCATGCCGTGCCCGGGGACACAGCGTCGCCAACGTCGCACCGGGCACAGCATGCTGTGCCCCTACAAAGTCCTCAAGCTGCCGGCACGCGCCGGGCGCATCTTGCTACTCCCACGCGGCGCCGCTCCTGGCAGCAGATCCATCGCGCACTCGAATTTGCCGCCCTCCAAAAAAGGGAACCGCGCGAAGACCCGCAGACGTAGATCGCCGCCCTCACTAATCACTAATCTCCACTCACCAATCACTGCTTTTCCGGAGGCTACATGCCATTCATTCGCGGGCGATACCACATCAATCCCGTCATGGGACAAGCGCTCGAAGCAGCGCGCCAAGCCGAAGCCGCCCTGGCGGCGCTCGAACAGCGCGCGCGCCAGAACTCCGCCAGCGATCAATCGGGCGATCACTCAGGCGACGACTCGGGCGCCGATTCCTACGGCGACGACGCCACCGGATTCCGCTCCGCACAGGCCGCGCCGCCAAGGGCCCCGTTCATCGCGTCGAAATCGAGGCTGCCGCGATCGTTCCCAATCACTCCGGGAAGGGGCAGCGCGGGTTCGTCGCTCGCATCCATCACGCGCCGCCTATTCCTAACGTCCCGGCCGGCACGACCAGCGATGCGGATGGCGACACGGACGATTGGCGCGATCCGGGTTCATCGTCCGCGGCTGCGCCGGCGCCCGAAATCCACGTATTCGCCGACCACGGCGACCTCATCGATTTCCTACGCGACGCCCTCGCCAGCGACGCCAACCGATAGCTATATCAGGTCTTCAGACCTGAGGTCTTTGCCCCGATTCTACCGATGCGTCTCCGAGGGCGGGTTTGAAACCCGCCCCTACAAAAGTGGTTTTGTAGCGGCCGCCTTCAGGCGGGCGTCTTTTCCTCGAACCAACCAAATACCCTCACCTCTAAAGAGGTGAGCTACATGAACCAGCACGCGGGCCGCGCCGCTGCATTACAATGGCGCGGTGACCATTTGGAACATTCCGAGCGGACGCCTGCGCCACTGGCGAAAGCGCCGGCATCGCCACAGCCACGGGTCGCGACATTCGTCCCATCATCGGTCGCACCGGCCGTCCGTTCGGTCGGCGCACGGAACTCCGTACTTCGTCGCAATCGTAATTGTGATGGCTATCGTGCTGATGGGACGCCTCGCGTGGCAGGGCGTGAAGTACTTGCGGCATTCACCTGCGACGCAGAGCTACACGCCGGCAGCGCCGGTGCAGTCGGGAACCACGGGCGCCCCTGGCGTCACGAGTGGTACTTCCAACGGCGGCCCGGCGTCGATCGATCCCTGGATGCGCGACACGTTCGCTGCGCTCGATCAAGCGGCGCAAAGCGCGGAGGCGGGGAATCTGTCGGAAGCGGAAGGGGGCGCAGATCGCGCCGGATCGATCCTGGTCACCATGCGGCTGAGCTCGCGCGAGGCTCCGCCGGATTTCTTCGCCGCCGCAGTCGCCGCGCTCGACCGCACGAGCGGGGCGAGCTCCGGAAACGCGCTGCTGGTCGAGCACGTCACGCAAACGCGCGTCGAACTCGCCGAGCTCCGTTCGTCGACCATCGTGCCGCCCATCGCGCCCGACCCTGCTGCGCGTCTCTCCATGTCAGGCCCGCGCCAAGTCGCCGCGGGGCAGACGCTCAATCCCGCATCGGTCGGCGACGACTACCTGGACGCCACGCTCATGGCCGACACGGTGGAAATGCTGATGCCGCCGATCTCGCGGAGCTTCGCGGATCGCGTGAGCGTCGAGAACATGACTCTCGCCGGCGCCGCGCAAACGCTCGACGGGATTCATTGGCGCAACGTCAACTTCATTGGTACGCACCTGCGTTACGAGGGCGGCCCGCTCGATCTGCAGAATGTGCGCTTCGCGCGCTGCCGCTTCGGATTCATCGCCAACGAGCGCGGCGCCCGCCTCGCGAACGCCATCGCCCTCGGCCAGACTTCGATCATGATCGAGTAGCCGCCATCACCCAAGGCTTTTGTAGGGGCGGGTTTGAAACCCGCCCTACCTGGATCATTCCCAGCTGGCGCGTCTGCTCTCGAATGATGCTGTGGGGGAAAGTCTCTCTTCGGTGTTAGTCCAGTCGATGCCGTCACACGAAGAGAGATCCCTCTCTTCGCGCAAACCGCTCCGCTCGGGATGACACCGCAATGGGTGGTCGCCCCCGGATGAGCGACGGGCTGTTGCGTTGCCATGTAGCTCAGGTCTTCAGACCTGAGGCTTTTGCCCCGATTCCACCGATGCGTCCGCGACGGCGGGTTTGAAACCTGCCCCTACAAAAGCGCGGCAACCGGCGCCGGTTTTGTAGCCTTTTGCACGGCGGGCGCCTTCTCTCGATTCAACCGAAAACCTTCACCTCTAAAGAGGTGAGCTACAAAAGACGCACGAACCCGTCGCGCAGCGCGAGAGCGGCCCCATTCAGTGTTCCCGCCCTAGGCTAATCGCGAAGGCGATGATGACCGCGCCCACAATTAGGGCAAACGGGGCGAACACCCAACCCACCGGACTTGCGGGCATGGTATGAACAAAAAGGTTTCCCACGAAAAGCGTCCCCACACCGCCGGCAATTAGCAGCACGCCCAGAAAAGCGATTACGCCTCGTTGGAAGAGTGTGAACCGCGGCTTATTCCTTCGATGACTCATTGCGCCACACACTAGCAGAAAACGCACGTCACTCAAGCGAGAAACGCATGCCTACCGACTTCTCCACGCAGGGAAATATTCCGAACGCTGATCCGGCCAAGAAAGGGCTCCCAGGTCGTCGGCAAGACGAGCCTGGGAGATTCGTTCCAATCGAAGGACCCGCGCAGAGTCGACCGACGGCTCCGTAGGGGCAGGGTCCATGGCGCGCCCTCGGCGCCGATGCTTGGCTCGAGGCCGCCAGACGGCCGCCACGCCCTTCGGCCCCAACAACGAAAATCTTCCCGAGCGGCTGCAGGAGGCGCTGCGCCGGCTGGTCTCCCAATTCTCGACCGAGTCCGAATCGACCCGCCGCCAGGAAATCCGCCGCATCAAGCAGGCGCATCAATTCTGGCGCGGCCTGCAATACCTCTGGTGGGACGAGCGCGACCAGAACTGGCACCTTCCCTTCGAGCAAAAGCTCATGGACAACTCCTCGATCGAAGACATGCCGCGCTACGAATTCGTCACCAACATTTACCAGGCATTCGGGCTCTCGCTGATCGCCGTCCTCTCGCAGGACGTGCCCACGGTGCGATTTTTCCCCTCCTCGGCGCAGGCCGAAGAGGACGTGGCCGCCGCCAAAGCCGCCACCGAAGTTTCCGGGCTCGTCGAACGCAACAACCGCATCGGCAACTTGGTCGTCGACGAAGCTTTCACTCTGTGGACGGGCGGCAAGGTGGGCGCCTACGTCCGCTACGTGGTCGATGGGCAGCGCTTCGGATTTCATCCCGAGACGGAACTCGGCGCGCGCCAGGTGAAAATCGGCGGCGACGTGTACGTTTGCCCCGAATGCGGTGGGGAAACCCCCGCGCGGGAAAAATCTTCCGACAAGCTCCTCGGTGTTGTCTCCCGCCAACAACGTCATTCCGGGTCCCGGCTCGCCGCAGACTCTCGCTGCGTCGGGCGCCAACGGGGCAGGGAACTCGCCGTCGTCGCAATTCTCCTCGAGCGACGACGAGATTCTCCGCGGAACCTCCTCCTCCGCCCGGGGTGACGCTTCCTCTTCTGAACCAACGGCCGCTCTGCGCAGCGAAATCGACTGCGCGCACTGCGGCGCGCTGCTGACCGAAGAAGATTTTGTCGCCATCGAAACCATCACCGTGCCCGCCGCGCAAACGCGCATGCGCGTGGCCAACGGACAGGAAGTGGTCAGCATCATCGGCGGCCTCGAACTGAAGACTCCGCCGTGGGCCGGCGAGATGCACGAGTATCCGTACCTTCAGTGGAACATGGAGGTGCATACCGCGCGCCTGCGTGCCGCGTTTCCACACGCCGCTGACAAGATTGGCCCGCCCGTCGCATCCGGTTCGCAGGAGTACGAACGTCTCGCGCGCCTCGCGCAATCGCAGGGCGGCCCGCTGACCGAGGGTGGCGATTACAACATCAACCTCATCACGTTCCAGCGCACCTGGCTGCGGCCCTGGGCTTTCTTCGCCTTGGACGACAAATCGCTGCGCGACGAGCTGCTCGCGCTTTTTCCCGACGGCGCCTACGTGGCGTTTGCCGGCGACGCCTACTGCGAGGCGCGCACCGAAAATATGGACGACCACTGGCGCGTGCTGCATGCGCTGCCCGGTGACGGCTCTTCCGGACGCCCGGCGCTGGGCGATTCGCTCATCAGCGTGCAGGAGCGCTTCAATACGCTTTCGAATTTGCAGATCGAAACCTACGAGTACGGCATCCCGCCGATCTACGCCGATAGCGAAGTACTCGATTTTGACGCGCTGCAGAGCCAGACCGCCGAGCCGGGCGCGCACTATCCGGCGCGCGCGAAGCCCGGGCAATCGCTGGCTTCCGGATTTTTCCAGCCCGAGCCCGCGCAAGTTCCTCCGGACCTCGCGCAGCACGCGGCCAACTTGATGGGCCCCATCGCGCAATTCCTCACCGGCGCGTTTCCCGCGCTCTTCGGCGGCGCGATGGCAAATAACGACACCGCCGCGGGCTATTCCATGGCGCGCGATCAGGCCATGGGACGCA
This sequence comes from Terriglobia bacterium, assembly GCA_963803105.1. Lineage (GTDB taxonomy): Bacteria > Acidobacteriota > Terriglobia > Acidiferrales > UBA7541 > Palsa-295. The sequence goes on from CAWDLF010000003.1 coordinate 155,398, forward strand.
TCGGCCTGGTGTGGCGGCGCATGAAATTCTTCCATGCGGACGTGATGCTGCTCTGCGTCGATTGCTTCCGTCGCAATCGCCCGACCGATGTCGAAGTCACGCTGCTCGGCGCCGGCTCGGCGTTCGAATCGAAATGGATTCGCCTGGCGGATCTGAAGGGCAATCTCTTCAGCTACCCTGAAACTGACGAGCAATATCCCACGCTGTGGTCTCAGCAGCGCGCCGTGTTGCTGCAGCTGCTCGCGAATCCCGATCCGCAGTTGCAGGCGGTGCTGGCGCATCCGGAAAACATGGCGCTCATCAAGCGGCTCATCGGCCTCGAGGAATTTGTCGTGCCCGATGACGAATCGCGCACCAAGCAGTATCGCGAGATCGCTCAGCTGGTCGCCGAAGCGCCGGTGGTGCGCCGCGACGACGCAAGCGGCGTGGAGTTAACGCTGCCCACGATCGTCCCCGATGAGTTTGCCGACAACCACGCTGTCGAACTCGAGATCTGCATGCGGTGGTTCTCGTCCGACGCGGGGCAAGTGGCCAAGATCGAAGCGCCAGCGGGGTACGCGAACGTCCGCGGCCACGCCATGTTCCACCGCGATTACTTGAAGAAGCAGCAAGCGGCGCAGGCCGCGCCGCAGCCGTAAGTGATCTTGTAGGGGCGGGCTTGAAACCCGCCCTACGCAGGCGTCGATCGTGGTCACGCTCGACATGACGCTACGGGCCTGAGGCATTTCCTCGTAGGGGCACGCCATGGCGTGCCCGGCGCTGATGCTTGGCAACCGGCCGCCATGAATCGCGCCGTCCAAACGCTGTCATCCCGAGCGACCAACGGGAGCCTGCCTGCCCGCCGTGGCGGGAGGGATCTCTCTTCGTGCGCACGCATCGCCGTTTGCGAAATCGAAGAGAGATCCCTCGTCGGTCGCCCAAAACAAGAAGCGGGCGGCCTCGCTCGAGATGACACCAACGGCGCGATACGCATTTTGTGGAGTGCGGCGGCTTGCCGCCGCTGTTTTTACGCCGAGGCTCGTCCAGCCGGGAAGCAGCGGGAGCAAGCTCCCGCACTCCACAAAAATCTCGGCGCGGCGTCGATCGAGATGTGGCCCCATGCTTGCAGTACACCGCTATGCGATTCCAAAAGGGGAAACGCCATGCCGCTGGTCAACGGAAAGTTCTACGCGAATGCCCTCTACGGACGCGCTCTGGAAATGGCCCGAGCGGCTGACTCCGGAAAGATATGGTCGGGGGATTATACCGATGTCGGGCAGCCGCATCCTGAGGAGATAAGTGCCCGGAACAGCGAACGGACTCCGGCGCAGCGGCCCGCCGCTAGTCATAAGGAGCATTCAAAGGGGGACAACCATAACGCTGCAACGACTCCTGAGGGTGTCGCCAATCAGGTTTACAATGAGACCTCTGGCCTGCGACCCACGGACAAAAAGGACACCGGACCGGGCAGCGATTGGGATATGCAGCAAGCGCGGACAGCTATGGCTCATGTGATTCAAAACCGGGCTAAAGCCAGAATGCCCGGAGGATTGACGACGCCTGAGATTGCATCGAAGGACGACGCCCGAGACATTAGGATTATTGGCACGTCCGCCTACGACGCACACGGAGAATCTGTCTACGCAGCCCACCGCGCCAGCAAGCAACCAGACCCCACTGGCGGCGCCACATACTTCTATCTGGACCACGGCCAAAAACCTCAGCCTTGGATGAGAGGGAAAGAGCAGACTGCCGTCTTCGGCCCGTTCCAGAACTCGGCGGGCGGCGGAGATGTTAGCAAGGGAACCCCGATTAGGATTCGCGTTCTCAAGGACGAGGAGGCGCGCTGATGGTTAGGCTTACCTTTGCCTTGTTAGCCGCGAACTTTCTCTTTCCTCTTCCGGCGATAGCTGCCCAAAACGGGAAGGCCCCAACTGCCCAGACTCCCACAACAGTGACCGATCAGGCCGCCGTTATTCAAGCTATCGAAGACGAGATTTACGATTGGGGATGCCAGAGGCACGTCGAATTTATTGGTAAGGAAATTGCGCCTGGAGCCTATCAGCTCCGCGTATACATCCGTCCAACTCTGGAGGATGGTCGAGGTGAGATCATTTACAAATTCATGCCATTTGGAGAGATCCACCGCTCATTCGAAATCGGGGAAAGTGGTTTGGCTTACCTCGAAGATACGCCCACGCAGGGCTTTGGTCCGGAACGGCCAGCATCCAAAACTGTATTCATGGATGATGACGAAGTTTTGAAGGACAAACGCGACTGGAGCAGGCGCGTTTTCGTCATTCAGTACCGTCCGAACAAAGAGCGCTTACGGCAGGCGCGAGAACGACAACATAAGCGCCTCGGCGAGATAGACTATGGTCCCTACAAAGATTGTCCTGTGTAATTGTGCGATTGAAGGATCTAGATTTCGCGGTTGACGCCGAGGGAGCCGAAGTTCTGGCTGTAGGCGTTCTTCATGATCGGCGGTGCTACAAGCTTCACCACATGCTGTAGTCTTTCCGCCTTGAAGGGCTTGGCCATGCAGATCACCGCGCCCAGCGAATGGCTGGCCGAGTAATCCGCAGGCTGCGCCGCGCGCGTCATCAGAATCACGGGGACGGACTGCAGTCGCTGGTCGCGCTTGATGATCACGCAGAGATCGTGGCCCGAAATGTCCGGCGATTCCACCTCGGCAATCACCACCGCCGGAACCATCTTGCGCATGGCGTCGAGCGCCAGCTTGGGCGTCGCCAGCACCAAAACTTCGTAGCCCTCTTGCAGCAGCGCCTGGCGGATCGTTTCCGCAACGCGCGGGTCAGACTCGACCGCCAGCACCACGGGGCGCTGGTTCGCGTTGGCTGCGGCGGCAGTCCTCGGAGAGCTGGCCGCGGCGGAGTTGGCCTTGTACCCGACTTTCCGTTCCGACTTGGCGTCTTCGCGGGCGGCCAGAAACTCCACTGCTACGCTGGCCGTGCCGTCCGGATGCTGGCTCACGCGCACCACCTCGGCCATCTGCGGTTGATTGAACTCCGTCGCGGCGTTGGTGTACGGGAAAGTGATCTCCAGGCGCTGGCCCTTGGAGTAATCCTTGCGCTTGACGGTGAAGAGCAGGCCGTCGCGGGAGACGTCGATAGTCTTGCAGACTTCTTCGAACAGATGCGTGGCGTGCGCCGGGCGCACGCGCAGTTGCGCGGAAATTTTCGCGCGCTTGCGGCGGCGGCGTTCGGCGATGGATTTCTGCTGCTGAAGGGTTTCGAGAGATTTCGGTTTGTCTGCTGTCGTGACGCTCATTGATTTTCCCCAAGTCGCCCAGACCGGGAGACCGGACGCCCCGCTTGCTCCGGCCTGTCCCTAATCTATTCCGCTAATGTATCGCGCTCTGTAAAGAGTAGGCGCGCGCGCCGCCGGGGGAAATAGTACTTGAGTTTATAGTCTCGATAATGGGCTGCACGATACTATGGCCACCCGCAACCACCGTCTTTACTGCCACTTAGCGCTGTTTCGCTATTTATACTTCGGAACGAAAAGCAAAGAGAGGTTGCCCGATGTCCGCTTCCACTATTTCTTCGCCCGGCGATTTGGCATCCGTTTCGCAGCCGACCTCGCACGAACCCGTTCGCGACTCCGTACAGGAACGGGTGCGCAGTCCGCTTCGCAAGCCGATGCCACCGCGCCTGCCGCAGCGTCCGGCGCAGCGACTGCCGGACCGTCACGCCACGGACGATGAGATTCTTGGCATCGGCACTCATGCCACCACCCTTGCCACCGAAGCAGCTCGCGGGTCATCTGACGAATTGGGCGACGCAACGGGCGAAGCGGCGGTCACATCCGACGCGCCGCACGATGCTGCGGAAATTCCCGAAGCGCTGCGCGCCACGCTCGATGCCAATCCTGAACTTCGCCGCGTGTGGGACGACGCGCAGGCCTATCGCGAAGCGTTCGCCACGCCGGAGGCTGCGCGCGTCGCCACCGCGCAACTGGCCGACCTCGGTCGCCTCGACGCGCTCTTCTTCTCGCGCCGGCCGGAAGACCACGCCGAGCTGGCCCGCGCCGTCGCCGGCCTCGATCCCGTGGCCTTTGCCTCGCTCGCGCAAGCTATGGCCGCGCTCGCCGGCAATCCCCGCTCCCTCTCCGTAGGGGCACGGCATGCCGTGCCCGTTAGGGAGACGACGAACAATATCTCTTCCGCTGCGAACGGAGAGGCCTCTCGCTCCGCTCAAATCGAAAACGCCTCATTGATCTCGGCACCATCTGTTTCGCAGGTGGAATTCTTCCACTCCACGAATGACGCCGCCGTGCGCGGCGTTCTCGAATCCATCGAATCGCAGGTCGAGCGGCTGTTGCCGGAGGGAGTTTCCAAAAGCGCGCGTAACCGCGTGGTGGGCGAAATCTACCGCGAGCTGGACACCACGCTGCGCTCCAATCGCCAGCTCGGCGAGCAGATGCGCCAGGCGTTTGGCTCGGGCGCGCTGGACGCGGCGCATCAGCGCGCCATCGTGTCACTGATTACAGGACGCGCGCGGCAGGCTCTGCCCGCCGTCGCCCGGCGCGTGCTCAGCGAATGGACGTCGACGCTCGTGGCCGCGAGTCACGATCGACGCTCCCGCCAGCGCGCCGCCGAACGCCGCGTGGACATCGCCGGCGCCAGCGGAGGAAATGACGGCCGCCGATCGATGACTCCGCGCGACATCGACTACGCCCGCCTCTCCGATTCCGATATTTTGAATTTGTAGACGCCGCCGAATATTCCCGGAGCCTCATTCGGAGAAGTTCGCAGAAGCGAACGACGAAGAATCTGGTGTTTGAGCCTTTGGTGTCATTCCGAGCGCAGCGAGGAATCTCTCTTCGTGTGAACGCATCGCCTACCCTAACGACGATGAATCTGCGGTTTGCGCCTTTGGTGTCATCCCGAGCGACCAGCGGGAGCCGAGGGATCTCTCTTCGTATGAACGCATCGCCCGGCGTGACGAACAAGAAACGGGCGGCTTCACGCGGGATGACAACGTTGCGTGTGGTGACGCGACAGTCCGGAGCGGGCAGAGCATACTTCGCCCTTACGAAGAAAACCCAACTTATGGCGGGTTATTTTGCAGCCGGTACAGCCGCGGCAGCGGGCTCGGGTTTGCGCGTGGATTGCGACGAGATCATCACCCAATGCCCCGCGCGCTTTTCGTAGACGATGGTTGCGACCACCTTTTCTACGCGCTCATCGGCGCCTTGCGGATGCACCGTCAAGTCCAGCGATCCGTTGATCACCGCCATGTTGCCTTCGACGCGCACATGGTCGTCGTAGCGGTCGATCTTGGCGTAGTGGTTGCGTCCGGCCTTGAGCGTGTCGAGGAACGCGGCCTTGTTGTCGACCCGGCCGCTGGCGTGGCAATAGACCGCGTCGTCGGCAATGATCTTTTCGAGCGCCGGAAAGTCATTTTTCACGAGCGCGTCTTCGCGCGCCTGCTCCACGGCCATCACTTCGTCTTCCGCCGAAGCCGGCCGGGCCTGTGTTACGCCGGCCGCCCAAACCCATCCCATACAAAGCAGAGCTGCTGCAAAAGCTGCTCGTCGCATATTCGGAGTTCCTCCCCGGCGGCGAGTATATACGCGCCTCTACGCAGCGGGCAAGGAGCCCGTGCCGGCGTTATCGTATTCCGATTTCTTCCGCATGAACCGTCCGAGGAGGACACCACCGCACGATCGCTCTACCGCAAGCACTCGCACAAATTTCGACGGCGCGTCGCTTCTTCTTGGCGCCGCTTTTTGTTCCTGTGTCATTCCGAGGGAGGGCGGGTTTAAAACCCGCCCCTACAAAGGCTTCGCCCAAAACATAACGGCGGACGGCCTCACTCCGGGATGACACCGTAATCGCCGCCTTGCGCCACAGGCGCGCGCCGTCAACTTCAAAGGGGAATCCAATCCAATGGCACAGATGCAGAACGCCCAATCCGTTGCGCTGCAGCTCGAAAAGGTCCGCGACAAACTTCCGCTGCTTTACGAGCGGGACGACATCCTGCTGACCATGATCCAGCAGCGCGGCGACGTCGAACGCGTCAGCTCCCGCAACATGCGACTCCCGCTGCAAATTCGCCCCGGAGGCAAGGCCGGCCTCGCCAACATGGACGGCGGCGACCTGGGTCGCGGTTCCGGCACCACCTACGACGTGGCGCAAGTCACGCCGGTATTTTTCCGGCACGCTGTCGAAGTCACCAAGCTCGTCGAATACGCCTCCAACGCGCCCGAAAAAGCCATCGAGAACGCCGCCAAGCGCGAAGTGAAAAACGCCATGGGGCAGTTTCGGTCTTTTCTCGACAAAGTGATGCAGACCAACGGCAACGGCGTGCTCGGTACCATCAGCACCGTCACCACCAGCGGCTTGCCCTCGGGCGTGGCCGCGCAATTCACCATGGCCAAGCCGCCCGGCGCGCAGCTTTTCTACTACAACCAAACCGTCGAGGTTTACGACACCACACTCACCACCAACCGCGGCTCGGCCAACGTCCTGCTGGTCGATCCGTTCAACTCGCTCATCCAAGTGGACGCTCTGCCGAGCGGCACCGTGGCCAACGACGTGGTCGTGCACGACGGCCTCACCGGCACCTCACCCGTTTCGCTCTTCGGCATCCTCTACCACCAGACCAACGCCACCACCGGCACGTGGCTCAACCTCAACCGTTCGACGTATCCGGTCGAACTCGCCACGCCGCGCGTGAACGGCAACAACTCCGCGCTCACGCCCGGCGCCGTACGGCTCGCCATCAACAAAGTGCGCAAGTCTCTGGGCACGAATCAAGTCTGCAAGCTGATCGCCTACACCTCGCTCGAACAGGAGCACCAGTGGGAGCAGCTCGGCGTCACCATCTCGCAAATCATCAAGGAAGGTGCGGGCGGGCGCGCGAGCGATCTCGATCTGCTTTTCACCGGCGAGAAGTCCATGGCCGGCGTGCCGATCAAGTCGAGCATCAACGCAAATCAGTCGCGCGTCGATTTCCTCGATTTGTCGCACTGGGGCCGCGCCGTCATGCAGGATATCGATTTCTACGACGTGGGCGGGCAAACCGTGTTTCCGATTTACGGCGCAAGCGGAGGTCTCGCTTCGGCGTACATCTTCTACTTCGTCACCGGATTCCAGGTGTGGAACGAATCGCCGCGCAGCGGCGCCTACATCGACAACCTGGCGATTCCCACCGGGTATTAAGGGTCAAACGTAGCGCCGCGGCCTTCAGCGCGGCATGTATTGTGCAAGGATGCCGTGCTGAAGCACGGCGCTACGTTAACAACAACGCCCGTATGTAGCTCCGGTCTTTAGATGAGGGTTTGGCTCTTCGTTCAACCCGAATCCCCACCTCTAAAGAGGCGAGCTACATAAACCACCGAACGCAAGGCGGTGTCATTCCGAGCGCAGCGAGGAATCTCTCTTCGTGTGAACGCATCGCCGGCGCGTACATCGAAGAGAGATCCCTCCCGCCACGGCGGGCAGGGAGGCTCCCGTTGGTCGCTCGGGATGACACCCTCCCCCACAAGAACAAAAGGGGCGGCCGAAAGGCCGCCCCTTACAACTGAACCGCATCCGAGAAGCGCGACGACAGAGTACCGCGTTATTACTTCGGTGCGGTGTGTTCGTTGTGCTTCTCTTCGTGGATGTTATTGCTGGCATTGTTCTGCCGGTGGTTGATGTTCTTCCGTTCCTCCGGCGTCAGCTTGCCGCCGTTGGCCTCGCGGTCCGCGGCGACGTGGTGATTGATGTTCTGCTGCTGATGTTCCAGCTTGGCGGTCTCCGAAGGCGAGAGCTGCCCATCTTTCACGCCGTTCGCGATGCGCTGCTGCTGGTTGTAGCGGCGGTCGCCCACTTCGTTGTCACCGTAGTGTTCGGTCGCGCCATTGTGTTTGTCGTTGTAAATCGCACGGCTGTCGGCATTCTGCTGGTGATTCACTTGTTGCCGCTCCTGAGGCGTTAGCGTGCCGCCGTTTGCCGCGCGATCGTTGTGGATTTCGCCGTTCAGGTTCGACTCGCGATTTTCCAGGTTGCGCGTCTCGCCGGGCGTCAGTTGTCCGGAGGAGATGCCCTGGGAGATGCGTCCCTGCTGGTTGTAGCGGCGACCGTTTACGCTGTCCATTGCCGCCGTACCGGGGGCCCCGTGGTTATTTGAAGCCCACTGGTTGCGGTCGTCTCTGGCCGTCTGCTCGTGGGACATCTGCTCCGACGTTGGTTCGATATGCTGCCCGTGGCTCCAGGCTTCTTCTTGCGCGGCACGCGTGATAATTCACGCCACCCTCGCCGTTGAAGCTCGTATGAGTGTTGTTGACGTAGGTGTTGTGTTCGATCACCGTGTTGTTCACATAAGTGTTTCGCACCACGGTGCGGTTCACGTTCAGGACCGCGGTGTTATACGCGAACGCTCCGCCGCGCCAGTAGCCGCCCACGAATCCTACGCCGCCGTATCCGTAGCCGTAGTTAATTCCGCCGTAGTAGCCGACGTGAGGACCCCAATAGCCCGCATGCCAGCCGTAGAAGCCGCCGACAAATCCCCAGTAGCCCGGCGTCCACAGGAAACCGATGCGCGGAGGCGCGACCCACACTCCCGGAACCCAGTAGTAGCCCACCGGGCCGTAAGCCCAGTAGCCCGGAGTCCACAGAAACCCTTCGGTCGGGCAGGGTGGTTGCGCGTACACCGGCAGCGCCGGTGGAGGCGTGCCGATCGAAATACCCACTGAGACTTGCGCGAACGAAACTGCCGGCACCAGGCACAGCGCCGTCAATATGGCCAACAAAAACGAAAGATTGCGCGGACGAAAAATGCTGCCAAAGCTTTGCCCTATGATTCGCACGAAATTACCCTCTCTTTCGCAGAATGTAGAACGGCTTGTATGTATGGAGTCACTGCCCAACCCTTTCGCTACTTAAGTCAATATTAAGACTCCGGCACACGCCCGCACCAAAACCAGGGCGGACGTATCCCATCTTGTAAACACCGCCCGATCGAAAATGTTTCGGCGAAAAACGCCTATTTTTTCAGGCTGGGAAGGGGAGCGCAGTCGCAGCAAAGCGGTAATGGAGGGCCTCTCTCCAGCTCTTATCAGCACAATAGCAAGGCGGTGTCATTCCGAGTCCGCCGCATTTTGGCGGGCGAGGAAACTTGTGGTGAGCGAAGCCGAACCATCTCTCTTCGTGTGAACGCATCGCCGGGAGTGACGCCGAAGAGAGATCCCTCGTCGGCCGCCCAAAACAAGCAACGGGCGGCCTCGCTCGGGATGACACAGTCTGACGCGATTGGGCGGGGAGGAGGCCCACAGATCGGCCCCTATTACGTGGAAAGCATGCGAACTATGCCTCCAACGCATGTGGACGCCCGCCCCCAGCGGACATATAATCCGCCCCGGCGCAGGCGCGCCACGATTCCTCCGGAGGCGACTCGCGATGCTTTCACGAAAGAACTGCTCGTTTGCCGTAGCTGTGATTTTGGCGCTCTTCACGATTGGCGCTCAGCAGGCATTCGCTGCCCCGCAGGGCCGAGGGCCGCAGGGTCCACCTCCGCCGCTGGCAGTGCACCAACTGAAGCCCAACGTCTACTGGATCGGGGGAGGGGACGGATCGAATAGCGGCGTCATCGTCGGCGACAAGGGCGTGATCCTGTTCGACACCAAGACCAGCGTCGGCTCGGAAAAAGACACCCTCGCGGAAGTCGCCAAGCTCACGCCTAAGCCAGTGGTTGCGGTCGTCATTTCGCACAGCGACTTCGATCACATCGGGGGACTTCCGGCGCTGCCCAAGGGCGTCACTATCATCGCGCAGGAAAATTGCAAGAAGCTGATGGAGGAGTCCATCACCAAGGGCGGCCGCGGCGCGGCGTCTCCGGATTACCTGCCTAACAAGACCTACGACAAGAAACTGTCGCTCACAATTGAAGGCGTGAAGCTCGAGATGTACCACTGGGCGCCCGCGCACACCAGTGGAGACACGGTGCTCTATCTACCGAAGGAGAAGATCGCCTTCGGCGGCGACATTGTTATTTCTGAAATCCCGTTGGCCTTCATTCACATGGACGAAGGCGGCTCGGCGACCGGCTGGATTGAAAGCATGAAGGGATTGGCCGCGCTGAATGCGGACACCTACGTCGCCGGACACGGTGACGTGACGGACAAAGCCGAGCTCGAGCGCCGCATCATCGCAGCGCAAAAGGAATTCGATCAAGTGAAGGCGCTCGTGGCCCAGGGCAAGACCCTGCCGGAGATCCACGCGGCCCTCGGCGAGGGCGCGCCGGCAAAGAATTCCGTCGGCATGACGCTGCCGTACTTCTCCGACTTCGCCTATCAGGAGCTCACCAAGAAGTAGCGCCGTCCGTGGAGCGCGGCGGCCTTGCTAAGGTTCCGTAACAGGTGCGTCTGGGCTAGAATCCGGCAACTGCCATGCCCGAGAGCGTTCCACTTCCGCGACGACGCAGTGTCCGGCTGAAATCTTTCGACTATTCGCAACCGGCTGCGTACTTCGTCACTGTGTGCGCGCGCGACAGGAAATCCCTTTTCGGGCAAATCGTGTTGGGCAAGGCCTTGCTCAACGTCCTGGGCGATATTGTGAACGAGTGCTGGCGAGAGATACCGGTTCATTTTCCTGGCGTGGAATTGCCGATTCACGTAGTCATGCCGAATCACTTGCACGGTGTCCTTGTGTTCCACACGCGGGCACGGCATGCCGTGCCCCTACAAATTGACCTCGGCGCTGCCTCTTTGCTCGTGATGTTGAGGCGTTCGGTACTCCGCGAGAGCGCTCAATCCCGACCGTCGTCCGCTCCTTTAAGGCAGCCGTTACCAAGCGCGCGCGACAAGTCCTACGCCGCCCCAACCTGGAAGTATGGCAGAGAGGGTATTACGAGCATCTGATCCGGGACCACGAGGACTTTCAAAATACCTGGGACTACATCCGCTGGAATCCACAGCGTTGGGAATTCGACGAAGAAAACATGCGCCGAAGCAACCGCCTTCCGTAGGGGCACGGCATGCCGTGCCCGGCGCCGATGCTTGGCTAACGCGTCCTCATGTACCTCAGGTCTTCAGACCTGAGGCCTCGCCGCCTGCAAATGATCCGGGCAGCGCGGGTTGCAAACCCGCCCCTACATAAGACGTGATTCGGTGCTGGTTTTGTAGCGGCCGCCTTCAGGCGGGCGTCTTTCTCTCGATCCGACCGAAGCCCCCTCACCTCTCAAGAGGTGAACTACATAGACCTTCCTCGTGCGCGCACAAATTCCATTGCTTGCACCGCTCCGGGCCTGTAACTTTTATGGCACGGACGGCACGCGCGTTTATCCCATAAAGGCGCCCACGCCCCCGATTCGGCAAGCAAGGGAGAACCTGAGCAATGAGTCACTATGGCGGGAAAGAGCTAGGCGCGGCATTTCGCACCGTGCGCAAGAATACGATTCAGATCGCGGAAGACATTCCGGAGACCCAATACGGCTTCAAGCCTGCGCCGGAGACACGCACCGTCGGGCAAACGCTGGCGCACTTGGCGGTGTCCACGGAGTTTCCGCACCACATTCACGGCAAGAACCTCAACGACATGATGAAAGTTGATTTCGCCGCGCTCGGCGCCAAGATGGCGGCCGAAGAAGCCAAGCCGCGCACCAAGGCGGAAATCATTGCGCTGCTGAAGTCCGAGGGCGAGCGATACGCTTCCTACCTCGACCACCTGTCCGATGCTTTCCTCGCCGAAGAGGTCACGTTGCCGCCCGGCGCGCAGCCCGCGAAGAAAACCCGCTTCGAGATGCTGCTCGGCCCCAAGGAACACGAGATGCACCACCGCGGGCAGTTGATGACCATCGAGCGGATGCTCGGCGTCACCCCGCATCTCACGCGCGAACGCCAGCAGCAACAGGCCGCCCGTGCCGCGGCCGCACAGGCCGCGCAGAAGCAATAGCATTCGGTAGGATTTTGTGGAGTGCGGCGGCTTGCCGCCGCTGTTTTTTTGCTGAGGCATAGGAAAGCGGGAGCAAGCTCCCGCACTCCACAAAATACGCGACCCCCGGGCAGGATTGTCATCCCGAGCGACCAACGGGAGCCGAGGGATCTCTCTTCGTGTGAACGCATCGCCTCGCGCTGCGCCGAAGAGAGATCCCTCCCGCCAGGGCGGGTAGGCTCCGGCCTGAGAGACGGTCTCGCTCGGGATGACACTTCTCGGAGGGCGAGCGCTTGCATGTAGCCCAGGTCTTCAGACCTGAGGCTTTCGCCGCCGGGCTGCGAATGATGCGGGCAGGGCGGGTTTCAAACCCGCCCCTACAGAAGACTTGACCCGGCGCTGGTTTTGTAGCGGCCGCCTTTAGGCGGGCGTCTTTCTCCCGATCCATCCGAAGACCCTCACCTCTAAAGAGGAGAGCTACAAAGACCGCGGCTTCGGGCGAAACGGCCATCCCGCGCCCATTCCGATGGCGACACCGATCAGATTGATCACCGCCGTCATCGCGAGCTCGAACGGAAACAGATTATGCGAGGTCGGGTCGCGCACAACGTCGATGGTGATGTTCGCGATGTTCGCGGCCAGCGCCGCCGAGATCACGCCGCCAAGAATGGCGCGCTTGCGAGCATCGGAAAACGCTGTGAGGATAAATCCCGCCGCTATCGCCGCCAAGAACCATGCGACCTCGATCGTTTGAGTGAGATGTGAATATCGTACGCTGCGCCAGATGATGAAGCACACGATCACCTGTGCCGCCAGCACGAGCCACAGCAGCGTGATCTTGAATTGAGCCATGTCCGAGTGAGGGTCTGAGCCGCGCGGCTACTTAGCCTTGGCCGCGGTTGCTTGCAGGGCGTCGCCGATCAGCAGCGCCGACTTCCATTCGTCCATGAACACCGCGCCCAGCTTGCCGTAGAAGTCGATGGCCGGCTGATTCCAGTCGAGCATTTCGCAGCGCACGCAGAAATATTCCTCGCGCAGGGCGATCTGGCAGACGTGCGCAAGCAGCGCAGCGCCTATGCCGTGCTTGCGGAAGGGCTCGCGGACGTACAGGTCGTCCATGAAAAGCGCGGTGCGTCCCTGGAAGCTCGAATAGAACGGAAAGAACAGCGTGTAGCCCGCCACCTTTCCGTCGTACTCGGCCAGCAGCGCGCGGAACTTCGGCGCCGGGCCGAAGCCGTCGCGTACCACATCCTCTTCGAGCACGCTGACTTCGTTGCCCAGGCGGTCGTACTCCGCCATCTGGCGGATCAGCGCCGTGAGCACCGGCGCGTCTTCGAGTGTGACCGGGCGAATCGTGAGCATCGTTTAGCCTCGCTCGTACATTTGCGTTTCAGGCCGCCCAGTTTATCACGCAGCCGTTTGAAGTCTTCTTTGCAATGCCTGTCATGCGAACAGTCTCTCGGATAGAGCAACCTTCGATCGGAAACTCACCGCTCGGGCTCGCTGTTTATGTGCGGGCTTGTTCATACGGCACATTGTACTAATACCGCTTTAGCATATCAAGAGAGAACCTGATAAAATAAGCTTGTAAACAGGGTTTAGGGCGTTATAACGTGCATCACGATGCGGGCGCACTGCATCGAACTTTGCAGGAGCCATCTACCATGAAGGCTGAACGTGTCATCAAGGATGCTCTCAAAGAGAACCCGGAACTCCGTCTAGTGCTGGAGATTGCTGCGCGAACCAGGAACGCGGAAGTTACGGAACTCCCACGTGATATTGGGATGGCGACTGAGACGGTCTCCAGCCCAGTTAATTCGGCGTATCTTGGATCACCAGAGACGCACCCGGCGTACTAGACTCGAAAAGTTTTACCTTTACCATCCCCGGATTGATTGCGATGTTCATCTGTACTTCTGATCTGATGTAGTACTGCCAGATTTGCTCCCAAAGCACATCGGCCTTGTCCAATACCTCTACTTCCAGTCCGAGTTTTTGGGCGTTTATACCGTCGATAAACTGGCCGTGGACGGGGAACAGCTGCTTGGACAGGAGTTTTTGCGCAATATCGTTTGCCTTTTTCCTCCGCTTCGCGGCCTGCGGGAATTTAGAGGCAAGCATGTACTTCCCGAGGAGCGTTGCTGCCGTTTTCTTTGGCGAAGGCTATCCTATTCTCCATCTCGTGCGTAAACGGCATATTCAATCCCGCGAGCTGTTGCAGCAACCCGGTTGTCACCCTTCCGCTCTTGGTATATTCGGCAATGTCTTTCATCAGATTGTCACGTGTTTCAACGAAGGCGAGGGCAGAAACCCATTGCGTCACACCTGAAACAGCAACCGGAATTTGCGGGTCTATCGGGCCAAGCTCTGAGCAATAACCCATCAAAACCTTATCAGCCCCCAAAGTTAAAACGGTCGCAGCACTCTTGGCGATGCTTGGCACTATCACGCGGAACTGCGGGTGAGCCCCAGCCAAATGAGACCTACACATTTCGACCATCTTTTCGACAATAGTTCCATCGCCACCGGGACTGTGCAGAATCAGATTTATCTGCTCTGCACCCGTAACAGTTTTAAGAATTGTCTCAAATGATGGAATGTCAGTGGTACTCATGCTGGCCCGGGCATGTCCGAATCGAAACATATAGCTCAGTGCACGATTTGGGACTCCATAACGTGCCGTCAGGGTACTCTCGATCTGAACCAGCAGTTTTTGACGTTTCTGGAGTTGATCTGCGTTCGTATTTAATTCGTTTAGGGCACTTATGAATGCTGGGGTCTGATTGTACTTTGTTGCGGGTTCAGATTGCGGAGGTGGCGATTTCGGCGGAGAACCAGCAGGATCAGCCATGTGATTTGACTGCACCTTTCTTCCATCGTGCCCGCGCTGCTTTGCGAGCTACAGCTTTCCGCTCTTTGGCGGACATTGTCTCCAGTCGGCGCTTCCCGCCGATCTTCCCGCCTTTTCGGCCCATTTCGGCCATCAGATTGGAAATCTGGTCTTTGGTGGGCAGGAGTGTAGCATTATTAGTATCTGTTGATGTATCAACTAAATAGTGGGCAAGCTGGTTTACATCGGCAGGGCGCTTCTCTTGCTTATTCCGCTTTGGCATATTCATACGTTGCCATGTCAAACGCTCACGTTGCAAGTCAATTCCTTGGGGAGTCCCGATCAAAGTAGCCCACGACGCACCGCCTTGATGGCTCTCCGCGAAGATGCTAGAGTTCGACTTTTGCGACAAGTTGCGAACTCGAACGCTTTGCGGAGGAACCTTGCGGAACTTTTCTAAATATCGGATGGTTGGGCTGGCCGCGCTCTCGTTGCTATTTTTGCTCGGCCAGGCGAGTTCCGCACAGCAGCGGATGACCGACAAAGACATCGAAAGCACGATGAAGAACCTGAAAGAGGACGCCAAGCGCTTTCAGTCCAGCTTCAAATCCTCCCTTTCAAAGAGCACGATTCGCAATACGAGTCAGCAAAAGGACGCGAACGGTCTCGCGAAGTCTTTCGAGGCGCAAAGCGAGACGATGCTGAAGGTTTTCCAGAACAGCAAGAAGGCGGACACGACCCTCCCGGGAGTTTTGACGTCCGCGGATCAGCTGGATGTGGTGATGAAGACCGTCATGCTCGACGGGATCACCACGGCGCGATGGGCGAAATGCAAATCCGAGCTGGGACTGCTCGCCACGGCATTCAACATGCCCTACGCAGGAACGTGATTCGCTCCCAATATCTGCGCCTCTCTAGAATTGCCGTCGCCGCACTCGCCATCGTAATCGTGTGCGCCGGCGCGCCGACCTCACGCGCGCAAGGGCGCGTGAAAGATCAGCCGACCTACCGCGTGGACGCGTCATGGCCGAAGCAGTTGCCGAACAACTGGATCATGGGCCAGATCGGCGGAGTGGCCGTCGATAGCAACGACCACATCTGGGTCTTGCAGCGCCCCGGCTCGAACACCAAAGACGATCTCGGCGCCGCACAGACGCCTCCGCGTGCGGAGTGCTGCATCTCCGCACCTCCGGTTCTCGAATTTGACGCCGCCGGCAATCTGCTCAAGTCCTGGGGTGGCCCTAGCACCGGTGGTGGAGCGAGCTACGATTGGCCCTCCATCGAGCACAGCATTCTGGTCGATCGCGCCGGAAACGTGTGGATCACCGGCAGCGGCGCGAAAGATCGCCAGGCGCTGAAGTTCACCGGCGACGGGAAATTTCTGCTGCAGATCGGCCACGCATCGTCCGCCCCCGTGAACAGCCTGGACACCACCATCCTCGGCGGCCCCGCGGGAATGGATCTCGACGAGCGCGCCCATGAGCTTTACATCGCCGACGGATATTTCAACCGGCGCGTCATCGTGTTCGATTCCGAAACCGGCGCGTTCAAACGCATGTGGGGCGCCTACGGCAACCCGCCGAATGATGCCGATCCCGGCCCGTACGATCCTGCGGCCAAGCCGAGTCAGACGTTTCGCAATCCTGTTCATTGCGTGCGGGCCGCCGCTGACGGACGCGTCTACGTCTGCGACCGCGTGAATGACCGCATTCAGGTGTTTACGCGGGAAGGGAAGTTCCTCGAGGAGTTTTTCCTGAAGACCGCCACGCTGGGCTACGGGTCGGTCTACGATCTGACGCTCTCGCGCGATCCGGGGCAGAAATTCCTGCTGGTCGCGGATGGCGAGGACAACGTCATCTGGACGCTCCGCCGCAGCGACGGCACGATCATCGGCTCAACCGGCCACGCCGGACGCAATGCCGGGCAATTTCACCACGTGCACACCATCGCGTCGGACTCGCACGGCAACCTCTACACCGGCGAAGTCGACACCGGCAAGCGCGTGCAGAAGTTCGTCCGCATCGCCAGTCCCTGAGGAGCGAGTTCTGCCTTGGGCGGCCTGTTATAGCTAAGGGCGGTATTTGGATAACACCTCACAACATAGCGTGGTGGTGCAGACTGGAAGAAGCAGAAAGTAAATGCTTTAGACTTTCCGCTTGACGCCAAGCGCGCTTGGGATTTAGACTTGATGCTCGGGTAATCAAATCCGTAGGCAGGTTGTAATCCCTGCCCCGCAAAGCTCCGAAAGCCACTCGCTGGTTACCCCGAGTGGCTTTCATGTTTTAGGCCACAGTTTTCTACCTTTCCTGTGTTCCTTTATCGCCGTTCTGCGAACTGTCATGCAGGTCACCGGCTGAAGATGATCCTCTTCCCTTAATAGAAGCACTGTCCGGAACGGAGAACCGGGCTTGTCATATTCACGAATGAACACGATATCGGCCGTTTTCTTCATTTCATATTCCCAAATTTCATGGGGTTCAGCCAGTATTTCGGGAATCCATGAAAGTGTTTGTGCCCGTTTTTCGTTTATTGTGTATTCGCCGAATCCCTGGAAAACTGCCTTAATTAGCTCCTCCTCTACTTCAAGAGTAAATTCCGTTTGTACTCCTTTTCGCAGCTTGACTAGATGGAAAAAGTGATGCGGCGAAACAATTATCGGGATCTCTAATGGGCACCGAAACTCCTTTCCAATGAATAAGTCGTGAAATTGTTCATATAGTTCCGCTAGTGAGCCGAAGGTTAGTACTTCGGGCGGCTTGGTTATGTTGGCCACGGTAAACGGAGCCAAATGATAGTCTATTTGAGAATCTCGGAATCACCAGAATTGACCTTGCCAATCAGTAACCGTGCCTTGCCCGTTGCCAAAACCGGCGCGGACATGGAAAATCCTTGCGTCGTTCGTGCGTCTGGCTCACCCACCCAGCCAGAGCGATCCTCGCGAGGTGTCTTGCCATGTTCGATCTGGTGCACTCCGTTCAAATTGCCGCTTCGCCGGCAAAGGTATTTCCGTTGGTCTCGACTGCGCAGGGCTTTACGCAATGGTGGGCCGCGGACATAACCGAAACTTCGACCGGCGTCGAGCTGCGATTTTTCAATAGCGACACGGTTTACCGTCTGAAGCGCAACGCGAACGAGCCTCCGCTGCTATCCGAGTGGCTCGTCGAAACCGGGAAAGAATGGGCCGGCACGCGGTTGCTGTTTCGCCTGCAGCCGACGGGCAGCGGCACGCTCATGCGTTTCGCGCACACCGGATGGCGCACGGACAGCGATTATTACGTTTCCTGCAACACGGTTTGGGGCGCGCTGCTGCTGCGGCTGAAGGCCACCGCGGAAGGGAAGTCCCCCGGCCCGCTCTTCACCAAGGACGCAATGGCTTACTGACGCCGGTACGGCGTTTCGTCCTCGCATGCCGCGCTAAAAACCGCTGCGCTACATCCCCAACACCGTGGCGTCGTTCTACTCGGGCCACCTGGACACGGGCGGGTTTGAAACCCGCCCCTACAAAGCCGTCGATAGGGATGACACTGGAGGCGATCTCCCGCACTCGACAAAGTACCCGGCGTCATTCTGAGGCCGCCGTATTGTGGCGACCGAAGAATCTCTCTTCGTGTGGACGCATCGTCGGGCATTACATCGAAGAGAGATCCCTCGGCTCCCGTTGGTCGCTCGGGATGACACCAAAAATGGGGGCCTGTGCGCGGTGCGAAACCCCGCTACGCCGCGGGCTTTTTCACTTCGATGATGCGCAGCGGCGGCCACACGAAAGCGAAATTCCACCCCGTTTTCCGCGCGCTGGCTCCTGCGGACTCAAAGACTTCGGCGTATTGCCCGGTGTGAATGAAATCGGAGATCAACGCCTTGCCGCCGGGCTTCAGCACGCGCACGATTTCGCGGCAGGCGCGATCGCGACCCGCCTGCCCGGGGATATTGTGGATGCACAGGTTCGAGAGCACCACGTCGAAGCTGGCATCGGGAAATTTCATGGCGGTGGCGTCGCCGCTTTCGACCTCCACGCGATTGCTCACGCCTTCGACGCCGGCGTTGCGGAGCGTAGCTTCGGGCGAGTTGCCGGAAAGATCCTTCGCGCTCCAGATGTCGATGCCTACCGATTTACCGGTTGTCAGCTTTTTTGCCGCTCCGATCATCAGCAGGCCGCGCCCGGTGCCGACGTCGAGCACCTGTTCCACGCCCGTCCAATTGACCATCGCCAGCATGCGGTCGCGGTGGCGCATTTTGCCGAACCTCGAGTAGACGATCATCGCCACGGCTCCGAGGCACAGCGACGCGCCCCAAATGAGTGTCGCGTCATTGAACACAAACGTCACGGACCCGATGCGAAAGCTGTGGACGAACTCGGACACCAGGATGAGCGCGAGGCCGATCAGCGTGAGCGCCCAAATCACACCGGGGGCGTCGATGCCGTAGTCGGGCTTAGAGGGTAGGTTGGCCATGGTTTCCAGCGGCTCTCCGTCATCGTCAGCGGCGGTTAAGCTTGCGGCACGATTCTAATGCTTTCGCAGCTCTCGCGCCACGAACGCCATTGTGCCTGCTTCTTGAGGCCGCTACGAAACCGGCACCAGGTGATACGCTTCTGCCCGGGCGGGTTTGAAACCCGCCCCTACAAGACCGTTGTTCGTGGCCTGCGAGGGATCTGACTTCGCCTCCTACGAGCACAATAGCAAGGCGGTGTCATCCCGAGCGACCAACGGGAGCCTGCCTGCCCGCCGTGGCGGGAGGGATCTCTCTTCGTGTGAACGCATCGCCGAGTGCTACATCGAAGAGAGATCCCTCGTCGGCCGCCCAAAACATAGAGGCGGGCGGCCTCGCTCGGGATGACAACGAGAGGCTAAGCGCGGCGAGTGCATCTCGTGGAGCGAATGATTTGGGTAGGGGCGGGTTTCAAACCCGCCCGTACGAAGGCGTCGCCCAAAACATAAAGGCGGGCGCCCTCGCTCGGGATGACACCAAGAACAGCGGCCGAGCGGCAGGCAACTCGCGGGCGCATCGGCGAATCTGGAAGTCTATGCACCACCCAGTAAAGCCAACAGCGCGGAACCGCCGCGCGGGTACACGTGTGTCACGCGGCGGTGCTGGCATTCTAATTGTTTCGCTGAGCCTCGCGGCTCTGCTCGCGGCGGGCGTCACGTCCAGTCAATCGCAGGGCCAATCGCAGGCGCAGAGCCAGTCGCAAACTCCACCCCGGAATCAAACGGTCCCGCAGCAGGGCAATTCCCAGCAGCCTCCGCTCGCCTCCGGCAAGATCGAATCGAAGGTGAAGGTTGTTACGGTCTACGCCACGGTGCGCGACAAAAAGGGAAAAATCGTCTCGAATCTGACCAAGGACGACTTCTCGCTCGACCAGGACGGCGCCGCGCAGACCATTTCCTATTTCGCGCGCGAAAGCGATGTGCCGCTCACGCTAGGGCCGCTGGTCGATACCAGCATGAGCACACGCCGCGTGCTGGGCGCGGAGCGCGATGCCAGCTACGCGTTCCTGAATGACATGCTGCGCCCCGACAACGGCCAAGGCAAAGGCGACAAGGCCTTCCTGATTCACTTCGACCGCGAGGTTGAGCTGCTGCAAGACCTGACTTCGTCGCGCGACAAACTCAAAGCGGCTATCGCACTGCTGGAAACTTCGGACCGTGACAGCCAAGGCGGCGGAGGTGGCGGCGGGGGTTATCGAGGCGGCGGGACACTGCTCTACGATGCGATCTTTCTGGCGTCCACCGAGCTGATGCAGAAGCAGCAGGGACGCAAGGCGCTCATCATTCTTTCCGACGGTGTCGATAACGGAAGCAAGAAAGATCTCGAAGACGCGGTGGAATCGGCGCAGCGCGCGGATACCGCCGTCTATTCGATCATGTTCGCCGGCGAGGAAGATCAAGGCCACAACGGAGGGGGAGGCTTCGGCCATCCTCACGTCGGCTTGGGCGGAGGCCCGCTGGGATATCCCGGAGGCGGCGGATATCCGGGAGGCGGCGGTGGCCAGGCGGCGGTGGAGGCGGAGGCGGGCACCAGCGTCCGGCGCACCAGGGAGCCGACGGCAAGCAGGTGCTCCAGCAAATTTCCGCGGAAACGGGCGGCAGTTTTTTCGAAGTCTCGAAGAAGCTGACCATCGACCAGATCTACGCGCAGATTGAAGAAGAGCTTCGCAACCAGTACAGCATCGGCTACACGCCGTCGCCGGCTGATTCAAGCGGCGTGTACCACAAAATCCGCGTCACCCTGAAGGACAAAGACCTCACCATCGTCGCCCGCGAAGGGTATTACTCCGCGCCGTAAGAAATCGCCGCGATCCGTCGTTTCCCGTAGGGGCACGGCATGCCGTGCCCGGCAATCATGCTTGGCACGCCGCTCGCCATTTGCCCGTGTGTCATCCCGAGCGACCAACGGAAGCCTGCCTGCCCGCCGTGGCGGGAGGGATCTCTCTTCGTATGAACGCATCGCCGGGCGTGACATCGAAGAGAGATCCTTCGCTGCGCTCAGGACGACGACGAGGCGCGCATCGAAGCCCACGCATGTAGCTCAGATCTTTAGACCTGAGGCCTTCCGCGCTCGGTCGCAAAATCCTCCCTCTAAAGAGGTGAGCCACATAAACCCGGCCAATTTTATTGCGGTGTCATCTCGAGCGACCAGCGGGAGTCGAGGGATCTCTCTTCGTGTGAACGCATCGCCGGGCGTGACATCGAAGAGAGATCCCTCGTCGGCCTGAAAGACGGCCTCGCTCGGGATGACACCACCGCGAACGCGCGAATTTTGTGGAGTGCGGTCCGCCGCGGCGGACCGCCGCTGTTTTTCGCCGAGGCTTAGCGGAACCCCGCAAAGCGGGAGCCCTTCGGCTCCGCTCAGGGTAAACGCGCTCTCGCACTCCACAAACATCGCCGGGCGGGGCACGGCATGCCGTGCCCCTACGAAGGCCACCGGCTGCGCCCGCTCCTCACCCATGATCCAAATCACACGAGAAACGCATGAGGCGCCCGCCGCGGTGCAGGAACGCATCGCGCACACGGGCGGCACAAACCGCTACGGCGAGCCGAACTTCCGTGTGGTTTGGGGAGGCTCACGCCTCACTTGGATCGGCGGGCGCTGGCGCGATCGCGAGTCCGGCAGCTCAGGCGGCGGCCTGCTGCGCGAAAAAATCGAAATGCGCCGCGCGCCCAAGTACACGCCTGAAAATCGTTGGCACATCGAGCGCTGGACGCCGCCCGAATCCTACGGCTCACCCGAATCCTGGTACGCGACGACGGTAGAAGTCGAAGACGGCATGCGCCTGCCGGCGCTGGGGCCCTACCCCTCGCGTGGAGAGTACGAGCACTGCTTCACGCTCGAAAGCGCCGATGGGGAATTCATCCCGCTCAGCCCCGCGGCTTGCGATTGGATCGTGCGTGCCATCGAATGGTCGCGCCGCCAGCCGAAGAGCGCCCGTCGCGAGGCCATCGCCGCGCGAGAAGAGCGACGCGAGCGCGAATTCGATCGCGCCGCCGACGAAATTCTGGACGGCACGTGTTGCGGATAATCGCCGGCTACTGCGGAGGGCCTCCGGGTCCACCAGCGCCGCGCCCGCCACGGCCGCCCGGACCTCCCGGCCCGCCAGGTCCGCCTGGCCCGCCGGGAGCAGGAGCTAGCCCCAGTGGCCAGTTGCCGTCAAAGGGCGGCCAATTCGGAACTGCGGTAAGCGCGTCCGGATAAAACATGGCCGCGTAGATGCCGCGAATCTTGTCGTTCTCGATGGTGAACCACTCGGTGAGCAAATTTCTCTTTTGCGGGCTGCCCGGCGCGCGGATGAAGACCACCATGCCCAGCACCACTCCGGCGTCCTCGTCCACGATGGGGTAGCGCCGCGCGGCTACTGCGACCATGCTCATACCCTGAAAGTTTGAGGTGCAGTCGCCGCCGACGGCGAGAGCGCCAACCGCCTGGCTTCCCGCGGCCGCGCCTGCAGCCGGAGCTGCCGGAGGCGGTGCCGCCGGTGCTGCTCCTGGAGGGCCTCCGCGGCCGCCGCGTCCCGTGACGGTCACGCCGTTTTCGACGCGGGTGCATCCGGGATGCGCCAGCACTACCGAGCCGTCATGGGCCTGCAAGCCGTCGAAATAGCTGTTGGCCGCCGCGATCATCGCTTCGCGGGAGGAGCGCGCGCCCTTCGCTACCGGAGCATCCGGTGGAGGAGTCGCGGCGAGTCCTGCGGGATTCATCATGCCGCCCCGGCCGGCCGCGAGCCCCGCTGCGTCCGGACGGGCGATGATCCACTCAGCCTCAGAGATTTTGCGGTTCGTAATTTTCAGTCGCAGCGTAACAATGTCCGTGGCATCTCCTTCTCGGATTGTGCCGAAGTAGCCCGCACCGCCCGTTTCCGGGTCGAAGTAGCGGCGCTGCACTTCGCCCAGCGCGGTGACCGTCTTCCAGGCGCCGTCGCCAGGTTTCACGATCGCCGCGTTTTCGGTTTGGCGGAATCCGACGAACAGCGGAGCGGACGCGGGATCATGCTTGATGACCGCGTTTAGATATTGATCCAGCGTGTTCTTTAGGCAGGCTCGGTCGCAATCATTGCCGGCCGCAAATAGACTCGAACTCGCAGCCAAAACGAGCACCGCACACGCCAACACACGCAACAATCTGGATGCCATAGGCTCTCCCCCCGGTCGAACAGTCGTTGTTTTACTCTGGCAGGCCCGAAACGTCAAACGTTTCCAAGGCATAAGGTCTATTCGAAGCGCGTGAAACGAATGTACGTCAGGTCTTCGGACCTGAGGCGTTTCCGCGCTCGTAATCGACGCATCCTCACGGGCGGGTTTCAAACCCGCCCCTACGAGGGCATCGATTATGGCCTGCGAGGGATTTCCCTCCGGCTTCCGCCAGCGCGATAGCAAGGTGGTGTCATTCCGAGCGCAGCGAGGAATCTCTCTTCATGTGAACGCATCGCCTGGCGCGACATCGAAGAGAGGTCCCTCCCGCCACGGCGGGTAGGCAGGCTCCCGTTGGTCGCTCGGGATGACACTCGAGCTTTCGCATCCGCAACCGCATCATGTTTTTCCCCGAAAGGAACATCCAAACACCATGCAAGCACCCATCGCAGCCGGCGGAATCATCACCCGCCGCGACATTCTCGTCGAGACGCGCCCCAAGCATGACACCGCCGCGACCGTAGCAGTGGCTTCCATCTCCGATCAGGATTGGTACATTTCCCGCACCCACGGCGTGTATCACATCCCATCGTGCGCCAAAGGTGAAACGCATGCACTCTTGCTACTGACTTCGCGGGGAGATGTGATCGATCTGGGCGACAACCGCCGCTTTCCGTTTACGATTTCCGCGCGAGAGATTGCCGAAGACCTGCTGCAGGATCTGCACGACCACGGCGTCTTCCTGTGCGACGGGCCGCGTCCGACTGCCGAGGAACTCACCGCCGCAACCGCTCGCCGCGACGTCTACTACCACCGACTGATCGCCGAGGGCGATACGCTTTGGGCTCGAGGTCACTCCTTCCGGGAGATTTCGGATCTCCATCGCCGCGCCGCCCTGGCGCTGGGCATCGAGCGCGAGTGGGCCTACGTGCCCACGCGTATGAACGAATGCCCCGCGTGCGCAGAAAAGGTGAAGGCGGGAGTTGCCGTCTGTAAACACTGCGGAGCCATTCTGGACGAGGAGAAAGCAGCGAAGCACGGATTGGGTACCGGAGCGAATCGCGCGGGAACCACTACCAGACAAGATCCGCCGGCAGATGGCAAGTCGGGTGACGACGCGGCTGAAAATAGTACCGCGCCGGAGAAGAGAAATCCTTCCGCCGGCGCGGCCGAGAGACGTTAGAGGGAAGCTAGATCTGTTGCGCGGCCAGCTTTCCGCGACGCGATTGCCACGTGGCGAAAATACCCAGACCGATCAACCCAGCCAAGAGCATCGACAGCGTGCCGTTCTCCGGAGTGGGAACTCCAGGAGGATCGGTAGCCGTCCCAGAAACCAGCTGGTCGTAATACATGCCCCAAGGCGCCAGGGTGCCGTTGGTGCCGCAGTCCACGCAGAACGAACTGTTGATCAGCGTCAGCGTATTCGGAGGGTTGCTGAAATCAACGGCGTCCCAGAGGATGTTAATGTAAGTGTAGCCCGTCGGGTCGGACACGCTAAATCCGTCCGCCGTGCCGCCATTGAGACCGATGTATAGGTTGCACTTTCCGCCAGTGCCGCCCGGGCATTCCGTAAAATTGACGCCATCCGCAGTGATGTTCACCGCCGTGATCGGATTGATGCCGCCCGATGTAGGATCGTAGTCATATGTAAACGATCCGGTCACCGTGCCGCCCGAAGCGAGCGTGCCATCTACCGTGTAGGTGCCGATGGTGTCGGCCTTCGCCGCGCCGCACGCGAGTGCGACCGCGAAAACCACAATCAGTACCCGAACGGCTACTAGCCCTCGCTTGAGGCCGTCTCGGTTCATGTTGTAAGAAGCCTTCATTTAAACTCCCAGCTAACTAAATTCCCCAGTAGTAACCTGTACTTCGCCCTGCGGTGCAAGATATTGCAGGTGTGTTACCAATGCTAACTGCCCTGTAATCAACGGCTATACTCGGAGTACGCCCGTACAGGTGGGAAATGTTTTTCCCTTCGGCCGTTCTCAGGGATAAGAAGCTGCGTACAGGGTTTACTCTCCGGTAATAGCCGTACAGAGGCTCCCAAGGCTCCAATCAGCCCACTTGCAGTGCTTCCAACTGGTGGGCGGTGCGCCAGACCCTGGCCGTCTGGCGACGATTTGCCCGCGCCGGCAACACCTATCAAGTTACATGTATCCACTTGCCGCCCCCGGCTTTCAGTGCTGAGAATGTCAGTTGTCAGGTCACACAACGAATTCAGCGGAAGGGAATAGAACGATGCCGACTATCGCAAGAGCGTCTATTGCAGGTACATCCTCAGCGCGCGTTTCCAGTCATGCGAAACGAAGAGCCGCCGCTGTGTTGCTCGCGCCACTTCTCCTGACGGCGCTAGCCGCGCAGCTCACGCATGCCCAGGGCTCGCGCAAGGACGACATCGTCTTCGGCCCCACGGGACATCCCGCGGCCGCGGCCACAATCCTGGTGTGTCAGTCGACCGCCACCGGCACGCCGTGCTCTCCGCTCGCGACGATCTACACCACGGCGGCCATGACCACGCCTGCGCCGAACCCCTTCACAACCGATGGCCTCGGAAACTACCACTTCTACGCGCCCGCTGGACGCTACACCATACAGATCTCCGGCGGCGGCCTGGTCGGCACCACCACCTATCCCGACGTCATTCTTCCCGCCGATGTTTCCTCCAGCAGCTTGGGCATCGATATCTCCGCGTTCGCGCTAACACTCGGCGGAAACCTGACCGTGGCGGGGAACGCCACCATCAGCGGAACGCTCAGCAGCGGGACGTTCAATCCTTCGACGCTGGCCGTATCCGGCAGCGGCTGTTTTGGCGGCCCGAGCCCTTGGATCGACGTCACCTGCCCGCCCTACAATGCCAAGGGCGACGGCGCGACGGATGACACCGCCGCGATCCAAGGCGCGATCAACGCAGCCTGCGTGGCCGGCCCTTCCGGCGAACACGCGACAGTGCTGTTGCCGTTCGGCGCGTTGGGGAAATACAAGGTTTCGCAGCCGCAGACGCCCTCGACCTCGCCTGTTTTTACGGGCTTGTGCAGCTACATACATTTCCTGGGCATGGGCAACTACGGCGGCGGCGCTCAGTTCGTGCGCATGCCGAACATAGCCATCCTCGTCAATGCCGGCTCCAGTCCCAACGCCGCTCCGGTGTTTGCACCGGCAGGCGGAGCGGGTATCCAGTCGACGTTCGAGAACATTACGATCAGCGGTTACAACCAGGACATCCAGATCAACGGCGCGAACGACGTAACGCTCAAGAATGTTTGCCTCAGCACTCAGGCCACGAGCCAAACCGATAACGCTCCGCTCGTCATTTACAACACCATCTGGTTCTGGATGTACGGCGGATGTCTGCAACCGGCAGACGGCAACCACCAATCCGTTATCATGGCCACGACCAGCAGCGCAAACGCTGTCGGCCCGGTTCTTTTTCGCGACACGCACATCAGCGGCGGCGGCATTCTTTACAGCCAACGTGTAAACCAAACGGGCGGCCCCTCCGGCGGCTGGATATTCGAAAACGTGCAGGTAGAAGCCTCGGGCAAGGATTTCCTCCACATTCAGAACGACACCGGAAATCCCGGCGCCACGGCCATGCCCACCATGGGCCCCATCACCATCGACTACCTGCTTGATTCGGACGCGGGGAACGCCACGAACGCAGTCGTCGGATTCAACTCCGCAGGCTCGGTTCTGGAGGGGTTGTCTATGAACCACGTTTCAGCAGGAGACGCCGCCGGCCCGGCAATTCGCATGACCGCGGGAACCCTTAAGGACGCCAAGCTCTTCAGTTGTCCTCACAACGTCGGCGTCTGCTCGCAGGCGGTGGTGGATGGCAGCGGAAATCCGGTGGGCGGCGTCGTCGCCAGCAACACCAACGGCTTCGATTACACCGTGAATACCTCCGACGCGAGCCGCCTGGAAACAGTCAAGGAAGTTCAAAACAACGACATCAACTCCGGCAACGCGTTGCGGCTGTTCGCCGCCGGATCGAGTCCGTTCTCCACTTTGCAGCTCGATCCCGCCGCAGGACTCCTGCTCGGCCCCGGAAACTACGGCTATAGCGGAGCGATCGATCAGAGCGCGGAAGAGACGGTGGGCATTTATGTAGCGAAGCTGCTGCCGCCCACGAGCGTAACTGCTACTGCAACAACCGGCGGCACGCTCGCGAACGGCACGTATTACTACTGGGTGGCCGCGTCCAGCGATTTCTGCTCAGGGGCCAGCGAATCCGCGCCGTCGCTTGCGGCGGTCGTGACTCTTTCGGGCAGCAACAATGCCGTCAACCTCAGTTGGACGCTACCGACCACCACCCCAACCTCGCCCACGCTTTATTGTGTCATCCGCTCGACCACCGGCCCGCTTCTGGACGTGCCGGCGCAGCCTTTTGCCATCGGAGTCGGTACCGGAACGACGACAACTTACACAGACACGGGATTCACCAATTGCTGCTGGGGCGCGCGGCCGGCGAACCAAATGGCCGAAGCGCACCGCTTCACAGCGACCTCACTGGGCGTGAACAACACCAATCCGCAGTTCAACCTCGACGTAAACGGCACAGCCGCCGTGAACTCTCTCAACGGCGTGCAGAAAGCCGAACGTTTCTCAGGCGCCGACGCCGGAGTGCAGATCAACGCCTGCCTCACCGCCGCATCCAGTTCCTCGGGAGTGTGCGATGCGCGCGGCCTTACCGGCACGCTCACGGCCACGCATCACATCTCCATTCCCGCGGGCACCACGCTGCTGTGGGGACAGGCGGAGCTGACCATCAGCGACACGGGAACGAACGACGCCGTCGAACTTGCCGGCGATGGATCGAGCCTGATCGGCTACCAGGAATCGGGGCTTGGCACCGTGCCGCGGCCGGACACCGCCGGATCGATTGCCTGCGGCGTCGCCGGATGCACCACGGTGAAGAATCCCAGTCAGGCCACGCGCAACGTGGATTGGGTGCACATCTCCGGAGTGTATCTGCTGGCCAACGGCGCAAGCTCGAAGGTGATCGACCTGACCAGCGTGGGGCACTCGCGCGTGCAGGACAATCAGATCACTGTGGGCACCGGAGGCGGCAGCTACGGAATTTATGGCGATACTTCGACCGGCGATCTCGATTCCACCAACGACATCGTCCAGCACAACCAGATCAACCTGGAAAGCTCGAACGACGTGTGCGTGCGCCTCGCCGGCGTGTTCAACATCAACGTGATCGAGATCAACTCCTGCTACTTCGCTTCGGCCAACACCGGGCAGGAGGGATTCGTCTACGCCAAGGACTCCAACGGCAACTACCCGAACAACTCGCTGCTCTACGGCAACGACTCCGAGCAGGGCGGCGCGAGCGTGAGCTTCGGCGTGATCGGCTACGACGTGCAGGGCGCGCAGGACATCACCATCTCGAACAACCGCTGCGAGCACATCTACGCCTGCATGCGGTTGCCGTCCGACGGAAGCGCCGTGGGCGTGCACATGATCGACAACTACCTCTCGCTCTCCAATCAAATTCAATTGCTGCCCAGTGAACCGCAAGCCGCGCAGTACGCCATCGATAACAACAGCCACAACTGGCTGCCGAGCCAGCACTTTGGATTGAGCGATATCGCGGGAGCAAATTTGCTCGGGAATGCGGGATTCGAGGGCTGGAGCAATTCGACCACTCTCTTCTATTGGGGCGGCGTGAGCGGCACGACCATCAACGCAGCAGGCACGGGTATCTACGCGCAGCAGACCAGCTCAAGCTCACCGACGGACGCCGCCACGCAGGGCACTTACAACGTAGCGATCGGAGACAACGCGACGGCAGGACTGGGGATCAACTCCGGGTGCGTTCAGGTGGACGCCACCATGGAGTACACCATGGCGTTCCGCATAGCGTCGACTTCGACCGCGGCCAAGTTCCGGCCCGGCTTCCGCTTCTATTCGGATGCAAACTGCACGGAAGCTAACCGCATTACCAGCGCTTCCTCCAATGCACGCGTGCTCGCGCCCGCAAACTATGCGGGACAAGCCGCGCTCATGAGCCCGACCGGGCCGAACTGGCAATCGACCAACGCCTCGCTGACCTACAACAATGGAATCACCTGCAACTGCAACGTCACCGGCGCGGATTGGAACGTGGGCACGGCCAGCAGCTTGGACGCCCACGCGCAACTTCGCCATCACATTCCGCGTGCCGGACGCGTTTGCCAGCCCTACGACCGTGGCGCAATCCATGCGCGTTTTCATTCTGGAGAATACGGCTGCGAATCCCAACAAGATCTACGTCGATGACGTGGTCTTGAGCCAGGGTCCGGCGAGTCCGAATGTTCCCAAGCCCGCTGCGCTTGCCGATAGCGGCAATCCCACCGAGTACGGAAATCTTACCGTGGCGGGAAGCCTCACCGTCGGCGCGCTGCCGGCTGCGCTCACGAGCGGCAGCCCCACGGCAGGGAATTGCGCCGACTTCGCGTCGACTGCTACCAATGTGCAGGATGCCGGCTCGCCGTGCCCGTCGCTCCTCACTAAGTACTCGATGGGCAGCGTGGTCGGCGGACAAGCGCCCAGCGCGACGAACGCTATCGATGTGGCCGTGATTTACTTGCCGAACATCCAGTTCTCGCACATCACCGTGGACGTATCGACCACCGACGCGAGCACCAGCGATTTCTACAGTTGGGCGATCACCGATCTTTCCGGCAACGTGAAGTGCTCGGTCACCGCTGTGAATGTCACCGCGGGCGGCGCGAGCGACCAATCCTGCACGCAGGGAACTGTAACGCTCGCAAACGGCGCATACCTCTTCGCCTTTACGGGGAATGCGACCACGGGGAAGATTGCATACAGTGGCACCGCTCCGCTGCCGCTATCGAGCGCGGTTTCAAGCTCCACCAGCGCAAGCGGCGCGATCACGTTTCCGATCGCGGTGCCCTCGGCCGGAGCAGCCTACAGCGGCTACGGCCTCCCGGCGATTATTTTGCACTGAAGTTTACGCCGGGACCCGAGCTTCGTATGTAGCTCAGGCCTTTAGACCTGAGGCCCGTTCCGCGCTCTAATCGGTGCCTTCGCAGGGGCGGGTTTCAAACCCGCCCCTACAAGAGCGTCGTTCATGACCTGCGAGGGATCTTTCCTCGGCTCCCGGCGGCACAATAGCTGGG
The DNA here is from genome assembly GCA_963803105.1 of Terriglobia bacterium. GTDB lineage: Bacteria > Acidobacteriota > Terriglobia > Acidiferrales > UBA7541 > Palsa-295. The sequence continues at coordinate 185,839 of CAWDLF010000003.1, forward strand.
CGGTGTCATTCCGAGCGCAGCGAGGAATCTCTCTTCGTGTGAACGCATCGCCGGGCGTGAGACCGAAGAGAGATCCCTCGTCGGCCACACCAGAAAACGGCGCGGCCTCGCTCGGGATGACACCGCCAGGGTTTGGGTTTCGTTGTAGGGGCACGGCATGCCGTGCCCGGCACCGATGCTTGGCAATCGCTCGCTATTGTGGCCACGACTGCCACCGCGACCACCCTCAGGGAACGCTGGCGATGAATGCGAGAAACGCGTCGGTCGCGGACGTGTCCGCCGTGCCGACGGCCATCATTTCGCCCTGATGCGAGCCCTTGGTCGTGACCGTGCGCGGGCAGTGGCCGGCGTCGCACATTGCCTTCTTGGTTTCGTCCATCTGCATGGGCACGAGACCCGTTTCGTCGGAACTGTAGCCGATCAGAACCGGTATCTTGCTCGTCGCCAGCGTCTTCAAAGCGGCGTGATTGACGAAATCTTCGTGGGTTTTACCGTAGTAGGGAACTGGACGCCCGCTCTGCTCGTCCAGCGTGGGATCGGTGGGCGCGGACAAAAGAAATATGCCCTTCACGATGGGATCGTTCCCATAGAACTGCGGGTTCGAGGCATAACCCGCGACCGCCGAGCCGCCCGCGGAATGTCCCCACAGGAACATGCGGTTGGGATCTCCGCCATAGCCGGCGATGTTCACTGCGATCCAATCGACCGCCGCAGAGAGGTCTTGTTCCTGAGTCGGATAAAGGTTACGGCCGTTTTTGTAATCAGCCAGGCGGTAATTCACGTTCACGCCGACCATGCCTTGCTTCGCGGCCCACAGGATTACATTTTCGTAGAGGTCATCGCCCGGCGCGTGCTTGTCGCCGCCCACCCATCCGCCGCCGTGAACGAATATCACCACCGTGCGCGGCTTACTGGATTTTGCCGTCGGCGTGAGGATGTCGATCCGCTGCTTGGGATCGGAGCCATACGCCAGGTCACGCACTTCCGTAATTCCGGGATATGGCGGCTTGGGGAAGTTCGGAATTACTTGCGGGCCGCCGAAACCTCGGCCACCGCGGCCGCGGCCTGCCTCCGCACTCACCGGTGCACCAGTCGGCGCACCAGTTGTTGCATCGTTTGGCGGTGGAGCTGCTTGCGTCACCGCCGCAGGTGCGGGCGGTTCCTCTTTCGGCGTCGCGCGGAGAATTCCCGGATCGGGGAAGTCCTCGGAGTATCCGGATCTGCCCGGCGCGGTCACCTGAAATCCGACAGCATCGATTTCGCGAATCTTTCCGTCCACGATCTTGAAAATTTCGTTGATGAAGTTGTCCTGCGGCGGCGTCCGCTCGTGATGCATGATGAACATGTATCCGACGACGATTCCCAGGTCCGGAATGGCGACAGGGAAGCGGCGTTCAATCGTCTGCTGCCTCGCTTGCGCGCCACCACGACCGGGACCTGCGCCGCGTCCTCCTGGGGCTCCGGGGCCACCCGGTGCAGCGCTGGCCGCGGGTGCAGCCCCTGCTCCAGCAGCTCCGGGCGCACCAGGATCAGTGACGGCAACGTCGCCCCGTCCACCGCGACCGCCTCCGGGGACAGGCGCGCCAACCACGGCGCCGCAGAATCCGCCGCCCGAGCCGCTTTCATAACGGAGGCAGCGCGCGCCAAATCTCGCCGCGCCCGGATCAGCCATGCCGAGCGATTCGAAGTAGCCGTTGGCAATCTTGATCAGATCTTCGCGCGACGAGCGGCGAGCAACGGGAATGGGCGCCGGAAAAACGATTTCCTGCTCGAGCGTATTGTCGTAGTTGTAGGGGCCGCCGGGGTAGGGGCTCGTCTTATCCGCGCCGATGCCCGTATTGATGACCGTTTCGATTTCGGTGATCTTGCGTCCGCCTACTTTGATGCGCTCGGACATTTGCGCCAGGTGCCCGTCGTTCAGCTCGATGGCGATCCACGAATAGATATTTTGCGCTGACAGGATCGGGGTAGTCCTGCCGTCCCTTTATTTCTTTTGCCAGCTTCCAGACTCCGTCGCCCAACTTCACCGGCGCGGTGTTTTCGCGCAGGATGGCGTCAGCGGCCAGCGGCACGCCATCGGTCTTGTGCTGCACCAGATGGTCGAGATATTGGTCCATCACTCTCGTTAGGCATGCCTGGTCGCAAGCCGCGCCGGCCGGCGAAGGCTTTGCGAGCGCAGCGCCGGGGCAAACCAGCAGAGCAAGCGCGGCAGCCGCAGCAATCACGTCTGACCCAGCAAATCGTTTACGGCGAAGCAGGGAAGTGAGCATCTGGTCTCCTCGAAAGCGAGCGGCGAGCGGCAACGAACGGCTGAAATTCCTGACTGCGATCACGGATTCTGGCGCTGTGTAAGACGAACGGGCAAGCTTCCGCGTTTCCATCGCCCGCAGCCTCCCCCCGAGGCGAACATATAGCACCTTCGGCGTGGTTTTGCACGATGGCGCCGAAGAATGCGGCATATCCCGCCTCTTCCAAACTCCCATGCACACATACCTTACCGAAAACGTGCACCTCTGGATGTTGTTCCTTGCGGGCCACGGCTTGCATGTGGTGAAACGCGCCAGCTTGTCGGCCAAGTCGCCGCTCTCCGGCATCGACACGCGGCTCGGATGGCTGCGCGCGCACGCGCTCAATCTGGGCATACGTCTGTTCGTGAACGCCGCCGCGTTCTCCTACTGGATCGCGCACCCGGCCATCGCCACGCACGCCATCGGCGCGATGGGTCTGCCCATTAACCTCACACTCGAGCCGGGTCACGCCGCCGCCGCAATGTTCGGCCTGACCGGCGACAGCATGGTCGATTGGGCCGCCGCCAAGGTCCCGTTCCTGCAGAAAGAAATTCCTCCGGCGACGCAGGATTAGCGCGCGACGTGAAGGTATGTAGCTCAGGTCTTCAGACCTGAGGCTGTTCCTCGCTCGCTCGCACGATCCTCACCTCTAAAGAGGTGAGCTACATAAACCCGGCGACATTTCGGTGTCATCCCCAGCGAGGCCGGCTTGCAGGCCGACGAGGGATCTCTCTTCGTGTGAACGCATCGCCGGACGCGACGCCGAAGAGAGATCCCTCGGTCGGCCTGAGACGGCCTCGCTCGGGATGACACCATAAGTGCAATCCGCGGCTGGCTTCGTAGGGGCACGCCATGGCGTGCCCGGCACCGATGCTTGGCACTCACTCGCCACTATTCACTAGTCACCACTCACTAATCACCAATCACTAATTACCAGTTACCACCGTTTTCCGGAGGCCCCATGCCCGTCGTTCCGTCCACCGCATACTCGCAGGCCGAAGACGCGCTGAACCTGGCGCGCGCACTGCTCAACGATTCCTCCGGCGCGGTTTTCACCGACACGATGCTGATGCCGTTTCTGAACTCCGCCTACCGCGGCCTGCAGCGCGAATTGGCCGAGGCCGGCGTGAGCGTGCTGGCCGAGCAGCAGGACATCGAGATGGACACCGATTCCACCAGCGGCATCACCAGTACGGAGTTGAGTGACGTCTCCAGTCCGCAGTTGCCGACCGACTGCCTTGCGCCGCACATGATGTGGGAACGCGCCACGGCCAATTCGACCGATGTCTTCGTGCCCATGGAGAAATTCACCAGCGGCGGGAGCATGTTGAACTTGCAGCCGAGCACGTATCTGCGTCTGTGGGAGTGGCGCGAGGACAAAATCAATCTGATCGGCGCAACGCAATCGATTACCGTGCGCCTGCGCTACGAAAAAGTTTTGCCGCTGCTGACGCTGGGCACTGACCCCATACAGATTCGCTCGTCGACCGATCCGCTGGCCTTCGCCACCGCGGCGCTGGCGGCGCGATCGCGCGGCGCGCGGGCGCTGGCGCAGGATTTACTTGCGACGGCGCAGATGGCGATGGAGAAGTTGATCGAACGCTACGTCCGCCCCGAGCAATTGAAGGGACGCCGCCGCATGCCCTACAGCTACCACCGCCGCGTCATCTATCTGTAGGCGGTAACCCTAGTTTCCGAGTTGGAATATGATGTGGATGAACGTGTCAAGTTGGGTCGCGACGCCGCTACAGACCAGGGGCTCGTAACGCCACTGACGTACTGCAGCGACTGACGCGTCCGCGAGCGCCTGCGAAGGAGCCGCCACCACCTTCAGATTCTGTACGGAACCGTCCGGACTGATAATTCCAGACATCAGAACCATACCCTGGCGGTGATTGTTCTTTTCCTCCTGAGGATAAGCTGGTGGCACCTGTACCAACATGCGCTGTTTCCCGGAAGTCCCACAAGTAAGCCACGCCGAGGCTCCCGGCGGCGGCACAAAATCGGAGGCGTTTGTGTTTTCCGGGGCGCTCAGGTGCTCCAGCGAAAAGTCGGCAAGCGGAGCGCCGTTGAGGCTTACCTCGATCGTTCCCGGAAAGCGCTTTTCTCCGAAAGCCTGAAAATTTGAGTATCGAATCGAAACCGGCTCAACGATCGGGCTTTGTGGTTCCGTTTGGAATCTTTTCAAGCACTAGGTCTCCCTGTGCCGGATCAAAACAAAACTCTTCCACCACCGGGTCGCTAACTTGAGAACATTCAAGGGTCGCGCCGGATTCCTTGCGCGACTTCAGCTTTCCCGTCGACTTAGCCGCCCGCAAGCGTGAACCAAAGCCGATTGCGTCCGTAAGCTCGTGGATTTGCAGTAGCTCGAACGCGGGTGAGCGCTGCTGCCAATACCTATCTTCGCCCCCGACTCTGACCCGGCTATACGCATCGAAAGAAATCTCCTCCCGCCATTTGCTGGGTGAGAGCCATAGAAGCTTGTAGGTTCCCGCATGCGGTTTGAGGTCGCCTGCTACGAAGTTCACTTTGGCGTCGAGCTCGAAAGGTGGGCTGCCGGGCGTACGGATATCGGATTGTTCCGCCGCTTTGAGGAATACCGGAGCCGCATCCTTGGAATCATCGGCATACGCGGGGTCCGAATCGAACGCGCATACGAGTGTCAGAGCTACCAACGCGATTCGGATTACTTGCTGCAGACTACTATTCACGCCGCAGAGTATAAGGACTGATTATCCTTATTTCAACGCCCTGCGACGCTAGTTGCCGCTGGTCTTGCCGGTGCCGGCAATCACGTCGAGGAGGAATCCCGAGCCGTTCGTCCCCTGAATCACTCGCGAGGTCTGCAACGAATTTCCGCTCGCGTCGGTGGCAATCGCCTGAATGTTCAACGAGTACGTGTTGACTGGCGTCTCCTGGGTGATGGTCTTGTTATTGTTGTGGCATCCGATCAGCATCGCTGCGACCACGGCCGCGGCGGCAAAAATCATCCGTCGCTTCCGGCCACGCGAGCCGGCGGCAAATAGCCCGAGAGCCCCGAGCACTAGGAATGCGAAAGACGCAAACAGCGCCATCATCCCGGCAGGGAATTGCCACCGGAACGGCGCGTGAAAGTCTTGCGGCGCGGGCGGGCCCGCGCTCGGAGGCACGACAGCCGGCCCCACCGGCGGCGGACCGTAAGAGGCACATCCGACAGTGGGTGGCGGAACCGGCGCCACATCGTTTCTCGCCGAAGTCACCAAAGTGATGGTGACGTTCGTCGCCGTCAAGGGAGTGATCGTTGCGGGGCAGGGCGTAACCGCGCAGCTGGTGTTGATGGGCAACTGCGGCGTCGCCGGGCATGAAAACGTTGCCTGTTCTCCGTCTTGGCCGAACACGCCGTCGGGTATCAACGTCGCACTGACGGCGGCCGAGCTTCCCTGCGCCGCGGTCACTTCGATTGGCTGCGCCGCGGCCAGCGTCATCAAATAGTTGTCTCCGGTTCCGGCCAGAATCACGGCGCGGGTGTCGCCGTCCGCGTCGGCGACGACCAGCGAATCCTGCAGCAGCCCGGTGGCCGTCGGTACAAACCCCACGTTGATGGTGCAGGATGAATTCGCCGCCAGTATCGTGAGGCAAGACGTGCTGTTCACCGTGAAGTTGCCGCCGATAGAGACCATCGGAATGACCAAGCCTGTCACTTGCACGCCGGAAGTATTTCGCAGTGTGAAGGCCTCCGGCGGAAACGAGCCGCCGGTGGGCGTGTTGCAGAATTCAAAGGTATTGCCGGGCGAACAGGCCGGCGGCAGCGTCGGCGGCAGGATGGTCAGGCCGCTGGTGGTATTCCCAGCTAGATAAATGGCGCTCGAATCGCCGCCGATGTCCGTCGCCGTCAGCGCCGCGGCGCGAAGTCCCGTAACCGTGGGGCTGAATTGAATCCCAACCGTGCAGCTGGTCCCGCCGACGAGCGTAGAGCCGCAGCTGTTGGACGCGATGGTGAAATCGGCCGGCGCGAATCTTGCGGCGAGCCCCGGAACGGCAGCCAGCGAAATCGTAAGGCCGGTCACCGTGCTTCCGGCCGTCAGAGTAAACGTCTGCGTGCCGCTGTCTGTGTTTACCGCCTGATCGCAAAATGTGAAGGCGTTGTCCTGCGTGCATGCGGGAGGCGCCGGAGGAGCGAACGCCAGCGCAGCAGCCGTGCCGGCCACGTTGATGATGGCCGAGTCTTTCGCGGCGTCGGTCACCGTAATCGCGGCCGAGCGCCGACCGGTAGTTGCCGCTGAGGGATTGAATGTCACATTGATGGAGCAGCTCGCGCCCGAGGCGAGCGCCGCTCCGCAGGTCGTGCTCTGTACCGTGAAGTCCGTTGCCGCGAAACTGGACGCCAGCCCCGGCACGGCCGCCAGCTTGATGGTGAGGCCGGCTACCGCGCTCGATGCCGTCAGAGTGAATTGCGCCGCTGCGCTCGTGCTGCCCGGAACCTGATTGCAGAAGGTGAATGCCGGACTCAGCGGACATCCCGGCAGGGGAGCCGCGGCCCGCAGCGCGAGGCTTCCGGTGCTCGCCGCCATTGCCGAATTGTTGTTCCACCCGAACGCGAACGCCGCAAAGATCCCCGCACCCAAGGCGCAAATCACCGCCAATCGCCGCACCAGTCTCTCCTTATATGTTCGACGCTTTGGATTCGCAACAGGGCGTTCGGGTTGCGCGTCACAAGCTGGCAATCATAGCAGCCGCAGAGGATTGGCGAAAGCTCGGCCAGGAATCGGGGAGCGGAGCGAAACCGTGTGGTCTTCTGCTTTTGACTTTTTGCTGGAGAAGCCTGATAATCAGGCACCTCCGGTCTGAATGTTTACTGCTGGTGGCTCGCGGAGGGGATTGGCTCAGACAGTCCCGCTTAGCAGGCGGGCAGCTCGTCCTGTTGAGCTACCGAGCTACGTAAATGGGCATCTGTGGATTGCGATCCGAGGTGCCCCAAACTGTATTTCTGTTCCGCCAACGAACTGCGACAAAAGTCCCATCTTTCAGGCATCGAATCTGGAACAGGTTCCAGATTCTGGTACAGCCTCAAATTTCTTCTTATTTCATCAGTGGCCGTTTCCGCAAGCCTAAGTTCTTCCGTTTCGATGCATCCGCCGCGTCATAGGTGTGGACGCTCGCAAGAGGATCTCTCATGACTCGCTCAATGTCGTATCCCAAGTCTTCCAGCTTGCCGCTCCGGAACTCTCTATGGCAGTAAGGCTGTTCGTTCTGGTCGCAAGGCCGTCTGAATATGAACCGTGACCATTGCTCAGGCATATACTTCGTTAATGTCGGTTTTCCAGTGCGCCCACCAGTGGCAACGAGCGCCCGAAATGGGAATCGCTTGGTCTTCGCATCCTCCGCGGACGGCCAATTCCTTCATATTTGCTCTTTGATGTTTTTCAATGCTTTTCCCAAAGCTGCGATTCAGCGCTTTCGGTGTAAACGGATTGGTAATCAACAGATTGCAGGGGGTGTTTAGGCTGGTCGGTAGTAGTGAGGAGATTCTATGTATAACAAAAAGGAAGGCAAGATACAAAGCATAAACCAGAGACAAGGAATCGTCAGCCTGTTTAGGCAGATGGCGTTCCTCGACGCTATTTCGCAAAATTGCCGAAACTGGGGCAAGAGCCGGCTATCGTCTCCCAGCAAATTGCGATCGGGCTGGCTCTCGCGCTTGCCGTTGCTTCGCAAGCCGGAGCCTAGGGTCTCGAGCACAGCATCAGTCCGAGTGGTGGTCACTTGCGCTGCACCGGCTCTAACCCACTCTTCTTGATGGCCGCGTAAGCGACCGGGGAAGCGAGCCATTCGATGAGTGCCTTAGCCGCCTCCGGATGCTTTGACGTTATTGGGATGCCGGCAGCAAACACTGTGATCCTCTGCGCCCCGGGCGGGAGATCTCCTACGATGTCGATACCCTTTACCGGGAGGAGCTCGCTGATCTGTTGGAAGCCGATCTCAACGTCTCCCCTGGCGACCGATTCACCGACGGGGGTGGCCTCGATCTTTGTCGCCTTTCCCTTGATCTGATCGGCGATCCCCAATTTCGGAAATAACTCCGTCGAAAGATACACGCCGCTGGCGCTATCGGAATACCCGATCGACTTGGCCGCCAATAACGTGCGCTTCAGCGCATCGATGGTGCTGATGTCCGGCCGGGGCGCCCCGGCCTTGACGGCCATGGCGATTTTCGATTCGACCAGATCGACTCGGCTGTCCGCTCGCACCTTGCCCTGCTGGATCAGGTCGGCAAGCGCGGGCGCGGCCATGATCACCACATCGATCGCCTCACCGCGATCGAGACGCACCGGAATGGCGTTGTAGGTGGTCCCCATGGAGGGCCCGAACTCCGTGACAAGTTTGTCGTGCGTGGCGCTCTCGTATTCAGGCACCAATTCCAAATAGGCGGCCGTGAACCCTCCAGAAGTCACAACCTTGATCTCGGTTTCGTTCACCGCGGCGACGGTGAGAAACGCGGACGCCAAAACCAGCGCTGTGGTAAGTGCCAAACTCCTACGGAGAACCGTTTTCATGGGCTTGCTGCCTCCGTTTAATTTCAGTTCGGGGGATTCGCCAGCTTGTCGCCGAGCGCAAAACTCATGTTCTCGAAATCGATGGTGAAGCTTTGATATGCGTCGACCAGATCGCGCCCGAGATTGCCGTAGGTCCGGTCGGTGTCCGTGCCCAAGACCGGCACGACCGCAACTTTTTTCAGCACGGGATGCGCGTTGCCCACGCCAAGCTCAACCTCCGGCAAAAAGTATGCTGGCACGCTGCGCATTCCTCCGGCGCCATCCATCATGTACGGCTTCTGTAGCAACCCTTGGAAGGCGCTAGGAAAGTCTCGTCGGTAACGATCCGTCAACATGCTCGAGTCCGCGCCGGTATCGAATGAAAACAGCACCTTGCGGTCTCCCACCGCGCATTCCAGCAGCGGCGTCAGCCGATCCATATAGAGCCGCGCGCCGTTCTGCGCCGGCACAGAATCCGGCCCGGCGAGCAGATGGCCGTCCTTTGTGAAGGTGACGCGCTTCAAAGCTTGCATCACCGGATAGCCAAGGACTGCGTCGATCTGGTAGCGCTCCGTTTTGCTTATCTGCAGGTTGAGGTTCTCGTCGTCGAGCACCAGCAGCACCACGTTGCGGACGGTTGCTCCGCCGAGTTTCATCTCCGGCACGATAGCGATGCGCAGCTTATTCTCGGCGCCAGTCACTCCCTGCGTCTGGGCCGAGCCCTTCGAGAGCTTCAGTCCCAATTTCGCGGCAAAACTGGCCGACACGGTCGAAAAGTTCGCGCCGGTATCCAGAATCCAGGACTGCTCCACGCCATTCACGGTAAACGTGGAATCGATGGTGCCGATTTTCGGATTCCGCTGAAGAGGCAAGTCGATGGCGCCGTCGAACGAAACCGTTTGCGGCGGCGTGTCCTTTAGCAACATCACGGCGTGGTAGTCGTCTTCGACGCTTTTCTTCTCGACCGGATCCATCTGCGACGCAAAGTTCTGAAACAGCTTTTCGTACGCGGGCAGCGCATCGCTGTAGCGATACGCTTTGACGTAATCGTCCGCCAGCGACTCGAACCCTACGGCTGCGCGCGCGGGACTGGAGGCTTCAATCTGCGGCAGCGCTTTAGTGAGCAGCGCGATGGATTCGTTCACGCGCCCCGCTCGGTTGGCGAGCACTCCGGCGAAGTAGTCGCGATCGGGAGACGGCGGCATCGCGTCCACAGCGCTCGCAAGTTGCGCGTAATTGAAATTCTTGACGTCGGAATCCAGATCAGAGGTATCGAGGGCGAAGGTCTTGGTCGCCGACGCCCCACCCTGAGCTTGCGCCAAAACCCGCTCGGTAGATGTGTAGCCGGCTATCGAAGCAAGAAGCGCAACGGCCAATACGGCAATGCGAAGTCGCGTCATCCTCAAAGTCTAACGCAACTTGCGCTCTTTTCGGGCGACCTCGGCGTGGCATAGCAGTCAACAATCACGAATCGCGTATCACCATTCACTACTCACCAATCACCACTCACTAATCACCGCTTTTCCAGGAGGCACCATGGCACTCACATTCACGCTCGTCGATACGTGGGATGACGGCCAGCGCATCCACGTATCCGGCACCATCGCCGCGTCGGGCGGTTACTCGACCGGCGGAGACACGCTGGACCTTTCGCAATTTCCCCTGATCGCCGCAACCGAACCGCCCGTCCAGGGCACGGGATGGATGGACGGTCTCGCCGGCTACGATTACGTGTTCATTCCCGGCTCAGCCATGAACAACAACAAAGTCAAAATCTTCGCCCAAGGAGCCAGCGCCGGAGCGTTTCCCGAACTCGCCGCCGGTGCGTATCCTGGCGGAATCACCGCCGACACCGTCACATTCTACGGAATTTTCAAGAAGCTGCTGTAGCTCAGGTCTTCAGACCTGAGGCTTTCTCCCGTGCACGCGCCGCAAAAGCATCTCGACCTTCCTCACACCGTACTCCGTAGGGGCACGACATGCCGTGCCCGGCGCGGTGCTTGGCAATTACTCGCCACCTATTGCGGTGTCATTCCGAGGAGCGTAGCGACGAGGAATCTCTCTTCGTGTGAACGCATCGCCGGGTGCTACGCCGAAGCCCGGCCGCCGTGGCGGGAGAGATCCCTCGGCTCCCGTTGGTCGCTCGGGATGACACCGGTTCCTTTTGTGGACTCCGGCGGCTTGCCGCCCCTTTCCACGCCCGCCACGCGGGGAAAAACAGCGGGAGCAAGCTCCCGCACTCCACAAACACCGGTGCCTTTGTCGATTGCGCCACACACCCCCTTCCTGATCGGATCGTCATGTCCATCGAAACGTTTTCGCCGCTACCACTCAACGTCTTCAGCACGTGGATCACGCTGCTCGATCCCTCGGACGTGCCACCGGGGATGTCGCCCGCGCTCGCCGACGTCGACTTCTTTCCCGGAGGAGTGCGCACGCGCCCAGGCCTCGTCTCGCAATACGCGCCGATCGCGGGCGGCCCGCCCGCGATCAACGGGCTGAAGACCTACATCACCGCGAATCTGGCGCAATTCCTGATCGTCTTCGACGCGCTCGGCAATCTCTACATTGAGCTCTCGCCCGGCGTGCTTTCGCTACTGGCCGCCAGCGCGGCCAAGTCCGGCCTCTATCTCGCATCCACCACGCATTTCGGACGTGAGTACATGGCCTTCGGCGACGGCATTACCGGCCAGGATCTTCCGCGCCAGTACGATGGCTCGCACTACGATCGCGTGAGCCAGGTCGGCCCGGGCGAAGGCCCGGCCGCCGCGGACACCGGCAGCGGCAGCATTTCGCCGGGCGTGCATCAGCTGTCGGTGATCTTCGTCACGCGCCAGGGATATTGGACCGCGCCTTCTCCGCCGGTTTCCTGGACCGCCGCGGGCGGCGCAAAGGTGAACGTCACCAACATCCCGACCGGCCCCGCGAACGTCATCGCGCGGCTGCTGGCCTTCACCGCTGAAGGCGGCGCCAGCTTCTACAACGTGCCGGCGACGATGACCATCAACGACAACACCGCCACTTCGCTCGTCGTCGATTTCACCGACGCCATTCTGCTTTCCGGCACCAGCATGGACTACCTCTTCGGCCAGATCGAACTGCCGGAGCAGCTCGGCGTGATCGCCTACGCCGAGCGCCTCTTCTGGTGGGGCGAGCGCGCCAACATGGACAACTGGCGCAACCTCACATTTGACGGCGGCTGGGACGCGTCCGGCAGCGGCCGCCCGCTCGGCTGGACGCTCGACCCGGTCTTCGGCGGCGGCGCCAGCCGCGAAGCTTCCGACACCGTATGGGGAGACGCGCTGCGCATCACTGCCGACGCCAGCACCGTGGCGCGCGGCATGATTTGGCAGAACGCCATCACCGACGTGAATGGCGATCCGCTATTCTCGAATAGCACCGACTACTCCGTGCGCGCCCGCGTGAAACGCAGCGCCGGGCTGACCGCCGGGACTTTTCGCATCAACGCCTTCAGTCCCACGCATGGGCAGATCGGCACGGGGATGGGCCTCAATCCCGGGCAGCTCACCACGCTGTACCAGGAATTCACCGCCGATCTTTTCCCGCCGCAAACGTCGCTGCCATCGGACCTGGTGCTGCGCGTCTATGGCGACGATCTGCCGGCGCCCTCCGGCGAATCGTTTCTCGTCGATTGCATCGAGATCTTTCCCACCGGCGCGGGGCGGAATGCGTCGCTCGTGCGCGCGTCGGCCACCGCGGCGCCGGAATCCTACGACGGCGTCAGCGGCATTCAGACCATCGATGAAAACAACGGCCAGGGGCTGCGCGCCGCCTTCACGCTGCGCAACAATTTGTACTTCGTGAAGGAGCGCAGCCTGTACGTCACCGCGACCGACGGCGTGAACGAGCCAGCGCTGTGGCAAGTCGAGGAAGTGTCGAACAAAGTGGGGACGACTTCGGTGCACGGCGTGGGCGTCGGCGAAGAGTGGGTGGTGATCGCCGGCCGCTCGGGTCTGTACCTCTTCGACGGCAGCGAGCCCGTGAAACTTTCGCAGGAAATTCAGCCCACCTGGGACGCCATCAACTGGCAGTACGGACAAAACATCTGGGTGCAGGTCGATACGCAGCACAAACGCATTCTGGTGGGCGTGCCCATGGGCAGCGCCACGCAGCCGAATCAGATCCTGATGCTCGACTACACCGAGGGATTCGGCGATCCACTGGTGGCCATGCTCACTGCGCCGGAGCGTTCGCGCAAATGGGCGCCGTGGAACATCGCCGCGAATTCCTGCGGGCTGATCGAGCGTCCGAACGGCACGGCCGAGATTTTTCTCGGCTCGAATAATTCCAGCAGCAAAATCTATGCGCTTACGCCCGGCACATTTTCCGATGACGGCGCGGCAATCAATTCGTTCTACGCGACGGCCTATCTCGCAGCCACGGGACTTGGCGGCCGCAATTTATTCGGATATCTCACCGGCTACGTGCAGGGAAGTGGATCGCTCGCGCTCGCGGCACTTTCGCCGGGCGATGTCGTCTCGACCCCGCTCGGCAATTGGACGCTTGCCGTGCCGGCCTCGCGCGACATGGAGCAGTTCACCAACGTGCTCGGCGAGCGCGTGTCGTACCAGCTAGGCACGAACGCCGCCGGCTCGTGGTTCTCCATCACCAAGCTCGTGCCGTGGGCCAAGCCGGATCCCTTCGCAATCGTCCGCGGAGGGAATTAGTCTCGAGGATTATCGGCGGGAGCATCCGGATCAAAAGACCGGCGGATCGCAAGACAGAGTTCTCGCATCCTGCGTTCGGAAAGCGGTCGCGGCAAGAGTTCCACAAGGCGGCTCTTTGGCAGGAGTTGCATCAGGTCGCCGCGCAGATAAGACATGCCGGGAAGCCCGCTTTCACCGGCTTCGAATTTCAAGACCGTCGGAGCGCTCGTCGCTTTGCTGCCAAACGGCACAATGAGAATCGAATCGGCGTGAGGGTTCTGATTGCGGGAGTTCAGGGAAACGATCACCACCCAATGCCGTCGCGCCGGATCGCCGGTATTCGCGATCCAAATTTCTCCTCGACGCAGCATAGCCCTATTCATCGAACAGGATGTCAGGTACGGAAGCGGCCAAGGCTCCGGCTAGTTCGTTTTCTTCTGCGACCGCGGACGTCGCACCATCATAATGCGCCTGTGTCATCGCCTCAAGCCGGGCACGATTATCGGCGCGGCGGAACTCTTCGATGACGATGTCGAGCGCTTCCGCCAGGTTTTCAGCTTTGCGCGAGGAGATAAGACTCTCCAAGAAGGCGTAGCCCTCTGGCGCAATGGTCGTGGAAATTTTCTGGCGCCTTTTCGCACCGCGCGCTGTCCGCCTGAGCCGGGAAGTGCGCCGAGAAATTGCGGCCGAAACCTTTCTGCCTGATCTCTTCATTTGGGTTCTCCAGATAACCGATAGTCTATCAGACATTTTATCCGACGTTCAAGGAGATATGCTGCCCATTCACTATGCTTACCGTTCCCCAAATCGAAGCCCTACGCAAGACAAACCCGCAGCTCTACGAGGCGCTGAAGCGCATCGCCGGGGCCTCGCTTGGCCCGAACCAGGGCTGGAGCCTCGACGACCAGATCACCGACGGCTCGAACTTCGCGCGCGTAGCCTCCGGCGCGCTCACTGCGAACAAAATCGACCCCTCGAAATCGGGCGTGCTGATGAAGGGCTCCGTGCCTCCCACGTGGTCCGGCGCCTTCACCTACGCCTCGACCACTTCGAGCCTCACCTGGAGCTGGAGCGGCCTCACCATCTATCGCGCCGACGGCACCGCGACAGCCGTGCCCAATGGCTCTGTAGCCGTTACGACGCTCGCCGCTGCCACGACCTATTATTTTTATCCTTACTGGGATGACGTTGCCGGCGCCCTCGCATGGGTTGCGGGAGGCGCGGGCGGCCCAGCCTACGCGCAGTCCGCGAAGACGAACTCCGCCGCGCAACAGCAGGCGCTGCAAGGGAGAATCCCGCTATCACAAGGCGCGCATCACCGCCGCCACTACTTCGAGCGGCGTCGGAGGCGGCTCGGGCGGCGGCAGCGGAAGCTGCCTCCGCACCGGCAGCGTGGTGCTTACGAAGGAGCGCGGCACGGTGGGCATCGAGACCTGCAAGGTGGGCGAACATCTGCGATGTCCTGGAGCGGCCGGGGGCAGCGAGAGTTGGACGCGCATCGTGGGCCTGGAAGTGCGCGACGCGGATGCCTTCATCCGCCTGCACTTTTCGAATGCGGAGTCGCTCGACGTGACGCCGCACCACATCTTCACACTCGCCGACGGCTCGCCGATGCGCGCCGAGCGTCTGTGCCTGAGCGACGTGCTGGTGGGACGTTTCGGGCGCGTGACGCTGCGGCGCATCGAAGCGATCACCGAGGAGAGCCAGAAGGTGACCGTCAGCTGCCAGCCGGTGCATCAATTTTTCGCGGGACATTTCGCCGCCGCAATCCTCACGCACAACTACACGTTTTCGTCGTGAAGCAGCGGACACCCGCGAACGATGCCTTCTTAGGTCTTGGGTGTCATGCCGAGGAGCGTAGCGACGAGGAATCTCTCTTCGTGCTGAACGCATCGCCGGGGACTACCGAAGCCTGCCCGCCGTGGCGAGGAGCCGATCCCTCGGCTCCCGTTGGAATCTGTCTTCGGCGATGACACCCTGCCTTTTGACAGCTATCGTCCCGCAGGGGGCTCCCGGCGGAGCCGGCGGCGGATTTCCGTCGTTTGGCTCAGCAGGACTTGCCATCCGGCGGCCGTGTGCACCCACAGCGTCGAAAGATAAATATGCAGCTGGCGCGGCGGAGGTGCGGCTCCGCCGTTTGCGGCGGGCATCGCAAGCGTGATGGTCACCGGTCCGGTGACCAGCGCGCCGCCGTTGAACAGCACCACCTTGCGATCCGCACCCTCAAAGTTGTTGGGTTCGCCCTTGCCGACGCCGGCGACGAACTCCGCTTTCGTCTGCACGCGCATGTTGCCGTGAACGAAGGTGGCGTCATCGGCCATCAGCGATGCAACGGTCGCGGCGTCTCCGGCAATCTGCGCCGCTTCGAATTTCTTCTGCAGGTCGAGCGCCTGGGCCGCGGTGATCTTCTCGTCTGCCGGGCCGGCCAGCGCTGCCGGGCGCCGCGAGCATCACGGCCAAGGCTGCCGCCAAAGCTATTGCCATCGCAAGTGAAACCATTCGATCTTTTCTGTAGTTCATCGTTTTCTCCATACAGGCATGGACCCGTCGTTCGCGTCGTTTGTATACTTCGCCGCCCGCTTATGCAAGGTGCGTCGCAATTATCGAGCGCGAGCGGGCTCCCATTCCGGACTTGTTCCGGCAATGACGGCGTCCAGGCTGTACCGTCCCGCGCCGGAAATGAACAGCGCCAAAAACACGCTGATGTACAGCACGCAGACTTCTCCATGATCGCCTGCCGGCCTCTGGAAAAAGATGAACTGGTGCACCATGCTCCACGCCACACTTACGTTGATTACCACGATCATCGCGGCCCAGCGCGTGCCTAGCCCCAGCATTACCAGCACCGAACAGATGGCATCCGACAGCAGCGCAAACAGGAAGCTGGGCATCGGCCCAATGTGTATCGGATCGCCGAAACGGGCGGCCATCGCCGTAAAGTTCGTGGGCTTTTCCCATCCGTGTTTTAAAAATAGGCTTGCGCCCACCAATAGACGCAGCACGAGCAAGCCGGCGTCGGTGCTGCGCGGTACGAACCTGAGTGACAGAGCGTCTTTTGCAAAGTTGGCCATGGGAGCTCCTCTATTCGCGGCTTTCCGGCGGCTATCATTCTCGTTCTCAGCACCTCGGTCAAGCTCCTTGCGGAGAAATTGACGTATGGCTCGGGCAACGGTAAGCTCTGGCGCGTTTGGCAACGACATTCGCTGCTATCCCGGCGCGCGGCAAACTGAAGAATCCGCGGCCGGAGAGACCCGAGGAGAACCGATGAAAGCATTTCTCGTTTTGACGCTGCTGGCCGCCACTGCGGCAATGGCTCAGGCCCCGGCCGAAAACGGTGCGCAAAGCGGCGCAGCGCCAAACGCGCGGCCTAGCGCTCCGAAAGCGCCCATGGATCGAGTCATGGTAGTTTCCGCCGAAGATATGGCGCAGGTTGCCAGAGTGAAACGGATTTTTGACGGCGGCGCCTTCAGCGCGAACGAGATCAATCGCAAGACCGGTGACCCCGAAACCGCGCTGGTGCACAAATTCACGAGCGAGGTGTACGTCATTCAGGAAGGCGGCGCGACGCTGCTGAGCGGCGGCAAGCTCAAGGAGCCCATCACCGGGCCGCCCGATCAGCAAGCCGGGAAGGGAATTGAAGGCGGTACGACTCAGGAAGTGAAGGCCGGCGATGTGGTGTTCATTCCCGCAGGCGTGCCGCACGTATTCAGCGCCTACGCGCCGTCGATCAAGTACCTGAACATCCGCTTCCAAGACTCAAAGTATGTGGGCAGAAATTAGCGGTGTTGGCTACGCGAACGGGGCACCGAGCGGCGTAGGCATCGGTGCTCGATGGCTCGGCTCTGGTAATTTCGGGCGTGTGGCGCCGTCGTTGGCGCCGCCCGTAGGGATGGGCCTTGGCAAAACGCTGATTCGCAAGACCTTGTGCCGCGAGGGCTCAACCCTCGAGAAATCGATAGCCGAGTAGCTCCGGAGCACGAACTGCAGCGGATATCGAGAGGCAAACGACTTCGGACCCGGGTCGAACTATCCATCCTTTCCGAGCTACCCACTTCCCAGGACACTTTTCTGCCTTCGCTAAGTTCCGAAACCACTTGATGTCTCGTCCTGAATGAACGACTTCCGAAATATACTCTTCCTTTGTCAGACTGTACTCGCGGTCGCATAGACCGCGACCGCATGTTGTCGGCTAGCAGCGAACTTAGGGTTGCCGCATCCGATGGAGATGAGAGCCTTTTCGAAGCACGATTCCAGTTCGATCGCTTGGGCCTCGTTGAGCTTCGGCTGTTGGCCCTGTGCTGCCGACGCGAAGGCTCCCAGAAAAATCGCCGCCGTTACAAGATTCAGCACAACCAGGCGATACCTGCGATCGAAGCTATCTGTTCCTCCGGGTGGCGGTTCCCGAGCTAGGTCATTGGGATGCTTCGCGCCTGGCCTTTGGCTGGCATCATGACTTGTATCTGGTGTCATTCCGAGGAGTTCGCCTAGGCGAACGACGAGGAATCTCTCTTCGTATGAACGCATCGCCGTGCGTTACGCCGGAGCCTGCCCGCCGTGGCGGGAGAGTTTCCCTCGGCTCCCGTTGGTGGCTCAGGATGACACCTGCAATGGCGTCGTCGCCGCGGATGAGTGACGGGCTGTCGTCCTGACCTGCGGCTCAAGGTCTTCAGACCTGAGGCTTTCTCCCGTGCTAGCATCGCAAGACCCTCACCTCTAAAGAGGTGAGCTACATAAACACGAATGCTGCTCGAAGGTGCACTCATTACCATGACCGGAAAATGCTACTACCTCACCACGCTCGGTGACTGGCAACGCCACGCCGCGCGCTTCGCCAATTCGCATTTCATCGCGCTCGACAGTGCGAGCGAGCCGTCGCCTTCAGACGCGACGCAGATTCTCGCGCTCGTCGAAGCGGACGAAGGCGCGCACCTGGCGCTCGAGGACGACGCCGCGTTCGAGCCGCTGCCGCATCCTCTGGCGCAAAAGCCTATTTCCGATCGCGCCCAAGCTGCCCTCGCGCCGCTCGGCGTCGCGCCAGGCGCCACCACATTCGACGCCGCGGAAATTCTCGCGCGCGTTCATCCGCTTCTGCGCCACCGCGTGTTCTGAGCATCCGCCTATTGTTTGGGTGTCATCCCGAGCGAGGCGTCTTTGTGTTTTGGGTGACGCATTTGTAGGGGCGGGTTTGAAACCCGCCCTCCCCGGACCGTTCGCAGTACCGCACCAATCCACAAAAGGCAACGGTATTAAAGGTTTAAGCCTAGAGCCGCGGCCTGAAATTGTCCCGAGCAATGCCGAGGGAACGCGGCATGTGTCGTACAGAGTGCCGTGCTGAAGCACGGCGCTACGTTAACAACAACCCCGGTCGTTCCCGTGTGCCCCGGGCGCGAATGCGTGAATCGGCGCAACGATCGGCGCCTTGTAGGGCGGGTTTCAAACCCGCCCCTACAACAGCGACCCCACACGTGTATGACGCTCCTTGGCCGCCTTTCGAAACGGAAAACCGCACGCCGTCATCACGAAAAGAGGAATACCCATGAAGGCTTTAGCAGCTTGCATCGTACTCGCGGTCACCATCGGCATTTCGGCGGCACCAGCGCTCGCGCAGAACGGCACGCCCCACGGCGTGGCCCTCGCCTGGAACGCCTCGACCACCAACACCAGCGGCGCGCCCGAAAGCATTGCCGGTTACAACATCTACCGCTGCCCTGGAACGTGCGCAACCACCAGCGCCAACTGGGCGAAGATCGACACCATGCTCGATCCTACGGTGGGCTACCTCGATCAATCGACGCTCACGCCCGGCGCGCAATACTCCTACGCCGCAACAGCCGTCGACTCGAACGGCAACGAGAGCGCATTCTCGAACGTGACCACGGTGAGTCTTCCTGCGGCTCCCCCGGCCAATCCCACGCCGCCCACAGCCCTCACCGCCAAGCAACAGTAAACGGCGTCCTCGTCCGCCGGCCGTCGAATGGACCGCGAATCGCCGCGTAATCTCCGCCGAATTGTCGTTGGAGATCACCCTCTTGCGACGCCGCGCTCGCGAAGACCCAATGACACGGTGTCATCCCGAGCGACCAACGGGAGCCTGCCTGCCCGCCGTGGCGGGAGGGATCTCTCCCTCCGCGGCGGGCAGGCTTCGGCGTACCACACGGCGATGCGCTCACACGAAGAGAGATTCCTCGCTCCGCTCGGAATGACACCGCCTCAGTGGTGTCGCGCAACGAGCGCGGGTGAACCCCTCGGACTCACACCGCAACACAGAAAAGGCTGGCGCGTTTAACCACCGATGCTCATCCGCGAATACACCGAATCCGATCTCGACGCGCTGCGCCGGATGCACTCCGCGCAGGGCTTCGGCTACGCGTTCCCCGATCTCGCCGACCCGCTATTCGTGTCGAAGCTCGTGGTGGAGGATAGCGACGGCCGCCCAGTGATGGCTTCGCTCGCGCGGCTCACCTGCGAGATGTATCTGCTCGTGGATCGCCGGAATGAAACGAACGACGGTGCGCGGAAGTCGCCTGCCAAAGCTGGTCAGTCGACACTGGCCCGCGAACGGTTCGCGAATTTCCTCGCGCTGCATCGCGCCGGCGAGCAAGACCTGCTCGCGCGAGGCCTCGAAGACGCGCACGCCTGGCTTCCGCCGCCCGTCGCGCGCCGCTTCGGCCGCCGCCTCGCATCGCTCGGCTGGGTGCGCGACGACGCGTGGACGCCGTACTGCAGAAGGCTCAAAGGCAGTGATTCGTGACTCGTGATTAGTGATTCGTGAAAACCATCGCACCAATCTCGTCATTCGCCATCTGCCACCGACTCTCTTTCCAGAGATGCCTGCCGACAAGAAACGACAGCGAGATCCCGTACTCACTTCACAAAACGCAACGGGTGTTCGAGGTTTAAACGTAGCGCCGCGGCCTTTAGCGCGGCATGTATCGCACAAGAATGCCGTGCTGAAGCACGGCGCTACGTTAACGGCAACGCCGCACCGTTCTGATCGACGCCACGAGCGGCGCCTTTGTAGGGGCGGGTTTCAAACCCGCTCGTGGGGATCACACGCCCCCGCAAATTGTGAATCACGCCAAGAATCGGCGCCGGGCACGCCATGGCGTGCCCCTACCAGAGAACGCAACACCTCGGTGCTGTCACCCCGAGCGACGCGACAATCGACGCCTTCGTAGGGGCGGGTTTCAAACCCGCCCGCAGCCGGATCATTCGCAGCTGGCAGTCTGCCCTCGAATGAGGCACCGCTGTCATCCCGAGCGAGGCCGCGCAATCCTACTGCGTCGTCATTCTGAGGGCGGTGTTCGCCCGAAGAATCTCTCTTCGTGTGAACATATCGCCGTGCGTTTCGCCGGAGCCTGCCCGCCGTGGCGGGAGAGATGGTTCGGCTGCGCTCACCACAAGTTCCCTCGACTCCCGTTGGTCACTCAGGATCACACGCCCCCCGTAAATTGTGAATCACGCCAAGCATCGGCGCCGGGCACGCCATGGCGTGCCCCTACGAGGGAGAGCAACGCTATCGTTACGGTTCACGAATCACCAATCACACCGGAGGTTCCCCATGTCACGCGGAGCAGAATACAGCACGCGCAAGCTCACCGACGAACAGCTCGCGCAGCAGAATCAACTGATCTCGCAAGCCAGCCAGCAGGGGCAATCCGATCGCGCGCAGATGATGCCCACGATCCAAAGCCTGCTCACCAGCACGGGCTACACGCCGCAACAGCAGTCCGACATCACGCAGCAAAGCCTGGGCGCCGCCAACACCGCCTACGACGCGCTGCGCCAGAGCGCCGCCAATCGTGTAGCGGCCACCAACAACTCCGCCGGCTACGGCGACCTGCTCGGGCAGATCGGCCGCCAGCAGGCGCAAACCGACGCCAGCCAGACGCAGCAGAATCAAATTTCCTTCGCCAATCAACAGCTCAAAGAGCAGCTCGCCGGATTGAACGCCCTCGGGCAAACCTACGGCGTCGATACCAATCTACTCGGCAAAGCGATGGGCGTTCCGTCGGAGCTGCTGGGCGTGCGCCAACGCGCGTCGCAAGGCAGCTCGACGAGCGGCCTCGGCGGAATCTTCGGCCTCGGCTCGAGCATCGCCTCGTTGTTTGGATAATTCAGGTTTGCGCACCGGGCACGGCATGCCGCGGCGGATGCCCTGGCGAGGAAAACCCAACCCTCTGGAGGTGTCATCCCGAGCGAGGCCGCACGCCTCTTGCGTGGCCGACGAGGGATCTCTCTTCGTGTGAACGCATCGCCAGGAGGAAAAACCTAAGAGAGATCCTTCGTCCCCACGACGGACTCAGGATGACGGCGAGACAAGTGGCCATTCATCGTGGAAATGCTGCTCCCGCCGCCGTCGACCGCGTCATTCTGAGGGCCATCTCTGCCCGAAGAATCCCTCTTCGTGTGAACGCATCTCCCGGCATTACGCCGGTGCCCGCCCGCTGTGGCGGGAGAGATGGCTCTTCGGTTTCAGTCATGCCGCTACGTCAAATCGAAGAGAGATTCTCCGGGGCGTCAGTACCTCGCGCCCCTCAGACTGACGCGGCGTTGGCAAGCAGACGTCTCTCCTGGCAAATCAGGTGCCCCATGCACCTACTTCTGAATCCGCCGTGGTGGACGCTCGGAGTCAGCTCGATCGTTCAGTTGGTGCTGTTCGTGCGCTGGATCTACCGGCGCATCCGCAATGACGAAATTCTGCGCCTCTTCGTTCACGACATGGCCACCAACCACCTGCCGCACATCTACGACCTGCTGCTGAAGCTCTGCGAGCAGCAGGGAATCGACCGCGAGCAGCCTCCGCGCATCCGCTGGATCGACTTGAGCGGCCCGCCGCATTGACGACCCGATCGGTTTCCACCGAGGTCACACACATGCCAAAAGCATGAGCGGCATCCCTGCAATTCGCACCACGCCCCCTACTGTCTTTGCCTCCGCTTCCGAGAATGCTATAGTCCCCTCCCGCCGCTGTAAGCAACGTCGCCGTTGCTGCGCGCGAATCTCACTTCCAGTTTCGCATTAGGGGGGACACACAATGGCTTCATCGACCGCCGGTTCAAGTGCGCCGGGATCTTCTGCGAGCAAGAGCGGCGCCCAACCGGCCTCGCGTGAATCTCTTCTCGGCCTGCTCGACCAATATCTCGACGCAGTCATCGAGCACACGCCCAGTGCCGTGCCGCTGGCCGCGAACCTTCGCGCCACCGAAGACGGCCAGCCGACGAAGCCCGGTGAAGGCGTTTGGAAGACGTTGGCGGCCATCACCTATCGCCAGTCCGTCGTCGATCCCTTCACCGGCGAGGCCGGCTTCTTCGGCATCGCACTCGAAAACGACGGCCAGCGCTCGCTGCTGGGCATGCGCCTGAAGCAGCAAGGCGGCCAGATCACCGAATCCGAAACGCTGCTCGTGCGCGCCGGAGACCATCCCATCTTCACGCCGGAGAATATGCTGGCGCCGCGCCCGGTGTGGGACGTCGTGCTGCCCGAATCCGAGCGTTCGCCGCGCGCCAAGCTAGTGGCTATCGCCAACAGCTACTTCGACGGCATCGTCGCCGGCGATCCATCCATCGTGCCGCTGCATCCGGACTGCAACCGCGTGGAAAATGGCTCGCAGACCACCAACAATCCGCCAAAGTATCCCGCGAGCGTGCACCACAACATGAAGCTGCTGAATTACATCACCAAGATTCGCGACCGCCGCTATCCCATCGTCGATGAAGCGCGCGGCCTGGTGATGGCCATCGTATGCTTCGACGTGCCGGGGCTGTCCGATCCCGTCGCGCTCACACGCGACACAAACGCACCTGGCGCACTCGGCGCGCGCAGCGTGCATCTCTTCGAGCTCTTCAAGGTCGAGAGCGGCCGCATCCGCGAGATTCTCGCGTTCTTCCGCAACGGCCCCCTAGGCCTAACCCACGGCTGGCCAGTGTAGCCGTCCGCGCGGCGCGCGTTTTCCCGTAGGGGCACGGCATGCCGTGCCCGGCACCCGTGCTTGGCGACCGTTCGCCATCGACGCGAATTCATGTAGCTCAGGTCTTTAGACCTGAGGCATCTCTCGGTACGCGCGCACCGCAAAACCCTCACCTCTAAAGAGGTGAGCTACATGACACCGCTGCCTTCAGTTTGTCATTTGCCTCACTGCTTCCTTACCTCTGTGCCTCCTCATTCTCCATGTCCCTCGCCATCACCGACCTCATCGCGCTCGCTCGCGCGGCTGCAGCACGGCATTCGCTCGCGCCCGCCCTGGTCTGCGCCATCGCCGAGCAGGAATCCGCATGGGACGCACACGCCATCCGCTACGAACCGGCCTTCCGTGCGCGCTACGTTGCGCCGCTGGGGCTAACGCCAACTGAGGAAATTGCGCGCTCGATGTCCTGGGGACTTCTGCAAGTGATGGGACAGGTAGCGAGGGAGCACCGCTTCGAAGGGAAATACCTGAGCGCGCTGTGCGAGCCCGCCACAGGACTCGACGTAGGCTGCGTCGTGCTGGCCGCAAAACTTGCGGCGGCCGTCGGCGACGTTCCGCGCGCGCTCGCGCTGTGGAATGGCGGCGCGAACGCCGATTACGCCGCCGAAGCCCTCGCTCGCATGCCGAAATACATTTAGCTCAGGTCCTCCGCGACTTTGCGTCCCGATTCGGTCGGCCGGGCACGGCATGCCGTGCCCCTACAGAGAAAAATCCGGCCCCCAGGCGGTGTCATCCCGAGCGACCAACGGGAGCCTGCCTGCCCGCCGTGGCGGGAGGGATCTCTCTTCGTGTGACGCATCGCCACGCATTACGCCGGAGCCTGCCCGCCGTGGCGGGAGAGATCCCTCGTCGGCCTGAGAAACGGCCTCGCTCGGGATGACACCGCCCAGGTTGGTTTTCCTCGTAGGGGCGCTGCTTGCTGCGCCCGCCGTTGCCCGCATTTTGATGCTGGCTCTATGGTCCGCTGGGCGCACTCGCCGGCAAATACTGCGCCAGAAAATCCGACAGTGCTTGCCGCGTGATCTGCGTTCCCAGGCCGCCCCACGCGACGTCGTAGGCATGGTCGCTGTACGGAACCGCCACCAGCACGTTCGGCACGCCGGCCAAATTAAAATTCGTCACCATCTCCCGATGTCCCGCGAACGGCACAAGATGATCGTGCTCGCCCGCCGCAATCAGCGTGGGGGGCAGCCCGGGGCGCACGTGATCCGCGGCCGACACGGCGCGATAGCGCTCCGGAAATTGCTGGGGCGATCCGCCAATGTACGCCGTGTTCAGGGCTCGCGCGCCCACAGACCCGATGCCGGTGTTGAGTTCCCAGGCCATCGCAAAATCATCCGGAGGATACAGCGCGAACACCGCTTTCGGCTGCGGCACCGTGCCTCCGCAGCTCGACTCGAACGTCCCGTCCTGGACTCCGTACGCCACTTGCATCGCCAGCCCCGCGCCCGCTGATTGTCCCGCGACCAGCATGCGATCCGGCGCGACGCGATAGTCGTTGGCATGCTGCGCCACCCACGCCATGGCGCACGCCACGTCCGGCGCCGCCAGGTTCCAAGTCAGTGGCGGATCGAGCCGGTAGTCGATGTCGAAAACCGTGTAGCCGCGCGCGGTGAGCCAGCGATTCCAGTTGCGCCCGTCGCTACGCTCGCCGCCCGAATAGCCTCCGCCGTGAATCATCACCACCGGCGCGGCGAGCGGCGCTCCCGAAAGGGAAGCCGCGTCCCCCAAACTAGCGGGCAGATAAATGTCGAGGTAGAGAGCTTTTCCGTCCACCGTGGCGAAGAGCTGCGTCTGGTCCGGCACAGCGCGCGGCCCCGGCGCCGCCACGCGCAGATGATCGGCCCACGAAATCGGCGCGCCGTAGCGATGCGCCGCGCGAACCATCGCCACTACGGGCACGATTGCGCCGACAGTAGCAATAAACGCCAGCGCCACAAGTAGAGACACGCCGCCGCGTCCGCCCAATCGTCGCGCCCACAGCGCTAACAGAAGTCCCACGAGCCCGGCGAATACGACGTGCAGCGAAAAGAATGATTCAACAATCGTGCCGATCGGACCGACCCAGGGAATCGTAGGGAAGAGCACGCCCACCACGATCAGGAACGAGAGCAGCGTCACGATCGCCGCGAGCAACGTGACCAGCCGCCGCGCCCATGCCCGTCCCCGGCTGGGTCGCGCCTCTGCCGTCCAGCTCGTACTTTCCATGTCGCCCCCACTCATGCGGCGCATCATAGCACCGCCGCCGTCAAGCAGCGCCCTCGTGACTGCTCACCGCCCCGAGGCGCCCGAGACGCCCGAGCGAGGGAATCGCAGGGTCATTGCTCGGCGTACGCGCGCTTCACCATATTGGAAACGCCGTTTATCCCCGTCCAATCGGGGTATTTCGCTTTCATCTCCGCGGCCACGGCCGTCGCCGCGTCGTCCGCGGATTTCCCCTCGCGCTTGGCCATCGCCGTGAGCGTCTGAAGATCGCCCAGAAACGCGCGCTCCTGCGAGATCAACGAAGCGTCCCCAGGGTCGCTGTGATCGGGCACGATTAATTTTGGATTCAGCGGCGCCAGCTGATCGACGACGGCGATCCAACTCTTCACGCTCGAATCCGCGCTCGAAACGTTCGGAGCCGTTTTGTTCTGCACCACGTCGCCGGTGATCAGCGTGCCGTCCTCTTCGACGAACGTCAGCTCGTCGCCCACGGTGTGCGCCGCTCCCAGCCAGAAAAGCCGCGCCGTCACTCCGCCGAGATCGACTCGCGCCTCGCGATCGAAAACGATGTCCGGTTTGCGAAACTTCTGTCCGGCCAGCAGCTCCTTGTTCTCCGCCGACCGGCCGCTAAATCCCGCCACCGACTGCGCGCCGTGCTCTTCGAGCTCCTTCTGTTGCGCGGCGTTTCGGATGATGATCGTGTCGGCAGGGAAGCCGTCGTCGCCCGACGCGTGCTCGGGATGAAAGTGCGTCGTCGTCAAATACAGCCGCGAGCCCTTCGACAGCTTCTTCGCCTCGCTCGCCACCGTCGCGCCATTGCGCGCGCCCATGCCAGTGTCCACCACCAGCGTCGCGCGATCTCCCACCACGATGGCGATGTTCGGAAAACTTTTAATCTCCCACACATGTGGCGACACCTGCTTCGCCGCGCCCTCCGGCACAATCGCAGAAGGGAACTGCGCCATCGCCGCCGAGCAGCCGAAGAGCAGCGCCCCCATCGCCAGCCCGATTGCTATTTTAGCCACGAGCCCGGCCGCCAAACTCGTCGCTGGATTTGCCGCTGCCCCTTTCGCAGCCCAGCCGCCCAATCCGACCGCGGTCCTTCGTCGCATCCATTCGTCCGTCATCGCTCGCCCCTCCTGATCCTTAGACCTCGTCAAACCGCCATCCGTTACGCCGCGACGCCCTCAATCGCGGTGTCATCCCGAGCGAGGCCGCCCGCTTCATGTCTTGGGCGGCCGACGAGGGATCTCTCTTCAGCTTCGCACCCAGCTATGCGCCCGCACGAATCTCCTAGTCTTCACGTTGGCGGGTGGCTGGCCCTTGATCGGCACATTTAACGACGGTCTCGCCGAATCAAACTCCCTTCGTAGTGACCTCCGAGATCATCCCACGCCGCAGGGTGCCCCAGCCCTTGCGCCGTTTGCAAGGGTGGGGTCTCAGGCGAAACCGAGAGCACCCCGTATACGGAACTACCGCGGTGGACGATCCGGCGTTGCAGCGTTCCAGTCCGTCGGTCACCCACGGCGTCCCACCCTTCCAAAACCGAAGGGTGGGGCACCCTCCGGAGGAATTGGGCATCGTCTAACACTGCGCGGTCGTCTCATCCGCTTCGTTTGCGGCGACTCGGGTTCGCAATGGCTCCACAGGGCGGGTGGCCCGCCCTCCCATGACGAATCGAACGGCGGCCTCGCCGAGTCATACTCCCTTCGTTCGCGACCTCCGAGACCATCCCACGCCGCAGGGTGCCCCAGCCCTTGCGCCGTTTGCAAGGGTGGGGTCTCAGGCAAACACCACGAGCAACATACATCCGAACTACGATGGATCGATGTGGGAGCCGAATAATAGGCGACAAATGTTGACGGCGCCCGCCTGTTAGATTCGCGAACGATGGAGGTCAGCTGTAACATAGACCAAAGCCGTACGATGGACTCAGCAGCATTACGACACGTCAATATCCCAAGAGGCAGGCATGACCTTTGAAGAATTGGATGCAAGAGATGCCAACGGTTTGGTCGACGCGGTTGTGCTGAGCATAACCGTGGACTATCAAAGTCGCGTCGCTTCGCTAGGGCTGAATATGCGTCCAAATGATCCTGACAGCCCTGATGCAGAGCTGTACGCCAACGCGATGCTGACGTTACGTGGCTTTTACTACTTGTCGATAGAGTCGCCCGATCCCGCTCGTCTTTCTTACCCCATGCGGGCAGAAATAGTCGTGGACGGGCTTCCCGAAGATCCGGACCAGTTTCCCTTATTTGAGCGCCTCAAGCCGACGTTGCCTAGCAGTGCTTTCTGTTGTCGGTTTTTCGTCCACAACTGGAACTCGTTCATACATGTTGCGGCAGAGGAGGCGGATTTTTCTTGGGTCACTGCGCATCCCACAGACGTCAATGGTCCTTCCGGGCCACATCCATTCGGTTCGTGAAGCCGCCAGAGGGCCGCACCTAAGGCTCAGCATAAGCAGCCCGCGCGAAAGCACGCACGAGTGCGTCCCGATAGATGGTGTTACCGACAGCAAGTACTTCAGTCGGAAGGCGCGGGCGATCATCGCGAAACCGGTAACTAGTGACGAGCGCACGCAAACCGCGCCGACCAGCGTCCCGAGGCCCAAGCCACGATAGGGAATCGGAAGCCTAAGCTTCATACGACATTCCGCGCAGGAGCGCGTGCCGATGCGCAGTCCTACCCGCAGCACGTGCTCCGGAGCTGAGCCGAATTTCAGCCAGCATCGCTCACTCGTTTCGCTATGCCGGCGCTAAAAGCGCCACAAGTAAACTCCGCCAGAAACAGCCTGCGCGAAAGCGCGAACGAATGCGCTGCCTCATCTGCAGCAAGTGTTCACAATCGAGCCGAGGAGCACGGATTGTCCCGTCGTCCGCTCCGGGACACCGGGCAACAGGTTCGTAGTTTGAACGCCAGAAGCAAACGGCGATCGAGCGCTTCCCGCTGCGCTGCTTCATCCGCAGCAAGTATTCTCAGCGCGAGCCGAAGAGCAGACATCGTCGCATCGCCCGTTCCGCAACGATCTGCGCCGCGATCATACTTTAATCTTCCAGACAAACAGACGACCCGTAAACGCTTCCAAGTGCGCTGCTCCACCCGCAGCAAGTACTTTCGGTACCGCCCGTCAACACGCCCGCAGCGTACGCGGCAGCCCCGACGCCACCCACGACACATCGGACACGGACAGAGCGCGAGACGCAGACGTGTTCAAAATGAGCAACACTCCCTCGCCCTAATCGCCATTCTCGCCAGCGGCTCCGAGTGCGCCGTAACAAACCAGAGCGACTAGAATACCCGGCACCTCTCATCAACACGCCCGCGACTCTCACTCAAGGAGTCTCCCATGCGCCGCATCATAGAAATCGTTGCCTTCGTAATTGCGCTCAGCATTACCGCACTCGCCATTCATGCGTGGCTCGCCTCTCGCTCCGATCAGCGCGAGCTCCAATCGGCGCTCGCAGCTCAGAAGCAGCTCATCGATGCCGCCGGCGCCCGCGAAGCTACTCGCGACGCCACGCTCCAGCAAACACTCGCGCAGATCGACGCCCTCAAGCGCAGCACCCAAACTCCCGCCCAAATCCTCCGCGACCTTCCCAAATATCTCGCGCTCCCCACTCCCATCGCGCTCTCGACCGCCGTCCCTTCTTCGACCGCACGGCGTCAGGCCAAACCGCCAGCCACCAACCGGCAGGGAACTGCCTTCCCTAGCGCAGCTTCTTCTGATTCCTCCCCCACCCCTTTGCCGTTACCGAACTCGCACGCGACGCCTCCCTCCAGCACCTCCTCGCCAGATCTCCCGACCTCCCCGTCTCCGAACGGCGCATCTCAGGCTGGCGCGTCCGGCCCCTCGGCCGAGATCCCCTCGGCCGACCTCAAGCCCCTCTACAACTACGTGCAGGACTGCCGCGCCTGCCAAGCCCGCCTCGCCGCCGCCACCCAAAACTCCGCCGATGACGCCGCCAAGATCGCGGCCCTCACCCGCGAGCGCGACGCCGCCGTCACCGCCTCCAAGGGAGGCAGCTTCTGGCGCCAACTCCGACGCAACGCCCTCTGGTTCGCCGTCGGCGCCGGAGCCGGCTCCGCCCTCGGCTACGCGGCCCACCGCTAGCAGCCCGCCACTCCTCGCCCCCCCCAGCCGCCGCTTTCTTCGTGCCCCGGCATGGCTATCCGAGCCGATCCCTCCCGGCTGGCACCAATACGGGGATGATCCGTAGGTACAAAGGCCCTCCCTCGTCACTTTTTACTTGCGTGCTGCTAATGAATATTATGTTGTACTGCTCGACGAGGGGCGGGGTAGCCGAAGGGTGGTGCGCTCCTGCGGCAGGTCTGCGATCGCTTTCGAAAGGCCTTCCGCTACAAGACCTGAGTTGCAACGATAAGCTCGGCGTACGCTTCGTGGGAATTCCTTTACACTCACAGTGAGGCGGATAGGTCGTATGCGAGTTCGCCTGGTGTTTTTCGGAGGCGAGCGTGGGGGCTTGGGCGGTCTTTGCGGCGGTCGTGGTTGTGGCGATCGCGATCGATGTGGGCGTGCTTCATCGCCGGCCGGGGCGCATCAGTCTAAAGGCGGCTGTGGCGGAGAGCGCCGGGTGGGTCACGTTGGCTCTGGGGTTCGGTTTGTGGGTCTATTTAACGCACGGAAGGCAGGCGGGACTCGAGTTTTTTACCGGGTACGTGATCGAGAAGTCGTTGAGCTTGGATAACGTGCTGTTGTTTTTGATTATGTTTCAAACCTTCGGGGTGGCGGCGGAGTATCAGCATCGGGTGCTTTACTTGGGGGTGATCGGGGCGCTCGCGATGCGGGCCGCGTTTGTCTTCGCGGGAATTGCCCTGCTTCAGCGGTTCGATTTTGTGGCGGTAATTTTCGGTGCGATTCTGCTGATTGCGGGCGCGTTGATGTTGTGGTCCGGAGGGCGGCATCCTGAAACCGAAGAACGATGGGCGGTACGGGCGGTTCGGTGGATATTTCCCGTTGCGGACAATGTCTCAGGCGGCACGCATTTCTGGATCAAGCGAGACGGGAAGTGGAACGCCACTCCGCTTTTTCTGGCGCTGGTAGTGGTGGAAGTGATGGATCTGGTCTTTGCGGTCGACTCCGTGCCGGCGGTGCTGGCCGTCACGCGCAATCCGTTCGTCGCTTACTCATCCAATGTGTTTGCCGTTCTTGGCCTGCGCGCCATGTATTTCGCTTTGGCGGCAGTGCTGCCGCGGTTCCGCTTTCTGCAAACTGGGCTTGCGGCTATTTTGATTTTCATTGGCGCAAAGATGGTCGGCGGGAAGCACCTACAGGTGTCGACCGGTGTATCGCTGGGAGTAGTGGCGGGGATACTTGCGATCATGGTTGCCGCTTCCCTGCTGTGGCCGAAACGGGTTCCGGGTTCTCCGCAATAGCTGGCGCGGAATCTCTGCTGAGATACTACCTTCGCCGTCGAGCTTGGGACTGCGTTTTACGCACTGGTTCTCTGATTTGTCGAATCGCGTTGCAGCTCCTCAGCCAGGATCGGGACGCCTTTAGCACAAGCCTGAACGCCCATCGAGACGCATAGTTGCAGCACCGCCATGATTTCTTCCGGGGTCGCTCCCGCTTTCAGAGCTGCTTGGATGTGCCTGCGGGTGCCGGGCGCATACATGTGCGTGACCGACGCATCCAGGGCGATGCTGATCAATTCCAAAAATCTTGCTGTAAAGAGGCCACTCTTATAGACACTGGCTCCGAAGGCAAAGAATTGATCCGTCCATGTTGGTGAAAGCTCGTAAAACGGATCCCACGCGGTATTCCATTGGCCGATCGCGCGCATTGCATCGCAGGCCGGAGTTTCCGGCTTCTGCCGCTCCGCAGGCTTCACACCCACCGCCTTCATCTCCTCCAGCAAGATGGGGGCGCCCAGGCTGCAGGAATGTACGGCAGGTGCAACCGCGCACTTAAGCACAAGGAGAATTTCATCGCGGCTCGCGCCCGCGTCGAGAGCCGCGCGAATCTGGCGGCGAGTACCTGCTTCATCCAGGTTCGTGCAGGAGCAGTTCAGCGCGAGGTAGATCAGCTCCACCTCTTTTCGGGGCAGAACGCCATGCTGGTCCACGGGTTCGTTCCGACTTGCAACAAAAGTTCGGCACCCTTGGGATCCCACTCTTTGAGTTTGTCTAGAGATGAACCCCAGGGATTGGCAACTTGCTCCGTCGGGGAGACTTTTGTTGTCGCAGGTTTTATCGTCATCTTTACTTATCCCTTCTCGTGCCGGGAGCCATGCCGCTAGTTTCAGCGATTTTACCCACCTGGGCATCTAGTCATTCGAGGAGGCGATTTTCACTACCTCTATTTTCTCCTCCCAGTCGCCTGCGTGAATGTGTCCGCATCCTCCCTGCGCGGCTGGGTGGAACCTACCGTCGGTCTCATGCACCATGAAGCCCATGTTGCCCGGGCGGCGGTTCGGCGGCAGACCCAGGTTGGCGAGTGTTTCCGCAGTGGAATTGTAGGTCACGCCGATCTTCAGCATCTGACGGGCCTGCTCGGGCGTGGCAATCGCGCGGCCGAGCTCTTTGGCCATACGAACGTGGCTTTTCAATCATTTGGATTGTCGTCATGCGCTCGCCCTTGGTGGTATTCCAGAGGTTGTCTTCGATGCCGGCGCGAGTATGTTGGCCCAGCGCGATGCAGATGGCAGCGACTGGATGACTCAACCGGAATGTGGTCTGGTAGGTGAAAAAAGATCCGTGCGGCGTGCGGCGGATCAGCTCCATAAGGTCGAACGGATTCGCGCCGCAACACGCCACCGCCGCCAATGCTGAAGAAATCCATTCATCGGCCCCATGTAGTAGCCCTTGCGGATCAGGCGCTCCACCAGTTCGAGGCTGTGGACGTGCACCTAGCGCGAAGTAGGGCTGGATGCCGTGCTGAACCATTTGCTTGATGTTCTCGAGGAAGAAATCCGGTGTCGAGTCGGCCACCAGATTGGCCATAGCGTGGAGCATCGCCGGGTTCGTGAAGCGGGTTCCTTCAAAGGCATCATCGACCGGATGCAATGCCGTCAGGTCATAGAGAGATGTGCCACAGGTGATGGTGACTTGGTCCGGTTTCGGATCGATCTCGGCCAACTTATGGCGGGAGTCGTAGCTCTGAAACTTCGCTTCCTCGCCCGGCTCGGGCGCAAAAGAAATGGAGCCGCCGACCTGCAAAATCATCTTGGGAACAGCTTTGCGCAGCCGGGCAATCTGGTCGCCATATTCCTTCAAGTTCTTGGAGATGTGGCCCGTCTTTGGATCGCGCACATGAATGTGCAAGAGCGTGGCGCCGGCGTTACAGCAATCCACCGCGGCCTGAGTCTGCTCTTCCCATGTGACGGGGAAGTTTCTGTTCCGGCGTGCAATCCCCCGGTAGCCACATGGGACCGTAGGGCGCAGCCGTGATCATCAACGGTGCTTGATTCTCAGGGAGTAGTGAGTCGTCCGTGAAATACATGTTTTCCTCCTAAATCTGCAAAAAGAAAGTGGCGCGGAGAATTTGGTCGGGGCGTCTGCCGTACGGCAGCGGATTCTAGCAAAATCCACCGTCGAGGTGCTACGGCCCGAGACGGTAGACGCATTTCAGAAGATTACGGTTGCCTCGCATTCCCCGGGCGCGACGATCATATGTCTGATTGGCGCGATGGTCTCAAGTAGAGTACTAGTTAAAAATGGCCCGTAGCCGCCGTTGTTTCCCATGCTGGTTTGCTGATCTGCGAACTGCTTGACAGGAGTCACAACGAAAAGCGAAGCTCACAACGAATGGGAAGATCGCTCTGATGAATACTGATTTGAAAATGCCGGATACTAATCAGCTCGCCTTAGAGCGCACATGGATGGCGCACGAGCGCACACTGATGGCCTGGGTACGCACGGCAGTGTCGATGATTAGCTTCGGTTTCACCATATACAAATTCTTTCAGTTAGATGCGGGCAAACCGGCTCCGCAGATCCACGTTCTTCTTTCGCCGCGCATCTTCTCCATGACAATGATTAGCGCCGGGCTCTTCGCGTTGATAATGGCGCTGATCTCGCACCACTACGAAATGCAGCCGATGCGCAAGTTTCTGGGCGGCAAGCGATCTCTCGCTCAGATATTTGCACTGGTCATATTTCTCCTCGGGACCATAGCTCTGATTGCCACGATTCGGCGGGGATAGCGCGTCAGTTGGCGAGAACTCCGAGCCCCCGCAATCCCGTAAGAATGAACTCCACTGAAAGCGCCACCTGAAGGACGGCAAGAACCGCGCCGACCACCTGCAGGACGATCATCGTGAATCCGACAAGGATGCGCCGCGCGAACCACATGGCCAAGAAGTCAAGGGCCATGACGAGCACAAGGAGCGCCAGGATCATGGTCGTTCGCGCCACCTCCGTGCTCGCGGACAAAAGCGCGATCACGACGGCAATTCCATACGGGGTGAGCACTATGGGAAAGACCATGCGGCACGCCGCAACGATCGGCCCCGCCGGCAACGGCTCTGGCGGAACGGCGCGCGCTGGTTCGTACTGCTCCATCAACTGCTTTAACGCCACCAGGAAAAAGATAATTCCGCCACTTAGAGTGAGCGCTGGGATGGACACCCGCCATTTCTCGAGCATGGCGCTACCGACGAAACTTCCTGCCGTTACGCTGATCGTGGCGACTACGAACGCCCACCAAGCAATCTGGTGGACCTTAGTGTCGTCGATGCCACGAGTGCGGCTAGCGAATGGCCCGAGCACCTTGAGCGGCCCCAGGGTTACGAAGAATATCGTGAATATTTCGCCCGCGCCTAACATCGTCGAGGTCCTCGCTGGCTACGCTGTGACTTCTTCTCCCGGCTTCCCTCTTTGTTGCCTGGGTTCATACTTCTCGAGATCTTTCTCCAGAAAGTAATTCAGGAATGTTCGGATGGCGCCGATAGCTGCGAGTTGCCCGATATCGGCCCATGTGGGGGAAATTGCCGTGCGTATAATGTCCGCTGCGAGTTCAAATTCGAGGCCCAGCAGCAACCAAACTCCAAACCGCAGCCATGCCTGCTTCCTAGCGCCAACGGAGCGTTTTGCAAGAACCGCCCGGGCCATGCCCCACAGAGCTTCAATGGCGCCGTAGGCAATGATGACCGCGGCCGCAAATTCTACTCCTGTGGCGATCCCGAGGGCGAAACGCCTGAGTGTTTCTGCTATAGCCATTGGTCAGCGCGCGACCAACGCGCGAACTCCGAGGGCAACCAGCGTTAGCCCACCCACCAG
Organism: Terriglobia bacterium; assembly: GCA_963803105.1. Classification (GTDB taxonomy): domain Bacteria; phylum Acidobacteriota; class Terriglobia; order Acidiferrales; family UBA7541; genus Palsa-295. Next base: position 220,718 of record CAWDLF010000003.1, read on the forward strand.
GCGACTGTGTTTGCCCAGACTCAGCCCCAGCCGCTTCCCCAAGACTAGACCCAACAATGAAAGGATCGCGCCCGTCAGGCCGAACACCAAGCTTGCTTCTAGAATGCCCACTCTTAACATGGCAAGTCCAAAACCGACCGCCAACGAATCAAGGCTGGTGGCCAGGGATAGACTCAACACAAAGGCGAGCGACTGCGCGCGACCGGGCAAAGATTTCTCGGACTCTCTTGCCGAGCGAACCATGCGCCAGCCGACAAATACCAACGAGAGAAACAGAGGCCAGCGTTCGTGGCCCTGAAACAAAAATGCGACCCGCGACCCCGCGAGCCAGCCCAAGAGGGGCATTAGGAACTGGCATACGCCAAACATGAGCGGCACAGAGAGTACCGCCTTCACCGACCGATTCAGTTGCGACATTCCCAGGCTCAACGAGACAGCAAAGTTGTCCATGGAAATGCTCAGACCCAAAAGCAGCAAGGCAAGAATGCTCATTCCGTATGATCCCGTATCACCTTGAATTTAGGCCGCGGGGCTACTCGCTGGATTGTACATCCGACCCCTAGGCGGTGCAGGATAGCTTCTTCCCTACACCGCCCCAGAGCCGCTGCCACTAGTGGCTTCCGTTTCCCGCGTCCGAAAGCATCTTGAGCACTAACTAGCTGGTCTTGCCCGAGCCTCCTCCGGTTGCGGCGGACGACATTTTCTCTAGAGCGTCGTTAAGAGTGAATGTCGCAGCCTTCTGCGAAGGTGGGAACTCCCTGAAAGTCGCCATGAATTGCCCGGCGATGGCCTGCGCCGGATACACCATGAAGACGTTCTTGATTACCCAGTCCCAGTAGGTGTTGGAGGTTATGTCGGCGCGTTCGTACGGGTCGGTTCGCAGGTTGAATATCTTAGGCAGTCGCAGCGGAACGAACGGCTCTGCCCAGACTTCCAGCGTGCCGGGGCAACGCTGCTCCATGAACACGATCTTCCAGTTGTCGTAGCGCATACCCAGCACGTCTCCATCGTCGCTGAAATACATGAAAAGCTGTCGAGGACTTTCTTTGGCTTCGCCCGTCAGATAGGGCACAAGGTTATAGCCGTCGATGTGGTTCTTGAACTGCCTCCCGATGGCGGAATAGCCTCCCTTCTTGAGCTTGTCGATGATGTCAGGCTCACCAGCCATGGCAAGAAACGTTGGCAGCCAGTCGTGATGCTGCACGATCCCGCTTGCGACTGAGCCTGCCTTGATGTGACCCGGCCAGCGTGCGAGCAGAGGTATGCGGAAGGCGCCCTCCCAATTGGTGTTCTTTTCGCTGCGAAACGGCGTCATGCCCCCATCGGGCCATGAGTTCATGTGCGGCCCGTTATCGGTCGAGTACATCACGAAGGTATTGTCAGCGATGCCTAGCTCGTCGAGATAGTCGAGCATCTGACCGACGTTTTTGTCGTGATCGACCATCGTGTCGTGGTAGGGAGACTGCCAGCGACCGGCTTGCCCCAGGCTCGATGGCTTCGTGTGGGTGTACAAGTGCATATGGGTAAAGTTGAGCCACATGAAGAAGGGCTTGTCGGCGTCGTGCTGGCGCTTAATGAAGTCCTTGGCTGCGACAACGAACTCGTCGTCGCACGTTTCCATGCGCTTTTTGGTGAGCGGGCCGGTGTCCTGGATCCTTTGTTTGCCCACTCTCCCCCAACGCGGCTCTTCCGTCGGATCGTCCTTGTCGGTGGCCCAAGCGTGGAGAACGCCGCGCGGCCCGAATTTCTCCCGGAAGTTTGGGAAATCCTTCGGGTTCGGATAGTTGGGCTGTTCTGGCTCTTCTTCAGCGTTCAAGTGATATAGATTTCCGAAGAACTCGTCGAATCCGTGCACCGTCGGCAAGAATTTATTGAGATCTCCCAGGTGGTTTTTGCCGAACTGACCGGTAGCGTAGCCCTGATTCTTCAGCAACGCGGCAATCGTAACGATATTGTCCGGCATACCGACCGGGGCCGCCGGGATTCCGACCTTAGAGAGTCCTGTACGATATACGCTCTGACCCGTAATGAACGACGATCGACCGGCGGTGCAAGACTGCTCTCCGTACGAGTCGGTGAAAAGCATGCCTTCTTTTGCGATGCGATCAATGTTGGGCGTGTGATAGCCCATCAATGCGTGGCTATAGCAGCTCAAATTCGAGATGCCGATATCATCGCCCCAGATGACAAGTATGTTCGGCTTTTTCGACTTGTCGGACTTGCTGCTTTTGGCCGTGCTCGGCGCGCTTTCCTTTGCCATTTTCATCCTCCGTTGCAGCAGCGTTTGCTGCCAGCTATGAAACGACTATTGATTTGTCTTTAGTCGACGACGAACAACGCAGCGAAAACCGATATGGCTCATTCCCGTATCGATCATCTGCGGCTGCCGTGCAGCCGGCCGGTATCGTAAGCAGTAGTTAGGCGCACACAGGAACGAGCCTCCCTTCACAACCTTGCGGGGAACATGGACGTCCGGCTGGCCCGGGTCGTAGCTTTTTTCCGGGGAGTCGATTCGCGGATTTGCTGGGGGGCCGCAGCAAGATTTGACGAGTTCGTCCGCATGCCGGGACACAAACCAATCCGAGGTCCACTCCCACACGTTTCCGGCCATGTCGAACAGCCCATATCCGTTGGGCGGGAAAGAACCGACGGGCGCTGTGCCCTCGTAGCCATCGAGCAGCGAATTCTGCCAAGGGAACTCTCCCTGCCAGGAGTTCGCCATGGCCTTACCGTCTGGAAAATGTTCGTCGCCCCACGTGAACTTTGCGCCCTCAAGGCCGCCGCGCGCGGCAAACTCCCACTCGGCCTCGGTCGGCAGCTTTTTCTCCGCCCACTTCGCATAAACCTGCGCGTCCCCGAACGCGATGTGCACGACCGGATGCTTTTCTATCCCGTGAATTGAGCTACCGGGGCCATACGGATTGCGCCAGCTGGCTCCTGGAGTCCAGGTCCACCAATTCCGATAGTCCTTGAGGTCTACGGGACCTGCTGTCTTATGAAACACCAACGCGCCGGGCACGAGCTTTTCCGGGGGAACGCCCGGAAAGTCTTCGGGTTGAAGCGGGCGTTCAGCGACGGTTTGGTATCCCGTCGCGGTGACGAATCGCTCGAACTCTTCGTTCGTGACGGTGCAACGGTCCATCCAAAATCCGTCGACACGTACTTCGTGCACGGGGCGTTCTTCCGGATAGAACTCCTCTGACCCCATGCGAAAAGCCCCCCCGGGAATCCACAACATATCCGGGAAAGGCGCGTCGCTCGGGAGCTCTGTATGTTTCTCCAACTTCGAAAGAGGAATGTTCATAATCACCGACGATTGGCGGGGCAGATCGCGTCTCGCCGCACGGATGCTATCCCACTCTGCTGTCCAAGCGCAAAGTCGCCGTTCAGATCTCATCGCGACGTTGGTAGTGCCGTGACGGCTGGGAGACAAGCCTAGTCAAATCCCGCGGCATAACCATCTGTCAAAAGTACCAGTCGGCCACGGGCCGGTGTCAGCTCCTGACGAATGCAACTATGGGCGAGTCGCTGGGAGTGCTGATGAGCGCCTGTGATCATGGCTACCGCTTCCCTGCTCTGGGCGAGACGGAATCCGACCCGACACCAGTAAGCCGCGGCGGACCTTGCAGAGCTCTCGGTTGCGTCGACCCGTTGAAATCACCCGACTTATCAGGCATCAGCCGAGGAATTTTTCCGGTAGTATTGGTGGTCGTTCCATCGATTCCAGAGACAGAGTCAAGGATCAGCGCGATGCACATCTCGGCGCCTTTCATTAAGAGACCTGTAGGGACGATGCTGCTGACGATAGCCGTCCTGCTGGCGGGGACGATCGCCTACGGCTTTCTTCCCGTCGCGGCGCTGCCCGAGGTGGATTTCCCGACGATTCAAGTGAGCGGCGGCCTTCCGGGCGCCAGCCCTGCGACGATGGCATCCTCAGTGGCCACGCCCCTTGAACGGCAGTTCGGCCGAATCGCAGGCGTGACGCAGATGACGTCGACCAGCATGCTCGGCTCGACGAACATTACCCTACAATTCGATTTGGACCGGAACATTGACGCTGCCGCGCGCGATGTCCAGGCGGCGATCAACGCTTCCGCAGGGCAGCTGCCCGCCGGTCTGCCGAGCCTTCCCACCTACCGCAAGGTCAATCCCAGCGACTCGCCGATCCTATTCCTTGCGATGACTTCCGACACGTTGCCAGTTTCCAAAATCTACGACGTGGCGGATTCGATCGTCGCCCAAGAAATTGCGCAGGTTCCCGGAGTCGGTCAGGTAGGCGTGAACGGAGGAGCCAAGCCTGCCGTGCGGGTTTCTGTGAATCCTACGGTTCTCGCAAACTATGGCCTGGGACTTGATACCGTACGTACAGTCCTGGGGCAAGTCAATTCCAACGAACCCAAAGGGCAGGTGTCCAGCGGTACCGTGCGCTGGGTATTGAGCTCCAATAGCCAGATTTTCAAGGCTGAGGATTACCGTTCTCTGATCGTCGCTTACCGAAATGGCGCGCCGGTGCGGCTGGGGGACGTCGCCGACGTTCAAGACTCTGTCGAGAACCTTTATGCGACCGGATACGTAAACAACAAACCTTGTGTGATGGTAGTCGTCAACCGACAGCCCGGCGCCAATATTATCGAAACCGTAGACCGCGTGCTGGCACTCCTGCCACGCATACGGGCTTCGATGCCTCCTACGATCAGCCTGATCATCGAACACGATCGTACGCAGACGATCCGTGCCTCCGTGAAGTCCATTCAAGAAACACTGCTGCTTACGATCGTTCTGGTGATTTTTGTGATTTTTGTTTTCTTACGCAATTTTTGGTCCACGGTCATTCCCGCGGTCGCGGTTCCCGTTTCCTTGATCGGCACCTTTGGGATGCTCTACCTGTTCGGGTATTCCGTCGACAATTTGTCGCTGATGGCGCTTGCGATAGCTACGGGGTTCGTGGTCGACGACGCTATCGTCGTGATTGAAAACATCACCCGTTACATCGAAGCAGGACTGTCGCCCATGGAAGCCGCGCTGAAGGGGTCGCGCGAAATCGGCTTTACGGTTCTGTCCATGAGCACGTCGCTCGTTGCCGTTTTCATTCCAATTTTGCTGATGGGCGGGATCGTCGGTCGCGTGTTCCGCGAATTCGCCGTGACGCTGAGCATCGCCATCGGGGTGTCGCTTCTCGTTTCCTTAACGGTGACCCCGATGATGTGCGCGCGATTCCTGAAGCCTGTGTCCAAGGAAGGCCACAACTGGCTCTTCCGAATGAACGAGCGCAGTTTCGACGCGCTGCTGGCTGCATACGCGCGGGGCGTGCGCTGGGTTCTGAGGCATCAGCCTTTGACGCTGGGAATCACAATTGCCACGGTCTGCCTAAGCGTCATCCTCTACTATTTCATTCCCAAGGGATTTTTCCCCCAGCAGGACGTGGGCGCCATGGGCGGATCGATTCAGGCCGCGCAAGACATGGCATTCGATTCGATGAACCGCAAGGAATTGCAGTTCGGCCAAATCGTTATGAGCGATCCCGCCGTGGAGGAGATCACGGGCTGGGTTGGGGGTGGCGCTATGAATAGCGGCAACCTCATGATTCATCTGAAACCGTTGGCCGAGCGGAATAACGTGAGCGTCTACCAGGTCATCGATCGCCTGCGCCATAAGGTCAATAGCGTAGCGGGAGCGACACTGTACCTTCAGGCTCAGCAAGACATCAGCGTAGGTGGGCGCCAGAGCAATTCTCAATTCCAACTCACACTGGAAAGTGAAGACGTGCCCGCGCTGAACCAGTGGGCGCCGATCGTCTTCAAGAAACTGCAGACCCTCCCGGAGTTGCGGGATGTCTCGAGCGACCAGCAAGTGGCCGGTCTGCAAGCCAACCTCACCATCGATCGAGATACCGCAGCACGGCTCGGTATCTCCACTCAAATGATCGACAACGCTCTCAATGACGCCTTCGGCCAGCGGTTGGTCGCGACTTTATTCGCGCCGATGAACCAATATCACGTCGTCATGGCTGTCAACAGCGCCTCGCAGGAAAATCCGGATGCCCTCAAGAACATCTACGTTCAATCGACGACAGGAACGCAAGTCCCGTTGAGCGAGATCGCCCACTACGAACCGGCCTTAACAGCCCTCGCCGTTAATCACCAAGGGCAGTTCCCCGCTGTAACTCTCTCTTTCAATTTGGCTCCCGGCAAAGCCCTAGGAGACGCCGTAACCGCGGTCGAGGTAGCAGAGCGACAGGTGGGAATGCCTTCAATCGTGCAAGCGACATTTCAAGGAACCGCCCAAGCCTTTCAAGCTTCGTTGCAGAATCAACCTCTGCTGATTCTTTCGGCAATTGTGGCCGTCTATATCGTATTGGGGATGCTCTATGAAAGTTACATTCATCCGATAACGATTCTCTCGACCCTTCCTTCGGCTGGAGTCGGCGCGCTTCTGGCTCTGATCCTCTGCCGCACCGAACTCAGCGTGATGGCCCTGATCGGAATCATTCTACTGATTGGAATTGTGAAGAAGAACGCCATCATGATGGTCGACTTCGCGATTGATGCCGAACGCACAAAGAACCAGACTCCCGAAGAATCGATCTACGAAGCTTGCTTGCTGCGCTTTCGTCCCATCATGATGACCACCATGGCCGCGCTACT
>CAWDLF010000004.1:0-389332 GCA_963803105.1 Terriglobia bacterium
CTAAGTCAACCTCGTCCCCGTGCGTAGAGAAATACCCCTATTGTTCGGGGGCTGTTCCGCGGCCAGAGAATGGAGAGCCTCCGCGAACGACGCTTGGATTTTGCTATTTCGAGGCCGAAATTGAGGAAGTTTGCCGGAACCTGCCAAACAGAGACAAAATGCCAGACCGTATGGCGGAGAGGGTGGGATTCGAACCCACGGTTGAGTTTCCCCAACACACGCTTTCCAAGCGTGCTCCTTAAACCGCTCGGACACCTCTCCGGATAAAAATTGGTTGCAAGCAGCGTAGCAAATTGAGGCCCGTCCGGCAAACCAGCCATCCAACGCATCGTGAAGATGCTGTGCTATTTCCTGTTGCCAACTTTCCATGGCGCGGCCCCGCATGCCATAATGCCAAACCGTTGAATCACCCAATCCGGGATGGTGCAATTGGTAGCACGTGGGCCTTTGGAGCCTAAAATTCTGGTTCGAGTCCAGGTCCCGGAACCATTCTTTTTTGTTTCTCCGCACTCGCGGCAAAACCCGCATGATCTGCGCCCATGGCACCCTTCGAAGGGTTAGCTATCCACCATCACCCCGTTGTTAGTTAAGCAACACGCCTGACCTTCCCTGCCCTTGGTGCTTGAATCCCCGCCTCTTGCGTATATCCTAAGTTCCGGGTGCAACCTCCTCGCACCCGCACCGCTGCGCCAGCGGATCCCCTCACGTCACGAGGGTTGCCGGAGACGTTGCTCATCTATGTCCTCGAGCGCGCTCCGAAATTCACCTACAACGCATGTGTCCCACAGCACCTGCCGTTGAGGTCTTGCCGCTGAGCGAGGCGTTGCGCCTCCCCAGCACACCCAGGAGGGTCGGATGAAGCGTTTCACAGCAGTTGCTCTTCTCTTTAGCTTAGCTTTGCTCATCACACCGGCGGTTCAGGCGCAGTCGGTACCGGCGCAGCAGTCGACCGAAGTGGCTCCTGGGGCTGCCACGCAAGTGGTTCCCGGCACCCAGGTTCGCCTCACGTTACTCAACGGCCTCAGCACCAAGGTAGCGCACGACGGTGATCCCTTTACCGCCGCCATTGCCGACCCGGTCTACTCGGGCAACCAGTTGCTTTTGCCTGCGGGCGCGATCATCCACGGCACGGTGAGCGGTATCACTAGACCGAAAATGTTCTCCATGTTTCGCCAGGGCGCTTCCATGAACATCGCCTTCAGCTCCATCGAGGTTGAGAGCCGCCTCTTCCCCGCGAAAATGAGCATCATTTCCATTACCGCACCCGGCGACACGGACAAGACCCGCAAGGACATCAAGACCACAGAAGGCGAAGTCGTCTCTGAGAATCATGACATCAAGAACGACATCCTCACGGTGGCCATTGGCACGGCGGGTGGCTCGACGGTCGGATTGCTCTTCAGCCACGTGATGCGCGGCACGATTTACGGTCTAGTGGGCAGCGGTGCCTACATCGCCATCCGGAAGGGTAAAGATGTCGATCTCCCGGCGCAGACCAAAGTGCTCGTGCGCATGGATTCGTCACTGTCGCTACCCCCGGCCGTTTTGCACACCGCGGCTAATACCAGCAACGGAGCACAGTAGGCGCGCTTGACCACATCGTAGTTTTCGCTCTCGGGTAAGTGAACGGCGAACGAATGGCGCTGCCCGTCCCCAGACGGGCGGCGCGGTTGTGGTGTCTGAGGGACCCGCTGCGTCCCACCAGGGTGTGGCAGAAAAAACCCGGGCCTCACTAACGAGTGGAGTTAGCGAATCCTCAGGCGCTAGGCGGTCACGCGGGCGGCTTTCGAGCCTTGGTTGGTGCGCTTCAAAAATCGGTACAAGCTGGTGCGCCCAATTCCGAGAACCTGCGCGGCGCGAACGCGGTTTCCTTCGCACATCTCCAGCACTTTCTGCATGTGCATCCGCCGTACTTCATCCAGGGGCAAGGGGCGCCAAGCTTGTTGACTCGCACCCCCGCGATTCCGGGGCTTCTGCAAATGCTCGGGCAAGTCCGCCACATCGATGAAGTCCGCGCTCGCGGTGATGGCTGCGCTCGAAATGACGTTCTCGAGTTCCCGCACGTTTCCGGGCCAATCGTGCCGCACCAGGGCCAGCTGCGCCCGCCGCGAAAGTCCGTGGAACGGCTTCGCGTAAGCCTGGCTGTACTTCTTCAGGAAATGCTGCACCAGCACCGGAATATCTTCAGGGCGTTCGGTCAGCCCCGGCACGTGTATCTCGATGCTGCTCAAACGATAGAAAAGGTCCTCCCGGAACCTTCCTGCCAGCACTTCCGAACGCAGATCGCGATTCGTAGCGGCGATCACCCGTACTTCGACATGCTTCACTTCCGGCGAGCCCACGCGCTGGATTTCGCGGTTCTGAATCACCCGTAGTAGTTTCGACTGCATCGCGAGCGACGTTTCGCCTACTTCATCCAGAAACACCGTCCCGCCATCGGCGTACTCAAAAAGGCCCGGCCGCGTTTCGCTCGCCCCCGTGAAGGATCCGCGCATATGCCCGAACAGCTGGCTATCCAGCAGCGTATCCACCATCGCAGAACAGTTGCACACCGCGAACCGCTCTTGGGCCACGGGACTCAGCTCATGCACTGCGCGCGCCACCAGTTCCTTGCCCGACCCCGTCGGCCCGGTGATCAGCACGTTGCTGTAGTGCCGCGCCACTTTTTTCGCAAGGTCGAAGACCTCCAGCATCGCCGGACTCTTACCTACGATTCCCTGGAATTGCATGTTGTCAAACAATCTCGTCTCCAGGTCGCGCACTTCCGAACGCTGCGAGTGCAGCGCCGCTATGTCGTCCAGCGTCTTCTCCAGGCGAGCGAAGTCGAGCGGTTTGCATAGGTAGTCCGCCGCGCCGCGCTTGATAGCCTCAATAGCGGAATCGACCGAATAGAATCCGGTGACCAGGATCACGTGCATGCCCGGATCGCATTGCAGCGTTTTTTCGAGAAACGCCATACCGTCCATCGACGGCATCTTGTAATCCACAAGAATGACGCGGCACTCGCCCTGTCGAATTCTACGCAGCGCTTCCTGCGGGTCGGTTGTGCCGAAGGCGACGAACCCCGTTCCTTCCAGGCGTCCCGCCGCCTGCTCCACGTGATCCGCGTCATTGTCGAGCACGCAAATTGATAGATTCTTGCGCGCCACTTGTAACGGCATTCTCTCTGTAAGAGTTTCCATGCCGAACACTAAGGCACGGCGTGTGCCACAGTGCTACCGAGCGGTGTACCTCTATGCTTCGCGCTTCTCCCGCGCAGCAATACTCCTGATCTTGCACCAAGATGCAGCCCAACACGCGGTGCGCCCCAAGGGCACAGCGACGCGCGATTGCTCATTGGCATTCCTTAATTTTCGTTCCGAAGCGGGATTGGAATCTCAGAGTGGAACTGCGGCTAGAGCCAAGGGCTGCGGCGTTGCTCTTATCCCCAGCGCATCCCCGGATACAAAGCGGCCAGCGAAACACGGAAGATGAAATCGAAAATACGCCCATAAACCACCCACGCCAGCAAAATCCCAAGCAGCCCCTGCCTTCGCGTCCAGTCAAGGAATCGGATGGCGACTCCGTCACTCATCAGCAGCGTCACCGCCGTGTTGCCGTCCAGCGGCGGAACGGGCAGGAGATTGAACGTGCCCAGCACCACGTTCAGCACGAAGAGCACGCTCAGCAGAATGGCCATAAAGCCGGCAAAGCCTGGTGCGGTCGCCTCCGTCACGTGCGTGAAGCCTACAAGCTCAGGCGGCCGCAGGAATCCCATCGCCATTCCAGTTCGGATGGCAATGGCCGACAAAATCGCGAGCGTGAAGTTGGCCGCCGGCCCCGCTAACGCCATCCAAGCCGCGCGGTGCGGATAGCGCCTCTGCCACTCCGGATCATACGGCGCGCTCGCAAAGCCGACCATCCAGTGTGGCGGCAGTAGGTAGGTGACAATCGGCACGACTACCGTGCCGAAAGGCGACCTGCGTATGTGAGGGATGGGATTGAGAGACGCCTGCCCGCCAAGAGACGCAGTAGGATCACCTCCCAGCTTAGCCACCAGCGCGTGCGCACCTTCGTGGCACGCCGTCGAAAAAAGAAAAACGATGTACCAGATGGCGCCGAGCGCCAGGAAGTCAGGAGTCATGCGGGCCTTAGACTAGAATGGCCCACGTCGTTTCGCAAGCCGCACGCGCGCGTGCTTCCGCGCCACCATACGCTGTGCTAGACTCGCGTTGCGCTGATGCGGCGAAATGATTTTGCTGCGCAGGCTGCAGTCGGTGGGACTTCGGGCTCTGTGCAACGATTCCCCGCAAACTCCGCCAGGCCCGGAAGGGAGCAACGGTAGCGGGATCGCTTCGTGTGCCGCAGAGTACCCGAAGTTCCTCTTATTGCCCGAGTGGTCGCACACAATTTCCCTGATGAGCTATAAGGTCATCGCCAGAAAATATCGGCCGCAGTCGTTCCGCGACATCGTCGGACAGCTGCACGTCACTCGCACCCTGGCGAACGCCATCGCATCCAACCGCGTCGCTCACGCCTACATCTTTTCCGGCGTTCGTGGAGTCGGCAAGACCACTACCGCGCGCATCCTGGCCAAGGCCCTCAACTGCGCTGCCGGGCCCACCGCCGATCCCGACAACACATGCGACTCCTGCCGCGAGATTTCAGCCGGAAGCTCGCTCGACGTGATCGAAATCGACGCAGCCTCGAACCGCGGCATCGACCAGATCCGCGAGTTGCGAGAAATGGTGCGCTACGCGCCCGCCGCCAGCCGCTACAAAATCGTCATCCTCGACGAGGCCCATCAGCTCACCGACGAAGCCTCCAATGCCCTGCTGAAAACTTTAGAAGAGCCGCCGGAGCGCGTCGTCTTCATTCTTGCCACCACGCGTGCAGAGGATTTGGTCGAGACCATCAAATCCCGCGCCCAGCTTTTCCAGTTTCGCGCGCTCACGTTTCAGGAGATTGCCGGCGAAATCGAGCGCGTCGTCAAATCCGAAAATCTTTCCATCGACACCGGCGCCGTCGCCGTGTTGGCTCGCGCCGCCGAAGGCAGCTTGCGCGACGGTCTGTCGCTTCTTGAACAGGCCATCGCCTACGGTGGCGACGCCATTACCGACCAGCAGGTGCGCGAGCTTCTGGGAGTCGTCGCCGAGAGCGTGCTCGACGACCTTGTCGAAGCCATCGCCGCCCAATCAGCCGATCGTGCACTCAGCCTCGTTCATCGTTTGATCGCCGATGGACAGAACCTGCAGCATTTCTGCCGCGAGGCAATCCGGCACTTTCGTAATCTTTTGGTCGCTCGCGTCGCAGGCGCGGATTCCGACCTCATCGCCGCTCCGCCCAGTGAGCGGCCTCGCCTGGCCGAGCAGACCGAGCGCTTCGCCGAAGAGGACCTCACTCGCTTCTTCCGTATCCTGCTCGAGATCGACGACGACCTGCGCCGTAAACCCGACCAGCGTCTGCATCTCGAAATCGGTCTGCTCCGCCTCATCAACGCGCAGCGGCTCGCACCTTTGGAAGAGGCGTTGTCCGAGCTTCACGGCGACGCGCGCCCGAAGGCACTGCCTTCGTCGCAAAGTTCGCAGCGCACAGCGCCTCCGGCTCCCACTCGATCGACTCCGCAATCCGCGTCGGCGGGCACAGTAGGAGGCGCGGCCTCTGCCGCTGCCGCCGCACGCATGGCGCCGGCTTCGTCGCCCGCTCCGCTGGTGTCATCCCCCGCGGCGTTTACGGAATCTCCGGAACCTAAAGTTTCGACGAGTCCGGCGCCGGCCTCGCCGCCGCGCATCGTCGCGCGCTCCGCGGAAGGCTCAGGCGCCGGTTTGCTGGCCGCGCAGCTCGACGCCATCAAAGCCGCTCTTCAAGGACAGAAGTTTCTGTGGTCCATGGTCGAGCACGCCACGCGCTGGGAGATGGCCGGCGGCGAACTTCAGATTTTTTTTCCAACCGAGAGCCGCGCTCTCGCTGAAATGCTTCAGGCGCGCGACCCGATGGAGCGTTTGCGCACAGTGCTTCACCAAGTGGTCGGCCAGCAACTGCGCGTCTGTGTTAAACTGGATTCCGCTAGGGCTGCAGCGCCGGGAAATAGTTCCGAGTTGCGAGCCCGCTTTGAAGAAGATCCGATCGTTAGGGCGATGCTCGAAAAGTTCGGCGGAAAAATTTCCAACGTGAAGCGCCCGGGCGAGGAATAGAGCATGGAAGTCAAAGCGCTCCAGCAAATGCTTTCGCAGTTCCGCCAGGTACAGGAGAAGCTCGAGAAGCAGATCGAGGAGATCTCCGTGGAAGCCTCGGCGGGAGGCGGAATGGTCGTCGTGAAGATGAACGGCCAGAAGCAGCTGACCGACGTGCGCATTGAGCCCGATGTCTTCAAAGGCAAAGATCAAGAGATGCTGCAGGAGCTCGTTCTCGCCGCCGTCAACGAAGCCACTCGCCGCGTGGACGAAGAGCTCTCCAAGCAAATGCGGGATATTACCGGTGGGATGTCCGGGATTGCCGGCCTGAAAATCCCCGGACTGTTCTGAGACAGCTTGCGCTTCTTGTCTGCGCCGCAAAGCTTCGAAACCAGTAGTTCCTGTTTCGTCCTATTCTCCGATGTCATCTAAGTTTCTAGAGGTGGTGTGCTGCCATGCCTGATTTTGCGCCTTCCGTGACGCGGCTGATCGACGAACTCAAGCGCCTACCCGGCATCGGGCAGAAGACCGCCCAGCGCCTCGCCTTCTATCTCCTGCGGGTCGACCGCGAGCAGGCCTTCGCTCTTTCCGATGCCATTCGCGACGCCAAAGAGAAAGTCCGCAATTGCTCGATCTGCAATAACATTACCGACGCCGATCCCTGCCTCTTCTGCACCGGCTCAACACGTAACAGGACCGCCATCTGCGTGGTCGAAGAAGCCACCAACATCCAGGCCGTCGAAAAAACGCGTCAATTCAACGGACTCTACCATGTCCTCGGCGGCACGCTTTCACCGCTCCAGGGCATCGGCCCCGACCGTCTGCACATCAAAAGTTTAATCGAACGTCTAAAGGCCGGAACGGTCGAGGAAATTATTATCGCCACCAACCCCACCGCCGAAGGTGAAGCGACGGCCGTTTACATTTCGAAGCTCATCAAGCCGCTGGGCGTCCGTGTCACACGCATCGCCATGGGCATCCCCGTCGGCTCCGACCTGGAGTATGCCGACGAAGTCACCATGCTTAAGGCCATGGAAGGCCGCCGCGAACTCTAGCTCCCGCGAGTGCGGCCTGCTTTCTTGACTACCATGGGAGTAGAGGGCTTCAAATTCTATTATTTTTCTAATCGACGTTCCGGCGATTCAATCCCATTGCAACCCATTGAAAACAAAGAATCGCCCGCCGTCCTAATCGACATAAATTGAGGATGCACGAACCCTGCCCGGGGCCCGCCCTGGTCCCCCTGCTCCCGTTCGACTCCCCGAAGTTATCGTTTTGGCACAGTCGTTCTGGCTTCGCGCTCGACCTCCCAGGTGCGGTGCTACCCTTTATCTTTGCCCTTTGGGAGGGCTTTGTGACTGATCCCCTAGCATCCAACGATCCCGGCGCACAGAAGCGGCGCAGCACGCGCATCTCTCAGGCCGTGCCCATCACGGTCACGGGTGTTGACGCCCTCGGCCAGCCCTTCAAAGAGCGCACTACCACCGTGATGGTGAACTGCCACGGCTGCAAGTATCAGTCCAAGCATTACGTGCCGAAGAACTCCGTAGTCACGCTCGAAATACCGCGTCACGAATCCGGCCTGCCGCCGCGCTCGCTTACCGGACGGGTGATCTGGGTGCAGCGCCCCCGCACCGTGCGCGAGCTCTTTCAAATCGGCCTCGAATTCGAGGTCCACGGCAACGTTTGGGGCATCGCCTTCCCTCCGGAAGATTGGTTCCCCTATCCCGGCGAAGAGGGCGCTGCGCAAGCTCCAGCCGCCGAGCCGGCTGCACGCGCTGAAGCGCCCGTGTCCGTAGCTCCCCAGAAATCTGAGCCTCAAGCAAGCACGCCCGTTCAGGCAGCGCCCGCGGCCCCCCCGCCGGGCGTCGTAACGCCGCCTCAAGCAGCTGCGTCAACACCGCCGCCCGCGGAGAACAAGATCCATCTCGTGCCCGCTGCTGAGCCGTCGCAGGAGGTGCAACTCGCGGCCTCGCGCCAGCAGATCGCCAAACTTCTCGCAGACGCCAAGGAGACCATCGGCAAGACCGCGCGACAGGACGCGCAAGCGGCCATCAACGATGAAATGACCGTGGTTCGCCAACAGCTCGACGCGCAGCTCCACGACGCCGTCGAACGCGCCATCAAGGTTTCCATGGAGCGCGCCTCCGAGTCCGCTGGCAAGAAGCTCGTGCAGCAGACTGCGGAGCGCACCACCGCCATCATCGAAGAAGCCCGCAAGGCTACCGAAGCGGGCGTCGGGCAGCTGGATCAGAAGATTCGCCAGGCCGTCGATCAGGCCGTCGTCACCGCAGCAGAAAGCGCCGCCCAGCAGGCCGCGCAGTTGGCCACCGCCCAGAACCTGCAAACATCGGTCGAAGCAGCAGTCGAGCGCGTGATTGCCGAACGCGAAGCCACGTCCCCCTCGCTGAAGATTCTCTCTTCACCCGAAGCAGCTCAACAGCACCTAGACCGCTGGAAAAAAGATCTCGAGGAGACAGCGCAGAGCGTTCGCCAGGCGACGGTCGAGCAAACCGAGGCTGATGCCGGTGCGGCGTCCCTCCGCCTGCACAGCGAGCTCCAAGCAGCCATCGACGGAGCTTCGCAAAAGCTCGTCGAAAGGCTCAACGAAGTATCCGAGGCCAAGATCACCCAGACTGAAGCGGACGTTGCCGCCCGCGCCGCCGCCCTTCGCTCCTCTCTCGACGAAACCATCGCCGGATCGCAGGCCGCGATTCAATCTCTGGGCGTGACACTAGGGCAAACTCTGGAGCAGGCCCATGAGAAAGCCCTTGGGCAGGAACGAGCGCGCGCCGGGGAGATCAGCTCCCAATTGGCCGACGCCGCCCAAGCCGCCATCGATCGTGCACGGGGTGGGCTCGATCAACTGCTGGCCACGCAGTCGGACGAAATTGCCCGTAAAGCGGACGAAATTATCGCGGAGCGCACCGCGCTGGTGGGTCCGGCTGTCGAAAACTCCGCGCAGAAGGTCGTCCAACATTTCTCGCAGGAGCTCGACCGCACGCTGGCGCCCAAGATCGACGAAGCCAATCGGATGGCTTCCGAGCTCTCACAGGCCGGCCAACAAGCCGCCGCCGCGCAGCAGGAAGCCCGCGCCCAAGCCCAGCGTCTAACCGAACAAGCCGCTGTCGCCGAGCAAAGCGTACGCGCGCAGATCGAGCGGCTTGCCGAGCAAACCGCCGCCGGCCAACAGGAAATCCGCACGCAAGCGCAGCACCTAGCCGAGCAAGCCGCTACCGCTGAGCAAAATGTTCGCTCTCAAATCGGGCGGCTGACCGAGCAAGCCGCTGCCACTCAGCAAAACGCTCGCGCACAGATGGAGCGCATGGCCCAGCAGGCCGCCCAAGTGGAAGTTGGCTTGCGCGACCAGATTCGCACCGCGTCGGAACAGGCCATTGCCGAATCGCTTGGCCGCGTGCGCGAGGAAGCCGCGAAGGTGCCGGCGGAAGTCGAACAGGCTTGCCAGACGGTGGTCTCGCGAATCGAAGCCGAGCTTGAGAAAAAGACTACCGAGGCTCAGCACGAGACCTACGAATCCCTTTCCAAGGCGGCGGACTGGTACCAGAAGAAGGCCCAGACCACGATGCAGTCTTCGCTCGAGAAAGCCGTCGATCAATCGGCAGCCAACTTGCGCGATCGCGCCGCTGAAATTTCAAGTTTGGTCTCTACCGAGCTCGACCACCATCGCCGCACCTACGCCGAACACAGCCGCGCGGAGATTGAAGAAGCGGCCAACGAAATCGTTACGCGCGAGCGCGGCCGCCTGAGCGAATCAGCTGCCGTGGTGAACGCCGGCTTTTCCGACGAAGTGCAGCGCGTGGCCTCCGAATCGCTCCGGCGCTTCCAAGAGGTTTCCCGCGAGGCGCTCGAAAAATCGCGTTCCGATATGGAGTTCAACCGCGAAGCCGCCCTCACCAATTTCCAACAGGATCTCGATCGCCAAATGGCAAAAGGCGCCGAAGAGGCTCGCGACTACCTGGAGTCGCAGCTCGCTCCGCTGGTACAAACCTGGGAAGCCCGGCGCAGCGAACAGCAGCGCGAGTGGATGGAGCTGCTCAGGAAATCCACCGACGAATCGATCGACCATTACAAAACGCGCCTCGAAAACGCGTCCAACTCCTGGCTACTCGCCTCGGCCACCACTTTGGGCCAGAATTCACAGGCCATTCTCGACACCCTGGCCAAATCCGCCGAAAAGCGCCTGCGCGAGACCTGCTCTGACGTGCTCGCCGGCATCGGCGACACCATCAAAGACCGCTTGATGGGAATCTCCACAGGCTTCAGCAAAGAGGAGGAAGACGATGACCCATCTTCCTCACCAAGAAAGAAGTAGCCTCTCGCCTCACCCGCCTTTTTATTCACTCAAGCGCCACGGCGTCACGCATCGGCACATCCGGGTATAATGTGGGACGTGCCGGATCAATCCTACTTAAGCGTCTGGTGTCCGGAATTCCCCGGGGAGCTCATGCTCGAACGCCTGGGCGCGTTCCTGGGCACAGTTCCCTTCTCGGCCACCCGGCCCGGGTTTACGCATGTCACCGTTCGCGCCATCGACCCCTCGGAGACGCCTGTAGTCGAGGAAGATCTTCGGGCCGCGCCGCTCGATGCGTCGGCCATCGTCGATCTCGCGCGAGACCGCCTCCACGGCGACTGCGCCTGCGAGGTTCGCGCCTACCGTGACCTCTCACTGCTCGATGACGCAACCGCAAAATGGAAGAAGGAACCGCAGCCCACTGATATCTCCTGCTTCGGTGAGGACTATGACGCCGGCCTGTGGCGCGAGAGCGGCCACTTTCTGGTGAATCTCGGCTTCGAGCACTACTTCACCGGTCACGCGGGATTGCTGGGAGTCCAGCAGATCAGGCGTCCGGCTGCGGAGACACCGGAAGAAGCGCGCTTGCTCGAAGTCATGGCCTGGCCCGAGAACCTGGAGAAATACCAGAAGGAAACGCGCGAGAATATTCGCGGACTCCTCGATTGGGTCGGCAAGATCGAAAAGGAGCTGCCCGTTCGGCGCGTGCAGCTGTGGTCCGAGGGTGAAGGCGACTTCGAGGCGCGGATCCAAGAGATCGTGGCAGCCCGTTGAGAGCCGCTTGAGAGCCCGACAAGAACCCTCTAACAGGTGGAAGCGAACGCCCGTGACCGGCATTATAGTATCTACGTCCAACTAACTATCGAATGAGCGCCATCGCACAACCCGTCACCGCACGCGCGGCACGGCCCGCCGCAAAACCGTCCGGATGGAGTCAGCTGAAGCTGCTGCTTCCCTATGTGGCGCGCTACAAGGGCATGGTGATACTAGGGCTGCTGGCCCTCACGCTTACAGGTCTCGTCGGCGCGCTGCCACAGTTGATCATCGGGACTATCACCGACTGCCTGCTGGGCTCAAGCCGGCCGCTCTCGACCCTTTCCGGGAGTTCCCGCGCCATCCTGCATCCCCTCTTCGCCTTTTACGCTCCGCTGAGCACCTACGCGCTGGGCCTTTACTGCTTCATCCTGGTTGTCGTGATGCTGGTGAAGGGATTTTTCTCCTTCTGGACGCGCTGGATACTGATCGGCATCTCGCGGGAGATCGAGTACGACCTGCGCAACGACCTTTTGTCCCGGCTGCTCGAGCAGGATGCCCAGTTTTACGGAAGCAACCGCACCGGCGACCTGATGTCGCGCGTGACCAACGACCTGAACGCGGTTCGCATGGTGCTCGGGCCAGGCATCATGTACACGGCGACCACCATCGCTACCAGCGTTCTGGCCGTCTACTTCATGGTGCGGCTATCGGCCGGGCTTACCCTATGGGTTCTGCTTCCGGTGCCGCTGGTAGTGGTTTCCGTCTGGTTCTTTGGCCAAGTGATTCATCGCCTGTCGGCACAGATCCAGGCCGCTCTCGGCGTGCTCTCCACGCGCGCGCAGGAAAACCTCACCGGCATGCGCGTGATCCGCGCCTACGGGCAAGAGCAGCCGCAGATCGAGGCTTTCGACCGCGCCAACCGGGATTACGTCGATCGCAACATCCAGCTCATCGGAAGCTGGAGCCTGTTCTTCCCCGCCCTTTCCACCTTGATCGGCTTGACGGTCATCATTCTGCTGGGCGTAGGCGGCACTCAGGTGATTCACCAGCAAGTTTCGCTGGGCACGTTCTCGGCGTTCTATGCGTTCCTGATTCAACTGGTTTTCCCCATGATCGCCATCGGGTTCGTGACCAACATATTCCAGCGCGGTGCCGCTTCCATGGGGCGCATGAACTACATCCTCACGGCCCAGCCGCGCATTGCGGATGCCGCCCCTGCCGCGGGAACCACCGCCGAAAGCAATGGCAACCGCGCGTCGCAGGCGGCAGCCGGCGACGGCCGCGCTCCCGTCGCAAACACGGAGATCCGCGGCGAAATTGAATTCCGCCATCTTAGCTTCGCCTATCCCACGGGAGCCGACGGCACTCCCGGGCCTCTCGTCTTGCGCGACATCAACCTGCACGTTCCGGCCGGCTCGACGCTCGCGATCGTCGGACCCACCGGAAGCGGTAAATCGACTCTCGCCGCGCTGATCGGGCGTCTCTGGGACGTGCCGCGGGATGAACTCCTCATCGACGGCCGCTCCATTCGTGACTACTCGCTGGCAGCCTTGCGCCGAGCGATCGGCTACGTTCCGCAAGACACTTTTCTCTTCAGCGAAACGATTCGCGAAAATATCGCCTTCGGGGTCGAAGAGGCGGATGAAGAAGCGGTTCTCGAAGCGGCGGAAATCGCGAGCATCTCCGGAGAAGTTCAGAGCTTCCCTTCCCGCTACGACACGATGGTCGGCGAGCGCGGCATTACGCTCTCGGGCGGCCAGAAGCAGCGCACTGCCCTGGCGCGCGCCGTGCTGCGCCAGCCGCGCATTCTAGTGCTCGACGACGCTCTCTCAAGCGTCGATACTCACACGGAAGAAAGTATCCTCGGCCGCCTTCGCGAGATTATGCGCCGGCGAACCACCATCCTCATCGCCCATCGTATCTCGACGGTGAAGAACGCCAATCAAATCGTTGTCCTGCGCGAAGGCCAGATCGTCGAGCACGGCACGCACGACGAACTTCTGGCGCTGGGCGGCTACTACGCTGACCTCTACCAAAAGCAATTGCTCGAAGAAGAGCTGGAACGCGAATGAGCGATTTCCGCGAAGAAGAGAAGCTCGGCAAGCTATACGACACGCAGATCACGCAGCGGCTCGTCCGCTATCTGCAGCCGTACCGCTGGTGGGTGGCGCTCGCCGTTTTTATGAGTCTCGGTTACGCCGCGACACAGATATTGAGCCCCTATTTGTTCGGATTCGCCGTGGACCACTTTATCGTCCCTGGGTCCAGGCACTCCATCCCTTTCACAGCCGCCCGCACGGGCCTGATCCGGATTGTGATCGAGTCTGCCGTCGTCCTTTTCGCCGGGTTCGGTTTGCAATACCTCCAGGTGCGCATCATGCAGTGGGTTGGTCAGCAGACCATGTATGACCTGCGCAAGGAGATTTTCCGGCACCTCCAGCGCCTGCCGATGAGCTTCTTCGACCACAGCCCGGTCGGACGGCTGGTCACCCGGGCCACCACCGACGTCGACGCCTTGAACGATCTTTTCGCCTCCGGCGTGGTGGCCATACTCAACGATTTCGTCCTCCTCGCGGGCATGGCCGTAGTCATGTTTCGCATAAACCCATTCCTGGCTGCGGCGACACTCTCGCCTTTGCCCTTTATGATTGTGCTTACGTATTTCTTCCGCAACCACGTGCGCGACGCCAATCGCCGCATCCGAACCGCCATCGCGCGAATCAACGGCTTCCTGCAGGAGCACATCAGCGGCATGGCCATCGTGCAGCTCTTCAACCGAGAGGCGAAATCACGCCGGCAATTCGAAGAGCTGAATCGCATCCACATGGTGGCCTATAAAGACGCCATCGACGCCTTTTCCTTTTTTCTACCGGCGGTCGAATTCCTCAGCATGGCCGGCGTGGCCCTACTGTATTGGATCGGCGGCGCGCGCATGATTGCAGGCGTACTCACGATCGGCACGCTCATCAAGTTCATGATGTACGCGCAAATGTTCTTCCGCCCCATTCAGGATTTGAGCGAGAAATTCAACATCCTGCAGGCCGCCATGGCTGCCTCCGAGCGCATCTTCCGTCTGCTCGATGAACCGGTGGTGTTCGCGCCCGGGAGCGGCGCTCGTGAACTCGCGCCCGTGCGCGGCGAAATCGAATTCCGCAACGTCTGGTTCGCGTACCACGGCGGCGCGACCCCCAGCGAAGAGGAATGGGTGCTGCGCGACGTTTCTTTCCGCGTCGAGCCCGGCCAAACCCTGGCCATCGTCGGCCACACCGGCGCGGGCAAGACCACCATCATTCAGCTGCTGCTGCGCTTTTACGAAATTCAGCGCGGAGCCATCCTCCTCGACGGCGTGGATATTCGCGAGCTCGACCTGCGCGACCTGCGCCAGCAATTCGGCATCGTGCTGCAGGATCCATTCCTGTTTACCGGCACCCTCGAATCCAACATCAAAATGGGCACCGAGACCATCGACCGCGCTATGGTGGAGCGCTCCCTGCGCGAAGTAGGACTCGGCCCCTATCTGAACTCCCAACCGCAGGGCATGGACACGCCCGTCACCGAGCGCGGCGGAACGCTTTCCGTGGGACAGCGCCAGCTGGTGAGTTTTGCGCGCGCTCTCGCGCACGATCCCAAACTCCTGATCCTCGATGAAGCTACATCGAGCGTGGACACCAAAACCGAGCTGCTGATTCGCGAGGCTCTCGATCGCCTGCTCGAAGGGCGCACCGCCGTGGTCATCGCGCATCGGCTCAGCACCATTCAGCACGCGCATCGCATTCTCGTATTTCACAAGAGCCGCCTGCGCGAGCAGGGATCGCATCAGGAGCTTTTGGCCCTGCGCGGCATCTACTATCGCCTCTATCAGCTTCAGTACAAGGAACAGGAATTGGCATCCCCGCCGCCGAGCGCCGCCCTTCCCGGATTTTCGCGCCCGCTGCCCGCCAATGACTAGTGTCGCCACGGATTCCGTTCGGCGTTCCTCTCATGCCGCCTAAGATTCTCATCTCCGCGGGCGAAGCCTCGAGCGACATGTACGCCGCACGCCTGGCCGAAGGTCTGCGCGCGCGCACCGGCGCGGAGCTTTTCGGCATGGGCGGCCCTCGAATGGCCGCGGCCGGCGTCGATCTCGTCGCCGATTATCACGAAGTAGCCGTCGTTGGCATCACCGAGGTACTGCACAAGATTCCCTCGGTCGTCTCCGTGCAACGGCGCCTGGCCCGCGAAGCCGCGAGCCGTGGTGCGTCTCTCGCGATCCTGGTCGATTCTCCGGGAACGCATCTGGGCGTGGCGCGACGGCTGAAGGCGCGCGGCATTCCAGTGGGTTACTTCATCGGTCCGCAGGTGTGGGCCTGGCGCCGCGGGCGCGTGCGTGTAGTGAAGCGGCTGGTGAACCGCATGGTCGTCATCTTCCCCTTCGAGGAGAATATCTACCGCGATGCGGGCGTGCCCGCCGACTTCGTGGGACATCCGCTGGTGGACGTCGTGGAGCCGTCCCTTACCCGCGCCGAATTTGCGGCCCGGCACGGGCTAGATGCCAACCGCCCAATCGTCGCGCTTCTGCCCGGCAGTCGCCGTGGAGAAATCGAACGGCATTATCCGGTCTTGGTCCAAGCCTGCGAACGCCTCTCGCAAGGGACGAATCCTGCCGAAGGAGTTCAGTTCGTCCTGGCGGCCGCCCCGGGTCTAGGCCTCGATCTCTTTGCGCGATTGGCGGCCCGCTCGACGGTAAAAATTCTGCGGGTCGAGGGCGCGCCGTACGATACGCTGGCTGCCGCTGACTGCGCCGTGGTGGCCAGCGGTACGGCAACCATCGAGGCCGCGCTGTTGGGAACACCGATGGTGGTCATCTATCGTGTGGCTCCGGTTACAGCCTGGATTCTGCGCCGCATGATCCAGACTCCATACATCGCCATGGTGAACCTGATCGCCGGCCGCGCCCTCGCGCCGGAGCTGATTCAAGACAAATTCACGCCCGAGGCGGTCGCCGCTGAGCTTCGAAGGCTGCTCGAATCGCCCGTGGCGCGCGAAGAAATGAAAGCCGGGCTCGCCGAAGTGCGCGCCAAGCTGGGCCCCGGCGGCGCGATCGAGCGCGCCGCCGACATATTCGCCGGAATGCTGTAGATCGCCCAGCCGCAGGCAAAAGGTCGAGTGTCACTTGGGCAACGGTCGGGTGTCATCTGGTATCTTAGTTAGGCGGCTATCCAGAGTTCCTTTCGAGAGGGGTGTTGCGCTTGCTGAAGCTGCGCCGTCGATCGCTGGTCGCTTTCGCGCTCCTGCTCTCCGCAGGGGCTGGAGTGCCCGCTGGGGCGGGGGCCCAGGCCTCTCACGCCTATCCTTTTCGCGCCACGAACTACAACGTCGAGGTGATTCTCCATCCCGAGAACCAGACGATTTCCGCGCAGGCCAAGGTCGATTTCGTAGCCGGACAGGTGGCCCGTACCGTTCTGGTCGAGCTTCACCCGGATCTGCAGATCCAATCCGTGAAGGGGGCCGACGGCCAGCCCCTCACCTTCGGCCGCGACAACAATAATCCCCTGCTAGTAAGCATCTCACTCAACGGCGCAGCTACTCCCGGCAAGCAGGTAACGCTTACTTTCGAATATAGCGGTCCCGTTTCGAGCGACGAGGACAGCCCCACGCGCGGCGTGCGCTTCGCTTCGGTCGATAAGACCTCCGCTTATCTCCTTCTGCCGGCACGCTGGTTCCCGCTCACCGACTATCCATCGAATCGCTACACCGGCACGTTCAACATCATCGTTCCGTCAAACTTTGCGGTGACCGGCACAGGCAAAGCCGATCCTCCCAGCATGCGGGCCGGAATCGGCGTAGGAGCGCCGCAGCAGGCGTCCTACGTTTTCCACTGCGATCAAGCCGCGCCCGTCGGTTCCTTCGTTGCCGGCAGCCTGCAGCTCTCGCCGGTCGAGTCACAGGGCTACCAGTTTTCGTTCTTCACGCCTCCAGCTCAGGCTGGAACTGCGGCAAATTACGCCAATTCTCTGGCGAACGTCATGAGCTACTTCTCCGACACGTTCGGGCCGCTAGCTCCTACGCCGGGCTCAAATCTCAACGTGACCGTCGCACAGATGCCGGATGGCACGCTCGACGCCTACGCCGCTCCGGGGTTGCTGCTGATCAGCGCGCGCCAATGGACCACCATGCCCCCGAACGACCGCGTTCTCGCGCGCCTGGCCGCCGCTCAGTGGTGGGGAAACCGGGTGCTGCCGGCCACGCCCTCCGACGTGTGGCTTACCGACGGCCTCTCGCGCTACGGTGAGGCGTTGTACGCGGAGCAATCGGACGGCATCGCCGGCCTTCACCGCGCACTAGATGATTTTGCCGTCGGCGCTCTGATGTATGAAGACGCGAGTCCAATTTCCAAAGCCGGGCACCTCAGCCCGTATTCGGATGACTGGCGCTCCGTCGTCGATGAGAAGGGCGCCATGGTTTTTCACATGTTGCGCGCCGAGCTCGGTGACGACGCCTTCAACGCTCTGCTGAAGGATTTCTACAAGCAGCGTGAAGGCAAAACCGCCAGCATCGAGGAATTCGAAACTCTCGCGGAATCGCGCATACCGCCGCCGAAGAAAGGTGAGCCGCCCGTAAATCTCGTTTCATTCTTCTCGCAGTGGTTGGACTCCACGGGGGTCCCCGAGTTTTCCATGCAGTACACCGTCTACCGCACGCCGCGAGGCTTCAAAGTGGTCGGCAAGATCCAACAGGGGTTGGATACTTTCCGCATGCCCGTGCAGATGCGTGTAGATACCGAAGGCAATCCTGAAACGAAAACTTTTCTGGTCGTCGGCACGACTACCCCATTTCAGATGGATACTTTCGGCCGGCCCAAGCCCGGCGGCGTCATCATCGATCCCAATAACGCGCTGCTGAAATCGAGTCCGCGGCTTCGCGTGCGCGCCACGGTTGCGCGTGGCGAGAGCCTGGCCTCCGCCGGCAAATATTACGAGGCGATACAGGAATATCAGCGCGCCCTGGAAGTTCAGCCCACCTACTCGCTCGCGCACTTTCGCCTGGGCGAGGCCATGTTTTACCAGAAGAATTACCAGGCGGCGGCCAACGCCTTTCGCGCTGCACTGGGCGGAGATCTGGAACCCAAGTGGACAGAAGTTTGGAGTCACATCTACATCGGAAAGATTTACGACCTGCTGGGCCAGCGCGAGCGCGCCGTGAATGAATACAGCCTGGCGCAACATACCAGAGATGACACCGCCGGCGCACAGCGCGAAGCAGCGCGTTGCATGCCCAAGCCTTGTTCGGACTCCTCCGCGGCCAGTTCCTCGTCGGCGTCCGCTTCTTCAACCCCGGCCAACAACACGCCCTCTACTCCGGCGCAGCCTGACTCCGGCAACACGCCCACTCTAAAGCGCCGCACTGACAACTAGGAATTTACAGCGGAATGTAAGTGCAGCGTTCGTCAATCCGAGACTAGCCTTCGGTGGATTTTAGTTTTTGCCAAACCTGTTCGAACGCCTCGAGCGCCGCGGGATCGGCCAGCACGAAGTAGATTTTCTGCACTGAAGTTATGCCCTGCTTCAAATGAGCGATCGCCTCCGGGAGCATGATCTCCGCGCACTCCTTCAACGGAAAGCCCGCGATGCCGGTGCCGACCGCCGGAAAGGCAATGGTCTTCACCCCCATTTGCGCCGCAATGCGCAAGGAGTGGGCTGTCGAGCTGCGCAAGTTTTGCGCCGTGGTCTTCCCCCCCAGCTCCATACTTGCCGCGTGAATCACGTAGCGTGCCTTCAGGTTGCCGCCCGAAGTTACGGCCGCACCACCGACGGGAATACTCCCGATGGCGTCGCTCTCTTCTTGAACGATTCTGCCGCCCTTGCGCAGGATGGCCCCCGCGACTCCGCCCCCGTGCCGCAGGTCGTTATTGGCGGCATTGACTATGGCGTCCGTATCCATCTCCGTCAGATCGCCCTCGACCAAGACGATCGCTTCGCTGCTGGTCATGGTTCCTTCCTTCATCGAGCTTCGCCAAGCCGGCGGTCGCTAAACCGGAAACAACCGCGCGGCGTTGTCATAGAGGATCTTCTGTTGGGACGCCGGAGAAATAGGCAGCGCTCGGAACTTCGCGATGTTGCCCAACACGCCCGGCACACCGGGCCCCGGCCAATCCGTGCCGAAGAGAACTTTATCCGCGATTTCCTCGATGCGCGGAAAATACTCCATCAGGCTCTGCGGCGGGATCCCTGATATGTCCATATACATATTCTTGTGGCGGCGAACCAGAAAGAACGCCTCGTTCATCCACAGAGGCCGGCCGCCGTGGGCCAGAATCACCACCAGATCGGGGAAGTCCACTCCCAGGTCGTCGCAGAGCATCGGCTGGGCGTATAAGTTTCGCGCGCCCGGGAAAATCGAAGTTCCGGTATGGATCATCACCGGCAAGCTGTTGGCCTCCGCCCGCTCGTACATCGCGCGAAGTGGACCAAAGCCGTCGCGGTAAGCGTTGGGCGCGAATAACTGATGCGAAGGATGCACCTTCAGCCCGCGAATCCCGATCTTCTTCAACCGATCGGTCTCCGCGCCGGCGTCCGGCACGTATTTCGGGTGCACCGAGCCGAATGCCAGTAGCCGCTTTGGCTCGGCAGCGCAGTACCGCGCGATCCAGTCGTTCACCGCCACCGGAAACCCGATCACCTCCGGGCTGACGTAGTTAATCAGCCCGGCGCGCTCGATATCCGCGTCATCCATGAACTTCAAAAAAGCCGCGGGACTCGCGGAGTATTTCTCGATGTCGCCGTAATCGCGCCGGCCGCGCTTGATCAGTTCGTGCGCTTCGGGCTTGAACATATCCAGCGGCTGGATATGGATGTGAATGTCGATAATGGACATCGGATCGAACGCCCCCTAGGCGAAAGATTGCATGTGTATTGTCACGGAAAACCGCCGCGTCAGCCGCAGCCGTCGAGGTATCGACGCACCCCAGACGCGCTCTAGACGCATTTTGTAGGGGCGGGTTTCAAACCCGCCCTCACGGGCCGAAGCAGCATGAGCCGGCTCAGAGCCTGGCCATCCCGTTTTCGTCGAACCCGATCACGACCAGGCCTCCGGCAACGATCAGAGGACGCCTGATCAGGTTCGGCTCCTTGGCCATCATCCGAATCGCGTCCCTGCGCGAAGGCGGCTTTATCTTCATTTTCTTTTTGCGATAGACCTTGTTCCGCTTGTTCAGGAAGTCCGTATGGTCCCGCTTGCCGATCAGCTTTTCGAGCTCTGACGCGCTCAGCCGGTTCTCTGAAAGATCCCGGAAATAGAGCTGAAATCCGCGCTTCTCCATGAAATTCCGCGCCTTGCGGCACGTGGTACAGCTGGGCTTTTGCAGAAAGTGAACCTTCTTCCCTGCGCGCGAAGTTCGCTTCGCGCCTGTTTTTGTCTTCGTAACCATTTCGTCTCCTCGGTGCCGGTCGGCTCGCCCAAGATGATGTCCGAAACTGCCCGTGCCGGTCAATGCGCTTTCTAATATCCAAAATCCGCAGGCGCCGAGAATGCGTGCTTGCGAACGGTCAGGCTTTCGATGTGCTTCGGCTCAATCTGGCTAATGTATTCCTGGCGGCCCGCGACCCCTCGCACCTCTCGAGCGAGCCACGCGTCGAAATCCGGAAGGCTGCGGGACCGCTCGTGGTATTCCGCAAAATAAGTGTGATCGCGCCCGTAGTAGCCTTGCACCGGAGAAGGGTGCGCGCCCCAAGGCTCGTGAACCACAGCCGCCACCAGGAATCCCGGGACCAGCGTACGGTTCGGATCGGAGGCGATCACTTCCCGTTCGACGATTTCCTCAGCCACGAGAACCACTTTTCGTGCCGCGCGCGCGGCATCCACAGCCACACCCAGGCACCCCCAAAGATGCGCGTTACCCGATACGTCGGCCCGCTGCACGTGCAAAATGGCAACGTCCGGGCGCAGCGCGCGCACCGCTACCAACTTTTCTTCGCTCACCGGGGATGCAAACTCGCGCAGGTTTTCATTCTTCTTCAGCAGATCGCTCCCTAGCGTCGTGTAGGTGGGGAGAAACGGAACGCCAAGGGCCGCGGCATGCAGGGCCAGCGCCATCGTGAAGTTCGAATAGTCGATGACCTCGATGCTCCGCGGGACGGACTGCTCCACCCCACGCCGGAAGCAATACCCTAACCCCGCGGAAACATTCCCGACCCACGCGGCCATCACCCGCTCGACGCATCCTGCGCCGATCATCTGGTCGAAAAGGATGTCCGAGATGGGCCCCGCCAGCGTCAGGTCGCGCCGGCCCTGGCGAATGATCTCGTGCCCGGCGGCAAACGGGATCATCTGCTCGAGCTGCGCTCCCAGCAATACGGTCGAGCCGGACGGCACGTGTTCGCCGATTGCCTCGCGCATGCTTATCAGCTTGGATTCGCCGCTCATATTCTTCGTGTCGGGCTCATCGCGTCCAAAAGTGGTTAGGATCAAGCTCGCGCATGATGGCCAGCTCCCCGTCAGTTGGTGCCGGAGTCTCCGAAACTTTACTTGGCACATGCAGCGGCCAGCCCGTGTTCGCCAGCACGTCCTCGGCGCTCACGCCAGGATGCACGGAAGCAAGGTAAGCCTCTCCATCCTTCCCGAACCGCAGCACGGCAAGCGTTGTGATCACCGCCGAAGGCCCGGAGGCTGCGGGCAGGCCCTGCGCGCTTCGCCAGCCGCTGCCCGATCCGTTTCCCGGAGACGTGATGTACCCCACGCGTTCCGGTAACCGGCCGCGTTCATGCGCGAGGAGCACCACGGTGCGGTGCGCGAGTGACGCGATATCGCACGCGCCGCCCGACCCCGGCAATCGCTGCGCTGCGCCCTTCCGCTGGCCCCACGTCGTATTCAGATTCCCGAAGCGGTCCACTTCCGCTGCCCCAAGAAATCCTACGTCGACGCGTCCCTGCTGCAAAAAACCCATCACGTCGAGCATCGGCCCGCACTGCGTGGCGCCGAGGAGGTTGGGCGGATCGCCCATGGTGTATAGGAGTTCAGGAGAGGGTGTTTCGCGGAGGACGCCGCTCTCGAAAAGCCCGATGGCCTTGGGCGCGTGAGTGCGCCGTGCCACCAGAAAAGCCAGCATCGGCAGGCGCATACCCACAAATATCAGTTCGCCGTCTTGGATTTCGCGGGCGGCCGCGGCCACCATCAACTCGCCGGGCGTGTAATCTCGCGCCGGCACTTTTTCCTGCGAAGCCGGCACCGCTTAGCTTCCGGTTCCCTGCAAGACGTTTCCCATCTCAGTGGCCGCGGAATTTCGGAGGGCGCTTTTCGAAGAATGCGGCCAGGCCCTCGGCGCAGTCTTCCGTAAGGAAGCAATGAGTCTGCAAGCGGTTCTCTTCGTCGATGGCGTCTGACAGCTGCTGGTGCGCGTCTCCGATCATGGCGCGCTTCATGTCGCGGAAGACCAGCGGCGGCATAGCCGCCAGGTTTTCGAGAAGCTTACCGGCCTCTTCCTCAAATTTGTCGTCGGGATAAACATCGTAGACGATCCCGATGCGGCGTGCTTCCGCGGCGCTCAGTTGCTCGGCGGTGTAGAACAGCTCCGAGGCGCGCGAAAGTCCGATCAATCGGGGAAGGAAGAACGTCGCGCCAAAATCCGGATAGAGACCCAGCCGCGAGAACGCCTGCGTGAACGTGGCCGACTCCGATGCCACTCGCAGGTCGCAGGCCAGCGCCAGACTCATGCCCCCTCCGGCCGCCGGGCCGTTCACCGCCGCCACCACCACTTTCGGCATGCCGGCGATAGCCACACAAATTTCCTTGCCCAGTTTCAGCAGGGCTTCGAGATCGTGCACCGAACGGCGCGACCGCGCGTCGCGAAGGAACTCCACGTCGCCGCCGCCGCAAAAACCACGCCCGGCGCCGGTGATCATCACCGCCCGCACCGCCTTGTCATCGCTCGCGCGCAACAGTCCCGCCAGCAATTGGCGGCACAGATCGGGATTCAAAGCGTTCAGTCTATCCGGCCGGTTGAGCCGCAGCGTCACCACGGCGCCCGTCCGCTGCTCCGTTACCAAGGGACCCGCTACTGTTTGCGTCGCTCCCATCGCACTCCGCCTCCGGCGTTACGACCGATCCCGCTATCCCTTCAAGCTGCCGAGAAGTTCCGCAAGTTGCCTGAAATACCGCTTCTTGACCGCCAGGCTGGTTCCCCCGTTTTGCCCGCTGGTCGAAGGCAAGACGAAAACCTGCGCGCCATATAGCTGTTCCTTCTGCAGACCAAGCTTGCACGGCCTTCCGGTGAATTTCTCGTAGACCATTTTGCCGTTGAAGGCGATTACCCGGGGGCGCATCTCTTCCAGTTTCTGCGCCAGGAGCACGCGCCCTTCGGCGAACTCCTGCCGCTCAAGGTCGTCCACGGAGCGCGTAGGGCGCTTCACCAGATCGGTCATGCCGATTCCGAACTCGATCAGCCGCCGATCGTCTTCATACGACAACGGCTCGGGAATCACCCCCGACTCGTACAGGATGGGCCAGAACTGGTTGCCGCGGCCGGCATAGTAGTGCCCTACACGCGCCGAGCGATCGCCTGGGTTCGACCCAACCAGGATCATTTTCATGCCCTTGCGCAGATAGTCCGGAAGAGTTCGCATGTCGTTGGTTTGCAGAGTTACCGAATTGGTCCGACCGCACCCGGGGCGAATCTCACCTGCCTCGCGCGGGCCGCCGCCGGACGCTATGATAATACATTCCCGAGGGCCGGAGCCTAGAAGCTATGTTAACCTTTTCCATGGAAAAAACGCCGATGACATCGCCCAAAGTGGGCCCTGTCGGGGCCCGTCCGCTCCCGTCCCAGATCGTAAAGGACGACGAAGGCGCACTGGTCGCGGCAGCGAAAGCGGGAGACGTCTCCGCTTTCGAGACCCTGGTCAACCGCTACGAACGCAAGATTTTCCGGCTGACGCTGAACATCACCCAGAACCGCGAAGATGCCGAAGACGCCATGCAAGAGGCGTTCCTGAAGGCCTACCAGCACCTACCCGGCTTCGAGGGGAATTCCCGCTTCTACACCTGGCTGGTGCGCATTGCCGTCAACCAGGCCCTGATGAAGCTGCGCCGACGGCGTCCGAACGTCGTGTCTCTCGACGAAGAGATCGACACCGGCGACGACATGATGCCCCGTGACGTCGAGGATTGGGGCCCCTCTCCCGAGCAGCGCTACCAGCAATCGGAGCTTTCCGGCATCCTCTCGAAGGCTATCGGGGAACTTGATCCACCTTTCCGAACCGTTTTCCAGTTGAGAGACATCGAAGAACTATCGACCGAGGAGACGGCTGAGGCGCTGGACCTTTCCGTCCCGGCCGTGAAGTCGCGTTTGCTGCGGGCCCGGCTTAAGCTGCGCGAGAAGCTCAATACCCATTTTCGGCGGGGAGAAAAACAGTGAAGTGTAAAGAAATCATCACCGAATTGGCCAGCTATCTGGATGAGGCCTTGGATCCTTGCTTGCGCGCCTCCATCGAGCAGCATCTCGATAAATGCAAGGACTGCCGCATCGTGGTGGACACGACCAAGCAGACCATCCACATCTTTTGCAATTCCGAGCCCGCGCCGCTGCCGCTCTCGACGCGCCAGCGACTACATGAAGCCTTGGCGAAGCACTTGCGCCGGGTGCGAGTCTAGACGCGCCCCTCTGCCGAACGAGCCTCATCCTCCCAAATCGGCACTTCCTTCCCCATTTTTCGTTCCCGAGCAATTTCATACAAGCGACCAGCCACGACGATATCTTCGATCGCGACTCCATTCGACTTGAACAACGTGATCTGCTCGCGGCTCGTGCGGCCCGGCACTTTGCCGGTGACGATGTCCGCGAATTCGCGCACGGCGTTCCACCGCGAAGTGTCGCTTCCAAACGCTTGGATCAAATCGCCGGCCTCGATTTTCGATTGCTCCACCGAATCCGCAGCAATCACGTCCGCGCGGGCCACTGCCTCTGAATCGAGCTCCCGCTTGTGGGCAAAATTCACACCAATCGCGCTCACGTGCATGCCCGGTTCAAGCCAACGGCCTTCGAGCACTGGTTGCACCGAATTCGTCGACGTAATCACGATGTCCGAACCGCGCACCGCCTCTTCGGCGGAAGAAGACGGCTCGACGGGGATGCCCAGCCGCGCTGCCATCTCCTTCGCGAACTGCTCGCGCCGGCCTTGATCGCGCCCAAAGGCGCGCACGCGTTCAATTCTCCGCGCCGCCGCAACCGCCTCGAGTTGAGTGCGCGCCTGCAAGCCTGTACCAATGATGGCTACAATCCGCGCGTCCTCTCGCGCCATCACTCGCGCCGCTACCCCACTCGCCGCTCCAGTGCGCATCTGTCCCAAATAGTCCGCTTCGATCAGCGCGACCATCTCGCCCGTTTCCGCGCGGAACAGCGGCACGACGAATCGCGCGCGGCCCGCAGCCACCGTATAGATTTTCAGGCCTGCATAGCCGCCGGCCAGATCAGCCGCCGCCATATAGTGGAGCAGCCCCTTCTCGCCAAGGGGTAGCCTCCGGCGAGGATGAGAAACGCCGGTCTTCTCGGCCAGCCGCCGGAACGACGTCTCCACTAATTCCAGAGCCATAGGCATGGTCAGAATTTTCTTCACATCGTTTTCGGTAAGCAGCAAAGTCACGCGTATTCTCCTCGAATGCAGCGAATTATCATCGCGGGGGCCATCTTACCGCAAGGCGAGGAAGAACGTCAGAAGTTGAAGCTGTACCGCAGCACCCGTGCGCCGGATGTGTCTAGCACCAAAAGCTCTTTGCGTGGGCTTACCGCCAGCACCGGGATGGAGCGATCGGCTGGGCCAAGTTCAGGAGTAAGGTTGACGTCCAACTCCGGCTGACCATCGGTTGTCCAGACGTGCAGCATGCGGCCATCAGCATTCATGGCGAAGATGAAATTCTTAAACACCGCAAACTGATCGCTCACCTTTCGATCCACTCCACCGGAGCGCGCCGCAATCTCGGAGACAAAATGCCCATCGGAGGTAAAACGCAGAAAGCGATTGCCGGCCCGGTCGGCTATGTAGAGATAGCCATCCGCACCAGCGGCGATATTCTCAGGGCGCACACGCGTATTCGGAACCACCGACGCCGGCTGCCACTTGCGGACCAAGCGCATTTGCGGCGTGAACGTGGAGACCATCCCCGCTTGCGATTCCAACACGTGGATTAATCCGACGTTCTCAACTGTAACACTCAGAGTGTCTTCCGGCACCGGGTGCTTCTGAACCCGCAGCGTGCGGTAGCGGTCGCCGTTCGGGAAATAGATCAGCGCACTGGCGCGCGCCGCGTCCGTGACGTAGATGGCGCCGCCGCTATCGACGGCGATGGACTGCGGCTCCTTCATCGCCTGATCTTGAAAGTACAGGAGCGGAGTGCCCTTGAAATCGAATTTCTCGACGAATTGGCTGCCGGCATCAGCCAGATAAGCGTTACCGATAGAGTCGGTAGCCAGGCAGGTCGGCTCGTCGAGCTTGCCGGGGGTTGTGCCTTTGCTGCCCCAGGATCCGATGTAGGTTAGCGCGGGCGGAGGAGGCGCCTGCACGGCGGCCTCAGTCTTTCCGAGCGAACAGCCGGAAAGCGCACACACACACGCCAGTGCCAAGGACGCCACACAGCGGGAGAAGGTCTTGCCCATACGACTTAAATCTATCGCGTTCGCGCCTGGCGCCGTCCGAAAAGCGCGATGCATGCGCCAAGGTGGTCAACCCTGCCAAGAAAAGCTAGTGCTTGCGGTTGTGGCCCCGCGGCGGAGCGCTTCCTTCGCGCACGCGCCGTATCGACGTTGAGACCATCCGGTAGCTGCGCCGCTCGGCTGAGCCGCCGCTCCAGTCTTCGAACGAAAAACTGGCATCGCCACCGGGAGTCGATCCCGGGCTCAATTGGACGGGCAGCTTGCCGCAAAAGCCGCCCTCCACGAACGCGGTCTCGTACCGCTGTTTCCGCTCGTCCCACGTGTAGGCTCGCAGGAGCGTGAAGTCGCACGGCTGCCCCTCCCCACCGTGAGTCCCGAGAACGAGATACTGCGGCATGGGCCCGCTCTTCTCGTCGAGAACACGATTCAATTCGAACCAGGCAACGATGCGCACGCCCGCGGACGTGGCGTAATCCGGCAGCGGCGACGGAATGTTGAGCGCAACGAATCGCCCGAGCAGCCATCCGGCGATGTCTCCCTGGCCGTTGGGTTGCGCCTTCACCAGCCACCAGTCCTCCTGTCTCGCAGGCGCGGCCGCGGCGGGTGGGGCAGCATCGCCATCCGCCCCTGGGGTTGTCGCCGGAGATGCAGCGGGCGCGGTAGCAGCCGATTGCGGAACGGCTACCACGCGGCGCTCGAACAGTTGCAGCGGCACGCCCTTGCTTAGCTGCCTCACGCGCGGGGAGTCCCGCGCAGGATCGAGGTGCAGGTTGCTGATCACCCGCGTCTGGCCGCGGCCCTCCACTGGGCGTCCGTTCGTCTCCGCTAGGAGGGTCTTGGCTTTCTCCCAGAATTCCTGGGAAAGCAATTCGTCCGCGTCGACCCAACCAACGGTCCCCGATGCCGTGCGAACTTGGACTTCTTCGCCCGATCTGGCCAGCACCTGCACGCGATCGCCAAAATCCGCGGTAGCCACCGCTTCCTTCACCAGGGCCGAGGAACTCCACAGCGTTACTTGCCGGCTTCCGACATATGCCGTTTCCACCGGGCCCTGCCGGTGGTGAAATCGCAAATAGAGGCCGGCGCAAATCACCAGCACCACAACAAAGCCCAGCGCAAGCTTTCGCATCAACCTCTGCTTTCGAGTGTGGTCGCTACCGAGAGCGTACTCCGCAGTCTCAAACGATTCGCCGCGACGATCAAAGATTCTACACTACGGCGCGGGCGCTCCGGATGGCGCTCTATGACACGGTTATCTTAAAGAGAGGAACGGAATTGCCGAGCCTTTTACATGCGGGCACAGCAAGGGCGGGCGGGATGACGAGCAGACAAGATTAGACGCGATGCACGGTTAGGCTGGCTGCGCTGAGTGCGGAGCAGCGTCAGGCGCCGGTCGCGGCTCACTCGGGATCGGCAGAGGGGCCTTGGGCACCACGACCCACGCTACCAGGTAGGCTAGCGCCGCCGGCACGATCGGCACGGGCGTGAAAACTAGCACTACCCAGATCAAGCGCACCAGAGTGGAATCGATCTCGAAATATTCGGCAAGCCCCCCGCATACGCCCGCGATCTTGCAATCGACTACCGAGCGCATCAGACGTTTTGTTGTCCATGGAGCGCCACCGGTGCCGCTGGCAGGCTTCACCTGGCGCGCACCACAGAGGTAGCAGAAATTTGAATCCGCAGCGATTTCCCGTTGGCAGTTGGGACAATTCATGTGGACTGACCTCCTAGGGCTCCCGTGCCCTCTATGTCAGTTACGCCGAACGAGGTGTAAAAGTTCCCACCCCATCCCCGAAGATCGCTAGTAGGCCGCTAGCTCGCGCACCGCGCGGGTGATGTCTTCCGATTGCGGCAGGATGGCGTCTTCCAGCACGGGATTGTACCCGCAGAATGTGTCGGTAGCCGCCACGCGTCTCACGGGGGCGTCGAGTTCCTCAAAGAGCTCGTCGCCGATGCGCGCGGCAATTTCCGCTCCGTAGCCCCACGAGCGCATATCCTCATATGCCACGATGGCGCGGTTCGTCTTTCGCACGCTCGCGGCAATCGCGTCCCAGTCGTAAGGGCTGAGCGAGCGCAGGTCGATGATCTCAGTGGAAATGCCCTGGCGCGCCAAATCCGCAGCCGCCACTTCGGCGCGGTGAACCACGGCACCGTAGGTGATCACGCTGACATCCGTTCCCTCGCGCACCACGCTCGCCTTGCCGAACGGAATCGTGAAATCGGGCCCCGGATAGGGCGAGCGGTTGTACGGCTGGCGGTACAGGTGCTTGTGTTCGAGAAACAGCACCGGATCATCCGAGCGTATCGCCGTGCGCAAAAGGCCGCACAAATCGAGCGCCGTAGACGGCATCACCACGCGCGCACCCGGCGTGTGTGTGAACAACACTTCGCCGGATTGGCTGTGGTAGATCGCTCCGCCGGTGAGATATCCGCCGGTGGCCACACGAATCACCGCCGGACATTTGAAGTTTCCCGCCGACCGCCACCGCACAAGCGGTAGCTCGTCGCGCAGCTGCATCATGGCCGGCCAGATGTAATCAAAAAACTGAATCTCCGCCACCGGCTTCAGTCCGCGGATGGCCATGCCGATCGACCGCCCGACGATGGCCGCTTCGGCGATGGGCGTGTTGAAAACTCGTGTCGAGCCGAACCGCCGCTGCAATCCGCTGGTAGCCTTGAATACTCCGCCCTTGCCCTTCACGCGCTGCAGGTCTTCTTCCCGACTGCAATCCGCGACGTCCTCACCCAAGACCACTACGCGCTCGTCGCGCGCCATCTCATCGGCGAGCGTCGCAGAGATCGTCTCCACCATGGTCAGCGGATCGCCCGCGAACTTCGGCGCCGATTCGAACGACTTCCCGCACGGGTTGACGTCCGGGGAATACACATATTCGCGGATCGAATCCGCAGAGGGCGGTTCGGCGGCAAGCGCGCGGTCCGTGGCTTGCAACACTTCGCGGTCCACTTCCGCTTCCAGTGCTTCCATCTCGTGCTCGTCGATAATGCCCTCGCGCACCAAAAACAACCCGAACTTGGGAATCGGGTCGCGCTGCGCCTCCCGCTCGCGCTCCTCCGGAGTCTTGTAAAGCTTCTCGTCGTCGGAAAGCGAATGCGAATACGGCCGCGTCACGTGGGCATGCACCAGCGCAGGGCCGCGGCGCGCCCGGCAATGGGCGATGGCGCGCGACAAAGTCGCGTAGCTCGCCAGCGGATCGGTGCCGTCGCACTCTTCGCTGAGCAAGTGCGGGTAGGCCGAAACCAGTTTGGAAATGTTGCCGCCCGCGGTCTGCGCGCTGACCGGCACGGAAATCGCGTAGCCATTGTCCTCGATCAGAAACAGCACCGGGAGCCGGCCGAGACTCGCCGCGTTGACAGCCTCAAAGAACTCGCCCTCGCTGGTCGAGCCGTCGCCGCCGGAGACGTATGCAATCTCCTCACGGTGGTGGCTTACGGATTCACCCAGCGGCGCTTTGCGCGCCTGATCGAGCGCCTTGGGAAGCTTGTCATAAAAGAGCGCGGCCTCCGCAGCACCCACCGCGTGGAGGTACTGCATACCGGTCGCGGAAGCGCTGGGAATAATATTCAGCCGCCGGCTGCCCCAGTGCGAAGGCATTTGGCGCCCGGCCGACGACGGATCGTCCTTCGCGCCCACACCCTGCAAAAGCATCTCGTAAGGCGTGACGCCCAGGCCCAAAACCAGCGCGCGATCCCGGTAATAGGGGAAAAACCAGTCGAAGCCGGGCTTCAACAGCTGGGCCGCGGCGGCCTGCACCGCTTCGTGGCCTGCGCCGCTGATCTGGAAGAAAATCTTATTCTGCCGCTTCAGCTGAATCTCGCGGTCGTCCAGCTTCCGCGAAAGAAACATGGTGCGGTAGATACGGATGAGGGCATCGCGGTCGAGGCCGTGATATTTCGTGGCGTCGAACTTGGCTGTTTTGACCCTTGCGTGAGAGGACACGCGGTTCGCCTCCGCGGGAGAGCTGCGCCGACCGTTTCAATTCATTATAGCCACAAACCGGGAAAAGCAAACACCGCCATCGCCGGAAACCCAGCCTAGGTCAGAGTCCTAGGTCAGGGTCTCGAAGAGCGCGGCCGTCTTTTCAAACGCGGCGTCCGCAGCTCGTATCGTTTCGCCCTTCGCTGACTTGAAAGGCTCCTCTGACGGGATCCGGTCCAGCCACCGCTGATGCGATAGCTTCTCGTGATCGGAGAAATCCAGCCGCACGAACACACGAACTCGCGACGGGGAGGACTTCTCCTCTTCCGGCTTGGCGTCTTTGGCGTGCGGCTTCGGCTTCGCGGATTTTTTCTCCGCATCGGAGCCAGCTTCGGCTGCTCCGTTTTCGCCGGCCAGATCCTCGCGCTCGAACTTCAATTGCATCTTATTGCCCAGGCGGAAGCCCTGCTTCCAACCGTCAACCTTGTGCCGTGCCTGCTGCGCGAGCGCCTCGTCGGCGCCGAAATCGAAAACCAGAATGGATGGGGCCATATCTGATCTATAGCGGCCCGGGGAGTCCGCTGTCAAGCACGCTCTCGCCCTCCGTGAGTGGCAGGGGCCGCCGCTGGACCCTAGGCCGCGCGAAATACGCGCTTTCTTTGGCATTGCGCCCCGAAAAACATCATGTTAACGTCAGCGAACAAAAAGCGAACTGCTTTCAAGGGCCGCCAAAGGCCCTCGAAAAACAGCCCCGGAAGGGCGCAGGAGAGTACCTGATGGCATCATCCGCACGGCAGTTGGGCGCACGACAATTAGTCGTAAGGCCGCAAGCCACGCTGGACACCATCCACGATGCGCTCAGCGCCTTGGCCGCTCGCTACCGCGCCGATGAGGTGCTCACCGCGGTCAAACTCCTTCCTGCCCGTGAGGCTATTTTTCGACCCATGCCCGGTTGGGTCCGACCAGAACTCGTGGAGGCCTATCGCGCGAAGGGCATCGACCAGCTCTATTCGCACCAAGCTGCCGCCGCCGAACTCGCGCGTGAGGGGAAAGACTTCGTGGTCGTCACGCCCACGGCATCGGGCAAGACGCTTTGCTACAATCTGCCCGTTCTCAACGCTCTGCTCGAAAACACAGACACGCGCGCCCTGTATCTCTATCCCACCAAAGCGCTGGCTCAGGATCAGCTCGCCGAACTGCACGATCTCGCTACGCGCCTTGACGACCGCTTCGGCGTATTCACCTACGACGGAGACACGCCCGGCGATGCGCGCAAAGCCATCCGCGAGCGCGGCCACGTGATCCTTTCGAATCCCGACATGCTGCATACCGGCATACTCCCGCACCACACCCGCTGGACGCGCCTGTTCGAGAACCTGCGTTACATCGTGCTCGACGAGCTGCATACCTATCGCGGCGTGTTCGGCAGCCATCTGGCCAACGTGCTGCGCCGACTGGCGCGCATCGCGCAGTTCTATGGATCGCGGCCGCAGTTCATCTGCTGCTCCGCTACCATTGCCAACCCTGGAGCTCTCGCCGGGCAATTGATAGAACGCACCGTGGACGTGATCGAGGAAAATGGCGCGCCCGCCGCTGAAAAGCTCTTCGTCTTCTACAACCCGCCGATGGTGAACCGCAATCTCGGCATCCGCCGCAGCTATCTGAACGAGACCACTCGCGTAGCGCAAGAGCTGCTCGACCGCAGGCTGCAAACCATCGTCTTCGCCAACAGCCGCCTACACACCGAGGTGCTGCTCACCTACCTGCAGCAGGCGAATCCGCCTAATCCGGGGGCGGCCGAGCCCATCAAAGGTTATCGGGGAGGTTACTTGCCGGGCGAACGCCGCGCCATCGAGCGTGGCCTGCGTGAAGGCCGTGTGCGCGGCGTGGTGACGACCAACGCCCTGGAACTCGGCATCGACATCGGCTCGCTCGACGCCTGCGTCATGGCCGGATACGCGGGCTCGATCGCATCTACTTGGCAGCGTGCCGGCCGCGCCGGACGCCGCACCGGAACGTCCTGCGCCGTGATGGTGGCTTCGTCAGCGCCGCTCGATCAATACATCGTGCAGCATCCCGACTTCTTTTTCGGCGGATCGCCCGAGCATGCCTACGTGCAGCCCGATAATCTCGAAATCCTCGTCAATCATCTGAAGTGCGCTGCCTTCGAGCTGCCTATCGGTGCGGACGAAAACTTCGGAGCCGCGAATACCGTCCAGGGCGGTGAGTCCGAGGACAATGCCGCGCAGGGCGATTCAGTCCAGAGCCCGACCGCGCAACTCTGCGGGCGCCTCGCGGAGGCCGGCTATCTGCACGCGAGCGGCGGCAAGTGGCACTGGGTGCAGGAGGCTTATCCCGCCGATGCCGTCAGTCTGCGCGCCGTAACCTCGGACAATTTCGTCATCATCGATACCAGCGGAGACGCGCGCGGCGAACCCGCGGTCATCGGCGAAGTCGATTTCTCCTCGGCGCTGACGACCGTTCATCCCAAGGCCATCTACCTGCATCAGGGCCAGCAGTATCACGTCGACCGTCTCGATTTCGGCCAACGTAAGGCCTACGTCCGGCCCGTCAAGGTCGACTACTTCACTGATGCCATCCGTTACACTCAGGTACGCGTTCTGGAAATCGCGGAGCAAAGCAGCATCGCCGGACCGGCGGCTCGCGCGCACGGCGACGTGCTGGTGCGTTCGCAGGTGGTGGGCTTCAAGAAGATAAAATTCTTCACTAACGAAAACATCGGCTCCGGCAAACTCGAGCTTCCAGAAAACGAAATGCACACCACCGCTTTCTGGATCACGCTCGAGCGCGATCTCCTGACTTCCCTGCCCTTCGCGCTTTCCGATCGCCAAAGCGGGATCTTCGGCATGCTCCACGCGCTCCACTCCCTGGCCACGCTGCTGCTGATGTGCGACCGCCGCGACCTGGGAACCGCCGTCGGCGAACGCTCGCCCGGCCCGGGCATCGAAACCGAGTGGCGCGAATACGAGCCTTATGCGAGCGGCGCGGAAATGAAGGAACTCTTCGAGCCCAATCTCTATCTCTACGATGCCTACCCCGGCGGCATCGGCTTCAGCGAACCGCTCTACCGCGTCCACGACCTGCTGCTCGCGCGCACCCGGGAATTAATCGCCGCATGCCCGTGCGAGCAGGGCTGCCCATCCTGCGTCGGCCCGATGGGAGAGAAGGCCGAGCGCGCCAAGGAAGCCGCCCTCGCGATTCTCGGACGGCTCCGCGCATGAACATTTCCGATCGGCTCGCCCGTATCGCCTCGCTGAAACCGCCCAGACCGAGTTGGCCCGATGCGCCTGGCCGAGCCCGGCTGGCGCGTGGAGCCTCATCGGATATTCCAGTGGGTGCTCAAAGGCTCGCCGAACTTCTCGCCGCAGAACCTCGCCGCAACCACTTCGGCGAACATCTGTCACTGCGCAAATGGTTCTCCGCTGACGGCGAAGGCTCGGAGGCTCCCACCGCGGAGCTCACCGCCGCAGCGTGGCCCCTGCTCGCGCCCCAGGTGCCGGAGGACGCCGCCGACCCGCGGCAGTGGCTCTTCCTCGATACCGAAACCACCGGCCTCGCCGGAGGCACCGGCACGTATCCCTTTCTGGTGGGCATTGGCTGGTGGGACGCGGGCGGACTCGAAGTCGAGCAGCTTTTCCTGCGCGAGCCGAGCGAGGAGCATTCCTTGCTCACGGCGCTCGCCGAGCGCATGACGGAGCGTCCCGTCTTGGTGACCTTTAACGGCAAGTCGTTCGATTGGCCGTTGCTGGAGACGCGCTATCGCATGACCCGCACCATCGAACCACCGTCTTTCGGCGCGCACCTCGACTTCCTGCATCCGGCGCGCAACCTGTGGCGCTTGCGCTTGGGTTCGACACGCTTGGCTGAGCTTGAGCGCCACGTGCTCGGTTGGAACCGCGGCGCAGACATCGTGTCGGAAATAATTCCGCAGATCTACTTCGACTACCTCCGCGGCGGCGACCCCGACTCCCTGGTTCCTATCTTTCGCCACAACCAAATGGATCTCGTTGGCCTCGCTCGACTGGCAACCCGGGTTCTAAACTTGCTGGCGCACCCTGAAATTCACGGCCAGGACGCGCTCGAGCTCTTCGGTGCGTCGCGCATTTGCGAACGCCGCGGACATTCCGCACGCGCCCGCACTCTCTATCAGCGGTCGATTGACGGCGATCTGCCTCCAGCTACGGACCGTGCCGCTCGACGCTCGCTCGCCCGCCTCGCAAAACGCGACGGAGACCTCCCGCTTGCGCTTGAAATCTGGGAAGGCATGCTTGGAAATTCTCCGGAGGGCTTCGAGGCTTACGAACAGCTGGCCATCTATTACGAACGGCGCGCCGTCGATCCGGAGCGCGCGCTACAACTGTCACGCCAGGCGCTTGCGGAACTTCCCAAGGCTAGCCGCCTCGGCACCATCTCGGCGGCCAAACACCGCGCGCTACACCTTCGCTTCGAACTGCGGGCGACGCGGCTGGAATCGAAAGCTCGAAAGCTCTTATCGGGCACCGCCAAGCCGCCATCGGTCGGCAAGCCTGCCTCAACCAGAGACAGCGCGCTCCACGCCCAGGTGCGTAGCGCCGTGCGCGAAGACGTGCGCCCCGCGAAGCGGCGAGGAGTCCAGCAGTTTCTGTAACTCGCGTTCGGTGTACGCGGCGCGCACCGAATCCTGATACAGCTTGCGCATCATGCCCGAATAGTGCCGCCCATGCCATCGTACGTGCAGCGGGTACGCCAAACGGCCCGGCCGCCGCAAATCGCGCAACAGGATTGCCGATCCCGGATTGCCCACCCGCGCCATTTCGCTCAGCAGATTTCGCGGCTCGGCCAAATGATGCAGCACCGAGTTGCACATCACCAGGTCGAAGCTCGCATGGGGAAACGGCAGACGATTTCCATCGGCCACTTGAAATCCCACACGCTCCTCCAACTGCCTGCCTACTGCGGCCAGATGAGCATTTGCTTCCGCCACCATGTTCGGTGAGCGTTCCGCGCCCACGAACCTCCAGAGCGGCAGCCGCTTGGCAAGTTTGATCACGATCTGGCCGGGCCCGCTTCCGATATCCAGCGCCCGGCCGCGTTCGCGTCCCCGGACCAACCGCAACACATGCTCCACAAACGTGTCATCAATTTTGTCGAGATAGGCCTGCGCAGCCGCCGAGGAATAGGCCTCGACCTCGGCGGAATCGTCCATCACTTCCGGTTCGGGAATGCGGGCTAGGTCGAGGAAGCTCATAACCGTCCTAGAGCGCAGCGGATGCCCTGGATGTCGCCACTGCGGGCACCGCTCGACCGCGCTGCGCGATGGACGCCGCGGGCGCGAGGTCTGACGGCGCCGGCGGCCACCCGATGGCGCGGTCGATGGCGTCGAAGGTGCTTCGCGTGGCGTTTTCCACCGTAAGGCATTCGGTATCAATGCATCGCAAATAAACACCGCCGTCGTCGGTCTGGAACTCAAAATAGTTGGGCCGCCGCAGCAGATCGTGGCGCTCTTTGTATTTCAACTCCAGCAACTCGCTGTAACGCCCGAAAAATCGGGCGGCATCCTGAGGACTATCTAGATCCAGCCGCA
The DNA here is from genome assembly GCA_963803105.1 of Terriglobia bacterium. Classification (GTDB taxonomy): domain Bacteria; phylum Acidobacteriota; class Terriglobia; order Acidiferrales; family UBA7541; genus Palsa-295. The sequence continues at coordinate 36,364 of CAWDLF010000004.1, forward strand.
GCACCAGCCGCGTCGCCTTCGTGTCCGCATCTTCAAAGGTCGCGTAGCGGTCGCCGGTCCAATTCGAAGCCAGCTCATCGGCCGCCTGCTCGCCCAAAAACTGTTTCAGCGTTTCGTTCAGCGCGAATTCCCCCAGCACATTCTCCTCGAGAAACGTCCACTTGGCCGGCACCAGCCCCTTCCACTCCGGCAGTTTCACATCCAGGGGCGTCACTCCCTGCAGATAGAGCGTGGGATGCATGATCTGCGCCGTCGAAACCGGAGGGTTCTTGAACAGGATCTTCAAATCCTGCCATCCGGCGTGGGCTTTCAAGAACTGCTGCGAGAAATCCGTACCGGCCAGATACGGAAACAGCAAGCTGTCGCGGATATATCCGGGCGCCTTGGCCAGCGTGGGGTCTTTGTCCATCTCCGCCACGGCGCCACTGCGGATGAACATCCCGACGTTGGGAAGATCGCGCACACCCCTTTTTTGATCACGCAATGAGTAGTCCACCATGGCCGCAAGCGCGCTGCCCTCGCTCACCGCCTGTCGCGCTTGTTCGGCATCGATATTCGGGCGCGCCGCCTTGGTCCACGTATCGATGTGGAACGATTGGTCCTCCAGCGCGTGCGTGAGCTCGTGCGCCATCACTTGGCGCTGCTCGTCCACGGGAATCCAATCGGCGATGTAAAACTCCTTGCCCATCGGATCGTAGAGCCCAGCCACCTGATCGGTCAGCACGTCGATCATGAAGGAATCGAGAGGGAATCCCTTGGGTATCAGCCCAAACGCCTCGGTCGTTCGGTCATCGGCGTAGCGCTCCGCATCGGTCAGATCTTCCTTGTCTTGCCGGATGATGTACGCGCGGATTTCCTGCTTCGAGCGCAGGCTCTTCTTGAGCGGCTCTTTGATGGGCAGGTGCAAAATCTGGCTCATGATCGCCAGCACTTCGTCTGCCGCCTGCATAAACGCAGGATTCGGAGGCGCAGCTGCCTGGCCGGACGGCGGCCGCAGCACCCATGCGCCACGAGTGGCCGGAACGCCCACGGCCACCGTCAGGCAAAGCAGCACCAGCACCGGCAATTTCATTCTGTCTCTTCCTATGGAACCGGGCCCAGAAAATCGGCCCCAGGAAGAAAAGCATAACAGGTTTCTCACCCGCGAGCCTTGCACGCACGACCCCCGGCACCATTCCTTCGACGGGTCACCGGTGCCGGCAGCGATTATAGGGCGCCTTACGGTACTCTATAGTCAATACCGCTATCAGCACCTATGGCAACTCACGGCAACAAACCCATTTGCCGCCTAAGCCTTCCCTTATAATGGCGTTGGCGAGGTTCCGTGACCCCGGAAAACATTCTTGTAGTCGATGACGAAGAGGCCATCCGAGAGGTTATTTCCACCCTCCTCGAGGCTCAGGGCTATGCCTGCGTCCCGTGCCCAAACGGGCGCGTGGCTCTCGAAACCTTCCGCAGGCAGTCCTTCGATCTCGTCCTTAGCGACATCGTTATGCCGGAGATGGACGGCATCAAATTGCTGTCCGAACTCCGCTCCGAAGATCCTGACGTCCCGGTCATCATGGTCACGGCCATGCACGACATCTCGATTGCCCTTGAAGCTATCCGCACCGGGGCCTACGACTACATTCTCAAGCCTTTCGAGAAAGACCAGTTGCACCTGAGCGTCCGCCGCGCTCTGGAACACCGCCGCTTGGTGCTCGAGAATCTTACCTACCAGAGCGACCTCGAGCAGCTCGTAGCCGAACGCACCCAACAGCTTTCCATCGCGCTGCAGGACCTCGAGCAATCCTACGACTACACCCTCGAAGCCCTCGGTGGCGCGCTCGACGCCAAAGACGCCGAGACCGAAGGCCACTGCCAACGCGTCACCGCTTTCACCATTACCATTGCTACGGCCATGGGCGTCGACAAGGGGCTCCTGCGCCACATCGCCCGCGGCGCGTTCCTCCACGACATCGGCAAGATGGGCGTCCCTGACTCCATCCTGCGCAAGCCCGGCCCGCTGACCAACGAAGAGCGCGACATCATGCGCAAGCACTGCCAGATCGGCTACTCCGTGCTCGAGCGCATACCGTTTCTGAAGGAAGCTGCGGAGATCGTCCTTTCGCACCAGGAGTGCTACGACGGCTCCGGATACCCGCGCGGCTTGAAGGGCGAAGAAATTCCCCTTGGGGCCCGGATTTTCGCTGTGGCCGACACGCTCGACGCCATGATTTCCGACCGTCCCTATCGCAAGGCCCTGCCGATTTCCGCCGCCCAAGAAGAGATTCGGCTCTACGCCGGCAGGCAGTTCGATCCTCGCGTCGTGGAAGTCTTTCTCGCCCAGCCCGAACGCACTTGGCGCGAGCTGCACGAGAATGTCGGCGATCCCTTCCGTTTGGCCCAACTCGAGCGCGTCTAGATTCGGTTGGATATTAAAGTACGTCAGCGCGAGGCGTTGCGCCGCCGGTAAATCAGCGTACAAATTCCCAAGAAAACACTGCACGCGGGGAGCAGCAGAATCCATATGCCGTGGCGCAACGCCGCGCGGCCCTGTGCGCCGGACGCAGCCGCGTTCTGGTAGCACATCGCGCATCCTTGCGCAGCAGCGCGCCCGGACGCGACTCCAAGTGCCGCGCACCAGGCCGGCAAAGCTCTAGCCGCTCGAGAAATAAATCCCCTCACGAATACTTCTCCCACACGAAGAACAGCAGCAAAAATAGCCACAACAAACTCAGGAAATGCCAATAGATCGCCGCCACTCGCGTCACGGTATCGCGGCTCATCCATCGCGCCGGCCGGACTCCCACCAGCACAAGCGCCGCGATTCCACCGGCCAAGTGCAATCCGTGTGCGCCCGTGAAAACGTAGAAAAAGCCAGCCGTGGGATTCGCGGCCACATAGATTCCCGCCGCAGCCAACTGTCGCCAAGCGATCAACTGCCCCGCCAGAAACAATATCCCCAGGATCGTCGTCACGCTCCACCAGTGGCGGAAGCCCGCTTCATCTGCTGCCAACTCAAGCCTACGCGCGCGCATGATCGTAAAACTGCTCGCCAGGAGAATCGCCGTATTCAGCCAGAGCACGCGCGGAATCTCGAACGGCCGCCAATCGGCCGCCCCCAGCCCTCGCCTCACAATACTCGCGCTGACCAGCGCGGCAAAGAACATCACAATGCCGCAGATCGCCACGCCCATTCCCGTCACGTAGACTCGCTGCGGAATCCCCGCGCGCCCGCGCCTGTCGTCTCCCCTCCAGCCTGCTCCGGCCCCGGACCCAGCGCCGCCATTTCCGCCGCGGCCTACTTCGCCGGGCGCGAGCAAACCCACCGAGCTATTCGCCATCTCGCGGCACCTCCGTCGGGAGATTCTGTGGCAGAAAATCCGCCGTCGCTCCCGGCACACTGTACTCGTACGCCCCGCGATAGACTCGCGGAAGATTCCCGCCGAAGTTATCCGCGGGCGGCGGCGAACTGGTCGTCCATTCAAGCGTCGTCGCGTTCCAGGGATTCTCTGAAGCAGGAGCGCCGTGCCTCAAGGTGTGAAAGAAGTTGTAAAGAAAAATAAGCTGCGCAGCGCCGGTCGCGAACGCGGCGATGGTCACAAACCGGTGCAACGGCTGGAGCGCTGCCAGGTAATACGCACCCGTAAAATCCGCATAACGCCGCACGCCGCCCGCAATTCCCACAAAGTGCAGCGGCATGAAGATGCAGTAAGCTCCCGCGAACGTCAGCCAGAAGTGCAGCTTCCCAAGCGTTTCATTCATCATCCGGCCGAACATTTTCGGGAACCAATAATATGTTCCCGCAAAGATTCCGAAAATCGCGGCCACAGCCATCACGATGTGGAAGTGCGCAACGACGAAGTAGGTCGCGTGCAGCGTGCTGTCCAGCGCCGGCTGCGCCAGAAAAATCCCGGAAAGACCGCCGGTGACGAAAAACGAAACGAATCCCAGGGCAAATAGCATCGGCGAATCGAACTGAATCTTTCCGCCCCACAGCGTCCCGAGCCAATTGAACGTCTTGATTGCGGACGGCACCCCGATCGACATCGTCAGTAGCGAAAACGTCAGCCCCGAGTAGGGACTCATCCCACTGACGAACATGTGGTGCCCCCACACCGCAAAACCCATCAGCCCAATCGCGCATAGCGATCCCGCCATCGCTCGATATCCGAAAATCGGTTTGCGCGAAAACGTGGACAGTACCTGCGAAACTACCCCCATGCCCGGCAAAATGGCGATGTACACCTCCGGATGCCCGAAGAACCAGAACAGGTGTTGCCACAGCAGCGGCGAGCCTCCCGCGTGTGCCTGCAGCTGCCCATTGACCACCAGCCCTGCGGGAATAAAGAAATTCGTCCCTGCGGAGCGGTCCAGCAGCAGCAGCACGCCCCCCGCAAGCAGCACCCCGAACGCCAGTAGAATCGAAATCGCCGTCACGAACCACGACCACACCGTCAGCGGCATCCGCCCCAACGTCATTCCCGGCGCGCGCATATCGATAATGGTCGCGATGAAGTTCACCGCGCTCAGCAGCGACGCCGCACAAAAAATCAAGATGCTCACGATCCACAGCGTCTGCCCGATTCCCTCCCCCGGCCCGGTGATCTCACCCAAGCCGCTCAGCGGCGGATACGCCGTCCAGCCGCTGATCGGCCCGCCTCCCGGCACTACGCACGTCGCCAGCAGGCAGAGGAATGCCGCAAACGTCAGCCAGAAAGAAAGCGAATTCAACCACGGGAAGGCCATTTCCGGCGCGCCGATTTGCAGCGGCAGAAAATAATTTCCGAAGGCGTTCTGCGGCGCGGTGGTAAGCACGAAGAAAACCATGATCGTGCCGTGCAGCGTCACCAGCGCCAAGTACTGCTCGGGCGTCATAATTCCGCCGCGCAAAAACGGCAGGTGCGCTGCCGGCCACACGAGATGGAAGCGCATCAAGAGGGACAGCACCAGCCCGATCAGCACCGCCGTGAGCGCCAGAAAGAAGTACTGCAAGCCTACGGTCTTGTGGTCCGCGCTGAAAATATACCGGCGCAGGAAGCTCTGTGGAGCTTTCGCGCTCACGGGAACGGGGCTCTGCATCGCGCTCATTGCCCCGCCGCCTGCTGTTCCAGAAAGTTTTTGTAGTCGGCGTCGGAGACTACGTCCAAAAAACTGCGCATCGTGTTATGGCCCTGCCCACAAAGCTGCGTGCAAACGATTTCGTAGCGGCCGATCCGGTCCGCCGTGAAATGCACCGGTATCACCATTCCCGGCACCGCGTCTTGCTGCAGGCGCAGCTCGCGCACGAAGAAATTGTGCACCATGTCTTGCGAGCGAATCAGCAACTCCACCGGGCGATCGACTGGAACGGTCAGCACCGGCACCACGATGTCGTCTCTCCCCGCCGCGTCCTTCGGGTCCAGTCCGAGCGGATTCCCCGTCGCCGCGCTCACCAGATTTGGATCGATCCTGCCGAATTTTCCGTCCGGCCCTGGATAGCGAAATGTGTAAACGAACTGCGTCGTGGTCACTTCGACCTGCACAGAGTCCCCCGGCGCGCCGGCAAATCGCGCGTCCGCCCAAGCGCGCCGTCCCAGAACGCTCAGCCCGATGAAAAGCACCAGCGTCGCTGTGGTCCACCCAACTTCCAGCAGGTTGTTGCCGCGGATGAAGCGCGCCGGGCGCCCCCGATCGCGAAACCGCAAAGCCGCGTAGGCCAGCGCCACTTGTGCGAGGACGAAAATAATTCCCGTGACCCAAAGCGTTCGGCCGTACTGCACGTCCGTCAGTCGCCCGTCAGCTGTGATTGCGGGAGGAGCAGGGTAAGCGTGGGATGCGAAGAGGAAAACCGTGACGCCGACAAGTGTAAGCAGAAGCAACGCCAGCAGTACGGCTGGCCCTGCGGAGCCGCGCTCGCGCTTCCGGCTTGGAGTGATGCCCGGCGTAACTAAGCGATGATATATAACCGCCGCGAAATTGTGCAGGAATTCTGTAGCCCACCACCGACGTGCATACGCGATTCAATCCGTGCCGAGGGAACCCTGCGCGGTTCCCCGCACGATTTCACTCGCTTCCAGCTCGCGCAAATCGCGTCCACGCGTTTCGTGCCCAAAAATCGCAATAAGCAGCAGCGAGGCAACCGCAGGAACAGCAATGGCTCCGGCCGCCAACCCAAATGCGGGCACCAATGCCACCGCAGCGAAGCCCTGAGCGATGACTCCTCCAATCTTACTGCAGCCCGCGACCCAGCCACTCGCGCGGCCACGCAATCTGATAGGGAAACTTTCTGCCGCATACGGCATCAGGATCGAGATCACCCCGCTGGTACCAACGATCAATAGGGAAACGGAGAGGAGCGGATTTGAAAGAAATGGCAGCGAACTATCGTTACGTAGAAGAGTCGCCAACAGACCCATGGTTGTAACGCCGATCGCGAGGATCAACACCCACTTGGTGCTCCAAACGCTATAAAGATAAGTTGCCACCGCGACGGTCGGGACCGCAATCAGCGTCGAGCGCGCGATAACGGCGCTTGTGAGGGCTATACTCCGGCCGCCGGCGATCAGATTCGCCGGCAGCCACAGCAGTACACCAAAGTTCACAAAGCCCCAAGCCAGCGCAGCGAGCGTGAGCGCAACGCTCATGCCTAGTAGAGGACGAGCCTTCAGGCGTGCGCCGGACCGATCCCTCTCTCGACTCACCGTTGCAGCGCCTTCATCCGCAGCAGCATGTCCCTGATCGGTCTTAATCACCGCTCCGTAACGGGCGAGCGTCTCTCGGGCCTCATCGACGCGACCCATCTCCAGCAGGAAGCGCGCAGACTCGGGAAGAAGTGGACTTAGGAGGATAAGAACCAAGCCGGTTGGGAAGCCGATCAACCACATGATCCGCCAGCCGAAAAAAGGCTGCAGCAGCGCCGAGAGCTCGCTCGTGGCAAAGTACCCGCCAATCGTGCCGATGCCGCCGAGGAGCACCAGGCACCAGCCCCTATGCTTGGTGGGCATGATCTCAGCGAGTAGCGCATAGGCGACGGGCAGCATGCCTCCTGCGGCCAGTCCCATCATGAAGCACATGAAAGTATTCCAGGAAAAGGACGGCATCGCCCCGCATATCGAGGTGCCCACGAACAGGACGGCCGCGAGCAGAATCGAAGCGCGGCGGCCGTAGAAATCCGCGAGCGCGCCCCATATAAATGAACCCACGGTTGTCCCGATAAGCGCGGCGAATGGCAATACGGCTACCATAGAGGCGTCGAGGCCATACTCAACGCGCATCCCGGGCGTCACGAACCCCAGAGAAGCCGCCTTCATTACATCGATGACCAGCGCAACGGCGAGCAGGCCTATCTGAATCCAATGGGCGCGCGTGAGCGGCGCATCCTCCGGCGGCGCGATCGATCCTTGGCTGACGCTCGCAGCTCGGCGCGGCGGTAGCAGACCGTAGGCGGCGGCAATGACGCCGAGAATGATTAACGCCATGCCTACATACATGCCCGTGCTCATCGGCATTCCGACTAGCCTGAAGTGCATTTTCCGCCCCATCCAGAACATCGGGAGGTGCAGGGCTACGCCGGTCGCCACCATGGCCGAACCGCACCAAAATGCGAGCATGTTGTACCATCGAGCGAAGAGAGATGATCTCTGGTTCATAATAGAATGCAGTGAAACGAACGGGAGAACATACCAAATGCCTGGCCAATCTTCTCGCCGGCGACGCTGAGACACACCTTGGTGTGTGCTCCCGTTCATAAAGATTACCGCAGAAACAGGAGGCGCCGTGGATTCAATCGAAGCTTTTAAAGCATTGCAGAAAGAAGGCTGGGCCAACTTTGCGCCGCTCGAGATGATGACAACAATCCCCGCCGCACGCCTGGTGAGGTTCGCAGGGGTCCGTCCGGGACAGCAAGTACTCGACGTTGCCTGCGGCACCGGAGTTGTCGCGATCACTGCGGCGCGTGCGGACGCGCAAGTCACGGGTATCGATCTGACGCCGGAACTATTGGAGCGAGCTCGTCATAACTCCCAGGTCGCCGAACTACAAATCGATTGGCGCGAGGGAGACGCGGAAAAGATGCCATTCGGCGATGGAGCGTTCGATGTGATTCTCAGCCAGTTCGGCCACATCTTTGCGCCCCGGCCAAATGTCGTTATTGCCGAGATGTTGCGTGTACTAAAGCCCGGCGGGACGATCGCGTTCTCCACTTGGCCACCGGAGCTCTTCATGGGTCGCATGTTTTCACTGGTCGCCGCTTACGTGCCTCCTGCGACGGCAGCAGCCTCACCCCCGTCCCAATGGGGCGACCCAAAAACCGTGCAGCAGCGTCTGGGAACTGCGGTGCGGGACATCGTATTCGATATAGAGACGATTCTTTCCCCAGCGCTTAGTCCGCAGCACTTTCGAGCCACGGTCGAGCGCACCGTCGGTCCGGTCATCCAACTGGTCGCGAAGCTTTCGACTGAAGATCCTGCAAAGGTCGCCGCTTTCCGCAGCAAGTTCGACGTGCTCGCGAAGCAGTTCTTCGATCAAAACGCCGTGCGGCAGACCTACATGCTGACGCGGGCCGTGAAGAATTGAAGCTTGCCTTCCGCGCCTAACGTGTCGGCGGCACCGAAACCGGATACCCCAGCAGATAGGTCACTGTAACCACCCCGCCGTGCGCCTCGCCCACTTCCCACGCATAGTCTTTCGCCCCAAGCTCCGATGACATCTGCGTAAGCTCCGCGGGTGAATAGGCGCGCAAGCATGAAAGCACTCCGTCGAACCACAGCATGAAAGGAACTACCGGCAGGATGTAAGTCCAGAAAAGCCGCGTCAACCGGAACGGCCGCATGAACGGCGTCGACACCAGCGAACCCAGCGGAACGAGGAAAACCCACAAAATCGTGGTCAAGTTGCGCCGTGGCAATTCGAACACTCCAATTCCCTGCCTCTGCTCCACGGCGTCCCTCACGATGCCCGAAGCCTCCTCCTGCGTGAAGTGGTGAAACGAAGTGAACATCGTCCGGAATCCGGCCAAGTTCTCCGGCAGATGGGATGCGTCGGCAGACTCCGGCCAAAAATCAATTGCGCCCTTCGAATCCCTCCGCGCGCGCTCGAAAGCCGTGACGTTCGGAAACTTATCCGTCAGCACGATCTTGAAATCGCCACCGCGTCCGGCCTCGACCGCCTTGTACAGCCAAGGCCACGGCCCGCCTCCGCCTGAGCACAGATCGACAAGTCGCCGGGCGCCCGCTGCGTCGACTGCGCGGGTCAGGCGCTCCACGATCGGCCGGTAGGCCCCTACCATTCCCATGACGAACTGCAGCGAGTCCGTCATGTAGTCTCGCAGAATGTTTGGAAGCCAGGGCTGCTCGTGAAGTTCCTTGATGTCGATGCGCTTCATTACGAAGAATCAGTGCGTGTCTGTAGCGTGAAACGTAAAGGAGATGGCCTTCGATTCCTTCGGCCCGATGGTCACCGTCTGATCCTGGGTGCCGAACCTTTCCTGCCAGGCCTCGATGGTATAAGTCCCAGGTGGAAGATTCGCTAGATCGAACGCGCCGGTCTTCGTCGTCACCGCAAAGTACGGATTCGAAAACACGAAAAGGAACGCGCGCATCCACGGATGCACGTTGCACATCACCGGAATGGCCAGCTCCGGTTTGTCGAAGTGGGTTTGCAGCGGATCCGAACCGCTGGGCATCGAGTAGTTCCACTGCTTGTTGGTGCGCGGCATGAAGTGAATGTTGTGCGAGGTGGGATCGGTGTTCTTCACCTGCAAAATCTGGTGGGTCATCAACGCGACTACACGCGGCACGTACATGCACGCTTCCTGGTCCAGCGTAGCAGGCGCGGACGGCGTATCGAAGTGATAGCTGCCCAGCCCCGACTTGACGTAGACCACTGCGTTCGCAAGCTGCCCGTGGTCACCCATAATCACCACGGGAGGAATCACCGGCTTGGGATTCGCCTTCATGCACGGCGGTTCGGCCGCCATGTCGATGGCCCGATACGTAGGCGGCGTACCATCGAGCGTCACCGTGCCGGTGATGCTACCGGTGGTCGATGCATCTACCGTGGCCGTCGGCTCGGGCTCCTGCGCGGCTTCCTGCTCCGCCGGTTTTTTACTGCAACCGGCAGCCGTCACGAACACCGCGCAAAGCACGAAAATCCCGAACCGAGTCTTTATGTTCATCACCACCCCGCCTTATGTCCCGCGTTCTGCTCGTCGAGCCACTTCTTCAGCGGTGCGAAGTAGTCGAGCATCGCCGTCGCATCCATTTGCTTCTCGCCCGTCAGTTCGTACATCGCTTCCGGCCACGGACGGCTCTGTCCCATTTCGAGCATCTTCTTGAGCTTCTCTCCCGCCGCTTTGTTGCCGTAGATCGAGCACCGATTCAGAGGCCCGGTGTAGCCCGCTTCGCGGCAAAGCGCCCGGTGGAATTGGAACTGCATCACGAAAGACAGAAAATAGCGCACGTACGGCACGTTCGCCGCGATGTGGTATTTCGCTCCCGGATCGAAGTCCATCTCCGAACGCGGCACCGGAGGAGCGATGCCCTGGTATTGCAGCTTCAGATCCCACCAGGCCTTGTTGTATTCCGACGGCGGAATCTTCCCGGAGAATACTCCCCACCGCCACTTGTCGATCATCAGCCCGAACGGCAGGAACGCCACCTTTTCAAGCGCGCGGTGCAACAGCAAACCAGTATCGGCCGAGGGCGGCGGCACCGTGTCAATCAACCCGATCTGCTTCAGATATTCCGGTGTAACGGAGAGCGCGATGGTGTCGCCGATGGCTTCGTGGAACCCGTCGTTCGCGCCGTTGCGAAAAAGCGGAGGCTGCTGGTCGTACGCCCGCTGGTAGAAATTGTGTCCCAGCTCGTGGTGAGCCGTGGAAAAATCCTCGTCGGTCGGCTCCAGGCACACCTTGATGCGCAGGTCGTCCACGTAATCGATGTCCCAGGCGCTCGCATGGCACACGACTTCACGATCACGCGGCTTGTCGAACATCGACCGCTCCCAGAACGTCTGCGGCAGCGGCTCAAATCCCAGCGACGTAAAAAATCGTTCGGCGGTATGCACGATGTCCTGCGACGTCGTGTTGCGCGCCTTCAGGATCGCGCTCAGGTCGTACCCCGGATCGCTCGACGCCGGCGCTACCAGCGGGTAGATATTCGTCCAGTCCTGCGCCCACATGTTCCCGAGCAGGTCTGCGGGAATCGGCCCGTCCTCCGAAACCACCGACGTGCCGTATTTTTTCGCCAGCTGCCAGCGCACGTAGGTGTGCAACGACACGTACAGCGGACGCACCTGCTGCCACAGCCGGTCAACCTCCGCCGAAAAAGCCTCGGGCGACATGTCGTAGTTCGATCTCCACATCGCGCCCACATCAGCGAAGCCCATCTGCTGCGCGCCCTGGTTCGCGAGCGCCACCATGCGTGTGTAGCGCTGCCGCATCGGCGGCGAAATGGCGTGCCATCCGACCCACGCGCGCTTCAGCTCCTCTGGATCGCGGCTATTGGCCATGATGGGCTCAATCTCGCCCAGCGCCAGGCACTTTCCCGTCGGCCCGTCCGGGCACCACTTGCCCTTGCCGTATTCGCCGTCGAGCGAAGCGGCAATCCGCGTGAGTTCCGCGGCCAGCGCCGGATCGCGCGGCACGGGCATGGGCACCGAAAGCCGCAGCAGCTTCAATTTTCGCGACACATCCGCGGGTAGCTTCAGCCCATCGAAACGCTTCGCCTCCAGCGCCAACTGCGCCGTTGTGGTCGCCAATACCTCGTCGGCCTCCGCCGCCATCTGTTCAGTGTCATCCGTGATGTACGTCTCATGCACCCATTGCGCGCGCCCATCTTTGATCCACAGATCGAGCAGGCGCTTTTCCGCCGCCTCCGTGAACTTTTGCGCCTCCGCGATCGTGGGCGCTCCTGCAGCTTTCTTTGAAGAACGCGTCTTGGAGTTTCTTGCTGGCATGGTTAAGGCGGCACCGGAGATGCACAAAACCAAAACGGAAGATCGCACGACGAACGCGCGCAGTCCCTTCATAGCTTTTCTCCCCTTCTGCTGCACTCGGCGGTGATCTGCGCCGCGCCCCAAGCAAGTATACAGAAAAGTATCCGGACGCTGGAGCCTCGTCGGAGCCTGCTCGGGGCGGTCGGCCCGTCGCATAAGCGTCAGAGCCCGCTTGCCTCGGCAACTTAATTTCCGTTGCGCCGCGCCAGCTCCCCCATCACCTCGCGCGCCCCGCCCACGGCCCGGTCGATTCCCGCGCGATCCACATCGTAGTGCGTCACCATGCGTACCGTGAATTTCGCCGTCGGACTGCACAATATTTTGCGCTGCGCGAGCGCTGCGCAGAACTCAGCCGCCGTTGCGCCCCTGCCTTCCGCGTGCCCCGGCCCATTCTGCACATCAAACAGCACGATGTTCGTCTGTACCTTCTTCGGATCGGCCGCAATACCCTCGATCTGCGCCAGCCCCTGCGCCAGATGCCGCGCGTTTTCGTGATCGCGCGGCATCAGCTTCGGACTTTCCTCCAGCGCCACCAGCCCCGCAGCCGCCAGCACGCCCACCTGACGCATTCCGCCGCCGAGCAACTTGCGATTCACCCGCGCCTTCTCGATAAATTCCGCCGACCCCACCAGCATCGATCCCACCGGCGCGCCCAGCCCCTTCGACAGGCAGAACATTACTGAATCGAAGCCGCGCGTGATCTCCGCCACGCTGCACCCCAGCGCCACCGCCGCATTGAAGACGCGCGCCCCATCCAGATGCACCGGCAGCTTAGCATCGTGCGCGCGCTCGCAAATCTCCGTGACCACCTCGGTCGGATAGACGATGCCGCCCTGCATGTTGTGCGTGTTTTCCAGTTCGATCAGCGCCGTCTGCGCGCGATAGTAGATGCGCGGCCGGATCAGCGGCTCGATCATCTCCCAGCGCATCACCCCGCCCGGAGTAACCACCGTATTCGGCATGCACCCGGCTATCGCCGCGATCGACGCCATCTCATAGAGATAAATATGCGCCTGCGCCTCGCAGATTACTTCCATCCCCGGGCGCGTCCACACCTTAATCGCCGTCAGATTGGCCATCGATCCCGACGGGAAAAACAGCGCCGCCTCGCGCCCAAAAACTTCCGCGGCCCGCGCCTGCAAACGATTCACCGTGGGATCTTCGGCGTAAACGTCGTCGCCCACTTCCGCCTCAGCCATGGCGCGCCGCATGGCCGCCGTCGGTTTCGTCACCGTATCGCTGCGCAGATCGACAATCGTCTCTGAGGCCGTCGTCATCCTTCAAATCCTCCGCGCCGAATGCAGCAGCACGCTACCGAAGTTCCATGAGGCGATCTGCACGCCGCCGAAGCCGCTCTTCTCCATCAGCGCGGCGAGCTCCGCGGGCGAAGGAAACCGCGCCACCGAATTCGGCAGATACGCATATGCCTCGCTGTTGCCGGAAATCGCCCCGCCGATCCTGGGCAAGATGCGTCGGAAGTAAAAACGGAAGACACCCGCCATCAGCCCCGTGCTCGGCTCGGAGAATTCCAGAATCCCCACTTGGCCGCCCGGCTTCAGCACACGGGCAATCTCCCGCAGCCCCTCTTCGTAGCTCGCCAGATTTCGAAATCCGAACGCCGTGGTCACCAGATCGAAGCTCGCATCGGCAAATGGCAAACGCAGCGCATCAGCAGCCGCGAACTCCACTTCAGCTTTCGCCGCCGCGGCCTTCTCCCGCGCACGCACCAGCATGGGCTCGACGAAGTCGCTGCCCACCACTGCCGCGCGCGGCGTTCCTTGTCCCCGGGGCTTGCGCACCGCAGCCGCTCGCACGCGTGCGAGAGCAAACGCCAGATCGCCCGTCCCGCAGCAGATGTCCAGCACTCGCGCTTCGGGCCGCATCAGAACTTCGCGGAACCGTCGCGCGGTGCGCCACCTCCACACGTGGTCCAGCCCAAACGAAAGCAAATGGTTCAGGAAGTCGTAGCGCGGCGCGATGCGCGTGAACATCTCCTGCACACGCGTGGACGCTTCGCGCGCGTCGCTCGTCCCTTCCGGGCGCGACCCGCCCGCTCGCGTTACATGCGCCGTCGGTTCTTCGGTCGAAATCGTCATCGCTTTCCGAGCCTGGCCGCCGTGGCGGCCTTGCTGGCCGAAGCGACCCCGCCCGCTGCGGCGATCGCCGGCAGGTTCGCGAACGTTCGCGCGGCAACCGGCCACGGCACCTCGCGTCCCCATTCGGTCTTGCCGATGCTCCGCGCCAGCACCCACCGCACGCGGCCGCCGCGCGCCTTCTTGTCCCCAGCCATAATCTTTCGCAGGTCGGCCAAGCGAACATTCCCGAGCGCGGGCAGCGGCCCCACGCTCGCGATCAGCTGAATAATCCGCGCCGCGTCGCGTTCGCCCAGCCGCCCCGCAGCGAGTGACAGGCACGTCGCATAGATCATTCCCCAGCCGATGGCTTCGCCATGCAGGAACCGCCGGTAGCCGGTCGCCGCCTCCAACGCGTGGCCCATCGTATGCCCGAAATTCAAGATTTGCCGCAGACCACCCTCGCGCTCGTCCGCGCTCACCACCCGCGCCTTGATGGCCGCGCATCGCGGAATAATCCAATCGAGCGCCGCCCGATCGCGCCGCAGGACTCCTTGCATCCGCCGTTCGAGAAATTCGAAAAGCTTGGCGTCCGCGATCACTCCGTATTTCACTACTTCGTAAAGTCCCGAACGATATTCGCGGTGCGGCAGCGTAGCCAGCAAGTCCGAATCCGCGATCACCGCCTGCGGAGGATAAAACGCGCCGACCAGATTCTTCCCTTCCGGCAAATCGACGCCCGTCTTGCCCCCGATGGCGCTATCCACCTGTGCGACCACGGTTGTCGGCACGTGCACCAAGCGCACGCCGCGCAAATACGTCGCCGCGGCAAAGCCCGCCACGTCGCCCACCACTCCGCCTCCCACCGCCACGATCACCGCTCGCCGATCCGCCCCCGTGCGCACCAGGTTCCGCGCGATTCCCTCCACCGTCGCGACGCGCTTAGCCGATTCCGCGTCGTTGAACAACACCACCGCTCGAACGTCCTTCCGGCGAATCCGCGCCGCCACCGCCCGTCCGCAGTAGTACCAAGCGCGAGGAGAAGAAAGGATGAACGTACCGGTGGAATCGCCTAGCTTGTCAATTGCCCGATTGAGCCGCGCCAGCGCTCCGCGCCCGCAGTCCACGCCATACGAACCGGCGGAGCTCTTCACTCGAATCGTTTGCATATGACGAAGAAATGTAGCACAAGGCGCGCTTTCTCTCAGAACTTCACTGGACAGAGGTTAATAGCCCCGACAAATTAAAGCCCATGACCTAGTGGTAATTCGTCGCCGTGATAGCGTTTGATCGATATTCTGAAACTCGCGGGCTTAAGGAAACGTACCGAGGAATTTAGCTGCGCACCGGACATCGCCATTCGGATACCCAGCTGGGGTCGACTCAAATCTCTTAGGTGCCAGATAGGATTCAAATTCCACTAGGGTAATCAGTCTTTATCGAATGAACGAGATCCATCTTCTCGGCGAAGTTGAATCCGGAGTTCGCTGCCTCGACGAACTGTGTCGCTGGTCTTTCCGATCTTGCAGTAATGCCCGGACTTGAAAAGATAGACTTCGCCAACCACACTAGTCTCGCGGTTACCCTGGGTCGCTCGTGAGAGAGGTTCCTCCGGCTTGACGCGGCAGAGTGCTACCACATCATCGTAATCACTCTTGCCGCGGTCAATATTCAAACACTTTCTCTGCTAGGTTCGCCTTTGAACCAAAGCGCCGAAAACTTTCTTGTTTGGGAACTCGGCGTCCCTATTACGTTCTCCGGTGAACTCCCTGAAGGTGGGGAACCGGCCTAGTTTCCGAATCAGACCGATTATCTTTTCGAGAAGAAACTCTTCGTCATACACCGGTTGGAGCTGGTTGGGAGCAAAGCCAGCCTCTTTTACCGCATCCCCAAATCGAGCCCAGAATTTCTCCCAGTCGTACGGCTTAATTCCGGTTTCGTTTTCGAACCTAGCAACGCCTAGGGGCTTTCCCCCGTTCTCTTCTGCCACTCGTTTTATTTCTCGAAGAATGTCTTGTTTCGTGGGCATATCGGGAATGGGTCGTTGAATCGTACCGCGACAACCGGAGAAATCAAAGGACGGCCTTGCTATGCCTAACTGCACGGCGTGACTCTAGGAGTAGACGGAGAAGTTACTTCCTCGCTTGAAGCTCCGCCACCGATTCCAAAATAACATGTCCCACGATCGCCAGGCTTCGCGGACTCACCTTGTCGAGGGTGTCTCGCGTCGTATGCCAATTCCCGGCTTCCCGGTAATCATCAAAATCGATAATGTCCACGGACGGAACGCCGCGATGCAAAAACGGATCGTGGTCATCCGAAATTGCTTCCTCGTTCGGCAAGAACATATCTTTGTGGCCCAGCCGCGCCGCCGTATTCCACACCAGATCTTTCAGCCACTTCGTCGAATTCTCTTCGCGCAAGATGTGTAAATCATACTGCCCGATCATATCCGCCAGTATCACCGCACGGATCTTCTTCAAATCCCCCGATACCGCGAGACGCGCCGCTAGCTCGCGGCTGCCGTATACGCTGTCCGCATCGCTCCATTGCGCGACGCCATCCTTAACCACCTGCGCCTCTTCTCCGTCGAGGAACGCTATCCACAGCGCGTTTTCGCGCTTCGGCGCCTTGCACAGGTTGCGCGCGATCTCCAGCATCAATCCCGTTGACGATCCGGCGTCCTCCGCGCCCACGAAGCCGTCCAGCCGCAGCGTGTCATAGTGCGTGAGCAGCAGAATAATTCCCGGCCCGGTCCCCGGAACCTTAGCCACGATGTTCTGCATCGCCATCGAACCGAGAGGAGTCTCCGCGTGGAAGTCATCCGTTTCCACCGCGCACCCGAAGCTCGCGAGTTGCGCGCGAATGTAACCCTGCACCGCCCGAATGGCACCCGAGTCCGGCGGATGCGGGCCAAAGCTCACCAATTTCGCCACCTGCGCGTAGGCCGCTGCGCCGTCGAAGCCACCCGTCTGCGCCGGCGGAGGAGCCGTCTCCGTCGCTTGTGAACCGGCTGCGGTAGAAGCTGCGGAAGCGGTTGTCGCAAGCGCGGGCGGGCTCGCAGCCGCGGCATTCACGTCGGATGGTTTCGGCGAAGTCGCGCTCGAACCGCAAGCTGCGCAGGCGAGCGCGAGAAATCCGACAGCGGCGAATCGCACGGTCCGTTTAGGGTTCGACATGCTGTTTGGCATCCTGTTCAGCCTTTTCCTCAGCCAGTTTGCGCTTTCGCTTGCCCCGCAGCACCACATACGAAACCAATACCCCGACGAAATACAGCGCGACCATGGGCGCCATGAAAATCAGCATGGTCGTCGCGTCCGGCGTGGGCGTCACAATCGCCGCCGCCACTGTAATCAGGAGCATCGCGTAGCGGAAATTTTTCAGCAGAAACTTCGGCGTCACGATCCCGAACAGCGACAAAATGAACACCACCACCGGTAGTTCGAAAATCACTCCCAACCCCACCAGCACCGCCAGCGTCAAACTGAAATATTCATTGATGCTGATCAGCGGCCGGATCGGCCCGTCATTCGCAAATCCGATGATGTACGTCAACACCTGCGGCAACATCACGTAGTATCCGAACGCAATGCCGCACAAAAACAGAAACATCGCCGAAACGATGAAGCTCACTACCGCCCGCCGCTCGTGCTTGTAAAGCCCCGGCGCAACGAACAGCCAGATCTGATACAGCACCCACGGCATCGCCAGCACGATCCCGATGTAAAGGCCCAGGCTGATGTACAGGCTGATGTATCCGGCGGGATTGGTGTAGTAGAGCTTGTCGTCCAGGTGGTTGGTGCGCAGCGCCGTCAGCATCGGCGCGATCACAAAGTTGATCAGGCGCTTGGAGACCAGCAGGCCCAGCACCATGCCAATGCCGATCGCCAGAACCGAGCTGATGAGCCGTTTCCGCAGCTCCACCAGATGATCGAAGAATGACATGGACCCGCCCGGTCCCTCCGGGTCGCGCAGCCGCTTCCCCAGTTCAGGATTGCCCATTTCAGGATTGACCGAAGCCGCTATCGCTCACGTGGTCGTATGTGTGATCGGGCGTATTTCCAGAGGAGTCGTGCGCAGAATTGTTCTCAGGGTTGTGCTCGGATTCAGGTGAACCTGTCAGAGGCTGATCTGGCGCGCGGGCGTTGCTCGGCAGCCGCATTTCCGGCAGCAATGGCCGATGCATTCGGCGGATTAGAAGGAACGGTGCCCGATGCCGGAACCATGTTCGGCTCAACCGGCTCTCCGCCAAAAACGGCTATTGCGGATTCGACTTCCGCGACGGTTTCCGCGCTCGGCGGGGCCTGACCCGCTGCGGTTGCTCCAGGCAGGGCCGCGCCGGATGGGCCCCCGCCGATCCGCCTCGCCTCCGCGTCGCGTTCCAGGTCCCGCAGGTGCCCTTCGAACGTGGACTGCAAGTCGCCCGTCGCACGGCGGAATTCGCCCATCACTTTGCCCAGATTGCGCGCCAATTCGGGCAGTTTTTCCGGCCCGAAGATGATCAGCGCAACGACGAAAATGACGATTAAATGTGGGATGCTAAACATTAGAACGCAGCGGACCCCGCTCTCCGCACCTGTGTCGAATCATAGAAGAGGCCTCCATGCCTGTCAAACACGCTCGCGGGGCTGTGCTATACTTTCTCGACAGCCCGACGGAGGCCGAATGCCATCTTCAAACTCTTCGCAGAGCTCGAGCCCGAGTAGCGCTCCCATAGCTCCGCGCTCCTCTGCTCGCGGTCTGGCTCTACTGGCATTGGTCTTGGCCGTATTCGCCGTGTTCGGTGGCCTCTACGGACGCTCCGTCGTAGGCGCCACGTCCCCGGACGCGGACGACCTGCAAGATTCCGCCAAGAGTTTTGCCCGCGTCCTCGCCGTCGTCGAACGAAACTACGCTGACCCTGTGGATGTCGATCGGGTCATATATGACGGCGCGATTCCCGGCATGCTCCACGTGCTCGACCCGCACTCCAATTTCTTCGATCCTAAGCAATACGCCCTGTTCCGCGAGGAGCAGGAAGGCAAATATTACGGCGTCGGCATGGTCGTGCAACAGCGCGACAATCAGACCGTGGTCCAGGCGCCCTTCATGAATTCGCCCGCCTTTAAGGCCGGCATCCGTCCTGGTGACGTCATCCTGAAAGTCGACAACAAGAGTTGCGACGGATTGACCACCACCGAAGTGGCTGACCTCCTAAAGGGCGCCAAAGGCACCACCGTACATATCGCCGTCGGCCGCGTGGGTTGGGATAAGCCCATCGACGTCACCGTCGTTCGCGATGAAATTCCCCGCCCGGGCGTGGAATTCTCAACCATGGTGCGCCCCGGCATCGGCTACGTGCGCGTCTCCACATTCAATGAAACAACGGACGCCGATCTCACCGACGCCTTGAAGCACCTGGACGTCTCCAAGCTCGACGGACTGATCATCGACCTCCGCGGCAATGGCGGCGGCCTGCTGAATCAAGCCGTGGGCATGTCCGACATGTTCCTCGATAAGAACGAACTGGTCGTCTCCCATCGCGGCCGCTCCTCACCGGAGCGCCGTTACTACGCCGTCCGCGGGAATCAGGGCATCGAGGTTCCGCTCATCGTGCTGGTCAACGGGTCGAGCGCCTCGGCTTCGGAAATCGTTTCCGGATCGATCCAGGATCACGATCGCGGCTTGATCGTCGGCGAAACCAGCTTCGGAAAGGGCCTGGTGCAGACGCAGTTCCCACTCAGCGAGAACACTGCCCTGCTCCTCACCACCGCGCGCTACTACACGCCCAGCGGCCGGCTCATTCAGCGCGACTACAAAAACGAAACCCTGTACGACTACCACTACAATCCGAAGCCTCCCCAGGCGCCGGAAGTAAAACTGACCGATAGCGGCCGCCAGGTCTTCGGCGGCGGAGGAATCACGCCCGACATCGTCGTGCCGGAGCCCAAGCCCAACGAATTCCAGGAATCGCTCGAGCGCCGCGAGATTTTCTACCCGTTGCCCCAGGGCGTCGGAGACTTCGTCCGCTACTACCTGGGTACCAAGCCGAACATCACGAAGGCTTTCGTGGTTGATGACTCTGTGATCGACCTGCTCCGAAAGTATCTGACCGACCAGAAGGTGCCGTTCACCGAGAAAGACATCCAGCAGAACATGGCCTGGCTCAAGTGGGAGATCAAGCGCGAGGTTTTCACCACTATCTTCGGACTCAACGAAGGCTACAAGGTCGCGCTCGAAAACGACCCCCAGCTCGATAAGGCCGTCGAATCCATCCCCGAATCGCGGGCGCTCTACTCGAACGCTCGCAAGGTCCTCGCCGAGCGTGATACCGGCCCTTCTACAACCACCCAGCCGTAGCGCCTTTGCGGACTTCTAGCGCCAGGGCCTGTGGTCCATTTACCTGATTTTCTTGGCTTTTACTTCTGGATTTTCGTCGTGTCGATCTGCGCCAGTAGAGTTCTCGCGTCGGCCGCATTCGGGGCGTTCGGCGAGACCTTCAGATATTCCCGCAGTTGAATTGCTTCGTTGCGCAGGTCGCCCCTGGCTTGGCAGATCTGCGCCATCAGATAGTGCAGCTCCGGAACGCGATGCCACATGTCCAGCTTAAGTGCCGTTTCGGCGTTCATTTCCGCTTGCCGAAGCTGCTGAAAATGGAATTGCACGCCGGCCGTGAAATAGAAAGTGAAGGCGTCGCTGACCGGATCGAGCGCCCGCGCGCGGTCCGCTAGCACGGACACCTGATCCCAGTCTCCCTCTTTCGCCGCAAAATCCGCCAGGCACAGGTAGGGAGCCACGTACTCAGAATCCACGCTCATGGCGTGCGAGCAGGCTTGGCGCGCATCGGCTCGCTTCTGCTGCCCCTCCAGAATCTGGCCCAGCAACACCCACGCGGCTGCATAGTTCGCATAAATGTCCAGCGCCTTGTGTACATGCTCGGAGGCCTGTTCCAGCTTTCTGTCCTTCAGCGCCCCACAGGCCTTCTGGTATTCGCTGCTGGCCTTGTTCGGCACCATCAGCCGAGCCGCGCTCACCGTCGGGCTGTGGAATCCCGCTTCGGTCCAAGCGTTGCAGGATTCCGCCACTGACAGCCCGGAATCCCACGCGGGTGCGGAAGGAACTGCGATTCCCGACTCGGAAAGCGCTCCTTGGTAGGGATTCAGAATGTCAGGGGAACCAGCTGGATTAGTTATCGGGGTGCTGGGAACAGACGGTGGTGGGTCAGAGTGCTTGCTCTGCGCTTTCGCCGGCGACGTCATCGCGGCTGTCAGTGCCAGTAATCCAAACGCGGTCCACAGCCTTGCAAACCGAGGCCGGCGGCGACATCCGCCGCGCATCTCGGCGCCAACCGATTTCCCGGGCTGGCCGCCGCTACCTACCATGTTGGACCCATAGTAATCCTAGTGGCCCCACGCGCAAGAGGATTCTTCGGCTGCCCCGGTTCGACGCAATGCCCCTATCGCGAGATGCCCCCGTGATTCCGCGTGTTGTGATTACCCGCTCCCTAACTACTAGTCCGGCAACAGAGCCGCCCCCACGGGATGCAAGGCTGCTAATCACTTGTAAACACCTGTCCTTTGCCATTTTCTCCTTCGCTTCGCCGCCCCGCATACTTGTGGTCTGCCGGGAAGCCACTTTGGCAGGACATGCAGCACGCCAGGACATCGGGGCAGGAGGATTTCCATCGAACCGACAGTGAAAGCCGCGCCGACAACAACTGCTACCGCTACCCCGGCCGCACCGGCGACGGCTGCTACGACTGCTCCGGCCGCACCGGCTCCCAAGGTGCCTGCGGCCACCCTGATTGCCACCATGCTGCGCGCGTCCAAGGGCGCAAGCGACCTCATCTTTTCGCCCGGCCGCGCCCCGCAAGTCGAGGCCAGCGGCCAGCTCATCCAGATCAAGATTGCCGGCGTCGGCACCCTCTCCTCCGATGACACAGCGCGCATCGCCGCCGAACTCATGGGCGACAACGACCACGCCGCCGAAAGGCTGAAGCAGGACGGCTCGTGCGACATTTCCTACGGAGTGCGCGGCACTCTCCCGCTTCCGCGTGAACATCTTCACGCAGCGCGGCAGTTGCGCCATCGTCATGCGCGTCATTCCCACCGACGTGCCGGACTTCAAGACGCGCTCGCTTCCCTCCGTACTTGAGGACGCCGCCGAGCTGCGCCCCGGCATCGTGCTGGTTACCGGGCCGACCGGCAGCGGAAAATCTTCCACGCTGGCTGCCTTCATCAACAAGATCAACGAGGAGAAGGCCTGCCACATCATCACCATCGAAGATCCCATCGAGTTCCTGCACTCCCACAAGCGCGGCACCATTCATCAGCGCGAACTGCACACCGACACGCCCAGCTTCGCCCTGGCCCTGCGCGCCGCGCTGCGCCAGGCGCCCAAAGTCATTCTGGTGGGCGAAATGCGCGACCGCGAAACCATCGAAGTGGCGCTGGAGGCCGCGGAAACCGGCCACCTGGTTTTCTCGACGCTGCACACCATCGACGCGTCGAAGACCATCGAGCGCATCATCGGAGTATTCGCGCTGGGCGAGCAGACTGCCATTCGCACCCGCATCGCCAAAAGCTTTCGCTTCATCATTTCGCAGCGCCTGCTGCCCCGCCGCGACGGCAATGGCCGCATCGCCGTCTTCGAGATTCTGAAGTCCACGCTGCGCACGCGCGAGTACGTCCAAAAGGGCGAAAGCGAAGGCAAGTCGCTGCTGGACGCCATGCGCGACGGCTCCATGGACGGCATGCAGTGCTTCGACGACGAAATCGAAAAGCTCATCCGCGCCGGAACCGTGGATGTCGCCACCGGCCTGGGGTACTCGACCAATCCGGGCAACCTGCAATTGGGCCTCGGCGAATTCCTCGAAGCGCAACCCGACGCAGCCAAAGCCAATGGCGCGGCCAAAGCAGCCGCCCCGATAGTGGAACCCAAGCCCATGCCGGTCGCATCTGCCGCACCTGCCGCCGCCGCGACCCACGAGCTCGACCCCGAACTCGAAATAAGCTCGTAAGCTTGTAATGTAAGAAAGCAAAAGGGTCCGCCGTTCGGGCCACAAACATCGTTAGTTATTGTCGGGTAGACTTTGCCTCCGCCTTTTATTTCCAGCGACTTACGCCGTTTTCTACCTTGTTCACATTGACGGGTAAGCTTTTCGCGCGGGAGAGCCAAGGGAAGCTGATTCGAACCGCACTCTTCGTAGGGGCACGGCATGCCGTGCCCGGCACAAATGCTTGGCGAACCATCGCGCCGCCCAGCACCGCTCGTATACTTTACGGTGTCATCCCGAGCGAGGCCGCTTCTCAGGCCAGAGCTTGCCCGCCGTGGCGGGAGGGATCTCTCTTCCGCTTTTCTTGCGTCAGAGCGGCGGTCCGCCGCGGCGGACCGCACTCCACAAACGGCTCTCATCGCCGCACATATTGCCTTGGGTCGCACTCTGCGCCGTCCCTCCGCGCCCTGCCCTTACCCGAATTGTCGTCTCCCATCGCACCGTTCTACTCCCGCGCGCTTCTGACTCCGCGCGCTACTTTCCTAAGTAGCACGCGAAGACGCGCGCGAGTACTGTACGTTCGTCGCGACGGCGTACAGGGTTCTAGAACTCGCCTAGGCCGACCGCCAATGCGCGGCCCATTGATGCGATACCGTGCTAATCTCAGACACCAGCAACTTGCCGAACAAGCCCTGTGACGCCTTTCAGTAAGTCGTCATGGGTGTAAAACTCGATATCGCCCCGATTTTCCGAACGCAGCCGGCGTTCTTGCGCTTCGTCCGTCGGAGTTCTACCAGCGATCACAACCCCGCGAACCTTAGCAACGTCTTCCAGATGTAGGTCCCAAGCAGCCAATGCCGCACCACGATGATCATCGAAAACTCGGCACCAGTCCTGAACTTGACCGAATGCGTGTTGGAGCTCCGCCGTAATAAGCCCGTCCCTTCTGAGCAACTGCAGGTTCGGTCGTTCAATTTCGATCAACAAGAGTTCCTTGCGCTCATTGAGGATGGCGAAATCCGCGCGATATTCCGTCAGCACCTGAGGCTTCAACATAAGTCTTCGCGGAAGAAAGTGTGAGAAGAAAATTTCGTGGGTCTCCAAAAACACCTGAACGCTTTCTTCCGAAGGGTTCGAATCAATGAGCTCTTTGAATTGCCTGCAATATTCTTGTAGGGCAGAATCCTCATAGAGCCTTACCGAATTGATAGCCGACAGGCTGTTCTCTGCTGTGGGTTTACTAAAACTCTCCCGTAAAAAGCCATGTAGTCCTTGTCTGATAGGTGTCAGACTAAAGTCTTGAGTACCGCACTCGCAATGGTAACGGTCGTCGCGTATATCGAAATTCCAAGTCCACCCTTCTCCTTCGAGCTTAGCGCTTCGCTCCAACCCGGCATAGGCCCGCAGCGAACTTGAGCACAACTTGCATGTCAGCTCGATACGAACCAGCTTCTTTCCGAAAGGATTGCTTTTAATGGCCGCGATTTCCTCTCCGCTATAAGGGGGCATCT
The DNA here is from genome assembly GCA_963803105.1 of Terriglobia bacterium. Classification (GTDB taxonomy): domain Bacteria; phylum Acidobacteriota; class Terriglobia; order Acidiferrales; family UBA7541; genus Palsa-295. Next base: position 60,879 of record CAWDLF010000004.1, read on the forward strand.
CCAGATTCAAGATGGACACCTCACCGAGGCACGTTTCCCCGGAATCCGAACGCAGATAAATCTTGTACACCCCACTTTCGTACACAAAAACATCAACGAGTAGGGGATAGCACGCCAATATCCAGCCGTCGAACGCGTCTTCTACCTGGATCTTCTCTACCGGCTTGGCTCCACTCGGGCGCTGTGACTGAGTAACTTCCGAAACCCCAAACGTGATGTCGAATTCTCTCTTTTGCGGTGCGCAGCGAAAGATCAAGGTAAACGCGTCGCCAGGGCGGGGTCGAAATATAGCCGTAGCGACGATTTGGCCTCTCAGATTGACAGGCAAGATATGAAACACTCTCGAGGGAGAAAGTCCGAGGATATTCTGATGCCAGAAAGCGTGAGACCCTTTGGTGATCGTCTCGGCACGGTCACAAAATCCCAAGAACGCAATCCTCGGAACCGCTTCCTCAGCCATTAGACCTCGACATTAGTCTCGCGTGCCGGCCTGATCGGGGAAGAAGTGTACTGCACTTCCTCAAACTACGGAACGCACCCAGTCGGGAACTTACCGCGCTGAAGGATCCCCAACGGGCGCAGGCACGATCCAAACCGCGCGAACTTCGACGGAGCGGTCCGAAGCCTGCTGAGATTCTGGGACCTTCGCGCCGACATACTTCGGGCCGGCGGGAAGAAGCACGATCCGCGACTGAAGGTCTTTACGCAGGAAATTGGAGACGGTTAGGGCGCGCTGATAGGCGAGATTGAAGTTCGATCCATAATCGTGGCGGGCACTGGCGCTCAGCTCGCGGACATCCACGTGGCCGATGACGGTCATTTCCAGCAGGCTTGCGTTGCTGTCAGGCTTCGAGTCGTCGATCATCTTTTGGCAGCCCTCGGCCTGCATTTGCAGATTCTGAGCGGCGCCCTTCCTGCGCGAGTCAGGCGGAATCTTCGCGTCACCATCGGCAAAGGCTCCGACGGTGCAAGCCGCGTCCACAGCTTTAATCGCGAGCGGCGGAGCCGCTGGGCGCGACCCTCCAAAATTGAAGTCAAATTTCGAATCGCTGAAAATACTGTCGAACACTTTGAATTCCTTCGCCAGCGCCGGCGCGAGGGTGGCTGCTCCCGCGACGAACAGAATCCTGCCCGCCGTCTTCGCGCTTTTGTTCCCGCTTTCGCCGGCCATCCATAGCAACGCCCCCAATAGAAGAGCCCCCATCCCCACAATCATCTCCACAACGGTGACCATAGCCACGCCGGAAACGGGAGCCGCAGCAGCCGGAGGTTGCGGCTGCACGGAGGGGCCATTTGAGATCGGCGGCCCGGGATGGCCGGCGAAGACGAGCGCCAAGGCGAGCACGGCTAGGATCAAGACTCCTAGACCGAGCATCGATTGGCACGCCGCAACCCAACGGAATGGCCGATCAATCACTGATCTCGCCAAAGATTTGCCGCCGCTTGCGTTTGGCGTCTCCAGCTGTGCGGCGACGCGAAGCACATACAGACTGCAGCCGAGCGACAACCCCAGAAGAAGCCAGGACAGCCCGAAGAGTACGATCGAGAGGCTTGAGAGTGGAGCGAACCACGCTGCGAGCAACAGGCCGGCGAGGAACGCCGCGAAGGCCAAAGCGGCCGTGAGCCGCAACGTGCTCCCGATAGCCCGAAAAGAGTCAATCACATGGATCCCTTGATGCGCGCGGCCTACAAACTCCCGGCGCGGTGCGGATTCTAACACCGATGAAGGCGCCGACGCCGCGCCGGCCTCGTGCCCGACTCCATGTTAGAGTGTTGGCAAGACGGCTGTGGCCGAGCAGCCGACTTTGCACCTGCAAAGGCGCCCGCAAGCGCGCTCAAATCCAAAATAAAACACAGGAGAAATGCGATGAATCGTGTGCCCGATTCAGAATTGGTTCTCATACCCGGTGGGACGCTGATCACCGCGACAGCGGAGCTGGGGCGCGCCCTGGCGATCACGATCGCCCGCCACACGATTCACAACATTCAGCCGGACCTCGATGTCCTGAAGGCTGGCCGGCCCGGCTACGCATCGGCGGCGGAAGGCCTGATCGCGGCCGGTCAAGTGGTGGCTATCGAGTTCCAGACGATTGCCGCAGCGAACAACTACTGGCGGTGACCGGCCTTACAGTGCCGCACTTCATCTGGACGCCCATCATGGATCGCGGTATCCTCCGCTCGTCGTCGGCTCTGCCACCCATTGGTTTCATGCGTGGAGAAAACAAATGATCATTTCCGATCGACTATCCGCATTGCGCGAGGAAAAAATCTCTCCCATGGCGACATCGAAAAGCATAAGGGGATGGTCCGATAATGAGCGGCGATGACACGCTGGCCAAACGACTCTGCCAGGTCTCGCCATACGCAGGCCGCATCGAGCCGCTCATCGGCCTGATTCCGGAGATCATGGAGCGGAACGACCAGCTCCGCCCTTTGTGGACGGCGTGGCAACAAAATGCTACGCCTGATCTGACCCCGCGGAAATATTTCAATTCGCGCGAAATTAAGCTTCTTCGCGACTTTGTGCAGTATCTGTATTTCGCCAGCGATGCCTTTGCTCGCTCGGCCCGGACAGGCCGCTGACGCTTCGCGCCAAATTCTGCGTGATCGGTACCGGCGCCGGCGGGGGCATCCTCGCCTACCGTCTGGCGAAGGCGGGCGCCGATGTGCTGGTCATCAACTCAGGCGGCATTCCAGCGCAATCCGAATTTCAAAACGAACTCAGTCCTGAACAAAAGGGCAATTTTCAGATAGACCCTCACACTACTTTCCCGGTCAGGCCGCAAATGACTTTCGTTCATCCGCTCCTCGCGGACGCCGGAAGCCGGAGCTCTGTGGAAGGTCCACGGGAGGGCGGATTCCTTCACTATCAAATTCACCGCGTCAACGGCCTGCAGAACCTGTGGAATGGGGTCTCCCTGAGGTATTCAGAGGACGATTTTGCCAACCGCAATCCCTATAGTGAGGACTGCCGGTGGCCGATTTCGCTGGACGATCTCGCCAGTCACTATTCTGAGGTCGAACGACTCGCGTTGGTGGTGGGTGAACGCGACGGTTTGCATCAATTTCCGGACGGATCCTTCCTCCCGCCCCGCAGCGCCAGACAAGTTGACCGCCTTTTCACCGACAGCATCGCCGGCTCGTTCGGCCCGGATCTTTACATTTTGAAGAACAGGAAAGCCGTCGACTTGCGCCCGGATTCCACGCAAAAGTGCGTTTCCTGCGGCAATTGCGGGCGCGGCTGCCGTGCCGGCAGCGTCTATAAATTCTCCACGCATCTCCTGCCGGAGATAAAAGCGCTGCCGAACTTTCGCCTGCTCGAACATACCAGAGCCATCAAACTTACCGCCCTCGATGGTGAAAATGCGGAGGGGTTCTCAATCTCCCATGTCGTGGCGATCGACGAACGCGACGCGCGGATCGTCGAGATTGAAGCGGACGTCGTCATCGTATGTGCAGGCGCAATCGAATCGCCGCGGCTACTGCTGAACTCGTTCGCCGACGACCCGAGCAAAGCCGAGCAGGTCGGCGAGTTTTTGCAGGATAGCCCCCGTACGGTCGTCGGCACCAGTCTCTTTCGATTGTGGTTCAAGCCGGCGAACGAAGACCGCGGGTATGGCGATCACTTGTTGCTGGGCGGTCAGCTCAAGGATTCCCAAGGGAAGCGCTTTCCATTCGTGGGCCAATTCTGGTCGGATTTCATGAAGGTTCCCTTTTATCTGGCCGAAATTCCCCGGTTGCCCCCATTCTTGGTGGAAACCATCTCCCGGCAAGTCTTTAAGAGCACGGTGACGCTGGTGTTGTTCAGCCCGGCCGTTCCGCAGCGAAAGAACAAGGTCGCTTTGGCCGATTCGTTAGATCGTTTCGGACAACGTCAGGCGCGCATTGATTACGAACCGTCAGAGATCGAGACCGACCACCGCCGGAAGCTCGACGAGCTGGGCCGGCGAATGCTAAAGAAGGCCAGCGGTTACATCGCGGATAACGCCGGGTCTCCTCCGGGATCAAGCATTCATTACGTGGGCACCTGCCGAATGGCCGCTGACCCGAAAGGCGGCGTGGTCGACAAGGACCTGAAGTATTTCAAGAGTAGGAACCTTTATGTCTGTGACGGCAGCGTGATACCGGTTCTGAGCGAGAAGCACCCCACCCTTACGATCATGGCGCTTGCCCATCGCTTGGCGGATCGCTTGATCGAGACCTACATCTAACCCAGCAACTGACTTCCGCACTGTCTGTGATATAAAATCAGAAGAAGATGATTTCGGCAATCGCGATGAGTTCGCCCATTCCCCTGGAGCGTGCATGACGGAACCGCCGGCCTCCGCCCGCGCCCAGCGGCGTTCTTTCGGCACACGAGTGCTTTCTGTTCTCCGAATCGTAGCCATCAATTTCCTGATCTTCGCGGTACTCGCCGAACTGATCTCGCTCGTGCTCGTCCATCGCAAGAGCTGGCCGGCCAGCAGGCCCAACTACCACCTCACCTACAACGCGTTCTGGATCGACAGCAATCCCGTGTTTGGCGTGTGGCATCGTCCGAACGGCCAGTACATTCACAAGGGCGGCTGCTACGAGGTGGAATACACCACGAACAGCTACGGCGCGCGCGATGTGGAGCGCAGCCTGCATTCCTCGCAACCGCGCACCATCGTACTGGGAGACTCCTTCATGGAGGGCATGGGGATTCCAGACGACGAGCGCTTGAGCAACATCCTCGAGAAGGATACGGGCCGCGAGCATCTCAACTTCGGAACCGGTGGGGACTTCGGGCCTTTGCAATACGCGCTGCTGTACAAGAGCATGGCCGCGGCCTTCGACCATAATTTGGTGATCGTCGGCGTGCTGCCCGATAACGATTTTCACGACATGTCGTTGGCATACTGGCAGGCGCACGGGATGGGCAATCGCTATCGGCCCTACTACGCGGACGATTTCTCCATCATCTACGCGGGCCATTTCAAGCCGAACCCGGGCGATGGCGTCTGGGATCACATCGAGGCGTTTCTTCGCGCGTACCTGGCCTCCTACCACGTGGGCCAATATATCTATGCGAGTTGGTTTTGGCGCACGCGCACTCCCTATTCGGGATACAACGATTGGAACGATGTCGATCTCGCGCGCTTGGAGAAGGCGCTTATGGATATCAAAAGCACCGCCGACGCGCACGGCGCCAAACTGGCCGTTTTCCTGATTCCCGCCGCCAATGATTTCCGGCGCCTGGATCAGTCCGGGACCAACCGCTTGGGGCCGGTGATAGAACAGTGGGGCCAGCGGAACGGAATAGCGATCAAAGACCTTCTGCCGGAAATGGACGCGCAGGCCAAGGGCGATTACCGATCTTATTTTTTGAAGTGCAACGGCCACTGGTCAGGCCATGGCGCTGCGACCGCGGCGGACATCCTGGAGCCGTGGCTGGGCGAGAACACAAAAGTGGGCAATTGATCGCTGTTGTTGGCTCGCGGGCCATCCTGTGCCAATGGATAAAGAAACGGAATATCCAATCCCAGCCGATTTACGAAACGGCCCCGGCGGCCGCCGGCATCTTAGCCTCTACCTGGTCATCCTGCTGATTGCTGCTGCGATATATGTGGGTTGCATGGGGTCGCCACCGTCGCTGATGGACGACGTGGATTCGGTGCAGGCGCAAATTTCGCGCGACCATGCTCGAGTCCGGAGATTGGGTAACGGCCCGCGTCGATGGAGTCGCCTACCTCGAAAAATCGCCGCTGAACTATTGGCTTGTCGCCGGCACCTTTGGGACGCTCGGCGTACATGATTGGGCCGCACGGATTCCGAGAGTTCTTTCCGTAATCGCGCTGAGCTTAACCACGTGCGCGTTCGGAATTTGGGCGTTCGGAAAGCGCGCGGGATTCTACGCGGGATTGTGCATTTCCACATGCGTGGGGCTGTTCCTGTTTACGCGCATTCTGATACCCGACGTGATGCTGGCTCTGACGGTCACCATCGCAATGTGGTCGTTCCTGCGCGTGCTTGATCCGGAGGAGACCCATCCGCGGGCTTGGGCGGCGGCGATGGCGGCCAGCATCGGTATAGGATTCCTGCTAAAAAGCCTTATCGCGATGGTATTTCCGGTGGCCGCAGCGGTCATCTACCTGTGCGCTACACGCCAAATATTTTCCTGGGACGTTTGGAAACGGCTGCGACCCTTCAGCGGATTGGCAATCGGTTTGGCGATAGCCGCGCCGTGGGTGGTGCTGGCGACGCTAAGGAATCCGCCGACTTTTGCCTGGACGCTACACAGCGGGCCGGGCGAATATCACGGATTTTTGTGGTTCTATTTCATAAACGAGCAGCTCTTGCGATTCTTGAATATGCGTTATCCGCGGGACTACGACACAGTCCCACGTTTCTATTTTTGGGCGCTGCATCTGGTGTGGCTGTTTCCGTGGAGCGTTTACTTCCCCGCAATCTTGAAGCTTTCGTTCCGACCCGTGGATCGCGCCGGACGAACGCGTTTGCTGGCGCTGTGCTGGACCGGATTCTTGCTGGTATTTTTCACATTTTCAACGACGCAGGAATATTATTCGATGCCCTGCTATCCGGCATTGGCGCTGCTGCTGGGGTCGGCCATGGCGGAAGGCGGGGACTGGATTCGATGGGGAACGCGCGCGCTGGCGGTGATTTCAGGAATAGCGGCCCTGGCCTGCGCTGTTTTGTTATGGATGGTACGCAATGTCCCGACGCCGGGCGATATTTCCACGGCCCTCGTGGCTCATCCCACTTCCAAGCTTTCGATGGGGCACATTGGAGACTTGACGATTGCGTCGTTTGCCTATTTGCGCTGGCCGCTGGCGCTGGCGGCAATTGCATTTCTAATCGGCGCGCTGGGAAATTGGCGGGCTACCGGACAGCGCGCGTTCCTAAGCGCGGCGCTCATGATGGTCATTTTCTTTCACGCTGCGCGGCTGGCCTTGGTGGATTTCGATCCGTTCCTGTCTTCGCGGACGCTTGCACAGACGTTGCTCCACTCTCCCGATGGGCAGCTGATCGTGAATGGGCAGTATGGCACTTTTTCGTCCCTCGTGTTTTACACCAATAGAAATGTGCTGCTGCTGAACGGACGCATCAACACCCTGCTATACGGTTCCTATGCGCCGAACGCCCCGGATGTCTTTATCGACGATGCTCAGTTCAAGGCACTGTGGGCCGCACCGCAGCGCCGGTACATTGTATCCACCAACGCTAAGGTTTCGCAGTTAGAAGCTTTGGTCGGCGCGCGCCAACTGATTTTGGTCGCGGACAGCGGCGGCAAATCGCTGTTCACGAATCTTCCACTGACGACTTCGGCCACCGCGGTAGGTTTACCCGCAGAGAAACAGTATTGAGTCGCGACACCCTTGTCGGAGAGGCGACCGATGCTAGCCTAGTACCCCGCTGGTGCGGTGACCTGCCAATCAGGCACAGGTGCCGCTCTAAATCTGCGAATAAGACGTCGGGGCCAGCATGATGTTGGTGATATTCGAGACGATATCCTCGTACGCAAATCGAGGATCACTTGACAAGGCTTTCCATTCTGGCGACGAGCGAAACGCGTCCCATTTCTTGTCCCGTTCGGCTAGGCTGTCGAAACAGATCATGTATGTCAGGTTCGGTAGCCGGACCCTATCAACGTATCTCCGTAAAACACTTGTGGAATGCCTGCCTTCGTGAAGATGTCGCCTTCGCCACTGCTCATTTGCTCTATTTTCTTCCAGTGATCCTGAATGCTCGGGCTTTCGTACGTTCGCAACTCAAACACGCGCGGGCTGCGCGAAGTGCTTGCCGCCGGCAGAGTGATCTTGGGCATCTTTTCGTAGGCTTGCATCAATGAGCTTTCCATGCGTCCGAAGGCCGGCTCTTTGCCGGGTGCGTTCAAGAAAGGCGTGGCCGTCTTCATGTACTCGGCATCCTTCGCCAGTCGATCATCCACGGTGACCAGTTTGTCCACCGACGTGCTCGGAATCAGCACATACGTCGCTGGCGTTTCGGGGCCGATCGTGACATTGAACACGCCCACCGGGTTGATTTGCATCCTGTTCAGCCCCGGAACCAGCGCATCGCGAAAATAGTCATCGGCGAGTTTGCGTTGCGGTCCATTGGCGAGCTGATAGCGCCGAAGCTGATAGAACTCACGCGCGGTCGCATCGCTCGTTTCTTTCTGCCACCCAGGCGCCTGTGACGGCGTAACAGCCATTGCCGATGCCGCAAACGATGACGCGAGGAATTGTCGCCTTTTCAAGGAGTTCTCCCGTTCGTTAGCCTTCCGGCCCCTGCCAGAAGCAGCATTCTATGAAATGAATACGAATAATGACACGGTTACCGAATCAAGGATAGCGGCCGCCTGATAAGTCGGATCGTCGGACGCGTGCCGCACTATTACCCCCCTTGTCCGGTAACGGCGTTGCTGAGGACTTAGCACTCGGCGTTCCTTTGATCGAATCAAAGGTTGTGTCACAGTCTTTCGATCAAGCGCGAAGCGGCCTTGCGTGACTGCGTGTGATCCGGGCCGGCCGAGGAGAATCCTTAACGTGTCGCAGAAGGTGGATCTCTACGACGATGCCTACGGGAATTATGAGTCGGAGGCTTACCGATTGGTGCGCATCGAAACCTATGGGGAGGACCTTGGGCAAACCAGCTGGGTCACAACTGAGGAGTCCAAAGAAATCCCCCGACTTCTTGACCTGCGATCCAGCTCGTCCGTCTTGGAGATTGGGTGCGGTTCGGGAGGATATGCGTTGCACCTTGCGGAAAAAGTGGGCTGCCGCATCGCGGGGTTGGACATCAATGCAGCTGGAGTTCGCAATGCGAACGAACTTGCGCTCGCGAGAGGTCTGCCTTCACAGGCGCATTTTGAGCAGTGTGATGCTTCGAAGAATCTCCCGTTCCACGACAAGACCGTTGATGCTGTGTTCTCGAATGACGTTTTTTGCCATCTTCCAGGGCGAGCCAAGGTGTTGGGTGAGATCTTTCGCGTACTAAAGCCGGGCGGGCGGATGCTGTTCAGTGACGCTCTGGTCGTCGGCGGAATGCTCTCCGCCGAAGAAATCGCCACGCGCAGCTCAATCGGCTTTTACGTCTACACACCGCCGGGAGAGAATGAACGACTCATTGAACAAGCAGGATTTTGCCAGATCCGCGCGATCGACACCACCGACAGCGCGACCCGGATCTCCCAGCGCTGGCATGATGCACGAGAAAAAAGGAAAGCGGAACTGATGGCAGTAGAAGGCAGCATTAACTTCGAGGGCCTGCAAACATTCCTGTCCTGTGTGGAACGCTTGACGAGCGAAAAGCGCCTGCTGAGGTATGTGTACGTTGCAAGTAGGAAGCCCTGAGGCGATCTCGCCCTTTTATCGTCGGGGATTGCTGAACGACGTCCCGAGATGCCGTGGTCTAGTACCTTATATGTCCGGTAACGGCGTTACTCCGGACTTGCCCCATCTAAGGAACAGCGTGTTGGGCCGAAATCTGCTGGGGTGCGAGTCCTCACCGGCCCGTATATGAGCTTTTCCTTTACGTTACCCCTTCAGAACTCCGCTGCTGAGGTCATCCGTCGCCGATGATGAAAAGCGGTGTCTAATGAGATTGCTAGATGGGCAGGAACGCAAACATGAGAATTTGTGCACGACTTGCAGTATCACTCTTGCTTATCAGCACGCCAGCAGCTGCATCGTCGCAGCTTTCGGGCACCTTCCATTTCGCTAAAGACAGGCACTTACTAGGAGAGCCACTCTATTTGATGTTTGAAGTGGCGAACAACGGCACCAAGCCAGTGCGGATCCGCGAGGCGAATCCACTCACCTGCGGCGGCTATCTCTTCAATATATCCGGCGAAAAACGCGCAGACGGCACTTGCGATGGTCTTCATGGGTATTCTTGTATGGTTTGGAGTGTACTGTTAGCCCCTGGCCAGAAGACCACTCAAAAAATATTGCTGAACTATTTTTATGAATTCCCTCATCCAGGAATATATCGAATACAAGCACAACGCGCCCTTTCCTGGTGGCCCGCGGCTCTGGGCGCATATGGACAAGCGGGTGAGCAAGAGAAATTCGACGTAGAACTTGAAATCGACATTACCCCTCCAAGCCCTGCCGAACTTCGTGCTGCATTTCGGCCGTATGTTAGGGCCCTTCGCTCTGAGAATAGGCTGGAGAAAACGCAAGCGGCCGAAGCCATAGCTTACACCGCCCCTCCATTCTTAGAAGACACCATGCTGAAGAGATTAGGTACTGACGACGACCAGAGTGTTCTTCTTTTTCTGCGCAATCTGAATAACTCTAAAGCGCGACTAATTCTTTCCGACCTTGTGCGCTTCAATGCGAATGAGCCTCCCCCAAGAGCTGAACTCAAGGTTGAAGACAAGTCTTGGAAAGGTGATTTTGCGATTGAGTATCTTGGGGAAATGGGGGACCAGTCATATTTACCTCTTCTATTGAAAACCACGCAAGAGGCACCTCTTGAAAGCCAAACACGTATCTTTGGTACCTCTGCCGTTGCCCGCCTAGGGCGCGAACAAGCCATTCCGTTTCTCACATCCGAAATTCAGGCCTCCACCATAGGTCAACGCATTCAAGGGGCTCTTGCTCTATCTCTGACCGCGTCTCGCGTTGCTGTTCCTCTGCTGATAGATCTCTTACAATCACCACAGCTAGATGTTCGTCAAGTAGCCGAGAACAGCTTGGAAATGCTTACCCACCGGGCTGCGCTGCTGGAGGGGAATGTCTCGGGCCTCCAGCCAGAGCCCCTACACAACGAATGGCGAGACTGGTGGGTGGTCAATGGAGATAGCGCTCGAATCTATGGCCCGGACGAATGTGGTGAAAAAGTGCTGATCGACTGAGAAATTATTCTCAACTCATGAGTAGTCGGATTCTCGGACATGTGCTGGGCTGGTACTCCACATGATTGCACAACAAGTCGGCTCCTCGACCCCAGTAGACTGTGGTTTATCGACGACCGCAGGCTCGGAAGAAAGGAGCCGAACGTAATGATTATAGGCGTAGATTACCACCCGAGCTTTCAGGCCATTGCATTTCTTGTAGAAGAGAAAGGATTCACTAGGTGCGGTCACGCGGCGAGGGTTGCGCCCTGCGTGCGGCCACTCAGGGAGTGGCGGGTAGCCCAACGACGATGAGAACTGCGTAGTCCTGCTTGTGGCAGCCGTTCACGACGGGCATGGCCGCCCCTGGATTCACCGGAAAACCCTTGGTCCCAACCTTCGCGGGCGAGCAGGAGTTGTTAGCCGTCGCCGGCGTGTAGCGTGCGGAGCGGCATCCGAGGTGGGTGACATCGTAGAGGGTTGCGCCGTCGGCGAGTTCCCACCGCTGATTGCCGTCCTTGTCCTTGGGCTGAATTGTCAGCACGGTCATCACCTCGCGGTCGCCCGTGACGAGGTATTTTCCAGGGGGCAGCGGAAAGGTCGGCTTCTCCATGATCAAGCCGTGTTCCTCCAGCCACCAGTCCGCAGGGTCGAATTTCCACTGTGACGGCGCCACACCGCCGGCCGCCTTTAATTGATCGTAGTGGTCCAGCTTGCAACCGCGCGGGCCCGGATCCTGGCTCCAGAGGCCCCATGATTGCGCGCCATTGCCGAAGGTGGCCCCGGGGTCTCCCAGCGCCGCGATGTACTGCGGCTCAATGCGCTTGAACTTCGAGAGGTCTACGCCTGACGCATGAATCGCCTGCTGCGGGCCGGCCGCCAACGTGAGGGATCCCATGCACAGGAGGAGGCTCACGGACGGCACGAGATGGCGGACATTCATGCGATTGCTCCGGTTGGACGATCTGACGACATCCTAGACCAACGCCCGCCCTGGTGTCCACCGACTCCCTTTGAATCGTTGACCAGCGTTCTCCCCCGAACTTCGCAAGTCGCGTGAATCAGGACTTAACAGGGCTACTGTTGACTTTCGACCGGCTGAATCGGCGATTGGGGTCCGTTCGAATTGTGTTGGATTACGCCCGTCGCGCTCTGTGCATCGGGTGAGATCGCCTAAGCCCGTAGCGCGGAGACTTGAGCCTCTCCTCACACCGATGCACAGCACATGTGATGTCAGTTAACGATGTTATGTTCGTGATCGGCGTGTTGACGAAAGTCGTGGTTACCCTGTATGTCGCAGGGTAGGTCCTCGTTGTACAAGATGTCGTCAGAGCCGCCTATCTTGAAAACTTGGGGATTTAAATCGAAGGGCTTCATCAGCACCTTCGGATCTTCCACGGTAACGGCATACTCGAGCGTGTCGCCCTTGCGGGTAAATTTCTCAATCACATGCATGGCGTCACTGTGAAAATAACCGGCCGCACCAAACCACGTATTCTCGTCGAACCCGATGGTATCGATGACCAACGTATCGCCGTCCCAGCGACCAATCGAGTCGCCCATCGGATTGGGATCAAAATCGTCATCGACTTTACGATGCGGCCTGCCGTCCGTTGGGATCACACGAAAGGTACTGTAAGGGAAAGACTTGTAGAGAAAAATCACGGCTCCGGGGGTCTCAGTGATCATCGAGGGTGCGCCCATACGAGGAACCCCGGGCGGCAGACAACTGTAAACGGTTGGATCGTAATGATTGACATCTATCGCCATCATCTTGACCTTATCCACGTACTCCGGCTTGTATTGAGGCGCGTTTGTCTCCCGGTTTTTAGCCGTCTGGTGTTTCCTGTCATTCAGCTGGTCGGTAACAGCAATATCGGTTTGCGCGTCGCCAGTAATCGGAACGCCAAAAATGAGCTGGTGTTCATTGCCTACGACCTTCCCATACGATCCCCGCACGCCATGGGTAAGACGTGGTGGTTGCCAGCGGCCATTCAGATCGGGATGGCCATCCGGGGTTTTCGGCGTCGGCTTCGCCGCCAACGCCTTCATATCATCGAGTGGTTTCGCGTCCGGCAGGTCCTGCGCGCTTACCCTCAAGACGGGGGTCAACAGGATTGCGAAGATCGTCGCCCTCGTAATGCTGCCTGCGAGGCATGTTTTCACGAACCATTCTCCTTTCTTTTCTTTTTTCACCAATTCGATCTATTGCTTGTTCAGCCTCTATACATCGCTGCTACCGGTTCGTCAAGGTAGGGGCCTCAACAGATGGGCCGTTCGGTACTCGACCGCGCGGACTGGGACGGGAGATGTAGTGGCTGAGTACTCCGTATAGACAGGGCGCCAGCCCCACATTCGTAGGCGTCCTTTCAAATTCCTACGCAGGTATCGGGGATGCTTTATGATTGCGATCTTTATAGTGGTCGCGGGGTTTCTTTTCTGGCTGTGGGTGAAAATCGGAGCACCCTCAGAGTGGACTGGGAAGAAGAAGTGATCTTCTTTGTCCTTCTCGGAGATGAATGGTGGACGTGGCCGGGCTCGAACCGGCGGCCTCCTCGTTGCGAACGAGGCGCTCTCCCAACTGAGCTACACGCCCACTGCGCGCAATATTCTAGCATCTATTTCGCAAGCGCTTCCACCGGCCCTCAAAGGACGTATACTCGCGGCACACGAGGGACTTGGGCGGAGGAGCTGCGAACATGCCCGATCAAGAGTGGATCAAAAAACTGGACGACGGCAGGAGGGTGAAATTCGTCTACCAGGAACTGCCGGAGGACGGCGCGTTTCTGACCGCACAGCTGGAAGGCAATGAAGTCGTCTATTCGATCCTGCTGGCCAAAGTGAAAAACCCGCTGAGCCGTGTGGAAGTCGAAAACCGTTTTAAGGGCGAGCTTTCAAAGAAGTAGGCGCCCATTTTCGAAACTAAAGTCAGAAGTCGAAGTTTCCGGGGTTGAAGTTAAGAACGTGCATTACCGCGCGAGTTTCGTTTTGCAATCGCCTCCGCAGCGCACAGCCTGCGGTCCACATGTGATTCCGAACGCAGCCCGCCTGAATGCAATACGCAGCGCTCGCCCGGACCGACCCCGCACGTAGGACACGTGACTGATACCGACTGCTTCGCCGTCAGCTCGCTCTTTTTCATTTATTGCCCTGATGGTGTGACGAAAGCAGACGCAAAGCTGTTCCATTTTGAACACTCACTGCGGAAAAAGAGGGGGCGGGAGCCCTGCCGAGCGCCGATCGAGGTGGGCAGAGCGTGTCGGGGTGTGCGAAGCAGTCTCCCCACCTTAATCCAAAATGTCGTCCAACAAAGCTCCCGTTCGTGGTGCGCTTGACCGAGGGTAAAGAGTCGGCGAGGGATGTACCATCAGGTAAATCCCGTATTCTTCGTGGGGAAGGCCCGAGACGCCCGGTAGTGCCAAGGTGTTCGAAGGTATTCAAAGACAAGGGGTCCAGGGGCGAAAAGCCCGGTACGTACCGGTAGATTCTGCCTCGGGCCTACTCCAGGGCGGCCAGCCGTGCCTTCATGCTCTCCACGAAGTCAGCCGCCTTGGCAGGCGAGGCGAGCGAACCCTGCGCAAAGGCCGCCGACCCTCCGCCCTTGCCGCCAAGATCCGCCAGTGCCTCCCGAAGCAGCGCTCCGAGGTCTGACTTCCCATCCGCCGACCGCGCCAGCACCACCGCCCCAGACGAGCCGCTGGCGAGAGCCACGACTACGCCGGAGCCAGTACCCTCCTCCGCTGCAACGGCGACCACGCGCCCGACTAGGAGCTTCAAATAGGCTGGGGATGCGTCCGGCAGAAGCGCGGAGACCACCCTGGGTACCCCGGGTAAGCGTGGCACGCCGCCGACGCCGCGCACGGCCTCGGCCAGCAACGCGCGGGCTTGGTAGTCCGCTAGAGTCTCCTCCAGGCGCTTGGCGGCGCCGTGCTGGGCGCGGCGCTCCTCGATCAGCTTCTCCACCACTTGCGCGACCTCGGCCCGGCCGCAGCTCAAGTGCGAGGCGGCTTTAGTCAGGTTGGCGAAATCGCCCCGCGCCGCGGCCAGCGCGCGGAACCCACACACAAATTCGAGCCGCCAGACGTCGCGTCGGCGCTCGATGCCGCGAATCAGAAGCAGGCCGGCTTGCCCCGTGCGTGCGAGGTGCGTGCCGCCGCAGGGCTGGCGATCGATGCCCTCGATTTCCACGGCGCGCAGCACTCCCTCGCGGTCGACTTCCTTGCGAATACCCGCGGCTGCCAGCTCTTCGGCGGTGCCGAAGCGCACCGCCACCACGCGGTCTTCGAAGATAACCTCGTTCACGCGACGCTCGGCTTCGTCGAGGTGGCGCGGCACGACGGAGGGCGCCTCCAGGTCAATGGTCGAGGATTCCCGGCCGAGGTGGAACGACACGGTCTGGAATTGGAACAGCTCGATGAACACGGCGGACAGCAGATGCTGCCCGGTGTGCTGCTGCATGTGGTCGAAGCGGCGCGCCCAGTCGATCTCACCGCGCACCAAGCCGGGCGCGATCGCAGCGGAGGCATAGTGCACCACAGTATGGTGTTCAGCGTCGGGCGCATCAGCGATGTTGGGCGCGTCGGCTACTTCGACCACCGCAACGCCTCCGAGCGTTCCCAGGTCGTGCGGCTGCCCGCCGGAAGTGGGATAGAAGGCGGTGCGGTCCAGCACGATCTCCCATCGCCGGGGCCCGTCCGTGCCGGCAGCTCGCTCGGGTTCGCAGGAAATCACGCGAGCTTCGAATTCCTTCAGGAAAGCATCGCGATAGTAGAGGCGTTCGGTCATTCTAGCGCTCCCAGAGAGCGCAGTTTACATGAACTGGCAACTTCCTCCGCATTGCGGCGGGGCGACGGCCGGTACGCGATAGAATAGGAGCAGGGGTAACCCGTAACCCAAGCCAATTTGGCCTTTTTCGACTATGGCAATCCGACTCATCGCGATGGATCTGGACGGCACTCTGCTCGATAACCAGGGGCGGCTGCCGGCGGAGAACGCGCGAACCGTGGCCGAGGCTGCAGCGCGAGGCATCGAGATCCTGCTGGTAACCGGGCGTCGGTTCGACTCCGCGCGTGCATTTGCCCAGCAGATCCCCTGTGAAATGCACGTGATTTCGAGCAATGGGGCGCTGGTCAAGACCGTCGCGGGCGAAACGCTCGACCGGCGACTTTTGCCGGTGGCCGTGGCGCGCACGGTGCTCGAAGCGACGCCGAAATTCCTATCGGAGGCGGGGGTAGTCTTCGATCGCGCGGCCCATACGGAGATCGTGCTCGAGCGCATCGACTGGGACGATCCTCTGCGGGGCGACTACTACCGCAAATATAAGGACTCAGTGCGAGAGATCAAGCCGCTCACGGCGTGCCTGGACGGCGAAGATCCCGTGGAAGTGATGTTCACTGGAGGATGCCAGCGAATACGCACGGTGTACGAAACGCTCGAAAAGCTCCCTGGCGCGGGCGACTTTTCGCTGGCGCTGGCGGATTATCCGCAAATCGACTTGGCCATCCTTGACGTGCTCGGCTCTGGAGTGACGAAGGGCGTGGCGCTGGCCGACTGGGCGCGCCGCCGCAGCATCGCCCGCGAGGAAGTGATGGCCATCGGCGACAACTGGAACGATCGCGAAATGCTAGAATACGCGGGCCTGCCGATGGTCATGGCGAATGCGGTTCCACTCCTGAAAGACCGCGGCTGGCCGATGACGCTCTCAAACGAACAATGCGGAGTGGCGCACGCCATCCGGCGGCACGCGCTCGCGAACGGGAGGGGTTGAAATGGGAAAGGCCATCGGATTGGCCGCGCTATGTCTGGCGGCAACTTTGGCCGCGGCTGCGGGCCCGCTACCGCAGGGGCCTCCGCAGGCGCCCAAGGTGCTCTCCGTGGCGTCCGTGCTGGATTTCAATCTCTCGATCGCGGAACGCGAAATCGTCTCTGCCGCCGAAGCAATGCCCGAGTCGAAATACGATTTCGTGCCGACGACCGGCGAATTCAAGGGCGTGCGCAGCTTTGCGCAGCAAGTGCGCCACATCGCGTATACGAATAACATCTACTACAATGCCATTCTGGGCCAGGCGCCGCCCCCAAACGTCTCGCTCGGCGAGGGCGTGAACGGGCCCGATTCCATCGCCACTAAGGCGCAGCTCTTGCAATACCTCCGCGATTCGTTCGCCCTCGGCCATCGCGCCATCGCGACGATCACTGCGGAGAATCAGCTCACGCCGGTGGCCCATCCTCCGGTTTCCTTTCTTACCACGCCGCTGGCCCTGGCCAGTTGGGTTCCGGGGCATGCTTTTGACCACTACGGCCAGATGGTGGAGTACCTGCGCATGAACGGAATCGTGCCACCGGCCAGCCAGAATTCGCCACCGGCAAATCCCCAAGGGCTACAGGTGAAATAGGGCATGGGACGCAGCACAATGATCAGGTTTGTGATGCTTGTGCTTGCATTCCTTGGGGTCGTTTTGGCTCCCTCCGCGCGCGCAGACTACGCCGTGCTGCGTTCCGGGCAGCGCCTTCACATAAACGGTTACGAGTTGACCGGCGACCGCGTAAGGTTGGCCGTCGACGGCGGGTCTGTGGAGATGGCCGCGGATAACCTGCTGGCAGTCGAGCCGGAGGACATGTTTCGGGCCTTGCCACAGGGTGTTCCGGGGGTCCGCTACGCGAACTTCATTCGCGCGTCGGCGGTGAAGCACGGCCTCGACGAGCAATTGATCGCCCAGGTGATCGCCGCGGAGTCCAATTTCAACGCCCGCGCCGTTTCGCGCAAGCGCGCCCTGGGGCTCATGCAGTTGCTGCCCGAGACAGCCAGCCGGTATGCCGTTGCCAACGTTTTCGATCCCGCACAGAACATCGACGCCGGCGCCCACTATCTGAAGGATTTGCTTTTGCGCTATGGCGGGAATTTGAAGCTGGCGCTGGCGGCCTACAATGCCGGGCCGGAAATGGTGGATCGCTACCGGGGAGTGCCGCCGTTTCCGGAGACGCAGAACTATGTGAAGGAAATCACCGCGAAACTCGCCGCAGGAAGTTCACACATCGCTTCCGCAGAGACGACCCCTCAAGCCCCGCGGTAATCGGTCTTAACCGGCCAGAAGACTATTTCATCCGCCACAAGACAAATACATCCGCCCGGAGATTAATGCGTCTGGCGCAGACTACTGCGTGGCGGATTTTTCGCCCAGGCGGCGCATGCGCTCCTGCAGCTTCTTGCGCAGCGGCGCAGGCGCGTTGGGATTGAACGCCACCAGATACCACAGCGGCTGGCTGCGATCGCGGCTCAAACGAGACAGCGTGCCGGCGTCGCTATTGGGATGGCGCGCGATGTTCTCGCGAATCGCCGAATAGGGATGGTGCGAGAGGCGGCCCAGCGTCTTGGCCGTCACTTTGGGATGCTCGCTGATGAGCCGCAGCAAGTAGTAGTCTTCCTTCGGCGCCTCACGCGAGAGCATGTCCAGCAGGTCGGGCTTGACTTCCGCGCTCAGCACGGTGCCCACTTTCTCATCCCAGCCGGGATTGATGCGGTTGAGCTCTTGCGTGCGCGCGTGGATTAACTGCTCGATCACACGCCGCTCCTGGTCCAAGCGCGCGGCGGGCAAAGCGCTGTGCTCGACCGAATCGAGCACGCGCAGCAGATGCTGCCGCTCGCCGAAAACAATTTGCGACGTACGCACGGTCTTGCCCTTGTTGGCATTTCGCACTAAATCGGATCTTCTCATTTGGCTTTACCCCGCTATCTTTCAACGGAAGGCATGCAGCAGCTGCCCCCGAAAATTCCGCATGAATCACACATTGGGAAAAACAGCATGACCGCTGGCGAGCCCTGGGGGAGAGTATAGCGCAACGAAGCAGCAAATGACTTTGGAGCCCTTCTGGGAGCCGACAGTCGTGGCCAACCCAAGATAGAGGCATACCCAACGTCCCCCTGGCGCGCGGACACGGCAAACAATGCCGAAATGATTATGTGGCGACTGTGGAGATGAGTAAAGTTAGCGCGATAAAAGCTGTTCCTAACGCCGCAATATGTGGTTCTAGGACTAGGTAGTGTGCGTTGCGAAGCAGCCTGGCGGAATACACTGGAAGTCTGCGCTTCTCCGTTTCACCGGGATTAAACCCTGCACTCGGGGATGGCCTAGCGCAAAAATGGATTGTGTTCGCGTTCCTCGCCGATCGTCGTGGTGTGCCCGTGGCCGGGGTAAACGATGAGATCGTCGGGCAGAACCAGCAGCTTATCGTGGATGGAGCGGATGATCTGCGGGAACGAGCCGCCTGGCAGGTCGGTGCGGCCGATGCTGCCTTGGAAGAGAGTGTCGCCGGCAATCAGTCGCGACGGAGCGCTGTGCCCTTCCGCGGTGTGGACGTGCGTTGCTTTGGGAGCGTCCGCGGACGTTTCGCTGCCTGGTTCGACGACCAGGCTGATGCTGCCCGGCGTATGCCCGGGAGTGTGCAGCACGCGCGCGGCAAAGCCGCCCCACCTGAGGGCGTCGCCTTCTTTCACGAAATCGCGGATCTTCATGATCTCCGGAGTGGGAATGCCGAGCCATCCCGCCTGCATCTCGAGATTGGAATACAGAGGGAGGTCAGCCTCGTGAATGAGCACCGGCGCTCCCGTGGCGCGGTGAAGCTGAGCAAGGCCGCCGACATGATCGATGTGCGTATGGGTGCTGACGATGGCGCGCACCTTCAGCCCGCGGCGGCGCAAAATCTCGAGGATGCGCTCGACGTCATCTCCGGGATCGACGACGATCGCCTCGCCGGTCTCCGAATCGCCCAGAATCGAGCAGTTGCACTGCAACATGCCGACGGGAATGATTTCGTGGATTAATTTCTCGGCCATCAAAGAGAAGTATAACAGCTCTGGGAGGACGGAAAGACGGCAGGGCGGCGCGAGGATGA
This sequence comes from Terriglobia bacterium, assembly GCA_963803105.1. Classification (GTDB taxonomy): domain Bacteria; phylum Acidobacteriota; class Terriglobia; order Acidiferrales; family UBA7541; genus Palsa-295. The sequence continues at coordinate 80,590 of CAWDLF010000004.1, forward strand.
CTCGCCGACCGGGAAAGGGGCATAATGCCCTACTTCGACTTGGAGGTTAGACCCGTGTCCGACGTTTTCAACTCAAGCCCTGCGAGAGTAGGCGATCTTCTAGCCACAACATCGCTCTCGCGGGAGCGCATTGTCATCCCAACTTTTCAGCGTGGGTATATGTGGAAGAAGAAACATGTCGAAGCATTCTGGCAGGACGTCGACAAGCAACGAATACGTAGCGAAGTGAAGGGTGCCGACCCGCACTTCTTTGGCCCGATCGTCACCCTATCCGAGCCAAGGGAGGGGATCGTTTGGCTTCTCGACGGACAACAACGACTAGCTACGGTAACCATTTTGTTCAGCGTGATGCGCGATGTAGCAAGAGATATTGGCAAACAAACTGGAATTCCCCAAGCATCCGACTTCGCCGCCCTTCTGCAATCGCAGTTTATTATTAACGAAGAGAGTGAGTGTTCTCTTGAAATGGGCGAAACTGACCGCTTGTACTTCAAGGACACGATTCAGATAGACCCGCCCTCCAAAACAGAGGCAAAGCAGCTTACTCACCGCAACATAAGGGCGGCGCGAGCGACCCTACGAGAGCAATTACTGGCTTTGACTGGCCCGGTCCAACCACAGATGGATGCGCTGAAGGCCATCACTATTCTCAAGAAACTGAAGCAGACTTTGATTAGTGATCTCGTAATGGCCCGGATACCGGTTAATTCGCAAGAAGCCGCGTTCAAAATCTTTACCACTCTAAATGATCGCGGACTGCGACTGTCGCCACCGGACCTGCTGTTGAGCTATCTCATGGAACAAGCCAAGGAAAACGAGCGCAAGGACATTCGCAGCACCTGACCGAATGGTCCAGAAAATGGGGACGCACGATATCCACGATTTCTTGCGGGCGATGTGGATATCTAAGTATGGCGATCTGAAAAAGGATGATCTCTTCACTGCACTGAAGAACCACATCGAGAAGCATAATATCGCAAGCTTGGAATTCGCCAAGTTGTGCGGCGACGAATGTGATGACTACATGAGCTTAGCGATAGCCGACGAAGGGCAATTACCAGAGGAGTCGAGACCGTTCGTGCGTGCTATCGATCATCGGCAATCTCGATTCGGCCGGCATGGAAGATTTGTTATATAAGCTTGCGCGTGAGGTCCGTGGCATGGTGAAAAGTGAAGAAGATAAGGCCACGTCACAGAAGGCGGTCAAGTACGTCAAGGATGCGCTTATTAGCCGCGCTCCGAATGACGCTGCCATCAAAGAGGCCGTGGTCAAGGAAACGACTGTCCTCGACGCCCCGGACGCCAAATACGTTATGAATCGACTCGCCAACTACAAACAAGACGCGGAGAAACAAGTCGTGGTCGGGGAGACGAATCTTGAACATATTTATCCCCAGAACCCTGCGGAAAACGAGTGGGGCGGAAAAGCAAACCAAGAAAGGCTGGAACCCTTTACCTGGCATATCGGAAACCTCACGATCTTCGGCAAAAGGGCGAATAGGAAGGTAGCAAACTTGGAATATCCGCTCAAACGACCAAAGTACGCACAGTCAAAGGTGGTCATGAGCAATGAGATCGCTACCAACTATGACCAGTGGGATGAAAAGACGATCCTGACCCGCGCTGGTCATTTGGCAAAGCTGGTCGTTGAAGTATGGAACTTTGATAACCCGTCACGAGTCTAAGGCACGCCGTGGGCGAAAGCGCCCCACAACACCCATCAGGCGGAACACCCAGAAACGCGAGCTAATGCAACTGTTCCGGGCTGTTCGTTGTTAAAACTGCACCCTGACGCCTCGGCGTGCTAAAATGTCTTATCAACTGCATGAAACGTCCCAGACCAGTCACCTCGTGTACCAACTGCAGGGCGCCGGGAAACTCCATCGTACTCGTCGATGGGCTATGCGGGCGGACTCGTACGGGGACTAAATGCCGGGGAACGAACCTGCGTGCCACTGTGAAGAGCGCCTGGAAGGAATGCGCGCACTGCAAAGCCACAGGGTGGACAGGAAGCAGCATGTGCAGCCACTGTGATGCTTCGTCCGGCTGGCTATTCGTTAGTAACTAGACTTACCTCCAGTTTTCGATTGACCCCATTGAAGCGCGACAAACCGCTCACCTGTTGCACGATCTGCCGAACACCTGGTTACTATCCACAACTCGCTTTTGGAAGGTGCGGGCGCACGATCGACGGAAAGAGATGCAGAGGGACGAACCGCAGTACCATCGTTGGGAACGCCTGGTCGGAATGTGAACCGTGCCTCACCACAGGGTGGCGGAACGATAAGACGTGTGGCCAATGTGAAGGCGCCGGTTGGCTGTCCGTCAGCGCCTAAAGCTGCATCCCGCCGTTTTCCCTGCTGGCTACTCGCGTACGCTCGACCCCTTACTTGTTCGCCGTCAGCGTGCCCAGCGTGCAGCGAGCATTCTGCGGCGTGTAGGCGATATCGCCGCTGGCCGACTTGTACATCTTCCTGCCCGCGACGTCTACCGAGCCTGAACCGGTGAGAGTTCCGTCCGGCTGCAGGACAAGCGAGAGCGGCCCGGCACTGTTCTGGAATTTGACCACGAGCTGGCCGCCCTCGGGCACCACGGCGTAACCCTCCGAGTTGGCCGCTGCCCCGCATTCGACGGTCGCTGAGTCGGAGCGGAATTCTATTTTCAGCCCATCCGACGCTGAATATCTCCCATTCAGCCGCAGTCCCGGCGCGGTGTTCGCCGACTTGCTGGCTTCGGTGCCGAGCAATGTCGTCATGGCGGCGGAGACCTTCACGGTCTCTCCGGTTGAAGGGAGCACTCCCACATTGCACCGCTCGGTTTTCGGAGCGGTCGGTACGCTGTAGTGATGCACCGTCGTCGGTACGCTCGCCGAGGAAGTGCTCTGCTCATTCACCGAATATTCCGATCCGTTTTGGTTTACTTGATCGGCGCTGTAGTTTGGAACGTCGTTCGCTTCGATCGGTCTCTGCGTAGTAGTCGTTTGCGTCTGCGTTTCATATGTCGTCGACGTCCTGTCGGTCGCACCGCCGATTACAACCCGACCAGCCACATCAGTCGGCCCCGGCCCGGCGAGCTTCCCGTCTCGATAGGAAAGAACCAGGGGCTTCGGCTGAATGGGAATCTTTACCACCAGCCCAGAGGCGCTTCGCTCGATCGAATATGGGAGTGCCTGCGACACAAGCGTCCCGCAGTTGACCGATACCATGGTCTGGTCGAACCCAACGGCGAAGTTTCCGGCTGAATACGTTCCCGTCAAACGCAATCCCGGATCTCTGCCCGGAGATCGCAGGGTGTCGAGAGGGTTTCCGCCGGCCAGGTCGACCAGGCCCTGTTTCATCCCTTCGCCAAGACACTCCGTGTCGCTGCGTCCCGACTCCATACACTTGCGCATCGCAACCGACCCGGCATCTTTCGGCATGCTCTGCTCGGACTGTTGAACCGCAATGTTCGTCTGGAGTTGCTGCATCGCCGTCCGCTTCTCCTGCTCGACGGCAGCGGTGTAGCGCGGGTCGTTGCCCCCCACGATTTGAGCAAACTGCGCCTGCAAGCTTGGAGAAAGGAAAGTGACCCACACCGGAATGCCTTCGAATCCGAATTTCGGGTCCGAGCGACTGAAGTGGTAGGGATTCTTCGCAAGATCGAACGGCTGCCCGGGAAACTTTTGCCCCGCGGCTTGTATGAGTTGAGATTGAATCCTGCTGTAGTCGTCCAGGAGTTTCTTTTCGTCGGGCGAGTAGCCGGCCGGGGCGCGCTGCCCGGCCAGGGCGTTAATAATCTCGCTCAGCTGATAAAAGGCGCCCACGGCTCGCGTCACGTTGTCACGAGGATCGCCGACCACCATGCCTTGCACGACGCGGTAGGAGCTGGGAAATTCGGCGAGATAGGGAGGATTGAAAGGCGTTCCGGCCTTGCACGCCTTGAGCTGCGTGACTATTTCGGCTCGAGGCTTGGGTACCTTCAGAAGAAACTTTCCGTTTTCTTCAGCTTTGACGAAGCAATAGTCCTGGCCGTTTTGTTTCTGGCACTGAAATACCGTGAGCGCAATGCCTCCGGCGCATTGGTAAGGCGTATTGGTCTGAAGATCAGAGGACTGCTGGGCAGCTGCTGGACCTCCCGACGCCGCACCCGCGGCCCCTGTACCACCCGGCCCCGCACCGGCGGGCGCTGCGGCTTTCACTTTGCAAAGCTTCGTCATCTGATACACAACCTGAGAGCGCGTGTTGTAACGCTCCGACTGCCCTTCGGCCTGGTAATAGCAAAACTCCCCCTTCGGGCCGGTCTGGCATTTGTGCACCACGTAGGTGATGCCGTCATTGCACAAATACGGCACATTGAATTGCAGGCCATCATCCTGCGCCGACAAGGGCGCGACGCTTGCGAGCAGTAAACACAACGCGACCGTTGCGCTAAAGAAACGGTGGAGTTTCATGATCTGCGCATCCCCTTCTCTGAAATGAAACCTCGCCATTACGACGAAACGCGCGTGCAAAGTGCCCGCGGGCCATCGACACATACGCCGTGCCGGCACGAATTCTAGATCCCTCGCTTCGTCGCCTCGGCTTTCAGTACCGGCATGACCTCTTTGGCGAAAAGCGTCATGGTGCGTTCGGCATCCTCCGTCTTTGTTCCTGGCGGACGCACCTCGATGCCGATATGCGTGATGAGCCCGATCTTGCCCTGCACGATAGGCAAGAAGCGTTGGATGACGTCTTCGACCGTGCCTGCAATCGGGGTAGAGAAACCGACTTGCGTGCCCGTCTCCCATCCCTTGCGCAATTGCTCCATGGTGAGGCGGGCCGATTCGGGCGGCCATGTCCCATCGAGATTGCGGCGCGTGGCATAGATATTGCTGACCCACAAGCAGCCGTCTGCGATAGCCTGGAACGCCTCTTCCTTTGTCTTGGCGATGCTGACGGCATGCACGAAGCCGATGTAATGATCCTCGGGCTTGCGGCCGTGCTCGCGCATCACACGGGCATAGGTGCCGGTAACGTCCGGGGCGATCAAATGGTACCCGCGCTCTGCGGCCCGCTGCACTCCCTGCGGCCCAAAGCCGCCCCAGAAAATCGGTATCCGCTCCTGGTAGGGCGGAATGATCCAACGCACGTTCGGGAAGTCGAAATATTTGCCCTTGTGCGAAAACGCCTCTTCGCCCCCATGCAGGCAGCGCTCGATGATGTCGATCGCCTCCCAAGTTCTGCCGAAGCGCTCCGAAGAAGGAATACCGAAAGTTTCGAACTCCTCGAACTGGGAGCCGACGCCCACGCCGAAATCGAACCGGCCCTTGGAAACGATGTCGATGGCGGCGATATCCTCGGCTACCCGCAGCGGATTGTGAAACGGCATGCAAATCACCGAAGTTCCCACGCGAATGCGCTCGGTGCGCGCCGCGATTTGCGCGAGCATCACGAGCGGCGAAGAATTGCCAGAAGCAAAACAGAAATGGTGCTCGCCGATGAACGCCGAATCAAAACCAAGCTTGTCGGCCAAGACCGCGTCATTCACATAATTCCACCACGCATCGGCCGCCGACTGCTTGAGGTCGGGGCGCTGGCGCGGACCGGCAATCACTGAGAAACGCATCGGGATATCCTCCACACAAAAGATCGAGCCAGTACTGACCCGCTAGGGTAACCCTCAAGGAGCAAGTCTCAAAGTGTTCAATACAGCACAGAACCGCGATTGCCTGTGTGAGCTAATCGATACGCAGACGAGCCTCGGCGCTGCAGTTTAATAGTTCATAAATCCGCCTTAAGACTTGAACCACGCAGTTGACCAAGGTGCCTTTGTGATGTGTGCGCTTACTTCTCTTCGCGCGAGCCGCTTGGGCCCGACTGAGCCCCGCACTGTGGCTTCCTCTATACCTCGCAACTACTCTTTGAGAAAAGCCCTTTGCCCCGGTCTCTATGCCGCTATCTCATGCGGGTCGCTTCTGCTATGCCTGGTACCAGCGAGCACACCCGCACAGCAACAAACAGCCGCGTTAGCGATTCCCCCCAGCTCCCTCTCAGAAGCGCCGCTAGCGGAGACGCCCGCTCTGGAGAGATCGGCCAGCGTGGCAGGCACGGTGCTGGACCTAAGCGGAGCCTCCGTCCCTGGCGCGGACGTGACCCTGATTCCGAGGGACGGAACGCAATCGAACACGGTGGTGTCTGAGGCGAACGGCGAATTTGGTTTTACAAAGGTTCTTCCCGGCTCCTACCTCGTAGTCGTCAATGCGAAGGGCTTTGCGCTTTTCACCTCCGCCGAGTTTGCCCTCACGAGACAGCAGGCTTACGAGCTCCCCTACATCTCATTGTCTCTCGCGTCGACAAACATACAGGTGACGGTGCTTCCCGCCGAAGTGATCGCCGCCGAACAGATAAGGGTCGAAGAGAAGCAGCGTCTGGTGGGGTTCTTCCCAAACTTTTATACAAGCTACATTGATGACGCAGCCCCGCTCACTTCGAAACAGAAATTTTCGCTCGCCATTCGGGGCACATTCGATCCGGTTGCCATGCTCGGCGTAGGCTTCGCTGCGGGCATCGAGCAGGCGACGAACACTTTTCCCGGATATGGGCAAGGCTTTGAGGGATATGGCAAGCGTTTCGGCGCAAAGTTTGCCGATGGACGGATCAGCGACATGCTGACCCATGCGGTCTACCCGTCGCTTCTCCACCAGGATCCGCGCTACTACTACCAGGGTTCGGGATCGGTTAAGTCCCGCCTCATGCACGCGGTCGGCTCCGCATTTATTACACGCAGCGATAGCGGGCTGACTCAGCCCAACTATTCTTATTTGCTTGGGGACGTGAGCGCGGCGGCGATCTCCAATCTGTACTATCCGCAGAGGAGTCGTGGAGCAAACCTGGTGTTCACGAACGCCGCCATCGGCCTCGCCGGACGAGTGGGCGGGAATATATTCCGAGAATTCCTGCCGAAACGTCTGGTGACGAATGCGCCGAGCGATCGAGTACAGTGAACGGTAGTCAGGTTTCAGAACCAAAACGGTGCGTGACTAAGGCGTCTCCCAGAGTTTAGCGCCCGCGCGCTATTCGCCGGAATCCTCTGGCGTCACGGGAGTTTTCGCCAGCGGCCGTTGTTCGGGCGGCAGGCCTGCAGCGACCAGCGCCTCAACCTGGGCGGTCAGCTCCGACCGGCGATCGGACGTGAATTTTGCGGCGTCCACGGCGGGGCCAATGCGAGTGGTGACCTCACCGGGGCGCAGTGAGCTGCTCCCGGGCGGGAGTAGGTTCCGCGTGCCGGAAATCGATACGGGAACGATCGGAACGCCCGCCTCAATCCCCAGGACAAACGCTCCCTTTTTGAAATGGCGCAAGCGGCCGTCACGGCTGCGTGTACCCTCCGCGAAAATAAGCAGCGGAAGTCCCCGGCGCAAAACTTCTCGGCAAGCCTCCAAACTGGCAGTGGTGGATTCGCGGTCCTCGCGGCGAATCGGGACGAACTTCGCCTGCCGCATCCCAAAGGAGAGTACCGGCACATTAAGAAGCTCCTGCTTGAGGAGGACGGATACGCGTAGCGGAATCCAGGGCATCAGGGCCAGCGGATCGAGATTCGATGCGTGGTTCGCGATGAAGATGCACGCCCCAGCTGGAATATTCTCGAGTCCCTCGATGAACACCTCCATGCCGGCAATGCGGCAGACCACGCGGCATGCCTTCATGCTCACGCGGTACATGGGGCCGGCGTCGCCGGTGATTGCCGTCCACAGGATGTACCACGGCAGCACCAGAAAAATGGCCACAGCAACAAAGAGAGAAACAAAGGCGGAGCGAATCATTGGAAGCGTTGATCTTGTCTTGACGCGGCGGTTTCTGGTGCACCGCATTGAGCAAGCAGGCGACGAGTTTCGGCCCCCCACGAGACTAATGAATACGCTCCGTCTCGGGTCGTAATCGTCAAACTGGTATTGAGGCTATTAACGTGAAACTCGAAAGATGGGGTGTCGCCGGACGAAAGGTTAGCATTGAAAGGCACCTTGAACGGTCGGTCGAGAAATATCGCGGCCCTTGTGGCAATAATGGGGCAGGTTCTCTCGTCGAAGGTCCATGTCTTTATTCTTATTTGCTGCTCAAGTTCAGAGAGGCTCTGGTTAGGACTTCGAGAATGGAGCTGAGCCAGTTGCTCGAAGATCGAATCGCCGTCCGGCATGCTCACGCGCGCCGTCCAGTAAAAAGTTAAAGGTCCCGGGCGTTCGTAGGAGTTCCGGATCAGGGAAAAGGAATATTCGCGTGATGCGATCACAAACCAATGTGTGTAGCGATAGGTGATGTAATCTTGCTCTTTAACGCTTGGGTTGGGCCGGTCCATTGGCAATAGATCATCGGTTGCCTCTTCAACGTTTGCACCTGCCCATGCCTCATCCACTTGGCTTGTCGCGTCCTTGCGAAAATCTCCGTGCGCGGCAGCGGCCGCAATCATCAGCGTGAGAAAGCCCAACCACAAAGAGATGCGATGGCTCAGCTTCATGTCAGTCCCTATCTCGCGGCGTAAAAGGTCCGCGGCCCGGCTCACCGAGAAGGGTAATTTGTTTCCAATCTAATCCGGTTGGGTAAAGGTCATCTTTGGATTCCACGCAGATGCTTAGGTCGTGCGGTCTAACCTGGGTCTCGGTCGTGTCGGCCCGGCTCGGCGTAGATATGTGACCTTCTGCCAAATGGGTATGAATGGTGGCAACTGCGGCTCCGGACGGCTCGCCAGGATTATTACCTACTTTGAGCGTTATTTCGGTGAAGTTGTTCGAATTGGAGGCGTCATGCTGTTGGCGGGTCATAGGACCATCAGCGGGTTAGGAGCTGACTGCGCGGAGTCATCTCAATCGGTGCGTCCGTGCAACAAACCGGCCAGAATGCGGCGCTGCCGCTCGGTGGGGTGCGCCACTTCGCCAATCGTGTATCGCGTGTCTTTTCCGCTCAATCCGTCCTCTTTGAGTTCCAGACCGGCTGGCGCCAAAAGCTCATTGTAAGGAATTTCCGCCGTGCCGGAAACGTAGCGGCGAAAGAAATCCTCGAAGCTTTTTCCGGATACTTCCTCGATGGCCGCGCGGATTCCCTCGCTTTCGTCGTAGAACTTGTGCTGCTGCGCATATTCTACGTTCATCCGGCGAAGGACGTCGTCGAGCGACTTGTGATTGTCGGTGGCGTCACGGATAGCCACGTCGAGCAGGACACCGATAATTTGGCCCTTGGTGTAGTAGGAGATGCTGCGATCCGGCGCGTTGTAAACTTCGTACTTTTCAAACCACGCCTCGAGGCTGGAATCCTCCGCGCTCTGCCACACCCGCGCCGGACGGGATTCCTGGTCGCTGATTTGCGAAGCCAGGTCCGCGAAGAACTGCTTCTTGGACCATAAACCGGTGCGCGCAAGCGTGAAAGAGGAGTATGTGTTGGTCACGCCCTCGGCAAACCACAGCGCCCGCGTGTATTGCTCCCGGGTATAGTCCACCGGTTCGAGAGCCTGTGGGCGAATGCGCTTCACGTTCCACACGTGGAAGAATTCGTGCGCCGCAGTGCTGGCAACGGATTCAACCGAAGGGCCGCTGATGGCCGTCGAGTTGGCGTGCTCCATGCCTCCGCCACTCACTTCGCTGAACGGGCCAATATGAAAAATGAACATGTAGCCGCGATCGGGGGGATCGAACGGAGGCGAGCCGCCCATCAATTGAAGTTGGTAGGCCGTGATTTGGCGCAGCGCATCTTCCAGGCGTCCCTTGTCCCAGTGGGCGGCGTCCACCACCACGCGAATGCGCGTGCCGCCGCTCGAGAATTCAAATTCATCGAACTTCCCTGCTTCCACCGGTGCATCGACCAAAGCATCGTAACTCGGCGCGGTATACGTGTTGGCGTCAGGCGCGGCGTCAAGCTGGGCCGTGGTTTTCCATCCCGCCGGTACATCGCTGAAAGTCACCGCTACGTCTTCGGCGCGGCGGTCCGGCACGTACATCAGGACTTCGGCGAGATTTATGAAGGCGTGGTGATCGTTCAGCTGCGTGTCGAACGGGCCCCCATCATTCCATAAGATTGAATAGCGAATCTCAAAGCTGTTGTGGCCGCCGGGCGGGCACGTACCGCTCACCGAAGCTCGCCAGGTTTGCTTGTCGAGCATGTGTATTTCCGGAGGCCCGGCTTTGGGAGACCCGCAGTCGCCGCTGAAGCCCTCACTGATGCCCTTGACGCGAAGCGAGAAGTCACGAATCTGGTAGAGGGCGTTCCAGGCCGGGAGCGCGACAACCACTTGCTGGCCCTCCACCGGCACGGTCATCGACACTTGGAAAATATGCTGCTCCGGATTAGCCAGTGAAACGCGATAGCGGATGGTAGCCGAGGCAGGGCCGGCGGTGCCCAGCAGCGAAAGCGCGCCAAAAAAGACAGGCGCGGCCAGGCGCAGCGCGAGTGCCCGAAAACCTCGATAGCGATGGACCCCGTCCCGGTGCTGGATCAATCGCGGACTCCGGTGCGGGCATTCAGTCGCTCGAAGAGCTTGCTGGTAAGACCCTCGAAGCTGCCGTTCGACATGATCAGCACCACGTCGCCCGGCTGTGCGCCGTCTGCGAGGAGTTCGGCAATCTCTTCGGACGATCCGCAGGCACGCGCGCTGCGGCCGCGCTCGCGTACCGATTCGGCGATGGCTTCCGGCGACAGCCGATCTTCATCGGCAAGCAGTTGCGCGCGGTTGACGGCGCCCAAATACACGCCATCCGCCAGCGCCAGCGCATCCGGCAGCGCCTGCTGAAAAATCTTGCGGCGCATCGTGTTCGAGCGCGGTTCGACAGCCGCCCAAATTCTGCGGCCGGCCCAGCGGGTGCGCGCGGCTTCGAGAGTCAGCCGGATAGCCGTAGGATGGTGCGCGAAATCCTCGACGACGAGTACTCCGCCGACCTCACCTTTAATCTCCATGCGGCGGCGAACACTCTGGAACGTGGCGAGCGCGCGAGAGATGGCGGCGTCGTCCACGCCGCGGCCGTGCGCCAAGGCGATAGCCGCGAGCGCATCGAGAATATTGTGGCGTCCGGCCACGGGAATGCGAATTCGCGCGACCTCTCGGCCGCAATGCACGACGCGGAATTCGGTGGCTTCGTCATGCCACGCGATGTCGCCCGCAAACCAATCGCAGTCCGGCGTTAGGCCGAATGTTTCCACGGGGCAGAAGGCCTTGGCGGTCACTTCCTTGAGCTCCGCGCTTTCGCCCCAGATCAGAATTCGTCCGTGGCGCGGCACCAGATTCACTAGCCGCCGGAACTGCAGCGCGATGGAAGCAAGGTCCGGATAAATATCGGCGTGGTCGTATTCAAGCGACGTCAGGATCAGCTCGTCGGGATGGTAGTGCAGGAATTTCGGACCCTTATCGAAGAACGCGGTGTCGTACTCGTCGCCTTCGATGACGAACTCTTCCCCGCCGCCCAGGCCGTAACTGCGCTCTCCAAAATTGGGCGCCACGCCACCGATCAGAAAATCCGGGCGCCGGCCCGCGCTGTGAAGAATCCACGCGAGCATCGCCGTAGTAGTAGTTTTTCCGTGCGTGCCGGCCACCACGATCGATGTGTGCCCAGGGATGAAATAGTCTTCAAGCAGCCGCGGCATGGAGCAGTACGGAATCTTTTCGTCGAGGATGCGCTCGATCTCCGGATTGCCGCGCGAAAGGGCGTTGCCGATCACGACCAGATCGGGCATCGGCGTAAGGTTTTCTTCGCGATACCCTTCCTTCCACGGAATGCCGAGCGAAGTCAGCAGCGTCGATGCCGGAGGGTAGACGTTCACATCGGAACCGGATACTTCGAAGCCGCGCTCCTTGAGCATCCCGGCGACGGGAGCCATGGCCGCTCCGCCGATGCCCAGTAGATGAATATGCCTCACCTGCGGCGAGCCGAGTCCTGAGTTCATGGGCGCACGCGGGTTCGAGAACGCGCAACACGCCGCGGCCGGCGCTGGAAAGTTCCGCGCGGACGCCCAGTGGCAGAGTCAGTGCGGCACGCGCCGTGTGGCCGACCGGCGCTCCCCATACGATGGGCACTCCGAGCGATGCGCAAGCACGCGGAGGGCTACATCGCGCACGGTTTCGTCGCCGGGCGCCGCTTCGCAATCCGGAAACTCGCCGAGGATGATTCCCTTCACGTCCTGAAATTTCCCGGCTTGCTTCAAGTGCATCAGCGCCCGATCGACTTGATACGGCTTCATGCCGCGATCTTCGAGCAGCAGAATCGCGCCGTCGGTCGCAAGCTCCCACGGCGTACCCAGAGTCGTCTCGACCAGCGTGAGGCAGCCTCCGAGCAGCACGCCCTGCCCCTCGCCGGGCACGAGCGATTCTCCCTGCAGGTCGACAGGCCAGCCGCTTTTCGTTTCGGTGAGCGCGTGCAGCAGGCTCGCGCGGACGTAGCCGTGCGGAGCACCGGGGCCTTGGTTAAAGTTGGCTGCCACCATGGGGCCGTAGAAAACAACCCAGCCAAATTTCTGCCAAAGATAGATCTGAAGAGAAGTAATATCGCTCGCGCCTAACAAGATCTTTGGCGAGGCGGCATCAGCGACTCAATTCGTCGAGCAGGTACGTCGAGCCGTAGCCACCCCGGGAGCAGAAAATCGCGCGCGTTTGGGGGTCGGCCAGCGCTTCTTCGAGCGCCGCCTGGCGAATTGCCGTAGATCCGGCAAAAAAACTTTCGCGGGCAAATAAGCCCGGGCGGGCGGCCTTGGGAACAAATCCCAGGCGCATGATCTCCTCGCAGCCCCTTTCCAGAAAGTCCTCTTTCACGGGGCTGGCGAGCGAGAGCACGCGAATGGCATCACCGGGACGCAAAGCGGGCGGCTTAATGGGCTTCTGCATGTACTGAATTTTAGGATAAGGAATTTTCCCAGGCGCGTCTAGCCGCGCGAACGCCGGGAATGCGGGAACTGCAACGCCATGCGCCCCAAAACTCTGTGCCGTCCTCAATGGCTGACGGTAAACATAACCATGCCAGACGTACCACCGCCGGGCGTAGCCGCGGTCGTGGGGTTCGTAACCGTGACGTTGGCACTGCCTGCGATCACCAGGTCGGACGCGGGAATCAATGCCACGAGTTGCGACCCGGATATGAACGCGGTCGCGCGCGGGCTGCCGTTCCATTCGATCACGGCGTTGGGCGCGAAGCCCGATCCCTTCACCGTCATTTGGAAATCGAAGCTGCCGGAAGCAATACTCGAGGGACTCAGCGATCCCAGGGTGGGGGTGGCGCTTGATGGCCCAATGACTGGAAAGTTTACTACCGGTGAGGCGTTGAGCCTGTTCGGCTCGCTAACGATCACATTGATGAATCCCGCGGTCATGAGGTCGTTCGACGTCAGATCCACGGTCATCTTGCTCGAGCTTATATACGTTGCCGCACGCTGTGACGCGTTTATCACGATCACGTCACCCGCCGCAAAGTTCGAGCCGTTGACGGTCAGCGTGAAGCCCGCGTCTCCCGGTTTGGCGCTGACCGGGGAAAAGGGAGTGACGGGATCGATCTGAGGGTCGCCCGCTTGGGGCGCCACGATCGTGAACTTATTGTTGCCGCAAATTCCACCGGCATCAGCGCACGAACCTCCGGGCGGCGGATTCGCCACAGTGATCGCGGCGATGTTTGCCGCAGCCACGTCGGAAGGCAGAATAACGACGGCCAATTCGCCTGTTTGCGTGTTCAGTACGGTCGATCGCGCCGAACCGTTCCAGTAGGCGAACGTTACGCCCTGCGGCCCCGAAATAAAATCCGCCCCGGTGACGAACATGGTGAAGGATTGGCTGCCGACCGTTACATTCGAGGGAAACACATTGGTCATGATCGGCGTGCCGACCGGCTGCACATTGCTGCTGCACCCCGCCAAACCGGACAGCGCCCCGCCCAGAAAAGCAAACCCCCACACCAGCCGCCACGAACGCTTCAAAAGAACCTCCCAAGTTTCCACGGGGACCCCGGAGCCGCTCTCCGCATCGATAGCCGCGGACAGCCGGGAAAGCGACGAGGGAAACAGAAGACGCCTGCGAACCCCCTCAGAAAGCAGCCAAGATTGATAGCACCCCCGCGCGCGGCACGTCAACTCGGATTCCCCGGCGTACGGAAGGGTTGGCCGCCAAAGTCCGGCGAGCAAAGCCTCGGTCAAAGCTTGAACGACGTGAGCGCCGCGAAGCGCCGTGCCCGCGCGGTAATCTCCTTACGCGTGACGCGCGCCAGGCGCTCCACGCCGAAGCGCTCGACGGTAAAGCTCGCGAGCACCGAACCGTAGACCATCGCGGAGCGGAGCGTTTTCTCATTCACGCGGCCCGCTGCGGCGAGGTAGCCCATGAGACCGCCCGCAAAGGTGTCCCCGGCCCCCGTCGGATCGCGAACTTCCTCAAGCGGATACGCCGGAACCGAAAAGATAAACTTGTCGTGAATCATGAGCGCGCCGTTTTCACCGCGCTTCACGATCAGCGTGCTGGGGCCCATCTTGAAGATGTGCTTTGCCGCGCGCAGTAAGTTGTGTTCGCTCGTGAGCTGCCTAGTTTCATCGTCGTTGATGGTAAGCACGTCCACACCCTTCAGCGTTTCGCGCAACTCCGCGGGGGTGCGCTCGATCCAGAAGTTCATGGTGTCCAGCCCCACCACTTTCGGCTTGCGGCGCAGTTGCCCAAGCACGGAGCGCTGCAGCGTGGGATCGATGTTCCCCAAAAATAGAAACGACGAATCGCGATACGAATCCGGCAGCGTGGGGCGGAATTCCGCAAACACGTTCAGCTCGGTGGCCAGCGTGGTGCGTTCGTTCATGTTCTGGCTGTAGCGGCCGGCCCAGAAGAAGGATTTTCCCGGTGCGTGCTCGAGTCCCGTCAAATCGATCTTGCGTCCCTTAAAAACGGCTTCGTCCTTTTTGCTGAAATCCTCTCCAACAACCGCCACCAGGCGCACGGGGGAAAAATGGCTGGCGGCCAGCGCGAAGTAGCTGGCTGCGCCTCCGAGCGTGCGATCGACCTTTCCAAGGGGGGTTTCGATAGCGTCAAACGCAACAGATCCAACGACCAAAAGTGACATTCAAACTCCTTCTTGTATGGTGTGGCGAAAATCTAGACGCCCTTGCCGAAGTACTTGCCAATGATCGGCGCCAGGCGCTTCTTCGTCGCCGCCGGGATCTTCTTGCGGTCCGTGAGCACCGCGTGCGCGAGCGCCGAGGAGCACTTGCAGCTGCGGTCATCGCCCAAGTCGCGCACCGCCTCGCGGATGGCGTTTTGCACGTTCGCCGTGTTGCGATTCAAGTAGCCGACGATCATCTCCAGCGTCACGGAATCGTGCTCCGGATGCCAGCAGTCGTAGTCTGTGATCATCGCGAAGGCGGCGTAGCACAGCTCCGCCTCGCGGGCGAGTTTCGCTTCGGTCAGGTTGGTCATGCCGATCACGTCAAAACGCAGTTGCCGGTAGGTGTTGGACTCGGCGAGCGTCGAAAACTGCGGGCCCTCCATGCAGACGTACGTGCCGCCCAGATGCGCGTTCACGCCGGCGCCTTTGCAGGCCGCGGCCAACTTGGCAGAGAGGCGCGGGCAGGTTGGCTTGTCAAAACCGATATGCACCACGATGCCCCCACCGAAAAACGTGGAGATGCGCCCCTTCGTGCGATCGTAAAACTGGTCCGGAATCACAAAGTCGAGCGGCGGCAGATCTTCTCGCAGCGAGCCCACGGCGCTCACGGAAAGAACCTGCTCGACGCCCAGCATCTTCAGCGCGCAGATGTTCGCGCGATAGTTGATCTCGCTAGGCGAGAGCACGTGCCCGCGGCCGTGCCGCGCGAGGAACGCCACGCGCCGCCCCTCTAGCGTCCCGACGACGATAGCGTCGGAGGGATTGCCGAACGGCGTCTTCACGCGCACCTCGCGCGTGTCCGTCAGGCCGGGCATGTGATACAGGCCGCTGCCGCCGATAATGCCGATCTTCACGCTTTCGCTTTTCGATTTGCCCGCGGACTTCTTCGTCTTGGCCATTTTTGCCATGTTTGGTTTAAGCGGTCTCCTGGAAAATTAATCCACGCGTACCGGTTCCGGAACCCAAACGTCGCCGCGTTGGCGCAGATGGGCGGCCGGGGTAGCAGCGTCATGCGCGAAAAGCGCGATCCAGCCCTCGCGGACGCTCTCTGGAATCCACTTCTTCTTGTTGGCGAGCGTGGTCATGGGGTAAAGATCGTACCCCATAATCCACGGAAGCGGCAGGTGCGCCGTGGTAGGCACTAAATCCGCAAAGAAAAACGCCGTCTGGCCGCCGCCGGTGAGCTTCACGCACTGCATGTGGGCCGTATGCCCCGGAACGACAATACACTCCACGCCCGGCGCGACGACTTTGTCACCATCGAGCAGCGTCAGAACTCCCGCGGTTTCGAGCGGTTCATAGTTCTCCGAAAAGTAGCTGGCGCGGTCGCGCTCTGTCGGCTGAAGGGCGTGCTGGTATTCCCCGCGCTGCACCAGGTAACGCGCGTTGGGGAACGCCGGCACGATTTTGTCCTTTGTCAGCACCGTGTTCCCGCCGCAGTGGTCGAAGTGCAGGTGCGTGTCGATCACAATGTCTATGTCTTCCGGACTCAATCCATAGTTACGCACGCCGCTCATCAGGTGCGGGCCGTCCAAGCCGTAAATCTCGCGAAACTTCGCGTCCCTTTTGTCGCCGGCACCGGTTTCCACCAGGATGCGCTTGCCCGCCGATTCGATTAGCAGGCAGTTCATCGAAAGCGTGATGCGGTTGCGCGCGTCCGGCGGCATTTTCTTCTCCCACAGCGGGCGCGGGATCACTCCGAACATCGCGCCACCGTCGAGAAGCACCTGGCCGGCCGAGAAAATGTGGAATTCAAGGTCTCCGAGTTTCAATCTGTTCTCCGTGACGCATTTGCCTCTCGGTTCGTCCTTTGCTTTTGGTTAGCCCTTGGTTTCGTAGCGGCCGCCTTCAGGCGTGCGTCCTTCTCTTGCCTCTGTAGCGCCCGCCGGAACTCAGAATTCCTCTTCGATTTGCCTCGCTAATCTCTACAGCCCAGCGCGCTTGAGAATTTCTTCGATAGCCGCATACGGATCTTTCTTTCGTGCGGCTACCTCGGCGGCCAGCTTTTCAAATCGCTCCGCGCCCGCCGCATCGCCCAGCGCGCGCTCCACAAGCCGCGCCTCCAGCAGTCTCAGCAACCATTCCTTCCAGTACATCAGTTCCCTGCCCGGCAACCCGGGTGCTTTTTCACGATGCTCGCGGAAGAGCGCGATCTGCGCGGCGAGATCCCCCACGCCCTTGTTTTCGCTAGCCACTGTGCGCACCACAGGCGGTCGCCATCCGTCGCGCTCCGGCACCAGCTCCAGTACCGAGCGCAGGCCTTGCTCGAAGCGATCGGCGTCCGCCCGGTCGCATTTATTCACAACGAAAATATCGGCCACTTCCATAAGCCCAGCCTTCAGGTTCTGCACGTCGTCGCCCATGCCGGGAATCAGCACGACCACCGTGCATTCGGCCAGGCGCGCGATTTCCACTTCGCCCTGCCCCACTCCCACCGTCTCGATCAGGATCATTTCCTTGCCAGCAGCATCCAGCAGCAGCGAAACGTCGCCGGTGGCCTGCGCGAGCCCGCCCAGAAATCCGCGCGCCGCCATGGAGCGAATGAAAATACCTTCATCGCCGGCGTGGCCCTGCATGCGGATGCGGTCGCCCAAAATCGCGCCGCCTGTAAATGGGCTCGATGGGTCGACGGCGATAATACCCACCGTCTTGTGCTGCGCTCGATAAAACGCCGCCATGCGATCGACCAGCGTGCTCTTCCCAGTTCCCGGAGCGCCCGTGATGCCCACGCGGAACGCCCGCCCCGTGCGCGGGAAAAGGCGTTGCATCAGCGCCTCGGCCTCCGGCGACCGGTTTTCGATGGCCGTCACGGCACGCGAAATCGCGCGCACGTCTCCGCCGAGGATTTGCGCAACCCAAGTGTCGAGTCTATCGAGAGTGTGTGGCGCCTGAGTCATGGAGAATGAATCATGGAGAAAATGAACCGGCGAAAGTTTACCGTGCCTGCTCAGTCGCGCGAGGGATTTTCGCGGGGCGCCTGATGCACGCCCCCCGCTCTGCGGCCGGAGTTCCCTGCCGGATGGCTCGCGCCGTATTCGTCGTAGGCCTTGATGATCCGCTGCACCAGGCTATGGCGCACCACGTCGCGCTCATCGAAATAGACTAGCTCGATGCCCTCGATCTTGCCGACGATGTCGATGGCCTCGATCAACCCCGAGCGGCGCGCGTCCGGCAGGTCGATCTGCGTCACGTCGCCGGTGATCACAGCTTTGGAATTGAACCCCAGGCGCGTGAGAAACATTTTCATCTGCTCGCTGGTGGTGTTCTGCGCTTCGTCGAGAATCACGAAGGAATCGTTCAGCGTGCGCCCGCGCATGAAGGCCAGCGGCGCTACTTCGATGATGTCTTTTTCGAGGAAGCGCTCCAGCTTGTCCGGTTCCACAAGATCGTGCAGCGCGTCATACAGCGGACGCATGTAAGGATCTACTTTTTCCTGCAGCGTGCCGGGCAAAAATCCCAGCCGCTCGCCCGCTTCCACGGCCGGGCGCGCCAGGATGATGCGGTTCACCTGCTTGGAGAGCAGCGCCGAAACCGCCATCGCTACCGCGATATAGGTTTTGCCCGTTCCGCCCGGCCCGATGGCGAACACCATGTCGTAGGCTTCCAGCGCCTCCATATATTTCTTCTGATTCGGGCTCTTCGGCGCCACGCTCTTCTTGCCGAACGCGCGGGTGCGCGTAGGCGAGAACGCGCCGTGCAGCGTGGCCGGAGCTTCGTCCGCGGCCACCCGCAGCAGGGCCTTCACTTCCTGGCTCGAGGGAATCTGCCCGGCGCGGATGCGCTCGTTGTACGCGCCCAGAATCTTCGCGGCGCGGCCTACTTGCTCCGGCTCGCCTTCGATTTCGATGTCGTTGTCTCTAAGTCTGGTGGTAACGCGCAGCGAGGATTCAAAGAACTTCAGGTTTTCATCGAGGGTGCCGAAGAGCTCGTTGATCCCTCCGGCCATTCGCACTGTCTGCTTTGTCAAGTTTGGCAGGCCTGTCGGCTCCGGCGTACGATTTCGCTTCCGTCAGGTAGCGTAACCCGCCGCGCGCGCAGGGGTCAAGGTGAGCCGCGGATGGGATCACGGGTCCGTTTCCGGTAAGGGTGTCACTCAGGACTTGGGGCAGGGCGTCTCGCGCAATGAGTCGGGCGAGTGTAAAATCTCGACATGTTGCAGCGTTAATCGGGTTTTGAGGGCAGTGTTTTCCGCTGTTGTGCTCGCCTGAAATCGTCTGTTCAGTTTTCGCGAGCTCGCTCGGTGACGAACGTGAGTGCTATGGAGATTTGTCAAATGCGAATGAAACGACCGCTCCGAGAGCCGGTGCGTGAAGAAGCGGGGCCGGTCCTCAAGAACTACATCACGCCCGCCGGATTGCAGCGGCTGAAAGACGAGCATCAGTTTCTACTGAGTCGCGAGCGGCCGGCAGTGGTACAGGTCGTCGCCTGGGCTGCCAGTAACGGGGACCGAAGCGAAAACGCCGACTACATCTACGGTAAACGACGGCTACGTCAGATCGATTCGCGGATTCTTTTTCTCACCAAGCGTATTAACGCGGCCGCTGTCGTCGATCCTGCCGCTCCGCGGCCGCGATCAGCCGCTACGCGAGTCTTCTTCGGCGCAACAGTGACCTACAAGGACGCCGTCGGCCTCGAACATGTCGTCTCGATCGTAGGCATCGACGAGGTGGATCTCGACCGCGGTTACATCAGCTGGCGCTCGCCTCTTGCCAATGCGCTCATGAAGGCTAGCCCCGGCGACCGCGTGGACGTGCGCGCGCCGGAAAAGACCGAACATCTCGAGATCATCAATGTCGAGTATGCGCCGGTTCCGATGGATCCTTTCCGCGAGCCGCTAGGCGCTCAGTCGACGCCTAAGGTCAAAGACTCATAGACCAAGCAATTATCTCGATCCCAAATAGCGGAGTTTCCGATTGCTGCCTCGCACGAGCAGTGATTGGCCGTAAAACGGGCCGATCCATCTGGTATTGGTCCGGCATATGGACGGTAAGGGCGCTACTCAGGATTTTGGGCTAGTCCTTCCTTTCGCAACGATCATTGACGATAATATTTGAGAATGCCGCCGGGTTTGTGGGTGCCGTTCGATATAAGGCGGAGACAGCCATGACTAAACTGCGGGTTCACAATTTCTCCATTTCCATCGATGGCTACGGAGCCGGCCCCGATCAAAGCCTCGATAATCCGCTCGGCGTCGGAGGTAGAGCCCTGCACCAATGGTTCTTTCCCACCCGAACGTTTCAACGGATGACTGGACGTGACGGCGGGGCGACGGGTGCCGATGACGACTTTGCCGCACGCGCGTTCGCCAACGTCGGAGCTTTTATTCTGGGTCGGAATATGTTTGGGCCTGTTCGTGGACCTTGGCCCGACGACACTTGGAAGGGATTGTGGGGCCCAAATCCGCCCTACCACGTTCCCGTCTTCGTGCTCACCAACCATCCTCGGCCATCTATTATCATGGACGGTGGCACCGTCTTCCATTTCGTTGTCGATGGCATTAACTCTGCACTCATGCGTGCAACTGAAGCCGCAAAAGGGCAAGACGTCCAAATCGGCGGAGGAGTTGAGACTATTCGCCAGTATCTGGGAGCGGCGCTTATCGACGAGATGCACTTGGCGATATCGCCCATCCTCCTGGGTTCGGGGGAGCATCTTCTCACTGGCATCGACACGCTAAAACTGGGTTACCAATGTACCGAACACGTTGCAACCCCGAACGCCACGCACGTCGTTCTAACCAAACGTGGCTAATCCCCAACCTTTGCCGTAAGGCCGGCAAGTCGGATAAACGGACATCTGGTGGGCTGGTGCTGCATATGGACGGTAACGGTGTTACCGAGGAGTTGAGCCGGTCTCATACTTCGATCAATCGTTCAACGTCCCAGACCAGGACGAGAACCTGCGTTCCGCGGTACAATCCATAGGCATGTCCTCGATAGCGACAGTGACCGGCTCCCCCCATCGGGCCGTCGCGCCCGTCTGGCATACCGCGATCGTCCTCTCGGCCTTCCTGGGTATTTCGATCGTCGGCGCTTTGCCCGGTGTTCGCGCTCATGGACGCGTGGGCGGCTACGTTCTCGCCATGATTTTCGAATGGGCTATCGCAGGTTTCATCTGGTACGGTGTGGGCCGTCATGGCATTAGCCCCTCCGAACTCGTGGGCGGCAGCTGGGCGCGGCCCCTTGCTGTTGTTCGCGACATCGCAATGGCGATCGGCTTCCTCGTGATCGCCAATCTCGTCCTGGGCGGACTAGGATATTTGCTTAAAGCGACTACCAATCAGGCGACTCGCAATATGCTTCCGCACGGGCGGACGGAAGTGGTCGTCTATCTTTTGCTAGCTCTTACTGCAGGCTTCTGCGAAGAACTTATTTTTCGAGGTTATTTGCAGCGGCAGTTCACGGCGCTGACGCAAGCCTCCGCCGGAGGGATCGCGCTTCAGGGCATAGCTTTCGGGGCAAGTCACGGGTATCAGGGCTGGAAATCCATGTTGATCATCACCGTGTACGGTGTCATGTTCGGTTTACTGGCACATTGGCGGCGTAGTCTGCGCCCCGGCATAATTGCTCATTGCTTGCAGGACGGAGTCGGCGGACTTGTGGGCCGCTGATTGCGCTGATCGAACTACGCGATTCCGAGTAACCTCTCAGCTCCCGTAAAGCCGAATTACCATGCGTCTGCCCGACTAATACTCCATGTGGACGGTAACGGCGTTAATCGGGAGTCGGGAAGCATTCTGCCGCTTACTGCCGAGTGGTTCCCTACTTTTGGGCGCCGATATTAGCCGCCCGCCGCGATTCTCGGATACCATGTTTTGTCATCTTTGGGATTCCAGTCCTTCACACGTTCCCGCGGTTCCTTAGCCTTCTCTGCCGTTCGGGCTACCACTTCAGCAACACCGTCATGGCTTATGAAGACAAAATAGTCTCCAGCTTCGGGTATGAGAAAGGCATCCCAGCCAAATAACATGGGTAGCAACAAGTAGGCATGAGATTCGAATACCTCGTTAGGCTCAAAGATATGCCCCGGTCGTTCTTCCAAACCTTCGCGTTCTCCCTGTGCGAGTCGCATTTGGTCGATAATTATTGAACCTGTCTTTTCAGAATGGTCCCCCCAGATATCTCGCTCCCTGATCCACAAGAGCGCACCTTCAAAGGGCACATCTTCCCATGACGGCACGAGGTAGTCCGTCAGACCGATGAGACTCGACGGTTGTTCTTCCAGACCGACAGTAAAACAGTGCAGGTTCCCCGGCTCGTAATAAAGAAATCGCCGGGACGTAATTCTCAGCCCGTGAACCTCGCACCAAGTTCTTGATTCTTCCTCAGTGAGAAATCTCATATTTTTTGCCCTCTGAATCGATGCCTAGGCTACCACCCGGGTAACGCCGGTCAACTCCCGGTAAGTCGTGCGACATCTCCGGCTGCGGCGTTACTCACGAGCGATCCCAATGCATGTTGAGCTCCTCAAGGTTGACGCGGAACTCTTTACCAAACGCATCGAACAAATTGGATGCATCATCGCCCTTGATGTCGAGGTCCTGAGCCAAGCGGGTCATCGGCGTCAGTTTCCTTAGATCAACTCCCGAGTGAATCGCAGCGAAGGCCAGTACCCGCTGTTCCAATCCGTCCTCCGCGATGTACGTACCGTTATTCATCACGCGGGATGATACGACGCAGCGGCCCATTTCAAGTAGTGCTCCAAGCGCTGATCGCAGACCAGGGGCAACGTGATCTAAGGGCGATTTAAAGGCGAAGATTAGGGAGAGCCGAAATAAACCGAATGCAGTCGATAGAATTAACGAATTTGACGATATCCCCACGAACCTGTATTTTGCACCCTGCGTAAATCGACTGCGTTGCTCCGTCATTTGTGAGGCCGAAACTGGAGCATCTTGAATGACGACAACCCACTGGACACTCCAAAAACTATGAAAAAATACAAATTGGAATACATCTGGCTTGACGGCAGGAAGCCCATCCCTGAGCTGCGTGGCAAGACGACGATCAAGCAATTTGCGAATCCTCCCACGCTTGCCGACCTCCCGCTCTGGGGTTTTGACGGCAGTTCCACGATGCAGGCCGAAGGCAGCAAATCCGACTGCATCCTGAAGCCCGTGGCGCTGTATCCCGATGCGGCCCGCAAAGACGGCTACATCGTGCTCAGCGAAGTGATGCACCCGGACGGCACACCGCACTCCACCAACATGCGGGCCACCATCGAGAACGATCCGGACCTGTGGGTCGGCCTCGAGCAGGAATACTTCCTTTACAAGGACGGTCGTCCCCTCGGCTTCCCGGCGGACGGCTATCCCAAACCGCAGGGCCCGTACTACTGCGGCGTCGGGTACAAATATATGGGTAACATTGCCCGTCAAATCGTCGACGAGCACTTGGACCTGTGCCTTGCGGCCGGCATCAATCACGAGGGTATTAACGCCGAAGTCGCCAAGGGCCAGTGGGAGTTCCAGATTTTCGCCAAGGGCTCAGCCAAAGCCGCGGACGATACCTGGACCGCCCGCTACCTGATGGCGCGCCTGTGTGAAAAATACGAGGTGGACTTCGAGTTGTATTGCAAGCCCATCAAGGGAGACTGGAACGGCTCCGGTATGCACACCAACTTCTCGACGAAATACATGCGCGAAGTGGGCGGCAAGGAATATCTTGAGGCCCTCATGAAGGCGTTCGAGAAGTACATTCCCGAGCACATCGCCGTATACGGCCCCGATAACCACCTGCGCTTGACGGGTTTGCACGAAACGCAAGCCATCGACAAGTTCAGCTACGGTCTCTCCGATCGTGGCGCTTCGGTGCGGCTGCCCGTTAACTTCATCAAGGATGGGTACAAGGGCTACCTGGAAGATCGCCGTCCGAACTCCGAGGGCGATCCCTACCAGATCGTCTCGCGCATTCTGAAGACGATCAACAGCGTCCCGAAGCCCAAGACTGCCAGCGCCGACTAACCTAGTGACCAGCGATTGCGGCGCGAACTACGATTCGCGCCGCAATCGTAATATCCACGTCCACACGACGATCACCGCAGACACCGCGACGATCAACTCCGCCCAGACGAAGGCAATGTAGTCGACCAGCGCCCCCACGGGCGGTACCCCCGGTTGGATATTGCGGAGCGCCGGCAATCCGAAAATCAGCGAAATGGAAACGGATAGCGGCAACAGGTCTGACTTCTGTGCCATGGTGGCCCGCACAACCATGGCCAGAAGGCTGAACGATAGCGCCGCCATCATCGCCATTACCAGCAGCGAAACCTGGATGACACTCGTCGCTCGGCTCAGGTTCAGGACTGCACCGGTAGGATCCTGGGGGCTGCCGCGCGTTACGTTTCCTTTGAAGTGGATGCCCGGTATCGAAGCGGACACCGAAACTGAAAGCGCGACTGGAGTGCTCCGCTCCAGCGCACTCGCGCTGACTGCTAATTCTTCAATTTGGCCCGTCGGCGTGGGCGCTGCCGCCGGCTCTGTCGCCGTGGGCACAGTTGCGGACGCTTTCGGCGCTTGGCGCTGCGCGTTTCGCGCCGGGGTGGTCATCAAAAGCCACACCGTCGTCGCATAGCGATCGAACGGATACTTGTTTAACTCGCCGTTCAGCGGAACTACCACCTCAACCCGGTTCATTCGCTTTCCCTTTGGGAAATCGAATTCCTGCTCGCCGCGGACGTTGTTCGCCAGCAGTTGCAGATCGACGGCCGGGGTAACGTCGTCTTTGGCGATGCTTCCAGCCACCCGAAATCCAAGTTGCGCGGTCAACTCTTGCGCTGCCGGGTTGACGTTTGTGACCACAATCGAAACCAACACGCGGTCCGGCGCAGTCGTATCATCCACGACTTGTATCGAGCGTCGCGTGCTTTCCGTGAGCCCGCCAGCCAGCACAAAAAGATAAAACACTAGCGCGACGATGCCCGCGATCCAGATTCTGGTGCGTTTACTTGGCATGACGTCTCAGCAATGCTCCATTTTCGATTCTAGGAATTCGCTTTCTTCGAAGGTTTACGCTTGCCGGAGCTGTTGAGGGCGACCGCTTGGCGAACGAGCGCCTTGAAGGCGGACTCGTCAACTTCTTCTCCTTCGTGGATGTCGATCGCGCGGCGTACGTTTCCGTCGAGACTGGAGTTGAAGAGACGGGCCGGATCCTTCAGAGACGCGCCCTTGGCGAAGGTAAGCTTCACGACTTTCTTGTAGGATTCGCCGGTGCAGATGATGCCGTCGTGCGACCAAACCGGGGTGCCCATCCACTTCCACTCCTCGACGACGTCCGGGTCCGCTTCCTTGATGAGCTTGCGCATTCTGCCGAGGGTTTCCCCGCGCCAGTCCCCCAGTTCGGCGATTCTTTCCGAGATCAGCTCCGACGCCGATTGGCCGTTGCTTTTGACCGTTTTCTTCATGTCCTCGTTATTTCAGGTTCCTGGAGCTATCCGGGTTCTTAACGGACTCGCAAGAAGGAGACGCAGAAGCTACGTCGCCCGTTGGGCCGCCGCACAGGTCCTTGGTGGACGCGGGCGCTCTTGCCGAGAATCTGGTAGCGATCAGCTTGTCTGTCGCCAGATATCCGACCGTCATCGATACTACGAGCAAGGCACCCACGAGCTTCGGTGGACCGGGCAACGGAACGTCAAACCACCTGCAGCCAACGCCGATCAGCAGGCCTAAAGTCAGCCCGGCCACTATTTTTAGCATCCCCTGTCTTCTCCTCGTTTCACTCCCACAACGCCCGTGCCGCGGACGTGTTCAGACGCCCTGGTATACGAGTGTGAGAAATGCGCTGGGGTCGATGAAACCGTTACCCCATTCGTCGTCGGTGCGGGCGCTGGGCTTGGCAGCGATCACTTCGTCCAAAGATCTGCCCTGTTTCTTGAGTGCCGCCACCTTGTCGCGGATATCCGCCATCACATCGCGGAACAGAATCAGATCGGCTCTTTTACTCACCGCCCCGTGCCCGGGGATGACGATTGTGTCGTCCGTTACTTTCGCGATGTTCGCTTCCGCGGCTCGGATTGTCCCGTCGATGCTCCCTCCGGTCGAGTAATCGATGAAGGGATAATTGCGATTCCAGAAAGTGTCCCCGGTTTGGAAGATGTCGGCTTCCGTAAAGTGGACGGAAATGTCCGAATCCGTGTGAGCTGGCAAGTAGTGCTTAAGAATCAAGGTTGCGCCGTTCATACGCAGAGTGAGATCTTCTTCGAAGACGGTTGTGGGAATCGCCCCAGCAGGCGACGCCGGGAAAGTATGCTTCCAGCCTTCGGCGCGAGTGTCTACCAACAGATGCTTGCGCGTATTCTTCTGCGCCAGGATGCTGGCTCCCGCCTCGTGTACCCACTCGTTACCGCCAGTATGATCGAAGTGCCAGTGGGTATTGATCAGCTGCTTGATCGGGTCCGTGTTGATGGTGGCCAGGGCCATCGATACGTTCTGCCGCGCGGTCACGATTTCGGAATCAACCAGCAGCTTTCCGTCCGGGCCGGTGAGCACCGCGATATTGCCTCCGGCTCCCAACAGGACGCTGACGTTCCCCCGAAGGGCTTGCACCGTGATCCTTGCGGTGGCGGCCCGTTGGAAGGCGCTTATGACGAGAATGTCTTCGGGTTCGTTACCCGCCACTTTGGCTGGCGCGTTACCAATCATGAGCGGCTCCTTGGTCAATTGTCTACGAATACGGAAGCGGCCGGCGCAACCACGAGTCACCCAAAACTCTTCGCCGTGGCGCCTCAGTGTGCGGGCCGGAACATAGCCGGCCCGCTCCGCCTGTCCCCGCCTAGCGGGCTATTTTGTTTTGTGAGAGGAAACCTTCGATGCGGCTCGCGATTTCTTCTCCGTGCGTCTCGAGCGCGAAATGTCCGGTATCCAGCAGATGCGTTTCGAGATTTTTCAAATCGCGCGCGTACGGAGCTGCCCCCTCGGGCGGGAAAATGAAATCGTTCTTGCCCCATACGATCAGCGTAGGCGGCTGATATTCGCGGAAGAACGCCTGAAACTTGGGGTAAAGAGGAACATTCGTCCGATAGTCGTACATGAGATCCATCTGGATATCGCGATTGCCCGGGCGATCCAGGCCAATCTGGTCCAGAGCCCACGTGGTCGGATCGAGTAATGTGAGGTCGCTGACGCCATTCTCGTATTGCCAGCGCGTTGATTTTGCGTCAACTAGGAAGTGAATTGCGGCTCGGTTCTCGGGGGCAGGGTCGTTCCAGTATTTCTTAATGGGATCCCAGAATTTGAGCAGGCCTTCGTCGTAGGCGTTTCCGTTTTGGACGATGAGCGCCTGCACCCGCTCGGGATGCATCAGCGCCAGCCGGTAGCCTGTGGGCGCCCCGTAGTCCATCAGATAAAGGGAATATTTGCCGATGCCCAACTGCTGCACTAGCCCGTCCACGATCTTGGCGTAGTTCTCAAAAGTGTACGCAAAGCTTTTGTGATCCGGCATGCTGCTTTGGCCGTAACCGGGATAGTCCGGCGCGATGAGACGGAAGGATCCCGCCAGACGAGGGATCAGATTGCGAAACATATTCGACGAAGTCGGGAATCCGTGCAGTAGCAAGATAACCGGCGCATCGGCTGGACCGGCGTCCCGATAGAAGATGTCGAGGTCATTTATGCGCACTGTTCTGTAGTGCACTGCGAACTGTTTTCCTGGGGCGGCACCAACGGTTGTCATTGTGATCTCCTTTGGATCGCTCGTGGGTTGATCGAGCTCACGAGACGCATGGCTGTGATGGTCGGCTCGGCTTTCGATCGGCTGATTTAGTTACCGCTAGGGCTGCGGCGTCGCGAACTGTACCTTCGGCACTACCTGAGCCGCGGGTGAAGCTGTGAAGTAGTCGTTATTGCGCTGGAATCCTGCCCAACGCGCGAAGAGGTAATTCGGGAATTGCAGGATGTACGTGTTGTAAGCCTGCAGGTCATCGTCGTAGCGCTTACGCTCGACGGAGATGCGGTTTTCGGTGCCGGCGAGTTCATCCTGCAGGCGCAGGAAATTCTCGTTGGACTTCAGCTGCGGGTAGTTCTCCTGAAGGGCGAGGACTTTGATCTCCATCCCTCGAAGCGCCTCGCTCGCTGCAATCTTATCGGCCGGGGTTTGCGCGTTTAGATACTGCGTGCGGGCCTTCGCAACGTCATCGAAAACCTGAGTCTCATGCGAGGCGAAACCCTTCACCGTCTCGACCAAGTTGGGAATCAAATCGGCTCGGCGCTGCAAGACCACGTCAACCTGCGCCCAATCCGAGCGAACCTGCTCGTTCAGCGTCACCATCTGGTTCCGCGCGGAGACGTACGCCCCGCCCACGAGCAAGCCCAAAACCACCAAGGCCACCACAATCCCCAGAAGTATTTTCATCGGAAACCTCCGCACACAGAATCTAGCACAAAAGCAAAATCGCCCGCCCTCTCGGCCGAGAGACGACCGGGAGGCAAACGGCGCGAAACGCAGCCGCTACGAAAGTAAGAAAAAACGCCCGCCTCCCTCGGCAAGCTCGGGGCAACACAAAACCAAGAGAGATCCTTCACTTCGTTCAGGATGACGACCCTAGCCGGATCGCCAGTTCCGGCGGCCGTTACGAAAGCAGGCAAAACGCCCGCCTGAAGGCGGCCGCTACAAAAACCGACCCGCGCCCGTGGTTTGTTTCCCACTCGCTTTTTCATATGGCGTCCAGGCGGCGGTCGACCTCATTGGTCACCACTTCGACGAATTCGAGATACGTGGTGAGGGCAAGCTCAATGTCGATTTCCTTCTCCTTGCGCTTCCCTTCGCGCAAATCGAGGATGGCATGAAATCCCGCGGGATTGCCTCCGCTGAGCGACGCCGCAGCGTCTACCGCTTCGCGTTTGGTGCCCGGCATGGTCTGCCCGGCCGCGAGCAGGGCGTGGCGGAAGAGTGCGCAAAAAGCGGCCACCGACTCAAGCATGATTCCCAGGTGCACTTTCTTCGTTTGCGGCGCTGCCACCACGGCCTGCCGCAACCGCAGCCAACCGGTGCGCAGCTCGCGTTCCACCTGCAGGCGGTGCAAGCGCATGGGCACCTCGAAATGATCAAGGAAGTCTGTCCCTAGGAGCATGCGATGGTGGCGCTTGATGTCCACGAGTTCGATGGCGAAGACGTCCGCCGAGCGCCCAAGCTCTTCCATGGTGAAAATCAGCGGCGCGGGATTGCGCTCCTTCAGCCACCAATCCGCGACGGGATGCAGACGTTCGAGATCGGCCGCCGCTGCGCGATCAACGATGCACAAGACGTTCAGGTCAGAGTGCGCGGCCTGAAATTCTCCGGACACGGCCGAGCCGTAGAGCACGACGGCTTTCAAGTTGTCGCCGGCCGTCGACTTCAGGCGCTTCACGAGTTCAGTTAGCTTCGCTTCCATGTCTTAGATTCCCTCGTTCGCCGCAAGCATCCGTCACCAGCCTCCGCTTGCCCCGCCGCCGCCGGACATTCCGCCGCCGAACCCTCCGAAGCCACCGCCACCAAAACCGCCGCCACCGCCCCACCCCCCGCCGCCCATCCCGCCGCCGATCATAGGCCCCATCCACCAACCGCTTCCGCCGCGCCTGACGCCGCTACCGCGAGGACGGAACAGTCTGAATAGGAGGTTGATGCCGATGATGATGAGAAAGAGGATGAGGAACGGAGGAATATTCAGGCCACCCTGGGGCTGGCTCTGCAGTGGCGGCGCAACTGCCGGGGCGGCGGACAGCGTGACTCCCTTGTCGGCAGCGATGACGTCCGCAACACGGCGCGCCATTAGCAGTACCGCAGCACTGTAGTCGCCCTGTTTCAGGAACGGGACAGCCTCGCGTCCGAAGCCTCCTACTTTGCCATCGGGCAGGATGGGCTCCAAGCCGTAGCCGACTTCGATGCGGTATCGGCGATCGTCCACGGCGAGCAAGATCAGGACGCCGTCGTTGGTGCGCTTGTTGCCGATGCCAAACTTGGCGAAGAGATCGGGCGCGTATTGGTCGATGCTCTGCCCGTCGAGGGATTTGATGGTGACGACGGCGATCTGCGCCTGCGTCTTTTGCTGCACCTCGGTGCAGAGGGCCGTCAGCTGATCCTTTGCCGACTGGCTGATAACGCCTGCGAAGTCGTTTACGTAGCCGGTGGCCTTCAGGTTGGGCGATTGCGCCTGCGCGTATGGAATCGCCAGCAGGATTGCGAGGAGAAGGGCGAAATAGACCGCCAGAACGGACGGTCGAAGGGCCGGAATAGAGTTCCGGGCTGATTCGACCCCGGTCTTTTGTTTTGATGGAGTTACATGGGGGTGAGTCCATCGAGGCGTTCCGGGCTGGGTCGAAGGTCTACGACCAAGGTCAATGCGGCAGACAGCGCCTGAGTCTGGGTGGTTTTGCTCGGCTGAGGAGGCAAAACCGGCTGCGGGTGAGGCTGCGCATCGGAACGCGCTAGCGCGCGCACTGTTTGCGTCATGGCTGAAGCCACGACCTTCCCCGACCCTTTGTGCGACTTCACTCCTCATTGGCTCCATTCCATCTTGCCTGCTGGCCCATTCCCACCACGGGTTCCCGCCCCGATTGCGGGCGCCGCTCAAGCTTGAGCGCGGTATCGCGAAAGGTCAATATCAAAGGCCTGTGGAGTTAAGAAAGTGGCGAGTGATTAGAGGCGAGTGGCTAGAAGCAATCGGGAGTTAGCCACGGAGGCACAGAGAAACACTGGGGAAGAGAAAAAGAAATTCGGACAAAGGCAGGGCGGGTTTGAAACCCGCCCCTACGAAGAAAAACCGTGTAAGAAGCATTACGCCGCGAGAGAGGTGATTGTAAAAGAAGAGTCAAGAACCGCACCCTTGAAAATCACAAGGATGCGGCACCCAACCAAGACCAAGAGAAAAACACAGTGTTCTGGCCGGTGCCGAGGTGAGGCGCTCACACGAAGAGAGATCCCTCCCGCCGCGGCGGGCAACCTCTGGCCTGGGATGCGGCCTCGCTCGGGATGACACCAAACCGAACTGGAGGTGGATCCATCATCGCGGCGGGGACTGGTGCGGTGCTTGGCGAAGACCCACCTGTCGAACGGCGCGACAGATGGGGCACCCGTAAAGGCAAAACGGCAAGCAAAGGCTGCCGGGCTAAAGGCCCCGGCGCTACGTTTACACCTCGGAAACGGCAACGGCGGAAAGCATATCCCTCGGACCGTCTACGAACGACGCAGCTGGGTTCGGGATGACAGCGAAAAACAGGAATGAGGCGGGCGCGGGATTGCTTGACGGGCTTGAGCCGGAGCAGGGCGGGTTTGAAACCCGCCCCTACAAAAAAAACCTCGCTACAAGAGCTCAGGTCGCCGCCGAGGCTGTCCGCGGCACTGAGCAAAGCGAAGAGCATGGGCAGCAGTGTGTTCGGTCTCGGGACATCCTTTACGCTTACACTGGGCGGTCGGTCCACGGCGATGGACCGCTGTATGAGCTAATCCAAAAGTGTAAAGGACGTCCCGATAACACTGTGTAAGGTATGTCCTGGAACTTGACACAAGAGTGCCTGTGCCACGAAGGCCAAGCTTCCGTCAGCAGTGGCTGATCCAGCGGGCTACGTCTTTGGCGTGGTAGGTGAGGACGATGGAGGCGCCGGCGCGCTGGATTCCGGTCATGATCTCGAGGACGATGCGCTGCTCGTCGATCCAGCCGTTCTTTGCGGCGGCCTTCACCATGGAGTACTCCGCGCTGACGTTGTACGCCGCTACCGGCACGTCGAAACGCTCGCGCACGCGCTGAATGATGTCGAGATAGGGCAGCGCGGGCTTGACCATGATGATGTCGGCGCCTTCGTCGAGGTCCTGCTGGACTTCGCGCAGGGCTTCCCGGGCGTTGGCGGGATCCATTTGATAGGCGCGGCGGTCGCCGAACTGGGGCGCGGATTGCGCGGCTTCGCGAAACGGGCCGTAGAACGCGGAGCAGTATTTTGCGGCGTAAGAAAGAATGGCCACGTCCGCGAATCCGTTTTCATCGAGCTTCGCGCGAATGGCGCCCACGCGGCCATCCATCATGTCCGACGGCGCGACGATATCCGCTCCGGCGCGCGCGTGCGAGAGCGCTACGTCCGCGAGCAGAGCGACGCTGGGGTCGTTCAGCACTTCGCCGTCTTTCACGACGCCGCAATGGCCGTGGCTGGTGTATTCGCAGAGGCAAACATCGGTGAGCACGAGCAGATTCAGCTTGGCCTTGCGGATGGCTTCGATGGAAAGCTGCACGGCGGCATCGGCTGCGGCGGCTTCCGAGCCGGTTTCGTCTTTGTGCGCCGGCAGGCCGAAAAGAAGCACAGCGGGAATGCCGAGGTCCGCGACCTGGCGACACTCCTCAACAATTTGGTCGGGCGACTGCTGAAAAATGCCGGGCATGGAGCTGACTTCGGTGCGCACGTTGCGGCCGGGGCAAGCGAACATCGGGTAGACGAGGCCGGCGGTGGAAAGGCGCGTCTCACGCACGAAGCCGCGCAGTGCTTCGGAGCGGCGTAGGCGGCGCGGGCGATGGGTGGGGAAGCTCATGAATGCCGCATCTTCTTGGCATTCTCAGAGGGCGCGGCGGTCTGCGACGGCACCGCTGCCGCGCCAATTTTTTCGGCTCTGTGCGCATAATATTCGCACAGAGAATTGGCAATGCCTTCGGCATCGGGAGCCGCGGCTTCAAGTTCCACCTGCACGCCTTCGTCACGCAGGGCCTTCGCTGTGGTGGGGCCGATGGCCAAGAAATGAACGCGCGCGGAGAGGCCAGTAAGCTCCTTCGCACCCATGTCGTGTGCGAGATTGTGAAACGCCGAAGGACTCGCGAAGACGATCCAGTCAATTTCGGCGCGGCGCAAGCGATCGGTGATGGCGCGATCGAACGATTGGGGCGCGAGATTCAGATAGGCGACGGCTTCGCGGACCTTCGCGCCGTTTTTCTCGAGCGCAATGGGCAGGACGTCGTCGGCGCGATCGCTGCGCGGCAGAAGAACACGGCGCCCGGCCAAGGACTCCCTGAGCTCGTGCGCGAGGGAATCTCCGGATTGATCGGGAGCTACGCAGTCCAGGGTCCAGCCCGCCTTGCGAGCAGCCTCGGCAGTCGCCTGACCGACGGCGGCTACGCGCGGCCCGGACCCGTCGCAGCAAAGAGCACAACTGAGGTTCTTCAGACGCTCGGACACGAATCGCACCGCATTGCGGCTGGTGAACAGTACCCAATCGAACTCTTCGAGGCGAAGCAGCTCGCGGTCGAGCAGCGACCAGGTTTCCGGCGGAACGATGCGCACGGCGGGCAGCAGCAGCACTTCAGCGCCGCACGATTCGAGGACGCGAACCCATTCCGCGGATTGCTCCGCGGGACGCGTCAAGATGACACACTTCCCTGCTAACGACGCGCTCACGCAACCCTCCCGGCCAAGCGAAGCAGACGGTCAGCGCCGGCTTCAAGTAGTTCACCCGCCACACGCTTTCCCAGCTTCACAGCATCTCCTGTCGAAGCGCACTCGCCCGCTGAGCTACGGCGGATGGATTCCGAGCCGTCCGCGGACAGCACGCAAGCGTCGACAAGCATACTGCCCTTGTCAAAGCGCGCCCAGGCGCCCAGTGGCAGGCGGCATCCACCCTGCAACTCGGCAAGTACCGCGCGCTCGGCCGCAACCGCGAGCGAGGTTTCATGATCCACCAAGCGGTCGAGAACACGAAACTCCTCTTCGCGTGCGGCGAGGAATTCTACTCCCAAGGCGCCCTGGCCGACTGCGGGAAGAACGGCCTCGGGCGGAAGAATCTCCGTAATGCGCGCGGAAAATCCCAAGCGGTCGAGGCCCGCCTTGGCGAGGACGATGGCGTCATAGCTGGCGGAGTCGAGCTTACGGAGGCGGGTGTCCACATTGCCGCGAATTTCCGCCATGGCGAGATCGGGGCGGATGGCGAGAAGCTGCGCGCTGCGGCGCAGACTCCCG
This sequence comes from Terriglobia bacterium, assembly GCA_963803105.1. Taxonomy (GTDB): domain Bacteria; phylum Acidobacteriota; class Terriglobia; order Acidiferrales; family UBA7541; genus Palsa-295. Next base: position 114,546 of record CAWDLF010000004.1, read on the forward strand.
GTACCGACGCGCGCGCGCGGAGGCAGCGCGGCGAGCAGCTGGCCCGCGCGGGAGACGAGCGCGTCGCGCGCATCGTCGCGCTGAAACACGGTGGTAATGCGGCAAACGTCGGAGAATTCGGTGGGCACGTCTTTCATGCTGTGGACGGCAAGGTCGGCGCGGCCGTCGATCAATGCGTCTTCGAGTTCCTTGGTGAAAATTCCCTTCAGGCCGAGCTGTTCGAGCGGCGCGGAGGTGAAGCGGTCGCCAGAGGTCTTGATGACGAGGATCTCGGAGGCCACGCCGCAGGTGCGATCGAGGGCTTCGCGCACGTGATTCGCCTGCCAGAGCGCGAGTGCGCTGCCACGAGTTGCTATGCGAACGGGCTTCACTCGCGATCCTTGTCCGGGCGTGCTTCGTCGGCAGGGTCATTACGATCATCAAGGACGTCGAGGCCGAAAAGATGGCGCACTGCTTCGATGGCCGCCAGACGGCCGCGCATTTGTCCGCCATTGCGCAGGCGATTAGTGGGCGTTTCGAGGATGCGTTCGATAAGGTCGTTTGTGACGGTCACGTGGCGCTCGCGCTCGGCAGGCGAAATGTTTTCGAGGCGATCGACATGCTCACGCAGCAGCCGCTCGCGCTCTTGGCGGAAGCGACCACGAAGGTCGTCCACGATGGAGGATGCTTCCAGGGTGGCGCGCCAGCCTTCGAACTTGGCGATGTGGCTGGTGATGATGGCTTCGGCGCGCGGAATTTCCGCTTCGCGGGCGCGGCGATTCTGCTCGACGATCTCGCCGAGGTCGTCGATGTTGTAAAGGTAGAGGCTGTAGAGGCCGGTGGCATCCGGATCGACGTTGCGCGGCACGCCGAGATCGACGACAAAGATGGGGCGGCCTTCGCGGCGGGAGAGCGCGTGATTGAGCATTTCGCGGGTGAGCACGACGCCTGCGGTGCCGACCGAGGTGACGATGATATCCGGAGCGGCAAGAACTTTTTCGAGTGAATCCCAGGCTACCGGCTCGCCACCCGTGCGGCTGGCAAGCTCGGCGGCATGGCTGAAGGAGCGGTTCACTACCTGCAGGCTGCCGATGTCGCGATTGCGCAGATGCTCGATGACCTGCTCGGCGACGGAGCCCGCTCCGACGATGAGCGCAGCGTGTCCCTTGAGATTGCCATACACGCGCTCGGCGAGTTTCACTCCGGCGAGCGAAACGGACATGGGCCGCGCGCCGACTTCGGTCTCCGCGCGCACGCGCTTGCCTACTTCGAGCGCTCCCTGGAAGGCGCGGTTGAGAATTGGGCCAGTGAGTCCGCGGTCGAGCGCCTGGCCGTAGGCGACCTTGAGCTGGCCGAGAATTTCGGCTTCGCCGAGAAGCATGGAATCGAGGCCGGCGGCGACGCGGAAGAGATGGCGAACGGCGTCGGCGCCCATCCAGCGGTAGATACGTCCCGAAAGATCCGCGCGAGGGATGCCGTGATAGGAGGTGAGGAAGGCCTCCATCTCGTCGGCGACTGCTGAGGCATTTTCGTGCGCGGCGAGGGCTTCGCCGGGAACGCCGTAGAGTTCGCTGCGATTGCAGGTGGAAACGACGACGGCCTCTTCGAGAATTCCCTGGCGGCGCAGCTCGGCCGCGGCTTCGACGGCCTGCTGCGCGGTAAACGAAACGCGCTCGCGCAGCTCGACCGAAGCGGTGCGATGGTTGCAGCCGACCAAAGCGACACGGGCGCGAACGCGGGTGGCGTCTGCAGGGCGCGGCGGTTTGGAGACGGTCGACATGATCAGAAGTAGTCGTGGAAGCGAGTGAGATAGAGATTCACGATCGTATAGCTGAAGAGCACGACGGCGAAATTCAGGGCGCAGATGCCGGCCGCGCGCGCGCCGCGCCATCCGGCGCTGCGGGAAAGACGTAGATAGGCGATGTAAACGGCGACGATGAGGAGAGTGACGATGACCTTGGGATCTCCCAATCCGAAGGAGCCGGTGAGGCGGTGCTGCCAAATGAAGCCGCTGAAGACTCCGACGGCGAGCAGCAGGAGACCCAGATAGACGCTGCTGCGAGCCATGCGGTCGAGCACATCCAGCGCCGGAAAGCGCCAGAAGGCGGCGCCTTGGCGGCGCGACCGGAGCATGCGGTCTTGCACCAAATAGACGAGGCTTAGCACAAAGGAAAGACCGAAGGCGGCGTAAGCCCAGGCGTCCAGCGCGACGTGCAGGGCGAAGAGCGCGCCGTGTGCGCGGGGCGCAGCGGAAACGGCACGCGGCGCGAGGTCCAGCAGCGCGATCCAGACGACCAACAGGAAGGTGACGAATGCGCCCACGGTGCGCTGACGGTGAATCAATTCGAGCGCCAGGTAAGTGACCGCCAAAAGCCAGGCGAAGAGGGACATGGAGCCGTAGAGATCGTCATAGGGAACCATGTGCGTGGCGTGGGAACGGTCGAGCAGCGCGAAATAGTGAGCCGCAAGCCCGGCGGCGAGCAGTAGGGTGGCTAAACGCCCCAGCCAGACGTGCGGCGCGTAGAGAATGCGCGCGTAGCAGAGGAAGCTGGCGATGTAGAGCGCGAGGCTCAGATAGGCCATCTGGGTCGGCATGAGTTCCGTATCGGGACGGGCGAGTCCGGATCGTTCTTGATTATAACGCCGAACGGCGCTGGGAGGCAGGGCGGTGCCCATTCGCTACGCAGGCTGGGCTGCTACCGGCGGCTCCCGTGGCCGAGAGGTAACAGCGGAGGCATTCTGCTGCTATCATCAGGCGGCGGGCGTTCGTTAAGAGAGGCGGAAACAGATGCGAGCAGACATTGTGCCGGGCGCGGTTTTTCCCGATTACTCACTGGCGGATCAGACGGGGAGGCATCGCAAGCTCTCGGAGCTGCAAGGGCCCGATCCGATGGTATTGGTGCTCAGCAGGGGGAGCTTTTGCCCGAAAGATCGGCGGCAAGCGGAAGGCCTGGTTCAACTTCATCGCGAAATGGAAGTCGGCTACTGCCGTCTGGTGACGATCAGCACGGATAATCTGATCGCTACGAACGAATTTCGAACGGGCGTTGACGCGCACTGGACGTTTTTGTCCGACCCAGGGCGCACGGTGCAGAAGGATCTTGATATCGCCGAGTACACGGATGCGACGAACAATCCGATGATCCCGCATACGATCGTGCTCGAGCCCGGCCTGGTGGTACACAGGATCTACAACGGATATTGGTTTTTTGCGCGGCCGACGGTCGAAGAGCTGCGACAGGATTTGCGGGCGGTGCTGAAAAAGTGCCGGCCGGATTGGGACATCACCGAGCCCGAATTGAAGGCCGCATGGGCGCGTGGGGAGAAAGATCGGTTCTATCCCTACGGAAAGAGTTACAAGCAGGTTTTCAGGGAGCAGGAATAGCGGCCAGCAATGGCGGCCGGGGCCGGAGAGCCGGATGCAGCAGCGGTCAAGAAAAGGCGGAAAAACATGGGGCTGATATTCATTCTGACGATCGTTCTGATCATCGCGCTGATCGGGAGTCTTCCGCGCTGGCCACACAGTAAGAACTGGGGCTACTTCCCTGTCGGCGGTGTGGGCCTGATCATATTGATTATTTTAATTCTGTTTTTGACCGGCCACTTCCCCGGGCATTAGCGGACAGCCGCTCCGCCGTAGCTCATCGACTCCGGCGATGCGTTCAGACGAAGAGGGATGGTTCGGCTTCGCTCACCACAAGTTTCTTCGCCCGCCAAAATGCAACGGACTCAGAATGACGACGAGGCTAGTCGCCCGTTGTAGCTCAGGTCTTCAGACCTGAGGCCTTTCCGCGCTGCTCGCAAAATCCTCACCTCTAAAGAGGCGAGCTACATAAACCCGGCCAATTTTATTGCGGTGTCATCCCGAGCGACCGACGGGAGCCGAGGGATCCCTCTTCGTGTGAACGCATCGGCGTGCGCTACATCCAAGAGAGATCCCTCGTCGGGCTGAAAATCGCCCTCGCTCGGGATGACACCAACGGCAACAGGCCTCGGCGAGAAGACTCGGGTGTCGCCAAAACACCCCGGGCTTGGCGCTCGCGGTGCCTTCCGTAGCTAGCCCGCGACCTCGAAGATCACTTCCAGCTCGACCGGGGTGCCGAGCGGAAGGCTGGCGACGCCATACACCGAGCGGCAGGGGTTCTTGTCTTTGCCGAACACGTCTTGCAGCAACTCGGATGCGCCATCTGCGACTTTCGGCTGATCGCGGACGTCTCCCGAAGTTGCCACCGACACGCTGAGCCGGACGATGCGCGTAACTTTGTCGAGCGATCCTAAGTGCTTGCGCGCGACGGCGAGAAGGTTGAGCGCCGCGAGGTGGGCTGCCTTGCGGCCGGTTTCCGCGTCGAGCTCCGCGCCGACGCGCCCTACGAATTTTGCGGCGCGGCCTTCGGTGGGAAGCATGCCGGTGAGAAAAAGGAGATTGCCCGTCTGCACCGCTTCCGCATAGGTGCCGAACGGCTCGGGCGGCGCCGGTAGTTCGATGCCAAGTTCTTTTAACCGCTGCTCGGCGCTCGCTGGTTCCATTTGCGGTTTGGAATTTGTGCTCATTTGTCTCGCTCCAATGGTTTCACAGCCGATATCGCCGCGAGCGCGTAAGCACGTGTCAGCATGACCAATCCAACATCTCGCTCGGTTCCTGGAGGGTTTCAAGCAAGCGTGGAAGTTCAACGCACCGGCTTTCTAGAGTCTCAATGCACAAAGGGAAGTCGGCCAAAATTCCCGCAGCTACGTCGTGTTCAGACTGGCCCTCCAAACATTTGACGGCTCGCGTGAGCACATCTTTAACTGTAGAGACAGCCAGAACTCCTCGCACAAAATCGACATTGGGTTGCAGCCATCTATTTGTGTATAGGTGCCCCTCGAACTCCCAAAGACAGGGTGGCCCTCCTCCTGCATCACTGGTCCACGGAGCGAACACTGGATTCTCATTTTCGTCGTACATGAGACACGAGATATACTGCACACTCGCAATCGCAGCTCCAACGGTGGCACGAGACCACCAACCATTCCAGAGGCGATCTATGTCGGGCCGCAAAACGCCATAAGTCATCAGTGCGCCTACCCAACGGTATGGCGTTGCTTTCGTTCCTTTGTAGGAAAGCCCGCGCTGATCGTCGATTTCTTCTAGAATCGTTTGCCGAATGAAATGCGAAACCGCGGCGCCTTGCTTGGGAGTGAGATCCCTGTCGAAGATTCCAAGATTTGCCAACACGGGGTAGAACCACTCAACGAACCCGCCATATCCGCCGTTGATACCTCGAAGGTCTTCGCGCCACGCTTCCAAGCAAAAGGGCAGCAAGTAAACCAATAAGGAACCTTGGATTTCCGTATATTGCAGGTCCTGCGTGTATGCCCACAAATCGGCGGCCTCCGCGCGCTGACCGGGACGCAATCGCACAAGACGGTGCAAATGCCCATCGTCCTGGTCAAAGGCCTCTTGCGTGATTTTCTCTGGCGGAGTCACGCTTCCCAGTGCCTGCCGGAGTGTTTCCATGTGCCAATTTTCGCATGGGCGCGCTGTTTGCATTGACTGGCATTGTCCCAGAGAAGCCGAACTATTAACTTCGGATAAATGCGCTCACGGGAAATTGAAGCGCTACCTATGCACCGGCGGCAGTAACGCAAGCGTTCTGCTATGATCGTAGGGAACTTCCTCCAAAATGCCGCGAACGCAGAGCAAAAAAGAGCTTTTCCTAGGGGCGTGCCGTTTCGAGGCCGTGGAGCGCGTGCCGGTGTGGATCATGCGCCAGGCGGGGCGGTATCTGCCCGAATATCAGGCGGTGCGCGCGAAAAGCTCGTTCCTGGAAATCTGTAAGACTCCCGAGCTGGCCGCCGAGGTGTCACTTCAGCCGCTGCGAGTGCTGGACGTGGACGCGGTGATTGTTTTTTCCGATATTTTGATTGTGGCTGAGGCTATGGGGCTGCCGCTGGATGTGCCGGACTCCGGGCCGGTGCTCTCGAATCCGGTGCGAGACGCCGCGGCGGTCGCGCGGCTGCGCGATTTCGATCCCACGCGCGAGACGCGGTTTGTGGGCGATGCGATCCGGCGGATTTGCCGGGAGGCGGGGCCGGATGTACCGGTGATCGGGTTTGCGGCGGCTCCTTGGACGCTGGCCTGCTACATGATCGAAGGGCAAACGCGCGGAGATATTTCGCGGGCAAAGAGGATGCTGCGCGAAGAGCCGGAACTCGTGCGCGCGCTGCTGGAACGGATTGCGAAGGCGACGACGGGATATCTTGCGGCGCAGATCGAGGCGGGGGCGGCGGTCGTGCAGCTCTTCGATACTTGGGCGAGCGGATTGACGGCCGAGGAATATGCGGAGTTCGAGTTGCCGGCGACGCAGCAAGTGATCGAATCGCTGGGCCGCGAGGATGTGCCGAAGATATTGTTCGCCAAGGGATCGGCCGGGCATTTGGAGAACATGGCGAAGTCGGGAGCGAACGTGCTGAGCGTGGACTCGGCGACGGATCTGGGCGAGGCGCGGGCGAGGTTGGGACGAAAGGTGGCGCTGCAGGGCAATGTAGATTCAAATGTATTGCTGGGTGAGAAAGCGGAAATCGAGAAGTCGGTGCGCGAGGCGATCGAGAAGACGGGCGGCGTGGGGCATATTCTGAATTTGGGGCATGGGATTTTGCCGAACACACCCGTTGAGAATGCCAAGATTTTCGTGGAGTGTGCTCGGCGAGCGGCGGTGACGGTGACCCAGGCCTGACGGCAACACAAAAAACGAAGGCGCCCGCCTAAACGGCGAGGCGGCCGCTACGAAAGCCAAAGACAAACCCGAAGACAAAGGCGCCCGCCTGAAGGCGGCCGCTACAAAAGCTGACGGCAAACCAAGAGCAACGCTACGAAGCGCATCATGGACCAAACGACAAAACATGAGGGCGGGCTGGGCGGCGGGCTCGGCGGCAAGTTGGGGATTGGGCAGATTTCCGACGAGCTACTGGAGAAATACAACCGGCCGGGGCCGCGGTACACAAGTTATCCGACGGCGCCGGTGTGGAAGGACGACTTCGGGCCGGCGGACCTGGAAGAATCCTACGCGCGCGCGGATGAAAGCGGCTCGCCTGTTTCGCTCTACATGCACCTTCCCTTTTGCGAGAGCCTGTGCCTTTTCTGCGCGTGCAACGTATCGATTCAGAAGGACAAGAGCGTGGCGATTCCGTACTTGAAGGCGCTCGGGCGCGAGATCGACCACGTTTCGGGAATGGTTTCGCCAAAGCGCAGCGTGAGCCAGTTCCACTGGGGCGGAGGGACGCCGACGTATCTTTCGCCGGGGCAGCTGGAGGAGCTTTTCAGACACGCGCGAGAGCGGTTCACGTTCGCGCCGGATGCGGAGATCGGAATCGAGATCGATCCGCGGGTGACGACGTTCGCACACCTGGAAGCGCTGCGGCGGCTGGGATTCAACCGGCTGAGCATGGGAATTCAGGATTTCGAGGCGCAGGTGCAGCAGACGATTCATCGCGTGCAGCCTTACGAGATGACGCGCGACCTAATCGCGCGCGCGCGCGAACTGGGATTCGAGAGCCTGAACGTGGACCTGATCTACGGGCTGCCGTATCAGACTGCGGAAACGTTTCGCCGCACGATCGAACAGACGCTGACGCTCGCGCCGGATCGCGTGGCCATGTTCAGCTACGCGCATGTGCCGTGGCTGCGCAAACAGCAGGGCGCGTTTGCGACGCACTTGCCGGAAGGCCGGACGAAATTCCAGATCTTTCGCGCGGGCCTCGAAGGCTTTCTCGACGCGGGATACGTGTACATCGGGATGGACCATTTCGCGCGGCCGGGCGACGAACTGGCGGTGGCGCAACGCAATCGCACGCTGCATCGGAACTTTCAGGGCTACACGACGAAGGCCGGGGCGGATCTTTACGGAATGGGCGTGAGCGCGATCAGCTCGATAGGAGAGTCGTACGCGCAGAGCGTGCGCGAAGTGCCCGCCTATCAGGAGGCCATCGCAGGGCGCGGCCTGGCGACGATGCGGGGCTATCGGCTTTCGGCGGACGACCGGCTGCGGCGCGTGGTGATCGGGCGGCTGCTGTGCCACACGGTGATTCCCAAGCGGGAAATCGAGAGCGAGTTCGGGATTTCGTTCGACGGTTATTTTCGAGAGGAACTCCTCCAACTGGAAGAGCCTGCGCGCGACGGTTTTGTCGAGCTGGACGCGGCGGAAATCCGGGTAACACCACTGGGGCGGGTTTTTATTCGTAATGTGGCGATGAGCTTCGACCGCTACCTCAAAGAACAGCAAGCGGAGAAGAAGCCACTGTTTTCGAAAACGCTCTGAGATCCTGATACCCGAATGACCATGGAATCGAGCGACGTCGCGGTTGCCGGCGGGGGAATTTCCGGGCTGGCCTGCGCGTACCGCTTGCAGCAACTGGGCCGATCGGTGACGCTGCTGGAATCCTCGGCTGAGCCCGGGGGCCTAATGGGCACGGCGCGACAGGACGGATTTCTCTTCGAGACCGGTCCGCAGAGCTTTCAGGGCACCGAAACCATGTTGGCGCTCGCGCGCGAGCTGGGAATCGAAGGCGAATTGTGCGAGGCCGACCCGAAGGCTCCGCGATACATTCTGCGGCGCGGCAAGCTGATTGAAGTTCCCCTGACGCCACAAGCGTTGCTATCGAGTTCCCTGCTGGGTTTGAAATCCCGTCTGAAGGTCGCTTCCGAGGCTTTTAGGCGCACCAAAGCGCCGTCAGAGGAAGAATCCATCGCCGACTTCGTGCGGAGGAAGTTCGGGCATGAAATTTTGGAGTATCTGGTGACGCCGTTCGTTTCAGGCGTCTATGCCGGGGATCCGGAAAAGCTGAGCCTGAGCGCGGCGTTCCCCACGCTTGAAGAGTGGGAGCGGGAATACGGAAGCGTGCTGCGCGGGGCGATGAAATCGCGGCCGCCGAAGGGCGAGCGGCGCGGCCCTCCGCCGCTGTGCTCGTTTCGGGGCGGAATTCAGACGCTGCCTCGGGCGATGGCCGGCAAACTTGGCGCGCGGGCACAGATGAGCGCTAGGGTGACGGGGATCGAGCGTGTGGCCGGCGGGTTGTATCGCGTGCGTGCCGAAGGCGCGGGCGGCGCGGCAGACTTTGCAGCGCGCGCGGTCGTGGTGGCTGTGCCGGCGCACGCCGCGGCGCATCTGGTGGAGCAGATTTCGGCGGCGCTCGCGAAGACGCTATCCGGGGTGGCATACGCGCCGGTGGCGGTCGCGACGCACGGGTATTACGCCAAGCAGTTCAGTGCGGAGCTGAGGGGCTTCGGTGTGCTGATCCCGCGCAGCGAGAAGCAGCGCACGCTCGGCATCGTGTGGAATTCGTCGCTCTTTCCGGGGAGGGCTCCCGAGGGACAGGTAAGCATCTCGAGCTTTTTGGGCGGCGCGACGGATACGGAAGTGATGGAAAAGAGTGACGCGGAGTTGGCCGCCATCGTGGTGCACGAGGCCGCGAAAATCCTGGGAATTGGTGGCTCTCCGATTTCCACGGCTATTTGGAGGCATCCGAAAGCGCTGCCGCAGTACAACCTGGGCCATCACCATGTGGTGCGGGCGATTCATGAGGGCGCGGTGCCGGGGCTGTTTTTCGCGGGCAACTATCTGGAAGGGCCGGCAATCGGCAAATGTGTCGAGCAGGGCTTTCGGGCCGCGGAATCCGCGCACCAGTTTCTGCAGTACGGCAACCCGTGATCGCCGGCGTGGCCGGCTTGAGAAAGCCGTGAAGGGCGACGATGGGTTATAATGAGCGCCCTTACAACGATGGCACAGGCGCAAAAGACGCGGCGGGAAGTTCTGGAGCAATTCGTAGGCGAGAAGCCCGCCGACGCATTCGCGCGGTACGGGCTGGCGATGGAATGCGTGAAACTCGGCGACGATGCCGCTGCCGCCAGCCATTTCCACAAACTCCTCGAGATTCATCCTGAATACGTGGCCGGATATTTCCAGTTCGGCCAGTTCCTGGGACGTGTGGGACGAATCGAAGAGGCCCGAAAAATGCTTTCCGACGGGATCGTGGTCGCGCAGAAAACGGGCGACGCGCATGCCCGGGACGAAATGCAGGCAGCGCTGACGCTACTGCGTTAGTCCCTCTAGAACGGACCTACCTCGCATGGAAAAGCCGACGCGCATTCCATTGTTTCCGTTGGATGTGGTGCTGCTGCCTTCCATGCCCCTACCGCTGCACATTTTTGAGCCACGATACAAAGAGATGATCGGGCGCTGCCTGGCAGAGCGGATGGAATTCGGCCTGCTGCTTGCGTCGAGCAATGGCGTGGCGTCGGTTGGGTGCACGGCGGAGATCGTGGAGAAGATCCGGGAGTATCCCGATGGGCGGCTGGACGTACTGGCCGCGGGGCGCACGCCCTTCCATCTGGCGGAGATGCTCAGCGAGCAGACGTATTACGAAGGAATCGTCGAGTATCTGACGGACGCGCCGTCGCGGATAGACGCGAAGGACGAGCGCGCGCTGGTCGAACGCTTCGAGCAGTGCCACCTGCTGCTTTTTGGGCAGGACTGGGAGCGACCTGGCGCGGGGGACGATTTCGCTCTCTCCTATCGCATGGCTGGGCGTCTGCCGATGGAACTAGAGAAGAAGCAGGCGTTGCTCGAAATGCGAGCGGAGCCGGAGCGGCAAACCTTTCTGCTGCAATGGCTAGGAGAGCTGCTGCCTAAGCTGACCCAACGGCAGCGCGGGCGCAGGGTTGCCGGCGGCAACGGCCACGCGCTCAACTAGTTGCCGCGGTGAAGCGAAGAGGAAAGAACGCCCGCCTAAAGGCGGCCGCTACAAGGGCAAGACCGAGCCGTAACCGTCGGCTGGCGCGACGCGAGACGAAGAGGGATCCTTCACTTCGTTCAGGATGACGATCCCGATCAAATCGGCGGTTCCGGTGGGCGCTACAAATACAAAGAGAAAGAGGCCCGCCTCCCTCGGCGAGCTCGGGACAAGTTCAGACGGCCGCTACAGAGGCAAGATCGGAAGGACGCCTGGCTCCTCGGCAAGCTCAGGGCGCGCAGCGGATGGAGCGGATCCGAGAGCACAGGCCCGCCGCGGCGGGTGCCTGGGCCACAAATCCGTCGCGCGCTGTGCCTTTTTGGTGCGCTTTGAGGCGCGAGGCTGAGATCGAGCAAACGTGATTTTTTGCGCCGCGTGCCGCGCTCACCTATAATGGCTTCATAATGTCCAACAGAGCGCTAGTGTCGACAAAGGTCTCGGTGAGCGAATGAGTCCACAACCAAAGAATCTGGGCGAGCTGCGACGGAGCGCGTGGTCCGAAGAGAAGTGGGGACAGCGCACGGTGCGGCAGGAGCTGCGCGAAAATCTGCTAGCCAAAATGGAAAAGGGCGAGCCCCTGTTTCCGGGCGTGCACGGCTACGACGACACGGTGGTGCCGCAGATCGTGAACGCGCTGCTTTCGCGGCACCATTTCATATTGCTGGGGCTGCGCGGCCAGGCCAAATCGCGCATCCTGCGCGGCTTGGTCGGATTTTTGGATCCGCAGGTTCCGGTGGTCGAGGGTTGCGAGATTCACGACAATCCCTATCACCCGTTGTGCCGCGCCTGCCGCGAACGATTGGCCGCCGAGGGCGATGCGACGCCGATCGCATGGCTGGGGCGCGACGCGCGTTACGTAGAAAAGCTGGCGACACCGGACGTGACCATCGCAGACATGATCGGAGACGTGGATCCCATCAAGGCGGCGCGCAGCGGACGAAATCTGTCCGACGAGCTGACGATTCACTACGGACTGCTGCCGCGAGCCAACCGCGGGATTTTTGCGATCAACGAGCTGCCCGATCTGGCGGGGAAAATCCAGGTGGGACTCTTCAATATTATGCAGGAAGGGGATGTGCAGATTAAGGGGTATCCGGTGCGCATGGCGCTCGATGTGTTGCTGGTTTTCACGGCCAACCCGGAAGACTACACGGCGCGCGGAAAGATTATCACGCCGCTGAAAGACCGCATCGGTTCCGAGATTCGCACGCACTACCCGGCGACAGTGGGCGAGGGCATGTCCATCACCGCGCAGGAGGCTTGGACCATCCGCGGCGACAAACGGCGCGTCGCGGTGCCGGATTACATTCGCGAGGTCGTGGAGGAAGTGGCGTTCCAGGCGCGAGAGGACAAGCGCGTCGACCGGCGGTCGGGGGTAAGCCAACGGCTGCCCATCAGCACGCTCGAAAACGTGCTGAGCAGCGCCGAGCAGCGGGCTGTTCGGAGCCGCGACTCGGTGGTGGTGGCGCGAGTGGGCGACGTGTATGCGGCGATCCCTTCGATGACCGGGAAATTCGAGCTGGAGTATGAAGGAGAGATGCGCGGGGCGGAAAACATCGCGCGAGAGCTGATTCGCGCGGCGGTAGGCAAAACGTTCACGCGCTATTTCGCGAACGGTAATTTCCAGCCGGTGGTGCAATGGTTTGAAGGGGGCGGCGAGCTGAAGGTGCCGGTGGGCGCGTCGAGCTCCGAACTGCTGGGGCAACTGAAGAAGATTCCCGGGCTGTTCGATCACCTTGAACCACTGGGCGTAACGCACAAGGACGACGCCACGCTGCAGACCAGCGCGGCGGAGTTCATCCTCGAAGGGCTATGGGCGCACAAGCGCATCAGCCGGAGCGAGGAGCGCGGATATTTTGCGGAGGCGCGCCGAACGACGGAGCCTCGCGATCCGCGGGAGCCTTCGGGTGGGCGAATGCCGCGGCGGCAGTTCAACTGATGGGTCGGGTGGCAATAGCGGTACAGGCGAAACGATGAAATACATCAAATACTCGCGCTACGCGCCGGATGCGGCGGACGACATTGATCTGCAGGATCTGATGAACAAGCTGTCGGACTTTTTCCTGCAGAGCGGATTTGAGTCGCCTTACGGCATCTACGAAATGGACATGGAGCGCTCGAGCGAGCAGTACATGGAGCAGCTGCGCGAGGCCATCATGCGCGCGCTGCAAGAAGGCGAGCTAGTTCCCCCGGACATGCTCGAACAGCTGATGCAGAATCCGGACATCTCGAAGAACCAGGAACTGCGCGACCTAATCGACAAGCTGATTGAACGCATGGAAGAAGAGGGCTACATCACGCAGCAGCAGAACGCGCGGGTCACGCCACCTCCTTCCGAGACGCCGGGCGGGCAAATCGGGCGCGACCAGCCGAACGTGGAGGCGCGCTTCGAGATTACCGACAAAGCCATCGACTTCCTGGGATTCAAGACGCTCAAGGATCTTCTGGCCTCGCTGGGCAAGAGCAGCTTCGGACGGCACGACACGCGGGACCTGGCCACGGGGGTCGAGTCGGGCGGAACGTCCAAGGCCTACGAATTCGGCGACACGCTGAACATGGACATCAGCGGGACGCTATTCAACGCGGTGCAGCGCAACGGCACGGGAATTCCGATCGAGCTGGATTATCCGGACTTGATGGTGCACCAGTGCGAATATCAAAGCTCCTGCGCCACGGTGCTGATGCTCGACTGCAGCCACAGCATGATCCTGTACGGCGAGGATCGCTTCACGCCCGCGAAGCGCGTGGCGCTGGCGCTCTCGCATCTGATTCGCACGCAGTATCCGGGTGATTCGCTGCACTGCGTGCTGTTCCACGACAGCGCGGAGGAGATTCCGATCGGGAAGCTGGCGCGCGTGCAGGTGGGCCCGTACTACACGAACACGCGCGAAGGGCTGAAGATGGCGCAGCGCATCCTCGCGCGGCAGAAGAAGGACATGCGGCAGATCGTGATGATCACCGACGGCAAGCCTTCGGCCGTAACGCTGGACGACGGGCGCATCTACAAGAATGCTTTCGGGCTCGATCCGCTGGTGGTGACGCAGACGATGGAAGAAGTCGCCAAATGCAAGCGGGCGGGAATCCTGATCAATACGTTTATGCTGGCGAGCGACTACAGCCTGGTGAACTTCGTGCAGAAGATCACGGAGCTATGCCGCGGCAAGGCCTACTTCACGACGCCGTATACGCTGGGGCAGTACCTGCTGATGGATTACGTCGGCCGTAAGACCCGGCATATTCACTAGAAGCGTGCCAAAAGCACGAGCGGGGCCGAAAGACGCCCGCCTAAAGGCGGCCGCTACAAAGGCAAGACGATGCTATTCCCCCCGCAATAAATCCGAGAAGGGCTTTTTGTGTTTTGGCGGCTTGGTGCGCTTGTTGGGAATGACGCGGGCGGGCGGAGGCAGTCCTACGCCCAGGCGGGCGCGGCGGCGGGCTTCCTTGCCGACCTTGAGCTTGGGTTTCTTGGCGCGAGTTTCGTCGCGAAGGGACATGGCAAACCCGAATATAACAAATTTCAGCTGACGGACGATGCGGCTCCGAGCTTCTTGCAGGCCAGGTCGATGAGCTTCGTATCGGTGCAGACTTCGTAGTAGGGGCGGTTGCCCTGCGCGCCGATTTTCGCGCCGGGCAGAAGCTGGCGCACGAATCCTTTGCGAATCAGAATCGGTTTCAAGGACTCACCGAGCGGCACTTCTCCGAAATAGAGCTGCACGCGTTCCTTGCCCCAGGGCAGGGGGAAATTGCCGGCCATGGGAGCGAGGGAAATCTCAGATGCGAGTTTCTGAAAACCCTCTTCGTTGAGCTCGATGCCGTTCAGGTTGTAGCGCACCAGAAGCTCTTCGCCTTCATCGCCGGTCGCGTCTTCCATGAGGGTCTGCAGGAGATACACGTTAAAGGGCGAAGGATTAGCCTGGAACAGGCGCTTGGCCATTTTCGAGCAGCTGGACAGGCGGTCGGAAAGATTGAGCGCGCGGGAGATCATGATTTTCGAGTCGGCGTCCATCCAGAGGGATGGAGCGGAATCCTGAAACGCAACGCCGACGCCCAATTCCAGGGGCGGCAGGTTGCCGGACTTGGCACGCAGGTTGTAGGCATGAGTGACCGCGAGAATCTCTCGCGCCAGCACGCAAGCGCGGGCAACGGCGCGCTGCGTGGCGCGCGTGGATTCGGATTCATAGATGGCGAGGATGATGGCGTCGCCCTCGATGAAAACTTTGGCGGCGCCGTAGGCCTCCAGCATGCGCTTTACGGGCTCATGCAAGGCCATGCTGAAGTGCGAGGCGGGATTCATGCCGCGGGCGAGAAGGTCCTTGGTAATGCCCGTCGAGCCGCGAACATCGGCTTTGATGACCACGTGATTGATGACTGGGTCGTCGGCGGGCCGGCGTTCGCTAGGCTGCAAGAGTTCGTAGAGGCTTTTGTTGATGCGCGATAGCTCGCGGGAGTGTTCGTCGCGAACGAGATTGATGCGTTCCATCCAGGCCGCGACTTGCTGGTAGTTGCGTCGGTCGCGGCGCAGGCGCATGAGGTCTTCGGCGAAGCGGCGGCCGGTAGCGAGAGCCTCCTCGTGCGACCGGCGGCGGATGGAGCGCGAAGCTTCTTCGAGTTTCTTGATGGAAATCTTGCGTGCCGGGAACTGCTCGAGAATCTGCTCGACGCGGCGAACTTCTTCGCGATTGACGATGGCCTTCTTCAACTGCTGAAGGTGGACGGGTGGGCAATAGTCGCTGGCAATCTTGCGCATTTCGTAGCCGGCCAGCACGTGAAACAGCAGGTCACGCTCTTCCAGGCGATGTACCCACTCTTCGAGCAGGCGGGCGCGGACTTCGCGGGACGCGCCACTGTCTTCTGCGGACGTGTCGGCGTCAAAAAACAGCCGGGCATTGGCAGGCTCGTTGAGGTAATCCCCCAGACGGCTTTGGTGCTCTTCAGCGAGGAAATCCATGCGCTGTTTGGCGGCGACGATCTGCGGCGCAAGCTCTTCGAGATTTGTTCCGAGACTGGCGGCCTTGCGGCGCAGATCGGCAAGCTCCTCTTGGGCACCGGCGGCCCCGCCGGTCTTACGGCGGAACAAAGAGGGGAAACTGTCGCCATTGTTCCCGGAACGCGCCGCGGCTGCCTCCTGCTCCTCTTCGACGCGCGCGTGTTCGGAGCGAAGCAGGCGCCCTTGCTCGAGCAAGCGTTCGTGGGCCTTGCGGGCGCGGGCCAACTCCTCGGAGTCGTCTTCGGAGAGGGCGTATTCGCGCACCAGATCCAGCAACAGCGCGTCGAAAATTTCGAAGCGGTCTGGATCGTTCATGAAATTGCCGAGCAGGACGTAGTGATCGAGAAGGAACTGGTCGTCGTTGCCGCCCTCGACAAAGATGAAATCGTTCAGCAGGAGCCGATAGGTTTCCTGGAAGGCATCGCCGAAGAGGGCGCGCCGCGTTCGCGCGAGTGTGGTCTCTTCCACTTCGCGCCAAATCCGGTCAAGAGTTTCGCCGACCTGCCGAATGATGTTGCGGCGGTCGGCCTTGAGCGCCGCGATTTTAGAGCGCAGCACGTGGGCCTGCTCGCTGTGCTCGAAAAGCTCGCCGCGGCCGCGAATCCATTCCTTGCACTCCACGAGAATCGTGGAGAACTGGTTGGCGGTTTCCTGGGTGAGGAATTTCAGGATGGCCAGGCGTTGGAGAACGTCGATTTCGATCGACTGCTGGAACTTCGCGTTGGTCAGGGATTCCTGCAGGATTTCGGTCAGTTGCTTGCGGAAGGCTCCGTGCTCCGGCGCGCCCGACTGCTTGCGGCTCTTTTCTTTGCCGGTGAGCCAGCCGACGTTCATGGTCTGGCGGACGAGATCAAGTAGGTACTTGCTGGCGAAATCGACGAATAGCGGGCTGAGAAAGACGTCGTAATGGATGTTGTCGATGCCCAGGGCCAGACCCGCCAGGCGAATCTCGGCGGAATAAGGCTCCAGCTTCATCCTGGGTGGATGGGAAGGAGCGGCAATGACCCTAGTTTCTGACATTCGAAAGCCGTGCGGAGGCGACACTCCACTCTATCCGACGTAAAATGCGGTACGCAATGGAACGAAACGTAAGCGTCAATGCCGGGCACGACAGCACCCCAGGCGGGCTGGAGCGGGTGCTCTCCGAGGGTGCGGCGGAGGCGCCCTCCCAGGCTGGCCGGGGAGACGACCAAAGGCCTTGTCGACCCGTATCGAACACGCTCGCGAATTCTTTATTTCCGGGTAGAATGTCTGGCCATGCCCAAACTTCTGGAAGGCAAGACCGCCATCGTGCTGGGGGTCTGGAACAAGTGGAGTATCGCCTACGCCATCGCGCAGGCATTTGCGCGCGAAGGCGCGACCCTGCTGCTGACTTATCAAAACGACCGAGCTAAACCGACGGTCGAAGAGCTGGGGCGCGAGCTCGGCGCAGCGGACTTCTTCCCATGTGACGTACAGCAGGCGGCGGACGTGGACAACCTGGGTGCGGCGCTGAAGGCACAGGGGCGGAAACTAGATGTAGTGGTGCACAGCCTGGCCGCCGCGAAACATGAGGACCTGAATCAGCCGTTTCTGAATACTTCGCGCGAGGGATTCCAGATGGCGCTGGAGGTGAGCGCGTTTTCGCTGGTGGCCGTTTCCAAGGCGCTGGCACCGCTGATGACGGAGGGTGGCGCGATCATGACGTTGACATACCTGGGCTCCACGCGGGTAGTGACCAACTATAACGTGATGGGAGTCGCGAAGGCGGCGCTGGAAGCGGAGGTGCGCTACCTGGCGAGCGAGCTGGGACCAAGCAAAATTCGCGTGAACGCTATTTCCGCCGGCGCGATCAAGACCATTTCCGCGCGCGGCGTGAAGGATCTTTCGAAGATGTTGGAGGTGACGGCACAGCGCGCGCCGCTGCGTCGCATCACGGATATTGCCGAAGTGGCCGACACGGCTGTTTTTCTCGGCAGCGATCTGGGGCGCGGCGTGACCGGGAACGTGATCTACGTGGACGCTGGATTCCACATTATGGGTATGTAGTGGGGCATGTAGTAACCCGGGCCCAAGCTATTGCGGGCCGGGCGCATCTTCCATGGTAATTTTCCGCGTATCGTCATCCACGTGTTCGAGCAGAATGCTCACTACGGGCCAGTCCGTGCGCAGGTGAAGGCGGTCGGGCCATTCGACGATTACCACCGCTTCCTCGCTGAAGAGATCTTCGAGGCCCAAAGTGTCCAGATCGCGAACGTCGCCGATGCGGTAAAGATCGACATGGTAGACCTGGCGCGCACCGCTATATTTGTGTACCAACGTGAAAGTGGGGCTGGTGACGTCGTCTTCCGCCGCGGCGCCGATGCCGCTGGCGAGGCCTTTGGTAAGGGTGGTCTTCCCCGCCCCGAGCTCTCCGGTAAGCAGTACAAGCATGGGCGGTTTCAGCTGCGCGCCGATCTCCCGGCCGCGCGCGATGGTTTCTTCCGCCGAATGGGTGATGAACTCCTGCCTAGCCACGTCCGCACTCGGCGTAAAACTGCTTGTATGCAGCGGGAATAGAGTGGATCAGGTCGGAGGCCGTGAGCGGGGCTTCGGCATTACTTGCGTAGGCAATGTCTCCCGCGAGACCGTGCAGAAAAACGCCGAAGGCCAGCAGCACGGGCCAGGAATCCGCGCCGAATTGCGCGGTCAGGCCCGCCAACATGCCGGTGAGGACGTCGCCGGTGCCGGCGGTGGCCATGCCCGGATTCCCCGTGGAATTAACATAGGCCACACCGTCGGGTGCGGCGATAACCGTCTGCTGCCCCTTCAGCACGACGAAAGCGTTCCAATCGGCGGCTGCCGCGAGCGCCAACTCGAGCCGGCAATCCTGCACCTCCTGCGTGGAGCGCCTGACCAAGCGGGACATCTCACCCGGATGCGGCGTGACGCAAAGGGTCTGACCGGAACGATGCAATTCGTTGACGTGATCGTCGAAGGCGTTGAGCCCGTCGGCATCCAATACGATGGGAAGGGTGCGATGTTTGTGGAGCACACCGCGGACGAATGCTTGCGTCTCGGGGTGAGTCGAAAGCCCTGGGCCCATGGCCAGGGCATCTTTGCCTTCGAGCAACTTGGTGAAGAGATTTCCTTCGAGCGAGCGATCGGAGACGCTTCCGGTGAGAGTGGCGGCAAGAGGCGTGGTCATCACTTCGGGTGTGTGAGCGGCAGCCACTGGAAGGGCCGGTTCGGGCGTGGCTAGCGTCACCAGACCCGCACCGACGCGCAGCGCTGCCCAAGAAGATAGGACAGCGGCCCCCGTTTTGCCGACCGCGCCTGCAACTATGAGCGCGTGACCGTAGTTGCCCTTGTTGGCGGCAGGTTTGCGCGGGAGCGAGAAGCTGCGAAACTCAGCTGATTCGCTCCAGCGCAGAGCCCCGCGCCCGATTTCTTCGATCAATTCGGGCGGTGAGCCGATTCCACAAACGCGAAGCTCGCCAGTGTGCTGGGGTCCGGCGGCCAACAGGAGGCCCGGCTTTGGCGCCGCGAAAGTAATGGTGTAATCCGCTACGACCACTGGGCCTTCGGCTGCCCCGGTGTCTGCATTCAAGCCCGAGGGAATGTCCACGGCCACGACCCCGCCGGATTTGCGGCCGTTCAAGTCCGAAACGACGGCAGCAAGCAATCCGTCGATGGGGCCGCGAATGCCCGTGCCGAGCAGCGCGTCGACTACGATCTCGGCGGCGTTAAGCACTTCGCGCGAGGTTTTCCACGCCTGAGCATCGCGGGCAATGTGAAGTTCGGCACCGGTATTTTGCAGGCGCGCGAGGTTTGCGGCGGCGTCACCGCGGACATCTTCGGGTGCAGCAAAGAGCAAAACGACGGGGCGAGCGCCTACATCGAGCAAGTGCCGCGCGACGACGAAACCGTCGCCTCCGTTGTTGCCCTTGCCGCAGAGCACCACTATGCGGCGGCGATGAAGATCGCCAAAGCGCTGGAGGATAAACTGGGCGACGCCCTTCCCGGCGCTCTCCATGAGGGTGAGGCTGGAGATGTGAAAGCGATCGGTGCTTAGGCGATCCACTTCCCTCATCTCGGCAGCGGTTAGTATTTTCATAGGCGCTAGCTCTTTAGGTGTGCCCCGAAAAAGAAGTCTACCCCATGCGGGCTACGACTACGGTGATATCGTCGGCCTGTTCGGGGCCGCCGGCCCAGTGCGCGGCCATGTCAACAAGCGTCTGCGCGATGCTCTGTGCGGGCAGGTTTCGTTTTCGCAGTAGCTCCGCTTTCACGCGGTCCACGCCCATTTCTTCGCCATAGACGTTTGTGCATTCGGTGAGGCCGTCGCTAAAGCCAAGAAGGACGCTGCCGGGCGCGACCTGCACGTTTGACTGCTTGTATTCGGCGGATTCAAAAAGGCCGACGACCGTGCCGCCTTCTTCCAGTTTCTGCACGCATCCGTCGGAGACGAGCAGAGGTCCAAGATGGCCGGCGTTCGTGTAGTTGAGAGTTCGCGTGGCCGTGTCGTAGACGCCGTAGAACAGCGTGGCGTAGCGATCTTCGGAAGTGCTTTGGAAAAGATGGCGATTCAAGAGCGAGACAACATGAGCGGTGTCACCCTGGCCGTCGAGGAGCGCCATGCTGTGCAGCGCGGCCTGCACGCTGGCCATCAGGAGCGAGGCATAGATGCCTTTGCCGCTAATGTCGGCCAGAACCAGCGCCACGCGCGTGGGACCGAGGGGAATGAAATCGTAGTAATCGCCGCTTACCACGCGAGCCGGACGGCAAATGGCGCCGAGGTCGAGACCGGGCAGCGATGGGAATCTGGCGGGAAAGAGCTGCCTCTGCACTTCGCGGGCGATAGAGACTTCGTGCTCCAATTGCCGCTTTTGATGCTGCTCTTCGATCAGCTCGGAGATGGAGGCGGTCATCTCATTAAAGGACTCTCCGAGAGCACCGAGCTGATCGCGCTGCGCAACGCGCACACGGTGGCTGAAATCGCCGCGGCGGATATGCAGAGTGGCGTCATACAGGTCGGCCACCGAGCCGGTAATGGTGCGGGTCATGACCACGCCGGTGATTAGGGCCGCGATTTCCAACAGCAAGAAAATTCCAGCGATAACGACGAGAGATTCCACGAGAGCCGGGCCTATCTCGCCGAGCGACGTGAGCAGATCGCGATTGATGGCCGAGAGCCGAAGCGAAAATTGCGCCAGCACCGGCCTTTTGACCGCCAATGGACCGCCTCCTTCGACTACCGAGGCATCCAGCGTGGCCACTCCGTTGATCCGCAGATCGAGCCAATTCAACGCTGGGGCAATGATTCTTGTGCGGCTAGCAACCTGCGCGCGCTGAATGTATCCCGGCAGGCCCGGTAACGGGAGCCCGGTCGCGCCTTGCGGCGCCGGGTCGAGCAATGTCAACTGAATCGGCCCCAGCTTCGACGGGAGACTATCGAGAAGCTGGGGTGTGACCGGAGCGATTACCAACACCGTGGCTTCGCCGCCAGGCACTGCCAAAGCCTCGGCGGAGGCAAAAAATAGCTGGCCGTTGTATTCCGTCAGCCCGGAAAACTGAGTATCCGACCCGGCCGGCAGCAGGTTGCGCCCGCGATTCAAGCGCACTCGAATGTCCGGCCATTCGGTCTGAGCGGCGGCAATCACGTTGGCGACACCCGGGCGAGCGAGCGCAGGATCATCGCCGGGGCCGACGCCGGCAGCGACGCTTCCCGCCGAGCCGAGGTCGGGTTCGCGATTGAGGGCGGCGGCGATGGCATTGGTGTCGGCCGAAAGGACGCTGATGCGATTGTCAAGATCGTCTCGAAGAAGATGCGCGCCGATCTGAAGCTCAAGCAGGTACGCGGCAACAGTCACCATAGCCAAGAGCAAGACGACGGGCACGACGGCCATGAATATGTAAGCGACGATCAGCCGATTGCGCAGCCGCCAGAGCATGCGGCGCCGAACCAATTGAACCAAACGGACGAATAGATAGATCACCGCAAGCCAAGCCAGGAAACCGAAGAAGGAAGCGGGACGAGTTGCCCAGCGACTAAAACCGAAGAGGCGCAGGACGAGGTAGACGACAACCAAATAAATTGCGACGCGATCGAGCGGCGAACCTCGCCGCAGCAAATGCCAGAGCCGGCGTGGAGAGAATCGGGCCATGGGAAAGGGTTTCCGCCTCGCCGACAGCGGCGCTACGGCGTGAAGCCTCGCGCCTTCCGAACGCGGCTATGGTAGCGGCTGTAGCTGAAATAGATGACGAAGCCGATGGCCAGCCAGACTATCAGGCGGATCCAGGTATCGCGCGGCAGGCCAAGCATCATCAAAAGCGCAATCAGCATTCCCATGATGGGTACGAACGGAACCCAGGGAGTGCGGAACGGCCGCGGCGTAAGGGGGTCCCTCACGCGCAGCACCCAGACACCGGCACAGACGATTACGAACGCGAGCAGCGTGCCGATGCTCACCAGTTCGCCGAGAACGCTGATGGGTATGACCGACGCAAAGAAAGCCGCGAAAATCCCCACGAAAATCGAACACAAATAGGGGGTGCGAAACCGCGAGTGAACCGCGCAAGCCCACGGAGGGAGCAGGCCGTCGCGCGACATCGAGAAGAAAACCCGCGATTGACCAAGCAGCAGCACGACCATGGTGCTGGTCAGTCCACAGATGGCGCCCAACTTGACGAGGAAGCTACCCCAGCGCACGCCGGTCTGGTCGATGCCGATGGCGATGGGATCGGGCACGCTCAGCGCGGTGTATTTCACGAGGCCGGTTAGCGTCCCAGCCACGAGAATATAGAGGATCGTGCAGATCACGAGCGAGCCCAATATCCCAATAGGCATATCGCGCTTGGGATTTTTAGCTTCTTGAGCCGCGGTGGACACGGCGTCGAAACCGATGTAGGCGAAGAATATGACGCCCGCGCCGCGAACCACTCCGGACCATCCGAACGCTCCGAACGAGCCGCGATTGGCCGGGAGGAAGGGATGCCAATTCGCCGAAAACAGCGCGGGGTTCTCGACAAGATAATGGGCGCCGAGCCCGAGGAAGATCAGCAACACGCCGACCTTCACCATGACGATGACGGAGTTAAGATTTGCAGACTCCTTGATGCCGATGACCAGGATAGTGGTGACCAGAGCGATGCCGAAGAACGCCACCAGATTGAAGACTCCGGTGGCATGTTGCAGGCTTGCTGGATCCACGCCTGCCGCTTGCAGCGTGGGAGTGATGCGTCCAAGAAGCTCCCAGCGATTGTTATAGAGCACGAACTGAGTTCCGGGCGTGCCAGCGAGCGCGGGCGGAATGTGAATTCCGAAATCCTGCAGGAAGCTGATGACGTAGCCGCTCCATCCGGAAGCTACGGTAGCGGCGCCGAAACCGTATTCTAAAATCAGATCCCAGCCGATGATCCAGGCGAAAATTTCACCCAGCGTGGCATAGCCATAGGTGTAAGCCGAGCCGGCAATGGGAATCAGAGACGCAAATTCGGCGTAGCAGAGGCCAGCAAAAACGCAGCCGATGCCGGCCAGAATGAAGGAAAAAACGATCGCGGGCCCGCCATAATTCGCCGCGGCGCTGCCGGTGAGAACGAAAATGCCGGTTCCGATGATGGCGCCGATGCCCAAGGTAATCAGGCTGGTGGGTCCGAGCGCGCGCTTCAGAGAATGCTCATGCTTCTCGTCGGACTCTTCCATGATGATTGCGAGCGGCTTGGTAGCTAGCAGCGGACTGCCCATGTCTAGGCTCTCCTCACAAGTGTCGGACGCGACTACCCCACGAGAAGCGGCCTACCCTTCCGCGGGCGACTTCCCTGCCAAACGCCACAAACCGTAGACGGGCAGGCCGAGCAGAACAATGATCAGTCCCGGCCAAGTGTACTGCGGTTTGTAGCGCAACAACTGAATTTCAAGGAACACAGCCATCAGCAGGTAAATCGCCGGAAGAACAGGATAACCGAATGCGCGATAGGGCCGCGGCATCTCCGGGCGCTTCCATCGGAGAAGAAAGAGTCCGACTAGGGTAAGAATATAAAAAATGAGCTCGGCGAAGATCAGAAAATCGAGGAGCTGGCTATAGGTGCCTGAGAGACACAGGACAGAAGCCCATACGCATTGGACGATCAGCGCCGCGGCGGGAGCGTGGCGGCTATTCACGGTGCCGACGGAGCGAAAGAAGAGGCCGTCCTTCGCCATGGCGTAGTAGATACGCGCGCCGGCAAGGATGAGTCCATTGTTGCAGCCGAATGTAGATACAAGGATGGCTAGCGCCATCAGAATCGCGCCGACAGGCCCGAAGGCCACCTGCGTCACCGCGGTAGCTACTCGGCCGTCGGTTGCGAATTCAATTCCCCGCGCGAGAGGCGTGGTCCCGCTGGGATCGCCCGTGACGGGCAGCACCCGAAGATAGGCGACGTTCGCCAGCGTGTAGAGCAACACCACGATGCCCGTGCCCATCGCAAGTGAGAGGGGCAGATTGCGACCCGGATTCCTGACTTCCGCAGCCGTGAACGTGACGTTGTTCCAGGCGTCCATGGCGAAAAGCGAGCCCACCATCGCGACGCCTACGAGCGTGAGGGTGCCGACCATCCAGGTGGGATTGTCGGGAGGATATGGATGCATCACGGACCAGCCCGCGTTGCGGAAGAAGTCTGTGAAGTTTACGGTGCGCGCCACGGCTGTGGAGTAGATGAAGCCGAGAAGAACTAAGCCGGCGAGGGCTGCGGTCTTGGCCACGGTGAAAATGTTCTGAACGATTTTGCCGAGGGCTAAACCGCGCGTGTTGATCCAGGTCAATAGCACGATGGAGAGAATGGCGAGCAGGTTCTGGCGGTTCAGTCCCACGTTGTAGGGCCCCAGTGAACCGAACCAGAGCCGCCAGGGGCCAAACGTACCGATCTTCCATATCCATTGGGAACCGGAAAACCATGGCGCGATCACCGCGGCAAATTTGGCAAAGGCGATGGCGACAGCGGCGATGGTGGCGGCCTGAATAACCAGCAGCATGGTCCAGCCGTAGAGGAAGCCCCAAGCCGGCCCTATGGCCTCGCGGAGGTAGACGTATTGGCCGCCGGCATGGGGCATGGCTGCGGCCATCTCACCAAAGCTAAGCGCGCCGATGAGAGTCATCACTCCGGAGAGCAGCCAGACAATGAGAAGAAGCGCGGGGCTGCGTACCTGATGGGCAATATCCGCGGAGACTATGAAGATTCCCGAGCCCACCATGGAGCCGACCACAATCATGGTGGAGTCGAACAGGCCGAGGCCTTTCACCAACTCCGGCGAGGAGCCATCTGCTTGCGGTGGAATTGCTCTTACCGATTCCGCCAACTCAGCTCCTGCAGATCGCTATTCTTGAACTAATGAGCCTGGCGCACTCGTGCGGCGATATCCATGAAGGCTCGCGCCCGTTCGGCTGGGTCTTGGGCCGACACCAGGTCTTGTATCACCGCGACCGAGTCCGCGCCTGCGCTATAGACCTCTGCGGCGCGTTCGAGGGTGATCCCGCCGATGGCGACCAGCGGCTTATCGGTGATCTTCCGCGCGGAGCGCAGCAATTCAAGGCCGACCACGGGATCGGGATTTCGCTTGGTAGATGTCGGGAAAATGGGCCCCACGGCAATATAGTCCGCCGAAGTGCGGCTGGCTTCGCGCAATTGCTCCAGGTTGTGTGTCGAAACGCCCACCCAGTAGGGCGGCGGACAGATTCTGCGCGCGTCTTCCACTGGCAAATCTTCCTGGCCGACGTGCACGCCTCCAGTGCCTGCAATTTTGGCAACGTCCGGGCGGTCGTTGAGGATGAAACGAACACCGCGTGGCGCCAAAAGAGCGGCTAGTTCCCTTGCCTGAGTCAGAATGCGGCCGGCGGGAGCAACTTTGTCGCGAAGTTGAATGAGCTCTACGCCCGCACGAGACAGCAGGTCTGCGATACCAACGATCGGCTTGGATGTGCGCTCGGGATCGAGAATAGCGTAGAGCGGCGGGAACAAGGATCGCCCTCCCGGTTACTTCCCTTGGGGTGCGGTCATGCGGTCTAGGAAGCCGGTATCAAACTTCCCAGCGATAAATTCGGGCTCCGCCAGAATTCGCTTGTGCAGCGGAATAGTGGTCTTGATGCCCTCGACCACGAATCCATCGAGAGCTTGCTGCATGCGGGCGATGGCTTCCGCTCGATCCTGGCCGTGGGCGATCAGCTTGGCAATGAGCGAATCGTAGTAGGGCGACACGACGGCGCCCGCATACGCTCCTGTGTCCACGCGCACGCCCGGTCCCCCCGGCACACGAAACGCGGTGATGCGTCCCGGCGAAGGCGTAAACGTAACGGGATCCTCGGCATTGATGCGGCACTCGATGGCGTGGCCGTGGTGCGAGATCGGGCCGACCACCTTATGCAGGCGTTCGCCCGCGGCAATGCGAATCTGCGATTTCACCAGATCGACACCGGTGACCATCTCGGTGACGGGGTGCTCGACCTGAATGCGCGCATTCATCTCAATGAAGTACAGCTTCCCCGAGGCGTCGCGCAGTAACTCGACCGTGCCGGCGCTCGAATAGCCGATCTTGTGCAGGGCCGCGACGATCTGCTCGCCCAGGCGCGAGCGCGTTTCGGCATCGATGGCAACAGAGGGAGACTCCTCAAGTACCTTCTGATGCCTGCGTTGCAGCGAGCATTCGCGCTCACCCAAGTGGATGACGCTTCCGTGGCGGTCGCCAAGAACCTGAAACTCGATGTGGCGGGGATGCTCGATCAGTTTTTCCATGTATACGTTCGGGCTGCCGAACGCCTGCTCCGCTTCCGCGCGAGCGGTCTGAAATGCCGGGAGCAATTCTTTTTTCGTGCGCACCATGCGCATGCCCCGCCCGCCGCCGCCCTCGGAAGCCTTGATCATCAGCGGCAGGCCAATTTCCGCGGCCGTTTTCTTTGCCGCGGCTTCGTCGGCGACGACGCCGTCACTGCCGGGAATTACCGGCAGGCCCGCATCGGCCATTTCCGCGCGGGCGCGATCCTTTTCGCCCATCATGCGAATGACCGCAGGTGAGGGACCGATAAATGCGATGTGCGAGGCCTCACACACCTCTGCAAAGTTTGCGTTCTCCGAGAGAAATCCGTAACCGGGATGGATGGCGTCCACGTTGGCGATTTCCGCGGCGCTGATGACGTGCGGGATGTTCAGATAGCTATCGGAGCTGCGCGGCGGGCCGATGCAAATGGCTTCATCGGCAAAGCGGACGTGCAGCGAGTCGCGGTCCGCCTCCGAGTAGACGGCCACGGTGCGTATGCCCAACTCCTTGCAGGCTCCCAGGATGCGCAGCGCTATTTCGCCTCGGTTGGCGATCAGAATCTTCTTGAACATTTCAGTGGGAGGACAGGCGCGTTCGCCGCGCTTCTTGATCTGATACCTGCACTGGATGGCGGGTCACGTTACTTCTTGCCATTGGTCCGGATGCCGAACAGGGCCTCGCCATACTCGACCGGTTGGCCGCTCTCGACGAAAACTTTCACCACTTCGCCGGAAACGTCGGATTCGATTTCGTTCATCAATTTCATGGCTTCGATGATGCAAAGCACCTGCCCCGACGTGACTTTCGCGCCGGCGGCAACGAAGGGATCGGCCCCAGGCGACGGCGAGGAATAAAACGTCCCGACGATCGGCGAGCGGATCACGTGCAGGTCGGAGGACTCAGCGGCTTCCGGATGCTTCCCGGCGGTTTCTGCATGCTTTCCGCCGGCGGCCGGGGTGCTGGGCACGGCGCTGGCCGAAGCCTTGCTCGACGCAGCGGGAGGGGCTGGGCGAGCGGTGGCGTGCGCGCTGGCCCTTTTCAAACGAAAGTGCACATTGCCGCGCTGGTATTCGAATTCCTCGAGGTTGTGGCGATCCATGAACGCGAGCAGACGCTCGACTTCACCGAGGTCTACGCCTCGAATTGCCACACCCGCATTTGGCTGCGATTTCGGCTTTCTGGCCATTTATAGCTCTAGAAGATCTCGTGTAGCGGTGGTCAAGTCCTCGGCGCCGCGGGCGGTTACGACCACATCATCTTCGATGCGGATGCCGCCGAGCCCCTCGATGTAAACGCCCGGCTCGACCGTGAGAATCATGCCTTCCTGCAGTACCGTTCCCTCACCCTTGCCTAGGCGGGGCATCTCGTGAACCTCAAGCCCCAAGCCGTGGCCGGTGCTGTGCGTAAAGTAGCGCGCCAGACCGGATCTCCGCAAAACGCCTCTGGCGGCCCCGTCCACCTCACCCGCCGTTGTGCCGGGCCGTATCGCCGCCTTCGCCGCTTCCTGGGCCTCTAGAACCGCATTATATAGGCTGCGCACCCTACTTGAGGCCTTACCCACGAAGACCGTGCGAGTCATGTCACTGCAGTACCCGCGGAGTATAGCACCCTGGTCTAGGACGACCAACTCATTCCGCTTTAACAGCTTGGACGTGGGTCGGGCATGCGCCCAAGCAGACCGCGGCCCCGAGGCTACGATGGATTCAAAGGATGCTCCAGAGGCGCCGCGGCGCTTAATTCGGTACTCGATCTCGGCGGCCAAATCGAGCTCGGACACCCCGGCTCGGGTCATTTTGACAACGTCGCCGAAGACGTCGCTAATCAGCACCGCGGCTTCCCTGATCACGGCGAGTTCAGCGGAGTCCTTCACGGCTCGGAGGGCCCCGACAGTGTTGCCGTCATTCACCCAGCGGATTCGTTTTCCGGCCAATCCTTCCAGCACGCGTTTTTGCGCGACGGTCAAGTGAGCGTCCGAGCAGGCAACTCGCCTGCGTCCGCGGTGCGCCTTTAGCGTTTGCGAAACCGCCGACAGTAGACCCTTTTTAGCGATATGCACCCGGACGCCCGTCGTCTCTTCCCTCGCCTGGAATGTATAGCGGCTGTCGGTAAAAAGCGTGGCGCGGGAGGAATCGACGAGGAGCAGCCCGGCGCTTCCGGAGAATCCGCAGAGGTAGCGGATGTCGGGAGGATGAGAAACCAGGAATGCGTCGACGCCAAGGGTCGAGAAATGGGGCAGAAGCCGACTGGTGCGATTCAAAAATAATGGCTGGCTCGCGGTCACCCGCGGCCAGCCATCGATTCCCTGTACTGCTGATTCCTGTTTGCGCTCCACTCCCCTATTTTAGCTCGGGAGAATCCTGGGCGTAAGGAAGAAGAGCAGTTCCTGCGAAGTCGAGCTGACGGTGGTGTGCTTGAACAGGTTGCCCAGCACCGGCACGCTACCAACGAGTGGCACCTGCTGAACGTCGGTGCGCTGCTGAGTGACGATGATTCCGCCGATGACGACGGTCACACCGTCATTAACGGTAACCTTGGTTTCCGCCGACTGCGTATCGATAGCCGGGATGCCCTGCACTCTGGGAATCGCCTGGTCGATCTGATCGTTCTCGACGGTAACGTCCATGTAGACCGTTCCCTCGGCAGTGATCTGCGGGGTAACGTCGAGTTCGAGCACCGCGTCGACGAACTGCACGGAAACAGTGTTGTTGACGATGGTCTGCACGGGAATCTTAGTTCCCTGCTTGACGGTCGCCTTCTGGTTGTTCTGGGTGATTATTTTCGGCTTGGAGAGCAGCTTGCCCACACCGCGTTCCTCGGCAGCCGTGATGATCAAGTCCAGCGCGAAGTTCGCGGCGGAGAAGGAGTACGCAACGCCGCTGGTTGGAGCGGAAGCCGGCAAGTTCGATAGAAGGGGAATCGAACCTGAGGTAGAACCCGGGCTGCCGCCGACGACGATTGGGGGCGCTGGGAGCGGGGGAAAGTTCCGGATGATCGGGCTGGTGCCCACCGCCGAAGTGCCGCCGATGATGCTGGTGGGGTTTCCGCCCGCGGCAGCGATGCCAAACTGAGTTCCGATTTCGCGCGAGAAGCTACGGTTTGCAGCGACCACGCGCGCCTCGATTTCGACCTGCTGCGATTTGCGATCCAGCTGGCGAATGAGGTTATCGACTACCGGCAAGGTAGCCGGTATGTCGCGAATGATCAAAGTATTGGAACGGTCATCCGCCAGAATGTCCCCACGCGATGAGAGAAACTTCTTGAGCGTGGTAGCCAGCATGGTGGCCTTCGCATAGCTAAGGACTCGGGTGGTCGTGACTACATCGGCAGCTTCTGCCTGGGCCTTGGCCAGGTCGCGATTCTCGTCCGCCTCGCGTCGGAGCGTGTCCTTGGTGGCGATGCGCAGAACATTCCCATCTAATTGCTTGTCCAAGTCGTTGTTCTTCAGGACGATGTCGAGAGCTTGATCCCACGGCACATCGTCAAGAACGATCGTCAGGTTACCCTTCACGGCCGGGTCCACCACGACGTTCAGGCCGCTGATTTCATGGATCAGGCGGAAGAAGTCGCGCAAATCCACTTCCTTCAGGTTCACCGAAATCGGCTCGCCAGTGAATTTCGCTGCGGCGCCGGGAGTCTGGGACGAAGCGCGCACAGGCTCGGCGGCTGCAGGCTGACTGTTTGTAGCAAGTAGTACGGGAGCCGGCGCTGGAGGGTTGCCGGCAGCGATGTTCGACGGAGCCGCTTGCGGCCGCTGCACCCGAGCTGTGGGTGCTGCGGGCGTAGCAAGCGCCGAAGAACTCTGCGTTAGCGCGGCGGGAAGATTGGCCGGCGGCGCAGGAATCACGGCTGGTTTCGCCGAGGCAGACTGAGCCGGGGCGGGGTTCTTGGCAACCACAGCTTTCGTGGTGCTCACGGTAGCGCTCGGTGCAGCGGGCTCCGCAGGAGTTCCGCTGTTCGCTGCTCCAGCGGCAAAGGTAACGGTTACCACGTTCCCCGATGCGGCGATGTTGTAACGCGCCGATGAGCGGAGATCGATCACTACGCGCGAAACCTCCGGCGTGAACTGCGCCAGACGGATCTCCCGCACGGGATCGAGATTGCTGGAAATATGCGATTCCGAAGTACGCAGATGCGCGCCCGCAAAGTCCAGAACCAGACGATCGGGACTCTGCAAACGGGTGGCGTGATAGGTCAGCGTACCCGAACCCGAGATGCTGACTTCGGTTGAACCCGCGTTTTCCGCTAGGTGAACCTCTTGAATGGCAGGAACAGCTCCAGGCACGGTCTTCTGCTCGACGACGGGCTTCACGGCTGCCGGTGTTATGGCGGGCGCGGCAGTTACAGCCGCGGCGGTCGGCCGGGCGGAGCCATCGTCATGCGAGACGACCAACGAGAGATCTTGCGAATCTTTCCGCTCGATGCGCGGTTCGACGCCCTTGGTCACGAGCAGTTCGACGCGCACCATGGGCTTGTCGCCCGAAGCGTAGTTGACCACCCGATAGCTCTTGATGAGGTCGGAGGCCACCACACGCGCCCCGGCTCCGTCAGCGGCCGAGACACCGGTGAGGTCCACCACGTACAGGCTGTCGCTTGGACGATAGGTCGTGTATTCAAAGGGGCCATTGGCTTCCGCTTCAAGCCGCACTGTGCCGCCATCGACCACCGCCTTCAGATGCACCACGGGAGCATCAGCAGCCCGTAGTGATCCGCCAGACAAAACTAAGCCGGCCGCAACCAGCGCACCCAGCCCCCACGCCCTCCACATGATCCTCATTGCTGCTCTCCTGCACTCGCGTAGATTCGTTTCGTCACTACTCGCTCTATCGGCTTGCCGAATGCGTCCTTCGAATTCTCACGGAATGTCACGCCATCCAGGCCGATCTTTTCCACGTCTCCGTCATACAGACGGTCGCCCTCCCGGACGAAGTACACATGTTGCTCCGGATTGGAAACAATTGCGATCATTCCGTTCTGCGCATGGATTGTGCCGTCGACGCGCACGGTCGCCACCACGAGGCCCGCCTTGCCTGGCGGCAGAACAGGCCCGCCCCCTTCTTTATGCTGATTGATCAGCGGCTCGAAGGGATCCCGCTTGACGACCCCTGCCGGCGCAGTAGGAGCGGGCGCCGCGGCATTTGCGGATTGGTTAGCGCCAACAGCAGACTTAGCCGCGACCTTCGTCTTCGGCTTCGCAGTCGGCCTGAGCGGAGCGTCTTGGGCAAAAGCTCCGGCCGCCATGGGGAGCGATACAGCCAAAAGGGCCGCTAAAAGAGTGGTCGTCTTTGCCAGTTTTGTCGTCATGGCCTTACTTTTTCACCTGCGCGCCAGTGGGCGCCGGACTGGGCTGTTCGGCTGCATTCGTGAAGAAAGTAGTAATGGTGAACGCTCCGGTAACGGAAGTACCGGCGGTCATATGGAACTTTCCGGCGCCAGACGAACCGATCGACGTCAGCTTCAAATCGCCGACGTTGATGATTCGCGACAAACGCCCGAGCTTCGAAAAGAAATCCAACACCGAGTAATAGGGGCCGTCTGCTTCGATGTCGAAAGGCATCTCAAAATAGTAGGGCTTGGTCTCCACGGGCTTGGCGGTCAGCGAGCGGATCGAGACACCGGAGCTGAGGGCCGCGCGCTGAATCATAAGGATGAACTCATCGGTCTGTTTGTCCTCGGGGACGATCGTCTGCAGCGTGGCCAGCTGCTTTTGCAGGGCGTCCATCTCCGTCTGCAGTTCGGCGCGACGCTGTTTGTAAACGCGGAGGTTCGCGACGCGATCTTCCAGGGGCTTGAGTTCTCCCTGCGCGCTCACCAATTGCGAGCGCACGGTGGCGAGCGGCAAACCCGGAATGTAGAGGCCCGCAAGGATCAGGACGACAGCCAGGCCCACATACAGAAGCGCTTGCAGCGGCCACGGCCAATCGCGGAAAGCAGTCGCCATGGTCAGCTCCTTCCCTTAGCCGCAGGCTGCGGAGGTTGTGTAGCTCCTGCCGGCTGCGTTGTTGCACCGCCAGTGGCGGAGGCCGGAGGCGGAGCGATATTAACGCTCATCGTGAAACCGTATGTCTCGACCGACGGTACCAGGTCGTTTTCCTTGGCGGTCTTAATCTCTACCTGGTCGAAGTAACCCGATCTCTTCAGCTCGGTGATGAAATTAGCGACCGCGTTGATGGATCCCGCCACTCCCTGAATTTCAATGGCGTTGCCTTTGCGGTCGAGCGAGGTGAGCCACAGCGCATCTACGCGAACCACGGTATTAGCGACCATCTGGAGAAGGTCCTGCGCCCCGGTGCGGTTACGCTGCAAATTTTCGATGACGTCGATGCGTTGCTGCAAAACGCTTTTCTGGCTCTCGAAGCGGTTCCACATCCTGCTTGACCTGCTGCAGGCTTTGCTCCTCGGCTCGCAGGGAGGCGATGCGCTTATTGGTGTCGTCGAGCTGGCGCTTCTGCGAGAAGTACACGATGGTCAGAATGACCGCCGCCACCGCGACCGCCGCTCCCAGAAGCAGGATTTGAAGAGTGGCCTCGAGGGGCACCACTTGCTTCTGAGTCTTGGGACGGATTTGACCGAGAAGGTTAATACGGATCATGGCGTGTCAAAGCTCCTCAGCGCCAGGCCGACGGCAATGGCCAAGCGCGGCGCTAGCTCGCGAAGCTGGCTCTCGTCGTGGCGCCCGGGGATAAGAGAAACCTTTCGAAACGGGTACAGCTCCTCTACCGGCATGGCGAATTCCTCTTTGAGCAGATCCAGCAATCCAGGAACCCGTGCAGTGCCGCCTGCTACGACGATGCGCCGGATGTTTTCGCCGCTGGCCGTGGCACGGAAGAAGTCGAAAGTCTTCTGAATTTCCAGGATCAGAATGTCGGAAACCGAACGAAGAATTGCAGTGCGTTGGTCTTCACTGACGCCCGGCAGGGTGCCGCCCATCTTGAGCGTCTCGGCATCCTCGAAACTGAGATCCAGCTCCTTCTGCAGCGCGTCGGTGTATTGATTTCCGCCTACGGAAACGTCGCGGGTGAACAGCGGCGTGAAACCGCGGATGATGTTGATGTTCATCACGCTGGCGCCGACGTTGAGCAAGGCCACTACTTGCGACGGATCGGGCTCGTAGTTCACTTCAAAGCAGTTCTGCAGGGCGAAGGCGTCAATGTCCACAACCACGGGAGTCTTCCCGGCCTGAGCCAACACGTTTGTGTGATTGAGAATTTTGTCTTTCTTTACGGCCACCAGCAGGACGTCCATCTGATTTTCCGTTGCTTCCAGGAGCTGGTAGCTGAGGTTCACGTCGGCGATGTCAAAGGGAATGTGCTGACTGGCCTCGGCTTGGATGCGATCGTAGAGCTCTTCCTCGGTCATCAGCGGCATGCTCACGCGCTTCACGATCACCGAATGCCCCGAAACGGAGGTGGCTACGTCTTTGGTCTTGATCTTCTCGGCGTCGAAAATGGAGATAATCTTTTCGGCCACCGATGGGGCGTCCATGATCGCGCCGTCCACGACGGTGTCCTGGGCCAAAGGCGACAGGCCGAAACCCACTAGCTCATATCCATCCCGGGTCTTCTTCAACTCGACCGCTTTGACCGAACTTGAGCCGATATCCAGGCCGATTAGTGATCGCGTCTTACCCAGGTTGAACATCGTGCGGCCTCACTCCTCAAGGTGTTCGCTTCGCAGGACAGCCCTCTGCGCAGCTTTACGTTTGCTGTTGTGATTCTGTGAAAAGCCCCTATGGCTTTTCTTCGTTTTCGCCCTAACCCCGCTAGGGCGCAGCGACCGTTAGTACTAAGAGAACCGGTACGCTCCCCGTGAATCGTTTATCACACCCAGCAACAAAGACTGTCAATTGAATGTTTACCCAGTGTGCTGTTGGTGAAACCCGGCCGAAGGTACAGGGAGGCCCAAAAACAAAGGAAAAATGGGCCTTTTTGAGGGGTATGTATCGCTAAGGCACGTTGACGCTTTGGCGCCTATTGTTCGCCCAGGTCATTTTCCGGCTGCGGAGGAACGACCGAAATTGGCGCCGGCAAAGCCTCTTCTTGGTAAACTCGCGCTTCGCCCCCGCTTCGCACAGCTCGGAAGAATCTATCTTGCTCAGGAGGTACGCCATGGCCGCACCTAAGATTCTGATATTGACCGGCGACGCCGCCGAATCTCTCGAGGTGATGTATCCCTATCAGCGGTTGCTCGAAGAAGGCTACGACGTGAAGATGGCGGCGCCCACAAAGAAGAAGCTGCACTTCGTGGTGCACGATTTCGAGTCCGGTTACGAAACCTACACGGAGAAGCCCGGCTACAGTTGGGAGGCGGATGTGGCTTTTGACGACGTCAATCCAGCGGACTATGCAGCTCTGGTGATCCCGGGCGGAAGAGCGCCCGAATACATTCGCAACTATCCTGCGTGCCAGCGAATCATTCAGCATTTTTTCCAGACAGCGAAGCCTGTTGCCCAGCTCTGCCACGCCCCTTTGGCTCTGCTGGCTGCTGGAGTTTTGAAAGGCAGACGGACCGCGGCCTATCCTGCGCTTGAACCGGATGTGAAAGCGGGCGGCGCGGAGTTCGTCAACTCGGAAGCGGTGGTCGATGGAATGATGATCTCAGCCCGCGCCTGGCCCGATCATCCCGCGTGGATGCGCGAGTTCATCAAGCTACTTCGTGACAAGGCGCCTGTCTAAAGGACAGAGCGCAACAGCTCGCCAGGGTCGCGATCTTTTCGGATCGCGGTTCGGCCATGTTGAATATCTGAACTCCCTCCTGTTGTTGCCAGCGGACTCCAATCGTTATATGTTGCGACCGCTCTGAGTCGAGAGCGAGAGGAGAACCGGGCATGATCGTTGGGCTTCTATCAAGGTGCGCTCGCCGGCTGGTCTTCTTGAGTGCGGCGGTTGCTTTCTTTCCGCTGCTCCTTGCCTGGGGAGCGCCTCAGGACAACGTTACCGGCAAAGAATTTGTCGTCGAGCCTCCCACGCTGATTTCGCTCGGATTCGAATGGTATATCGACGGTGACAACAATAGGAACGCCTCTATCGCGGTGTCCTACCGCCAGCAAGGAACCACGGAATGGAAGCAAGCGCAGCCGCTGTTTCGTCTTCAGGGAGAAAGGATCAAGGAACTGGCGGAATTTGTTTCCGCCAATATGTTCGTGGGAAGCATTTTCGATCTACAGCCAAATACCCAATATGAATGCCGCTTCGTTCTCTCGGATCCCGATGGAGTGCGTGGCGCAAAGCAGAAGATCGTCTCGGTGCGAACCCGTCCGGAGCCCCAGCCTGCCACGGGAGGCCACGTCTACCATGTGTATCCCCTGGGATACAAAGGACCTTTCGAGCAACCGGCATTCTTCGGGATCTTGGCCGCCTATTTCGATAACGACACCATCGCCGCCGACCACTACAACGTCTATCCGCCACGCGTGGTGCCTGGGGACATAATCCTCGTGCATGCCGGCCTATATAAGGAGGAGCGCACCTACTACGCAACTCAGTCCCGCAAGGTGGCTCCTGACGCGGGGCCGGGTGGCGGCTTTCCGACGCGCTGCTGCGGTGCAACCTGGGACGGGACGTATTACCTGACCGCCAGCGGAACGGCCGAGAAGCCGATCGTCATCAAGGCGGCTGGGGACGGCGAAGTGATCTTCGACGGCGACAACAATCACACGCTCTTCAATATGCTCGCTGGGAACTACAACTATTTCGAGGGAATCACGTTTCGCAACACGGACCTCGCCATCGAAGCGGGTATCAAGGGCATCACCGGGTCAGTTGGCCTGACCGTCAAACGCTGCAAGTTCGACCACGTGGGAATCGGGATTCACGACGATTGGATGGGTTCCAAGAACTTCTACATCGCCGACAACACATTCATCGGAAAACACGATCCGAACGTGCTGGTGCCCGGTTCCTGCGCCCACCGTGGACCAACGTGCCGGGCATCAAAGTGGAACAGACTCAGGACCTTTCACAGTACGCTTTGAAAGTTTACGGCTCGGGGAATGTGGTGGCTTTCAACCGCGTTCGGAACTTCCACGACGGAATCGATTTCGCAACCTACGGTGTTCCGGACGGCTACCCGAACATGGTCCGCGACCACATGCCCGTTTCGAACGATTTCTATAACAATGACATTTCGAACGTGCACGACGATTGCATCGAATCCGACGGGGCGCTATTTAACATCCGCGTGATGCGTAACCTTTGCGGGAATATGGCCGGCAGCGGTTTTAGCATGCAGCCCATTTGGGGATTGGCTTACTTCATCGGAAATATCGTCTACCACGACCCGGGGAATTTCGCGGCGCTCAAATTCAGCGTCCCGACGGGTGCCGTTTTCTACCACAACACGTTCATCGCGGCGATACGAGGCGGCAGCGGGGCGAATCTTCACTTCCGGAACAATCTCATCATGGCTGAGGATCCCGCCGACCCGGCGTTCAATTTATTTTCGCTGACGAATTTTTCCAGCTCGGACTACAACGGCTTTATGCCCGGCGCGCCGGCGCCCTTCGCGTTCGGATGGAATTCACCGCCGTTTGGCAATCTGTCGCCGGCATACGAAGGCAAGCTGGAAGTCCGTCACTACAAGACGCTGATGGAATATAGCCAGGCGACGATGCAGGATCAACACAGCGTGATGGTGAATTACGACGTTTTCGAGAACCTACAGCCGGCGGACGTGACCAATCCAACGAAGGTCTACGATATCGATAGTATCAACTTCCAGCTGAAACCCGGAGGAGCGGCTGTGGACGCGGGCATCGCGCTGCCCAATATCGATGACGGCTTTATGGGGCGCGCCCCGGATCTGGGCGCGCTAGAACTGGGCCGCCCGGCGCCACATTACGGCCCGCGATAGCGGCGTTTAGGCGTCGAGCTTGAGTTGCTTCCAGATGGCGTCGACACGCTGCTTTGTTGCGGCATCCATCTTGATTTCGTCGGGCCAGCGGCCGGTAAATCCTTCTTCGGGCCATTTGCGGGTCGCGTCGATGCCCATCTTCGATCCAAAATCCTGCCGGCGCGCGGCGTGGTCGAGTGAGTCCACCGGCCCGAGGACGAATTGGATGTCGCGCTCCGGATCGATGGCGCAGAGGGCCTTCCACACTACCTCGCGCGAGTCTTGAATATTCACGTCGTGATCGACCACAACGATGACTTTGGTAAACATGGCCTGCCCCAGCGACCAAATCGCGTTCATGGTCTTGCGAGCGTGCCCGGGGTAGCTCTTGCGGATCGAAACGATCATGAGGTTTTGAAAGATGCCTTCGGCGGGCATGGCAACGTCCACAATTTCCGGGTGCTGCATCTTCATCACCGGTAGGAAGACGCGCTCGATCATATGCCCGATGAAATAGTCTTCTTGCGGCGGGGGCCCCACGATGGTCGTCAGATACAGAGCATCCTTGCGATGGGTCACGCACGTAACGTGGAATACAGGGTACTCCCCTTCTAGCGAATAGAAACCGGTGTGATCGCCGAAGGGACCTTCGGTACGCATTTCGCCCAGCTCCACGTAGCCCTCCAGCACGATCTCGGCGTTGGCCGGGACCTCCAGATCCACCGTCTTGCACTGCACCAGCTCGACAGGATCGCGCCGCAGGAATCCCGAGAACAGAAATTCGTCCATGTCCGGAGGCACAGGCAGTATTCCCGACAGGCAAGTTCCGGGATCGGCGCCGATGGCCACGGCTACTTCCAGCCTGCCTCCCTGGTTTTTCGCCCGCGCGCTGCGGAAATGCTCGGCGCCATGCTTCTGCGTTTGCCAATGCATCCCGGTGGTTCGGGCGTCGAATACCTGCATGCGATAGCAGCCCACGTTGCGCTTGCCGGTTTCCGGGTTCTTGGTAATTACCATGGGCCAGGTGATGTAGCGGCCACCGTCCTGTGGCCAGCACTGCAGAATGGGAAAGTCGAAAAGGGAAAATCCCTCGGTTCGGACTACTTCCTGGCACTCGCCGCTCCGGACCGTCTTCGGGAAAAACGACCCCAGCTCGGCAAGCTTCGGCAGCATCTTCACTTTTTCCAAAATTCCTTGAGGAGACTGCATATCCAGGATTGAAGAGATACGCCCGGCCACGTCATCAAGTGACGCAACTTCCAGGGCCAGGTTCATGCGCCGCTCGCTGCCCAGCAGGTTCGTTATCGCCGCAAACCGCGAGCCCTTGGGCCGCTCGAACAGCAGTGCCGGGCCGTCGGCCTTCATCGACCGGTCACTAACCTCGGTGATTTCCAGAACCGGGTCGACTTCCGCCGAAATGCGCTTCAGTTCGCCTTCCTTCTCGAGCCTCTTCACAAAGTCCCGCAAATCTCTATACGCCAACTTCTCCTCCCCGATACACCACGGTTCACGCAACCGAAAAAGCGCGTTTATTTTGAAGCGCCCACTCTAACATGGTGCCCCTTATCTCGCGCCTATTGTTAGAATAACGCCAGCGTCGCGCGTAACTTATGGGCAGCTCGGTGCGTCTGTAGAGCAGGCAAACGTGCGCTCTGCACCACCGTCTAAGTAAACAAGGACAAAGAATGGAAGGCAGATATCAATGGGCCTAAAAGAGACCTATGCGGCGAACCGGAAGAAGGCATGGATTGCCGGGGCCGTTTGCCTCGTGGCTATCGCGGGCGGATGGTACTACTGGCAGGGCCGCAAGCCGGATCCGAAATACATTACCGCGACGGTGCGACGCGGTAACCTGACAGCCACCGTGCAGGCCACCGGCACGCTCAATGCCCTCACCACGGTTCCGGTCGGTTCCTATGTTTCCGGTACCGTGCAATACGTCTTTGCCGATTTCAATACCCGCGTCCACGCAGGGCAGGTTCTGGCCCAGCTTGACCCGGCGATCTATGAGGCGCAGGTGGTGCAGGCTCGTGGCAACCTGGAGAACGCGCAAGCAAATCTGGTCACGCTGGCCGCAAACGTTCAGGTTGATGCGGCGAACGTCGCCAAGTCTCAGGCGAACGTCACATACGAACAAGCCACGGCAAAGCGCTCACAAGACCTCTTTCAATCAGGCGTGGTCTCCGCGGATTCCAACGATCTGACGCAGTCGACGATGGGCCAGGCGCAGGCTGACGTGCAAGCTCAGCTGGCGAGTCTGGCACAGGCGAAAGCTCAATTGGCGCAGGCGAAAAGTCAGGTCACTGCCATGCAGGGCGCTCTCGATCAGGCACAAACGAACCTAAAGTACACGACGATTGTGTCCCCCATTGACGGAACTGTCGTCGCGCGCAACATCGACGTTGGCCAGTCCGTAGCGGCTGCATTGCAAGCGCCTAACGTTTTCACGGTCGCGCAGGATTTGACCCGCATGCAGGTCTACGCAGCCGTGGACGAGTCGGATACCGGAAATATCCGCATCGGAGCGCAGGCCACGTTTCAAGTTGATGCGTTTCCAGGCGACCTATTCCGCGGACGAGTCGGCGCGGTTCGCTTGAATCCCACAACGGTTCAAAACGTCGTCACCTACAACTGTGTGATCGATGTGAGCAACCCGGACGAAAAACTCCTGCCCGGAGAAACTGCTTACATCACGATTCCGACCGGCCGCGCTCAGGGAGCGATTCTGGTTCCCAATGCCGCTCTCACATTTAAGCCCGAGCCGCGTGCGGCACTGCCGGAACTCTATAAGCAATACAGCATCTCGCGCGAAGCCTCCACCACGCACCTGGGAGGCTGGCAGGTGGTGTGGAAACTGGGGGCGGACAAGAAACCGATTCCCGTGGCGATCCAAGCGGGCATCACCGACTACGCGAACACTCAGATGCTTCAAGGAACCCTGGTTGAAAACGATGTCTTGATCGTAGGCCAGCAGGGAGCGGGCGCCGGCGGCGGCCGCGGCGGCGCGGGTGGCCGCGCTCCAGGATTTGGCGGCCCTGGCGGGCGCTAACTCTACGCCCTAGGATCGCGGTAGAAGGAGGTAACGTATGAATCTCCGGGAAGTCATCCGCATCGCACTTCGAGCCCTGGCTCGGAACAAGCTTCGGACGCTGCTTACCATGCTGGGCATCATTATCGGCGTCGGGGCGGTTATCTGCACCGTGGCCATCGGGCAGGGCGCCGGGCAGCAGGTGCAGCAGCAGATTCAGTCCCTTGGCGAGAACATGATTCAGGTGTTCGCAGGCAGCGTGAACACCGGCGGAATCCGCATGGGCAGCGGCGCTACCAAGACGCTTACAGAAGATGACGCAGATGCCATCATGCAGCACGTTCCCAACATTCTTGCGGTGTCGCCTCAGGTTCAAAGCGGGGTGCAAGTAGTCAACGGCAACCAGAATTGGTCCACGCGCGCCTCGGGCGTTTCGCCGGAGTTTTTCGACATTCGCAGCTGGCCAGTGGTTTCCGGCAGCACCTTCTCCCAACGAGACGTCGACGTAGCCTCCAACGTCTGTGAGCTCGGCTCCACTGTAGCGACCCAACTCTTCGGAGACCAGGATCCTGTCGGCCAGACCATTCGGGTGCAGAACCTTCCGTTCCGTATTCTGGGCGTGCTGCAAACCAAGGGTCAGTCAAGCTTCGGACAGGATCAGGACGACACGTTGATCATGCCCTTTACCACCATGCAGAAAAAGGTTTCGGGCATCAGTTGGGTGCAGCTGATTATGGCCCAGGCCAGTTCCCACGAGGCCATGGCCCCGGCGCAAACAGCGATTGCTACTCTGCTCCGCCAGCGGCACCACTTGCGGCCCGGCGAGGATGATGACTTCATTATCCGCAGCCCCGATGAATTGGCGCAGGCTTCCGCGAACACCGCGAACATCATGACACTGCTGCTCGCCAGTGTGGCTTCAGTCTCTCTGCTGGTCGGTGGTATCGGCATCATGAACATCATGCTCGTCTCGGTTACTGAACGCACTCGGGAGATCGGCGTGCGGATGGCGGTCGGCGCTACGGAATCCGATGTGCAGCGGCAGTTTCTGAGCGAGGCGTTGGTGCTCAGCTCGCTGGGAGGGCTGATCGGTATCGCGCTTGGGGTGACCGGCTCCATTGCCATTTCCCACTTTTTGAGTTGGCCTACGCTGGTTTCGACTGTATCGGTTCTAGTCGCTGCGCTTTTCTCGGCGATGGTTGGAATCTTTTTTGGCTACTATCCAGCGCGCAAGGCTGCGCAACTTGACCCCATCGAGGCGCTCCGCTATGAATAAGCTTTTGCGACATTTGCTGCTGGCTTCTCTCTTCCTCGGCATCGCCGGTTTGACGGGTGCGGTGCGCGCGCAACAGGATGACGGCGGTGGCGCGCCACCAGCGGGCGGTCGGGGGGGCCGCGGCCGAGGCAATTGGCAAGGGGGATCTCCACCGGACGGCTCCGCTCCCGGCGGCCAGCATCATCACGGGCCGCCACCGGGCACAGCCGGAGCGCCGCCCTCGAGTTCCGGCGCTTCTAGCGCCCAGTCCGCCAAGGCGGTCACAGGACACGTCTCCGGAGAGCAGTTCTACATCGTTTCTTCGGTCGATCCTGCAAAACAGGAACTTTTGCTGAAAGAGCCTAAGGAAGTCACGCTTCTGATGAAGGTGAGCGATTCAACTCAATACGCCGATGATACGGGCAAGGCGATAAAGCTCGCCGACTTGCGCGCGGGAGACACCGTGTGGGTCGCTTCGTCCGGTGGCAAACTCGAGCCCACGGCCACCCGTATCCGAAAAGGTCAGATGACCGTGGCCGATCTGCACCGCTACTACCTCGATTATCCCGAGATCAAGTAGCCCGTCGGCCGCGTTGAGGCACGCTGCTTTTTTATTGCTTGAACGACCTGCGGCTAGCCTCGGGCCATTCGCTTCTGTTACCATGAGGAACGGGGCGGTTAGCTCAGCGGTTAGAGCATCCGGTTTACACCCGGAAGGTCGCGTAGTTCAAATCTGAGACCGCCCACCATCCGGAGCAATTCAGCGGGGACGTAGTTCAGTCGGTTAGAACGCTGCCTGTCACGGCAGGAGGTCGCGAGTTCGAGTCTCGTCGTCCCCGCCATTCTTTCACAGGAGTTATCGGACGTGACACCGATAACTCCGACTCAGCAGATCATTTCTTCACGAGGGAAAAATAGAGGTCGAGAATCAGACCGAACTCGTAGTCCTGCACGTTCGGTTTCTTGCCGGTGTTGTTCTCATACTCAAAATAGGGATCGAATTTGACGTGTTTGCCCACGGGGAGCAAAGCGCCCGCGAAGAGAGCGGTTGTACTCCACTTGTGGTATTGGTCGACGTAGTAGGGCTCGGCGGCGACATACGGGATGAAGTGATAGGAATCGACAGAAAACGTTCGCTCGATCTGTAATCTGTTCCGGTAGCGCCAAGTGAAGCCCTTGGTCTTCCAGTCGAGATCTGCTCGGTTACGGTCCGAGAGCAGAAACCCCGCCCCGAGCGGAAAGTTCCCCGTCACGGCGACTATCAAACGATCATAGGGAGACGAACCCGGCACGATGATGTAGCGGTATCCAGTTTCCAATACCAAGGCCCTCGACTTCGAATCGTCCAAATCAAACGCGGTCACATTCTTAAGTTTGAGGAGCGGTTTTAGGTAGAACTGAATACTCGGACCGATCGCAAATTGCGTTGGATCGCCCCCATCCCGATCGTCCTTGGCCTGAAGATACACCCTGAAATTCGGGGTCAGTTTGAGGTAGGAATCAACTTCTGGAAGGAATTCATATTGGCTATCTTGAGCGCGCACGGGGACGCACGCCAGACAGAAAATGAATGCCAGTATCCCAAGTGCCTTGTGGGGTCGCCCCATCATCCACGCGAACAATTATTTGTCTGTCTTTCGAAATCGGCTCAAGCGGATACGAGCTCGTGCTAAGAACTCCAGCCGCGT
Organism: Terriglobia bacterium; assembly: GCA_963803105.1. Lineage (GTDB taxonomy): Bacteria > Acidobacteriota > Terriglobia > Acidiferrales > UBA7541 > Palsa-295. The sequence continues at coordinate 157,824 of CAWDLF010000004.1, forward strand.
GGCTCAACGGATGGTGATGAGTGACCGCTAACCGCCAAACCCAAAACTCGTCGCCAGATATTAACTCCTGAACGCTTGGAAATGACGACTGTCAGAATTGACAGTGCCTCAACAACTGCGACAGGTCAAGGCCCGGGGGATCGGCGAGCGGGAATTATGCAACAGGGTGTAAGCGATTTTTCCGAATCTGCTTTTCCGCGTAGAGTGCGTGGTCCGCACGCTGAAGTAACTGCTCGGGCGTCTCGCCCGGCCGATATTCCGTCCAGCCCGCTGAGAACGCCAGAGAAATCTTTCTTCCTTCCACATCCATTTCGAGCGGCGACAGGCGGCTCAAAATAACTTGCACCTGACCGGGTGTGCACTTCGGGAGCAACACCTCAAACTCGTCTCCCCCAATACGCACCGCCAAATCGGAGCCCCGAATGGCGGCGCGCAGCCGCTCGGCGAATGTGGCCAGTACCGCGTCCCCCGCCGGATGGCCATGGTGGTCATTGATTCGCTTAAAGTCGTCCAGGTCCAACATCAAGACCGTTAGCGAATCTTTATACCGCTGCGCGCGGGAGATTTCCGCGGCTAGGCGCTCCTGGGCATATCGCCGATTGTGCAGTCCGGTCAGCGGGTCGAGCATGGCCAGCTTCAGGAACTCTTCAGCGCGCGCATGCTGCAAAGCCGCGACCTCTACTTGTTCCGCGAGCCCCTTACGCGTCTGCCGAAGCTGTACTTGCTGGAAAAGCGTATAGACGCTGAATACCAAGACCAAGCCCACAAGTCCGCGAACGGACTGGCTGATGTGAAATTGATAGAACGGGTCGGCTGTTTCCGGCACGATCGACGTAGACAAGGTGATGACCGCAACCGTCAGCGAAAGGATGATTATCACCGCGAGCGCCCACAGGGACTAATCGTGCCGGCCCAGGGTGCGCAGGTCGCGCTGGATTACCTGGGTGCGCTGTTCGGTATCGACGTCGGAGAGTGTGATTTGATTTGTGCTCATTCGAAGCGGCCTAACGCGCCCTCGCGTATTAGGCTCTATTTACTTAACGGTATATGTTTACGGGAGGTACGGTCAAGCCTGCACAATCGGCCGTTTTCGTTTCGGACACTCCCAGGCGGCGATCATTTTGGCGTTTGGACCGCCGTCGAGTGTGGCTAGACGGAGCCGTCCGCAGGGGGAGGGATTGGTCGTTCCTGCAAGCAATAGAGAACCAGCTCGACGCGCGTCGACACGCCAAGCTTATCGAAGATATGGAACAAATAATTTCGAACCGTGTGCTCGCTGAGCCCAAGCTCGGTCGAGACTTCGCGATTGGTCATGCCGTCCGCCACCAGGCGAACCACGCTCACTTCCCTCTTCGAAAGCAGATTGAGCCCACGGGAATCTTGCAGTTGAAGCGGCATCGCCTGGCTCAGAGCGTCGACGATGTAGCCCAGCACCGTACTGTCCGCCCACACTTGCCCGCCGTGCACAGCATGAATGCACTTGCCCAGTGTCTCCAGCGGTTCATCCCGGAAAATCACACCGTGCGCTCCGCAACGGAACGCGTCGATCACCAAATCACGCTCGCGGGAATCCAGTAGCATGATCGCCCGCGTCTTCGAGTGCAGCGAACGCAGCTCGCGGACGACGTGGTAGCCTTCGAGCGGTCCGTCCTGCAACTGCGCGCTGACGATGGCCACGTCCGGCTTGCGCTCCTTCAGTAGGTGCAGCGCTTGCGCCGAACCGACCGCCGAAGCAAGCACAGCCACACGTCTGCGCCGCGGTCGAAATGCGCTCTCGACCAACTGGCAATTCATCTGGTTGGCTTCTGCTACGACGACATTTACGACAGAGCTCCGCGATTGCTGCGTGCTTGACATCCTGCACCTCGGCAGCTGAGGGAGTTCTGGAAGTGGTATTGGCGGGATTCTAAGTACCTTCGCTCCGCCGCACAAGAGAAAAATTACAATATTTTTACAACGCGATTCTTGCCGAGGGCGAAGATAGGGCGTCTTCGGATCTAGTACTGGGTCTTTTCTTGACTCTCGCGGATCGCTTTTCTATCGAATATGCTACGCCGTAAGCAACACTTCCATGCCGCATAAAAGACGGGGTTGCATCTCGTTCGCGGCACGTCTCCCGCAGCGCGGAACGAATCACGAGGCGTCCAGCATCAACGCCATCGTCGTTGTCTCAGTAGGCGTAATGTCCCAGTTCGCAATGGGTTAGCCAGTCTTGCCTCGCACCGCCTAACGCTGTCAGCTTTCCGGCTCAATCACCTTACTACTCTGCGGCGGAGCATCGCCCTTCCCGCTAATAACGGCGATATAGGTAAGTTCGTCTCCTTATTGATAGAGACGGGCCGTCTCTATCGCAAACACATACGAACGTCCATACCGATGACGGGTGTTCCCCCTTTTACTGGACACTCGTCTCCGGCGAAAACAGATCCCGCACGCAGAGTATCGATCCGAAACAGCCCCACGATCCCAAGAGCTATTCCGCCTCTTGGCAATGTCGGCGTCGGGACGTAGCTTACTCGCCATCGCGACGAGTAACGAGCGCGATAGACACGATGGAATTGCAAAACACTTCCGCGAATTCTCAGCCCGCTCCGAAGGCGGCCCAGGACGCACGCCGGGCTGTGCGCTACTCTCTTCGCGCCAACGCCGTTTTTGATTGGCTGGATGAGCGCGGCATCAAGCGCAGGGCGCGAGGCTACACGCGGGACATCAGCGTGCGGGGCGCATATCTGATCGCCACGCAATGCCCGCCCCGCGGAATCTCCGTTTCTATCAGCGTGTATCTTCCTGCGCAGCCCGACGAACGAAGTTTCATTCGAGTCAAAGCACAGGGCCGCGTTCTACGCGTCGATCCCGCGGGCCGTATTGGTGCGGAGGCTGGCTTCGCGATTCACAACGACCGGGTGCTGATATGCGAAAAATGAACATCGCCGCCTTGGCTCTGCTGGTTTGCGCAGCCGCGGCGTCCGCAAATCGCGCGAGCGTAGATCCGGTCGACCAAACTCTGGCCCGCCGGGACGCGCGCTACCTTCTGTGCGCCAGCGATACGATTGCCGTCAGCTTCCCACTGACTCCCGAATTCAACCAAACCGTAACGATTGGCCCCGATGGCTTCGCCACTCTCGCCGGCGCGGGCGACGTGCATCTCGAGGGCTTTACTGCGGAGGAATCCGCCAACGCCATTCGCAAAGCGTACAGCACGATACTGCTTGAACCCATCGTCGCCGTGGAGCTAAAGGACTTCAACAAGCCGTACTTCATCGTCACAGGCAAAGTGAACCATCCAGGCAAGTTCGATCTGCGGGGCGAAACTTCCGCGGCGCAAGCCATCGCCATTGCCGGAGGATTCAACGACGACGCCCTTCATTCCCAAGTTTTGCTGTTTCGCAGAATCAACGACGGCTGGTTCGAAGTCCGTCCCATCAACATGAAACGCATCCTCCAGGGTCACGATATCAACGAAGATCCCGCCATTCGGCCCGGCGACATGCTGGTGGTGCCACAAAACGCGATTTCGAAGATAAAGAAATTTATACCAACGTCCGGTGTGGGTGCGTTCTACCAACCATGAGAAGCCCAGGCGTACCTAACGTGGAGGAGCTGGCAATTAGTCCCGGGAACGAGCGCGACGCGCACTCGATCACTCTGCGCGACATCGCCGCGCCGTTCCGCCGCCGCGGGCTCGCGTCCTTAATCTTCCTGGGCGTGTTCGCTGGCGCTTTGCTATCTGCTCTGGTCTTGCCTCGCGGATACGAGGCTGAAATGAAAATTCTGGTCAACCGCGACCGCTTCGACGCTGCGGTCACGCCCGACCCCAACGCGGCCGTGCCTCCAGCGCCGGCCCCGTCCGTTTCCGAAGAAGATCTGAACTCAGAAGTGGAGCTTTTGAAGAGCCGCGACCTGCTGGAAGGTGTGGTGATTGCCTGCGGTTTGGAGAACAAGGCGCAATCTGTGTGGGGCCGCGCGGTCGAACGCATAAGCGATACCCTTCACGGTGCACGGCTTTCCAGCGAGGCGCGCCTCTCGCGGTCCGTTCAGGAACTTCAAGATCGGCTTATTGTTGAGCCACTCAAGAAAACAAGTCTAATCCGAGTAGCTTATTCGTCCTCGGACCCTCAGGTTTCCGCGCGCGTGCTCAGCACGCTGGCCACCCAATATCAGGAGAAACACGCAGCCGTGCATCGGCCGGTCGGCACGTTTGATTTCTTCGACCAGCAGACGGGACGCTACCGGGATGAACTCGCGGCCGCCGAAACCAAGCTTGTCGATTTCGATCGCAGTGAGGCCGTCGTTGCACCTGCATCGCAGAAGCAATTATTGGTGCAACAGCTCGGCCAGTTTGGAGCTGAGTGGCGCGAAGACCAAACCGCTGCATCCGCCGCCGCCGAGCGCGCCCGCCGCCTGCAGGAGCGCGCCTCTACGTCTCCCAAGCGTCAGACCACGCAGATCAAGAGATTTGGCAACGCGGCGCTGCTTGCGCAACTCGAAAGCACTTTGCTTTCGCTTGAGCTCAAAAGAACCGAAATGCTCTCCAAGTACGCACCTACTTACACGCCGGTGCGCGATGTCGAAGCGCAAATCGCGCAGGCTCGCGAGGCAGTCGCGGAGGCTCAGAACTCCCCAGTCGAGGAGATCACGACGTACCGCGTGCCGGCGCAGGACTGGATGGTGACCGAACTCGCGAAGGCGGATGCCGATCGCGCCCAACTGCAGGAACACGCCGCCGCTACCGCGCACGTCGTTCGCGACTACCAGGACATGGCACAGCAGATGGACCTCGTCAAGAACCGGCAGCAGGACGATCTGCTGCGCGACGTAAAAACCGCCGAGGAAGACTACACGCTGTACCTTCGCAAACGTGAAGAGGCACGCATTTCCGACGCGCTCGACAGCAAGCGCATCGTCAACGTTTCCATCGCGGAAGCGCCTACGGTGCCGGCCCTGGCGACGCTGCATCTTTTGTGGCTGCTGATCGGCGGATTTTTTACCGCCGCGACTTTTGGCATAGGCACGGCGTACGCCGTCGACCGCCTGGATACTTCGCTTCGTACTCCCGATGAAATCGGACGGTATCTCGACTTGAAAACGCTGGCTTCGATTCCCGCAAGGAGCGGACTGTAGACATGTTCCTCGAATACTTCGGACTCGTCGAGCAGCCGTTCGGTGTCACGCCCGATCCTCGGTTCCTGCATTTGGGACGCGGTCACCGCGAAGCGCTGGCGTCGCTGATCTACGGCACCGAAAACAATCGAGGCTTTCTCGCGCTCGTCGGCCCGCCCGGCGTCGGCAAAACCTCTCTGCTGTTCCAGTATCTCGAAAACATTCGCCAATCAGGCCCGCACCGCTTTCTTGTTTCAATCCGCAGGCGACGGGCAGGCCTTGATGCGTTACTTGCTCTACGACCTCGGGCAAGACCCAGCGGGCAAGGATCTTCCCTTCATGCATCAAGCGTTGAACAATGTGCTCGCGGAGGAGATGCGCGCGGGCCGCCGGCTGGTCTTGGTCCTCGACGAAGCACAAAACCTCAGCGAAGAAGCGCTTGAATTCGTGCGCCTGCTTTCGAATTTCGAGACGCCGTGGATGAAGCTATTACAAATCGTCATAGCCGGACAGCCGCAGCTTTCCAAGCTCCTCGCGCGTCCGGCTCATGGAACAGCTTCGCCAACGGATTTCGTGTTTCATCCGGCTGGAGCCGTTCACCCCCGAGGAAACTTCGGCCTACATCGACCATCGGCTGTGGGCGGCCGGATACGACGGCCCCAGTATATTCACGTGCGGCGCTCGAGTTCAGGATTGCGGAGCTCAGCGGCTGGAATCCCGCGCAACATCAACAATCTCTGCTTCCACGCCATGTCGCTCGCTTGCGCGGCCGAAAAAAAGCAGGTCGACTCGAAGATGATTCGAGAGGTAGCGGCCGACTCCGCCGCCGGTTCTAGCATCGAGCATTTCCCGGTGGCGCCTCGTCCGCCTAATCCCACGGCGTTTCTTTCTCGCCGGCCTCTCCCTTCCCCTCCCGGTTAGAGAAGTGCCTGTCCTGACCGCGCCCACTTCGCAAAATAGTTCAATATGGTTATCGGCCACCGCTTCGATCTGCACGATGTTGTTCCTCGTCATTGCCTCCGGCGCCCTTTGGAAGACCGGTGAACTCACCCAACGCCTCCACGTTACGCCTAGCGTCGAGGCATCGGTCTTGCCGGCCCCCGAATCCCCTCGGGTGCCGGCGCCGGAGACAACGGCGTTCCGCGAAGAAAGCGGGGCCGCTCAGGGCCAAGGCGGCCCCGCGGCCTTCGCCGGAATCTTCACCCGCCGATCCGGCACGACAGTCCCCGGAAGTCGTGACTGTGATGGTTGAGAAGGGCACGACTTTGCGCCACCTCAGCCTGCTTTATCTGGAGCGTTACGACCTGCCAACACTTGCGCGGCTTTGCGCATTTAACGGCGTTTCCGATCCCAACCAGATTGAGATTGGGCAGACGGTCCGGATCCCCCTTTCTCTGCGCCGACCGGTGGTCCGGTTGGGGGCCCGTTCAGGCGAGCGCTCGGCCGCCCCCTCCATAAATACCGCTCAAACCGCGGCGACGGATGATCCCAGGGAGACCCGACCATGAGCCGAAACTACGACATCCTGCACCAGGAATCCGTCTATCGCGAGCAATTCCGCCCCGCGTCCGTCCCCGGCCCGCAGAAGTCGCATGGCTCTAAAGACCGCGCCGGCGCCTTGGTCGCTGAGGAGGAGATCACCAAGCTTGTCCAACGAGTGTTCTTGCTGTCGTCGAAGCAGCCGGCCACAGCGGCTGTGGCCTTCTGCGGCGTGGATCAGAATGTGGGCTGCACGTGGGTCTGCGCTCGAGCCGCTGAGGCGCTCGCAGAACATGTGTCGGCTCGCGTTTGCGTCGTGGACGGAAATTTCCGCTCGCCCCGCTTGCACGAACACTTTCGCCTGGAGCGCGGCAGCGGACTTGCCGATGCAATTCAGTCTAGTCAGCCGCTGACCGACTTTCGTGCAGCCTACGTGGACCAGCAACCTGTGGCTGCTTACCGCAGGTACCACCGGAAGCGAACCCTCGGCCTCGCTCAATCCGGCGCAGCTTCGCAGCCGGTTCGCCGAGCTGAGGGAGGAATTCGACTACCTGCTGGTCGATACGCCGCCGCTCGGTTGCTATGCCGACGCGGTACTGCTTGGACTGCTCACCGACGCGGTAATTCTAGTCGTGGCTTCGAGTTCCACGCGGCGCGAGCCAGCTCGCAAGGCCAAGCAAGATCTTGATGCAGCCAAGGTTCCCATATTGGGTGCGGTACTGAATCGCCGTACCTATCCCATTCCCCAGGCGCTTTATCAGATTCTGTAGCGCCGGGCAGATCCCGTAGTGGGCTTGCGGGCGACAGGAATGGAAACAGAGGGCGCACACGCCCAAGAGACCGAGTGGCCAGACCAGGGGCTCCTTCCGTGGGACATAGGGCGTGGCCGCGACAGTGCACGTGACTCGCTTTTCGCCTGCGCCAGGGGATAGATCGAGCGCACGTGCCAACTACAAAACGCACGAACGGGGTCTACTAAAAATGGATACGCTCTTTCTCGGACAGGCCACTCGGTATCAGTTGCTCGTCAAACTCCTCGGCGCGAACGATCTCGAAATACGCGCTGTGGCGAAACCAATCGCGGTCGGCGCAGCTACCTTTGGCATCTTCGCGCTCTGGCATTTCGGCCTGCCGCGCGGCCCGTTCGCCGGGTTTGCCAGTGGCGTGGCGCTTGTGACGCTCTTCGGAGCCTTCGGAGCGCTCCTGCATTTCAACGCGAGCGCCACAAGTTCGCAGAATAGGTTTCCACACTCCTATAGGTCGGCTCACCGGCAGCCCCCTCAGGCGCGCAATTTCGAAATGGAAGATCTTCTGCAAAGAGAGTACATCCGCGCGGATGCCGACGGCGCACGGGCGGTCGTCGAAGGCCGGGTCGTGCTCGTCACGGGAGCGGGCGGAAGCATCGGTTCCGAACTGTGCCGCCAGATCGCCGCTGCTGGGCCGCTCAAGCTGGTGCTGCTCGACAAATCCGAAAACGGTCTTTTCTACGCCAACATGGATTGCTCGGAGCGGATGAGCGCTTCTCGCGTAGTACCACGCCTCGTGGATCTTCTCGATCGAAAGCGCGTCGAACAAATCATCAAGGCGGAACGGCCCGAGGTCATCTTTCATGCTGCGGCCCACAAGCACGTCGGCATGCTAGAGCTCTACCCACAAGAAGCCATCCGCAATAACGTGCTCGGCACGCGAAACATAGCCGAAGCGGCACTCCAATTCGGCGCCGGGTGTTTCGTCAATATTTCCACGGACAAAGCGGTAGCTCCATCGAACTACATGGGGCTTTCGAAGAAGCTCACTGAATCGCTGATTCGCGAGCTGGCCCGCACAAACGGTACCGCCTCGACGCGCTTTGCCAACGTGCGCTTCGGAAATGTAGCCGGAAGCACGGGAAGCGTCCTCCGGCTCTTTCGCGATCGTATCCATGCGGGCCGGCCCCTTTCGGTCACCGATCCTCGGGCTACACGCTTCTTCATGTCCGTATCAGAGGCTGTTTATTTGATCCTTCAGGCGGCAGCCATGGGCTGCAGCGGCGAAACATTCGTCTTTGATATGGGTGTCCCGCTCAACATCTACGAATTGGCCAAAGCCATGATCGGCCACGCTGGACTCACTCCGGGCGTCGACATCCCAATCGAATTCACTGGGCTGCGCGCCGGAGAAAAGATCGACGAGGCTCTTTGGGAGAAATGGGAAAATCCCGCGCTCACCGGATCGGATCGAGTGCTGGTCATTCGCGCCGGAGATCCCGCGCCGGCCGATGTCCTTTCCAAGATCCGCAAGATGGAGGAGATTATTTTTCGCGGCGACGACGAAGGTCTCCTGCAATACGTGGGTGAGATATTTCCGGCGTTTTCCAGTCGTCGGCTGGGTGTCATTCCTCCCGTGCCACCGTTACCGATGCTCAAGGCTGTGGCGGCCGCGGGGGGCGCATGAGAATTCCGCTTTCCAAGCCCTCCATTGGGAACCGCGAGGCTTCCTACGTTGCGCGCGTTCTACGATCAGGACGCCTTAGCGTGGGCTCCATGCTCGAGGAATTCGAGCGGAAATTTGCCGCCTACGTCGGCTCGGGCTACGCGGTGGCCGTGAATAGCGGCACGTCCGCGCTGCACCTTTGCGTTAAGGCCCTAGGCATAGGGCCGGAAGATGAAGTTCTGACCACGTCTTTTAGCTTTGCCGCCTCGACAAATTGCTTCTTGTACGAACGCGCAACGCCGGCCTTTGCGGACATCGACGCAGATGTTCTCAACATCGATCCGCGCGAGATCCGTGAAATCGTGGGACGCGATTACGCCTGGGATGCCGGCCGCCGCCGTTTGATCAATCGCTTTTCCGGACGAACCCTCAAGGCCATTCTTCCTGTTCACATTTTCGGCCTTCCGTGCGACATGGCGCCGATTCTCGATATCGCCCGCGAATTCAATCTGGCGGTCATCGAGGACGCCTGCGAAGCCTTCGGCGCGGAATATCGCGGACAACGTGTTGGGACGCTCGGTGACGCCGCGGCCTTTGCGTTCTACCCCAATAAGCAGATCACTACTGCGGAGGGGGGAATGATTGTCACCGATGATCCGCGTGTCGCCGCGCTTTGCCGCAGTCTGCGCAACCAGGGCCGCGACGAGAACGCGGATTGGCTGTGCCACTCGCACCTCGGATACAACTATCGATTGAGCGAACTGCACTGCGCTCTCGGTGTCGCCCAGATGGAGCGCGCCGAGGAGATTCTTTCCGCTCGCGAGCGCGTTGCCGCCCTGTATTCGCGGTTCCTGTCGGGTGTTCCACGAATCTCATTGCCTGCCGATTCGCCCAATGGCCGCCGCAGTTGGTTTGCGTATGTAATTCAGGTCAAGGCGGCCTCGCCGGCCGGTTCTGCGGGAGCGTCGCGAGACCGCCTGATGGCAGGTTTGGGCGATCGCGGCATCGCCAGTCAGGCGTACTTCCCGGCTATACACCGCCAGCCTTATCTTCGCGGTGTGGCCATTCATCCCTATCGGCGGCTTCCGCTCACCGAGCGTGCCGCCGAAACCTGCCTGGCTCTGCCGTTCTTCACGACGATGGGAGCGTCACAGGTGGCCGAGGCGTGCTCCGCCGTTCGCGAAATCCTGCGAGGCACGGAAGCGAAGAGCGCGACGACTGCCAGCCGTTCAATCCATCGACCGGAAAGCTGCCTCCACTGTCGGCGGAGGGTGAGGAAACATGCCCAGCCCTGCATACAGTCTTCGTAATTCGCCGGCGACCAGTTACTCAGCCGGGCGCCCGGCGGCGCTATGCTCTCCCGTCTGCCCGCTGTGCCATTGCGCGGATGTCAGCGTTACTTTTCGCGACAACGGATGCGAACTTCACGTCTGCCGTGAATGCGAGCTCTTTTTCGTCTACCCCTATCCCACAAGTAGCCGCCAGCACTCCGAGGTCGCCTCGGGAACATCCACCGCCATTGAGCTGCTCGACTGCCGGCACCGTTATGAAGGTGAGCGCCTTTACTACGATCGTCACTTCCCCTCGATCGCAACCGAGTGCCGTGGCGCTAGCTCAATTCTGGACGTCGGCTGTGGCACGGGACATCTGCTCGAGCGATTGGCGGCTCATCCTCACACGTTTCGACTGGGAATCGAGTTGAATCCTCGAGCCGCGCGATTCGCGCGTCGCACCTCGAGGTGCGAAATTGTTGAGATTCCCTTCGAGCAGTTCCGCAGCGATCGTACATTCGACGTCATCACACTGATCAACGTCCTCTCCCATATTCCTTCCTTCGATGGTCTATTTCGCGCGCTACGGGCGGCACTATCGCCGGGCGGCAAGGTGATTCTGCGTACCAGCGAGATGGCATGTTCGGTCAGCCGTTGGAACCAGATACATTGGGGACTTCCCGACGATCTGCACTTTCTCGGCCTGCGCACGCTCGAACACCTGTGCGCCCGGTACGGCTTCACCGTCGCGAGGCACGTCCGCCTGCCCTTTGAGGAAGAACTGTTCCGGCCTTCGCGCTGGCGGCAAATGGGACGCAGCCGCCTGCTCAACATCACCAAGCGACTGACGGTCGCAACACCAGGCGCGCTCGCCGCGCTGAAAACTCTTTATTCGGCCGCGCTCGGCCAACGCCTATTTGTGTCCCTGGTTGTCCTACAGGCCGCGCCGGGCCTTGAACGACCTACCGCTGGAGGTTTTTCATGAACGCGACCGCAGAATCCGTAACAAGCGCCGGTACTGCGGCCGCCACACTTCCCGCGCGTGTGAAAACTAAGCGTTCGCCTTTCTTGATCCGTACGATACGTAGCCAACCTCGGCTGTATAGCGCTATCTGCCGGGCGCGGCTCTTTTATTCTCGGCGCATCGCGGGCGCAGGCTACCGGCGTCTCTTCGCTCAGCACCGTGATCTTGTTTGTATGGACGAATTCGAGGCGCGGCACGTGAACGCGCTGCGAAGGAACGGTTATGCGCTGATGCCGGAGTATTTCCCCGCGCATCTCATCGACCGTATCTACGCGCGCGCCGACGCCCTTTTCCACAGGCTGCAGATCGATCTCAACCGTGCGTACTCGGTGCAGGAGGGCCAACGCCAGAGCCTCGAAGGTCTTTCATACGCGGACCTCGCCGCCTCGGAGAAAATGATCGCCATCCGAGATCCGCTCCTCCATATTCCCGAGCTATTGGGTGTGGCTTTTCACGAAAGCATTTTGACAGTCGCCGCCACTTTCCTCGGCTGCGTTCCGCCGCTGTGTCGCGTGACTGTCGTGCGCGACTTCCCGCATACGCGCCCCTTGCATTCGAGCAATTTCCACAAAGATAACGACGAGTCCGATTCTCTCCAGGTCTTTATCTATCTCGTAGACATCGACGACGCTCGTGGCCCGCTCGTCTACATTCCAGGCTCGAACCACTACGACGCGCGTTCCTGCCGCCCGCGCCTTGCGCGCGACCTCGGACTGGACGCGAGCGACGGCCGCCTGACCGACGACGAAGTCGCTCGCACCTACCCGCGCGACACCTGGAAGGTTCTGCGCACCGGCCGCGGCAGCGTCGCCGCCATCCATGGCAACGGAATCCACAAAGGGCCCGCCTGGGCACGGCCGGGAAACCCGAGCAACCAGCCGCGCACGACCATCAAGCTGGATCTGCACGGCCACAAGAGCGGCGTCGTCCGTGACGGCAAAGAGAACCGAATCTGGCGAACGGATTTCGAGCGCATGACGGACCTGCAGAAACTCTTCGCTCACGCGACACTCGTCGAACGCGCCGGGCCCGTGCCGGTCGGGGCCGGCTAGTCGAAGGCGCTGAGAACTATGTACATTCAAGCCACAGCGTCGCGCGCAGCAACGATACTCGCCAAGAGGCCTGCGCTCTTTTGCCGCATCCTGCTCGGGAAGTTGAACTCCCAACGTCCCCTGCCTCCGCTGCCCGCTCGGCGACGCATCGGGAAAGTGCTCTTCGAATACGACCTCGCCGAGTATCGCGGCACTGCGCCGATGTACTTCGGTTCCTATGCCCCGCTGGTCGTTGGTGCCATGAAACGGTATCTCAGGCCCGGCGGGATTTTTTTCGATGTCGGCGCCAACATCGGGTACCTATCGGCTGTGGCTGCGTCCCTGGTTGGGCCTTCCGGCCAGGTTCATTCGTTCGAACCGGTGCCTGCGTATTTCACCCGGCTGTGCCGCATTGCCGAGCTAAACCCTGGGTACACCATCATCACTAACCTATCCGCAGCGGGAGAGATTCTCGGTCGATGCCCCATCTTCGTTACGCACGAGCCTGGACAGAACACGCTGGTTCGCGCCTATAAAAGTGATTCGGAAATCGTCGCCAAAGTCGATGTGCCAGTCGATCGTCTGGACCGCTACATTGCCGACCGTAAAGTCGATGCCATATCCCTGATCAAGATTGACGCTGAAGGCTTCGAGCTGCCCATCTTGAAGGGCCTAGCCGGCTACTTCGAGCGCGGCCCCCAACGCCCGCCGATCATTTGCGAAATCGCGCCTCGCGCCTATCCGCTTCTCGGCCGAAGCGTAGCTGAACTCGCGGATTTCATGCGCCGGTACGGCTACGCACCTTGCGATTTACTTGATGGCCGGACCCCAGTCGATCTTCGCTCCCTCCGGCACGTAGAGGATGTTTTGTTCCTGGCAGAAGCCCGATGAGATTCGTCGCCCGTATCAACTGGATGCGTGGGCCCGCCGCTTTCGGCAAGTTTCCGCCTTCCGTGTGGACGGGTGCCGCGACGATCTTGTGTTCCGCCGCTGCCGGCATCGCCATCTTCTCGATCGGCACGACTCCTTCTGCCCCGGTGCTTGCCATGCTGGCGACGGGGGCGCTCGTGGCCCTCCTGATTTGGCCTGAGCTGGCCCTAGCCTTCTATGTAGTAGTCGGTGACGTCAAAGGCGACGACCGCGTCGCCTCACTTCTGCCGTTCGATTTCACTCTACTGCTGGGCGCCATTCTGGTCGCGGGCATCGCGATAAAATTCCTGCGCAGACGCCAGCCTGTGCCCATGCCTGCGTCGTACTTCCTTTTTGTCGCTCTGATCGGAATGATGGCGCTCAGTCTCTTCTACACGCCCGTCTTTGAAGCCGGCCTGGACAAATTCGCCCGCTTTCTGACCGTCACCGGAATCGTGATCGTCGCACCCTTCGCGGTGCTCGACACGCTGAAGGCCTTCAAGAGATTTCTCGCGGCGTTCGCAGTAGCCGCATTTGCCATCTGCGCCTGGTCTCTAGCAGATCTCGGTGGCGCCGAGCGGCTTGTTACCCCCAGTAGCAACACTATCGGCCTCGGGCACATCGCTTGTGCGCTCGTTCTCCTTATCTGGTTTGCAGTCATCCCTCGCTGCCCCTTGCCGCAGCGCCTGCTCACATATCTCCTGTTAGCGGTTCCGGCTCTTGCTCTGGTGGGTTCCGGCTCGCGCGGACCTGCGCTCGCCTGTGCGGTGGTCATTTTCATTAGCGCTTTCTTCTTGCCTCGGCTGTGGATCGATCTCCTGTGCCTGACTGCTCTGGGACTGGCGGCGCTTCCCTTTGCCGGCATTCCAGAAACATCGCTCGGCTATCTCGGCACGCTCGCCAGCAGCCGCAGCGCCACCGCTCTGCTGGATTTTCGCGGCGACCTTCTAAGCCAGGCCTGGAGCTTGGTTCAGCAGCATCCATTTTTCGGCGTCGGCCTTCAGGGCTTCCGCTACGCCTCACCGAACGCGGCGCTGTACAACTGGCCCCACAACATTTTTCTGGAAATGGCCAGCGAGTTGGGAATCGTCGGTGGGCTCGTCGTCATCGCACTCTTTACGTGCGCCGCTTGGGAAGCTGCACGCCAGCTTCGCAGTCCTTACTCGCCCTATTCCACGCTTTCACAATTGGCCGCGGCGCTGCTCCTGAGCGGAATCATGAACGCCACAAATACCGGCGACATCAACTCGGATCGTTCCACTTGGCTCTTCGTCAGTCTGGTATTCGTCATTCGCGGCCTTAGTCTGGGCCGTCTAGAGCAATCGAGCGGCGCGCTGCGAACCGGTCAGAAGATTCCGGTTCCGGCACCGGCACACTGATATGAGCGCTCCCACTCTGCAATTAGCCGCGAGCACACCAGCAATCGCCCAGGCGTGCACGCATACGCTTACCGTCTGCCACTTCACCGTCGCGCACACGGAACTAAAGAGCCGCACCTTTCACCGCGAGCTGCTGCCCTTAGCTGGGATCGGTATCAATATTCGTTACGTTGCGCCCGTGAAATCCACAGGCGCTTACCAAGGCGTGCAATTCGTCCCGCTCCGGCGGCGCCAGTCCCGGCTTCAGCGCACGCTGACAGCTATCGGACTGCTGCCGCTGCTACTCCGCCAGAACGCAAGCCTCTACCATTTTCAAGACCCCGAGCTGTTTCCGGCGGCCTTCGCCCTCAAGTTGATTTTTCGTAAGCGCGTCGTCTATGACGCGTACGAAGATTTCCCGGCCCTAGTTGCTGCGAAGAATTCAATTCCCTCCATCTGCCGGCCGCTCGCCGCGAAACTTATTGGTGTCATAGAAGCCTTGGCGGCACGCTGCTTCGATGGCCTGGTCACCGCGGACGGTTCCACGCTTCGCCGCCTGGCGCGGCGTCCGCGGAGCCGCAAGCTGGTCTTCTATAATTTTCCGAATCTCGAATTCTTTCCGGAGCCGGAGACCGCATCCGCCAAACCATTCGACGTTGTCTACCGCGGAGGACTTTCCCCTCGGGCTGGAACTAGAGTCTTGCTCGATGCCGTGGCCCTTCTCGCGGCCGAGCATCGGCACATTCGACTTCTTTTGCTCGGATATTTTGACGATGCCGAAGCGGAAACGCGATTCCGGGAAAAGATTCGGACGCTGGGCATGGAAGCGAACGTCGAGGTTCGCGGTCGCATTCCTCACGAAGAAATGGCGGCAGCGCTGGCGTCGGCCCGCATCGGCGTCAGTCCTTTGCTGCCCATCCCTAAGTTTCTAACCAACATCCCGGTAAAAATCTTCGAATATTGGGCCTGCGGGATTCCAGTAGTCGCCACGGACCTGCCGCCGATGCGCCCGTTCTTCCGCGACGGAGAGGCGGGCTTGCTCGTTTCGCCGTCGCATCGCAAAGAACTCGCCCGATCGATCGCTCAGTCGATCGGCTGGCTTCTCGATCATCCCGAAATGGCCCGAGAGATGGGGCAGCGCGGCCGCGCGCTCGTAACCGCGCGCTTCAACAATGCCGCGGAAGTGCCCAAGCTGCGCCGCTTCTGCGAGCGCATTTCAGCCGGGTAGGAGTAACGCCTATGCTCGAACCTTTGGTCAGAAAACACTTGCCTCGCCTGCAGGCGGTCTACGATCGCTTTCCGTCGCCCGCGCGCCACGTGCTAACCAGCGCCCGGGGCTGGATTCTGACGCAGCTTCGCTACGCCCCGGCAACATTTGACACTCTCGCCGAGCTTCGCGAGCGCGAATCCTGGACGCCGCGACAAATCGAGGCTTATCAAAGCCGAGCTTTGCAAGCATCCCTCGACCACGCGCGGCGCACCGTTCCCTTCTATTCCAGCTATCCCCAAGTCGCCATCAGCCGTCCGGAAGATCTCCAGGCCCTACCCGTGCTCGACCGCGACACAGTGCTCGAAAATCAGGAGCGCTTCCTCTCTCAGGCTGTTCCAGCGCATCAGCAAATCCGCGCCAGCACCACCGGCACCACGGGAGCGAGTCTGCGGGTTGCCTACACCGAGGGCTTGGCGCGCACGAACTGGGCCTTCTTGCTAAGGCAATGGTGCTGGGCAGGTATCGAGCCGCGCGGCACCGCGCATCACCCTGCAAGGGGCACGGGTAGTGCCGGCGCATCGCCGCGAGCCTCCGTATTGGACCTACAACCTGCCGGAGCGCCAGGTCTTGATGAGCATCTTCCACCTCTCCGACGGAACCGCGGCGGACTAATTCGACCTTCTTCGCGCCCGTCCGGGCAAGGTTCTGGAAGGGTTTCCTTCTGTCCTCGGCATCCTTGCCGATTTCGCATTACAGCGCGATATGGAAATGCCGATGCGCGCCATCTTCACCAGCGGCGAGCCGCTCTATCCGTCTCTGCGCGCAAAGATCGAGCAGGTATTCCGCACACGCATCTTTGATAGCTATGGCATGACCGAATATTGCGGGCTCATCCAGCAGTGCGAACGAGGGAAGATGCATCTGGCGCCGGAATACGGATTTCTCGAAATTCTCAACACGCGTGGCGAGCCCGCGAAGCCCGAAGAAGAAGGTGATTTCGTTTGGACCGGCTTGACGAACAGCGCCATGCCTCTAGTGCGGTACCGCATCGGCGATCGTGGCTGCTGGCAAACCGGCACGTGCCCCTGCGGCCGAGCGTTCCCGCTCGTCATACCCACCATTACCCGCGAGAGCGATCTGCTGCGCTGCTCGGATGGACGGGTGTTCTCCCCGCGCGCGCTCAACCAAATTCTGAAGCAGGCGGACGGGCTACGCTCCTGCCAGTTCGTTCACAACCGTGAAGACCATGTAGCGGTGCGCGCCGTGGCCGCCGCCGGTAACCGTCGCGTCTTTGACGAACTCATGCGCATTCGCTCCGACTTGCAAGACCTTCTCGGCTCGCACATCCGGGTCACTGCCGAACTTGCTCCTGCTCCCATCGTGCGACCGGGAGGCAAAATTCCGCTCATCGTCAACCAGGTTGGCCGCTGATGGACAAGCGTCTCATCGTCAACGGCGACGATTTCGGCATGAGCCAGAGCACCACCGACGCCATCGTGCTCGCGCATCGCTACGGCTTCCTCACCAGCGCTTCACTCATGATGAATATGCCCGCCGCCGAGTACGCCGTCTCCCGGATGGCCAAGCTTCCGCAACTCGGAATCGGGGTGCACCTGAATATCTGCAGCGGCCGCCCAATTCTGCCGCCGAAACAAATTCCTTCACTCGTCGACGCACGTGGACGCTTCCATCCCGCGGAAAAATAATGATCCGCAAGCTCTGGCTATGGCACGTAGCGCCGTGCGAGATCGAAGCCGAATTCCGCGCCCAGATTCAATGGCTCAAAAGCCGAGGAGTTGCGCCCACGCATGCCGATTCGCATCTTCACATGCACATCTACCCAGCCCGTGGTCGGGCCATTCGTAAGGGCGCTCTCCGCCGAGGGCATCCGGTGCGCTCGCGCTCCGCGGTCAACCGTTTGGCCGAAGAGTCCTTCGCCGGGCGGGCCGCATCAAGGCTCGCTCGCGCGCCGCCTTCTGGTGCAGAGCTATCGAGGCCTCCTGCAAATCGCCGCTCTGCACGGGCTGCGCACGCCCCACAGCCGCGTCTGTTTTCTCTCGAACGACGGCCGCGGCTTGGATGCGCTTGGCGATCAGTGGAAAGCCGCGTTCGCGAATCTTCCGCCCGGCACATTCGAGTTGGCGTGCCATCCCGGCCTGTTCGAGCGCGGCTTTTCGGAAGCGGATCCCATTCACTTGCAACGCGAGGCTGAACTGCACTGGCTAACGAGTCCTGAATGGCGAGACGTCTTGAACCGCAGCGGCGTACGTCTAGTCACATACCGAGATTTGGCCGCCGAGCGCGCCGCCGAGGCCGCCGCGGCAAACCTGCCGGCACTCCAATGACCCAGGAAACGCAATGTTGATCCTTTTTTACTTTTCGCTCGCTACCATTGTGTACGTCTACTTCGGCTATCCGCTCTTGCTGTGGCTGGGCGCTTTCGGAAGGCCACGTTCGGCCGCATCTAGGGTCGCCGGCGCGAGCTGTGGCGAGAGATCGGCTTTCCTTCAATAAGCATTCTTGTCGCGGCCCACGATGAAGAAGCAGTCATCGTGGCCAAAATCGAAAATCTTCTATCGAGCGACTATCCGCGAGCCCGATCCGAGATTCTCATCGGTGACGACGGCTCTACCGACGAAACCGCCGCCATCGCGCGCTTGTTCGCGAGCCAAGGCGTCAAGCTGATTTCACTTGCGGCGCAGCAAGGAAAAAGTGCCGTGCAGAATCGGCTCGCCGTCGCCTCCTCAGGCGACGTTCTGGTCTTCACCGACGCCGATTGCCTCATCCCCCGCGGCGCGCTGCAAAGTCTCGTGCAGCACTTCTCCGACCCGCGCGTCGGGCTGGTCACGGCCCGACCGCGGTTCGTCAACGAACGTGAGACTTCAGTGGCGGCCAATGAGGGACCTATCTCCGCTACGAGACGTGGCTTCGAGCTCGGGAAGCGCCCGCGGCATTCTCGCCATGGCTTCCGGATCACTCTTTGCCGTGCGCCGCTCGTTGTGGCGGCCGCTTGACGCTGCGCTAGGCGACGACTTCGTTCTGCCCATGCGCGTGCTGCAGGCCGGCCGGTTAAACATTCTCGATCCGCGAGTGGTAGCCGTCACTCGCCTTTCGCAGAATCGCCCACGGACAATGTTGCGCATGAAAACCCGCATCATCAGCAAAGACCTGCGCTCCCTCTTGGCGAACCGCGACCTCCTGAATCCGCTGCGCTACCCTGCCGTCGCGCTGGCGCTTGTATCGCACAAGCTGTTGCGCTGGCTGGTGCCGTATTTCCTCGTGGCACTGGCCGCGAGCAACCTGTTTCTCCTCGCCCGCGAGCCGTTCAGGGTTTTAGCCGCTTTCTAGGCTGTCTGCTACCTTGCCGCTCTCATCGGCTTTGCGCGCGACACTGACCGCGGGCGCCGTGTCCCGCTCGTCTTCACTCTCCCGATGTCCTTTTGCCTCGTCAACCTGGCCGCGCTGCGCGGCACACTGCACTGTTTTTTCGGGGGCACGTTCGGCCACTGGAAGCCCGAAAGAGGCGCGCGGCCTGCCATGGGGATGGACCCGGCGCGTGCGCAAATGGGTGACCTGAATGAAGCACCGCCGACTACTGGTGAACCCACTAAGCACGCTGCTGCAGGTGCTGGGTAGCGCCGCCATTCTGTTTTTCCTCTACCGCTTTCTCATCCGCGCCATCGGCATCGACGGCCTGGGCATCTGGTCGCTCGTTCTCTCCACCACGTCGGTCGTCGCACTCGCGAACCAGGGTTTCTCTGCCAGCATCGTGAAATTGGTCGCCCAATACGCCGCGCGCGAAAATCAGGAGCAGATCGCGCTCCTGATCCAGACCGCTCTCCTGTCTGTCGGCGCCGCTCTCGACTCCTCGATGTCGCGCTCTATCCACTGGCGCGCTGGGCTCTCGCCTTCGTTCTCCCACACGGACGTCTCGCCGACGCCTATGCCATCCTGCCCCTCGCGCTCGCTTCGCTGTGGATCAACGTCGTCTCTCTTTTGTTGCAAGCCGGCTTGGTCGGCTTGCAGCGCATCGCATTGTGTAACTCCATCGAGATGGCCGGCTCACTTTCTTATCTGTTTCTCGCCGTCGCGCTCGCGCCGCGCCACGGCCTCCTCGGACTGGCGTACGCGCAGGCTCTTCAGGCCGCAGTTTTCTTGCTCCTCACCTGGCGTCTCCGGCGAGGGAGCGTCCCTGCCCTCCCAATTCTTCCTCGGAGATGGAATCGCGCCCTCTTTGGCGAAATGGCCGGCTACGGCCTGCAATTTCAGATCATCACCGCGAGCCAAGCGCTCCGCGAGCCGGTCACCAAAGCGCTACTCGCCAAATTCGGCGGCCTCAGCATGACTGGTTATTACGATCTCGCGTCCCGCTGGGTCGTCACTATTCGCGAGCTAATCGTACAAGCGAACCAAGTGCTCATCCCGGCCATCTCTCATCTTCGCGAACGCGACCCCCAATCGATCCCGGCTGTCTATCGCGAATCCTATCGCCTGGTTTTTTTCTTGGGCGTTCCGGCGTTTACCGCGCTCACGATCCTCGGCCCTCTCGTCTCGCGCCTCTGGATCGGCCGCAGCGAGCCGCTATTCGTCGAATTCGTCGCCGTCCTCGCCGCCGGTTGGCTCGTGAACGTGCTCGCCAATCCTGCCTACGTCGTGGGGCTGGGCACAGGCGCGCTGCGCTGGATTCTTGCCGGATGCCTCGCCACAGCCGTCTTGAATGTTGCGTTAGGTTGGATAGCAGGACTTCGCTTTGGAGGAGCGGCCATTGTAACCGGGTCTGCGTTTTCTCTCGCTGTAGGTTATGTCCTGGTCGTCGCGTCTTATCATCTCGAACACGGCGTGTCATTCGCCGTACTGCTTCCTGCGGAGAGCGGGCGCATTCTACTGGCCAGCGCTGCCGGCGTGATTCTCTTCTTTCTTTTCTTGACGCCCGCCGCCATACACTCCTTCTCCACCGTTCGACTGGGGGAAGCCTCAATCGCCGTCATCGTCACCGCCATCCTGATTCCCATGTGGCTGCACCCGCTGCGCAGGCGGCTGTTCCGCTGGGTTCTATCGCGAGTCCCTGCATGAATCCTTCTCAAGCGAACACGGTTTCACGCGGCCTAATTCTCTGGGAATCGCCCCGCACACGTCCCGTCGTCGCACGCATCGCCATCGCGGGCGACTTTCTGCCCTCTGGAGACGTTTCGCTCCCCATAGGCGCCAATCCCTGGCATGAAGCAGCCGAACCCCTCGCTGGCCATTTCGAAGACGCTGACGTTTCCTTCGCCAATCTCGAGTGCGTGCTCGGAGCCAGCGGCTTGCGCCCTCGTCTTCTCGCAGGGCTTGGCGACATCGTCTCCGCTCCCGCCGCCTCGCTCGACTACCTCGATGCCGTCGGCTCGCGCGTCGCGAGCCTCGCCAACAATCATAGCTACGACTTTGGGGATGCGGGCATCGAGCAAACCCGGCAAGCGCTCCTGGCCCGCGGAATGGTTCCGCTCGGCGGGGGATGCACCCTGAGCTGGCCTCCGGAGATTTTCCTATGGCACGGTCACGGACAGGCAAGCGGCGTGCGCGTCGGATTCTGGGCCGCGGCACTGGCTTCCAACGATCTCGCAACGCGCGGCTCGCCCGGCGTCGAGCCCGCCACGCTGCGTAGGGCCAAAGCGGCTATCTCTGCAATTCGCGCCAACGGTGCACAACTTTCGATCGCCCTCGTACACGCTGGATGCCTCCGCACCAATCGCCCCGACCCAAACGAGGCCGCGCGAATGGACTCAATCGCCGCAGAGGGCTTCGATATCGTCGCGGCCTCGCACTCGCATCGCATTGCCGGCGCACGCATGCTGCCCAACAGCGAACGGTATCCACGTTTCTGCTTTTACGGCCTCGGCAGCATCGTCTCGGGCTTCATCGCGTCGCCTCTCGAACGTGAAGGCTTGGTCGTCGTCGCGGCACTCGACTCGGACGGCTCCCTCGCGAGAATCGAAGTACGGCCCGTACTCCTTGGAGCGTCCGGCTTCGGCGAAGCTCCGTCGCCGGACGCCACCAGCGTCATCCTCGACCGCTTTCGCGCGCTCTCGCTTGAAATCGCCGATGGTTCCGCCGCGCGCCTCTTCTACCAGGACGTTTCGCAGGGCCTCATCCATCTTTACGCACGGGACATTCGTGCCGCCTTCCGTAGTTCGGGATTACGCGGACTAGCGCGAAAAGCGGGCCGCGTGCGTTTGCGCCACATCCGTCGCCTCGTTCATCGGGTGACCCGTCGAGTGACGGGCCGGGTGACTCGATGAATCGCGCCGCAGCCGTCGCCGGATTTGCGTCCTTCGTCCTCACCGTGCTCTCCGTGCCCGTAATCATTCGGCTCTCGACGCGCTGGCAGATCTTCGATCCCGTCGGGCCGCTGAAAATCCACTCGCGGCCTACATCCCGTCTCGGCGGCGTCGCCATCGCCGGCTCTATCGTGGCCGCGCAATTCCTCGGTGACCCGCGCGGCGCTGTTCGCGCTGTGCCGCTCTTCGCGGCTCTTGGAATTCTCTTCGCTGTGGGCCTGGCCGACGATCTCTATGGCCTCTCACCTTTCTGGCGGCTCGCGGCCCAAATTCTGGCCGCAACCATCGTGTCGCTCTCCGGCTGGCGCCTCCCGATTCCTTCCCAGCAGGAGCTGAATTTCATGGCCACAGTCTTGTTCATCGTCGCGTTCGTGAACGCGATGAATTTCTTCGACGGTTCAGATGGTCTAGCCGCTGGCACCGCAGCGATCGTCGCTCTTCTATATGCATTCTTAGCAGGGGTCAACACCGGTGCGGGGTCGGTACTCCGCGACGTTGCCGCATGGAGTACTGCGGGCGCCGCCGCCGGCTTTTTATGCTTCAATTGGCCCGTTGCTAAAGTCTTCCTCGGGGATTCGGGTAGTACGGTTTTGGGGTTGGCGCTTGCGTTCCTGGGCCTGGGGTCCCGCGTTTTGAGTTCGCCGAATTCAGCTCGTTTGTTCTTTTTGCTGTTCGCCATGGCTCTTCCTCTGCTCGATCTCGCCTTTGGCGTCATTCGCCGGGCGCGCGCCGGCCGCTCGCCGTTTTTCGGAGATCGCCGCCATATTTATGATTTGTTGCTCGGGCGCGGCTGGTCGCCACGCGGCGTAGCCTTGACGTGCTACGCCGCGACGGTTTCGTTGGCTTTAGTGGGCTGGCTGAGCTTACGGGTAGGGATACTAGATTTTGTGGCCGTCTCAATGGTCGCGTTGGGAGTGCTCGCTTGGGTCGGCAGCTGGCTTGGTACGCTGCGGATAAGAATCGGCTACCAAGAACTGCACCGAGGGAACTTCAAGGGCGGGAGAAATCCTATTTAGCTGCCGTTGCTCAGAATTGTGCGCAGACCGGTTCGTTTGCGCTCCTGCGACGTTGTTTGTTTGCCCAGGCTGCCGGCTTGCACCAGCAGCTTGCGGAGTTTGGCGCGCTCCTCGAGGTCGATATCGACCACCTCGAATGCTCGCGCCTGCGTATTAGCGTCGCGCACGATGGCTTGCGCCCTCACCGTCCGCTCCGCGGGGCTCATTCGCAACTCCACCACGCTGCCGGGGTGGAGGCTTTGCTCGCTGATGGCCACGCCGCCGCCCAAGGCCAGCTCCGGAATCTGCAACCGGAAGTTTTCCTTCAAATTTGTCGTCATCGCCGGCACGGGCCGTTCCAGCCGAAGTCGCGGATACCGCCTCTGCCGGATCGCCGAAGAACTTGGATCGCTCTCAAGCGGCTCAATCGCGAAATCCGCCACGCTCAGTCCGCTGCGTGGAACGAAATCGCGCACCCAATCGGGGTCGATCCGTTGCAAGAGCCTGCGCCGCCGCGAGTCGCAATTCCGCGGGATAAGCCCAGCGCCACGCCTTTCGCCCCTCCAGTATCCTTCGCAGGATTCCTTCGGCGCCGGATAGCCGCAGCCGTCCCAACGCCTCGATGGCCTTGAGCCTCAGATAGTCGGTCGAGCCCGCCGGCAAATCGCCTTCCGCAATTCGCAGCAAGCGCATGTCCGTCAGCGCCTCGCCGCACATCCCGATCTCATCGATCGCGAGCGGCCGGATCAACACGTCCATCGAATCGAATAGCCGCAGGAGCAGTCTGCCGCGCTGCGCCGTCCCGCTCGCTGCGATTTGCCGAACCACACGATCGTGCGTGGACCGCTTCCAATCCTTCATCCGGTCCGGTAGCGCCTG
The DNA here is from genome assembly GCA_963803105.1 of Terriglobia bacterium. Classification (GTDB taxonomy): domain Bacteria; phylum Acidobacteriota; class Terriglobia; order Acidiferrales; family UBA7541; genus Palsa-295. Next base: position 181,809 of record CAWDLF010000004.1, read on the forward strand.
CTCGACGGTTTCAAAATCCATGCGCACCAGTATCCCAACCACGTCGAGCGCTTCGGTCGTATCGCCCTTGCGGAGGTGCACGCGCAGGTGTTCGAGCGCATCCGTTCCCAGCGCGGCCATCATCGAAACGAGAAGGTCGGTGTCTTCCCGGAATCCGCTCCGGCCAAAGCGCCGGGCGATCTGTTCCGCCGCAGGCAGCGGTAGCCGCCGCAAGAATTGCTGCAGGTCGGGGGCGAACTCTCCGGCGCGCACCGACTCCTCAACGAATTCAGCCAGCCGGCTCTCTACGGCGATGCGCGGCCGAACAATTTTTCCAGTGCCGGGGCGCTCTGTGTCCATGTACTCCATCAGCTCGACGGAGCGCTGCATCGCGGGGTATGACCGGCTCTGCAATGCCTCCTGCGACAAGCGCACGAATGCCGCGCTCACGAAGCTCTGTAGTTCCGGATCCCGCTCTTCGGCCAGTTGCAATCCCGCGTCGCGGACGGTATTTGCGAAAAGCTTTGCATCGCTCTTGGCATACAGCCCGGCAAGCTCCGCGACGCCGATCGACGCCTGGCGTCGCACCTGCACTTCGGGGCTTCGAATGCCGCTGGCATAGTTCCTCAGAACGTCCTCGGCCGCCGCGGTTTCTCCTCGCGAAACCAAATCACCCACGTAGGCGCGCACCTTGGCCGCGGGAATGCACCAGGCATCTTTCGATTCCAGCACGGACTTCAACTTCTCGGGCGGTATCTTGGACCAGAACTCCTGCGTCAGCGTCTCGACGTGCGATTGCACCGGAATGCCGGCGCGCGTCATTTTCTCTTCGTAGGCTCCCAGGATCTTGCGCAAGCCGTCCAGTTCCTGGTTCATCTCTTCCAACATCTGCCGCACCGCGTTCACCTGCACGTCGCCGCGCTCGTAGCTCTCCAGGGCGAAACGCACGGCGATGTGTTCGGCGAGCCGTAGCAGTGTGGGCTTTTCCGCGGATTCCGACGGCGCCTGCGCGGCCAGCGCCGAAAGCGCCTGGCTAACCGTGAAACGGGCGCGCCGCGGCAGCACCGAAAGCCGCGATTGAAACGAATTCATATCCAACTTATCGTTCGAGCCTTCGCCGCTGCGCCCGATCTGCGACAGCACCTGCAGGATGCCTTGTAGCTCGCTCTCCTGCAGCGTCATCAACCCCGTTTCCATGGTCATCGATCCATGGGCGCCACGCGCCGGACGATTTCCGCGAATGCCGGAGGAAGCGCTAGCCCACAGGCTCGCCACTCCGCCGGGCATTCCACCCGTGGCTGGAGCAGATCCGTGCGTCCCGGGGCCAGCCGCTAAATTGCCGCTGACATCGCTTCCGGGAACCGAACCGGGGATTACTCCGTCAACCGCCCCGGCATTTCCTGCCGTGCCGTTTCCTGTGACGCCATGCCCCGCGACCCCATTTCCAGTGGCGCTCGCTCCACTGCCTCCGGAGCTAGCTAGAATATTTCCCCACCATTTGTTTGCGCGCGAGCCCGTGGCAGGCGCAGATTCTTCCGCGACCGGCGCTTCGCTCGCCTGTACAGCGGATGTCGCAGTTGCAACGCGCGGCCCGCCCGATCCGGAATCCGATCCGGAAACAGATCCCTCTACTGCGGCTCCGCCGGGACCGGGACCAAAACCAGGACCCAAGCCGGGTCCTAGACCGGGGCCCAGACCAGGACCCAGGCCAGCGCCCTCGCCTTTTCCGCGGGCGCCTTCGGCTGCGACGATCAATTGCAAAAGCTTCTCAGGATCGTTCAGCAGTTCGTCCGTCTCGCTCGAGTTGAAACCCAGTGTTCGCGCCGCCAGTTGTGCTGCCACCGACGACCTCGCTACGGCGGAGTCCGCCGGCACGAAGCACACTTCATTCACATGAATATTAGGGTCCCCTTCAAGGGCCGCCTTCAATTGTGCGGCAAGTTGCCCAGGCTTCGAGCTTGGGCTTGTGGGGAAACCGCGCACCAGGCGCGCCAAACTGGCCTGCGCGACGCGCGGCGAAAAATGGATACTCGCAATTCCCGCGGCCGAAAGCATCCGTGCAAAACTTCGTTCCGCGGCAGCGGATTCCAGCGGCGTGCCGTCCAGCAAAAGCTGCTCGCCGGAAACCGCCAGCAGCAAACCCGCTTCGTTGTCTGAGCCAAGCGCTGTGTGCAGTTCGCTCCACGCCGTTTCGTATTGCTTGGCCGTGCGCGGGTGACCGAAGTCATACATGCGCGCGAACTTGAGCAGAATATTTAGGCTGCGCACGAACGCTCGTGCCGCCGTCAGTCGAGTTTGTGAATTTTCCGGCATTGTCCGCTTCCTGAACAGGATGCGGGTAGCCCTCGCCTGCGGCAATGGTACGGGTGTCCTGTATAGTACTAGAACTTAGTTTACTGATAATACGGGGGTTATGGGCTTCCTTCGGCGGGTATTTCTCTCAAGCCACTTCTCTACTTCGTCAACATGGTTGAGCACGGCCATTGCTCCGGATTTTCGCAGCTGCGCTAACCGCTGCCGGCGCGCCTCGCTATTGCGCGGAAGAACGCCCAGAAAAGGGACGCCCGCCGCTCGCGACGCTAGCGCATCGTCAATGTTATCTCCGATATACAGCGCCGCCGCGGGATCGCGGCCCTTCAAAATCTTCAGCAGGCCCTCTGCGTCGGGCTTCGGGCGCTTCACATCTTCCACCGTTATTATCTGGCGAAAAAACTCGCGGACGCAGCAGCGATCCAGCGTGTAATCGGTCTCCGCGTGCACGCGTCCTGTAAAAAGAGCCAGCTCCGCGCGCTTCGCGAGGCGTCCCAGGCTCGCTCGCGGCAACAGCCACTTCTCGCGCGCCACGTTCCCTTCCCCGTTGCGGCCCCAGTAGATTTCGACGAACTTGCGCTTCACTTCTTCGTAGGGCGTGTCTCCTCCGAGCGATCTGACCCAGGCCGTGGAAAGCTTCCAATCGTCGTTGAAGCCTGACTGGCTTTTCCAGCGCTGCAGTTGCTTGCGCGTCACGCGTTTGCCGGTAAAAAATTGCACCGTCTCGAGCGTGGTTCGGTGAAACGATCCGCGCACGTCGACCAGCACGCCGTCGATGTCAAAAATAATGACTTCAGGATTGAATTCCTTCGCCTTCATGAAGTGCGCTGGCGGAAGCAGTGAGGTCTAAAGCGTGGCGAACGGTTCGGCAAACTTTATCCTTGTGTCTCGCTCGTCGAGGAATCATCGGAATCGTCCGTTGCCGGCGTCGGTTCGGAGGGTTCTTCCAGCGCGTCGGAGGACCACGCTTCGCCAGACGCAACCGCGGCCGCGGCGCTTTCCTCAGGCGGCGCGGGCTTGGGTGTCACAGCCGAGACGGCATGGGTAACCGCTTCGGCGGTCTTTCCCCCAGCCGAAGCGGCCGGATCCGCAGGCGCCTCGGCTGATTGCAAAAACTCCAGCCGTGTCTTGAGCACGCCCTCCAGTAAATCGATAATCAGCTTCGCGCCGCTACCGTCCGGATCTTTTGCGGGATTGTAGGCAGCCACATCAATGGCCGCGAGGGACTTCTGCTTCGCGAACACTTCCAGCGCTTCACGCACCTCTTCGCGTCGCAGTCCGTCCGATCCTGGATAGTTCGTCGCAGAGAACCCGGCAATCACATCAACATCAAAATGTAGAATAAACTCGCGGGCGTTGGCGTGTACGCGCTCCACGGCCTCCTCGGCAGCGGCGGCCGCACCTTTCCTCTGTATCTCACTGGCCGGATAACTCCGCAGTGGCGAATGCCGAAGCGCTCCCTCTTCGGCGGGCTCGATCCTCGCGGTGCCAAAGAGCGCCAGGTCCGGCTCGCGCACGAGCGGCGGCTCGCCCCAGAATCGCACCAACTCCGCTGCGCCGCGCCCGGTCAAATGCGAAACCACCATGCCGTCGAGCGAGCCAGACGGGGTCGTTGCCGGGGTATTCAGGTCCGCGTCGCGGTCCATATAGATCAAGCTGACGTGTCGGAAATAGCGGCGCGCTCCAGCGACCGTTGCCAGTGCCATGGAGCAATCTCCGGTGAGTATCAACGGCAGAGCCCCGGACTTCACGGCTTCCTCGACTCGAGGCTTCAGCGTTTCGATGGCTCCCAGCACGCCCGCAAGATTACGTGCTCGTGGACTTTCTTCGTCGGGTTGGTAAAGCCGGGGAGGGTCGTCGCCTAAATCAACAACTTCGTAACCGATAGAACGCAGGCGGTCCACAAGACCTGCGGCCCGTAAGGCAGCTGGGGCGCCTTCATGCCCGGCCGACAGAGCTGCAGCGCTGGTCGGCGAGCCTAGCAAAGCGATCTTGTTTGCCTGGCGGACGATCTTGGCCGCCACTCACGATCTCCCTTTGTGTTGCGTGACGCCGGAGCGAGCGCCCGTCAACGCGCGGCCTGCCCCTGCCGTGCGGACAGCTCCGGCGGCAGAGTGAACCGCACATCCTCGCGGATCAAATCCAGATCGCGCTGGTTCGTGAAGCCGCATGCAAAAAGCCGCTGGCTGACTTGCTCCACCAAAATCTCGGGCGCCGATGCTCCGGCGGTCAGCCCCACCGTCTTCACGTTTTCGAGCCATGAAGAATCGACGTCGTTCGCATCTTCGATCAGCCGCGCCGATACCCCCGCGCGTTGCGCCACTTCCACCAGGCGATTCGAGTTCGAACTATTCGCCGAACCCACCACCAGAATCAGATCCACTTCCCGGCACAGCGCTTCTACCGCCTCTTGCCGGTTCTGCGTGGCGTAGCAGATGTCGTCCGAAGCGGGGCCCGCGATTCCAGGGAAACGCTGCCGCAGCCGCGCAACAATTTCCTGCGTGTCGTACAGCGAAAGCGTGGTCTGGGTTAGAAAGGCAAGCCGTGAGGGGTCCGGCACTTCCAGCTTATCGACCTCTTCTACTGTACCGACCACCACCGTGCGGTCCGGAGCTTCGCCCGAGGTGCCGACGATCTCCTGGTGATCGCGGTGGCCGATCAAAATCAACGTGCGGCCTTCGCGGGCGAACTTCAAAGCTTCCAAGTGAACCTTGGTGACCAGTGGGCACGTCGCGTCGATCACTCGCAGCTCACGTTCCTTGGCTTCCGTGCGCACGCGCGGCGGAACTCCGTGAGCGCTAAAAACGAGCACTGCGCCTTGCGGCACTTCGGCAATCGTCTCTACGAAAATAGCTCCGCGGCGGCGCAACTGATCCACTACGTAGCGGTTATGCACGATCTCGTGATGCACGTACACCGGACGGCCGTAGGCCTCCAGCGCCAACTCGACGATATCCACCGCGCGTACCACGCCTGCGCAGAAGCCTCGCGGCCGCACGCGTACCAGTGTCTTCACTCCGTCTGCGCTCTTCCCGTTGCCCGTACCCTGAATATTCGTCAGTGTCAATCGAGTCTCTCCAAGTACCGGTATCTTACCTGAACCGGCTCGCCCCTTGCTAGATTCTTTGCCACGCAGAGCGGCAGATCGGGCACTCCCGGAACGTCCGGCCGCAACACTTTTATTGACGCCTAGCCCGAACCGCCCATGTGTATTTTCAACAGCTTACAGTGAATTCTACTCGGGAGCCATTGTCGGGTAGCGGCCAACGACCCGGGCGCAATCTCAGAATCTCTCGCGGATGTCGACGCTGTGAAAGCCGTACGTTTCGTACCGAGTGCTGAGCTTGCCATTGCGCAAGCTGACCACGGTAAATCCTTCCGGGAACCCCATGCGCGGGCCGTGCCACCAGTTGCCGGAAACGGCGCCGCTGGTGATGAAGTCGATGTCTTTGTAGCGCACCAACTCATTCACGTGAGTGTGGCCCTGCAAGACGGCCAACACGTTGTGACTCTTAAAGAGCGGCAGCACGTCAATGGTGTTGTCCACGGTGTAGGTGTTGTACTTCCGCTGTTCGGAAGATTTGGGCGCGAAGGTTGCAAATCCAGTCACCATGGGCACGTGCACGACCACAACGATCGGCCGGACTGCGCCTGTCTGCTGAAGATCGCTCGCCAGCCACTGCAGCTGATCGTCGTCAATACGCGACTGCCACAGACGGTCGTTCGTCGGTTGGATCGAATCCAGCACGATGAAGTGGTATCCCTTGTGATCGAAAGAGTAGTAGGTGTGGCGGCTAACGCGGTCTTCATACATCTTCTTGCCGTACGCCGGATCGGTCGGTGACACGCCGCTCTGCGTCAAAATTCCAAACACATCGTGGTTGCCGATGGCATGGTAGAGCGGCATCTCGAGAACCTGTTGCGTTTTGTCGTATAGGTCGAAGATCGAACTGGCGCGGCCGCCGTTGACGGCCAGCGCGTCGTAGACATGGTCGCCGCCATTGATCGCAAATTCCGGCTTGAGAGAAGCGATCTTGCGGAAGCACATATCACAACCTTGCCCAGCATTCAGTTCCGGCTCGATGTGCGTGTCGGTGAAAAAAACGAAATCGAAGGATCCCGGAGCGGAAACCTGGCCCGCGCTTTCGCCGGCCCAATCGAGCGCCGCCACACCGGGAATAGTGGCCGCGGCCCCGGCAAGAGCGACGGTCTTGAGGAATTTTCGGCGATCCAGAGTCAAGCGACTGACCTCGAGAGCAGCTTAGGACTGCTCGGTTAGTCTTGCCAGGCGATTTTAGCACTTCTATTATGGGCGATTGTGAACGGCGAATGACAGAGAACAGCTTCAAGCTTGCGCAAAAACGAAAAAGCCGCAGACGCCGTGAAATCAGCATCTGCGGCCGCGCATTCGGTTAAAGCCTCCGGGGTCTGACTCCCGCCAGGGAGATTATTGAGCAGATTCCGGGTGCCGAAGCGACTTTTTACCAAACTCTTCGAGCGCGCCATAGCCACGCCGGGCCGATCGTCCGATGACGCGCAGCGCTACCTCTGCCCCTCCCAAGCCGCGCTCACCGATCGCCCCTACCACGTAGAAAATTCCGACGAACACCAAGAGCACCGCGAATGCCAATCCAAAGAGCAACTCCGCGGCGAGAAGCTCGCGCAAGAAATAGATCTGCAAAAGCAGACCAATTCCCAACAGGGGAATCGCAAATTTGCGAACTTTGCGGTTGTCCGCCGCGCTCTGGAACCTTGCCGCCAGCGATTTTGACAACCCGATTTCCATATATTCCCGACCTCATAGCTTTAGATGCAATAGACAGTCCAAAAGGCGTAGACCCGCTAAGTCACTGAAATCAGGCACGTGGCGAAAGTTCAAATCGGGAAAAAGGGAAAAGCTCTTCTATTTTTGGGGAAGGTCTACGTTTCGTTATCTAGCGGACGACTAATTACGGCCGCGAGAAACGCCTAAACGTGGTGCACCGTACTGGAACTATGTCCCAGTACGCAACACCATCGCTAACGATCACTAGCGGCCGTCGAACGGATATCGATCCTGTGCTAGAACCGCATCCGCAAGTCGGCGGCGCAGGGAAATCGTGTCGACAGGAGGGTGCTTGGCGAAGCGGCGTAGCGCGGCGAGTTGCGTAGTAAGCGTATCGCCTTCCGCAGTAGCCACTAGGGCGGTGCGGGCGTTCTTTTCCACGCGGTCAAGCGCGTCATAGATAAAAACGCGCCCTGCATCAGCCATTAGTGCGGCCACCTGGCTACCTGCGGAAGCGGCCTTCTGCGCGCGGCGCAAAGAGGATTCGATGGCATACACATCCATGACGATATTCGAAAGACTGGCCACAATCTCCTGCTGCTCGGTGAGCCGATCGCGAAACTTCTGCACCACCGCTCCGGCCGCCAGGAGGAAAATCTTTTTCGACTGCTCCAAAGAACGCTCCTCTTCGGCCCATTCACCTCCGGCAGATTCTTCGAAAGAGGGTCCGGCGAGCAACTCTTCGCCGAGCTTCATGGCCGCGGGAATCAACGGCAAAGATCCGGCCATTGCACGCTTCAGAAGCATTTGAATGATGACCAGACGGTTGATCTCGTTGGTGCCTTCGAAAATCCGGTTGATGCGGCTGTCGCGATAAGCGCGCGCCACCGGGTAGTCTTCGTGGAAGCCATAGCCTCCGAAAATCTGCACGGCTTCGTCAACGACGTAGTCGATGGTCTCGCTGCCGACCACCTTGCTGATAGAACTTTCCACCGCATATTCTTCCAGCACTTCCATCGACTGCTTCACTTTGTCGGCCGCGGTACCGGCGTTCGCAGACGCGGAGGCTGAAGCCTCCATGGCGCCCGCGGTGCGAAAAATCATCGATTCGAGCGCATAGGTGCGAATAGCCATTTCGCCGATCTTGGCCTTGATTAATCCGAACTCGGAGATCGATTTGCCGAAGGCGGTGCGCTCCTTGGCGTACTTGGAAGACACACCGATCATGAGCTTGCATCCGCCCAGGCAATACGCTCCCAGGGCGAAGCGGCCAGCGTTCAGGGTATTGAACGCCACGATGTGGCCGCGGCCGATTTCGTACAGAAGATTTTCCCTGGGGATGACAGCGTTCTCGAAAAACAGCGGTACCGTGGAGCTGCCGCGAATACCCAACTTGTTCTCTTCGGCACCGATAGAGAAGCCCGGTGTGCCGCGCTCCACGATGAAGGCCGAGAATTTTTCCCCGTCCACTTTGGCAAAAACGGTGTAGACGTCCGAAAACCCTCCGCTGGTAATCCACATCTTTTGGCCGTTCAGAATCCAACTCTTGCCGTCCGGCGAGAGTACAGCGCGCGTGCGCGCGGCCAGCGCGTCGGAACCTGCCTGAGGCTCGGACAGGGCGTAGCAGGCCAGCCATTCGCCCGTAGCGATCTTGGGCAGGTATTTTTTCTTCTGCGCTTCGGTGCCGAAATAGACGATAGGGACGGTGCCGATTCCCGTGTGGGCGCCGAACGCTGTCGTGAACGATGCATAGACCCCGCATTTTTCTGAAAGAATCGTGGAGGAAACTTTATCAAGAGCCGCCCCGCCATACTCTTCGGGGATTCCCGCGCCCAGCAGGCCGATTTCGCCCGCCTTGCGAACGAGTGAAGCCATCAGACCCTCTTTGTGCTTTTCCAACTCGGGGATGTTGGGAACCACTTCCTTAGCGAGGAATTCTTCAGCCGTGCGACCGATCAATCGCTGGTCGTCGTTCAGATCCGCAGGCGTGAAAATATCCTGTGCGTCAATCGAAGACGTTAGGAATTCTCCACCGTGATGCACGGAGTGCGAAACGGGTGCGATGGCCATGTAGCTCCCCTTCCTTCCGCCCCTGCGGCAGCCGCGCGCTGGGCGGTTCGCAAGTCGTCACTCGACCGCAGCTGACCCATTGTAGCGCCGGGTCGCTCTAGCGCAAGATTACCTGTTCCTGGAAAATCCGGCTGGACATATGGGCTGTGGCGGCGCTACCGTGTGCCTCGGCGGGGGGGGCCTGTTCGTTTTGACAGTCGCGCCCCCGTGGTTCGGTCGGTTAGCATCACATACATATAGGTTTACCCTTGGGGGAAAGTACCCTTGAAAGCGGAGGAAACAACATGCAAAAGCTGATGAAGATTGGGGGCATGTCCGGCGTGGTGGTACTGGCCTGCCTGATCGGGCTGGTGAGCTTCCGTAGCGCGGCTCAGGACGAGAAGGAACCGTCTCTGCGCCTAGTGTATCAAGCACAGGCCATGGGCCAGGGCACACAGCTTGGAAAGACGTTCAATGTGACCATAAACATCGAGCAGTGGTCGACCGCCGAAGAGCGCCAGGTGCTCGTCGACGCGTTTCAAAAGGCGGGTTCGCAAGGTTTGTACAACGCGCTGGAAAAGATGCACGCCAAGGGGAGACTCGCGGTTACCGGCACGCTGGGATACGACATCAGCTTCGTTCGCAAGATTCCGACGGCTGATGGCTACATGATCCGCGTCCTGACCAATCGCCCGATCCGCTTCGGAGAAGCGTGGTACAACGGACGCTCTATGGATTACAACTTGTCGGCTCTCGAACTAAACGTCAGCGATGACAAGAACAAGAGCAACGGCGTATTGCTTCCCGCGGTCGAGTTCAAGATCGACAAGAAGACGGGCGAGATCGTGGCCGAGAATTATCAGAATCCGTGGAAGCTTCAGAACATCATGGACCGAAGCAAGTAGTAGCGCTTTGCGACGGTGTACAGTTAATTGGCCGGCATTTTTCGTATCGCCAGCGGTTCTAGGCTGCGCGCTCGAAGATGCCGGCCGCACCCATGCCACCGCCGATGCACATGGTCACTAACCCGTAGCGCGCCTGGCGGCGTTCCATCTCGCGGATGATTGTCGCCGTGAGCTTAGCGCCCGTGCACCCCAGCGGATGTCCGAGCGCGATAGCGCCACCGTTGACGTTGACGCGCGCGGGATCAAGCCCCGTCGTTTGAATCACGGCTAGCGCTTGGGCCGCAAACGCCTCGTTTAATTCAATCACGTCGATCTGGTCCAGTTTCAACCCCGCGATTTTCAGCGCCTTGGGAATCGCATAGGCGGGACCGATACCCATTTCCTCCGGAGGCGCGCCCGCCGTGGCAAAGGCCACGAAGCGCGCGAGGGGTTTCAATCCCAGCGCCGCAGCGCGTTCAGCGCTCATCACTACCGAAGCCGCTGCTCCATCGCTTGTCTGCGAACTGTTCCCCGCCGTCACCACGCCATGAACCTGGAAGGCCGGCTTCAGTTTGGCGAGAGCTTCGAGTGAGGTATCCGCGCGCGGGCCCTCGTCTACGGCAAACACGCTCTTCTCCGCCACGGCGCGAGCCGCCGTTCGTGCGCCGTTACCGTTCGTTTGCAGAATCGTGTTGGCCACGTCTACCGCGACGATTTCGTCCTTAAATTTCCCGGCGGCGATGGCGGCGAGCGCCTTCTGGTGACTGGCCAGAGAAAATTCATCAGCTTGCTGGCGGGAGATGCCGTATTTTTTCGCCACGTTTTCCGCCGTAAGGCCCATGTTGAGATACGCGTCCGGGTAATGATCCATCAGCCAAGGATTCGGCGCGATCTTGTGTCCGCCCATGGGAAGCATGCTCATGGATTCGACGCCACCGGCAACGGCCACGTCGCCTTGTCCGGACATGATTCGCTGGGCCGCAATTGCAATGGCCTGCAAGCCGGAAGAACAGAAGCGGTTCACGGTCATGGCCGAAACTCCGACCGGGAGTCCGGCGCGAAGCGAAGCAATCCTCGCCACGTTCATGCCCTGCTCTCCTTCTGGAGTAGCGCAGCCGATTATGACGTCCTCAAGTTCGTTCGCGTCCAGGCCTTTGGCCCGCGCAACGGCTTCGCGAATGACCAAGGCAGCCAGATCATCTGGGCGCGTGGCCCGCAACGTTCCCTTCGGGGCCTTCCCTACGGCCGTTCTGACGGAGCTGACGATTACGGCGTCACGCATGTTCCACCTCGCTCGCGGCGTCGGAGGACCAGCCACGCAGCCGCTGAATATTACACTGTACGGGAGACAGCTACATTGGATGCCCGACGAGTAAAAAAAGCAACAGCGCGGCTTTCGCCGCGCTGTTCAAGGTTTGGAGATCGGGAGGTGATTATTTGCCGTTGAAGTGCAGGGTCACGGTCACGTCAGATGCCGCGTTTTGGCCGTCGATCTTGGCCGGTTCGTACTTCCACTGGCGCAGTGCGTGGACCGCCGATTCGCGCAGCGACTGGGGGCCCGAGAGAACCTTCGTCGCCCCAACAGTACCGTTGGCCTCGATGGTGGCTTGGATCACTACATTGCCGTCGATGCCCCTCTGCCGCGCAAAATCGGGATAGACGGGCAGAACGGACGAGATCAGGCGCGGCGGCTTGTTGGTGCTCACCGGAGGCGCGGGTGCCGGCAGACTAGCAGTAGGTTGCGAAATGACCGGCAGGCTTTCTGACTGCGCAGCGGGCAGCGTCGGCGCCTCGCTCTCTTCAGTTGAGGAATGCGACGCGACGGGGTGTGCGTTCAGCGCGCCAAACAGGCTAGGCATGTTACCGGAGGCATGGTGCTGCTCTCCGACAGCCGTTGTAGAGGGCGGCGCGGCGACAGCCGTTGCCTGCGCAGACGCATCGTTGCGCGCGGGCTGCTTCGTGTCCGCGGCAGTCTGTTCGTGAACGGGACCCACCGGTGACCCTGCCGCAACGGCGGCCGATCGGGTTTGCGCAGGCTTTGTGGTGTTCGCCGCAACAGGCGGAGCAACACTCGGAACCGGACTAGGAGCAACCTCTTGCTGCGGAGCCGGTGGAGCAACTTCTGCCGTCGGGGCCGCGGTATGGTGGTGGAGGAAAAAGTAGCCGCCTGCGCCGACAACTGCGAGTAGCGCAACGGCAACGGCGCTCAGGATCAGTTTCTGAGAGCCTTCACCTTGAGGCGCTGCTATCTCCGATTCGGATGGAGCGCCGAATATCTCGCGGGCCAACGGACGCGTCCCCGCGGGGTTTGCTATGCCGCCCAGGTTCGTGCTCGTTCCGAACGCGCGAAACGCGGGAGCCGGTTTAGCCTCCGACGAACTCTCGACAGCTGGGCTATCCTCCAATATCAGCACTGGCTCTTCGGTGTCGATAGGCTCGAGCGCCGCCGGCTGTGCGTCTCCGCGTAATTCCTCGACGGAGGGAGAAGGCAGCGGCGAAATCAGCTGTGCCGCTTGCTTCGGCACTTCCACGACGCGAGATTTGAAATCCAAATCGACCGGTGCAGTCGGACCTGGCCTTGCCGCTTTTGTCGGCGTCGCAGCGAGTTGCACATCCTCTTGTGCGCCAAGCCCTACGAAGGGCGACGCCGCCACGGATGCGTCGGCTGGCCGCGCGGGCACCGGCGTTGTGTGAACCGGATTAGCTGGCGGCGCGGTGTGAGTATGCGGAGCAGGGGCCTCAAACGCCGCAGACGGAAGGATGGGCGCGCGGGGGACGAACACGGGCGCGGGCTTTTTCGGCGCTTCGACAACGTCGGAGGAAAATTGCACTCCCCAGTAGCCCACTTGACGATGCGTGAATTCGACTTCGACGTAGCTCTGCGTGGCGCCATACGCGCGGACTTTCACCACGCGGCAGATGGCATCCTGGCCGGACTTCAAATTGGTGACCACGAGCATCTGGCCGACGTTCACGGCGGTGGACATCTTCAGCACGCCGCCCTGCGGGAACACAATCATCGTGGACGTCTGTTCCTCGAAGGGCTCCGTGTGCGGCGTCACATCGCGGACGACCTCGGTGACGCGCGATCCATGAACCTTGACGAGCACTTCCAGCGAAACAGCGTCGGAGCGCAAACCTCCCGATTCCGGCTTGCTTGCAGCCGTAGTTTGCGTAGTCGAAGGCCCAGCAACTGGGATTAGTTTCTCTAAGGTGTCTTTAACTGGCATCATTTGTGGTACGAACGGCAGAGAGCCATTCCCCCCTTAAAACGCCTGTTTACTGCACTTTTGCAATTGTGGGAGGTGGGAGCAAAATGCGGCAATAGTACAAAGGTACCAGGGGTGTCGCATCGGAAACGCGAGACCGGGACGGGCCTAAGGCCCGTCGCCACATCGCTAAAACTGCAGGATCTCGATTCCCAAATTGACGCGCGAGCCGTCGCTGCCCAGCTGGAGCACAGTGCCGGGGGTCACAACGTAGTAGACCACGCCGAAAGTACCGGCGCTGGTCACCAGACTCGCCGTGCCGCGACCGTTGGCATCGGCAGCACTGATCGTGCTTGTGCTTTCAAGCGCCGCGCCGGACGTAACGCTTCCAGCATTGTTTACGTTCAGGCTCCCGGAGATGGTGTTGAGCGAAGAGCTCACCTGAACCTCACCCAGCACATTTTGCCCCGCGAATGTCTTACTGCCGCTGGTGACGCCGGATAGGTTGAGCGCAAACGTGCCAGTCACGGGCCCCGTGCTGGTCTGCGGGAAGCCCTCACCACTGGTGGAGGAATCTGTGTTGAGTCCGATGATCTCGAGAGTGCCGATCGTGGTCGTGTAGGCGGCGAAGTTTAACGTTTTAGAATTCACGCTAAGAGGCAGAGTGATGCGGCCGAAGTTCGGGTCGACCGTGTAGCTTGAGGCCGAGATCATCTGCGCGAGCGCTGGCGACCCGCCGCTATTGCTGTCCAAGACGCCGCCCGGGATGCTGCCGCTGGTGGTGGTCGCAAAAATGCCGCCTTCGGCGAACGGCGAGCCGGCCGACGTGCCTCCGCCCAACGTAAAGGCATAGTTGCCGTTCAGGATCGAAGGCAGAAAGCTGCCGTTGGTGTTGGGCCCGCTGAAGCAGTCGCCGGCGAGGAAAGCGTTCAGGTCATTTTCGACGAGTTTCAAGTGTGTGCCGTCCACCATGTAGAAAGTGAAGTTAAGCGTTCCGGGAAACTGCGTGCTCGTATTGATGAGCGTCATGATGCCGCGGCCCGTGCCGGGAAAATTGGGATCCAAAAAGTAAGTGCCGTTCAGCGTAGTGTCGGCGGCACTCAGCGTGTTGGTCCCGCCGTCATTGATGTCTTCCACGGCGAAATTCAACGGGATATTACCGAAACCGTCCGCCTTGAACTTCCCCACCATTTGCAACGGTTTGGCGCTAGGGTCGAATCCGCCGAGCCCAAAGGCATAGTTACGCGCAATGGCGGAAAGCGTAAGTTGGTTGGGGTTCTGCTGATCCATCGTCCCGCTGCCCGTAGCGGTGGAATCGAAACGCAGCATCAACACATGCTGCGACGCGCCGCCCTGGGGCCCCGGCGTCAGCGCAAATTGCCACGTCTCGTTGCCACCGATAGTCGCCGAATCCATGACCGTGGCGCTGCCGCTGCCGTCGGGATAGATCACAAATGTCCCGCTGATCGGCTGCGCCTGCGCGGGCGTTTTCAGCTTCAGCGAGTTGTAATCCTCCAGACCGCTGAGCGTTCCGGCAGTCGAATTCCCCGTGAAGCGTCCCGCCACCGCCAGCGGCCCACCGGAGTCGGTGCCGCCGTAGGAAAAAGCATAGGGGCCGTTCAAAGAAGTGCTCGAAAAGACCACGGTAACAGTTGCCGTGCCGGCGTTCGCGCCGCTCACAGCTGTAATGGTGGTCGAGCCGCCCGGAGGAGGGCTTAGCGGCGCTGTGTAGACGCCGTTGACGGTGATCGTGCCATGGGCGCCATCGCCTCCCGTTGTGCCGTTGACCTGCCACGTCGGAGTCACAAGAGCGCCACCCACCGTAGCCGCGAACGGTTGCTGGCCGCCTGCCGGAACCGCAATGCCCGCCGGGCTAACCGCCACGCCTTGCGCTGCGGTGATGTTGATGGTCGCCGTCCCGGTTTGGCCGCCTGTTGCCGTCGCCGTGATGGTCGCCGTCCCGGGATTGGGCACGGAGGTAGGCGCCACATAAATGCCTGAGTTGGCGTCGATCGAACCGTTGCCCGTTCCACTCACGCTCCAGGTAAACTTCGCCGCCGGGGTGCCAGGAAGAAAGGCCGTGTAGCGAACCTGCCCATTCAGCGGAACGCTGATCGTCCCGGGGAAGATCTCGACCGGTCCGGCCGCATTCGGAGGCGGAACCGGAGGTATAGGGGTACCGTTATTGCCACCGCACGCCGCAAGCGCCGCGAGACCCGTCACCGCGACCGCTACACGCAAAAAACCCCCGACGCCTCTAGTCATTATGACGGCCCTCTGATTCCTTATTATTAGTGTCGATGAGCGCGCGAAATGTAAGGCCGCCGCACCGCCCGGCTACTAAGAGCACCTTGCAAGTGGATGAGTTGCCCGCCTAATTTCGTAGCGGCTTTCCCGTCTTCAACGTGAACGCGATACGTTCCTGGGTCTTCCGTTCGCCGCACAAGCTGACGAAAGCCTCGCGCTCCAGATCAAGAATATACTGTTCCGGGACGTTCTGCGCGGAGGTCAGTGAGCCCCCGGACATGACGTATGCGAGTTTGCGTGCTACCAACGCATCGTGCTCGCTGGCATACCCGGCGCGCAGCAGCGAGTGAATGCCCAGCTTGGCAAGCGCCAGATATTCCTCCCCCAGCACGCGTATTTCAGCCGGCGCAGGCGGATGGTACTCCGCACGCACCATAGCCAACGCCGTGGCCTTGGCGTCCGCCACAAGCCGGTCTCCGTTCATGGCCACAAAATCCGCGGGACGCAAGTAACCCATGCCCCGCGCTTCCTCGGCGCTGGTGGACACCTTGGCCATGGCGATATTTTCAAAAACGGGCCGCAGCGCGTGCGTAAGATCGAGACTATCGCCGCCCGCGCTGTGTTCACTGGCGCGGATCAGCATCTCCTTCGTTCCTCCTCCGCCGGGAATCAGCCCCACTCCCGCTTCCACCAACCCGATATAGGCTTCAGCCGATGCGTGAATTCTAGCGGCGTGCAGACTGATCTCACATCCTCCGCCGAGCGCCATGCCTTGCGGCGCAGCTACCACGGGCCCCGCCGCATACTTGATGGCCATCGTCGCGCGCTGAAACTGCCGAACAGCGAGGTGAATGTCGTCCCACTCGCCTTCCTGCGCGGTCATCAGCAAAAGCATCAGGTTGGCGCCGGCGGAGAAATTCGGAGCCTGGTTGGCAATCACCATGGCGTCGAACTGCGTTTCGAGCAGCGCGACGCCCGCGTGCAGCATGGCGATAATGTCTCCGCCCAGGGCGTTCATCTTGGTGTGGAATTCGCAGCACAGCACGCCGTCGCCCAGGTCGATCAGGCTTGCGCCGGAATTTTCTTTTACCACCGGCGTGCGTTCCTTCAGCGACTTCAAGAATATGATTCCCGCGGGCTCTTCGACAGGTTTTGCCGAGCTCGATGACAAATCGAAATAGCGAGTGTATCCCTTCTCGTCCTGATAAAAGGATTTCGCGGGTGACTCCAGCACTTTCGCCACCAGCGGCGGCACTTGCTTCCCTTCCCGCTCGAAACGCTTTCGCCATCCGCTCCACGCCCAGCGCGTCCCATATCTCGAACGGGCCCAACTCCCAGCCAAATCCCCAGCGCATGGCGCGATCTACGTCCACGATGCTATCGGCAATTTCAGGAATCCGCCGCGCGGCGTACAGGCACGTCTCGCCGAGAGTGGCCCAGAGAAATTGATTGGCCTTGTCGCCGGCTTTGCCTTCCAGCGCCGGAGCCAGCAGCGACGCGCAACCGTTCGCGCGTGCTTTCGATGGCCTTGCCCGCTTCGATCGAACCAAATTTCGCTTTCTGGCGCGGGCGATATTCCATGTTGTGCCAGTCGAGCGTGAGAATCTCCGATTCGCCGCCGGCGCCTTTTACCCGCTTGTAGAATCCGCTGCCGGTTTTTTCGCCCAGCCAGCCGCGCTTGCATCATCTCCTCAACCAGCGCGGGCACGCGGTAGACTTCGCGCGATTCGTCGTTCGGAGCATTCTCGTAGATGTTGTCGATCACGTGCGCCAGCACGTCGAGCCCCACGATGATCGGCGGTGCGAAACGTCGCGGAGCTTCGGCCAGCCGATCGCGGGTCCGGTGCAGGCGTCCACTTCCTCGATGGTCATGTCCAGCTTCTGCATCGCGTCGAGGGCCTTCAGTATCGAAAACGTGCCGATGCGGTTGGCGATGAAATTCGGCGTGTCTTTGGCCATGCACGACGCCTTTACCTAGCCGCAGATCGCAGATTTCCTCGAGCAGCGCCAGCACTTCGGGTGAAGTCTTCGGCCCGGGAATCAATTCGACCAGCTTCATGTAGCGCGGCGGATTAAAAAAATGCGTTCCGGCCCAGTGCTGCTGGAAATCCTCGGAACGGTTTTCGCCGATGCGGCGAATCGGCAAGCCGGAGGTGTTCGAACGTCACGATCGTTCCGGGCTTGCGCACCGTCTCGACGCGTTCGAACAGTTTGCGCTTGATCTCCAGGTCCTCGGCCACGGCTTCAATAATCCAGTCCACTTCGCCGCACCATGCCAGGTTGTCTTCGAAGTTGCCCAGTGTGACTAGCCGCGCTGTCTCCGGAGTGAAAAATGCCGCCGGCCGCGATTTTTTCGCTGCTTCCAGACCGGCCGCTACGATGCGGTTGCGCACCGCTGGACTCTCCAGCGTGAGCCCCTTTCGCTTTTCCTCGACCGTCAATTCGCGGGGAATGATGTCGAGCAGAATGCAAGGTATGCCGGCGTTGGCCAGGTGTGCGGCGATGCGCGCGCCCATGGTTCCGGCGCCCAGCACGGCCGCCCTTTCGATCCTTCGCTTCATACGAAGATTCCCACCCAGCACATGGTTGCAAAAGCGTTATCAGCGGTCAATCGGAAAGGTCCCTCGAAAGCCGCAAGTTTGTTAGAGTTGCTGGTAGGTGCCTGGGATTCGTTAGCAGCCGCATGACTACATCCTCTAGATGGTTTAACAAGGCGCTTCAGGGCCTGCGTTCGTTCGCCTACCAAGGCAACGGACCGCGCCCCAAGATTGGCCTGGCCCTCGGCGGCGGCTTCGCTCGCGGCATTGCCCATATTGGCGTGCTGCGAGTGTTGGAAGAGCATGAAATCCCCATCGACTTCATCGCCGGCACCAGCGTGGGCGCGCTGGTGGGCGCCACCTATGCCAGCGGAACGCCCCTTGATGAAATGGAGCGACAGGGAGCGGCAACCCACTTCCGCGATTTCGGCCGCTGGACGCTTTCGCGCTACGGGATGGCTTCCAACGCGCGCCTGGAGGACTACCTCCATAAATTCACTCCCGCGCGCTATTTCAACGAGACGAAAATCCCGCTCAGCATTGTGGCTAGCGATTTAATCTCGGGCAAATCGATCCATTTCACCGACGGCGAAATCGCTCCCGCGCTTCGAGCCTCCTGCGCGTATCCCGGGCTCTTCATGCCGATTGAATATCGGGGCTACATGCTGGCGGACGGATTCTTGACTGAAGCAGCTCCCGCGGAGGCGGCGCGTGAATTGGGCGCGGATCTGGTGATCTCTGTATATCTCGACCCGGGATTGCTCGACGAAAAGCCGCGCAACACCATTGAGGTAATCAGCCGTTCCTTTTCGATTCTGCAGACGCACGTGACTCAACCGTGGCGCGCTGAAAGCGACATTGTGGTTGAGCCCAACGTTCACCACGTGCTTTGGTACGAGTTTGAGAAGACTCCGCAGCTGGTCGCAGCGGGGATGGAAGCTACTCGTGCAGCTTTGCCGGAGATCACAGCGGCCATCAACAGTTGGCCTACCCGGATTTCCCCGTCGCGCGAAGAGTTGCGGTCCCCCTAAACCACGCTCCGACCCGGGCTTACGATTTTCCTCATGCCGCGTCCAAACACCTATGAAGAGCCGGTGCCCCCGCGGCGCGACCGCTGCTACGCCCCAATCGTGCGCGAGGAGCATCGGCTCTTCTATTTTTCATGGGCCTTCGGAAACAACCTCATGCGGATGCCATCCCTATGCAAGCGCGGAGACCTCGCGTGGCCTTTGTAGAGGCCGCCTTTAGGCGGGCGTCTTTGCGTTGCTACTACGACTCGCTGAGTTCGATAAAGACGGGTTTGCCGTTCCCCTTACCGCGCTTGGTGAACCATTCGCTCATCGCTCCTGCCAGGCGCGCCGCGTCCACGCTCAGCCCGGCCTCCATGCGACCTTCACCTGCAGGCAAGGTATCGTCAAACTCCGCCGAGCCGGTGAAATTGCGCATGCAGAAGCTATCAAGCCAGTCGAGCGGCACCGGCCGGCGTTCGCCGGCGATCACCATCTCCGCGTTTAATTTCCGGGCGTACATTGGGCGGCAGTATAGCATCGAGGTGCATTACTGAAGTTCGAGCTGGGGCCCCGTGGCTGCGGTCCGATGACTATGGAAGGATGCGGCCGTAGAGAAAGATGAGAGCAAGCGAAGCCGCGATCCCCAGGAAAAAGCCGCCGAGGTGCAGGCGCGGATGGATAGCGCGGGCGTAACGGATGCTGGCGATGAGAAAGACGGCGTTGGAGAGAACGGCAAAAGCCAATCCTGCCAGGACGAGAATCTCCGCGTAAAGCGCGCCCCAGCCCCAACCGGCAGGATAGAGATTCACATAGGCAAGCACCGAGGAACCCAGTGTGACGATAGCGGCGGTGGCAACCGCGTAGCCGCTCGCAAAACCGACATTCGCGTGCAGGAGCAGCAATAGAAAGACGATCGCGTATTCCGCCAGTACAACGATGGTGACAAGAGCCCGGTAGCGGGGATCGGACGGCCCGAAGACCTGCGTGCTGGAAAAGAAAACCGCGGGGACGAGCGCGTTGGCAATCGCGGCGACCCACAGCGCGGTGCAAAGAAAATGCTTGCGGGGGCGCGGCGCGACTTCGTCTTGATCGGCGGTAGTTGAGATGTCGGCGGACACGGGAATGATCGCGCGGATTATACAGCAGGAGCGAGGGTGAAATGCCTAAATTAGACATTGTTCCGCTCGCGAAGCAACGACCATCAGCCATCGGTCCGCGCGACTGAACGTGCAACACTTTGGTTTGATGGTTTGAGAATTGACCAGACAACGGCTGGCTGTGCGAATTGCATCCGACATGCCGGTTCGATACCATATCTCGTTCACTAGGGCTGAAGCCCGGAACGAGAAACGAGGAGATTTATGACACGCAAGACTGCCCTTATTGCATTGGCTCTGTTTTTAGGCGGCGCCGCCGTGGCGCAAACAGCCCCGGCACCGGCGCCGAAACCCGCAGCCCCGGCGCATCAGCCGGGCGTCGCGGCACAGCCCCAGGCCGCTGCATCCGCTAAGCCGGCGACGACCGGAAAAACAGACCCCGCGAAAGAAGCGGCGATCCGCCACTTGATGGAGGTTACCCAGTCCTCGAAGCTCGGAGAGAACATCAATACATACATTTCCAATCAGGTGCAGGCGGGCTTGAAACAGGCGCAGGCAATGCCGCCGGACCGATTGACTCAGTTCATGAGCGCTTTTAACCAGAAGCTTGCCGCGGCCGCTCCGCCGTCGGCAGTCGCTACGGCGATGGTGCCCATCTATGACAAGGAGCTTTCTCTGGAAGACATTCAGGGCCTGACCCAATTCTACGAATCTCCGCTGGGACAGCGAACGCTCAAAGCCTTGCCGGAAGTCGTCAACCAGACGGAGAACGTCGGCACGCAGATGCAGCAAAAGGCCGCGATGGCTGTTTTGCAGAACATGGCGAACGACTATCCGGAATTGAAGGCCATGCTCGGGCCGGGACCGGGCGGCCCTGCGCCGGTAACGCCGGTAAAGTAACCGCGGCTAAATTACGGGCGGCCGTACTACAAAGCGCTAATCCGGTTACAATCCCGTATCCATGGCCCTGACGCCCTCGGTCGTCCCAATGGACTGGTCGCCCATCCGTATCTCGCTCGAAACCAGCGTCACAGCCACGCTGATCACACTGGTTGCGGGCTTGGCCGCTGCGGCGTGGCGCGAGCGGCGCTCGGGCCCCGCCGCGGTCATCGTTGACGGAATTTTTCTGCTGCCGCTCGTGCTGCCCCCGACGGTAGTGGGCTTTCTTCTTCTGTTGCTGTTCGGGCGCAACGGACCGTTCGGCCAGCTACTACTTCAGCTGGGAGCGTCGGTGGTCTTTTCATGGCCCGCCACGGTGATCGCCGCCACGGTCATATCTTTTCCGCTGATGTATCTGACGGCGCGCGCCGCGCTCGAGCAAGTCGATCCGCGTTTGCTCGAAGCGGCAAAAACGCTGGGCGCATCGGAGTGGCGGAGCTTCCGCCAAATTGCTCTGCCGCTTGCTTGGCCGGGCATCCTCGCCGGAACCATCCTCTCCTTTGCTCGCGCCCTGGGGGAATTCGGCGCTACGCTTATGATCGCCGGAAACATTCCCGGGCGCACCGCCACCATTCCCATAGCCATCTATTTCGCCGTCGAGGCCAATGACGTTTCACGCGCCGCCGTTTGGTGCGCCGTCGATGTCTTGATTTCTCTTGTCTTGCTCGCCGGACTCTACTCTTGGTCTCGCGCGTTGCCGGCCGGCCGGCCCCGATGGGCGGGCCGCTAGCCGTGGCGCTGGAAGTCCAAATCGCCAAGAAGCTGCGAGACTTCGCACTCGACGTGTCGTTCACCGCAACCGGTGCGCCGCTCGGAATTCTGGGCCCCTCCGGCGCGGGCAAGTCGATGCTGCTGCGCGCGATTGCCGGCCTCGAACGTCCCGACCGCGGCCGCATCGCCTTGAACGACCGCGTGCTGTTCGAATCCGAGCGCCGCCTGGACGTTCCGGCGCGCGAACGCCGCGTCGGCATGCTCTTCCAGCACTACGCGCTTTTCCCCCATCTCACCGTGGAGCAGAACGTCGCCTTCGGCTTGCAGGATCTCCCGCGCGCACAGCTGGAATCCCGGGTGGCCGAAGCGCTCGAGCGTACCCACGCCGCGGGCCTGCGCGACCGCTATCCCCGGCAGATTTCCGGAGGCGAGCAGCAGCGTGCCGCTCTAGCCCGCGCCCTTTCGATTGAGCCGGAGGCGTTGCTGCTCGACGAGCCTCTCGCCGCGCTCGACACACACCTGCGCGGCCAGATGGAAACGCTGCTGCAGGAGACGTTCGCCGCTTTCGCAAGGCCGGCGTTGGTGGTCACTCACAACATGGAGGAGGCTTACCGGCTGACCGCGCAGTTGCTGGTTTTGATACGCGGGCGCGTCGCTGCGTTTGGTCCGCGCGAAGAAATTTTTCGCCGCCCTCCCAGCCTGGAAGTGGCGCGCCTTACCGGGTGCAAGAATTTTTCCCGCGCCCGGGCCGTTTCCGAAGCGACGGTTGATGCCTTGGATTGGGACTGCCGGCTGCACACCACGCATCCGCTGCCCGCTCCTGTGAACCACGTCGGATTGCGTGCCCATCACATCGACTTCGTAGAGGCCGACGGCGCGGGCCCCGGCGCCGAAAATGTTTTCCCGTGCTGGCCGGTGCGCTGGTCGGAAACGCCGTTCCGGGTCACTCTCTATTTGCGCCTGCATCGCGCGCCATCCGAAGGCGAAGAACCGCACTTGCAGGCTGAGGTGTTCAAGGAAAAATGGGAACGCTTCCGCGACCGCCCGCTCCCGTGGCATGTGCGCCTCTCGCCGGACTCTCTGTTCGCGCTCCCTGACTAGTCGGCGTGCCCGAGGCGATCCTACTTTAGGCGGACTACTTGAAGTGCTTCACCCACTTAATGTCCAGACCGTTCGTGCCGTTGACGTCCCGCAAGAAGATGACCGAGAGATCGCGTCGCAAAGCGTAGGCCACCTGAATGAGCTGATATTGCTGGTTGGCGGCGGCGTTCGTGGAGTAGGTGATCGAGAGATCGCGCGTCACCTGCTGCTGAATAGTGACGCGCGCGGCGGCGTTGGATTCCGTGGCGGTCTCAGCCACGAACGGATCCACCCGGAACGAGCTGATGCCGAAAAGGTGCTCGATCCTGCCGCCGATCCCCGACGAGATCGCCTCGGAAAGCAGCGCCGTGGCTCCGTAGTTCGCGCTGCCGCCCGGGCCGGAGCGCAGGCCGCTCTCTTGGCCAGGACTCCCCAGCGCCAGCAACGCAATGATGTCTGCGTCAGGCAGCGGCGGATCGGAACGGTAGTTGAGCTGCAGCCGGCTGGCCCGGCCGGAGAAATTGATAGTCACCTGATATTGATTGATGGTCGAGGTGGCCTCAATGTTGAGGTCCGGGTCGAGCCGGAAGGGATCGGCGAAGTTGATGTCCCCGCGCGTGAGCTGATAAGTATTCCCGCGGAACGGCATCTCCCCGCTCAGCAAGTGCACGTGTCCCAGCAGCACGGGGCGGTCGTACGTGCCGCGCAGCCGCACATTCCCGTCCACCTCAATGTGTGCACCCGCCCATTCGATGCGTGCGCCCGGACCCGCATCTCCCGCCACATCGAAACTCAGATTCTGCAAGAAGAGCGAACTCGATGGAGCTCCCGGCGCGGTATCCGAGGCTGCTGCGAACATAGAAGCCATGTCGACACCCTGCGCGAAAAGCAGCCGCTGCACCTGCACATGTCCGCCAATTACCGCCGCGTCGCTCGTGCCGGATAGCTCGATCGTTCCGCCCGCGAGCCAACTCATCCCCGCCGGATAGCGAATGCGTACTTGCGAAGTAGTGGCGCGCACTTGGTAGCGCACCGGGCCCTCCCCGTACGCCACGTTTCCATCCAGTGTCAACTGTCCCCCGCCCGATTCCGCCGTCACATGGTCGAAGAGCAGCCGGCTCTTGTCGAAGACGAAGCCGCCGTTCACGTTGCTAAGGCCGGTAGGGAAATCTCCGTAATGCGCTGATGCATTTTGCACGCTCGCGCGCCCCGTCACGCGCGGATGGTCTATGGTTCCTTCCACCGAAACGTTCATCTCTGCGCGGCCCTTTGCCTCCATGTCGGGAAGGATGCTCTTCAACAGCCGCAGGTCCACCGCGCCAGCCAACTGCAAGTGCACGGGCCGCTGCTGATCGAATCGGGCCGTGCCGCTGAACTGGAGATCCGTGTCCGGCCCGTGCAGGCGCGCCTGATCGACGCGAATTTCGTTTCGGCGATAGGTCAGTTTTATGTCTTGATCGTTGCTGAGCTGCACATAATTGTAGTCGAAGGCCATACGCGTGATGTCCGCGTCGACGGCGACCGAATCGGGCCGCCGCAGCGCACCAGAGATCGTAAACGTGCCGTCTACGCTGCTGTGTCCAGTCAGTTGTGGCAGGTGAACGGCGGCGACTATGAACGGATCGAGGTCGAACTGGTGAACCAACAGCCGCCCTGAAACATTCCGGTCGCCTCGAAGGCCAACCGTCAGATCGCCCTGGAACTCCCCTCGCGGCTGTTCGGATGCGAGCGAGATGTGCGCCGTGTCCCCGTCGGAGTCCACACGGCCCTCGAAGTCTCCTTCGTTTTCGGTTCCGACCTTCAGACCCGCCACATGCACGGTGCCCTGCCCGGTGGGTGCCATCAGCGGACCGCCACCATGGAAGTTGAAATCGAGTCGCCCGACGACGGCTAATCCTCCGCCCTGCAAAGTCTTAATCTTTTCTAGTGCGATGTTCGTTCCGGTCAGGTTGAATTCCGTCCGCTGCTCGGCGGTTCGGTAGAGCGCGTTGCCCGTGACTGCGCTGCCGCTTTCGTGTATTTCCGCGTGTGTAAGACTGATTAGATCGTGCTCCAGGTGCAACTCTCCGCCGAACCGGTCGGCGTGCCACTGCCCCGCGCGAACGTCCGTGGCAGACAAATTTGCGTCCAGCATCGGGGCCGCGCGCGTGCCGCTGCCCACCAATTCCCCGCTGATCACTCCGCTGGCCGCAAAATTCGTCCCCAGTATCTCCTGCACGTCGTCGGTCGAAGCCCGCCCCACTTTTGCGTTCAGACTCCAGGGACTCTCGGGGAGAAAACCCCAATCCCGGTCGAACGTCAGCGATAGATCGAGACTGGTCGAGCTGGCGCCGTGCCGCATTTCGCCGTGCGTTAAATGAAAGTCGTCGGGCGAATACTCGATTTCTCCTTCGAGCGAATCCCAGGAATATTGCTCGTACTTGGAATTCGCCGTGATCACGTGGCCGATGAACGTCGGACCGTCGATCGGCCCCAGCACACGCCCCCGCCACGTCGCCCCTCCGGCGATCCGCACTCGATCGGCGTCCCGCCCGCGGATGGCGTTGATGAAATCGTCCCATTCGAGCAGTTCGTCAGTGTGGAACTTCACTTCCAACGCGGAGTCCTGTCCGCTGATGGGTCCATCGAACTCCAGACGCATTCGGGGCGACGAGATCTCGCTCTGCACCAGATTTGCGCCGTGCTCATCGGCCTGATAGTCGAAGTTGACGTGCGCCGCGACTCCTACCAGACCAGCCGAGTCCCCTGCCGGCGACGTCCATTCGGAAGTGCCCACGGTGCGGAAGTGTTTGAAGTTCGCCGTCCAGGTATTCACGGAGTCCACTCGCATCGACGCATCCCAGTGCAGCGCATTGACCGGGAACTCCTCGTGGTCCAGCGCTTCCAGCACATCGTGAAGATCGGCTCCCTCCATATGTGTCTCGGTACGAAACTGCAATCCTGCAAATTTCAGCTCCAAGGTGCCGTCCGCGAATCCTGCCAAAGCTTTTATTTTTAGGTTCGGCACTGTCAGACGGCCATCAGAGATCTTGTAGTCTCCCGCCGTTTCGATTCCACCCCAATGGAACCATTCGTACGGCAGGCGGATGTCGTGCGCGTGGTAGTAGCCGCCCCCGACCCACTTCCCGCCCGTGGAACTCGCCTGGCCGGAAAAGTCCGCAATCCCGTCGGGTGTTTCCGGCGCGTGTAGAATCGTGCGCACGTCGGTGAGCGACAGCCGCCCGCGGTACTTCATATTCCAGTCAGGCCGCGCGAAGCTCGGCAACGCCGCAGTCACGTCGAACTCCGAGTGCGGCAGTTTGCAAATCAACTCGTCCAGCTCGAAGGCGTCGCGGTGCAACGTGAACTTTGTCGAGAGATCAAAACGAAACGGCACGTATCGCTTGGCCGCCATCTGCACCTGCTGCCACGCAAGACTCCCGGCGTAGGCGTCCGTGCCGTCCGGCTCCAAACCGTAATGCAGCGCGAACTCGAAATTCTTGCCCTGCAGGCTGAGCGGTATGGCCTGGTCGTTGAACTGCACGGTGCCATCGACAAGCGCCAGCTGGCCGATTCGGAGCGCGAAGAGCGTCTGTTGCCACGGACGGCTGCTGCCCTGCACCTTCGGCGAAGGCACATTGCTTCGCCCGTTACGGTCGATCTGGATTCCCACCACCGGATGCAGCACGTTCAGTTCTTCGAGCGCGAATTGCCGCCGGAAAGCCGAGAGTACGCGCACGGACGCGCGCGTACGATCCGCGTGGAATAGGGGTAGCGCTCCCGGCGCTTCGCGCCCGTGCAGCGTCAGGTTGTCGATCTCCACTTCCAACCGCCAGAGCTGGAAACGGAACGCCCCCATCTCCACAGTCGCGCCGGTTCGCTGCTCTATCTGATGGATGGCCAGATCGCGCAGCCAACGGTTCACGAGTCCGGCGTTAAACAGCACCGCCGCCGCAAGCGTGATCGTGCCGGCGATAAGCACCGCATGGATCAGCACCCAGTGCCAGCGGATCTTCACTGCGCGCTCCCCGGGTGCAGTACCTCGACTTGCAAGTGCCCGCGGGTGTCATCCAGCCATTCGGTGGCGCGCTTCGTAATTTCGCGTTGCATCAGCACTTCCCGGATCGTTTCCTCCACGTCGTCAAACGGCGGGACCTGTTGTCCGCTGGCCTTCACCTGCGGCACAAATTCATCGCGGTAGTACGCCTCGACCTGTGCGTCATCCACTTGCACCGCCGGCCGGAAGCGATAGTCGAGAAACCGTGAAAGATACAGCTGCTGCTCGAGCATGCGGCGAACCGCTGCTTTGTTCAGTCCCTCCAAGGCGGCGCGGGCGTCAAACTCCGTTGTTCCCCCAAACTGCATTGCCAATTGCGCGTACGCATGATCCACGTCCGTAGCCGAGGGCCTCGGGAACTTGGCAGTGTCCGCCTCGCCCTGCGTGATCCATTGTTCCGCTAACTCGGTAATCAGCTCGGCGCGCGGCTTGGCCTTGCCGTCCACGACTCGCTGAAATGCGGCCAACTCGCGGATCTCGCTCTCGGTAATGATGTCGTCCTCGACGCGCGCGGCTATTCCATCGACGATCTCAGGATGATCGCCCGCGTCAGGTGCGGCGCTCCCAACCGCAGCGTTCGCAGGCGTTGACGGCACGGCCGGTGCAGTCGCTCGCGCCACAGCACTTTGCGCAGCATATGTCACATCGCACGCGGCGCCAGCCGCCGCGAGGCCTATCCATGCAATGACCGTGTATGTTGCCCTCAGCATCAGAACACCGGCCCTATATTGAACGAAAAACCGATGTGCGGCAGATGAAGGGTCGAGGCTGTTGTCGAAGGTGGGACGATGGCGCGATACGCTGCGGGATTGAGTTGATAGCCGATGTCGACTCTGATCGGACCGACCGGCGTCCCGTATCGCACGCCGAAACCTACGGTGTGCGAAAAATAATTGATATTGGTAATCGAAGGCGACCGCCACGCAAACGAGATGTGATTGATGTCCTGGTAGACGTTTCCGCCATCGTAAAATATCGTCCCGCCCAACTTGTTGCCGATGTACGGCAGCTTCATAGGGAAGTGTAATTCCTGGTTGAAGATCAGCACCGCCAGGCCGCCGATCGGGAAGCCCGTGCAGGGATCGCGCGGGCCCGCTTGGTTCAAGCCGAACCCGCGCAGAGACGTGCCGCCTCCCGCAAAGAACCGCTCGGGCAGAGGAATCACTTCCGGCGTGATGTCCGGCGGCGGCGCGGTGCATTGCGCGGGATTGAACGGGGGGTTGTCCTCGATGGTGTTGCCCAGGGGCACCTCCACTCCGAATCGCACCGAACGCGCGAAGACAAAGGATCGTCCGAAAGAATAATAGGAGGAATTCTGAAAGTAGCCGCGGAAGAAGCTTGCGCTGGAGCCGAGTGCGTCAGCGGCATCGCTCACATCGATCGTGTTGAAGTTGCCGCGCGTGGGATCGGCGGGATTGTCCCGGTGGTCGCGCGCATAGGTAATGCCAAAGCCGGAAACCAGCGTGGGTTGGCTGTACAGCGGGATCTGTTCCGGGCTAATGGTTGAAGCCAGATTAGAGGCTTGCACCCGCCGGTAAAAGTAGCGGTAGACAAGTGAGCTGGAGGTCGAGAGTTTTTGTATCACTTGCATGCCGATCTCATAGCGCGTGGACGTGAACGTGTTCACGTCCTGGGTTTTGTCCGCGAATCCCGTGACCTGCAGGTTCCAGTTGCTCTTGCTAAAGATGTTTCCGGCGGAATACGTCTGCGCGAAGCGGTATTCGAGCGTGCTGGCGCGCGCTTGAAACGAAAGCGACTGAGCGCGCCCGAAGAGATTGTTGCGCGCAATTTCGAAGATGCCGCGCGGACTGGCCCCGATCGTAGTCCCGTTTGGGTTTTTGCTGCCGCCCGCAATGCGCTGCACCTCGAATCCGAACCCGTAGCCGATCGTGTAACGGTTGCCCTCTTGCACGCCCACCACCACCGTTTTGTCGGTGTCCGTACCGTCGGGATCTTGCTCCGCGATTTGCACGCGCGTGAAAACGCCCAGATTGTAGAGTTGCCGCTGCGTCTGCGCGACTTCGCTCTCGCGTAGAGGTCCTCCGGCCTGGATCACTACCTGCTTTGCGATAATTCCCGGCCGTGTGTATTGGTAGCCGCTTATGAGCACTTTGGCCACGCGGATTTGCGGGCCTTCGGTCAGGCGATACACTAGCCGAATCATCGTTGGGGTGTCGCCGGGCGTGGCCTCCTGTCGGAAGGAAGCCTCCGGAAATCCCTCGTTGTAGTACAGACTCAAAATATTGTTTCGATCGCTGGCCACGATCGCTTCCGAATACGGTTGCCCGGGTGTCGATCCAATGGAGCCCAGCAGCGTGGCGGTGCTGATGGCCTTGTTTCCTTCGATCGTCAGGTCGGAAATGCGCGTCTGAGGGCCTTCCACGATGTGAAAGGTAACGAACAGATCGTTCTTCTTTCCCTTGTAGGAGTCATCCACCGTCGTGGTGGCCTGCGCGTCGCGAAATCCGTTCGAGAGGTAAAGGTTGCGGATCGAATCGGCGTCGGCGCGCATCAGCGGCTGGCTGAATTTGCCGTTGAAGGCAAAAGAGGCAGGCTGCAGCTGCAAGCGCCGCGACAGCAACTGGCTCTCGAAATACTTGTTGCCATCGAAGCCCACCCCGGCCAAGCGGAAGCGGTCCCCGCGCGAAACCTGGTAACTGATCACCCGCTCGCCACCGGAGGCTGTGGACGACGTGACTTCCACATCCGCGCTAAAGTAACCCTGCCCCTGAAAATAGTCGCGCAGGTTGCGGCGCCCCTCCTGCACTAGATCCTCATCTGCGGCTCCCTCCGCGTACATCGGCAGCAGCCTGTGCTTGGTTCCTCCGCTTACGCCCGCCCCACTCACTTCGATCAACACACGCGCGCCGGCGGTCACCGACAGCTTCAAGGGCACCTGATTCAACGTCGTGTCGTACGCGCCGGCCGCCACCAGAACATTCGCGCCCAGATAGCCCTGGTTTACCATGAATTTCTTGAGCCGCTCCGAGGACTGCGAAATACGCGCAGCGGTGAATTCCTGCCGCTTTTGCTTCTGAGAGATTTTCGCGCGTTGAAGCAACTGCATGTCGGTGTACGGGCTGTGATTCTCAATCGTTACGTCGCCGATTCGGGCGCGAACGCCGGTATCGACGTCCACGATCACGTCCATTTGCCGCGTATCGTTGTGGGGCTGGAGACTCCAGTGCACCTTCGCCTGGTAAAAACCGTCGTTGCGTAGTGTTTCCCCCAGCGACTCCACGCCTTGCCGCACTGCGGTCTCGCGGAAGATCTCGCCCAGGTTCAGGCGCATGGCAGCTAGGGCCGCCGCTTCGGTTGGGGGAGGATTCAGACCTTGGATGCGCACCACATTATTGTAGAAATTTCGCTCTACCATGAAATCTACTTGCCACCCTCGCCCGATGTGCAGCGCGGACACACGCACGTCCGAATAATCCCCGGTGCGATACAGCACGCGCAAGCTTTCCCGTTCCGCAGCGAAGTCGAATGGCTTGCCCTCCGCCAACGGAAGCGGAGGGATCTTCGCCGAAACCGGCTGGCCGGAGGAATCCACTACGCGCACTTCCGTCACCGGCTGCCCTTCCATGTGTGTGTCCTGCGCATTGCTAGGAGCAGTGAGGAGCAAAACAAGCGCGCACGCAAGCAGCCACGCGCGCAGGGAAACGCCGCAGGTGGCCGTCGTCTGTTTGCCAACCGGCGATCGGCGCGGGATGATCATTCGTCAAGAGGGTGGGAATAAAGGTTAGCATAGCGGGGTTGCCTGCCTGTCGCGAAAACAAGCTAAGATGAGGTTTCCGAGGTGGAAAACAGCATGGATCGCGAACGGCGCGAAAGATACTCGCGGCAAATTCTGTTTGCGGGCGTCGGCGAAGAGGGCCAGAAGAGGTTGCTCGGCGCAGGGGCCGTGCTGGTGGGCTGCGGCGCGCTCGGAACCGTTACTGCCAATCTACTGGTGCGTGCCGGCATCGGGCGGCTTCGCATCATTGACCGTGACTTCGTCGAAACCTCGAACCTGCAGCGGCAGACTTTGTTCGAAGAGTCTGATGCCCAAGCCTCACTCCCGAAGGCTGTGGCCGCCGAGCGCCGATTGCGGGCCGCTAACTCCACCGTCGAAGTCGAGGGGCTCGTTGCGGACCTCTCGCCCGAAAACGCCGTCGAACTTCTCTCCGGATTTTCCCTGCTGCTCGATGGCACCGATAATTTTGAAACGCGCCTGCTGCTGAACGACGCTGCCATTTCGCTCGGCATTCCGTGGATCTACGCCGCGGCGGTAGGAAGCTACGGAGTGACCATGACCATTCGTCCCGGAGAAACCGCGTGTCTCGCCTGTCTTCTCGAAAGCGGACAAGAACCGTCCAAGCCCGCCGGCGCCGAGGCTACGTGCGACACGGCCGGGATTTTAAACGCCGCCGCAAGCGCGATCGCCGCGCTGCAAACTGCGGAAGCGCTGAAGATTCTGACCGGCAAATCCGAAGCGCTCGAAGATGTTGGAGGGCGCGTGATTTCCTGCGACGTATGGACCGGGAAGTTCCGCACCGTGCGCGCCGAGCGCAACCCGGATTGCCGGGCATGCGTGCATCACGACTTCCGCTTCTTACGCGGGCAAGCTCAACCGCACATCACGCTCTGCGGACGCGATTCGGTGCAGATTCACGAGCGCCGTCGGAAGCTGGATCTCGCGGAGCTGGGACGGCGGCTGGCCGCCGCTCCCGCTGGGGACGTGCGCAACAACGATTTTCTGCTGCGCTTTCGCGTTCCACCCTACGAGATGACAGTCTTCGCCGACGGGCGCGCAATTGTAAAAGGAACTCAGGATCCGGCCGTGGCACGCTCGCTATATGCGCGCTACATCGGAGCTTAGGGGGCGCTTAGGAGGCGCGCAGGAAGACGCGGGACAAAATCGAAGGAGGCTATCCGGCAAAGCGCCGCAGCGAAGACTGGCGCATCGCCGCTCGATCCATATTCTCGCGGCAATTCATCAGCGTCAGAAGCGTACTCAGAATCCGTGCCTTGATTTCGTCCGACATGCCGAAACCGCTAGTGGCCACTTGCACCAGGGCATCGCCGCGGTCTTGGATCTTTTTGAAGAATTCCGACAGCCGTTCGTGAGCCGTGTGGCCCAAGGCGGTCTCGCGGCGCATATCGGCGCATTCCTGCTCGATAAATAGCGTAAAGTGCAGAATACACATGCTTTCTGCGTCGAGCCCTGGAGGCACGACGGCCTTACACCCTTTAGCTGAGCACGGCACAGACATCGGCTGACCCCGGCAATCTCTTTTTCTTGTAGCATCTTCCCCGCTTGATTGCTAGGTTCGCGCAACTCCGCTGCTGCGTATCGGATAGCAGGGATGCGACCAGTCATGGCTGGTACTACTGCTGCTCGGCGCGTGCTCGCCGACGCGAAACTCGGTCCATGGCCCGGCGACCATGTCGCGCAAGGCCGGGGCCTGCCACGAGTAGTCCTGGTGGTCGGCCAGGAACGCGGCGGCATCGAAGGTGATTCCGCAGGGATGGCCGATTCGGGCGATGAAATCCATGTCCTTCGCCATGCGCGCATCCATAACCTGGCCGGCTACCGCGCCGAAAGGCTCAGGAGGCGTGGCGGTGTCGCCCGGCATGTCATTGTGCCCGCAAAGGGTTCGATGGTCCGGGTTGTTATCCGCCTTGGTATAGGCGTCATAGTGGTCCGCGAGAAAAATCTCTCCCATCGCGGCGTCGATCTTCCCCTTGTTGGCCCCGAGCAGCTGATCCCAGCGGACCTGCCGCGCATTCGAGGAATTCGAGGGGTCATCGGGGTTGAAAGTCGTCTCGTTCTCGATGACGTCCGGATCGCTGGGGAAATTAGCTCCGGAGAAATAGCCGTCATTTGTGCGCCACAGTCTTGAGTGTTGCAGGCCCAGCTCGAACCGCGCGATTTCGCCCGTCTTGCGGTCTCCCAGCAGCCAGTCATTCGCGTAGCCGCCGTTGTTCCCATCGAGCATGATTTTTGTGAATTCATCGATGGAGCTCGCGTACTGCATGGCTTTGCGCGCGCGCATGAATTCAGGCTTGCCCAGCGAATTCCAGCCGTGGAAGTCGGAGATGGTGGTTTCAGTGATCATCATTCCGGCGGAGTTGACGCCGAAATCGTCGTCGCTCGCGATCACACCCGGAAAACCGTCCATCAGCATGCGGTAGCCGTTTTGCGGAACGATGTCAAAAATGATTCTCCAGTGCTGGCCGGTGATGTAACTGGTCCAGTTGCTGTGGGCCATGACGATCTGGTTGTCCTTGGTCCAGCTTCCGGTGGCCACGAAAGCGCTGCAGTGTCCCAGGTTTTCAATCCGGGGAGCGCTGTCGGAGTGGGTACGATCGTTGAGCCAGGGCACGTAGTAATCGGGCAGTTCCTGAAAGGCGTTGAGCGCCACGATGTCCTCGACGTCGAGTTTCGTCTTCCGCGCCGCCAGACCATCCGCGATGCCCTGAATCTCAGCTTGGTATTCGGGATCGAGCCGCGGCCACAGCATCAGACGCGCACTGCGGCGGAAGAAGTCCCAGTTCCGCTGCGTCTTGTGGGTCATCTCAAGACGCGCGGCAGCAAAAGCATCGGCGATTTCGTCGGCCAACAAATAGCCGTGCTGATAGCCTATGTCGTGCGGCGAGCCCTCCAGATGTACGTAGGTCCAACCGCCGCGGTCGAAACGGTAACCCTTCCCTTCACTCGTGTCGTTGAAACTGTCATGTGTATGCGGGCCGGGCGGCAAAAACGATGCGGGCGGGACGGGCCCCGGGCGCGAAGCGGCGCCAGCGGAAACGTCCGCGAAGGGCGCCAAGAACTGGGCAAAAACCAGAGCTGCCGCCAGAAAAGGAGGGAAGCAAGCTCCCGCGTCGTTCGTTGTTCTTTTACCCTTCACTCTTACCTTTCGACGCGCCGAAGATCACTTCGTTAGGCTAACAAAGGACGAAAGTGTGTCAAGGATGAACGCCCGGGGAGCCAGCAGGAAACGATACTTTTTGTCTGGCGCTCTTTGTGCGCATTTTGTATCGTGGGCGTGCTCCAGCTGAGGCTTCGATGGAAAATCGCTCTACCCGCGGCTCCGAGATTCGGCTAATGGTTTTCGGCGTCGCCGCGCTGCTCGTTTTGCTTTCCGGGAGCGTCGCTTTCGCTCAGGACGTGCAGACCAATGTCACTTATATTTGCAACGGCGAGCGCATGCTCGTGGAAAGCTGCAACATACGCGACACGTCGGACACTTCCACCTGCATGGTGCAACATCCTGATCGCCCGCTCCACAACGGTTTTGTGGCTTACACCACCGAAACTCGCGGGGCGTTGAAAAAGCTTATTCCGACATGCAAACAGCCCTCCGCGGACGAGATTGCGCGAGCGCAGGCCCGGGAGAAAAAGCAGCAAGACCTGCAGAACGCCGCGGCGCAGCCGGCAACAAACAATCAGGCAGCGGCTGCTGGAGCGCGAAACCAGTCCCAAGCGCAAGCACAGGCACAAGCAATCGCGGCGGCCTCCGGCCCGAAGACACCCGAGCAGCGCGCCATCGCTCGCTGCATCACCTCTGGGAGGCTTCCCGCTACTTGCTCGGGTAACTCGCTGCTCGGCGCCTTTAGCCAGATGATCTCGTCGGTACTTCCCTCCACGACTAAAGAGCCCGCTCCCGGTCCGGAGATGGCCGGCGTGTTTCAAGGCGCGGGCAACTGGCGTCTCGACTTCATCGACAACGGCGTGCTGGTCAACTGTTCCTTCCTCTCTCCCGATCAACACAGCTACACGCTGGAGTTCAAGAACGACCACACCGCTCTGATCATAGACACGACTCCGAAGCCTCTCGTCCTCACGCTCAGAGCTGATGGAACGATTGTCGGCCCAGGCCCTGTGACGATAGACGGAGTGGTTGCCAGCGGATACACGAGCGGAAACGACCCGACGTCCTACAGTGGCGGATATAAGGATGGGAACGGGCTGTCGATATCAAATGGTCAGGCCGCATCGGGCGGCCCCGTATACGACTCCAAGGGCGACCGTGTCTACGGCGCCACTAATGGCGGCAACACCGGCCATACGAGTTTCGCGTCCAAAAGAGCCACATGCCCGGCGCTAAACCTCTCATCGAAGGGTTCGGGGGTCGGCATACAGACGATGCAAACGGACCTGCTCAAGACCATGTTCGGCGGAGACAAAGGGCCACCAACGCCTCCGGGCATTCGCATGCACGGCATTTACGCGGCCTCCACCGGCTTCAGCGTTCAGTTCTTTCCGGAGTCCGCAGTGCTCGGCTGCGGGCCGGATGCCGCCCGCGCGTATCCCTACGTTGTGGTAGCAGACGGAGTGAAGGCGGTGATTAAGATCGACGCGCCGGATCATCCGCTCGCCATCACCCTGAAACCGGACGGATCGCTCGATCCGGGCGCGACCGGCGCCTACCAGGTGCACGGACGCATCGTCACCGGCCAAAACGACGACGGCGATTTCACCTTCGTTCCGCTGGAACAGAGCTGCAACCTCGCCGTTCTAACCCCCAGCAAGGAAATCCCCTCGGGCGGCGGCATGGCAGCAGCAACGGCGAGCGCGCCTGCGGCAACTCCTGCTGGGGCCCCGGCGAACAATGGCGGCAGGCTTTCAACCCCCGCAGCGCCCCTGGGTAACGCCACGCTCTCGATTACCTCGGGACTCCCTGCCCAGCCCGGCGCTCCGAACTCGCTCGCCGGGCGCCCGTACGTTCTTCTGCGCGACCGCTATGGAGACGCACTCGCAAAAGGCGGCGTCTCGGTACCTCAAGGCATGTCGCCCTATAAATACGTCGGCAGTATTTGCACCAGCAGAACGCCCGACTGCCAAAAGATTCTGGACGCAGTGAACGCGAGTGCCGCGTCAGCCGTGCGGGCCGACGCCAGCGGCAGCGGAACGTTCCCCGGTGTGCCTCCCGGAACCTACTACCTGATGATCTCTGCTCGCTACAACAATCAGGCGCTCGTCTGGGAGCAGGCCGTGCAACTCAAAGCGGGTTCGAACTCGCTAACCCTCAGCCAAAGCAACGCAACTCCGATTAATTGAGAGCGGTCGCCAGAAGAGGGCGCAGCAAGCAGCTCCCCTACGACGCAGGGACCGACCCGGCGCGCTCCAAATGACGTTCCCGCGGCTGGTTGAAAGAAAAAAGACGCCCGGGTGAAGCCGGCCGCTACAAAAGCGTAGGCTGGCGTCGCGGCGGAGGAGAAATTGAACGACGGTCGAGTCGGCGCTAGGCGAACAGTTCGAGGACTTCTTCGTAGCGCTTGAAGGGCGGAATCAAATAGGCGCCGGCGATGCCAAAGGCACGCGCCGAGCGTGCCCAACCGAGCATGGTACGCGCGAGCGCGAAGCCGCATTCGCGGGCCCCGCCGCCGGCTTTCTCCATCTCATCGAGAACGGGCTGCGGAATCACGATGCCGGGCACTTCGTTGTTCAGACGCAGAGCCTGCTTGTAGCTGGTAAGTGGCCAGAGCCCGACAAGCACGGGAACGCGAGGCTTACCTCCCAGGCGCCGGCAGAAATCCTCCCAGTGAGCGGGGTCGAAGATAGGTTGCGTCATGGCAAAGTGCGCCCCGGCCTCAATCTTGGCCTCGAACCGGCGCACCTCCTCGTCCAGATTTTTCGCCAGCGGATTTACGGCCACGCCGATCGTGAAATTCGTCGCTCCGCCAAGATTTTTCCCGGCCCAGTCGGTTCCCTGGTTGAGCCGCGCCAGCACTCTCACCAGACCGATGGAATCCAACTCGTACACTCCAGACGTTTCCGGATAGTCGCCGACGCTGGGCGGATCGCCGGTAATGGCCAGTATGTTGCGCACACCACCAACGGCCCAAGAGCCCAGCAGCATGGCTTGCAGGCCTATGATGTTGGCGTCGCGCGTGGTGAGATGCGGAATCGTCTCGAAGCCATGCGCTTCGAGCGCTCCGGCGACGGCGAGAGCGTCCATGCCCACGCGAGCCAGCGTGCCGCTGTTGATGTCCACGGCGTCCACGTGGCTCGATGCCATTAGCGCGCCGACCTGCTCGACCAAACGCTCGATGGCGATGCCCTTGGGTGGATCGACTTCGATGGAGGTGACAAATTTGTGCGCCTGAATTTTGGCCCACAGCCGGCTCTCGGGTTCGCGGGTCGCCACGCGGCGGACACGCTCCTGTGGCTCGAGGACTTCTATGGTTCCAGCGGCGCCTTTCCCTGCCTGCGACTTGCCGGGCTTCCACTCCTTGACGACTTCGGCCATGGCACGAACGTGGTCGGGCGTGGTGCCGCAACAACCGCCGATGATCCGCGCGCCGAGTGCCGCAGCTTCCTTGGCGAACAGCGCAAAATATTCCGGAGACGAGCGCGGATAGACCACGCGATCGCCGACTCTCTGCGGGAAGCCGGCGTTGGGCATGGCGGAGAGAGGCAGCGCGGAGCTGGCAAAGTCACGCAAGGTTGTCAGAATGGCCTGCGGGCCAACGGTGCAGTTGGCGCCGACAGCCTGAACGTCCTTGTCTTTCAGCTTTTCCCATACATCGCTAGGACGGCCACCGCCAAACGTTGTGCCCTCCTGCGAAAAGGTCGCCTGCGCAACGATCGGCAGGTTTGAAAAAGAACGGACGGCATCGACGGCAGCGAGAAGTTCCTGAAGATCGCTGAACGTCTCGAGGATGAAAAAATCGACGCCGCGCTCTTCAAGGGCCGCAGCTTGTTCCTTGAAGATCGCCTGCACCTCTTCGGGCGGCAACTGGCGAACGTGGCTGAAAATGCCTAGTGGACCGATCGAGCCGGCGATGAGCACCTCATGCGCGGCGGCGTCCCTTGCTTCTCGAGCTAGTTTCACGCCGCGGTGATTGAATTCAACGACGCGTTCGCCCAGACCCAGATTGCCAAGCTTGTAACGGTTGGCGCTGAACGTATTCGTCTCGATAATCTGCGCGCCGGCCTGGATATAGGCCTGATGCAAACCGAAAACTAGCTCGCCGTGCGTGGAATTCATCTCGTCGGCGCAGCGATAGTGGCCGACAGCCTCGTATAGCAGCGAACCCATCCCGCCGTCGGCGACCAGGATGTTGCTCTCGAGGCGACTATTGAAGTCTTCAATTCGCATTTAGGCGTTGTTCCCATTCGCCGGCGACGACGGTTCACCGACCGAAAAATACGAGCAATCGGGATGCTGGAAGACGAGCGCGCTCACGCTGGCCTCGGGGTCCATCATCATTCCCTCCGTCAAATTCACGCCGATCTCCTCCGGACGCAAGAGCATCCAGAGGCCCGCTTGATCGTCAAGATTGGGACACGCGGGGTATCCAAAGCTGTAGCGCTTGCCGCGGTAGCGCGAAGTAAAGCGCTCGGCCATGGTCATCGACGGCGGATCGGGAAAGCCCCAGTCCTCTCGAATGCGGAGATGCAGATATTCGGCGGCAGCTTCAGCGGATTCGAGCGCTAGCGCCTGAAGCCCATGCGAGAAAAGGTACTGACCGGCGGCCTTGGCGTCCTCAGATCGCTGGCGGATGCCCGCGCCGGCACTAACGACGAAAAGCGCGAGGTGGTCGCGGCGTCCATCGCGCTGCGGAAGAACGTAGTCGCTCAGGCAAAGCTTCTGCCCGACGCTCTGGCGTTGAAAATAAAATGTGTGCAGCGGTGAGCCTGCGCCGGGTGCGAAAAGCGCGATGGAATTTCCGCGGCGTTCGGCCTCGAAAAACTGCCAGACCGCTTTGATCTTCATGAACGAAGCGGCCTCGCGCTTGATCTCCTCCATGCTGTTGAAGAGCTCGAGGGCACGCGGGTCGCGGCTGGCCAGCGCCTTTTCAAAATTGTCGCGGAAGCCAAGGTGACGCCCAAAAAGCATGTACGGATTAATGTAGCTCCAGATTTCGGGCAGGTTCGTGATGTCGCGGGCCTTGCGATCGAGATAAGCGACCTGCGGAATCAGCAGATCGATGCGCACGCTGGGCGAGCGATCTTCTCCGGCGGCGACGATAGGCCGCGGGGCGGGTTCTTCGGGCGGTGCAGCGTCGGCGAAGGTGTGATCGGCGAGCGCTGCGTCCCGGCGCGCGGGATCGCTCAAGTCGTTCATCAGACGCAGACCGGTCATGGCGTCTTTGGCGTAGCAAACGGCCGTTGCGTATTGCGGCGCAATTTTCTGGCGGGTGAATTTTTCGGAAAGCGCCGCGCCTCCGACGAGCAGCGGGACGCTCACGCCCGCCTCGCGCAAATCCGTGGCCGTGGTCACCATCTGCTGGGCGCTCTTCACCAGTAAACCGGAGAGACCGATGGCGTCGGGCTGATGCTCGCGCCACGCGCGGATCAAATCTTCGGGCGGCACCTTAATGCCCAAGTTGATCACGTCGTAGCCGTTGTTTTTCAAAATTATCTCGACGAGATTTTTCCCGATGTCATGGACGTCGCCTTTTACCGTCGCCAGGATCACCTTGGCGCGTTTTTCCGTGGAGGCTTTGTCCATGAACTTTTCGAGATGGTTGACGGCGGCCTTCATAGCTTCGGCGGACTGAAGTACCTCGGCGACGATCAGCTCGTTGTTGTTGAACAAGCGGCCCACCTCGGCCATGCCGGCCATCAGCGGGCCGTTGATCACGTCTAGCGGCGCCATGCCTTCGGCTAGTTTGCGGTCGAGGTCTAAGATCAGGCCGTCCTTTGAGCCCTCGAGGATGTAGTTGGCCAGGCGCTCGTCGAGCGGCAGGCTCGCTGCGCTGGGCTTGCGCCTCTGGGCGGCGGTGCGGAAATGTTCGGCGATGGCGGCAATGTGAAATTGATTGACCGCCATTTTCTGTTCGCGTGATTGCGCGCGCCAGTCCTCCGGCGCGCCGCGCAGCAACTCAGCTGACGGGTGTTCCGCCGGAACCTCCGCGGGCGGGCGATTGAAAAGCAGATCTTCCGCGAGGCGGCGCTCGTGCTGGGGGATCGAGGGAAAGCGCTCGATGCGCTCGGCGTTGACGATCGCCAGATCGAGGCCGGCCTTGGTGCAGTAATACAGAAAAACAGAATTCACCACCTCGCGCGCGCCCGGCGGAAGTCCGAAGGAAACATTGGAAATGCCCAGCACGGTACGGACGTAGGGAATGTGTTCCTTGATGGCGCGAATGCCTTCGATGGTCTCGACGGCGCCGCCGATGTAGTTTTCGTCTC
Organism: Terriglobia bacterium; assembly: GCA_963803105.1. Taxonomy (GTDB): domain Bacteria; phylum Acidobacteriota; class Terriglobia; order Acidiferrales; family UBA7541; genus Palsa-295. The sequence goes on from CAWDLF010000004.1 coordinate 221,791, forward strand.
CCGTGGCGCAGGGGAAAACGAGCGGATCGAAAATGATGTTTTCCGCCGGAATGTTGAACTTTTCGGTGAGCAAGGCATGGGAGCGCACAGCGATTTCGAGTTTGCGCTCGCGAGTAAAGGCTTGCGCCTGCTGACGATCCTCATCGATGCAGCCGACCACCAGTGCCGCGCCGTAGGAGCGCGCCAGGGGACAAACGCGCTCGAATTTTTCCTCGCCGTCCTCCAGGTTGATCGAATTGATGATGCTTTTGCCCTGGCTGTACGTCAGTGCCAGCTCGATGGCGTTTGCGTCGGTGGTGTCGATCATGAAAGGGACTTTGATTTTGCGAATCAGATGATCGTAGAAAGGCGGGATGTCCTTGATTTCATCGCGGTCGGTGCTTTGCAGGCACACGTCGACGATGTGCGCACCGCTCTTCACCTGGCGTCGCGCGATTTCGGTGGCTTCCTCCCACTGCTCGGCGGCGACGAGATTCTTGAACAGGCGCGAGCCGATAACATTGGTGCGCTCGCCGACGATTAACGGGCGTGTGCTTTCTTCCGCTTCGATGGCCTCGATGCCGGAATAGAAAGCGCGATGGCTCGGCATGGGCGGTCGGCGGGGAGCCTTCCCTTCCGCCATTTGCGCGAGCGCAGCGATGTGCTCCGGCGTCGTCCCGCAACATCCTCCGATGATGTTGACCCATCCACGGTCGACGAAGCGTTCCAACTGCGCCGTGAGAGATGTAGGCGTTTCCAGGTAGCGGCCCTCTTCGTTCGGCAAACCGGCGTTGGGGTGGCAAGATACCAGCCGGGGCGTCAGCGATTGCAGCGTGCGGACGTGATCGGTCATGAACTCCGGGCCGGTAGCGCAGTTCAGGCCGAGCGATAAAACGTCCACGTGATCGAGCGAGGCCCATAGGGCTTCGATGTTTTGCCCCGCGAGCATGGTGCCCATGGGCTCGATCGTCACCGAAATCATCACCGGAATGGGCTGGCCGATTTCGCGGGCCAATTCGTCGATCGCCAGCACGCCGGCTTTGATGTTGCGTGTATCCTGGCTCGTTTCGAGGAGCAGCAGATCAGCGCCGCCCTCAATGAGCCCGCGAGCCTGCTCGAGAAAATTGGCGCGGAGCTGGGTGAACGTCACGCCGCCGGTAACGCTGATGGCTTTTGTCGTGGGGCCCATCGAGCCGGCGACGAAGCGGGGCCTACCAGGCGTCGCGGCTTCGTCAGCCGCTTGGCGGGCCAACGCAGCAGCGCGGCGATTGATCTCGCGCGCGTTGTTGCCCAGGCCGTACTCAGCGAGCACCAGCGGAGTGCCGCCGAAGGAATCGGTCTTGGTAATATGCGCGCCGGCCGCCAAATACGCGCGATGAATCCCGAGGATCACATCGGGGCGCGTGACTACTAGATTCTCGAAGCAGCCTTCCCATTGTGGGCCGCCGAAATCGGCAGCGGTCAGGTTCGCCTGCTGCAACATGGTGCCCATGGCACCGTCAATGACGACGATGCGCTCGCGAGCGAGGTCGCGAATGGCCAGACCTTGTTGGATAAGGTTCCTCATAGCGCTGGGAACGGCTCCCGCCCTGACTGCAGTCTCGAAACGTGTGCGTGGTGGCGTGAAGGCTTGAGGCTATAGGTTAAACGAATAAGGATTATTGCGATAGTGCCCCAGCGGGGAAACCGATTCAAAAGCGCAACAAAGCGACACACTTAGGGTAGCCGGAGCTTGAGTTGCCGCTTGCGGGAGGCGGTGCGATAATGCAGGGGAATTTTGAGGCGCTGCGTGGCATCGGCGGCGGACCGGGGGACTTTATGGCGTTGCGGGATGCGTGGATCGAAAAGCGGACAGCTGCGAACTCCGAGGGGAACGGAACATCTCACAACGGGACGCGGAACTTCTCGCAGATGCACTACGCCCGCCAGGGCGTGATAACCGAGGAGATGGCCTACGTGGCCCTGCGCGAGAAGCTTGCCCCAGATACGGTGCGCAGCGAAGTGGCGCGCGGCCGCGCCATCATTCCCGCGAACATCCACCACCGCAACCTGGAACCGATGGGCATCGGCGTGGCCTTCGGATGCAAGATCAACGCCAATATCGGAAATTCGGCGACGACTTCCAAAGTGAACGACGAGCTGGAAAAGCTGCACCGCGCGGTGCACTACGGCTCCGACACCGTGATGGATCTTTCGACCGGGGGCGACATTCCCGGCATTCGCCAGGCAATCATTAATGCATCACCCGTGCCCATCGGCACTGTGCCGATTTATGAGGCGCTCTCGCGAATCCGTCGACCGGAGGATCTGACCATCGAGCTGATGCTCGAAGTGATCGAGGAGCAGGCCGAGCAGGGCGTGGATTACATGACCATCCACGCGGGAGTGCTGCGCGAATTTCTTCCGCTCGTGCGTAACCGCATCACCGGCATCGTCAGCCGCGGTGGCGCTCTGTTGGCGCAGTGGATGAGCTTCCACAAAGCGCAGAATTTCCTGTATGAGAATTTCGACGCCATCTGCAAGATCTTCCAGAAACACGACGTCAGCTTTTCACTGGGCGACGGCCTGCGGCCGGGCTGTCTGGCCGACGCCAGCGACGAAGCACAGTTTGCCGAACTGCGTGTGCTGGGCGAATTGACCAGCAAAGCGTGGGAATACGACGTGCAGGTAATGATCGAAGGCCCCGGGCACATCCCCATGGACCAGATCGAGCTGCAGGTGAAAAAGGAAAATGAGCTGTGCCACGAAGCGCCCTTCTACACGCTGGGGCCGCTGGTAACAGATATCGCACCGGGCTACGACCACATCACCAGCGCGATCGGCGCGGCGATGATCGGGTGGCATGGCGCGTCAATGCTCTGCTACGTGACTCCCAAAGAACACCTGGGACTTCCGAATGCCGACGACGTTCGCCAGGGTGTGATCGCCTACAAAATCGCGGCGCACGCCGCAGACGTGGCGCGGCACCGCCCGGGCGCTCGCGATCGCGACGACGCACTCAGTTACGCGCGGTTCCTCTTCGACTGGAACAAGCAGTTCGAGCTTTCGCTCGATCCTGAAACGGCGCGGGCCATGCATGACGAAACCCTGCCCGATGATTTCTACAAGGACGCGAAATTCTGCTCCATGTGCGGGCCGAAATTCTGCTCGATGAACACCACGCAGATCGCCGAAGCCTACCAGGGGCTCGACCAGAAAGAGCGCGAGGCGCGATTCGCCGAGCTGCTCGCCAAGGTCGAGAAATAGGCTACCTGCACATGCGCCTCTCCCAGGGTCTGCTGCGAGCCGCCGTGCTGCTCGCCCTCGCGAGCTTCGCGCTCGTGACCTTCGTCTGCGCCGCCGCACCGGATGACACGCCCTATCGCGCTTCCGTCGAAAAGTGGCGCCAGGAATACGAGGCCAGCCTCAGGGCCGACTATGGCTGGCTCAGCGTTTCCGGCCTTTTCTGGCTGCATGACGGCCAAAACACATTTGGCTCCGATCCTCTGAACGACATCGTGCTTCCCGGGGGCTCCGCCCCACCCGACGCCGGCACGTTTGAATTTCACAAGGGCCGCACCGTGGTGCACATCAAGCCGGGCGTCGTCGGAACGATGAACGGCAAGCGCATTGAGACCGCCGAACTTCGTCCCGATACCCCGGACCAAGTCACTCTCGGCGATTTGAGACTCCTGGTACACGCGAGCGGGGATCGTTACGCCGTCCGCCTGAAGGACAAGAACAGCGCGCTACGAAGAAATTTCGCGGGGCTGCGCTGGTATCCCATTGACGCGTCCTATCGCGTGACGGCGCGGTTCGTGCCCTACGACAAACCCAAGAACGTCGAAGTGCAGAACATCATGGGAGACACCGGCACGATGGCGGTGCCCGGCTACGTAGTCTTCACTCTGCACGGCCAGGAGGTGCGGCTCGAGCCAGAGGCAGACGGCAACGACTTCTCCTTCGTGTTTCGCGATTTGACCAGCGGAAAAGAGACCTACGGCGCGGCGCGCTTTCTGGACACGACCTTATCCCCAAACGGCCAGGTAATCCTCGATTTCAACGAAGCCTATAACCCACCCTGTGCCTATAACCCCTATACGACCTGCCCCCTCCCACTGCCGCAAAACCGGCTACGGGTTCGGATCGAAGCCGGGGAAATGAAGTATAGCGGCAGCGCAGCTCACTAGATCACCGGCTAAGTACCTGATATATAGTCTGTTAACCTAACATCCCGGTCAGATTTCGCCCGGGAAACCCGGCTCCAGGTACCTTTTCCCTCGAAGAGCCGCGTATTTGCGCTTTCTTTTCTTTTTGTCTTCCGTGTATAGTGGCCCGACACTTTTTGACGGATGACGCAGGCTCCCCTCAAACCCAAACGCTGGCTGCTGGCCGTTGACCCTCGGGCATACCACTGGGATACCCTCTTCGTTAAGGGCAAGGAGATGTGGCGGCAAGCCGGTAGCAAGCCGGAAGCGCTGCGCCATCTAAAGCTCGCGCACAAAGGTGATCGCGCGCTCTGTTACCACGGCAAGCCGGAACACTCGGTCTACGCACTGGCGGAGATGAGCCGCGACCCTTATCCGGATCCGCACGACTCCGAAGAGAAGAAACTAGTGGTGGATCTGCGGGCCATGGAGCGGCTACCCCGGCAGGTGAAGCTCGCGGAGATGCGCGAGAACAAGCTGCTGCGCAAGATTAAGTTCCTGAAGAACACGCGCCTGACCATCTGTCCTCTGACGGACGAAGAGTATTCCGAGATCCTGCGCATGGCCGGCATCACAGCCTCGCCGGGAATTCCCCTGCCCTAAGATCGCAGCTCCGAATCCCAAAATCCAAACTCGCGTAGAATAGTGCGCGGCTATGCCTGAACTTCCCGAAGTCGAAACCGTTGCGCGCGGGCTACGCGCCGTTCTGCCTGGGCGGCGCATCCTGAGGGTGCGCCTGGGCAAAACAGACTTCATCGACGATCCCGCAGCCATCGAACGCAACATTCCCGGCACGCGCGTACGCAGCGTGGAGCGCAGCGGAAAATTTCTGGTGATCGCGCTGGAAACTCCTGACAGAGCGTCGCCCTCGTTGACGTTATTGGTGCATCTGGGAATGACGGGGCAGCTGGTGACATGCCCCGCCGAAGCGCCCGCGCCTCCGCACACGCACGTGTTTTTCGATCTCGATGACGGGCGCGAGTTGCGTTACACCGATCCCCGGCGTTTCGGCCGCATGCAACTGCTCGAAGAGGGAGCACAAGGTCTCGCTCACTTGGGCCGCGATCCACTGGAAGCCACGCAGGCGGAATTTATCGCGGTGATCGGCGGCCGGCGGGCGCGCATCAAAGCACTGCTGCTCGACCAGCGCGTATTGCGCGGCATGGGCAACATTTATACGGACGAAACCCTGTGGCGGGCGCGAATTCACCCCGCGCAGATCGGCGCGAAGCTAAAAAAGCAGGAACTTCAGAAACTCTATCGCGTGATGCAGAGTGTGTTGCGCGAAGCGATTCGCTTCCGGGGCTCGTCGATTTCCGATTACGTGGACGCCGAAGGGCAACGCGGTTGGTTTCAGCAACGGCATCGCGTCTACGACCGCGAGGGCAAGAAATGCACGCGTTGCGGTTCGACCATACGGCGCGAGATCGTCGCGGGCAGGAGCAGCTACTTCTGCCCCCGCTGCCAGCGTGCCCCACGCGTACCGCGGCGCCGTCCCGCCCGTTAATCGGCTGCTAATTGGCTGGTAATTGGCTGGTGCTAGTTTGACGCCCGGCGGACCGCCTCGGGCATCAGCAAACCGGTCGCAGGTAGGCCGGCTCGTTCAAATTGAATGGTGGTATGGGTGATGTTGAAGTCGTGAGCCAGCAAGCTGCGCATCCTGCCGAGTAGCCGTTCGCAACCATCCATGTGCATGTCCGGGATGCGCACGTGGCAGGAGAGCGCATTCAGTTCAGGGCCCAGCGTCCAGATGTGGATGTCGTGCACTTCCTCGACGCCTTCGATCGCCAGTAGTGCGCGGGCTACTCGCTGAAGGTCCATATTCCGCGGAAGCCCTTCGAGAAGGATATGCCCGCTTTCCCTCAGTATGCCGGCCCCGGACCACAGCACCATCACCCCGATGCCGATGCCGATCACCGCGTCCAGCCACTGAAATCCCGTCCGGCGAATGACCAGCGCTCCGAGCAAAATAGCAATGTTCGAGAGCGCGTCCCCAAGATTGTGAATCCAAACCGCGCGAATGTTCAGGTCGTCGCGGCCGCGAACCACGGACAGCGTGATGCCGCCGTTGATGGCCAGCGCCAACAGTGAAACCCACAGCATCCACCCCGTTTGCACTGCCACGGGGTGTCGCAGCCGTCCTAGCGATTCACCGATCAGCACCAGCGCCGCCAGCGTTAGCACCATGGCGTTCACAAACGCGGCCAGAATTCCGGCGCGGTGGTAGCCATAGGTTTTTTCGGGCGTGGCCGGGCGCCGCGCCCACTGTATCGCTAGCCAGGAGATAACCAGCGTCGGCGCGTCGGTCAGGTTGTGGATCGCGTCGCTGACCAGGGCTATTGATCGTCCCGCGTACCCGGCGGCAAACTCCACGGCCACCAGTAGCAGCGTGGCCACGATGGCCGCACCCAGAATGCCGGTAGCCGCGTCGCCCAAACCACCATGGCGATGGTGGCCGCTCTCGCCTTCGTGATGCGAATGCACGTGCATTCCCAAATCTTACTCGCAGAACGCCCCCAGCGCACCTGTGTCACTGGCCCTGCTGCCCCGATTGCAACCCGCGGGTGCCGTCCAGCCGCGCACGTGAAAATAGGCTACACCTTCCAGGAAGCAGCCGTGGCGAAGCGGATTGACTTCTTTCCGCCCGCTTCCTACCATGGTTTTTGCCACCGAAGTTGAGGCGTTGCGAGCAACACTTCGCGTTCCCCGATGACTCAAAATCAAGCCAAACTAGTGTTCTGGGGAGTGCGCGGATCGACGCCTACGCTGGAGCGCGATACTTGGCGCTATGGCGGGAACACGCCATGCGTTGAGTTGACCGCGCCCGACGGCACCCGCTTCATTCTCGATTGCGGCACGGGGTTGCGGATGCTTGGCAATCACTGGCAGGCCATGCACGGCAAGTGGCCGGAGCCGCAGAACGACGCGGGCATCGAGGCGCACGTCCTGGTGACGCATTACCACTGGGATCACATCCAGGGCATTCCTTTCTTTCATCCTTTTTTCGCGCCGCACAATCGTTTTTACTTTTACAGCTTTCAATCGAAATATTTAGGGCGCAACAGCCTGAAGCAAGTGCTCGAGGCGCAGCTAGCCAGTCCCTATTTTCCGGTGGACGTGAGTTCCATGGCCTCGGAGCGCTCGTTTCGGGAAGTGACCGGCGGCGAAGCGTGGGAGATCAACGGCACGCGCGTGACGGCCACGTGGCTCAACCATCCGCAGGGCTGCCTGGGCTACCGGCTGGATACGACGGAGGGGTCCGTCGTCTACGCCACCGACAACGAGCCCGGCATCGCTGAATTCGACAGCAACCTGCGCGCCCTGGCGCAGGGAGCGGACGTGCTGATCTATGACGCGCAATATTCTCCCGAACAGGTGGCATCGACGCGCAGAGGATGGGGACACTCCAGCTGGCTTGAAGGGGTGAAAGTGGCACGCGAATCCCGTGTGCGCAATCTGATTTTATTTCATCACGATCCGGACGCGTCCAGCGGCGTGGTGGATGGTTTTCTACAAGCTGCGCGGCAGGAGTTCCCCGCTACCTGGGCCGCCACAGAAGGCATGTCGATTACGTTCAGCGACCGCGGCGTGAATGTGAACATGCCCAAGTCCCGTCTAGGGCAGCGGCGGCGGCTGTATTTTTCGGCTACCGTGAGTGGTCAGACCGAGGACGGTGTTCCCTTCGAAGAAAAGGCCGTGGTGCGGGATATGAGCCTACAGGGCGCCTATCTTTCGCTGACCACCCGGCCGCGCCTGCAATCAGAACTGCGCGTGGTGATCGAGGCCGTCGGCGACCAGAAGCAGTCGAGCCAGCTTTCGCTGCGCGCTACCGTGGTGCATTGCGAAACCGGACGCGAAAAAACGCAGAACGGCGTGGGCGTCATGTTCGTGGAAGACGAAGAGCACGAGCGTCCGCGCGACTGACCGCTGCGCGTGACTTTCTCGCGGCGTCCCCCCGCTCTGGCCGGCTACTCTTTATCCAGATATTCTTCAGGAACGTCGTCTTCCGGCAGCTCGTGGGTGTGAACTTCCTGCTCGTCGTGGTCGTCGGCGTCCTGGACACCCTTGACAGCCTCAGCCTCGAACGAGTTCCCTTCCTCGAGCAGCTCGTCCACACTCTCGGAATCCGCACCGGCGATATTGGATAGTCCCTGCAAATCGCCCGTCCCCTCGACCACTCGCACGCCACGCGTGTCGGGTGAGAGCGCCAGCGTTACTTCTGCTTTTTGCCGGCTGGGCCTTTTGGAAACCGCCTTTTTTCGGGCAGGCTTCTTCGGTGCGGACTTCTTCGGAGCCGGTTTCTTCTTCGCCAGCTTCTTGGCAGTTGGTTTTTTCTTGGGCAGCTTCTTCTTCGCCGCCTTCTTGGCAGGCGCGGCCTTCTTGCGGCCCTTCGACTTCGTTTGCTTCTTCTTGGTCTTGGTAGCCATACGCGCAGTCTACCACCGCCAGCCCTGGTGTAGTATGTTCAGCATCAGCGGGCCCGTAGCTCAGCTGGTTAGAGCAGCGGACTCATAATCCTTAAGAGCACCTCTGCGCCAGTCTGCATCTGAGTGTAAACGGCTGAAAAGCTGAGATATGGAATAAACCGCGTTCTCCACTGAACCGCGCAAAACTGACACCAAACTAGCGCCCGGGCTTTCTGATCTCTCAGAATCACTCCGAAATCGCCTGCCCTAAGTCTGCGGCCGACCGCCTCAAAAAGAAGCCTTTTGGACCGGGCGAAGAAACCATACAGCGCAGTAAGTGAAGCTACCTCTCCCTACGGGGGCTCGCGACACCGATCTGCATCGCGGTGTTTTTCGGAAAGACCACTTCATGCCCGCGTGCCACGAAGTTCACATAGATCGATCGCGTCGCCCCGAATGCGCCCATTGCCATGCCCAAAGGCTGAGAACGCACAGCGAGGCCCAAGGCGATTCCAATCAGCTTGTATCCGCCAGCACCCCCGGCTGTTTCGTGCGCGATGTCTCCGCCTCCACTGTCGCCGATCATGGAGAAGGCACCCAGGCCTACGGCGATGCCCGCATTCAGAAAGCGCACCGGAGAAGATGCGGCGTGCGCGCCGCCTTCGGAATCAAGTCTCACGTTGTTGCTCTTAGCGGCCTCCAGGGCCGCCACGCTGGCTTCCACTTTCTGTTGCACTCCATCCGGGAGCACCAGTTGGTGGAACACTAAGCGTAGCTCTCCATTTCGTCCTGGATGACGCGCCGGACGCACCTGCAAGACCGCGCCCTTCAGAATGCTGCCCTGTGGAACGATCAGCCGTTCGCCATCGAACAGTGGCCGCGAAACAACGGCCTGCACTTCGTCGCCTTTCTGAGAAGTTGCGGAACTTAGCGGCGTCAGCAACTGCGCCTGGACAACGCTTCCATCCGGTGGCGGAGGCAAAAGAGACGAAGCTAGTTGCGGCGTCAGCGGCTCGCTCCCGAAATCCAACGGCTCCTGAAGTTCGGCAAAGTAGACTGCGCCCGCATCGATGTACTGCGGGTGAACGGGAAGCTGCGCCAGCGCGAAGTGCTCCAGGCGATGAGCTTTTCCGGGTTCCTCGACCTGTTTTATCGCGACGTTCCATTCCTGCTTGGCTTCTTCCTTGGCGGCCTTTGTCCTTTGCTCGGCGGCGTCCGCGACGCCCTTGTTCTGATCCTTGCCCTCGCCGGCGGCAACGAATTGGAGTACCTCGCCCGATCCTGGCGTGACAATGGTGTGCACGGCGATATGCTTTCCGTCCGGCAAGATGATTTCCGTGAATTCCGTTTCGATCTTTCGTGGTGGTGTGAAATCCGCATTCAATGCGGCTTCCGTACGCTTCGCACCCGACGGCGATTCAATCTTGGTAATTTTTCCCAGAACCTCCGTGCCCACCGGGATCACTATTTTGTCGAACGCGTATACCGGGGCGACGACGCGTCCATGAATGTTCTGGCCTGTCGTGCGTACGCGGACCTCTCGATCGAGGGCTACCTGAAGGGGCGTGCCTTTGGGCACCGCCAGAGGAACCGTCTGCGCGGCCTGCGACTCGTCGGCTGCCTGTGGTGCCAAGCTTATGACAGTCGCGTGATCCGTTTGCTGGGCGCGCGCAGCTCCGGCGAATAACCAGGAAATGCAGACCGCATGCAGAAAAAACTTCATTTCTACTTCAATGCCGACGCCTTGGACATGTCGTCCAGCAGCCTTCGCTTGACTACCCGAATTGTAACTCCACAGCCCTCCCTCTTTCAGCTTTTCCATGGTTTCCGAGCGACCTGGCGCCGAAACCCAACCTCATCGCAGAACCACTTCTTCAGGGTCCCTTCATGTTGGAAAAGCTATCATTGGGGGCTTTCGTCCTAACGGCACGGCCTGTAACTGTGCAAATCGGGTTGATGCCCTCCGCTGCGCGGCAAGGAGCGATGAAAATGAACCACCGAGTCAGTCGTGGAGTCGGCTTTGGACGCAACACTTCCTCCGCACGTCGGTTCGCACTCTGGTCCTCGGGACTGGTCGCCGCGTCGCTATGCCTTCCGGCTGGGAAGGCTGCGGGCCAATCGGCAGCCCCTTCCAGAGACATTGCGCCCGCAACGACGGTGCAGCTTCAGCAGGTCTCAGGCCCCGGTGAAGATAAGGCTCCCCTTACCATCACCCTGCAGGATGCACTCGAACGGGCGCGTAAGAATGACGCACAGTTCTTAGCCAGCGCTACTGACGCAAAGATCGCCCGCGAGGACGTGACGCAGGCTCGAAATGCGATGCTGCCTTCGGTCAACAATTCGACCCAATTCCTTGGGACGCAAGGCAACGGAGAGACTTCGAACGGCCGATTTGTTACCCAGGATGGAGTCCACGTGTATCGCGAATGGGCGGTGCTGCACCAGGACTTTTCACCCAGCACGTATATGCTGACCGGTTATCATCGCGCCGCCGCCGCGGCGGCCGTGGCCAAGGCCAGAGCAGAAATCGCCCAGCGAGGCCTGGTGGTGACCGTCACCAGGAATTACTATGCACTGGCTGCGGCGCAGCGCAGATACGCGACGGCTCAGCAGGCCGTTGGACAAGCCCAACACTTCTTCACCATTGCGCAGGACTCCGAACGCGCTGGCCAAGCGGCGCACAGTGACGCGATCAAGGCGGAGATTCAATCCGAACAGCAGCAACAGGCTTTCGAGGAGGCTGGACTGGCGATGGAAAACGCCCGTTTGGATCTGGCCGTTTTGCTGTTTCCCACTTTGAACGAGAATTTCAGCGTTGTGGATGACTTGGATTCCCCCCAAGCACTGCCGCTGTTTTCGGAGGCGCAGGCCATGGCCGGGAAAGAGAATCCTGATCTGCGCATGGCGCTGGAGACTGTGCACGAGGCGGATCTTGACGTGGCCGCGGCAAAAGGCGCCTTTTTGCCTTCGGTTTCTATCGACTCTGACTTGGGCATCGAGGCCAATAGTTTTGCTCTGCGCAGCGTGGTCAAGGCCGACCCCAAGCGACGGGTCCCTTCCCAACCTCGGTTACTTTGTCCAAGTGAGCCTGACCATCCCAGTGTGGGACTGGGGAACGTTACGTAGTAAATTGCACCAGTCCGAATACAGGCAGCAGCAAGCTCAGGCCGAGTTGAGTCAGACACAGCGGCAGTTGCTGAGCAACCTCTACGCCTATTACAACGAGGCGTCGGTTGCTCGAGCAGCGGTGACGACGTCACGTCATGCGGCCGACCTGGCCGCCGAGAGTTATCGCCTGATCAACTTGCGCTATCAAGCGGGAGAATCGACCGCGCTGGAGATGGTCGACGCGGAGAATACTCTTACACAAGCGCGCAACACGTTTGACGATGAGCAGGTCCGCTATCGTGTGGCCCTGGCTAATCTACAGACGATCACTGGAAACTTCTAAACCATGCCAACAGACCCGCGCAGATGCGGCAACAAAGCTGGGTCCGCTTTTCTCTCCTCCCTTAGGAGATCGAGCCGGCTCATACTCCCAACCCTTGGGACGGTTCTCTTTCTAGTGGCGGGATGCTCCACCAAAGAGGCCGCTGATCAAGCACCGACTGTTGCCGTACAGGTGGCCTCCGCGCAGGACGCGCCCATTCAGCGCAAAGTGACTGCGCAAGCCATCCTGTATCCACGCGATCAAGCCGCCATTGTTCCGAGAATCAACGCGCCGGTGAAGAAATTCTATGTAGACCGGGGCAGTGCGGTTCACAAGGGCCAGCTCCTCGCCGAGCTCGAGAACCAGGACTTAGTTGGCGCCGCGGCCGAAAACCAGGGGGGAATCCAACAAGCGGAGGCCAATTATCAAACCGCGACTCAAAGAGCGGAGCAGGATCTCCAACTATCCAAGCAGCAATTGGACGCTCAGCAAAAGCTGTATGACAGCCGCCAAACGCTCCTCCAGCAGGGAGCCGTTTCCGCCAAGGATGTGCAGGACGCCCAAATCGCGTTGACCCAAGCGCGAAACCAGTACGACCTAGCTCAAAAACAGTACGACTTGAAGGCCGCAGAAGGCCAGTTAGCTGCGGCAAAAGGAAGGGCCACGAGCGCACAGGCCCAACTTAGCTACACGAAAATCACAAGCCCGATCGATGGCGTGGTTACGGATCGGCCGATCTACCAGGGTGAAACGGCGCCGAGCGGTTCTCCGATCCTCACGGTGATGGATCTATCGCAGGTGGTCGCGCGCGCCCACATCGCAGAGCAGGAGGCCGCGCACCTCAAAATAGGAGACGCCGCGACGATTACCGCTGCGGGCCTGGATGCAGATGTTCCCGGTAAAGTCACCCTGGTAAGTCCGGCGCTGGACCCAAACAGCACCACAGTGGAAGTATGGGTGCAAGCCTCCAATCCCAGAGCGCAGCTGAAACCCGGAACGAGCGTGCGCGTGACGATCGTCGCGGAATCGATTCCTCACGCGGTGGTGATTCCAACTTCCGCATTGCTGACGGCTCCCGACGGAACAACCTCTGTGATTGTGCTCGCCGCCAACAATAGCCCCCACAAGCAGACCGTCAAAGTCGGCATCCGCGATGGCGACAACGTGCAGATAACCGAGGGGCTGAAGAGCGGAGACCGGGTCGTCACGGTGGGGGCCTTCGAGCTGGACAAAGAAGATGACGACGTACTGGCCAAGACAAGACTACAAGTTCAAACACCTCCTGCGCCGCAGCAAAACGAGAAGGACCAGTGAGCGAGGATCGGTCGCAGTACTGGTTCGCTCGTCACTCGAAGTCGATCATCTTCCTGGTGGCCATCCTGGCGGCTGTCGGCGTCTACGAGGCTCTCACCATCCCCATCGCGGTTTTTCCGTCGACCAATTTCCCCCGCATCATCATCGGCATTGATAACGGCGTAATGCCCATCGACCAGATGGAAGTGACCATAACCCGCCCGATCGAGGAGGCGGTCAACAGCGTCCCAGGACTCGAGGATGTGCGCTCCACCACCAGCCGCGGCTCGGCCGAAGTGGATCTGTCCTTCAATTGGGGCGTGGATATGGCCCAGACGTTGCTGCAGGTCAACGCCGCCGTGGCGCGCATTCAGAGCGCGCTTCCGCCCACCGCCCAGATCGAGAGCCATCGCCTCGATTTCGCGAGTTTTCCCATCCTCGGCTACAGCCTGACCTCGAACAAAGTTCCGCAGACGCAGTTGTGGGAGCTGGCGACTTACGAGTTGAAGCCGCGCCTCAATCGGCTGAACGGCGTTGCCACCGTTTTGGTGCAGGGAGGGGCCATACCGGAGTTCCAGATCACTCCGGATTCGGCGCAAATGCTTCGCTCCAGAGTTTCTCTCCAAGACATCTTGGATTCGGTGAATCGCACAAACTTGATCGACTCCCCCGGCCTTCTCACCCGCAACCACCAGCTGTTCCTGGGATTGGTAACGGCCCAGGTGCAAACGCCCGAGGAAATCGGCTCGATCGTAATTAAGGACGTAAATGACGTGCCGGTGCAGATTCGGGATGTGGGTCAGGTGGGACCCTCGACGGCGCCGACGTATACAGTCGTGACCGCTAACGGCAAGCCGGCGGTATTACTCAGCATCAATCGCCAGCCCGATAGCAACACCGTAGCAGTCGCCAACGAAGTGCATCAGGAGATGCAGTACCTGCGCTCATCGCTCCCTCCTGGCGTCGAGCTCAGCGTGTTCTACGATCAATCCGACATCGTCAGCCAATCGATCGGCAGCGTGCGCGATGCCATCATCATCGGCCTCTTCCTTACCGGGTTCATCATTTGGCTTTTCTTGCGCGACCTCGGCACCGCGATTCTGGCGGGAGTGGTGGTTCCGGTAACCATCTGCGTGACCTTCGTGGTGCTAAAGATCACCGGGCAGAGCCTCAACATGATGACCCTCGGAGGACTGGCTGCAGCGGGCGGACTCGTGATCGACGACGCTATCGTTGTGATTGAGAACATCGTTCTCCACCGCGATGGCGGCGAAGGCCCCCTGGAGGCGACACGCCGGGCGCTGAAGGAACTCACCGTTCCGCTGATCGGTTCTACTCTGACTCCGATCGTAGTGTTCCTTCCTCTGATTTCCATTACCGGTGTTACCGGGACATTTTTCCGTGCTCTCGCGGTGGCCATGAGCATTTCCCTGCTGACTTCTCTGGTACTTGCTCTCGGTTGGACGACCAACCTGGGTACCTACATGATCCGCCGCAAGGCCACGCCCGAATCCACACCGCAAAATGGAGACGACCAAAGCAGTTCCACGATAAGCATGCAGGAGAAGATGGCGCTGGCCGCGCCAACCCCAGCGGCTGAGTATTCGGAGCAGGACGAAATCCGGCGCATGCTGGTTGCCGAAGACTCTTCTTTACGCGGCGGAGTGTTCGATCGAGTGCTTACATTTTACGAGAAATGGCTACGCCGTGCGTTGGAGCACCCCGCTTGGCTCGGCGGATTTTGCGCGATTCTGATCGTCGTCTCGTACGTTTGTTACACTCAGCTGGGGACAGATCTGCTTCCCGCGATGGATGAAGGTGGCTTCGTCCTCGACTACGTCATGCCGCCCGGCAGTTCCCTCGATGAAACGAACCGTGTGATCTCCCACGTGGAGCAAATCGTTCGCGCTGTCCCGGAAGTCGAGAGCACATCGCGCCGCACCGGCCTGCAGTTGGGCCTAGCGGCGGTTACCGAGCCAAACACCGGGGACATAGCCGTCAAACTGAAAGCCAATCGCAGCCGCGACATCGACGAAATCATCAGCGACGTCCGCGCCAAAGTGGCAACGCAAGAACCCGCGCTTGATGTGGACTTCACGCAAGTGTTGCAGGACATGATTGGGGATCTCACCGGCGCGCCGCAGCCCATTGTGGTCAAACTTTTTTCACCGGATGCCGCTCTGCTCAAAACATGGGCGCCGCAAGTAGCCGACGCTCTCGGCAAGATCTCCATCAGTGGCAACAAGCCGGTAGTGGACATCCAGGACGGCATCGAGAACACCACCAGCGGCCCCGCCGTCGTTTTCACTGTTAATACGCAGGCCGCTGCTAAGGCGGGCTTCACTGCGGACCAACTCGCTGTTGCCAGCTCGGCGATCGTGGATGGCGAGCCCGCCACCACGCCGGTAGTGATCAATGACCGCCCGTACACTTTGAGAGTCCGATTCCCGGAAGCCAACCGCGCTTCGCTGGAGGCCATGAGCAACACCGTGCTGGTCAATTCATCAGGGGGAACGGCGACGCTCGGCTCTATGTCCACAGTCAGTGAATTGCCAGGCCAGATAGAAATTCTTCGAGACAACCTGCAGCGCGACGTGGAGGTCACCGCGCGCTTGGAAGGTTTGGACCTGGGCACGGGCGTTGCCGCTGCTCAGAAGGCTGTGCGGGACTTGAAGCTTCCTCCCTCGATCCGCGTCGAATACGGCGGTACTTACCAGGAGCAGCAGAAATCATTCCACGATCTGATCGTGGTGCTCCTGCTCGCCCTGGTGCTTATTTTTCTCGTGCTACTTTTCGAGTTCCGTTCCTTCTCCGCGCCTCTCGCGATTCTGTCTTCGGCTGTGCTCTCCACGTCCGGAGTTTTCTTGGCTCTCCTGATTACCCGAACAACGTTTAACGTGTCCTCGTTTATGGGCTTGATCATGGTGGTCGGCATCGTCGCCAAGAACGGAATTCTGCTTCTGGACGCAAATCAGAAGTTCCGCTCGATGGGTTTTTCTGCGGAAGAGGCCATGATGCAGGCGGGCCGTCGCCGCCTGCGCCCGATTGCCATGACGGCCATGGCGGCTGTGGCCGGTATGCTGCCGCTATCTCTCGCCATCGGCTCGGGCTCTCAGATGTTGCAGCCTCTGGCCATCGCGGTCATCGGCGGCATTCTGATTTCGATGGCGCTATCGCTAGTCATCACCCCGGCGATGGAGTTCTATTTGACCCGCGATAGACAGCCATCGGCGTAGTGCCCGGCAATCACGCTAGAGATGCCGCCGTGCGTATCTTCGATCTCTGCCTACCTCTTATACACCAGCAGCGTGAAGCTATCCGGCAGGATCGTCGGAAACGGCCGCGGGTTGTCTGCCGTTGGCGCGGGGCGTGGGCCAAATTTTGCAGTCACCAGGTAGACCGCGTGCGTCGTGTAGTCGAGCGCCATGGTGCGCGCGCCCTGCTCGGTCTTGACCACGTCCACCAGTGTAAATTTGTCAGGAGTATCTTCGTGTGCCACCGTCAACGTGCCGTCTCCGCACGATGCAAACGCAAAGCCAGTGCCGGGATCGAAGCGATTTGCATCCACGCCTTGACCGATAGGCACGCTGCCCACGACTTTGCCGTTGGCACTGTCGACGAAAACCATCATCTTGTTGTGGCAACCCACCACCAACCGGTCGTGCGCGGCGTCAATTGCCAGGCCTGAGGGCTCCTCGCAAGGAGCGAGCGGCCAGGTGTGCTGGAGGGTCATGGTCTTCGAATCGATTGCGACGAGAGCATTCTTGTTCTCCAGGTTGACAAAGACGTGCCCTTTTCCATCCGCCACGCCGAACTCGGGCTGCCCTCCCAGCGTCACCGTTCCAACCACCTTGCCGGTTGCTCCATCGATCACTGTCGACGTTCCGCTGCGGTTCATGGCAAACGCGCGCTTCGAACTCGGATCGTAGAGAATCGCGTCCGGTCCCTTGCCGGTCATTGCTTCTCCGACCTTTTGCAGCGTCTTAGTGTCGAAAATGGTTACCGACGACGTATCGCCGTTGGTTGTGAATCCACGGCCGAGCTCCGGCGCTACGGCAATGCCGTGGACGAACGGCGTGTTCGGCACGTCGCCGACTACCTTGCCTTGATCGGGATCAACCACCATCACATGCGTCGCGCGCGTGATGAACAGGCGGTGCGTCGGAGGATCTACTTCCAGGTAATCCCAAAAGCCGTCTCCGCCCAGCACAAAGCGATTTGTCTGGTGGTAACCGGAACCGCCCGATGCTTGCGGCGCAGCGAGCGAACGATGTGTCGGGGCCACGAACATGACCGCCAACACGACGGTGGCCGCTGCCGCCGCGGCGATTGTTGCACTCCTGTGCGTGTAGCTTTTCATTCTCGTCTCCATTCGATCATTGGGATATTTTATGCGAGAAACACAATGGGCCCGCCGCCTTCGGCAGGCCCATTTGTTCGTTCTGGACTTTAGAACTCCACCCTCGCGCCGAATTGAATCTGCCGCTGGCTGTTCGAGGGCGAGTTCTGAATTGACCCGGCGGTGGCATTAGGGCCGCCGAAGCCGATAACCTGTGAGTTAGGCAGGTCGAATACCGGGTGGTTCAGCAAGTTAAAGAAATCCGCTCTGAGTGTCAGTTTTCCGGCTTCTCCGAGCTTCCCAATTTTGGTGTCCTTGGCAAGCGAGAAATTCCAATTGGCGGTGCGCTGGCCGCGTAAAATGCCGCGCCCAACGTCCCCCAAAGTGCCAAACGGTTGCGGAGTGAACATGTGCGGATTGAACCACTCGGCAACCGTTCCTGGGGTCGCCTTACTTCTCACGTACGGAGTGGCCAGGGGATCGAGGGCCTGGGCCGCGGCCAAGTTGGCGGCTGTTACGTAGTCCAGACGGTCGTTGCCGCCATATGTGTTTTGAGAATTGGAAAAGGCGCCTCCGGGAGCGGTCGGTGCAAACGGCTCGCCCGAACTAAAGGCAACGATGTTGCTGATCCACCAACCGTCCGCCAGCTTGCCCATGAATCCCTGCGATTTCGAGAGGTTGGGAATGTAATAGATTACGTTGGCGATGAATTGTTGCGGAATATCGTACTCGCTGGGTCCCTTGTCAAATCTCGGGTTATACGGATCGGTAGAGTCTGCCGAAGGTGCGTCCGCGCCGGGAATCTGCCCTTGGGTCGTATCCAGCATTTGGCTGTAGGTGTACGAAATCTGGAAATCCAGCCCATTGCTCAGCTGTTTTTGTAGTCCCACCTGTAGAGAGTTGTACCAGGAGTCTCCGTGGGTGGTGTTGATGGTGTAATCCCCATAGTAAGGGATTCATCCGGCAGGCGTTTGGATTGCCGGTGCTGACCGGGTTGATGAAGGCAGGCGGAGCCGGCGGCGGAAAGGGACAATTGGAATTGATCCACGTAATGCCTCCCGGTGTGTTGGAAGGCGGAGCCACGCCGGCAGCGGTGCAATTAGGAGGCGCTCCTGCAGTACCGCATAGCGGGTTTTGTGGATCCAGCATTTGATCCGGAACCGCAGGATTGCCTTCTTGGATGCTCCACAGGTGGATGCCGCGCGACCCCACATATGCCACGTTCATGGTCATGCCCCAGGGCAACTGTCTCTGCACCGAGAGATTGTACTGGTACATGTAGGGCTGCTTCGCATGGTAGTCGATCGTAGAAAGGGTCGCTCCTGAGTAGGGCCACGGCCATAGCGGCGCACTTTGAGGCGTCGGGACAGGATAGCAGGTGTCCAGAGGCAAGCAGAGCGCCTGGGTCTGAATGCCGAATTGGGTATTTTGGAACGATGTTGGGGGCGTGGCGAAGAGGTCGTTCCCGAGGGCGGCACCGATGTTCGCGAGGTCATAATAAATTCCGAAGCCGGCCCGCACCGCCGTTTTGCCGTCGCCAAAAGGATCCCAGGCAAGCCCGATCCTGGGGCTAAAATTGTGCAGCGTGGGATTTTGCGTGATCCGACCGTTTGTGGTGCCGGCCGGCGGATTCGTCATACACCCAGGAATAAACGAACCTATGCACGACCCCGTGTCCTGCGGAAAGTTCAGAAATGCGTAGGTTTTCGTGTTTCCTTGCAATTCCCCGATGGGTCCTCGGAATTCATACCGAAGGCCCAGGTTTACCGTCAAACGGCGCAAAAGCCGGATATCGTCCTGCCCGTAAAATCCGTACGTATTGTAAAGGAAGTCGCGGTTGGTGTTGGCGGCAGGGGGCGTAATCGCAAAACTGTTGACGTTTCCCTGGAGAAAATCTGCGACGGAACCAGAGCTAAAGGTTCCATTCTTGAAAATTTCCAGATCCATGGGTTGAGTGTAATGGTTGAGCATTGTGCCGAACTTAAAGGAATGCTTCCCTCTGGTCCAGAACACATCGTCGCTCAGTGTGTAGATGTTTTGGTCTTGGCTTTGGAAAGGAAACCCGGGGCCGTCCGACCACCCGGGCGCTCCAAAGCCGCCGACGAATGGCTGCCCGGTGCTAACCATGGGGAACGCCCCCAAAGCAGCGTTGGAGTAGTCCGGCAGTCCCGGGGTATTGACGCTTGCGGTCGAGATATTTTGCAACGTAGCTCGGGTGAAAGAGAACCGGGCGTTGTTGACCACGGTCGGAGAAAAGATATGGCTTTCCGACAAAGTCAGGAACTGTGCACGCCCCGAATTCGCAGTGAGTATCCCTGGAAACGCACCGGGCGTATTCTGGATCGTATTGTCGATGGTATAGCGCACGAAAAACGAGTCTTTGCTGGAGAAAATCTGATCGACTCGAATTTGGCCGTAGTTCTCATTCGTCGGCTGAGTATGAGGATACGTGAATATGTCGCCGGTCGCTTGGCCGGTATTGGGATCGATGCCCTGCCCCACCTGAAAATTCGGCAGCGGAACTATCTTTAGAAGCCCCGCAGTCACCGGCGAAATCGTCACGAAGTTGGGCGGGATCGGCAACCCGGTGTTCTGAGGGTCGAATCCCAACTGCGGGCACGGTCCGGCAGCCCCTACGGGGCGTAAACCGTTGCCGTTCCATACTACGGTTCCGGCGGGACCACGGCACCCCGCTTCGGGTATGTTGGTTTCACTCGTGTTCGTAAGGCCCAGGTTCTGTATAAGCCCTTCGTATGCCGCAAAGAAGAACGTCTTGTCCTTTTTGATCGGCCCCCCAAAGGCACCTCCGAATTGATTCCTGTCAAACCCAGGCTTGCTCCCTACATCGAAAGGATTCTTGGCGTCGAACACGCTGTTTCGCGCGAAGTAAAAGGCGTCGCCGTGGAACTGGTTGGTGCCGCTCTTACTGACCATCACCGTCTGGCTGCCCATGGTCAGTCCGTACTCTGCACTGAACAGGTTGGTGATGACTTTGAATTCCTTAATGCCGTCCGTGCCCAATGACGAGCCAGACACCGAAGCCGAATTCAAGCCGAAACCGTTCACGAGGACAGCGCCATCCAGCAAGATGCTATTGGAACGCGGGGTCGCGCCATTGCTGACGTATTCAGCGCCTCCCGTGTCGGTCAAGTTGCCCTGAACGTGGGTCACGTTCGTGACTCCTGGCTGAAACCCCATCAGATCCAGGTAATTGCGCCCGTTCAAGGGCAAGTCCTCAATTTTCTCCGGCGTGACGACGCCGCCAAGACTCGCACTTGTGGTATCCACCAAAGGGGCTGTTTCGGTGACTGTCACGGTCTGGCTAGCCGAGCCTACCTGCAGCGTGACGTTCACAACGGCTTCCTGGGCAACGGCCAGAGCCAGGCTCTTGCGTGTTTCCGTATTGAAACCGGCATGGGAAATTTCGATATCGTACCTGCCTACCGCCAAGGCGCTAAGGCGATAAGAGCCATCCGCTTCTGTGCTCACGGTACGCGAAAAGCCGGTATCAGGATTCCTGACCGTGACGGCGGCGCCAGCAACGACTCCGCCAGTTGTATCCTTCACCACTCCCAGAATCGTTCCGGTCCCAAGCTGCGCGGAAAGAGATGTGGCCAGAAAAAGCGCGACCGAACACAGCAACATCGCTGACGTGGCATATCTTGCGGAGACACACTTACAATCCATCTCACCCTCCCCTGGCCGCCGGCTCCTGCCTCCAACCTTCAGACCCGCGTCGACCGCGCCCGCCGATGCACCGCGACCGCCGAACGTTCCGCCCGTTTATCGTTGATGTAGGGTTGGTTTTGTGTGCCGAAGCCCAAGAACTGGGCAGACTCTATTTCGATCAACCTGAAGAGAACCTTAAAAAAGACAAACTTTTGTTTGGAATGGGTGATTCGGAGATCGGACTAAGATTCGGCAGGTAGCTCGACTAAGATTTCCGTGCCGCCCTCGGGGCGATTGCGCGCTTCGATCCGGCCACCGTAGGCGTCGACCAAGGCCTTCGAAATCGCGAGTCCCAGGCCGAAACCGCCGCTCGACCGTGCCCGCGAAGAATCCGCGCGATGGAAGCGCTCGAAGATGCGCGGCAACTCCGCCGGCGGAATTCCCGGGCCGGAGTCCTCGATCGATACGCGCGCAAGTTCTCCACCATTTCGGCCAACACGTACAAATACTTTGGAGTCCTTTGGGCTGTATCGAATAGCGTTTTCAAGCAAATTGATCCAGATCAATTCCAAATCCTCGGAATCCGCGCGGATAAGTACGCTCGCCGGACTTACCATCTCCAGCTTTATCTTTCGCGCCTGCGCTAGCGCGTCCATGCGTGCGATTGCTGCCTCGCATGTCGCATTCAATTCAGTCACCGCGGCATTGCGCCGCGATCCTCCGTCAGCTCGCTGCTCCACGCGCGCCAGGCGCAGCATTCTTTCCAGCAGGTCTTCTAAGCGTGCGCAGTCTTCCAGTAAATGGCCCAACCCTGTGCGATATTCTTCATCCGTACGCGGCCGCTGCAGCAATGACTGCAAAGACGATTTAACGATGGCCACCGACGTTTTCAACTCGTGCGCTGCGTCGCTTGTGAAATCGCGTTGTTGGCGGAAGGATTCATGCAGGCGATCCAATAACGTTTGGATCGCAGCAATCAATGGCCCCAGTTCGCTTGCTAAGGTTGCGCTGGCCGGTGGACGAAAGTCCCAATTGCTCGGCGAAATATTCCCGGCGGAGACGGCCAAATCCTTCAAAGGCGCCAGGCCGCGCCGCACCATCCACGCGCCCAGCCATGTGGCCGCCACCAGCAGCGCCAGGCTTGCTCCGCTCACCTCAAGCGCCAGCGTCTGCAGTCGCGCGTCGATATCATCAGTCGCGGCGGCATACAACACCGTCACCCGCGACGGCACGCGCACCGTGTCTTCTTCATCCAGGACGGTCACGCCCCGCAACGCCACCGCGCGGTAGAAACCGCGGCCCACCGTCAAAAGGCCATAGTGCGAATCGGAGCTCGCGAATGGCCGCAGGAGTTCTTCGGCGCCTGGTGATTCCGCGACGACGCGTCCGTCGCTCGCTAGCACCTGAAATGCATCTTCATGATTCGGATCATTTGAGCGCGGCAGCAGTGACGGGTCGAACAGCAGGCCCGGCGGATTATCTTCCGTATATCGGACCAGCGCGAGTGTGCTGGCCGCGCGGCTTTCTACGGTCGCATCAAAAGCGGAGCGCAGCGCGGCCTGTGCGTAGAGCACAGCAGCCAAGGTGACGCAGCCAGCTAGCAGAAGTTGGCACGCTACGACCGCGACGATGATCCGTTTCGTTATAGAGAAATGCTTCATGGGTCAGCCACACGCGAAGGCTTGCCGGACATCGCGAAAGATCTCGTGCCGCCGCTCAGTTGGCGTCTCGCTCTGGGCGCAACACGTAACCGTGTCCGCGCAGCGTATGAATCAGCTTTACCGGATGGTGATCGTCGATCTTTCGACGCAAGCCGGAGATGTATACCTCGATCACGTTGCTAAATTTCTCCCAATTGTAATCGTAGAGATGCTCGAGTAGTTCCGTCTTCGAAACGACCGCGCGCGGCCGGTGCGCCAGATATTCCAGTACTCGATATTCCATGGGTGTCAGGGCGATTTCGCGATTTCCGCGACGGACCGCGCGACCGATCGTATCGAGTCGAAGATCTCCAATCGAAAGTGTCGCCGAACGCTGCCCCTTGCCGCGGCGGACCAGTGCCTTGGCGCGCGCCAGCAGTTCTCCCAGATCGAACGGCTTGGCCATGTAATCGTCGGCGCCCGCGTTCAGGAGGCGCACGACCGATTCTTTTTCATCGCGCGCCGTAAGCACCAATACCGGCGTGTCATGGCGTCGCTGGCGATACCGGGATAGCAAATCGTAACCGCTGAGCTTGGGTAGCATCAGGTCCAGCACCAGCAGATCATAGTCGCTGGTTTCGGCGTGATCGAGGCCCGCTTCACCGTCCGCGGCGACGTCCACGGCGTAGCCCGCTCCTTCGCGGAGCGCTCGCGCGATATTTTCAGCGAGCCGCCGCTCGTCCTCCACGACCAAAACACGCATGGAATGGCTCCTCCAGTCGCATCTGTAGCACACTTGCCCCTCCCCATACAATTTGCCACGTGCTGCGACGGATCCTGGATCTTAAGGTTTCCTTCAGGTTCGGCAAAATAAGATTCGGGTCTGCTCGGGATTCCGGCGGTGTTAGGCGTGAGTTAGGTAGGTTGCTCGGTCATAGACCATTATTAATGATTATCCGCCAGCGTGCGCCTCATACTTAAACGGAGATCAACTGCCTGCAGCGAGGTATAGTTTCCGCGCCGCTGATGTAGTCTTGTTTATTCGCGAGACACTGAATGCCAAAGCATCTAGACAGTCAGGGGAGCGAGCGGGTATTCATGAAGCCTGCATTGTTGCTTGCGTTCCTCACGATAATCTTTACTTCCAGCGCTGCCTGGGCCGGCCCGCCATTTCAAACTGACGATCCCCAGCCCATCGACTACCGCAACTACGAGCTCTACACATTCGCCTCGTCCGATGGCACGCCGGTCGAGACCGACGCCGCCGGACCGGCTATCGAATTCAACTGGGGCGCACTGCCGAACGTCCACTTGCACGTAGTTGTTCCACTGGCCGCTGTTTTCCCGTCGAACAATCCCAAGTACGCCCCCTCGGGAGTCGGGCCAAACGAATACGGCATCGGCGATGTCGAAACGGGCGTCAAATACCGCTTTATTCAGGAAAGCAAGCACTTTCCGGCAGTCGGCATATTCCCCATGTTTGAGCTTCCCAGCGGCAGTGCCAACCGCGGCTTAGGCGTAGGCAAGGTGTGGTACCGGATGCCGATGTGGGCGCAGAAAAGTTTTGGGCCGTGGACGACTTATGGCGGCGCGGGAGAAACGATTGTTCCGCAGACAGGGTACAAGAATTTCACGTACGGTGGATGGCTGCTGCAGCGCGACATCGGCGAGAAACTCACGCTGGGCGGCGAAATCTTTTCGCACGGGGCGGAGGGGTCTGCGGCGCCGCAGATCAAAGCCTCCACAATGGCCGATTTCGGCGGCTACTACTACGTTCACAAGCCGGGATTCCAAATACTGTTTTGCTACGGCCACAGCATCGCGGGCCAAACCGAGAATTACGCATACGTAGGGCTGTACTGGACGTGGGGCAAGAAATCCGCAGACTCGGACAAGGATTCGGATAAAGATTCAGCCAGTAGGCGGCTCTGGCTTCGGCCACCTCGCGGGGGCCGGGCCCATCGTCGCGACGCTGCGATGATGGTTGCAGGGAAGAACATGAGGTTGTTGTGACAGTCACAAACAACGACTTAATGTTTTTTGCGCACGCAACGGTGGGCATGCTGGGAACACTGCTGGCGCTATGGGTGTTCGTCGAGACGCTGAACGCGCGGGAAGAAAATGCGGGGCGCATACGTAAGATCGCCGGGGTCGTTGCGATCTTGATGGCCGCGGCCCTCATCCTGGGAGGGTATTGGTATCTGCACTTCTATCCGGTTGAGAGAGCTTTGATCCTTAAGGGGCCGTGGCCCTTCGCGCATAATTTGTTCATGGAAGCGAAAGAGCATCTCTTTTTGATGACGCTGATTTTGGCATTCTATCTTCCGATCGCGACGCGGGATCGGCTGTATGCCAATGCTGCGGCGCGCAAGATGGTGCTTTGCGTCGCGATGCTGATCGTGGTGAGCGGTTTGGCAATCGAAGGTGCGGGGGCGGTGATCGACCACGGAGTAAAAGTTGCGCTACTGCGTCCCGTGGGAGGAACTGAAAAGTGAGCGCCGACGCTGCGAAGCTAGGGAACGCCAGCGCTGCATTTGGCTTGGCTGCCGCCATCATCGCCCTTTTCAATACGGCGCTCGCGTGCACGAAAGATGCTTACCGTCCGCTGAATAATTTTATGAACCGTATCGCGGGACATAATTGGACGGCGCAGGCTTTGGCCGACATTGTGCTCTTCATCGGGATGGGACTAATCTTCTCCAGCACCCACGTAGCGGAAAAAATGAACTCGGGTCGACTGATTGCGTTTCTGATGACTGCGGTGGTGATCGCCGGCGTGGGCCTCTTCGCGTGGTATGCCTTGTACTAAAGGGAATATTGTGGCTGGCGGGCTCTGTTGTCCGGACGAACCGTTACGCTCGCCATTAAGATTCGTGACTTCGCCCGGGCCTGCATCTTAAGCCTCTCTTAAGCCTTCAAATTATACATACTTCGTACCGGCGAATCGGCGAACGCGTTCCGACTTGAATTGGTGTCTTTGTGCGGCACGCTTCCCTTTAAGCCACTCCGGTGCTGCGCGAGGTTACCGGCACCGAAGAGCCGCGGCCAACCTACCCCAAGTCGCGACGGGCGTTCCTCGCCGACAGCCCCACAGGCGCCACGTCCTGTCGGCGAGGCCGCTATATCTCGGCACTTCCGAATTAGCGCTACCGTGACCAGCGAGCCTGCCTTAAGCCTCAAACGGCGCTCCGGGTCCTTTTGGACTTATGCAGACAACACGGCCAAAGCGAAGTTGTCGCCGGTGGGGCGCCGAGCCACCGGTGCTGTTCGAACCCGCTGTCGAACCGGCGAATGCCTATGGATTCACGTGGCACTCTGCGGCGCACTTTTAGTAGCCGGCTCGCGATGAGCGGCGCCGATCTGCGTACGGTGACGGAGCTGCTGCGCGACAGAACACTGGCGATGGTTTTACGATGTGCGCACTTGGATCCGGATTACAAACTGGCCGAGGTGAAGCGAATGGTGATCGCCTATCGCTGCAAAACAACTGTCACCAAACTGACACCAAGAGTTGAGCGCCAAAAACAAGAACTCAGCCTGATACAATAAGGCTCGCATCCGCTTATAGTTACACGTGGGGCCCGTAGCTCAGCTGGTTAGAGCAGCGGACTCATAATCCGTTGGTCCTAGGTTCGAATCCTAGCGGGCCCACCAACCGTTTTTTAAGCCTTGAGAACACAGCTAGTTGACCGTCCCCTGTTGCACCGTCTTCCAACTTGAGAACATCTGAGAACAAAACTCCGGCGACTCGCTCGACGGCGCGACGTTGCGAGTCCGTGGCCTTTTCGGTTTGCCAAAAACTCGTAGCAGCAATCGCGTGATCCCGATGCGCGGCACAATCGAAGTCGCCGAGAGCTTTTCGGATGCGACAGTTCCACGCGTTTCCATCTCAAGGCGAGTATCTCGCCAATCGGCATTCCAGCCTCAACGATTCCGGTCAACCAAGGAACAGGTTTTTGGGGCAGTGTCGGGTTTTCGGGCAGGGAACCATCGAGCAGAGTCCTAGCCACCATATGTCCGGGAATCCGACTTGTCAGGAGCTACTTCGGTGCCTCTGCCGGGAACGCTTGGTCTATCGGTTCTTCTTTGCCCTGAGCGGTGACTGCCTGTAAAGGAACGGTCGTCAGGGTACTCGGAGTCGCTTCAACGGTTTCGGCGGGCACTTGTTCGTTGTTGGCCTGGGCTAACTGCGTGGCTGTTTCTTTCGGGTAGACGAACTCGAGGCCGCGTTTGCTCTTAGGGGGAAACCAGGCTTTCAGCGCTTTCGGTGCACCCGGGAGTGCTTCGTGGAACTCGATTACGGTTTCGCTACCGTGCGTGAGGCGCCGATTGGCAATCGTAATCACCTTCGTGATGAGTTTTGTGTGATCTTTATCCCAGATTCCCATGATGTTGCGTATGCCGACCGATTCGGAAATTGTGAATATGTACGTGCCCGCGGGAAGAGTCTGTCCGGGCACTTGTACAGGATGACTGAACGTGACTGTCGTCTGCCTTTCGGTCGTTTGTGCTTCGATGTCAAGGGCACCAACGAGCAGCGTACTCCCGAGTAAAGCTAGTACGGCCCTGGTCATTTTCATGTTGTTTCCTCCAAAGACGTTGCCGTTAGGTCAGACTCTATGTTTCCACAACTAGGGAAAAACCCTGTCTGAAAGCAGCGATAACGCAATATGAAACAGGCGATTCACCTGCAAATGTCGACGAACGAACGGAGAATACGGACACCGCAAGACACGTCGCGCTCAAACACATCAACGAAACCAAGGCCGCTACCTTCATGGGCGTTGAGTATAGACCCGTAGTGCCTGAGTACGCGGTTACCGGACAAGTGAAGTTTTAGTACGGCAGTTGTCTCGCGATGCGGCTCATCAGGAACTAACGAAGTCAGGAATCGCCGAGGAGCATGGGGGTTAGTGTGTGGGAAGACTGGTTTCCGGAGAGGGCCACGACTCCGAATGTCCCTTCACCAGCTTGCGATCGGGTCCCGCCAGATACAGACGGAGTCGACCCATGTACAGATAGACCACGGGAGTGGTGAACAACGTCAAGAGCTGGCTGATAAGGAGTCCGCCAACGATGCTAATGCCCAGAGGCCGGCGCAGTTCCGAACCCATCCCCGTTCCGAGAGCCAGCGGCAGGCCGCCCAGGAGAGCAGCCATGGTCGTCATCATGATGGGACGGAAACGCAGCATGCAGGCTTGGTAAATTGCATCTTCGGACGAGCAGCCCTCCCTACGCTCGGCGTCGACTGCAAAATCAACCATCATAATCGCGTTCTTCTTGACGATTCCAATCAGAAGGATGATGCCAACTAGGGCGATGACACTGAGTTCCGTATGACAAATGAGCAATGCCAATAAGGCGCCTACTCCCGCCGAAGGCAAAGTCGACAGGATCGTGATGGGGTGGATGTAGCTCTCGTATAGCATTCCGAGCACGATGTAGACTGCCCCAACGGCCGCCAGGATCAGGATTGGCTCATTCTTCAACGAAGATTGAAACGCCTGCGCGGTGCCCTGAAAACTGGCACGCATAACAGTGGGTAGACCGACATCCCGCTGAGCTACTTCGACGGCTGTTACCGCGTCTCCAAGCGCAACGTTCGGCGCCAAGTTGAACGAAAGGGTTATAGCCGGAAACTGCCCCTGGTGATTCACGGCGAGAGACGTGTACTTCTGCTCGTAATGAGTGAACGCACTCAATGGAACTTGGACGCCCGTGGAGGATTGCACATAAATACTCTTCAGGGCATCGGAGTTCTGCCGAAAAGGATCTGCGACTTCCATCACCACGTGGTACTCGTTCATTGGAGCAAAAAGAGTCGAGACCTGGCGCTGTCCGAAGGCGTCGTAAAGCGTGCTGTCGATTACCTGAGCCGGAACACCCAAGCGATAAGCCGTGTCCCGGTCAATCACCAGATTAGCGGACAAGCCAGTTACCTGCTGGTCGGTCGAAACGTCGCGCAGCTCGGGCAGCGTCTCGAGCTTTTTCAGCATGATAGGAGCCCAATGATTCAGTTCGTCCAGATCTTCGCTTTCCAGCGTGAACTGATACTGCGAGTTGCTCTGTCGTCCTCCCACACGGATATCCTGGTCTGCTTGCAGAAACAGCCTAGCGCCGGGGATGACACTTAGTTTTCTTCGAAGGCGCTGAATGACTTGATCGGCCGTGGCATCCCGCTGAGAAAGCGGTTTCAGATGGATGTGGATCTGGCCGGTGTTCATCGCCCCGCCGCCCACTCCGGACGTCGCGGCTCTTACAGCTGGATCGGCCAGTACAATAGAGTTGAATTGCCACTGCTTCTGCTCCATCGAGTCAAACGAAGTGTCCTGTGCGGCTTGCATGGAGCCATTGATCGTGCCGATATCTACCTGAGGGAAAAAGCCCTTGGGAACGAAGTAGTAAAGCAGAACGCTCAGGCACACCATTCCGATCGTGGTTGCCAGCGTCAACCTCTGATGCGCAAGTACCCAGCGAATACCTCTGTCGTAGGCCGCCAAGAGCGCATTGAAGCCTCGCTCGCTCAAACGGTAAAGCCAGTTATGCTTCTCATCCTTCTTAGCAGAGTTGAGTATTTGTGCGCACATCATCGGTGTGGTCGTCAGCGACACGATCAATGACATACCAATCGCCACGCTGAGTGTGACCGCGAATTCACGGAACAAACGGCCCACGATTCCGCCCATAAACAGAATCGGGATGAACACCGCAACCAAAGATGTGCTCATGGAAAGGACGGTGAAGCCGATCTCCTGAGACCCTTTCAGTGCAGCCTCGTAAGGTGAAAGACCCTTCTCCAAGTATCGAGAGATGTTTTCGATCACCACGATCGCATCGTCGACCACGAATCCGGTTACGATCGTTAGCGCCATGAGCGACAAGTTATCAATAGAATATCCGGCCAGATACATCACCCCGAATGTCCCGACCAGCGAAACGGGCACGGCGACTGCAGGAATCAACGTCGCCCGCACGCTGCGCAGAAAGACAAAAATCACCAAAATGACGAGTACTACGGTGATCAGCAGAGTGATTTGAATATCGTGAACGGAGGCCCGAATGGATTGCGTGCGGTCGTGCTCGATGTCTAACTGCGCCGCGGCTGGAATGGAGGGCCGCAACGAGGGAAGCATCGCCAAAATCTTGTCTACTGTTCCAACAATGTTCGCACCTGGCTGGCGGAAAATGAAGATAACGATGCCTGGTTTGCCGCTGACAAGAGCCGCCTGGTGGATGTCCTCAACAGAATCCTCCACGCTGGCAATGTCTCCCAACCGCACTGGAGCACCGTTCCTGTAGGCGATGACGAGCGGACGGTAACGATCGGCGTTGAACAGCTGGTCGTTATCGGTCAGTACCCAGGTATCGACGCCATTCGAAATGGAGCCTTTGGGAGTATTGGCGTTCACCTGTGACAGCACAGTTCGAATACCCTCCAGGCTAAGGCCGTAACTTGCTAATACCGTTGGATTCAGCTCAATGCGAACGGCCGGCCGAGCGCCGCCGCCGACAGTTACTTGGCCCACCCCGCTCACCTGTGAAATCTTTTGGTCGATCACCGTGTCAGCGAGGTCATACAAGCGGCTAAGCGGAAGACTGTCGGATGTGAGTGACAGAATCAAAATCGGTGAATCTGAGGGGTTCACTTTTCGATACGTTGGGAGACTAGGTAGACCGGCGGGCAGTTGTCCCGCCGCCGCATTGATCGCTGCTTGCACATCCCGAGCGGCGGCATCGATGTTGCGATTGAGATCAAACTGAAGAGTGACGCTCGTAGAGCCTAACATGCTGGTCGATGTCATTTCCGTTACCCCTGCAATCCGACCGAACTGCCGCTCGAGCGGAGTAGCTACCGAGGAAGCCATCGTCTCCGGACTGGCTCCCGGGAGCCCGCCGTTCACCTGAATGGTCGGGAAATCGACATTGGGCAACGGACCTACCGGCAGAAAACGATAGGCGCTTGCACCCGCAAGTATCACCGCGATTGTGAGCAAGGTTGTACCAACAGGTCTTCTGATAAACGGAGCGGAAATATGCATCGCCGGGATTTTAGTCCGCAATGGACTATTTTTCAATGAAGCCGGCGACTACCTGCCGCGGACTCGACGTTTGGCGACAATCGATTCCCGCCGTCAATCCGCAAGTGCCCTGACTCCTGGTAAATGCCGTTACCGGAGAAGTCCCGATCTAGTACTTCGTCGGCTCCCTGACGAAAAAAATCCTGTTGCAGCAGAGGCGCGCGCGCAGATTCACCTCACAATAGCAAACCGCGCCAGCCCTTCACGCGGGTAGGGCAGTGAGTTTGTTGCTTCCTCACGATTGCTGGGCTGATCATCGCCAGCCTGCGAAGATTGGAGTAACATGCGTACCGGCGGGAACGACGGAGGCTCACGATGGCGATTCAATTCACATTGAACGGGAAAGCTCAGACGGTGGATGTGAATCCGGGAATGCCACTCTTGTGGGTGCTGCGGGATGCACTCGGCATGACCGGGACGAAGTTTGGCTGCGGCATGGCATTGTGCGGGGCGTGCACGGTGCATATCGACGGCGCGGCAACCCGGTCGTGCGTGACGCCTATCACGAGTGTGGCGGGAAAGAAAGTAACAACCATCGAAGGGCTGTCACCGGATGAAAGCCATCCCGTGCAGAAGGCATGGATGGAGATTGATGTGCCGCAATGCGGCTATTGCCAGTCGGGGCAAATTATGTCGGCGGCCGCCCTTCTGGCGAAAAACCCTCAACCGAGCAATGCGGAGATCGACAGCGCAATGAAGGGCAACATTTGCCGGTGCGGAACGTATCAGCGGATTAGGCAGGCCGTTCACCGCGCCGCGGAAATGCACAATTTGGGGTCGGGCGCGTCCAATATCGACCACAAGGGCGGCGGAGAAAAAGAGTTACGACCGGAGGCGGTTCTTTTGGGAGGTGCGGCATGAGCGCTGGAACAATGACAACTGTGAATCGCCGGAGCTTCCTGAAGACCGCGGCGGCCGGATCGGCCGGGCTGGTGATCGGCTTCTATCTTCCTGGCCGGTTCGAAACGCTAGAAGCGGCCGAGGCGGCTACGGCGCTGAATGCCTGGATCAGGATCAGCACCGATGAGAGCGTAACGATTGTGATCGATAAGTCGGAGATGGGGCAGGGGATCCTGACCGCTCTCTGCATGCTCGCCGCGGAAGAGCTGGAGTGCGACTGGAAGAGCATTCATACCGAGTTTGCGGATGCTGCGGAGATATATTACAACCCGGCATTTCGCTCGCAAGGGACGGGCGGGAGCTCGAGCGTCCGATCATCGTGGGAGCCGATGAGGAAAGCGGGCGCAACTGCGCGCGAGATGCTGCTCGAAGCGGCGGCCCAAAAGTGGGGCGTCGAGAAATCGACATGCAAGGCGGTGGACGGCGCTGTTCTGCATCAGGACACGAATCGCCGGCTGACATTCGGTAGTCTCGCGGAATCCGCGGGAAAACTCTCAGCTCCCCAGAACGTTCCGCTAAAAGACTCAAAGAATTTCCACACCATTGGCAAGCCGACCAAGAGGTTGGACACGGCGGTCAAAGTGAACGGCAGCGCGCAGTTTGGCATTGATGTGCGCAGGCCGGGAATGGTCTACGCCGTCGTGGAGCGCTGCCCGGTATTTGGCGGCAAGGTGGCGAGTTTTGATGCGACCAAAGCAATGAGTGTTCCGGGCGTGAAAAAAGTAGTCGAGATTTCGAACGGCGTGGCGGTCGTGGCCGACAACACCTGGACGGCCATGCAAGGGCGTCGCGCACTCGAGATTCGCTGGGACGAAGGGCCGAACGCGAATCTAAATAGCGAAGGTATTCGAAATCTTTTTGCGGCGCGCACCTCCCATCCGGGCGTGGTGGCGCGCAAAGACGGTGATGCAGCCGCCGCGCTGTCCAGCGCGGCACAGAAGATCGAGGCAGTATACGAAGCCCCCTATCTGTCGCACGCCCCGATGGAACCTCAGAATTGCACCGCGGACGTTCGCGCGGACTATTGTGAGATATGGGCGCCAACTCAGATGCAAACGATGTCCCAGGCCCTGGCCGCTAAGATCACCGGCTTTCCCATCGAGGCGGTCAAACTTCATACCACCTATCTCGGAGGCGGATTTGGACGCCGCGGAAGTGATTTTGTGGGCGAGGCGGTGGAGATTTCGAAATCCGTCGGCGCCCCCGTAAAGCTTACCTGGTCTCGGGAAGACGACATGCAGCATGATTTTTATCGTCCGGCTTCGTACGCCCGGTTTGCCGCTGGTCTCGATAAGGACGGATGGCCGATTGCCTGGACGACCAGCATTGCGTGCTCTTCGGTCTCCAATGGGTTTATGCCTGGTTCCGTGAAAAACGGGATGGATCGGACGAGCGTCGAGGGATGCGCGGATATTTCCTATTCCATCCCGAACTTCTTTGTGGACTACCAGATGACAGAGCCGGGCATACCCGTCGGGTTCTGGCGATCCGTCGGAAATTCCCAAAATGGATTCTTCAGCGAGAGTTTCATAGACGAAATCGCCGCAGCCGGGAAGAAAGACCCATATGAGCTGCGCCGTCGTCTTTTGGCGAACTCCCCGAGGCTACTAGCGGTATTGGATCTTGCCGCCGAGAAGGCCGGCTGGGGGACGCCGCTGCCCCCGGGTCGATTCCGCGGCATGGCGACGCTGTATGCGTTTGGAAGCTATGCGGCTGAAGTGGCCGAAATCTCAGTAGACCGCAGTGCGCGTACTCTGAAAATTCACCACGTTGTTTGTGCGTTTGATTGCGGACACGTCGTTAATCCCGCCACGATTGAAGCGCAAATGCAAAGCGGAATCGTCTGGGGTTTGACGATGGCGCTTCATGATGCGATTACGATCGATCGCGGGCGCGTGGTTCAATCCAATTTCAACAATTACCCGATGTTGCGCATTGATGAAATGCCGGTCGTTGAGGTGCATATCGTTCCAAGCGAAGAGAAGCCTACGGGCGCTGGGGAACCTGGCGTGCCACCGATTGCTCCGGCGATATGCAACGCCATCTTTGCGGCCACCGGCAATAGAATTCGGCGCTTGCCGATTCAACCTGAGGACCTGGCCTGAGGCAGGAACATATCGCCAGAGAATCAGAATTGATTCGCGCACGTACCTTTATCGTCGACGACTAGAATTGTCTTGGTCTTCGTTGCTGCATTTGCACAGTGCGACTTTGGATTCTTGCAAAGGCGCGCATTCCCGCACCACTTGCATTTCGGCCGCGTCCTGAGGCGAGAGAAATCCTTCGTCAACGGGAGCGGGCCTAGCACTGAATCGCTTCGTAGTTGCCATCCGACCATCCTTTCCCGTAGGGCACGTTCCGTGTCGGTCTCACAGATTCCAAAGTTGAGAACAACTTGAGAACAAAACCACCCAAATACCGTGCTGTAACGGCATGCCTGACGCAGACAGAGGCTAGACGATTCAGCAACATAGCGTTTGTGGAATTAACCGTTGGTCCTAGGTTCGAATCCTAGCGGGCCCACCAACCCCTTCAATAAGCGGCGTTTCTGCGAACCCCGAGCGCTCGACGGCAGCAGTTAGACAGCTCGCATCAGTCTGCGACTGTTCCGGCGGCCTTTACCCGTCCCGCACGAATCGCTTTCACCAGGGCCGCATGGTCGCGCTCAGCCTGCTGAGCATAGGAACCTGCAAATTCGGCCAAGGATACGTCGAACTTGTCGTTCTTTCCGAGATATCCGCCGATCAACGCCGCGTCGCCTGTTCGCGCGTGCGCGCGGGCGAGGGTCCAACCGCAGATTTCGACATACTCGAACCAGTCTTCCTTCTTCATATTTTCCAAATCGATCTTCATTTTCATGTCGCGGAGCTGGCGGAAGTAATAGTCGCGGCCTTCCTCGTCGCGCGTCCATCCCAGAAACACGTCGCTTGCCGATTGGAGCATCCGCTGCCCGGTCACCACCCGCTGACCGTGGTTGGAATACTGGCTTTTGCCTGCATAGGGATCGAGCACCGAGCGCACCGCCTGTTTGAATTGCAACAGCATCGGATCGTGGTCGCCAGCCATCAATAGCGCCACATCGCAACGTGTTCCCACGCTGCCCACCCCCACCACTTTCCGCGCGACATCAACGATGTGATATCGGTCCAGGATCACGCGCCGCTCTTCGGGAAGAGTCTCGCGGTATTTGTGGAACATCCGGGTTACGTGTTTCCGCATCAAGTCCCGATCGCGAGGGTGATACACCAGCGGCGGATGATCCACGATTCGCGTCCGGCCGTTTACCACGTCTGCCACTTTCGGAAAAATGTGCTCGGCCGTCTGGAGCCGCGCCTTCGTTTCCACTTGTTGCCAGCGTTTCTTGGCTGCTTTCGTCTTCGCTTCGTCGATGAATACTTCGGCGTCCATGTGCGAGTACCACACCTCAAGGTTGCGCATTTGAGCGTATTCGCGCATGTGTTCGCGGTAAGACTTCGCCATGGCAAGCACAGCCCCATTGGCAGGCTTGCCGCCCATGCCGAGATCATCCGATGCGAGGACGATGCTCGCCGCGAGGCGCTTGACGTCCCATTCCCAGGGCGCTTGAAGCGTTTCATCGAAATCGTTGATGTCGAACAGCAGCTGGCGCTCGGGACTCGCAAAGCCGCCAAAATTTGAGGCGTGACAGTCGCCGCACGCTTGCACGCGAATTCCCGTCGAGGGAGTTTTCGAGAGGTCCCACGCCATCACTGCCGCCGAACCACGGAAGAATGCGAACGGCGATTGCCGCATCCGGCCGTATCGGATGGGAAGGAGCTCCGGCAGCCGTCCGCGATCGGACTGGTGGAGAATTTCAATCGGATCGGGTCGGCCGGCAGGAGCAGCCCAGGCGCCATGCGCGGCCCGCGGAATTTTCTCCCGCATGGCCTTTCCTTCGGCCATCCGCACCTGAATGCTCGGCCCAAGCGCGCTCGATCCTCGCTTAGGAATCTTTTGACTGGTGCGTCGTTTCGCGGCCATCTTCGTCTTCGTCGGAAGAGCGGTAAGCGAAGGTTCACGAGCCTATCTTCAGCCGGTCAGTCTCGCACGAGAATCTAGCACACGTTCAAGGCCCTTGTCCTCACTCCGCATTGCGCGCGAGCTCTGCGCGTGGGCGGCGGTCGTACGATGTCGAGGCGCAAACCCTGTTATAATTTGCCCCGTTTTATGGCTCTGTCCTCCGGCACACAGCTCGGTCCTTACACCATCCAATCTCAAGTGGGTGCGGGCGGTATGGGAGAGGTCTATCGCGCCCGCGATACCCGGCTCGGCCGCGACGTTGCCCTGAAAATCCTTCCGGATTCCTTCGCTCGCGATCCCGATCGCCTTCGGCGGTTCGAGCAGGAAGCGCAGGCCGTGGCTGCGCTCAATCACCCCAATATTCTGGCGATCTTCGACGTGGGCGACCTCAACGGCGCGCCATTCCTCGTCTCCGAGTTACTCGAAGGCGAGAGCCTTCGCGCAACCCTCGACCGCGGACCCCTGCGCCAGCGCAAGGCCATCGAATACGCCGTCCAAATCGCCAACGGCCTGGCAGCCGCTCATCACCGGGGTATCGTGCATCGCGACCTCAAGCCGGAGAACCTTTTCGTCTGCCGCGACGGTCGCGTCAAGATCCTCGATTTTGGAATCGCGAAATTTGTCGGGAAAGAAAGTGCCAAGCCAGACGACGCAACGCTGACGAGTGCGCAAACGGCTGCGAGCATCGTCCTCGGCACCGCCAGCTACATGGCTCCCGAGCAAGTGCGCGGCGAGCCCGTCGATGCCCGCACCGATATGTTTGCCTTCGGCGCTGTATTATTTGAGATGCTCACGGGCAAGCGGGCATTTCAGCGCGGCACCACCGCAGAAACGATGACGGCGATTCTGCGGGAAGATCCGCCGGAAGTCACCGACGTCCAGCCTCCCATCCCTCCCGCCCTGGATCGCATCGTCCGGCGCTGCCTGGAGAAGAACCCCGAGCTTCGTTTCGAGTCTGCGAAAGATCTGGCATTCGCT
Source organism: Terriglobia bacterium (assembly GCA_963803105.1). Lineage (GTDB taxonomy): Bacteria > Acidobacteriota > Terriglobia > Acidiferrales > UBA7541 > Palsa-295. The sequence goes on from CAWDLF010000004.1 coordinate 258,728, forward strand.
CTCGAAGCGCTATCGCACATTTCGACCGCCGGCAGCTCAGCCGCTCAAGCAGTCGCGGAAGAAAAAAAAGGGCAGTCGCGCCAAAAGCTGATTGGCATCGCAGCTGCAATCCTCTTGGCCGCAGCCATGCTCGGTCTGGGATGGTGGGTGGGCCGAACCGGCGGAGCGGTGCCGCCGCCTGAGTATCAGCAAATCACATTTCGCACCGGTACGGTCGGCAACGCCCGCTTCACTCCCGACGGCAGCATTGTTTACAGCGCCGCTTGGGACGGCGGAGCGAACCAGCTCTATCTTTCCCGCGCCGGTGACAATGGCGCCAGCGAGTTGGGATTGAAGAATGCTGAACTGCTCTCGATCTCGAAAAGCGGTGAGCTGGCCGTCCGACTCAACGAGCTCGCCCTCGGCGGTTACGCGCGGACGGGAACCCTGGCGCGGATTCCGCTGAGCGGCGGGAGCCCGCGGGAAATGCTGGACAACGTTCAGGATGCGGACTGGGCCGCCGACGGCCAGAGCATGGCGGTGGTTCGCTTTGCTCCAGAGACTTCGCACTGGCGGCTGGAATATCCGATTGGCAAGGTGCTCTTCGACAGCATCAACTGGATCAGCCACCCAAAGATTTCGCCGGACGGTAAGTCGGTGGCGTTCGCGGACCACGAGAATCCAGGAGGCGACGATCAAGGCTCCGTTGCGGTGATCGGCCCCGATGGCCGTGAGAGGAAACTGTCTTCCGGCTGGTCTTCGCTCGAAGGCGTGGAGTGGTCGCCTTCAGGAGACGAAATCTGGTTTGCCAGCTCGGACAGCGGCGCAGCGAATAATCTCCGCGGCGTGACCCTGGGCGGCAAACTGCGGAGCATTACCAACGTGCCCGGAGGAATGTGGCTGCAGGATATTCACGATGGCTTGGCGCTCATGATCGTGCATCAGCAACGCGTGAACATGCGAGGCACGCCCCCCAGCGGAAAAGACGAGCGCGAGCTCGGCTGGCTCGGATGGTCGGAAGTGAGAGACATCAGCCGCGACGGCACCAAGGTGCTGTTTGAAGAGGAAGCAGAAGGGGGCGGACCCAATTACACGGTTTTTCTGCGCGACACAGATGGATCGCCTCCGGTGCGCATCGGCGATGGTATCGGAGGTGCCATCTCACCCGATAACAAATGGTTGGTCACGAGGCCGCTGAAGATCGGAGCGCTCAGCCTGGTGCCGGCCGGCGCCGGCGAGAGCCGCCAACTGACGCACGATAACGTCTCTTACAGAAACGTTCGTTACTTCCCCGACGGCAAAACGCTGATCGCAGAAGGAATCGAGCCCGCCCACGGCGCCCGTGACTACCAGATTGATGTTAGCAGCGGTGCCTCCAAGCCGATCACGCCTGAGGGCGTGTACGGCGTCGCGCTCTCTCCCGACGCGCGCGAGGTTGCAGTCACCGGGCCTGACGGAAAAGTGGGCGTCTGGACGCTTGGCGGCAGCGTCATGCGGGCAATTCCAGGGATTGATTCGACCTACGGAATCGTAGGATGGACATCCGACGGAGCGTCTTTATACATCGCCTCCCGCGTGCGACAAACGGATATCTCTACCTTGAAGGTGTATCGCGTGAACATAGCCACGGGGAAAATGGATTTCTGGAGGGAATTTGGCATCAATCTTCCAACCGGAGCATCCGGCGTTAGCCCGCCGTGGCTTTCCAGCGGATCAAACGCCTATGCGTACGAATATTCGCAATTGCTGTCCCAGGCCTACGTAATCAAAGGACTGAAATAAAAAAGAGTCCCTGCTTACTGAATCGAATTGCGGAGTTGAAGAAGGGCCTTGTCGGCGGCGTCGACTTTGATCAGACCGAAACGGAGGTTATCGAAGTCGAAGATGACGCAAATAGTGACGGAAATGATCGCGGCGTAAAGAAGCATATGCAGCCAACTGCGGCTCTGGCGCTTCGACATCGCGTATCCCCCAAGCAAGGCAGTTAGCAGCGCAATGCCGATCAACAGGCAGAAGATCAGCGCCGGCAGATGGATCTCCAGCGCGATCGCGCGTGAGGTCGTGACGTCGATCATCTCGTTGAGCGCCGGCAACAAGAGCCGGGTCGATTCTTGAGTGGGGTCCGCGCGGCTGGCCGGCACCGCCCGCGACCAAATCTGCTGCTGTAATTCCGACGCACGCGCAAATTCCTGCCTGGCAGCTTCTGGATGAACAAAATTCTCATACGCTCCGATTCTGGCATCCAGATAGTCCCGGAATAACTGACGAATTGCGGGCTGCTCGCTCGCAGGAAGCAGGTCTAGGCGAAGATAAGCGGTGCCGATGGCGTTCGCCTCCTGAACGATCAACTGGTTCCGCGATTCGAACCGGGACGTTGCACTCGCAAAGCTGAATCCCAGGAGGAGACCGAGAAGCGCGAACAAAGCAGCTTCGATGGAGCCGGTGCCCTCGTAGGTCCGCTCCTGAATCCTGTCGAAACTATTGCGCCCCATGCGATAGCCCACCTCAAGGCAAGCCAATATCGCGGCGAACAGCCCGAACAAAAGTACTAATGCCACTAGCCTATAAAGGGTCATGAATGCGCTCGTCACCGTTACCGACGATCCAGCCTTTCATCGAAGCGGGCGGAGTATACCGCAAACCTCGAGGCAAGTTGACGTAACTGCTCGGCCACTTCTCAAGGGCAAGATTCAAACGGCGAAGGAGTTCGCGAACATCGCGGCTGGGTCTTCCGTGTCGACTGCCAATCCGTCGCGGAAGGCAACGACTTTGCCGGAGACGCTTCCAACGCGAGCCCCTGGCACCACGATGCCCACCAGGTTCAACGGATCGGCGGCGGAGATCGTAACAGTCTGCTCGGCGGCCTCACTCGTGCGCATTGCTCGCAAAGATTCAACCGCCATCGGCAGCGCAAACTGCTCTCCCATGAATCCGCTGACGAAGCGGCCGCCGCGCACTTCACCACGATCTTCCAGGCGGCGAAACGCGACAAGCAGTTCACGCCAGCGAGGAACAATCGTCTCACGGGCGATCACTTCGCGAAAAACCACGCCGTAGCGTCTGAGCAGCATCCAGCAGGCAGCCTCTGCGACCCGCGTTCGATCGGGAGCTTCCTGGCTATAGAGGAGCGACCACCGCCCGCTGCTGTGACGCGGCCGGGTGCTATGGCCTCGCCCCTGCCCGGCGCGGCGCTTGGGATCAATCAGAGCGCGAATGTTGTCGAATCCGTCGGCGGTGATCAGTCCGGCGGTGACCAATTCCCACAGTGCCGTCTCCACTTCTGCTTTCAATCTTCCCGTGCCGCGCACCAGATCCGCAAAAAACGAAGCGCCGCGCTGGCGAAGGTAGTTCAAGGCGTCCCGCGCCGCCCCACTTAACGCGCGAGGAGTCTCAGGACTGCCTTCCGCATGCTGCGAAATCATCCAATCGGCATCTTCACGGACAAAGAATGCGATCGGAGCCACGCTCGTGGGAACCACGCGCCTGTTAATGCTATTTTGATCCTCAAAGGTAGCCGGATGCGGCGAAAGCCGTCCCCACCCCACCGCGCCAGTCAGGCACAGCTTATCGAGAACCTTGGGATCGTAGTTCGCGATCCGGCGCGCGAAGATTTGCCGTTCCCACGCATTCGCCGGAACTTCAAAACCTTGGAGTTGCTGCAGCACCTCTAGAGTGCCGCGCTCACCGAGCACTTGAGTCCCGGGTGCCACATGCTGCCAGCGCAGCAGCCAGCGCATAAATTGCGCCGCGGTGGCCGGCTGGATCTGGCTGCGCAACGTTCCCAACGTCAGCCGATGAATTCGCGCCAGCAAACGCCGGTCGCACCATTCTGTTTCCTCTCCCGCATCACCGGTGAAGCTTCCGCGCAGAATCGAACCGCTGCCCTCGAGCCGCAGAAATACCTTCTCGATGTCGTTTGCCGCGATCCCCAGGAAAGCGCTCAATGCCGTTGAGGTGATCGGGCCGGCGTGAGCCATCCAGCCGGTAACGCAGGCGAGCAACGCATCTTCCCGCGTGGGTTTCTGAGCCTCCACTTCCGGAAGCGCAGATTCAAAGCGAGCGTCCGGAAACAATGCGGCAAATGTTGCCGCTCTTTCCGGAACGACCCAGTAAGACCGATTCCCTTCCGAAGCCCGCGTAGCCCGGCGTTCGGCAACGAGTTTTGCGAAGTACTCCGGCCACGTCGCCGCTGACTCGCTCCATTTCTCCTGTAGCGCAGAAGGGCCTGTGGTCGCGCTATGTGGTTCAGGAAACGCAATCAGTGTCTGAAGCGCGTCCTGAAGCTCATCGGCGTCGCGAACATCCGGCCAAGCTTCTTGCCGCACCTCGGCGATCGCCGCCGGATTCAACCTCCCGACCTCCGAAAGGACCGCATCAGGAAGCATCCGGCGCATCTCGACCGCGCGTGCGCGGCGCTCCTCAAGCGGCGCGTCATCGAGGTACGCATAAGGATTGGCATTCAGTATCTCGTGTGAAAACTGCGAGGGCACGGGCGTGTCCACCGCCAGGCACCGGATGCTCCCGGACGCCATCTCGTCCAAGAGCGCCTTCAGGCCCTCGATATCCATCGCTTCCGTCAGCGCGTCCTTCATGGTTTCTCGCACCAGCGGATGATCGGGAATCTTTATCTCGCCCTCAATATTCTCCTGGCACGCAAGAGCTTCCGGAAATACGGCCGCCAGCAGATCGTCCGATCGCATACGCTGAATTTGCGGCGGCACTTTCTTCCCGCCCATAAAACGCAAAAGCGCGAGCGCGCGTCCCGCCACCCAGCGCCATCGCGTCGTGAAAATAGGAGAGGCCAGCACCGCCTGCTCGAGAAGCTCCTGGACGCTTGCGCTCCGCAGAAACTGAAACACATCCGCGAGCGGAAAGCTGTGCTGCTCGCTCAAAGATATGTTCAAGCCATTGTCGGTAGCGGCCGCCTGCAATTCAAAGTTGAACGAACGGCAAAAGCGCTTTCGCAGAGCGAGCCCCCAGGCCTTGTTGATCCGCGCTCCAAACGGCGCGTGAATCACCAACTGCATGCCGCCGCTCTCATCGAAGAACCGCTCCGCGATCACGGTCTGCTGGGTGGGCACCGCACGCAAAACGGCGCGTCCGGCGATAATATATTCGACCGCCTGCTCCGCTCCCGCTCGGTCGAGCCCGCACTCCGCCTTTAGCCAATCGACCGCGGCCGACGCATTCGCCGGCGCAAGCTCCCGGCCGAGAGTGGGTGACGCGCCTCCGGTGAGTTCATTGATGCTTTCTCTTATAGCGGCAACCTGCGCGGAAAGCTCAGCGGTGCGCCCCGGTGCCTCGCCACGCCAGAACGGAATATTCGGTGCCGCCCCGTGCGCGTCCTCCACGGACACCGATCCGGACTGCACACGTCGAATGCGCCAGGAGGTGTTCCCGAGAAGAATGATGTCGCCGCGCAGACTCTCCACCGCGAAGTCTTCATCCACCGTGCCGACCGTAATCTGCTCAGGCTCCGCGACAACTCTATAGAGCGCATTATCTGGAATCGCTCCGCCGCTCGTGATGGCCGCTAAACGAGCGCCCCGGCGTCCCCGCAGCCGGCCATTCACCTGGTCCCGATGCAGATATGCCCCGTAGCGCCCACGCCGTGCGGCGATCCCGTTCGACAGCATCTCGATGATTTCGTTGAACTCCGAACGCGAGAGATTGCGGTACGGATAAGCGCGGCGAACAAGAGCAAATAGGTCGTCTTCCTGCCACTCTTCCGCCGCGCACGCCGCTACTATCTGCTGCGCCAGAATATCGAGCGGACTTTCAGGAATAAGAATGCGGTCAAGTTCACCATCGCGCATCGAACGAACCAGCGCTGCGCACTCGATCAGCTCATCGCGGGTCGTGGCGAAAAAACGGCTCTTGGGCACGGCGCCGCGCCAGTGCCCTGCCCGCCCCGCGCGCTGCAGAGCGACCGAAATCGAGCGCGGCGAACCAATCTGGCAAACCAGATCGACCGTGCCAATGTCGATTCCCAATTCCAAAGAGGCCGTAGCCACAAGCGCGCGCAGTTCCCCGGCCTTGAGCTTTCCTTCGACTGCTAGCCGCCGTTGGCGCGACAAACTGCCATGATGCGAAGCGACTGCATCCTGCCCCAATATGGCGGTGAGATGATGGCCCACACGCTCCGCAAGCCGCCTGGTGTTTACGAAAATTAGCGTTGAACGGTGTTCCTGAACCAGATCAGCAATTCGCTTATAAATCTCGTCCCACATTTCGTTCGAAGCCACAGCGCCAAGCTCGCTTGAGGGAACTTCAATCGCGAGGTCGAACTGACGCCGCTGCGCCACTTCCACGATCGAGGGTTCCGGCTGACCGCTTCCGCCGAGAAATTGGGCGATCGTTTCGATCGGTTTCTGCGTCGCGGAAAGGCCGATGCGAGTCGAGCGGCGGCCGGTGAGAGCGTCAAGCCGTTCCAGGGAAAGAGCCAGATGTGATCCGCGCTTGTCGTCGGCCACAGCGTGGATTTCGTCCACGATCACGGTGTTCACCGTGCGCAGCATTTCGCGGCTCTTTTCGGCCGTCAGCAAAATGTAAAGCGATTCCGGGGTAGTGACCAGGATATGCGGCGGCCGCTTCAGCATGGCAGTGCGCTCGGGCATCGGGGTGTCGCCCGATCGCACTGCCGTGCGTATCTCCGGCATCAGAAAACCTCGCTCGCGGGCAAGCTGCAGAATTTCTCCCAGCGGCATGTCGAGGTTCTTCTGAATATCGTTTCCGAGTGCCTTCAAGGGCGAGACGTACAGCACCTCGGTCTTGTCCTCAAGTTCCCCGGCAACCGCTTTGCGCACCAGCCGGTCGATGCAGGCCAAAAACGCCGCCAGCGTCTTGCCTGAACCCGTCGGAGCGCAGATGAGCGTCGTTTTGTCCGCCAGGATATGCGGCCAACCCTGCTCCTGCGGCTCGGTGGGAGTGCCAAATTTGGCGACGAACCACTCGCGAACGAGCGGGTGCGCCCATTCAAGGCCAGGCAGGGTCGGAGGATGCGAAGTAGTTTGATTCAAAAGACACTCAGCAGCGACGCAGTGCGATCACAACGGGTACAACGTCTATTTTCCTAGAATTTTGACCCAGAAGCAAAGACGCGCCGCCGACTAGGTGGCAGCTTGCTGCACGGATGCGGTATGCTGTCGCGCACGCAGCACCGCCGTATTTCTGGAGGAATAAACAGTGAAATATTTGCTCGCGTTGGCCATCGTCGCTCTGGCCGCGTTCAATCCGCGCGGCACTCGCGCGCAGGAACCGGTTACTCTCGTAGCGCCCGGCGGCATGAAGTGCGCCATCGATCGGATGACACCCGACTTCGAACGCAACGTCGGCTCGCCCGTCAAGGCCACGATCGGCTCCGGCGGCGCTACCCACCAACAGGTCGTGCACGGCGAGCCGTTTGACGTGCCCATCGTGCAGCCACCGTATCAGGACGTGATCGCCTCCGGCAACGTCGTCGTCAGTAGCGAGACACCGCTCGCCAGCGTCCCCATCGTTGTCGTCGTGCGAAAGGGCGATCCCAAGCCCGATATCTCAACGCCCGAAGCGGTCAAACAGATGCTGCTCGCCGCGAAGGCTATCTCCTATCCGGACGGAGCCGGCGGGCGAGGGGGCGCTGCGGGAGTCAGCTTTGACGAAACGCAAAGGAAACTCGGCATCTTCGAGCAGGTGCAGCCTAAGGTCAAGCGACTCCAGGGCGTCAGCCTGCTGAAGATGCTTACCAATGGTGACATCGACGTCGCCGTCACGTTTGTCAGCGAAGTGAATGACCCCGGCGTGGAAATAGTCGGGCCATTGCCGAAAGAGATTTCGACTCCTACCGCGCTTGTTGGATTCGTATCGAGCCACGCGAAATCGCCCGACGCCGCCAAAGCTCTTTTGACCTATCTCTCATCGTCCCAAGCGGCCGTCGCGTATAAGGCATGCGGCATGCAGCCGGCCCGCTGATCCGAGCTATCGCGCGCAATCGATTGTTTTCAGCGAATTAGGCCACGCATAGCGGGCATGAAATTCCGATCAAAATGCAAAGGGCTGGCCAATGGCCAGCCCTTTGTGTGTTTCGAAAGTTGCCCGACTTCAATTCAGTCTAAGGCCAGCGGTAGCCGACTCCAGCGGAGTACTGGAAGCTGTTCTGCGTCTGGTTCGAACCGAAAATAGAGAATCGTGTCATCAGGTAGGAAGCCTGCACCGGGCGAACGAACCAGTGCTTGGTCAGTTGGTAGTCAAGGCCGCCACCCGTACTCAGAGCGAACGCGTTTTGAGAAACACCGCCATTGATGAACGCGCCGCTGATTCTCGCTCCGCCGACAAGCACCTCCACAAACGGCGTTAGCTTGCCTGCCCCGAAGGAGACTCGCGGACCAAACAGGTACGTGAATACGTTGCTGGTGACGTGGTTACTCGACGACGTAACCCCCGTAAACTCCCCCACCAAGCCGTACTTGAGCTTCTGGTCCTGGTTGAAGTTATACGCGAACTGGCCGCCGCCACCGTTGAAGTTAAAACCGAAGTTTTCGCTGTTGCTGACGGCTTGGGGAAAGATACTCGCATCATCCGTCGTCTCGCCGCTCACACTTATGCTCGAGTGAACGAAATAGTACCCGCCATACACGCTGAATTTATCTTCCTCCTGCGCCTTGGACGGTATCGCAAACCCGAGTACCAGCAGTACGGCTACAAGAAAGCCCAACTTTCTCATCTAGTCCACCCTCCTCGGTAGTTGAAACGCCTACCTCGCAGAAGCTAAGCCCAGATTCTACAACACAACGCAAGGCATTGGAACCACATTCCTTATTTCTTCGCCGCCCAGATCACCCCGCCTTAGGCGTACTTTTTTCGTCCTTCACAGAGACGCGCTCACCCTTGATTTGGTTGGCTGGAACATGACCTCGCGGCTAAAATGCCTCCTCGATGAAGCGTCGTCGCAAGTCCACCGTCTCGCCGCGAATCGCGCTCGTTCCGGCGGCATCCCCCGCTTCGACCGCCGTCGGCCCCGCCGCGAACGCCGCTCGTCGGAGCACGGCCTGGCATTTCCTTCTGCTGGCCGCCGCGACTATGGGCGCGTACTCCGCAGCGCTCCGCAACGGGTTCGTGACCGACGACACCTCGCAGTTGCTCCAGAATCAGTTCATTACCAGCTATCGCAATATCCCCAGGCTCTTCGCAACGAACGTCTGGGCCTTCGCCTCCTCGGGCACCAGCAACTACTATCGACCCCTGCAGATGCTGGTTTACATGGTCGAGTATTACTCGTTCGGCTTTCGTCCTTGGTTCTTCCATCTTGTGAATCTGCTTGCCGGCCTGGCTTGCGTGATCATCGTATATTTGTTGGTTCGCGCGCTCGCCGAAAGTGCGGCTCTTGCTCTTTGCGCGGCACTTCTGTTTGCGCTTCATCCTGTTCATATCGAACCGATGGTTTGGATCGCGGCCCTGCCCGATCTTCTCTGCGGCCTCTCGATGTTCACAGCCATGCTCTTTTACCATCGTGCCCGCACTGGCCCCCGTCCGTTGCTGGACTACGCTCTGTCCACGGCCGTCTATTTCGCGGGACTGTTCTGTAAGGAAACAGCCATGGTGTTCCCGGCACTGCTGGTGGCTTACGAATTCCTCTACCGGCGGGAATCGCTTCCGGCGATGTTTTCTCTTCCAATGCTGCGCCGGCTAGGACCTTACGTGGGCGCCCTAGGGGTCTATATCGTCTTTCGCCTGCGGGCCCTGGGGTCGTTTGCGCCCTCCTTCGGGAAAAACCATCACCTCTCACACTCGCAGAATTTCCTCACCGTCCCGGTATTAATCGCGCAGTACGCGCTCAAACTGCTGTGGCCCACGAAGCTGAACTACTACTATCATTTCATTCCACAGAGCGCGGCCGGCTGGGAGTTCTTCGCAAGCGTTCTGCTGATTGCCGCGCTCGTCGCCGCCATGTTCCGGCTGCGAAAGTCCCAACCGTTGTTGTCCTTCGCGATTGCCTGGTTCTTCATCACCCTCACCCCCGTGCTGAGCGTGGGAAACGTAAGCGACATGGTCTTCGCGGAAAGATACCTTTTCGTTCCCTCCCTCGGCTTCTGCATATGCGCGGGCTGGGCCGTATTCCATCTAATTCGGGGCTCCTTTCAAAAGCCGATCTCGCGCGCCGCTTATGCCTGCTTCGCGTTCCTGTTGCTGTTCTATGTCGTGCAGATCGAGCGGCGCATTCCGGAGTGGCACGATGACGTGCGCCTCTTCGAGAGTGCGTCGCTGCTCTCTCCACGCTTGCCCGCCGTCCAGATGGCCTTAGGAGCGTCCTACTATCGAGCCGGAAAATACGATCAGGCTATCGCTCCACTTGAGCGCTCTATAGCGCTCGGCCGTACGACCTACGAGCCACATCTGTATCTGGCCATTGCGCTCGCGCATCTCGGAAAAGATAGCGAAGCCGAAGCCGAGCTCCAGCAGGCCTACAAAGAGCCGCCCCCGGATGGGTTGGGATGGTCCGCTTTCGGATTGGCACACGCGGGACTGCACCAGTGGGACCGCGCGGCCGACTGCTACCGAAAGGCAGCCCAAGGAGCACCGGAAAATCAGCTCATGTTCGAGCTATGGGGAGAGGGTCTACAGGAAAAGGGCGACATGCCCGGAGCAATGGCTGCGTGGCGGCGAGCCCTCCAGCTACAACCCGGCTATCTTGACGCCAGCATTAATCTCGGTGTTGCTTTGGCTCAGGCCGGACGGACCGACGAAGCCATCTCGCTGCTGACCGCGGCCATACAGTCCCATCCCCGCGAGGAGCATACTGCGGACGCCTACGTGAATCTTGGCACCGTCTACATGCACCGCGGAGAATGGGACGCCGCCGAAGCCGCTTACCAACAGGCCTTGAATCTGAATCCGGATTTGAACTTCGCCCGCCAAAGCATCGACGCCATCGAAGTCCGCCGCCACGCACAGCCCTAACCCCCGCGAACGCCAATCTCCTGACTGGCGGGCAGTACCGGCCATGAAGCCAGACTACGCGTGCACCGGCTCGGAGCGCTTCAGCTTGGGAAGAGCCTTGATCGATTTTCCTGTCTTTTCCTGGGCCCGGCGCAGTTCGTAGAGACTCTGGAGATTTAGCCAGAACTGCGCGCTTGTGCCGAAAAAATGCGCCAGGCGAAGGGCCGTGTCACCCGTAATCGAGCGGCTCCCGTTTAAGATCTGCGTAACCCGGTTGGTGGGGACGTCGATCTTTCGCGCGAGCTCGGCCGCGCTCATTTGCAGCGCTTCAAGCTCCTCTCGTAGGTGCTCGCCAGGATGGATAGCGTTGAGTGCCATAGCGATTCTCCTAATGATAGTCAACGATCTCCACGTTCGAGGGGCCCGGCGATCGGCTAAGCCACTCGAAACAGATTCTCCATTGATCGTTGATCCGTATGCTGCACTGGCCCTTTCGGTCGCCAACCAACGCTTCAAAGCGGTTGCCGGGTAACGCCGCCAGATCCTTCAGCGACGTGGCCGCTTCCAGACGGTCGAGCTTTAGGCGCGCCGAGCGCTCAAATCCTGAGAACGCCCTCACTCGTTTCCCGTCGACAAAGTCTCTCGTCCGCTGGCCCCGATAGCTGACGATCACGTGCCAAGAATATTACTTGGTATGCGTTACGTCAAGCGTAACGTACGCCCGTTCGTGATTACTTGGACTTCAATGGTCACATCGGTATGCTGCCGGACCATCGAAGTCCGCCGCCACCCGCAACCCTAACACTCGGGAACGCCAATCTCTTGATTGGCCGGGCAGTACCGCCGTCACGCCAGCACCACAATTATCGGAACTCCCCTTCGAGGTCTCGTGGCATCCTAGAAACATGTGGATCTCGCTCCTCGATTCCCTGCGGTCGCAAACCGAGACGTCGGCTTCTGGGCCGGGTCGCTCACCACCATCGCGTTTGCGCCTCAACTCGTCAAAGCGTGGAAGGACAGGGGGCCAAGGGCTTTCCTGGGCGATGCTGGCGCTGTTCGGAACCGGCGTGTGGCTATGGTTCCTTTACGGACTGCTGCGAATGTCCGGCCCTATCATGCTCGCGAATGCCGTCACTGGGATACAGGTTCTAGCCATCTTGGCGATAAAAATCCGCCATGGTTACATCCGTCGTCGAGCTACGCCGCTCGATTTGGAAAATTCCGCTTCCCGCTCCCGACAAAAGCGCCGCATCCTGAAGCGCTTCCCTCGAATCCAATGAATCGGTTCGTGATAATCTAAGCGGCGAAATGGTAGATAAATTCTCAATTGGCGTCGTGCAGACTCGCAGCACAAAGAATTCCGCCGAAAATCTCGACCGCGCCATCGAGAAGGTTCGCGAAGCCGCCGCGCGCGGCGCGCAGATCGTCTGCCTGCACGAACTCTTTCTATCCGAATATTTCTGTCGCACAGAAGACCCCGGCCTCTTCGATCTGGCCCAGCCAATTCCAGGCCCGGCCACTGAAGCCCTGGCGAAAATCGCCAAAGAGAAGAAGGTCGCCTTGGTCGTTTCGCTTTTCGAGCGCCGCGCCCCCGGCATCTACCACAACACGTGCGCGGTTCTCGACGCCGATGGCTCCTTCCTCGGTAAATACCGAAAGATGCACATTCCCGACGATCCGCTCTATTATGAGAAATTCTATTTCACTCCCGGCGATCTGGGTTTCCCGGCTTTTAACACTCGCTACGCGCGCATCGGCGTGCAGATTTGCTGGGACCAATGGTATCCGGAGGGTTCGCGCCTCGTTGGCCTCCAGGGCGCGCAGGTGATTTTCTATCCCACGAGCATCGGCTGGCACCCCGCGGAGAAGGCGCAGTACGGAGCGGCGCAGCTTGACGCTTGGCGTACCATCCAGCGCGGCCATGCTATCGCTAACGGCGTCTACGTGGCCGTCGCCAACCGCGTCGGCTTCGAGGGAAATCCCGCCGCCGGCGACTCCGGAATCGAGTTCTGGGGAAATTCTTTCGTCGCCGATCCTTTTGGCGCCGTGGTCGCGCAGGCCGGTAGCGAACGCGAGGAAATCCTGGTCACCGAGTGCGACCCCAAGCAGGCCGAGGACGTCCGCCGCAACTGGCCCTTCCTCCGCGACCGCCGCATCGACGCCTATCCGCCGATCCTCAATCGTTGGCTCGACGAATGAAGAGCGCCTCGCGCCTCTCTCCCGCCGCGAGTTTCCCCACTCCCTTCTCCCTCGGCTACCGCATGCCCGCCGAATGGGAACCCCACCACGCCACATGGCTCGGCTGGCCGCACGAGCGCACCGACTGGCCCGGAAAATTCGCCGCGATCCCGTGGGCCTTTGCTGAAATCGTGCGCCACCTCTCGCAGGTCGAACGCGTCTACTTGCTGGTCGAAGACGCCTCCGCCGAAGCGCGCGCCCGTGCCATTCTCAAAAAATCCGGCGCCAATCTGAAAGCCGTCGATTTTTTCCGCGTCCCCACCAACCGCGGATGGATGCGCGACTCCGGTCCCATCTGCGTGAAAAATTCAGCCGGAGACGTCGTCTTCACGCACTGGATGTTCAACGGGTGGGCCAAATACAGAAACTACCGCAAGGACTGCGAAGTCGTAACCAAGGTCAACTCAAAGCTCAAGCACCGCGTCTGGCAGCCAGTCTACAAAGGTCGGCGGCTCGTCCTTGAGGGAGGCAGCATCGACGCCAACGGCCGCGGCACTCTGCTCACCACAGAAGAATGTCTGCTCAGCCCGGTTCAGGCCCGCAATCCAGGCCTCACGCGCGCCGAAATTGAGGAAGCGTTGCGCGATTATCTCGGCGCCACGCACGTCCTGTGGCTCAAGAAGGGTATCGCCGGTGATGACACGCACGGCCACGTGGACGATCTCGCGCGCTTCACCGGCGCCCACACCGTCGTCACCGTGGTCGAAGAAGATCGCGCCGACGCCAACTACGCGCCGCTCCGCGAAAATCTTGCCCGCTTGAAAAGAATGAAAGACCAGGACGGCCGCGCTCTCCAGGTGGAGACTCTACCCATGCCCGCGCCCGTTTATTTCGAAGGCCAGCGCCTGCCGGCCAGCTACGCCAACTTCTACATCGCCAACAAAATCGTGCTCGTGCCCACCTTCAACGACCCGCGCGATCGCATCGCCCTCAACACCCTAGCCAGGCTCTTCCCGAAGCGCCAGGTAATCGGAATCGCCTGCCGCGACCTTGTGCTCGGCCTTGGCACCATCCACTGCATGACCCAGCAGCAGCCTCGCTGAGACTTCGCTACGTCGTTACGGGGTTGCGCTTCTCTGCGTCGATTTGCAGATCCTTTACCGCCTGCTGCACGACCGCCGCCTGAATCTTTCCCTCGCGCTGTAGCTCGTGCAGCGTCGCGAGTACGATGAACTTAGCATCCACCTCAAAGAAATCACGCAACGAAGCTCGCACCTCGCTGCGCCCGAATCCATCCGTGCCCAGCGACGCCAACCGGCGCGGCGCCCACGATGCGATCATGTTCGGCAGCGTTTTCAGATAGTCGGTCGCCGCCACCAGCACGCCCGGCGCATCCGCCAGGCACTCGGTTACGTACGGCACGCGCGGCTTTTCCTCGGGATGCAGCAGGTTCCAGCGTTCCTTCTCGATGCCGTCATAGTACAGCGCCTTGTAGCTGGTCACGCTCCACACGTCGGCGGCCACGCCGTATTTCTCCTCCAGGATTTCCTGTGCGTGCAGCACCTCGCGCAAGATCGCTCCGCTACCGAAAAGCTGCGCCCGCAGTTTCGATTTTCCGTTGGCCGCGGCACGAATGCGGTACATGCCCTTCAGGATTCCCTCGCGCGAACCGGCAGGCATCGGCGGCATCGCGTACTGCTCGTTCATCAGCGTGATGTAGTAGAAGACGCTCTCGCCCTTGCGGTACATCTGGTCGATGCCGTCTTCGATGATCACCGCCACTTCATACGCAAACGCGGGATCGTAAGCCCGCAGGTTCGGAACCGGAAGCGCCAATATGTGGCTGTTGCCGTCCTGGTGCTGCAATCCTTCGCCGGCCAGCGTGGTGCGCCCCGCTGTGCCGCCCAGCAAAAATCCGCGGCAGCGCATGTCTGCCGCCGCCCACACCAGGTCACCGATGCGCTGCAGCCCGAACATCGAGTAGTAGATGAAAAAAGGAATCGCGTTGATGCCGTGCGTGGCGTACGCCGAACCCGCGGCGATGAACGAAGACATCGACCCAGCCTCGGTGATGCCCTCCTCCAGGATCTGCCCGTCCTTCGCTTCCTTGTAATAGAGCAGCGTGTGGCTATCGACCGGTTCGTAGAGCTGTCCGCGACTGCTGTAAATGCCCACCAGCCGGAACAGCGACTCCATGCCGAACGTCCGCGCCTCGTCCGGCACAATGGGCACGACCAGCTTGCCGATGTCCGGATCGCGCAGCATCTTGCGAAGCATGCTCACAAAGGCCATGGTCGTCGAAACTTCGCGGCCCTCGCTCCCCGTGAAAAATTCCTCGAAAAGCTGTTTGTCACCCGGAGGCAGCGGCTGCGAGCGAACCTTCCGCTGCGGCACGTACCCGCCCAACTCTTTGCGCCGCGCCTGCAGGTAGCGAATCTCAGGGCTATCGTCCGGCGGCCGGTAGAAAGGAGCCTCGGCAATCTGCTCTTCACTCACGGGAATCTGGAAGCGCGTGCGGAAATGCCGCAGCTCTTCCTCATTCAATTTTTTCTGCTGGTGGGTAACGTTCTTGCCTTCCCCGCTCTCGCCCAGCCCATATCCCTTGATCGTGCGCGCCAGGATCACCGTCGGCCCGCCCTTGTGTTCCACCGCCGCCTTGTATGCCGCATACACCTTGCGCGGATCGTGTCCGCCCTGCCGCAACGTCCGCAGCTTTTCGTCCGGCATGCTCTCTACCAGCTTCAACAGCCGCGGATCGGTTCCGAAAACGTGCTCGCGCACGTAAGCGCCGGACTCCACGATCAGCTTTTGGAACTCGCCGTCCACCATCTCATCGAACCGCTTCACGAGCAGTCCGTCCACATCCTGCTCGAAGATCGGATCCCAGTCCGATCCCCAAATTACCTTGATCACATTCCAACCCGCCCCGCGGAACGCCGCCTCCAGCTCCTGCACGATCTTGCCGTTGCCGCGCACCGGTCCATCCAGCCGCTGCAGGTTGCAGTTCACTACGAAGATCAAATTATCAAGATGCTCCCGCGACGCCAGCGTGATCGCGCCCAGCGCTTCCGGTTCATCCGTCTCGCCGTCACCCAAAAACGCCCACACCTTCGCGTCCGTCTTCGGTTTCAGCCCGCGGTTTTCTAGGTACCGATTAAAACGCGCCTGATAAATCGCCATGATGGGGCTCAGGCCCATCGAAACCGTGGGAAATTCCCAGAACTCCGGCATCAGCCACGGATGCGGATAAGACGAAAGGCCGCCACCCGCCTTCAGCTCGCGCCGAAAATTCTGCAGCTGCTCGACCGATAGCCGCCCTTCCAAAAACGCGCGCGCGTAAACGCCCGGCGACGCGTGCCCCTGCAAGTAAACGGTGTCGCCTTCGAAATCCTTCGTGCGCCCGCGGAAGAAATGATTGAAGCCCACCTCAAAAAGCGTCGCGGCCGATCCGTACGTGGAGATATGTCCGCCGACGCTCGAGTCGACTTTGTTCGCGCGCACCACCATGGCCAAAGCGTTCCAACGCGCCAGACTCTTGATGCGCCGCTCCATCTCCTGATCGCCGGGAAATTCGGCCTGTTCGCTTACCGGAATCGTATTCACGAACGGAGTGTTCGCGCTGAATGGAATCGACAAGCCCGAAGCCTTCGCGCGGTCCCGCAACTGCTCGAGTATCCGCGCCGCCTGCGGCGCTCCGCTCTCTTGCAGTACCGCGTCGAACGATTCCAGCCACTCCCAGATCTCTTCGAGCTGATCGACTTCCGGATTCGTGGAAACTACAGCGGGCTCATCCATGATCTCTAACCTCTCCATCCCCGAGGAAACTCCTCCACAGTATAAACGCAACTCGCTCTCCCGCCCAGACGCCTTTTGCTCCTCGCTTTGCGACCGCTGCGACGGCCGCGAGCCTCCGCTCCTTCCCTCATCACAAACCGTTCGTCGCTCTTACCCCGCGAGCGTTCGTATCCATCGAGGGTCTGAACGGCTGCTCGATGTAGCTCCGCCAAAATCACGAAGTCTCGCTGGTCGGTCCGGCGTAGCGCCACACCAGCCACCCGAAGATCGATACCTTCGGAGACCATTCGGTCACCGTGTAGGGGCAGGTTTCAAACCTGCCCTGCCTTCTAGACAGACATCCGGGGATTCGCAGTAGAACGTATCGGTCTGGCGAGCCACGCAGGCCCTCGTCGTATTGGGAAATTCCGGCTTGACACCGATTATCAAAATGGAGTTCAATCTAACCTTCAGTTGTAATCTAGTTGCAACTAGACTCCAAGGCAAGGGACCTCGGCATGATCGTTCGCACGTCTTCTTGTTGCAACAGAATAACAACTAATTATAGCCGGAACTGACCGCACGACAACCCCGTTGGGCTTACGTGCTTTATAGGAGAGAGACTGGAATGGCCCGAGCTCTACTTGATACCCGATATCGTTATGTTTCCGTGCGTCACATCCTGGACAATGTCGCCAAAGCGCTGCTTCTACTCTCGGCGTCGCTAGCTCTGCTCCCGTGGTTCGCGCTCTCTACACGGGCTGCTGTTGGAGGGAGCATCTCCGGCACCGTGACCGATGCGACCGGCGGCGCGGTCTCCAAGGCCGACGTGACGGCGACGAACAGCGACACCGGAATCCGCCAGACCGTCGTTACCGACGACAAAGGCTTCTATTCTTTCGCAAGCCTCCCCGTCGGCCGCTACGACCTTGAAGTCGCCACCGCTTCCTTTAAACCCTATCGCCGCACTGGAATCACCATCGACGTGAACAGCTCCTTGACCATCAACGCGGTTCTCGAATTGGGCGAGCGCTCCGATGTCGTCACCGTCGTCGACAGCCAGGTACATGTCGAAACATCCAGCACGCAGATGGGCGAAGTGATCACCGGCGCGCAGATGACCGCCGTGCCCCTCAACGGCCGCAGCTTTACGGATCTACTTGCGCTTCAGCCCGGTGTCGCGCCGGTCACGACCATCACGTCTGACACCGTGCAAGACGTCGGCGCCAGCGCGCTCTCTCCCTCCGGAGATTTGAATCCCGGCACCATCTCCATCAACGGACAGCGCGAATTTGCCAACATTTTCCTGGTGAACGGAAGCGACGTCGAAGAGGACGTCAACATGGGCGCGGCCATCGTTCCCAACCTCGACTCCATCGAACAATTCCGCATCCTCACCAGCAACTTCGACGCCGAATACGGTGAGTTCAGTGGCGGCCAGATCAGCGTGGTGACGAAATCCGGCACCAACGCCTTTCACGGCGACCTTTTCGAATTCTTCCGCAATACGAATCTCGACGCGCGCAACTACTTCTCTCCCACGCGCGGCGCCTTCGACCAAAATCAGTTCGGCGGCACAATCGGCGGCCCCATCCGCAAGAATAAGATTTTCTTTTTTGGCGATTATCAGGGCACTCTTTCGACCCAAGGTGTGCCCTCCGGGGAGATTCCGGTGCCCTCGGTGCAAGACCGCACCACCGGTAACTTCTCCGACCTGCCGAATAATTCCAGCGGCTTCAATCCCCTGGGCTTCTGCGGAGTGACGGGAACGCTTGAGATCCCGTGCACTGTAAGCGGGCCCAACATCGCCTCCATACTCTCGACCAAGCTGGGCTACGCCGTTCAGACCGGCGAACCCTATTATTTCAGCGGCCCCACGCAGCAGAATCCCGGCGGCGCGCCATGCACGAGCAACAACCCAGTCGGCGGATGCGTTTTCCCACATGCCACGGTTCCTACAACTGCGTGGACCTCGCCAGGCACCAATCTACTGCAATATATTCCTTCGCCGAACGTGGGCACCGACGTCTTCTCCTCATCGGCCTTCAACCTTGATCTCAACGATAACAAGGGCGCTTTCCGCCTCGATGCCAACACCGGCTGGGGACTTCTGACCGCTTACTACTTTCTCGACAACTGGTCCCAAGACAATCCTTACCCCGTCGCTCAGGGCGGAGCCAACGTTCCGGGCTTCAACGCCCTCTATACCGGCCGCGCACAATTGCTCGACCTCGGAGACACCAAGACGCTCAGCCCTACGGCCGTAAATGAATTTCACTTCAGCTACCTGCGCAACTCAAATGACCTCGGCAAACCGGTCGGCGGAGTCGGCGTCAGCCTGGCATCGCAAGGCTTTCAGGTCGGCCCGGGAACTCCCGGCATCGTGCCACTGTCTCCAAACACCGAAGGAGTGGAGAGCGTCGGTTTCAACAGCTTCACCATCGGAACCAATACCAACGAACTGAAGCAGGTTGAAAACACTTTTCAGTGGCTTGATAACTTCACCAAAGTGATTGGAACTCACACCCTCAAATTCGGCGGCGAGTTTCACTACGACGAGGTCAACGTCAATGCCATCGCCCAGTTCAACGGCAGCTTTCTATTTTTCGGGACGGAGACCGGCCTCGACTTCGCGGATTTCCTGCTCGGAGTTCCCAGCCAGTACAACCAGAGCCAATTGCAGCCCTTTTACGGACGCAACAAATATGTCGGCCTTTACGCGCAGGATAGCTGGCGCGTAGCGCGCAACCTCACGCTGAATTACGGTCTGCGATGGGATCGCATCGAGCCTTGGTATGAAAAGTACAACCAGATCGCCACTTTCGTGCCCGGCCAGCAGTCCGTCGTTTTTCCGGGAGCTCCGGCCGGCATCCTTTATCCCACCGATCCCGGTGTGCCGCGCACCTTGGCTCCTGCCGGAAATCGCGACTTCGCCCCGCGCCTCGGTTTGGCCTATTCGCCCAGCGCTTCCGGTGACGGCCTGCTCGCAAAATTACTCGGCGGCCCCGGCAGCACCAGTATTCGCGCCAGCTTTGGCATGTTCTACACCGCCATCGAAGCTCTCACCATTGGCGTGATGAGCGCCAATGCGCCGTACGGCACTACCTACACCAGCCCGGCGCCGCCTCTCTTTGCCACTCCATTCATTACCGCGGCGAGCGGCCAGAACCTCGGACAGGTTTTTCCCGTCACGCTCGCGACGCTGAATTCGAGCGCCAAGCACCCTGACTCCAGCGTTGACTGGTCCCAGTTCGAGCCCATTACCGGGCTTCCAAACTACGAAACCACCAATCGCGTTCCCTACACCGAGGAATACATGCTCTCGATCGAGCGCGGATTCGGAGCCAATACCGTGCTCAGCCTGAACTACGTCGGCAACCAGGGACATCGGCTGCTGGTGCTCGAGGAATCCAATCCCGGCGACCCTTCTCTTTGCTTGTTCTTGAGCAATCCCGCGAACCTCGCGCCCGGGCAAGTTCCCTGCGGTCCCTTTGGCGAAGATACCCAGTACAGCACTTCCATGGGACACGTTTACAACGGCACGCGAGGACCGCTGGGGTCGGAATTCGGGAGCAATGCGAATCAGGCCACCATCGGAAACTCAAACTACAACGCCCTGCAAGTCACTCTGCGTCACACCAGCAAGAACCTGACTATCCTGGCGGGATATACCTACAGCAAGTCTCAAGATCAATCCTCGAACCTGGGTGAAGCCGTCAATCCCATCGATCCCAAGCTCAGCAAGGCCCTGTCTTCCTTCGACGACACCAATAACTTTGTCGTGAGCTACACGTACCAACTTCCGGTGGCGAGCCTGTTCCGCGCCTCGAACCGCTGGACGCAGGGTTGGCAGATTTCCGGGATCACCCGTTTCAGTTCCGGCCTCCCCGTGACGCTGGTCAACTTCGGTGACAATTCCCTGCTGGGATCGGAGCCCAACGGCATCAACAATTTTGGTGTCGACGAGCCTGACTACTCCGGGGGCCCGCTCCACATCAATCACAATCCCCGCAACGGGCAGCCGTACTTCGACACTACTCAATTCAGTGAGAACGCCCTGGGTACACCTGGAACCGCCAAGCGGCGCTTCTTCTACGGGCCAGGAATGAACAACTTCGATATGGCGCTCCTAAAAAATACGCGCTTGACCGAATCGAAGACTCTGCAGTTCAGGATCGAAGCCTTCAACGCCTTCAATCACACTCAGTTCTTCGGCCCCCAAGCCGTCGACGGGAATATCGACAGCTCAACCTTCGGCCAGGTGATCAACGCAGCCCCGCCCCGCCTCGTTCAGCTGGGCGCAAAATTCCTTTTCTAATCGCGTTTTTCTTTTCAGTGTTCCGAAAGACCTGAGCTACATTCCTGGCCTTTCATGTGCGCCTCGACGTCATCCTGAGCGAAGCGAAGGATCTCTCTTCGTGTGCACGCGTCGCCACGGATGCCTCAGGCCAGCGGCAGAGCAGATCCGCCTTAGGGCTTCTTGCCGTCAGGCGCGCCAGCAAACTCTTCGCCCAGCCACACCTGCATCGCAGCCATATTCTGGGGACGCCCCAGGAAATTCTTCACCAGGTCGTTCGCGGACATCGATCCACCCGGCTCCAGCACCAGCCGCCGGTAACGCATGGGAGCGTCGCCCGCGAGCAGATTGTTGTGGTCGAACTGCTGAAAGAAGTCCTCCGCAATCGCCTTGTCCCACATATACGTGTAGTAAGCGGACGAATATCCCGCCAAGTGCGGAAACGACGCATACATATGGGCGTCGGAAGGCAGAGGAATGAACAACCTATACCGCCTCATGCAGTCGATAGGAATCGCATCTACATCGACCTTGTCTGGACTATCTTTGTACACGTCGTATGAAATCGCCGAGTACGCGGTTTGCGCGGCCACGCTGCCGGCGCGCCCAAAAGCGGCGGCGCGATTCATCCGTGCCACCAAGTCTGCCGGGATCGGCTCACCCGTCTTATAGTTGTGCGCGAACGTCGCCAACACCTGCGGGCTGCGCATCCACTCCTCGAGCATCTGCGAAGGCGCCTCTATGAAGTCCGCTTCCATGGTGATTCCGCTGATTCCCGCCCACTGTTGCTGTCCTCCGAGTATGTGGTGCATCAAATGGCCGAATTCGTGGAAGAACGTGACCGCGTCCTCATAATCCAGCAAGCCGGGATCGGTCGCGGTCGGCTCCGGAAGATTGCAAACCAGGGCCGCCTCCGGCAATTGCTTGCCGCGAATTCCGTCCAGCACCGGCGCCATCTCGGCATGGCTGTACTTCCCGGGCCGGGGATGCATGTCGAGATAAAACCGGCCGATCACCTTGCCGCTCTCGATCACATCCCATGTTTCCACCGACGGATCCCAAGCCGGTGCGCCCGGTTCCTGGCGGAAAGTGACATGGAAGAGCGTCGCGGCCGTGTCCATAATTCCCTTTTTCACCTGGTTGTACGGCAGATACGGCCGAACGCTCTGCGAATCAAAGTCGTACTGTTCGCGGCGAACTAGTTCCGACAGATAGGAAGACTGGTAGCCGAAAATCTCCGTCGCCCCGGGGTCTGTCTTCTGCTTCTCCGCCAGCAAAATTGCGAATTCTCGTTCCGCCAGCGGCCGCGTCGCCGCGTCCAGATCGGCGATGAACTTCGCTATATTGCTTCCCGTCCCGATCATCTTGTCGGCTGCGTTGTAGTCCGCCCACGAGGAGTAGCCCAGCA
This sequence comes from Terriglobia bacterium, assembly GCA_963803105.1. Classification (GTDB taxonomy): domain Bacteria; phylum Acidobacteriota; class Terriglobia; order Acidiferrales; family UBA7541; genus Palsa-295. The sequence continues at coordinate 281,278 of CAWDLF010000004.1, forward strand.
GCGTCGCGATTTCATATCGCGTCTTCATCATATCCAGCAGCACTTCGCGGTTCTTGGGATACGCGCGAGTCTCAAACGCCTCCGAGAAGCGACGGCGAAGGTCATCGCTCTTCGCGAATTCCATAACCGGATAAGCGTCCGGCTCGTCGATCATGATGCGGATCTTTCCATCGGCGCCCGGCTTGTGGCTGTCGATATAGTCCTGCGGCAGGCCGGCCAGCTCAGAAACGCCGGCGACGTCAATGCTCTTCTGGTCGTCGGAGATGTTGCGATCGAAGTGCGACTGGTCTTGGGTGAGCTGATCCTGCAGCTTCTTCAGCTTCTCGCGCGTCGCATCATCTTTATCCACGCCCGCCAAGCGAAACTCCAGCAACTGCCGCTGCACGTAGTACCGCGTCGCCGCATCGGCTTTGGACACATCCATGCTCGCCAGCGCGTCGTACACGCTGCGATTCAGCGAAAGCGCGGTGGCCACATCGCTCACTTTGGTGGTCATCGTCGTCGCATGATCGCGAAACGCTGCCTCCGGGTGCACTTGCTGCATCAAACTCGAAAAGTAGCTCGCCGCGTTCAATTGCCGGACCGCCCGGTCATATGGCACAAGCGTGTTCTCGATCGTCTTCGGCCCTTTCACCGCAACGATCTCGTCGATCGCGCGCTGAGTCGCCGCCAGGTGGTCGTTTTCCATCTTCTCGAACGCGGCGACATCGGGCTTCGCGGCCCACAAGGGTGGCTGGCTCTTCAGATCCTGCGCCCCAGCCGTTCCCGCACCGGCCACAACCCCTGCAAAAACCCCCAGCGCGACTACATAGATATAGGCACGACACGATGCGATCGACACGATCAACCCTCCATGATTTCAAGCAACTCTCTATCCTGGCCTTGCCTTCGTTTTTGTAGCGGCCGCCTTTAGGCGGGCGTCTCTGGCTTGTACACATGCCCTGTAGCGACGCCTTTTGATTTTTCGGGCGCCCCATCTGGCGCGCTTTTCGCGACAGGTGGGTCTTCGCCTCGCGCAACATCCGGGCCCACTGTTCTCTTCGTAGGTGCCGGGTGCCCCATCCTTCGCGTTTTCGGCGAAGGGTGGGGTTCTTGACTTACTTATCGCCCACTCTCCCGTCCCGTATCCCTCAGCACCGCCATCGCCGCATTCCGCCCGTTGATGCCGATCACGCTCCCGCCCGGATGCGTGCACGCTCCGCACAGATAGACGCCCCTCATGGGCGTCCGGGTAGCAAGCCTTTTCGACCACATGTAGGGCGGTAGGCACTCCCCTTGGAAAATATGCCCTCCGGTAAGCCCCACCTTGCGCTCGATGTCCGGCGGCCCCAGCACCTGCGCGTCTATCACCGCCCTGTCGATATTCGAGCAGAACCGCGCAAGCGAACCGAGCGCGACCCGGCGCACTTCCTCGCGCCGCTCATCCCAGGTGCCGCGCGCAAATTTGTACGGCACATACTGCGCGAACACGCTCATCGTATGCTGCCCGCTGCCAGCGACGCCGACATCATGCGCACTCTGAAAATACAGCTCGCACCATAGGTGCTCGGGCAACTCGCCGCGCCGCGAAGCCGCAAATCCCGCCTTCCACTCTGCTTTGCTAAGCGGCGTGTTGATCTGCCCGTAGTGGTGCGGCTCGTCGGTTCCCGGCCGCGCCGTGAAGTTGGGCAGCTCGCGCAACAGCACGTTCAGTTTCACCGTGCAGCCTTCCATCGGAATCTGTCCCACGCGCTCGCGCCACGCGCCGTCGGCCGTAGCTCCCAGCAGGCGCAGCGTCTGTCGCGGATCGGCATTCGAGATCACCACCGGCGCAACGATGAATTCGCCGCCATCGAGCGCCACTCCTTCGCCCGGCATGACCCGCGCGACCGGCACACCGCTCGCCACCACCGCCCCAGCCTCTCGCGCCGCATCGCAAAAATAGAACGACACCATGCCCATGCCGCCCTTGACGTAGCCCCACATGCCGGGCATTCCGCCCAACCGGCCCGACGCATGATGGAAGCGGATGCTCGCCGTCCCCGCGTCGAACGGGCTGGCGTTGGTCCCAATCACGCCCTGCCCTAGGTACGCCGTCTGCAAACGTTCGTCGCGCAGGAAGCACTCGACAAACTCGTCCATCGACCAGTCGAACAGCACGTGCTTCGCCTGCTCGTCCGCCCCGAGCCGCTCTTCGATCTGCTCGCGCGTAGGAGGCTCGCCGATCCACAGATCGCCATCGCCCGCCGGGCGCAGCGCGTCGCGCAGTCTGCGCAGCACATCGCTCATCGCCCGCCAACCTTCCACATCTCCGGGCGCGAAATTGCGAATCTCCTCCTCGCATCGCTCGTCGCTGTCCCAAAGCTGAACGCTCGATCCGTCCAGGAATGGCACGAAGAGCCCGTTAACGGCGGGTGTCCACTCGAAGCCGCGCGCGGGTAGGTTCAACTCCGAAACAACCAAGGGATGCAGCAGTCCCGCCAAGTACGCGCATGGAGACATGCGCACGCCGGGAAAAGGTTCTTCGATGGTGCATGCGCCGCCCACTCGCGTGCGGCTCTCCAGCACCAGCACGCGCTTGCCCGCGCGTGCCAGATACGCCGCGCAAGCCAGCCCGTTGTGGCCCGCCCCGACGATCACCACATCCCAGCGGCGCGAAGCCAATTCACGCACCGGCGCGGGCAATCCAATTTCGCCGAGGACAGCAGCCGTAGGTGAGCTCACGGCTCGTAGTATCTACTGCCGAGCGTTAAGTTGTGAAGCATTCGATCTCGGGGCCGATCAGCGCTCCCTTCGTAGGGGCGCTGCTCGCTGCGCCCTCTTGCACTGCTCGGACGTCCCGCCCTCCGCTCCGATCCGCCGGGTTAGACCCCGTAGCGTCGTCATTCTGAGTCCGCCGCAGCGGACGAAGAATCCCTCTTCGCACTTGCTTCGCCTCGCACAATATTCGACTCGCCGCTCGCCTCGTAGGGGCACGGCATGCCGTGCCCGCCTGCGCACGGATACATTATCTTTCGGTGTCATCCCGAGCGAGGCCGCCCGTTTCTTGTTTTGGGCGGCCGACGAGGGATCTCTCTTCGGCTTATCCCGAGGTGACGTCAGCACAAAGTCACAACGGAAACGGGTGTACAATCGCTTCGTTTTTGGCGCAGAGGCCAAGAATCCAACCCAAGGAGCGGCAACGATGGCACCCAAGAAATGCGCGCACCCGATTTGTACTTGCGAAGTAACCGACGGAAAGTACTGCAGCACCGAATGCGAAGCCATGGAGAAAATGGCCGACGTCAACTGCACCTGCCCGCACAAAGCCTGCAAAGGCCACACCGAATAGTCCGCGCCCTCGCTGGCGCCTTTGCCTTTGCAACGCCCGCCTGAACTTGTCCCGAGCGAAGCCGAGGGAGGCGGGCGTCTTTGCCTTTGCTTTTCCGGGTGCCCCATCTGGCGTGCTTTTCGCGACAGGTGGGTCTTCACCTCGCGCAAGATTTCTATTTGTAAGGGCACGGCCGGGCGCCCCATCCTTCGCGGTTTCGGCGAAGGGTGGGATTCTTGACTTACCCATCGCCGCTCTCTCGAAGTCGAGTAAGGACTTTCCGGCACCCTCGACCGCCGCCATTACACGGAAAAAATAACCAACCAAAACCCTTCTCACACGTCTAGACAGCGTGAGGGCAACATGAATACGGATCCAATCCCCACCGAGCCAACAGCTGCCCCCTCCGAGCCGGCCGAAGTCGCGCCTCTTCAAAGCGCCCCAAGCGAACCGAGTGCCGAAAGCCGACCGGGCGTCCTTCGCAAAATATTTCTCGGTCCCAGTGGAATTCGTGCCGGCTGGCGGCTGCTGCTGTTCCTCCTGCTCATAGCCGTATTTCAATACTTGATTCTGCAGCGAGGACTGCGGCTCATACCGAAATTCGCGGAAATCGTAAAGGCGACCCAATCCGGAGGCCCGCTGACGACTTCCTTCCCGTTGATTTTCGAATCCGCGAGCATCCTGATGGTTTTTCTCGCCGCTGGCATCATGAGCCGCATCGAGAAACGTCCGTTCGGCGACTACGGTGTTCCGCTCCGGGGCGCGTTCGGAAAGCTGTTCTGGCAGGGTTGCCTATGGGGACTCGCCTTTGATTCGATTGAAATGCTCGCGATCTCCGCATTCGGCGGATTCTCTCTCGGCACGTTGGCGCTCGCCGGCGGCGCGCTTGTCCGATATGCGCTTTTGTGGGCCATCGGATTCGTGCTTGTCGGCATTTTCGAGGAGTCTTTTTTCCGCGGCTACGCGCTATTCACGCTTGCCTCCGGAGTCGGCTTCTGGGCCGCCGCCGTTCTTTTTTCAGCGATATTCGGAGCCGTCCATTTGAGCAATCCCGGCGAAGGATGGGTTGGAGCATTTTCGGTCTTCTGCTTTGGCCTCTTCGCCTGTTTCACCCTGCGAAGGACGGGAAATCTGTGGTTCGCCATCGGATTCCACGCCGCCGGTGATTACGCCGAGACATTCATCTATTCGGTGCCCGACAGCGGCATCCCGGCAACAGGCCACCTGCTGAATTCCAGCCTCCACGGCCCCCGCTGGCTGTCGGGCGGAACAGTCGGCCCGGAGGCCAGCCTAATGGCCTTCGTAATGTTCGCCATCACGTTCGCCGCCTTCAATTGGCTGTACCCAGCAAAGAACGCAACCGCGCCCGCAGGTCCTAGCGCCTGACGCGCCGTATTCCGCCGCTGTCGCGGGCCTTCTGCGTCGCTGCTTCTCCAAGCCCAAATTGTCAAAGAGCTATTCTGGTCTCGTCGAGAGGCCTTCTAAGAACTCAAAAATGCCTGAACGCTGGCTGCGGTAGAGCCCCGCTGGAGGTAGAGGACCGAGCGAAACGAGGGTCGAAGGGCCCGGAATAGAGTTCCGGGCTGGTTCGACCCCTGTCTTTTGTTTTGATGGAGTTACATGGGGGTGAGTCCATCGAGGCGTTCCGGTCTGGGTCGAAGGTTTCGGTCTGCGGTTCGGCCTTTGGGAAAGGACAGAGGAATGCTTGCTACAGATAAAGGCGGCGCATTGGAAAGCGCTCGCGCGCGGGCTCTTTGTGTCGGAGCTGAAGCTCCTACCCCCTAAAAGCCATCCCTTCCTGCGTCCGGTTATAGCAGCGCCGCCCATATAGCTTCTCCGCGGGGTGTGAAGAATGCCCCGACTGACGCTAATACAAAATGCGGAGCGCTGTCTATTGTGGGAAATACGGATACGCAGATTTGCGGAGGGGTGACGCAAAACGGACACGCGAGCGCGGAAGCGTGCCAGGCGGCGCGGCGGGGTACCGCACTCTTGCGCTTTGCAGGGGTGCGGTTCCTTTATTGAACGTGTTCAAAATAGCCCTTGACGGCCCCGAACTGCCCGGATAGTATTTGAACATGTTCAAAACACAGCAAGCCGCAGTCCCCTCCAATAAGGCCGAAATGACCGAGCGCAAGATCCTGGATGCCGCGCTTGAACTGTTCCGCACCAAAGGATTTGAGGAAGCGACGATGCGCGACATCGCCGCTGAAGCCGAGGTCGCCACCGGAGCCGCGTACTACTACTACCCTTCGAAAGACGCGATCGTACTGGCTTTTTATCAGCGTTCCTGTGTGGAGATGCAACCGCGAATCGAAGGGGCAATGGCTGCAGAAGTCGGTGGACTGGAAGACCGCCTCAAGACCCTGATCAACGTGAAGCTCGATTACTTTGCCCCTTACCGGAGCGTTCTCCGCGCCCTTCTCAAAAATGGGGCTGATCCGGCGCACCCCCTCTCCCCCTTCGCCCCGAACAACAAGCCAATCCGCGACACCGATGTTGCGTGGTTTCAAAAAACCTTAGTTGGCTCGGGCGTTCGCGTACCAAAAGACCTTGAACAGTACCTGCCCGAAGTGCTCTGGATGTTCCAGATGGGCGTGATCTACTTTTGGATTTCCGACGACTCGCGGGGCCAGCAGCGCACAGCTCGCGTGCTCGCGCTCGGGGCGAAGATCGTCGCGACCCTTCTTAAGATCGCGGGACTGCCACTCACAAAGCCGCTGCGTAAAGTCGCTATCGAACTGATTGAAACTGTGAAGGCTTCGTAACACGGAGAACACAATGACACCTGCTAAGCGCGCAATTACTGGAGCCGCAATCTGCGTGGCCTTGGTTGCTTTGGGCCTTTTGATGATCCGGACAGGAACCTATGGCTTGACCCTGTTTATCGTGTTGCCTGTCGCGGTTGGCGCGTTCGGCTCGTGGGGGACGAAGCCGAAAACCGCTGGGAAAGCTGCCGTTGCCGGAATGGTTGCGAACCTGATTGCCAGCCTGGCATTTCTTGCCGGGGGTTTCGAAGGACTCATTTGTATCGGGATGGCGCTCCCTCTCGCTTTGCCCCTGGGCGCGTTAGGCGGATGGCTCTCGTATAGACCGGCCCAGAGGCGTACTCTGGCGAGTGGAACCGCGCTGCTCGCGCTTCTGCCCCTGTGCTTAGGAACGCTGGGTTTCGACATAACCGCCAAGCCCGATGTATTCCAGGTGCGTTCCTCGATTGAAATTGCTGCTCCGCCCGAGCGTGTCTGGAAGAATGTCGTCACGTTCTCCGAACTGCCACCGCCCGACGAATGGTATTTCAAAACGGGTATTGCATATCCGATGCGTGCGCGGATCGAGGGCATCGGGATTGGCGCAGTGCGCTATTGCGAGTTTTCCACCGGACCCTTCGTCGAACCGATCCAGGTATGGGACGAGCCGCATCTGCTCCGCTTCACGGTCACGCAAAGCCCTGCGCCGATGAACGAATGGAGTCCCTACTCCAACGTCATGCCCCGCCATCTGCACGGATATTTAATTTCGAAGCAGGGTCAGTTCTTGTTGACGCCCTTGCCGAACGGCCACACGTTACTCGAAGGAACCACTTGGTATCAGCACGGCCTTTGGCCGGAAGCTTATTGGACCGTATGGTCGCAGGCGATCATTCACCGCATTCACATGCGCGTGCTGAACCACATTAAAAACTTGTCGGAATCAGAGGGATAAGTGCGCCTCGCTTGTCGGCCCAAAGCTCCTTCGGTATAGTTGACTTAGGGTTTGGATCACTAAAATGACCGAAAAACATTCGCCTTTTGCCTCCATCGCCGAGGCCATCGAAGACATTCGCCAGGGACGCATGATCGTCCTGGTCGATGACGAAGACCGCGAAAACGAAGGCGACCTTACCATGGCCGCCGAAAAAATCACGCCCGAAGCCATCAACTTCATGACCAAGTATGGCCGCGGGCTGATCTGCCTTTCGATGACCGAGCAGCGCTGCGACGTTCTCGACCTGAAACCCATCGCCGAGCGCAACACCACCGCCTTCGGCACGCCCTTCTGCGAGCCCATCGACGCTAAGCGCGGCACCACCACCGGCGTCAGCGCCTGGGATCGCGCGACTACCATCCTTGCGGCTACCGATCACAACACCCGCCCGGAGGATCTTGCGCGCCCGGGACACGTCTACACGCTGCGCGCGCGCAATGGCGGCGTGCTGGTGCGCGCCGGGCAGACCGAAGCTTCCGTGGATCTCGCGCGCATCGCCGGCCTCGAGCCCGCGGGCGTGATCTGCGAAATCATGAATGAAGACGGCACGATGGCGCGCACCCCGCAGCTCGCCGAATTCTGCCGCACGCACGGACTGAAGCTCGTCACCGTGGCGGACCTCATCCGCTACCGCATGCAGCACGAACGCTACGTGCGCCGCGTGGCCGAATCGATTCTGCCCACCAAGCATGGCGACTTCCGCATGATCGCCTATTCGAGTGACGTCGATAGCGAAACGCACGTCGCGCTCGTGCGCGGCGACTTCGCGGCCGCGCCGGCAAGGCGTGAGGCCGGGGAGATTCTGACGGCGCACGGCGATGTAAGCGACCAGCCGCCGCTCGTCCGCGTGCACTCGCACTGCCTCACGGGAGATGTGTTCGGTTCGACGGCCTGCGACTGCCACGCGACCATCGACCGCTCGCTCGCCGCCATCGCTCGCGAAGGCCGCGGCGTCTTCGTCTACCTGCATCAGACCGGCCGCGGATTCCAAATCGACGCGCGGGCGCCGGAAAGCGACGAACTACCTGCGATTCGCTACCACTCGCGGGACGCGCGCGAAGAGGATCTAGGGAAACAGAGCGATTTGGGAAAACAGCGAGTCGTTCAGCGGCAGAGCGGCATCGGCGCGCAGATTTTGATCGACTTGGGATTGCGGCGCATCCGTGTGTTGACGAATCATCCGCGGCGCGTCGTCGCGCTGGAAGGGTACGGCCTCGAGATCGCCGAGCAGGTTCCACTCGCGATCGCATCACCGCATCAGGTGCTATAGGTCACGGTCTCTTATCGGCGCGGCCGGCTGGAGCTCCTGCAGCGCCGGGTGCTAGTTCGGTTTCTTCGGCGTCGGCGCGGCGAACTGCACAGTGTGCGCCATCAGGCCGTCGCCGTGCTTCATGGCGTGAATCACCACGCGGTCGCCCACCTTCAGATCCGCAAGCTTCGCAGCCTGTCCGGCCTGAGTGAACTCCGTGATCGAAGCGACGGAAACGGTGACCACGTCGTTCGTCGTTGTCTTCACCGTGATCGCAGTGGCAGTCACCTGCGACACTGTGCCGATGACGTGCTGCTCGTTGCCGTGAGCGAACGCAGCTCCAGGAAAAGCAACAACAGCAGCGAGAAGAGCCAAGCAAACCGTCAGCGCCGCACGCGCGTTCATTACGTTCGATCTCGTCATCGGGAGCTCCCTATTTTTTGAGTGTTCCGCCGTTCAGAAATTCCTGCTCTTGCTCTTCTTCGAGCCGTTCCACTTCGCTTTTCGGATTGTACCGCTGCATGTCTTTGATTTCTTCGGGAGTCAACGCGGTTAGATGCCGGATGAACAGAACCAGTTTCCAGCTGTCGTCGTCCCGATCGTCGCCCGGCGGACCCCATCCGGGCATCCCGCTCAAGCGAATTCCATTGTGAATGATGGAATAGATTTCGCCGTCGGTCAGATTCTGCGTGGCCGCGAGGCGCATGTCCGGCGCTCGGGGATACAGATTCTGGCCGATTTCCGTTTGGCCGCTGCCGTCGTTCGCGTGGCAGGTGGCGCAGTGGTCGGCGAAGTGACGCCGCGCTTCCTCTAGATTCTCAGACGTAGCAGAAAACGGATTCTGCGCGTCCCTCATAGCGCGCGGTGTGGCCATGCGCCGCGCGGCGCGCGCCAGCGCAATTTCCAACACCGAGGGCTGGTCCTTGGCGCTGAATCCGCGGCGCATCAAGAGGGTGCCGTAAGCAGCGATGCCGATCGCGAGCGCTACCAGGATCAGGAGAACCGCTTTCCACGCCTTCATCTTCACCTCTTGCCAAGACTAAGGCATTTTCCGTCTGTTGGTGTTAGGAATGTGCCAGCGCCCGCGCTAGGAATGCGGAGAAACTGGCGCTACTGATTTGGCGCGGCCGTCGCGGCGGGGTCGGGTGTAGTCAATGGTGGTGCGCTCGACGTAGGAGGGGTCGTGTTCGAAGGCGGCGGAGTTGGCTGCGCCGCCGGCGCAGTTGTCTTTGATGCGGGCGTGGTCGTCTTTGGTGTGGGCACGGTCGTCTTCGAGGACGATGAACCTGGCTTCGCCGGGGACGCGGTCGTCTTCGAGGGCGTAGTTGTCTTCGCCGGGGCTGAAGTCGGTTTGGCTGCGTTGGTCGCTTTGGCCGGTGGCGGGCCGACTGTGACGTAGGGCCGGATCTTCGCGAGCTTGGCTTCGGAGATGCCGCGAATGACCAGTAAATCGTTCACGCGCCGGATGCGCCCGCTTTTGGTTCGAAAGTCGACGATGGCCTTTGCGGTCGTGGGGCCGACGCCGGGCAGATCTTCGAGCTCCTTGACCGTAGCGACGTTGAGGTCGACAGGCTCCGCGGGCGGAGTTTTTTTCGCGGCGGAGCACACCGCGCAAACGACGAGCAGGGAGAAAACCCCGAGCGCGAGCCGGAGGAAATCCCGGCGCGCCCGAGGCCCGAACACATCGGCAATGATGTGCGGCACTTTGCCTTCTAGGTCTGAGCGTTGTACTCAGTTACTTCGCCGAAGAGCGCGGCTTGTGAGGCAATAGCATGGCGGTCGCCGACCAGGACGATCTGCGCGTTGGCCGAATCGAAGTGGGCGCGCGCGGCTTCCATCACGTCGCCGGCGGTCAAGCGACGGACCTTTTCACGATAAGTCTCGAGATAGCCGTCCGCCAAACGGTCGAGATAAATTGTGGAGAGTTGTCCGAGGACGCCATCCTGCGTTGCGACGCCGAGCGAGAAAACGCCGGTCAGGTAGCTCTGCGCGCTTTCGAGTTCTTCAGAAGTGACCGGAAGCGAGCGCATGCGGTCGAGCTCGTAAAATATTTCCGTGAGAGTGGCGGCTGCAACGTCATTGCGCACCGCGGCACTCACGCTGAAGTAGCCGTACTGTCGTAGGGAATGTAGCGAGCTGCGCGGGCTGTACGTGTAGCCCTTCTGCTCGCGGATATTGAGCACCAGGCGGGAGTGGAACGCGCCGCCGTAGATGGCGTTGGCCAGCACCAGCTCAAACCAGCCGGGATCGCGACGGGTAATGCCGAGATTGCCCATCAGCACCTGGGTCTGCACCGCGCCGGGCAGATGCACCAGATGCACGTGCCGCCCGTGACTGTGAGGCGGCGCCGGCCACTCGGGCACGGCCGCTTCGGGCGCTTTCCAGCCGCCGAAAATCTTTTCCACGCGCTCCATCATTTCCGCGGCAACGAAGTCACCGACGATGATCAGCAGCGAGCCGGTGGGCACGTAGTGGCGGCGATAAAACTCCTGAAGATCCGCGCGCTGATATTCCGCGACCTGTTCGGGGAGCGGCCCGGCCACGGAATAGGGATGGCGACCGAAGAGCTCGTGGCGTAGGCGTTCATTCGCGAGGAAACCGGGCGTGGTGCGCTCGACGCGGACTTCTTCAAAACGCTGGCGCCGCTCGCGCTCGAATTCGTCCTCGGGGAAAGAAGCGTTTTGGGCGAGATCGGCGATGAGTTCGAGAATGCCGCCGGAGAATTCCGCGAGGCCCGCTGCGGAGATCGCGCTGGTATCCGCGCCCGCGTGAGAGCCGAGGCCCGCGCCCATGCGGCGAAGGTCTTCTTCGATCTGGCGGCTGGCGCGCGTGGCCGTGCCGGTGCGCACCACTCCAGCGGTCATGTCCGCAAGGCCGGGCTTTGTGAGGGCCACGAGCGAATTGCCGCTGCGGAAGAAAAGCTGCGCGGAAATTTTCGGGAAAGAGCGGGATTCGGCCAGCACAACCTGCAAGCCGTTGGCGAGCGTGCGCACAGTGCGCTTGGGCCACGCAACGGGACGCTCCGCGGTAAGGGCCGGCGCAAGAGCGGGCGACACAGTCGTAGGGCGCGGCGAGACGATGGGCGAAGTCACTGTGCACCTCCCGGATTCAACGGCTGGCGTAGCACGATGGCTCGATTGTGAGGCACGAGCATTTTTTTCGCCACGGCCTGCACTTGCGCGGCGGTGACGCCGAGGAATCCATCGAGGATGCTGTTCACGCGGTCGGGATCGCCATCGAAGAGCGTGAAGCACGCGAGATAGTGCATCAGACCGAAGCGCGGCATGTAGGCGCCCATCCCTCCCTCGAGCGTGGAATAAAAGTCGGAGCGAAGTTTCACTTTGACGGCGTCAAGCTCGTCTGCGGGAATTTCATGCTCCTGCACGTCGCGCACCACGCTATCGAAGGCCGTGATGGCCTGCTCGGCGGTGAACTCGGGCTTGTGAAAGATGCGCGTGACCATTTGCGTGGGGCCGTTGGTTTCGAAAATGTCCGCGCCGCCATCGAGCTCGACGGCGATTTGATCTTCGAGTACCAGCTTGCGGTAGAGGCGGCCAGCGCGTCCTCCGTGAAGTACCGAATCGAGGATTGCAGAGGCAAACCAGTCGGGAGACTCGCGGCGAGGAATCGTGTAACCGATGGCCATGGCCGGTAGCGGGCCGAACTTTTCTTCGACATAGCCGCGGCGCTCCTCGGTTTGCGGCGGTTCGCTGACGTCCGCACGGGGCGGCAGCGGCTGCGCGGGAATATCTTCGAAATGCTTTTTAGCCAGTGTGAAGGCCTCGGCAGGCTCGAAATCGCCGATCATCAATAGGACGGCATTATTGGGCGCGTAGTAGGCGTGGAAGAAGGCCTGCACGTCGGCGAGAGTGGCCGCGTCGAGGTCGTGGAAGTCGCCGTAAAAATTATGTGCGTTGGGCCAGTTGCGGAAAGCTATTGGAGGCAGGTCAAGCCAGGGAAAACCTCCATAGGGCTGATTCATGACGTTGACGCGGACTTCCTCTTTGACCACGTCGCGCTGGTTGCGAAGGTTTTCGTCGTCGACTTTGAGCGCGCGCATGCGGTCCGCCTCAAGCCACAGAACGCGTTCGAGCGCGTTCGACGGCACGGCTTCGAAATAGTTGGTAATGTCGTAATTGGTGGTGCCGTTCAGCACGCCGCCCGAGGAATTGATCAGGCGAATGTGTTCCATCTTCCCGGCATTTTCAGAGCCTTGAAACATCATGTGCTCGAACAGATGTGCGAAGCCGCTGCGTCCGCGGGGTTCAAGGCGGAAGCCGATCTGATAGTAGACGCCGACGGTAACAACGGGCGCGGAGCGATCCGGCGACGCGACGACACGCAGGCCGTTGGCGAGCGTGGTGTGTTCGACGGGAATGTGACGTTTAGGCGATGAGGTCAAGTTCGGTTTCTCCTGGAATCGTTAAGAGTGCGTTCGATGCGCTTTAGTGCAACCTTCGGATTGCTCGACAGCGTGCGGCCGGCCAAACGCGCGAGCGCCGCATAGGCGCTATGGAATTCGCGCGGGTAGCCGCGAAGCGCGCGCAAGTGCTTGGCGACAACCGCATAGTCGCCCCGCGACAGAGGTCCCGTCCAAGCCGCCCGCGGACCGAGGCGCTCTATATTATCGAGCATTTGGCGCGTCAAAGGGAGCAGCGTTTGCAGGGCGCGGCGGCGGGTGAAGCCGATGCGCACGAGCATCTGGATGGCAGCCTCGATCAGCGGGAAGCCGCTACCGGCCGCAAGAACGGCGGTTGCGTGGTAGGTGGGCTTGTCTTCGCTAGCAATGAGCACCGGAGTTCCGCCGAGCGAACGAGCCAGCCCGCGAGCGGCGCGGCGAGCCCGAGCGTCGCCTTCGATGGCGAAGGTGACTCCGGTGAGCTTAGGAATTCCGCGGCCGCTGAAAGTTTGCATGGGATGAAGCGAGCCGGTCGAAGCGCCAAGGCGCGCAAGCGGGCGCAGCACGGATCGATCGAGCGCGCCGCTGGTGTGCAAGACGATCTTGCGGCGCCAGGCGCGTCCGCCGGCACGGGCAAGAGTTTCGACCGCGGCGGACATCACATTGTCGGGCGTGGTGACGAGAATGACGTCGGCGGCGAGAATCGCAGCAAGAGCAGATTGTGATGCCGCAAGTCGCACCTCAGGGGCTGAAGCCCCTTTTGTTGGGCCAGCTTTGTGTCGGAGCTGAAGCTCCGACCCCCTAAAAGGCTCCTTCAAGGTACCTTTACCCTGCGGCGAGAGCTCCGCCCCCCAGAAAAACGCTTCCTGTACCTTGCTGCTTCGGAGGCTCCGCAGCTGCGTTCGGGACGAGTTCAGATCTGAGCCACTAAAAGGCGCTTGCGGAAAGAAATCGGTCAGCATGGCGTGCGGCGAGCCGGCGCCGATCACGCGTACTGCTGCGCGCGAACTGACAGGCGTGCGGGCGACGACTGCACCGATGCGCCAGCCCAGGGCGCGGAGACGTTTGGCCAAGGTTTTACCCACGCGCCCAGCGCCGACGATCGAAATAGTACGTGCCATCGAGCGTGCTAGCATAACTTGTCTCGTTGAAATCGGGCGGAGGAAATTCGCGCTTGCACTTGTCCTGGATCACCTTCTGGATTATCGCGCTGGGCGTGGCGGCGTTTTCGTGGACGGTTGAGGCAATCCGCTTGGCGTACGGAGTGCTGTTGATCCCGGCGGTCGAAGAATCCGCGCCGCTCGAGGATGCGAACTGCCCATCAGTGTCCATCCTGTTTGCGGCGCGCGATGAAGCGGAAAAGCTTCCCGGCGCGCTGGCCTCCTTTTTGGCACTGGATTATCCCTGCTACGAAGTGATCGCCGTCGACGACCGCTCGGAAGATGAGACGCGAGCGATTCTGGATGGCGCCGCGGCGGGAGACGCGCGGCTAAAAGCACTGCACCTCACAGCACTGCCGCAAGGCTGGCTGGGCAAGCCGCATGCGCTCGAAAAAGCCTACGAGCAGTCGAACGGCGAGTGGCTGGTGCTCACCGATGCGGACGTGCACTTTGTTCCGGACTTGCTGCGCCGGGCGATTGCGCTTGCGGAAGAAAGGCGTTGGGATCACATGACGCTGCTGGCCGAGGCGAAGATGGTGACCGTCGGCGAAAAGATCGTCATGGCATTTTTCGCCATGGGGTTCTTGATCGGGGCGCGCCCGTGGCAGGCCCAGCAGGTGAAGTCGCGCGGGTACAGCGGCGTGGGCGCCTTTCAACTGATCCGCCGCAGCGCCTACGAAAAAATGGGGACGCACCGGCGGCTGGCCATGGAAGTGGTGGACGACATGAAGGTCGGAAAACTGGTGAAGGAAGCCGGCTTGCGCTCCGGCACGGCCCGCGGTGGAAAAGCAGTGAGCGTGCATTGGCACGCGGGCGTGGGAAATATTATCCGCGGGACGACCAAGAATTTTTTCGCGACGGTGGAGTTCAAACTGTGGCGCGCCGCAGGGCAGATTTTAGGATTGTTGTACGTGTGCGTGTTTCCAGCGGTTGCGCTGCCGTTCGTTCATGGGCCGGCGCGGGTGCTGGCGGCGATTGCCGTCGCCGTGCCGGTGCTGATCGAGACCGGCGTGACGTGGGAGTGCGGCATTTCGCCGCTGTACGCGCTGACGTATCCGCTCGGGGCGGTAATTTTCACGTGGATGCTAGCGAGGTCCACGGCGGTAACGCTGTGGCAGGGCGGAATCGTATGGCGCGGAACGTTTTATCCGCTGGCGGAACTGCGGCGGGGGCTGGTCTAACGCACACACCCGCACTACGTAGGTGGACGAAACGACACCGACGGACGGCGAAGCGGCTATCAGTCGCTTGAGCGGCCGGCAGCGGCGCCTCTGCGCCGAAGCGTGGAATCCTCTGCCAAGCCCTGGGCATCCAGGCCTTCGAGCAACTCCTGCTCGGCCTGTAGCCAATGCTCAACGTCGCGGCCGTCTTCGTGGCCGCTCTCTACATAAATCTCATAGGCCCGGAGTTCGATATCTTCCCGCGTTGGCTGATTCGACATATTCTCTCCCTCGGCAAACCAATTGAAGTTAGCAACTGACAAGTTGACCTTCCATCCAGTGAAAACTGTAGACGGCTGTGGACCGAGTGGACGTTTTGTGGACCGTATCGTTACAGGTTCAAGTGGCTGTAGCGATCCGCCACCCTTGATTGCGAGTTTCCGAGCGGCTGCGTCGCCCGTTCCATCCTCGCGCCGGTCCAGCGACCGGCGATGGCGAGTCCGCAGTTGGGGCAACAGCCGTCGCGCAGATGGTTTTCCAGCACATCATGCCAGTCGCGGCGAATGAGCAAGGTCTTGCAAGAGGGACACGAGGTGTTGGCGCCGCTGCCACGAATGTTGCCCTCATACACGTAGTGCAAACCCACGGCGAGGGCCGCCTGGCGCGCGGCGTGGAGCGTTTCGGGTGGCGTGCGCGGCTTATCGCGCAATTTGAAGTCAGGATGGAACGCGGTGAAGTGCAGCGGAACGTCGGGGCCGAGGTGTTCGAGCACCCATTCGGCCAGGGCGCGCGTTTCTGCCGGAGCGTCATTGAGCGTGGGAATGATCAGGTTCGTGATTTCGAACCACACGTTGGTTTCGTTTTTCAGCCACAGGAGCGTTTCGAGCACAGGCTGCAAGTGCGTGAGGGTGATGCGGCCGTAGAAATTTTCGGTGAAGGCTTTCAGGTCGATGTTCGCGGCGTCCACGTGGTCGTAAATGTCATGAAAGGCCTCGCGGGTAATGTAGCCGTTGGAAACCATCACGGTGCGAATGCCCTTCTCGCGGGCCGCGTGGCAGATGTCGATGACGTACTCGCCCCAAATCGTGGGCTCGTTGTAGGTGAAGGCGATGGACGGGCAGCCGTAACGGATGGCTAGCTCGACGACGTCTTCGGGCGGCACGTGCGTCGATCCGACCTGATCGGCGCGGGATTTGGAGATGTCCCAATTCTGGCAGAAGAAGCAGCCCATGTTGCATCCGGCGGTGCCCATGGAGAAAACACGCGCGTGCCGGGGAGGAAATGCGACAGCGGCTTTTTTTCGATGGGGTCGATCTGCAGGGCGGCCGGATGCGCGTAACCCAAGCTATACAGCTTGCCGCCCTGGTTCGCGCGAATGAAGCAGAATCCAGACTGGCCATCGCCGATGTGGCAGTGCCGCGGGCAAAGGTAGCAATGCACTTTTCCGCCCGGCTCGGGTTCCCACCAGAGTGCTTCGTGAAACGACGACGTCTGCGGAGGCGTTTTCAGGTCTTGCATACGGCAGCACCAACGAAGCAATTATACGCCTTCTCGGCGCAGCTGATAACCAGCACGTAAAGACCATATCAAATGCTGGTGTGGAGTATGGTATATTTGGTTTATGGGAACAGCGCGCAAGATCACCGTGGAGATACCAGAGGAGCTTCTGGATAAGGCACAACAGGCCAGTGGAACCGGCGTCACGCAGACCGTGCGCGCCGGGCTGCAGCTCGTTGCGGCGTCGCAAGCCTACGCCCGTCTACGCAAACTCCGAGGCAAGGTTCGCTTCGCACGTACGGCGGCAGAGCTGAAGGCCGACCGATGATTGCAGCTGATACGAGCACATGGGTCGCGTTTCTCGAGAGCGGCAAAGGCGCGGACGCAGAGCTACTCGATAAGGCGCTGGGCGACCGGCAAGTAGTTATGGTCCCCGTTGTGCTTACCGAACTGTTGAGTGACCCGAAGCTCTCTCCGAACGTTGCCGAGACGCTCTCTGAAGTACCCCAGCTTGAGATAGTCTCCGGCTATTGGCAACGAGCAGGAGCGCTGCGAGCAAAGGTGCTGGCCAAGCGCCGCAAAGCGCGCCTCGGCGATGCTTTGATCGCACAGAGCTGCATCGACCAAGGCATTCCCCTCCTCACGCGAGACCGAGACTTCCGGGCGTTCGCGGAAGCGGCAGACCTCGACCTTCTGATTGGGTCCTGAACGAACTGATTCGTCCTCGTCTCGCGCCGGCAATACAAATCAGCACAAACTGAAGAGAAACTTAGAGGATGACGTCTTTGGTTTCGCGGACGGCGAGGAGCCCGATGAGGGTCAGGAGCGCCGCGGCGAAGAGATAGTAGCCGACATACTGCAGGCCGTAGGTTTTGGCGAGCCGCGTGGCAATGTAGGGCGCGAGCGAAGCTCCGAAAATGCCGGCGAAGTTAAACGTCAAGGAGCTGCCGGTGTAGCGCACCGAAGTCGGGAAAAGTTCAGAGAGCAGCGTGCCGAGGGGCCCGTAGGTGAGGCCCATTAGCGTGAGGCCCAGGGCCATCATAATGACCGCGCCGGCGGTGCCGGCAACGAATATCGGCGCCATGATCAAGCCGAATGCTCCGATCGCCACGGTTACCCAAAGTAGTGTGCGACGGCGGCCGCGTTCAGCCAAGCGCCCGCTGATGGGAATGGCCGCGGCGAAGAACAGGATGCCGAACAGCTGCATCACCAGGAACTTGTCGCGGTTATATCCGAGCGCGGTCGTGCCCCAGGAGAGCGCGAAGACGGTCATCAGGTAGAAAAGGACGAACGTGGCAAGCGAAGACAACGTGCCCACGAGCAGCGCCCGGGGATATTGTCGGAATACCACAAGCATGGGCACTTTGACGGGCTCTCGACGGTTGAGAGCTTCGCGGAATACGGGAGTCTCGGTGATGGTCAGGCGAACGTACAGACCGACGAGCACAAGCGCGGCGCTGGCGAGGAACGGAATGCGCCAGCCGAAGGCGAAGAACTGTTCGTCGGTGAGCCATCTGGAGAGCAGCAGAAATATGCCGCCCGAAAAGAGGAATCCGACGGGCGCGCCGAGTTGCGGGAACATGCCGTACCAGGCACGTTTGCCGGGCGGCGCGTTTTCGATGGCCAGCAGCACGGCGCCTCCCCATTCGCCTCCGAGACCGAGGCCTTGGCCAAGGCGGCAAAGCGCGAGGAGCAGCGGCGCGACGACGCCGATGGTGCGGTAGGTCGGCAACGCGCCGATGGCCACGGTCGAGACGCCCATGGTAAGAAGCGCGGCGACCAAGGTCGTCTTACGGCCCACGCGGTCACCGAAGTGACCGAAGAGCGCCGAGCCTACGGGACGCGCCATGAACGCGATCGAAAACGTCGCGAGCGAAGCGAGCGTGGCGGAAGCCGGATCAGACGCTGGGAAAAACAGCTTGGGAAAGACAAGCACCGCCGCGGTGGCGTAGATGTAGAAGTCGAAGAATTCGATGGTGGTACCGATGAGACTGGCGAAGAGCACCTGAGCGGGGCGGTTGACGGGAATAGCAGCGCCCGGGAAGCTCTGGCTGACCGCTACGCCGATGTTGGAAGATTCACGCAAGGGTTGCCCAGCTTACATCACACCGGGGGGCGATGCCGAGCGGCAGATGGACGTTGTGTGATGCGGCATTCCCCTAGATCGAGGACAATAACGGTCGTGCCGAATGCAATGGTTGAGACGGCGGAATGAGCGCGATCGAGCTGACGTTGCTGGTGGCGGCGGGATCGTTTATCGCCGGACTGCTCGGCTCACTGACCGGGCTGGGCGGCGGGGTGGTGATTGTGCCGCTGCTGACGCTGGTCTTCCACGTAGATCTTCGCTACGCCATCGGAGCGTCGCTAGTGTCGGTGATTGCGACTTCCTCCGGGGCGGCAGCCGCGTATTTGAAGGAAGGCTATTCGAATATTCGAGTGGGAATGTTCCTCGAGGTGGCCACGACACTTGGGGCGCTCATGGGCGCGTACCTGACCACGCGCGTGCCGGCGTCGGCAATCGCGGTGATTTTCGGTGTGGTGCTGCTCTACTCGGCGTGGATCTCCTCAAGGCGCGAGGTCGAACCTCCCCCAGCGCCGCCTGACCGGATCGCGGGATTTTTGCGGCTCGGTGGCGCGTATCCCGATGGCGGCGCGATGCGCGAATATCATCCGCGGCACGTGCCGCTGGGATTCGGCGTGATGTACATCGCCGGAGTTCTTTCAGGACTTTTGGGGATTGGCTCCGGAGCCGTGAAGGTGCTGGCGATGGATCAGGCGATGGGAATCCCGTTCAAGGTTTCGACGACGACGAGCAACTTCATGATCGGAGTGACGGCGGCGGCGAGCGCGGGCGTTTACCTGCGGCGGGGATACGTGGATCCGTCGCTCGCGATGCCGGTGATGTTGGGAGTGCTGGCGGGAGCGCTGTTGGGCGCGCGGATTCTTCCGGGGGCGCGATCGAGCACTCTGCGGCTGGTTTTCAGCGTGGCTATCGCTGGGCTGGCGGTGGAGATGATTGTGAAAGGGTTGGGGCACGGATTCTAAAATGGCGGACACGAAAGCAGTGGGCGGCGATCGTTTCGAGAGGGCCATCGGGCAGTTGCTGCGGATAGGCGTCGCGCTGTCTGCTGCTGTGGTGTTCATCGGCGGCGTCATATATCTGATGAAGTACGGCGGCACGCACCCGGCATATAAAACTTTCCTCGGCGAACCCGCGGAGTTCATACGCGTCCCGATGATTCTGCGCAACGCCGCTGCAGGACGCGGCCGTGATTTGATCCAACTCGGATTGCTGTTGTTGATCTTGACGCCCGTAGCGCGGGTGGCTGTATCGGTGTTGGTTTTCCTGGCGGAAAAGGACTGGCTTTACGTCGGCTTCACGCTGATCGTGTTAGCAGTGCTGATCTACAGCCTGATGGGGAGCTGACGACTACAGAATCGGGGAACGTTTTCGCGCCTGGCTGACCCATTCGAGGAAGCGCTCCATGCGGACGCGCTCGCGCCACATCAGGCGGAAGAAACCGGGCGCGTCGAGGCCCGCTGCTTCGTGGCCGAAGAATGTTTCCAGGCGCCATTGGATGTACGGCGAGGCCCACGGACGGAAACGGTAGCCCTTGGAGATGATCCAGTAATAGCGCAGGGCGTTCAACATGCGGCGGAGCTCAGCGTATCATGTCTATCGGAGGCCACGGAATTTTTGGCGCAAGGAGTGGTCGGGTTAAGTCGACACAGAGCTTTCAGGCGTCGTTCCCTTCACGTTTTCCACTTCCCGTCTTGCTCGATACTCTCGCGCACGCGGAACGCGGTCATCTTGCGAATTAGTGCCAAGGGCAGCGGCTTCTCCAGCGGAAACTGAATCGACCCTGCAGCCGTGGAAAATTTCGAAAGATCTTTGGCGAAAGCTTTCATCGCTGAGCGCGTGGGATAAAAGCCGATGTGACGTTTGAACGCGCCGAACACGACTAGAATCCTGCCGTAGGAAAACGCGGGCATTCCCCACTTCAAGCTTTCCGTGGCTCCGGGGGCGGACTTGCGGATGGCCGCGCGCATCTCACGCAGTTTCTTCTGGGACTCTTTGGGCGCGGTTTCGATGTATTCGGCGAGAGTCTTGGGTTTTGGCGGGGGCATGATTTTTTTGTGAGCCGGGCTAGATGCCAGCGTACCAAGAATAGCCGAAGTCCGGCGAGATGGAACCCTTGCCGCTGCCGATATTTTTCAACGTGTCGGTGACGGTGACGCGAGAAAGGTATTTCACGCTCTTGTAACCGAGCTGGCGCGCGACGCGCATACGGATGGGAGCGCCATGCGGAGTGGGAAGATCCTGGCCGTTCAAGCCGTAGGCGAGGAACGTCTGGGGATGAAACGCATCGGGCATGTCGAGACTGTCCCATGCGCCATCGAGTGAAAAATATGCCACGTATTTCGCTCGCGGGCTGACCCCCACCAGATTCAATACATAGGAGAGCGGCACGCCCACCCATTCGGCAATGAACGACCATCCTTCTTCGCACGCCTGATGGGTGATCTGGGAACGTGAAGGAAAGCTTTTCAGTTGGGCAAGCGAGAAAGAAGACGGGTGCGCGACTAGTCCGTCGACCGCAAGGCGCCAATCCGCGAAGCCGCCGGTCAGCAATCGGTCATACGTTTCCGTCGTCGGAGGATCTCCGCTGACTGGAACCACCTTGGAGACTTCGCTGCGGTTAAATTCGCGAGCCATCGAGTGATGGGACATAAGGACTCGCTGCGCTGCATAGGTCAGGGTTTCTCCCATCCCCCAAATGCCGCCGCTATCCGGCGGGATCAGTCCGTAGCGCGAGGCGACGCGCGCTGCGACGGCGACGCCCGAAACCCCAGCAACGGCCGCCAAACCGGTGGCAATAAGTTTGCGGCGGGAGACCGGCTCGCTCATGAAGGCTCCTTCGCGGCTGCGGTGCGGCCGGTGATCATGCCTCGCATCAAGCGCGTGAACCCGGCGAAGATCACCATCGCGACGTGAACGAAAAGGAACAGAAGCAGAGCGCACGCCAGGAAAAAGTGGATCGTGCGCGCGCTTTGGTGGCCGCCAAAGACGGTGACGAATTGCGGAAACACGGATGTCACGGCCGGCGACATCGCGAGCCCGGTAACGATCATCATCGGACACAGCACGAAAACAACCGCGAGATACGACAAGCGCTGGACAAAGTTGTAGGAAACGTCTTCCGTGGGGCGTTTGAAACGCAAATGATCGAGGACGCTCGAGCGCATCGAGCGCCAGGAGGGATCTTCCCGTGACGGAAGCATCCGATGGCGAAAATGTTGCGTCAGGATGCCGGAAACAAGATAGAGAGAGCCCGTCAGCACGAAGATCCAAGCGGACTGAAAGTGCAGCGACCGGCCCCAGCCCGAAGGACCGCCAAGCATCGTTGGAAGCGGCAGATCGAAGAGCGATGGAGTGCCGATGCCGCCCGTCTCCCCCCAGTAGAAATGGGGATGCGCCAGGATGATGGCGAACCCGCTGACCACCAATCCGAAAAAGCTCAGAGTGAAAATCCAGTGAGTGATGCGGACGAGCGCCGAATGCCGCGGCGAATCGAGAACATCTGAAGCGTGTACTGCGAGACCCGCAGCGTATGCAGACTGGGCCATGGTCGTTGCCGAGAGGTTAGCACGGGGGAATTGGCCAGACAATGTGCTGCGAGGCAGCGGGTCATTCGCGGACAGGATAGCGGCTCTCGGCTGCGGGCTTGCGGTTTGCCTGGGCTTGCCGCACGGGCAAGAGTGCCTGCGTCACAAAAAGAGAGGGCCGCGCGACGGCGGCCCTCTGAGTGACTTCGGTTATTGCTGCTCGTTCGCTGGCTACGCGATGGATGTGCAGACCGACTTGACCTCGGTGTACAGCTCGAGGACTTCGTGGCCCATTTCGCGGCCCCAGCCGGACTGTTTGTAGCCTCCGAACGGCATGGCCGCGTCGAAGACGTTGTAGCAGTTGATCCAGACGGTGCCGGCGCGAAGGCGCGAGGCGATCTGGTTGGCTTTAGAGATGTCGCGCGTCCAAACGCCGGCCGCGAGACCGTACTCAGTGTTGTTGGCCTTGGCGATCAGGTCGTCGACGTCGCGGAACGGAATGGCGGTAACGACGGGCCCGAAAATCTCTTCTCGGACAACTTTCATTTTGTCGTTGGTGTTCACGAGCACGGTCGGCTTGACGAAGTAGCCTTTATCGCCCTGCCGGCCGCCGCCCGAAAGCGCTTTCGCACCCTCGGAGAATCCCGATTCGAGGTAGCCGCAGACGCGATTAAGCTGTTCTTCGGAAACGAGGGGGCCCATGTCCGTCGAAGGATCCATTCCTGGACCCACGCGAATCTTGGAAGCTTCGGCAGCAACTCCTTCGACGACTTTGTCGAAGGAGGCCTGCTCGACGTAGAGGCGCGAGCCCGCGCAGCAGCACTGGCCATGGTTAAAGAAGATGGCGCTGGCCGCGGCCGGAACAACGCTGGGAATATCGGCGTCCTGGAAGACGATGTTGGGAGACTTGCCTCCGAGTTCGAGCGAAACCTTTTTCAGGTTGCCGGCCGCGGCGTGGACGATCAGCTTGCCGACTTCGGTTGAGCCAGTGAAGGCTATCTTGTCAACCTGCGGATGGGCGGCCAGTGCGGCGCCGGCCGTTTCGCCGTAACCGGGAACGATGTTGACGACACCATCGGGAATACCGGCTTCCTGAATGAGTTCGCCCAGGCGAAGAGCCGTAAGCGGAGTCTGCTCGGCCGGCTTCAGCACCACGGTGCATCCCGTTGCCAGCGCGGGGCCCAGCTTCCAAGCAGCCATCAACAGCGGGAAGTTCCAGGGGATGATCTGACCGACGACGCCGACCGGCTCCCTGACCGTATAGGCCAGAAATTTTCCGCCGATGGGGATGGTGTTGCCTTCGATCTTGGTAGCCCAACCGGCCATGTAGCGGAAAAGCTCCGCGGTGAGCGGCACGTCCGCGACGCGCGCGACGGAGAGGGGCTTGCCGTTGTCGAGCGATTCGAGCTGGGCGAGCTCCTCGGTGTGTTTGTCTACCAGGTCGCCGAGCTTCCAGATCAGCTTTCCGCGCTCGGCGGGAGTGAGCTGCGACCACGGGCCGGAGTCGAACGCTGCGCGCGCGGCTTTAACGGCGCGGTCGATGTCCTCCCTGTCACCCTCGGCGATGTGCGCCAGCACTTCACCGGTGGCCGGATTGTAAGTCTGAAAAGTTTTGCCGGAAGCGGCGTCGATCCATTTGCCGTTGATCAGAAGTTTGTGACGGCGGCTGACGAAACTCGAAACTGCGGGTTCCAATGTTGCGGAAACTGCTGTGGCCATAGTGTTCTCCTTCGACCTTCCGTTGACCTCGAATGCCAGAGGAAAAGCGCGGGGGTGAATGTAGCTCCGTGGGGCGGAAAGTGCAAGAGACCCGAAGGGAAAGAAAGGAGAGAGAAAAACCGCCAATCGGGAGATTGGCGCTCCCAGGAAAGGCAAGACAAAACGCCGGCCTGAAGGCCGCCGCTACGAAGGCAAAGTCAGATGCTCAAGTCGCAACCTACGATGAACTGCTTCTCAATGCTTGCCTGGCCTGATTACCTTGTGTGAGATTCTGAACCTGCGGAGGGAGCGCGATGACCCTAGACGACTTGGATCAAAGGCTGCCGAATGGATTTCATGACGCAAGGATGTTTTCGTTGCAGATCGACTACGTCGCCGGTATTGCGACGTTCCGCTTGAATTTGTTGGTGGGGTGGCCTGACGACCCTCCCTCAGAGCGGGAGGCATACCAGGAGGCTGTGCTGACCGTCAGTGGCTTATGTTTCTGTTCCATTGAGCCTCCTTATCCTACGTACCCTTTTCTTCCCGACGGAAAGCCGATCTGGATAAGCGGAGCTGTGCCGAAAAACGAGGCTTCACCTTTCGTCCCCGACCTAGTTGCGAAATTTCCCGCTGGAAGTTGGCAGTACCAGTTCTTTGTTGATGACTGGAACGGGTGTATCAGTATCGCCGGACGCGACGCAGCAGTGGTATGGGTCGGGGAAAAGCCGGAACATGCTGACTGATTCCCGCCACGCGGCTGTTCAATGGTACAAATCACGGGAGAAGGCGGACCCAGATGCGTTCGGTTGCGGGTTTGCCGAGGTGCATGCGGGCGCTGCCCTGGCCAACGATGACGACGGCCATGGTTTCGTCATACTGTCGCTCGATGACGCGCAGGCGCGCGGCCGGGCGCAGCTTGCGGGCCTCCAGGAATTCGAGGAAGCGCGGATCCTTCTCGTAGACGCGCAGTACTTCGTAGGAGTGGCCGGGCTCGGCTGCGGAAAGGCTCAACGCGCCGTGCTTGCGGCGCAGCGTGGACATGCCTCCGAGCAGCGGCACGCCGTGCGGGCAGCGGCTTTCGCGTCCGAAGCGCTCGAGCAGCAGGCGCGAGACTTCCGGTGAAATACCGTGCTCGAGTCGTTCGGCCTCTTCGTGTGCGCGCGACCATTCGAGACCAATCACGTCGGTCAGCAGCTTTTCGGCTAAACGATGACGCAAGACTAGGTGCTGCGCGGCACTCTTGCCTTTGGCGGAAAGTTCGATGCGTCCGTCGCGGCGGACGCGCAAGTAGCCGGCGCGAGTCATACGCTTCAGCGCGGCGGTGACGGCAGGCGGGGTGACGCTCAAATCCTCGGCCAGGCGCGCACTGATGGGCACTTGCTCTTCCTGCACGATCTCCCAGATGGCCTTGAGGTAGTCTTCCTGGGAGACGCTGGTGGTTTCGCGGCGCATGGTCTCCTTTCAGAAGGGCTCGGGCAGGATATCACGCAGCCGTCTTTGGCCACAGGGCAGTACAGATCGCCGGCGTTTGGATGCGGGCGGGACAAGTTCCCTCCGGGCGTTGCATTTGGCCACCCACAAAAGCACCGCCCGCCTGGAAAGCGAGGCGGCCGCTACAAAACCGGTTTGGTGCGCACGCTCGTTACGACATCTTTCGGGTCAGCACAAGAAAGGCTGCCGGGCTGAAGGCCCCGGCGCTACGTGGAACCAAGGCCAACGGCTGCGGATCGCGCGGGTCAGGTGATTCGATGGGGCAGAGGGAATTGACACCGCCGTGCGGCCAACGTACGCTGATAATAGTGAATACAAACGGAAAACCGGTGGATCTATTCGAAGAAATCGTGCGCATGCGCCGAGCCGGCGAACGCGGTGCGCTGGCCACCATCGTGCACACCAACGGCTCCATCCCGAGCTTCGAAAGCTCGCGCATGCTGGTGCGCGAAGATGGCTCGATCTCCGGAACGATCGGCGGAGGATGCGTGGAGGCGGACGTATGGGCGGCCGCCAAGGACGTAATCCAGAGTGAGCAGCCGCGCAAGATGGCCTTCAACCTTAATCACGACGCGGAGTATGATTCGGGTTTGATTTGCGGAGGCACCTTGGAGATTTTCGTCGAGCCCATCCTGCCGCAGCCGAACCTGTACATCTTCGGCGGAGGACACGTCTCCTCGGCTGTGGCGCGCGCGGCGAATGCCGCGGGTTTCACCATCACAGTGATCGACGACCGCGAGGCGTTTGCCAACACCGAGCGCTTTCCCATGGCCCGCGAGCTGTACACATCATTCCAAGAAGCCTACGACAAGCTCGATCCGAACAGCGCGAGCTACCTGCTGATCGTCACCCGCGGACACAAGGACGACATGCGCGTGCTGGCCTGGGCGGTGCGCACACAGGCGCGCTACATCGGGATGATCGGCAGCAAACGCAAAGTGCTTTCCGTCTACCAGGCGCTGGAACGCGAGGGGTACTCGCCGTCGGAGTTCGAGCGCGTGCACGCGCCCGTAGGACTGGACATCGGCGCGCTGACGCCCGAGGAGATCGCCATCAGCATTACCGCAGAACTGATCGCCGTGCGCCGGAATTCGCAGAACGCGCCCCGCAAGACGGTCAAGCTCGCCTCTGCGGTGGGTCATCGCACGGGCCACGACCGCGATTGACGCATGCTCGCCGCAGCAATTCTTGCCGCCGGTGAATCCCGCCGCATGGGCAGTCCGAAAGCGCTGCTTCCCTACCGCGGAGGAACTTTCGTCGATCACCTAATGAACGCAGCTCGGCACCCTCGCATCGGAATCGTGCGCGTGGTGCTGGGAGCCGGTGCGGAGCACATCCGCCAGCAACTGCATCTTGACCCGGCCACCGTGGTGCTGAATGAAGATTGGCCGCAGGGGCAGCTCTCTTCCATTCAAGCCGCGGTGCGCAGTTTGGCGGGACTTTCGACCGAAGGGCTGCTGCTCTGCCCGGTCGATCACCCGCTGATTTCCCCCGCCGTGGTCGCGCAGCTGATCGAACAGTTCGACGCGGGTAGCGCGGCGATCGTGTTACCTACGTTCCAAGGGCGGCGCGGCCATCCGGTGATCTTTCGCGCGAGCGTCTACGAGTGAGATTCTGGCCGCCTCGCCCACCGTCGGCGCGAGACAAGTGGTCTGGGCACACAAAGAGGACACCGCCGAGGTTCCCACCGAAGAAGAAGGCGTAATCCTGAATTTGAACGATCCGGAAACACTGAAGAAGACGCTCGGAAGAGACCCCTAGCCGAAGTCAGGCTCAGTGTTCCCATTTGGAACACCGCCCTGCCAATGCTAGCGCTACGCCCGCGGAAGTTTGGCGACGAGCGCCGTGACGGCATCGGCGCCAAGCTGCGCGGCGTGAAACGTCGCCTCGGGCAGACCGCCCAGCGCATCGGAAATCACCTGCGGCGTGATCAGGCGAGCTTCCGCGGGAGACTTCCCCACCAGCAATTCCGTCAGCACCGAGCCTGAGGCAATGGCGGCGACGCATCCCTGTACCTTGAAACGGGCAGCGCTGACACGGCCGTTTTCGACGAGTGCCGTAAGGCGCAGAACGTCGCCACAGACCGGATTCGTGACCTGCACAACGGGCACCGCGGCAGGGCCGTCGAAATCGCCCGCATTCCGCGGATTGCGGAAATGATCCAAAACGGTATCGTTGAACATCGCTGACAGTATACGGCAGACGCAGGTTTCGTCTGCGGTTCGATGTTCGTCACTGATGCTGAGCGAATGTTGATCGGCGGTTCGGCAGGTTGTGTATCAGAATGCGACCTTCGGCACTGAGCATAATTCGTCGGGCGGTCTGGAATCTTGTTGACAGGCGAGGGCTTAGCAAAGATACTTTAGTCCGTAATCCTGGCCTATTGTCCTCTCGTCCGGGCGCGGGAGGCCGATTAACAATTAGCCCCACATTCAGGAGAGATGCAGATGCGACGATTCGGTTACCTCATTACTTTGCTCGTGGCGATGGCCCTTGCAACGACAGCTAGCTTCGCACAAGAAGGCAAACTCAAGATCTCGGTCATGCCGAAACAGGCCTATGTCTTCGTGGACGGGCAAGCCATTAACCACGGGAGCCGATCGATTAAGCTGACCGCTGGTAAGCACACGGTCGTGGTGGTGAACTACGGCTTCAAGATTTCGACGCAGGACGTGACGATCGAGGCGGGCAAGTCCACGCCGCTCGACGTGAAGCTCGAGAAATACGGAGCCGATGTCCCTGGCCCGCGCGGCCTTGTGATCATCGAGGGTGACCCGGAGTCCGCGGTGCTCTCGAACGGCACGAAGCCTGGATATTTCGTTGGCCACGTGGATGAGTTCAATAACGACACCATCTGGCATCAGAATTTGATTCTGCCTCCCGGCACTCACCATCTGACGGTGACGCGCATGGGCAAGACGATCTGGGAAGGCGATGTGAACGTCCAGGCGGATAAGAAGACCGTCGTCGACGTACCGCACCGCGCCTACGGATTCACACGCGAAGCTCCCCAGAAGACGGTGGAATGGAAGCGCGCCGGACAGCTCAAGGGCAGCCTGCCCCGCTTCACCGCCGGTATGGCGACCACGCAGGTGGTCGTGGCTCCCCCGACGGGAAGCATCAGCGCGTCGGCTACGCAAATCAACTGCGGAGACACTTCAACTCTGACGTGGCAGTCGACCGAAACGGTGGACGCCAACATCAGCAACATCGGCGTCGTGCCGACCAGCGGCAGCCAGTCGGTTATGCCGCTCGCGACCACGTCGTATGACTTCAGCGCGGTCGGCCCCGGCGGCACCATCAAGGCCAACAGCACCGTCAATGTGAACACCAAGGTGGACGCGAGTATCAACGCGAATCCATCCGAAGTGCACTATCACAAGATGGGCGACAAGATCATCACCTCGGACTCCACAACGTTGACGTGGCAGACGTCGAACGCCAGCACTGTTACCCTCGGCGGCCAGAACGTCGACAAGAGTGGCACTCAAACCGTTACGCCGACTCCCGCCGACACCTCGACGGTGCCTGACGGTCAGCCTGCGCGCACCGTGGACGAGAACAAGACGTATGCCTTGAACGCCACGAACATTTGCGGCGGCTCCGCGAGCCCGACAGCTTCCGTGCACATTACCGGCACGGTTGAGCCCGTTCCCGCGGTCGTTCTGCAGAGCATCTTTTATCCCACGGACTACCCGGACAAGAAGAACCCGCAAGTCGGCTTGGTTCGCAGCCAGCAGCTCACGCTCGCGACCTTGGCCAGCGGATTCAAGGCCTATCTCGTATACGATCCGGATGCGAAGCTTTCCATCGAAGCGCACGCCGACGAGCGCGGCTCCAAGCCCTTTAACCAGGACTTGAGCGAACGCCGCGTCGAGCGCATCAAGCAGTACCTGGTCGATCAGGGCATCAGCGCCGATAAGGTCGAAACCGCGGCCTACGGTAAGGAACGCCCACTCGATAAGGCCGCTGTGAAGGATCTGGAGAGCTCGAACCCGAGCACACCACCGGCGGCGCGTTTGAAGGACACACGCGTCGACTGGCTGGCTTACAACCGCCGCGCGGACATCGTGCTGCTGCCCTCAGGCAAGAAGTCGGCGCAGTACTTCCCGCATAGCGCTGATGATTCGAAGCTGATCTGGCAGGCTCCGAAGCCGGCGCTCAAGGCCGTTCAAGCCGACCAATAAGAAGCTCTCACAAGGCAATCGACGCGCCGGAGAGGATGACTCTCCGGCGCGTTTTTGTTTATAGTCTCCCTGTTCATAGTCTCGCCTGATCTTCCATCGGAGAGCGTCGTTGCGCAAAGTAGTTGCAGCGGTGATTCAGTCCCGCGGGCCGAATTCTGGCCTGCCAGCGCCGCCGCGGAGACACGTTTGAGTTCTTCTGGGAGTTTCCCGGCGGCAAGGTGCAACGCGGCGAGAAGCTGGAGACGGCGCTCGAACGCGAGCTGCACGAGGAGCTGGGCATCGCCGCGTGCATCGGCCCGGAGCTATACCGCCGGGAGCACTCCTATCCGCAGTTGAAAGAGCCCATCGAGCTGATATTCTTCGCGGCCACAGCTCCGGAAGGCGAAGTCCGCAATCTCGTCTTCGAGAGTATCGAATGGCGGGAGCCTGGGACACTGGCCGAGCTGAATTTTCTGCCCGCCGATAAAGACTTCGTGGAAAAGGTGGCTACAGGAGCCATCCAGCTGCCCGCCGAGGACAGCTCTAGTGATGATCCCGGAGCGGGCTGAGGCTATTTGCCGGTGATCTTGCGGAACAGCATGGTAAGGGGATCGTAGAATTCGTCGACCACGCGTTCCTTCAGGGGAATGATGGCGTTGTCGGTGATGTGAATTTCTTCCGGGCAAACTTCCGTGCAGCACTTGGTGATGTTGCAGAAGCCGATGCCCAGCTCGTCCTTGAGCATCTTGGTGCGGTCTAGGCCGTCAAGCGGATGCATTTCGAGGCCCGCGGTGCGCACGAAGAAGCGCGGCCCGCCGAATTGAGCTTTCTTGTCGTGATCGCGCAGCACGTGGCAGACGTCCTGGCACAGGAAGCATTCGATGCACTTGCGGAATTCCTGCACGCGGTCTACTTCCCGCTGATCCATTTTCCATACGACGCCCGGACGCGGCTGAAACGGCGGAATCTTCTTGTTCACCTCGTAGTTCCAGGAGACGTCGGTGACCAGGTCCTTGATCAGCGGAAAAGTTTTCAGCGGGAAAACCGTGATGGGCTGGTCGAGGGGCAGCGAATCCATGCGCGTCTTGCACATCAGGCGCGGACGGCCGTTCACTTCCGCCGAGCAGGAACCGCACTTGGCAGCCTTGCAGTTCCAGCGGACGGCGAGATCGGGAGCCTGGTGCGCCTGAATGGAGTGCATGGCGTCGAGGACCACCATGCCCTCGGTGAGCGCCAGCTTGTAGTCCACGGGACCGCCCGTATCAGCATCGCCCCGGTACACGCGCACGGTTACATCGGCCATCAAGTTCCTCCGCCTTCCGCGCTTACCTCCTACTATTTTAGCTTTTACTGCCGACTACTTATCTTCCGCCAAAATCTGCTTCAAATCATCCGGCAACTCGATGGTCGGGACGGAGAAGAGCGTCATCTGCTCGCCCTTTTTCACGATCACGTGGTTCTTCTTGCCCCAGGCGTCTTCCGTCTTCGGAAAGTCCAGCCGGCTGTGCGCTCCGCGGCTTTCCTGGCGGGCCAGCGCGGCATGCGTGGCAGCTTCAGAGACCGTCAGCATGCACTGCAGGTCGCGCGAAAGGTGCCATCCGGGATTAAACAATCGCGAGCCTTCCACGCGCACTCGATCTGCGCGCGCCTTGAGCTTTTCGAGTTCCGCGAGCGCCCGCTTGAGGTCTTCCTCTGTGCGGAAAATGCCCACCAGATTCTGCATCACCTCTTGCAGATCGTGTGCACGAGTAGGGATTCTCGCCCTCGGTGCGATCGAACGGCGCCAGCACTTCGCGCTTCGGCCGCGTCGATTTGCGCCTGCGTCAGCGACCGGCGCTGCCGACTGTTTTGGCATACTCGCCGGCAGCCAGCCCCGCGCGGCGGCCAAAAACCAGCAAATCGGAAAGCGAGTTCCCTCCCAGGCGATTCGCGCCGTGCAGTCCGCCGGCCGCTTCGCCCGCGGCGAAAAGTCCCTTGAGCGAGGATTGCCCGGTTTCAGCGTCCACGCGAATCCCGCCCATCACGTAGTGGCAGGTGGGGCCCACTTCCATCGGCCCTTTGGTGATGTCGACGTCCGCAAGTTCTTTGAACTGGTGATACATGCTGGGCAGCTTGCGCTTCACGTATTCAGCTGGCTTGTGCGAGATATCGAGGAAACGCGCCGCCGTGCGGGCTGCCGCGTCCTTCTTTCACTTCGGTGTAGATGGAGCGCGCCACCACGTCGCGCGTGGAAAGCTCCATGCGCTTCGGATCGTACTTCTCCATGAAGCGCTCGCCGTTCTTGTTGCGCAGGATGCCGCCTTCGCCGCGCACCGCTTCGGTAACCAGAATCCCCTGCACTCCGGGCGGCCAGACCATACCGGTGGGATGGAACTGCACGAACTCCATATCCAGCAGTTCGGCGCCCGCGTCGTAGGCGAGCGCCATGCCATCGCCGGTGCACTCCCAGGAGTTGGACGTGATGCGCCAGGATTTTCCGATGCCGCCGGTAGCAATGACCACGGACTTGGCCTTGAAGATCACGAAGCGGCCCGTCTCGCGCCAGTAGGCGAAGGCGCCCACCACGCGGTCGCCATCCATCAGCAGCTTGGTGACGGTGCACTCCATGTAAACGTCAAAGCCCAGCTGCACGCCGCGGTCTTGCAGCGTGCGAATCATTTCCAGGCCGGTGCGGTCGCCCACGTGGCAGAGGCGCTTGTAGGTGTGGCCCCCGAAGGCGCGCTGCAGAATCTCGCCCTTCTCGGTGCGGTCGAAAAGCGCGCCCCATTGCTCGAGTTCGCGGACGCGGTCCGGCGCCTCTTGGGCGTGCAACTGCGCCATGCGCCAGTTGTTCAGGAATTTTCCGCCGCGCATGGTATCGCGGAAGTGGGTGCGCCAATCATCGTCTTTGTCGACGTTGGCCATCGCCGCGGCCAGTCCGCCCTCGGCCATAACCGTATGGGCCTTGCCGAGCAGCGATTTGCACACCACGCCCACGCTCGCGCCCTGCGCCAGGGCCTCAATGGCCGCGCGCAGCCCGGCGCCGCCGGCGCCGATGATCAGAACATCATGTTCGTGCGTTTCGAATTTGGAGGTCACAGCAGTCGAATGTCCCTTATCATTCCGGAGGAAACCATGCGGATGTACAGGTCGGTGAGCGCCACGGAAAAGAGGCTCATCCAGGCCCAAAACATGTGGTGCTCATTCAGCTTGGTCACCCATTTCCAACCTTTGTAGCGCGTCACGCCAAACGAGACGCACGAAAAGCAGTCGAGCTTCCCACCGATCAGATGGCGCAGAGAATGGCAGGACGCCGAGTAGGTGGTCAGCAGGATCACGTTGACCAGCATGATGATCGATCCCACGCCGATACCAAACCCCTCCGAAAAATGGAAGGCCTTAATGGCGTCGTACCAGAGAAAGCAGAGAAAGATGGCCACGAGATAGAAAAAATAGCGGTGGACGTTTTGCAGAATCAGCGGAAAGGACGATTCGCCGCGATAGCTATCGCCTCGATGTTCGCTCACCGCGCAGGCCATCGGATGGCCGACAAAGGCGCGGTAGTAAGCCTTGCGGTAGTAATAACAGGTGAAGCGAAAGCCCGCAGGCCCACCGAGGATCAGGAGCGCCGGAGAAAGCGGCCACCAGTGGTGGTCGGGGTCAATGAGCGGCGAATAGAAGGGCGAAAGGTACGGAGCGTACCAATAATACTTGCCCTCGAAAGCCCGTACGGTTGCATAGACAAGAAAGGCGCTGAAAACCACCAGCGTAGGAGCAATTTCGGTCCACCAAGAATCTTGCCGTAGAGTCCTGCCGAAACGATTTAATCCCTTAACCGTTGAGGAATCCGCCACTCTGTTTCACACCCCCCGTTCCTTTTAAGACTATTCCAGATGAGAATTTTTGCAAAGCGAAAGTTTCAAGCACCTAAAGCTTCGTTCGACGCTCGAATTCGTATCGTTCGCATTCACGCCACTCGAATTCAAACGAGGATGCGGCCTCCATCGACCACCAGCACCTGTCCGGTGACGAAATCAGCCGTGGCGAGATAGGCGACCGCGTCAGCAATGTCCTCCCCCTTGCCGGTGCGATGCACGGGCACGCGCTGAATGTAGTCTTCGTCGGGCGGCTCACCGGGAAACTGAATCGTACCGGGCGCCACGCTGTTCACCAGAATCTCGGGAGCCAGGGCGCGCGCCAGGCAGCGCGTCAGCTCGATCACTCCGGCCTTCGAAACGCAGTAGTGCGTGTAGGAGGGCCAGTCTCCCAGCGACGACAGGTTGATGATTCGCCCGCGCCCCAGCGGCTTCATCATTCGCGCGGCGGCCTGGCAGCAGAGGAACTGGGACTTCAGGTTGGCGTCGAGCATGCCGTCCCACTGCTCGTCAGTCATCTTGTCGAACGGCACCGCAAAGAAGATTCCGGCGTTGTTCACCAGGATATCGAGGCGCTTGAATTCCTTTTCCACAGCTGCGAAGAGCTTCTCCACGTCCGCGCGCTTGGAAACGTCCGCCTGGATCGCCACGGCGCGCCCGCCGCCGGCTTGGATCTCGCGGACAACCGACCCCGCCTCAGTCTGGGACGTGCGGTAGTTCACGGCCACGGCAGCGCCGTCCACGGCCAGCCTCAGCGCGATGCTGCGACCGAGGCGTTTGCCGGCGCCGGTGACGAGCGCCACTTGCCCTTCGAGCGGTTTGCCCGCCGATTTACCCACCATAGCGGTTTCCTCCAAGCGTTGGGAATCTTACCAAAGTTGTGGCGAATCGTATGGAACCGAACTGTCACCCAGGGCAAGCCTGAACCGAAATATTTGAAATATATGCGCCAATATGCCAGCCTGAAACGGGTGGGCTATGCGCTTTAGCGTTACAACACGACAGAACGGCGACGTGACTATTGTGACCATCACGGGCGCCATCATGTACGCCGAGGCGGGCGCGCTGCATGAGATGTTCACCGACCTCATCTCCAAAGGTCAGAAGAAGTTCCTTTTGAACCTCGGCGGCGTCACGCACCTGGACAGTTCCGGCATCGGCGCGCTGGCCCGCGCCTTCACCACCGTGCGGAAGGCCAACGGAGAGCTGAAAATGGTCGACCTCAGCCGGCAAGTGGAGCGCCTGCTGGATATGACCAACCTCTACAAAATCTTCGAGGATTACTCCGACGAAGATTCCGCGATGCGTAGCTTTCACTAACTGCGCCCTTCCCGATGGCCCTCTCGCCCTTCCAAAGCCCTTCGAAAGGATGAATGAATGAAGCTTGATCTGCTGGCGATCGCACCTCATCCCGACGACGTCGAGCTGACCTGCGGTGGGACGATGCTGAAAATGGCCCAGGCTGGCTACCGCACCGGCATTGTGGACCTTACTCGAGGAGAAACCGGCACGCGCGGCACACCGGAGACGCGCCTGAAAGAAGCCGCTCGCGCCGGGAAAATCCTAGGCGTGAAGGTCCGCCGCAATCTGGGGCTGCCCGACGCGCACCTGCGCGTCTGCGACGAATACAAGGCGGCGCTCGCCGAGGTGATTCGCGAACTCGAGCCGCGCACCGTGCTACTTCCCTACTGGGAGGGGCGGCATCCGGATCACTACACCGCCGCGACGCTGGGATACGAGGCCTGCTTCGTCGCCGGGCTGAAGAATTATCCTCTCGCGGGCGAGCCGTTCCGGCCATTCAAGATTCTTTACGTCGCCGCGTACTCGGACGTGCGGCCTACGCTGGCGGTGGACATCACCAAGCAATTCGACCGGCGACGACGGGCCATTCTGGCCTACGCCTCGCAGTTTCGTCCGGTCAAGAAGGAGCGCTCCAAGGTGTCGCTCCCGCTCGATGAGCTTGAGAGCCGCATGGACATTGTGGCGCGCCACTATGGGCGAATGATCGGCGTCAAATACGCGGAGGGCTTTGTGGCCAAGGAAATCCTGCGTGTGGACGACGTGGTCGAGATGCCCGTACGCTCGATGTAAGCTTCGCATTTCGCCTGCAATTTCGCGCGGGCAACAAAAAAGGCCCTGGCGGCGTTTTCCGCGCCAGAGGCCGTTTCGTTTCGGCCTTACTCTCCGGTAAGCGTAAAACTTGTTCCCTAGATTCTGATCTTGGGCCGTTCTGCGTTCACCGGGCGATGTTGATCTCCACCTCCCTTAGCGCACGCCAAGGTAGCGCGCGATTTCTCCCGCGTCCAATCGAAAGAATGGATGCGCCGAATTCGACCCGGCCTCAGGCGGAGCAAGTCCACGGCGGACTTGACGGGGCGTGAATCGCTGGAGTAACTTCTGCCCGCCTGGTTATTCATTAGCCGCGCGTCACTAGCCGCGGCCGACTGCGGTGGAGGTAAAGGCGATGGACCCCAAGAGCGTTCTTGAGTACTCAGCGAAGCACAACGCGAAAATCCTCGATTTGCGCTTCATCGATGTGCCGGGCGTCTGGCAGCACGTCAGCTACCCCATCCAGGAATTGACCGCGGAAGCGTTTCAGGACGGCTTCGGAATGGACGCCAGCTCCATCCGCGGCTGGGCGCAGATTCACGAATCAGACATGCTGCTGATTCCCGATCCCAATACCGCTTTCATGGATCCATTTCGCGACACGCCCACGCTGGTGATGATCTGCGACGCGCAAGATCCCCTGACGCGCAAGCCGTACGAGCGCGACGTCCGCAACCTGGCGCACCGCGCCGAGGACTACCTGCAGAAGAGCGGCGTGGCCGACCAGGCGTTCTTCGGCGCCGAGGCCGAGTTCTTCATTTTCGATAACGTGCGCTTCGATTCACGCGAGCAGCACTCTTACTACTACATCGACTCCGACGAAGGGCGCTGGAACAGCGGGCGCGCCGAGCACAACCTCGGCTTCCGTCCGCGCTACAAGGAAGGCTACTTCCCCGTTCCGCCCATGGATCATTACCAGGATCTCCGCACCGACATGGTGTTGAAGCTGCAAGAGGTAGGCATCAACGTCGAGTGCCACCACCACGAAGTGGCCACGGCCGGCCAGTGCGAAATCGACTTCAAGTTCGACACACTGATCAAGGCCGCGGACAACATGTGTAAGTACAAATATGTGGTGCGCAACACGGCCTACCAGTACGGCAAGAGCGTCACCTTCATGCCCAAGCCGCTCTATTCCGATAACGGCTCGCGGCATGCACACGCACCAATCTCTGTGGAGCAAGGGCAAGCCGCTATTCGCAGGCGATCTGTACGCGGGATTGAGCCAGACGGCGCTGTGGTATATCGGCGGTCTGCTGAAGCACGCAGCCGCGGTAGTCGCTTTCGCCGCGCCGATCGACGAACTCCTATAAGCGGCTGGTGCCGGGCTTCGAAGCTCCCGTGAATCTAGCCTACTCGCGGCGCAACCGCTCGGCGGCCGTGCGCATTCCCATGTACTCGACGAACCCCAAGACCAAGCGGCTGGAGTTCCGTCCGCCCGACCCGTCCTGCAATCCCTATCTCGCGTATTCGGCCATGCTCATGGCCGGACTCGACGGCATCGAGAACAAGATCGATCCGGGCGGACCGCTCGACAAGGACATCTTCGAACTCACCAAGGAAGAGCTGGCACACGTTCCGTCGGTGCCCGGCTCGCTCGATGAGTCACTGAAGGCCCTCGAGAAAGATCACGGCTTCCTCACCAAGGGCGGCGTGTTCACCAAAGACTTCATCGATCTGTGGATTGACTACAAGATGACGAAGGAAGTGAATCCCATGCGGATGCGCCCGCACCCGTATGAATTCCATCTGTATTACGACATCTGACGATCTGATCACGAACTTGTCGTGAGCGTAGCCGCATCAGGGTCGGCCCCTAAAGACTACCCGCTCGGGTGTATTATCCGCTTATGTCGAGCGACGTTTGGATTGGCGGTGCGACATTCATAATGGCGGTATTGGGAGGGATAGTTGCAGTTCGCCCGCCGGACAAAGCATGGCAGAAATGGACTTACGTTGCTCTGTTCACGATAATAGGGCTCATCGGATTGAGCTTCGTCAAGAGGCAGTCGAACGAAGCCGCAACTGCAAGTTTGCAACTCTCGCAGGGCATAAGCAATCTTGGTCGATCCACAACGGAAATCCAGCGGATTGAAGGCCTAAATACACAGCTCCAGCAACAGTTGCTTGTCTCGAACGCTACGATATCGTCCTTGGCGAAACAGAACTTGATCGAAACCACGGGAGGGGACGAATACTGTTGGCTGGTGCCAGTTGACCCCTTACCAGTTGGGTTGGGAGGAGACCCAGCGCATCAGGGAAACAATTGGCGGCAGCTCGCCTTGAAGAATTCCGGGAAGGTCGTCTTGCCAACGTGCGACCTTCGCTTTATGCCTTTTCCTACTGAAGAAGAACTTAAGAGTGGTGTTGCGCCGTCACCGCCGTTCCTGCTCTATCATTTCGACAAAGTGCCAGTCATGGGTCGCCGATATTATCGCTACACCCCGTATTTCATTAAAGGTGACCGTACCTACAGCGGCGTGATCCAGACGCCGACGCACACCTTCAATGAGGTAATCGCTTTCAAACCAGACCCGGCTGGCCGTCCCCTTTTCATTCCACAATGCACAGTTGCAACCCCAGCGTCGGGAAAGATGCTAGAGAATGACTGCAATCCTCAGTAAGACAGCTGCGGCCACTCAATTTCGCACATACTTTTGGTAGAATCCGCCCCACCGGAGGCGCCAGGGTGACAGTCTACGACGACAATGTTTTGCAACAATATGCTGACTCCCTCTATCGCCAAGCGAAAGGGATCATATTCTGGACAGCCGCTAAGTTTGGATGCATAACCTTCTTGGTTTCGGTCGCTCTCATATTTTAGTCGGCGCCCTCGCCCCACCGCAAAAAGGGACGATGAATGAAGACACGACCAATGTAGAAATGGTTGTCGTCTTAGTCGTCACAGTTTTAGGTGTACTCGTCGGCGTCAACTCTGGAAGACGAAAAGCCTTCAATTTAAAATTGCAGGCTCAACAGATACTCTGCCAAAAACAAATAGAACTGAATACTCGCGGTCTACCAGTGCGGAATTAGGGGCTCCCATGCCTCTGAGTGGTTGACGATTTCGCGGGGCTTGGCGCAGACCATCCACATTTAGACACGCAAGCCGTCCGTAAACTCCGCCTCTGCTAGACTATTTCAAGAGGTTTACCCGTCGGCGATGACTCTTTTCGGACATAGAGGAACGGAAGAAGCGGCTCCCGGATCGACTCCGTACCGGCTGATGCTCGATCTGGAGCGCGCCCGCACGGTGGCGGCGATGATCGCCAAGAGCCGCGCCTCGCGCGTGATCGAAGTGGCCGACATGGTGGCCGGGATGTACCTTTCGAACTGGGATCGCCTGTCGCGCTATTGGCCCGAAGAAGATCACGACCGCGTGGAGAATTATCTGCGCCGGATTTGCCAGATGAGCCCGCAGCGGTGGAATTCCTGGATCGAATTCTATGACGCCGAACGCCGTCGCACCGGGCAACGCAACTGGCGCGCGCTGC
The DNA here is from genome assembly GCA_963803105.1 of Terriglobia bacterium. Lineage (GTDB taxonomy): Bacteria > Acidobacteriota > Terriglobia > Acidiferrales > UBA7541 > Palsa-295. The sequence goes on from CAWDLF010000004.1 coordinate 320,198, forward strand.
TGCGGCCGAAAAACGGGGGCGCAATGGCCCTGAGGCCGTCCGCCGATCTCGCCGCGGTGTTGAGGGACGCGGAGATCATCGCGCCGTTTCGCGATACCCAAGACAATCGCCAATTGCCCGTGCTGACCAGCGAATGCGTGCTCCTCTGCATCGCGCGCACGCCCGGATCGGAAATCGCAAAGAAGCTGATGGAGTCCGGCCTCGATCTGCCCAAGCTCGATCAAGAGGCGCGCCACCCCCGGCACGCCCCCGAGAATTAGATATTGCCGTCACGAATAGAACCGAAAACGCCCGGCTGAAGGCGGCCGCTACAAAGGCAACCCGCGCCACACCGGACACCGATCGAGAATTGGCAACCGCGAGCCGGACGCGAAACCATAAAGGCAAGAACGCCCGCCTGAAGGCGGCCGCTACAAAGGCAACGCCCCACACCGGTATGCAAAAACCGCAAGGGCAGAGGCCCGTCCACGGGCGTCGCGGCGGCAAGGGCAATGGTTTTGTAGCGGCCGCCTTCAGGCGGGCGTCTTTTCTTTCCACGGCGGCACCCACGGTTGAACCGGCCGAGGAGTCTTCCTCCAATCAAACGTGAACGACCCTGAGTACGGGTAATCCCGTACATCCTTACAGATGCCTTTCCGAACGGGATTCATCCATATGTAGGCGGCGACGCGCTCCGGAGATTCTTTCGGCCGGAGAATGTGATCGTAGAATTTCTTCTGCCACAGTACGCGGTGAAATCGCCCATGGAATTCATAGGCAGTTTTCTGTTTTAGGCTTGCGACGAAGGCGAGTAAATCGCTGGATATGTCCAGACCGAGTACCAATGCGTGGAGATGGTCAGGCATGACGCAGTAAGCATGGACAGCGAAGGAGTGCGAACGCGAGTGCTGACGGAGCTGCTCGATGAGCCAAATGGCCATTCGAGAATCGGCGAAGACTCGCCTGCGGTTCGCGCAGCAAAGCGTTACGAAATACCAGTTTTCACCGCGGTAGTGTTCGGCCGGCAGGCGAATATTTTTGTGCGGAAACGGCATCGCGGGGAAGATACCCCCAGGCGGCGTCTCCAGACAAGCGAAGCAAAGAACGCCCGCCTGAAGGCGGCCGCTACAAGGGCAACACCCCTCCAGGGCATCGCGACGATAAAAGCAATGGCTTCAAAAGGGCCAACCCAAGGACGCTCCGGCGAAATGGGCAATGGTGTTGTAGCGGCCGCCTTTAGGCGGGCGTCTTTCTCTCCGCGACCGCACCCGTGCCAGAATTCACACCGGGCACAATCAAATAATCATTTTGAAATGGGGCCACAGGACCGCAAGCGGGGCCGACGGCTTGCGGCACAAATACACGGGAATGTACTGCTCGTTGGGCATCGCGTGCGGGCTGGTGACCGTGGCCACTTGGTGCACATCGCCAAACAGCTTGATATATTCCTCCGACCGTTCGCCAAACAGAATCACGCACTCGCCGGAATACTCACGGGGCCCCCAATAGAAGTAGCTGTTGTGTCCGCCGAGGGCCTTGGGCAAGCCCAGCGCCGGCCCGTAGTAGTCGATCGCACCCGCCTCGCCATAGTTTCCACCCAGGATGGCGCAGCCGGCCCGCTCGCTCGCCGGAAGGCTCTTGTACACCTGGGCCACGGTTGTCGCGATATTGTCCCAGCCGAACATGTCCGCATAGAGCTGCGGGAGATCGGCCTGCAATGCGTCGCGCTCGGTCTTGGCCATGCTGGAATAGGGCAAAAATTGCGAATAGCGCAGGAATGTGTCGACGGGCAGCACCGGCACTCCAAACGGAAGCGCCACCAGCCCCGCGACAATCAGCACAGCCGGCAGAGCGAAGCCTGGCCCATCGCCAGCGCGACGGCTCCGTCCACTCTTCCACGGCCACGCCACCGGCGGCCAGAAGCATGGGATAAACAGGCAGCGCGTAATATGACTTCCCTCCCATGAACAGGTAGACCGCCACCACGATCACGTATGCCCAGCCCAGAAACCGGAAGCGCTTGCCCTGCGCGCTCCACAAGCACCAGATCAAGCCCCCAAGCCACACCGGCAGCGCCACGGGATTCAGGAATGCGATCTGGTCGGCCAGGAAGCCCAGAGGCGACACGGGGAGATTTTTGTAAAGCTGCGCGTTGCGCACCACTTCGATCTGCGGCCAGCCGTGGCGCGCCTCCCAAAGGAGATTGGGCAGAAAAATGGCCAGCGCCACTGCGCCGCCGATCCAGATCCACGGCGACCGGAAGACATCCCATCGCTGGGAAAGCAGCAGCCCGCCCACGAGCGCAAAACCGAAGACGAGCATCGAGTGTTTATTCTGGAGACCGACTCCGGCCACCACGCCAAACGCCAGCCACCACTTGGGCGACGCGCCCTTAACGATGCGCACGGCAATCCACGCGCAGAACAGCCAAAATAGCGGTTCGAACGCGTTCATAGAGAGAAAACTATCGAACGCGAGATACGCGGGAGCGAACAGCATGGACGCGGCAGCCAGAAATTGGGCGAAGCGTCCGCCGCCTAGATCACGCGCGAGGATGCCGGTCAGGAAAACGATGGCTGCACCGCAAAGCATGGGTAGCAGCCGCACGGCAGCCAGCGAGTTGCCGAAAGTGTGCCGCTCGAACCACGCGACGAGGGCGATCAACGGCGGCTGGTCCACATAGCCCCAGGCCAGATGCTCGCCGCAGGCCATGTAGTAAAGTTCGTCGCGGAAAAAGCCGTAGTGGCGGATGCCGGCCAACTGCAGCAAAAGCTTGGTAGCCGCCAGCGCCACCAAAATCGCCGTGGCGCTGAACGCCGCCTGCCGCGCCGCGCTTCCGGCAAGCCTCCGCCCACCCAACGAGGTCGCCTGGCTCTCACTCATCTGTATTGGAACAGCCGATAGCGGAATTGCGATTCAAGTGGAATGGCCGATTGAAAAGGGCCGCCCGCTGCGGCGGCCCCAATTCCGTTCGCTTTGCCGATTAGTGAGCAGGCGCGACAATCGTCGCCGACTTGATGCTATCGAGGTTCGGGAAGTTCTTGTCGATGTAGGCCTTCCCCTGCGCCGTAATCGCACCCTGGTCAGGCTTCTCGCCATATCCGCTGTACAGCTTCTTCACGACGTCCATTCCAGACGTTACCTCGCCGAACGGCGCGAACCCTTGGTTGTCCAGGAAATTGTTGTTGCCGAAATTGATAAACAACTGCGTGGTGCGCGTATTGGGTCCCGCGGTAGCGAACACCAGATAACCCGGCTTGTTGCTCTGCGTAACTGGATCATCCTTCACATTCGCGTCCCGCCAAACCTTGTTCACCGCCGGGTCGGCGCTGAGCCCGAACTGCACGATGAATCCGGGAACGTTGCGGAAGAACGGCGCATCGGTAAAAAATCCGTGCTTCACCAGACTGTAAAAGCGGTCCGCACCGATGGGTGCCCACGAGCGCGTCACCTTGACCACAAAGTCGCCCTTGGTGGTCTCGAATTTAACGTCGAAAACATCAGGAGCCTTTTCCTTAAGCGTTTCCGGATGCAGCAAAGCTGGATCGGTCATGTGTGTTGTCCTCGCAGGGGATGGTGCCGCGGCGTCTTGCGCGGGCTGTCCGGCCCGGGCCGCCGTGCACGAAACCGCCAAAAGAATGCTCAATGCGAAAAAAGAGTGTCTCATGCTGTCGTCTCTCTCCTTGAACCGTTTGCAACGCGTACATCTTGCATCAGCCGAACGGTATTGCCACCCAGAATTTTCGGGTTGAAGGCGGCCGATGTCAGACAGGTAACGCCGAGTATAAGAGGCCGCATCAGCGTTGGCAAGACGCCAAGGCAACTATGGTATGCTGCGCCAAAGTACGAAAACAGGAAATTCCTCGATGCCCGGCGAACATATCGGCGAACTGAAAAAATGGCTCGGAGAAGTCGCCCGCAAAGGCGACGCCGCGAATCCCTTTTCGCTTACCCGCGTGGTCGATCTGATCGGCAAGAATTTCGCGGTGCATCCGCACGAAGTAGCCGTGCTCGAGATTACCTCCGACGATCGCTACCTGCGCTTCCTGGCGCCGGAAACGCTGCGCGCCGTGGGCCAGATTCCACTGTCCAGCACCAGTTCGCTCGCGGCTCGCACGGTGCGCGAGAAGCGACCCGAGATCATCAATCATTTCTCGGTGGTGCGCCACGCGTCGGTCTTTGAAGCCGTGCCCATCGCGGAAGAGCAGCGCAGCGAGCCTATTCAGAAGATCATGAGCTCGCCCATCATGCTGAGCAGCCGCGTGATCGGCGTCCTGCAAGTTTCGCGCAAGGGCAAGGCCGCAGCGGACGCGGGCGCGGACTTCACCCATCCGCAACTTCGCGAATTGAAGGCCATCTCTGACGCTCTGGCTCCCTGCCTGCACCTCTCCGACAAAAATTGATTTTCTCCGTTCTTCACTGAAGGCGTGCGGCGTTTCGTTCATGCTGCTGTAATCAGTGTTCGCACTAAATCACGTGAAATAGATTGACATCACTGCGCGTGCTTGTTAATTTGCGAGCGCTCCATTTTTCCGGCTCAAATTTCGGAGGAACCGCAACCCGGCACCATCCATGGCGTTTGTCGCGAAAAAGATTTTCCTCACCAAGGGAGTTGGAAAGCACCGGGAGCGCCTTTCGAGTTTCGAACTGGCGTTGCGCAACGCGGGCATTGCCGCATGCAACATCGTGCGCGTTTCCTCCATTTTTCCTCCCCATTGCAAATTGATCTCCCGCAGCGAAGGCTTGAAGCATTTGAAGCCCGGCCAAGTGGCTTTCACGGTCATCAGCGAGAACCAGACCCGCGAGCCGCACCGCCTGATCGCCGCGGGCGTGGGATTGGCGTTGCCCGGCGACAAGTCGATGTACGGCTACCTCTCCGAGCACCATTCTTTCGGTGAAAGCGAAGAAATCGCGGGCGAATACACCGAGGAGCTGGCCGCCGAGATGCTCGCGACCACGCTCAACGTCGAATTCGATCCCGATCTTTCCTGGGACGAAAAAAAAGAGGTCTACCGCATCTCCAACAAAATCGTCCGCACCATGAACATCACCCAATCCGCCGTGGGAGATAAGCGCGGCCTGTGGACCACCGTGCTCGCCGCCGCCATCCTGCTCGGCGAGGATGATTGATTTCTTCTTCTCGCACATCGCCCCCATTTTTCTTTGCCAATCCGCCCTCACCCCGCTAAGGTAAAAAGATAGCGTTAAGCTGGAATTAGCCTGGATTTCATCGGATAGGAATCAACCATGACGCGCTACACGCCTGTGCCGCCCGAGAATTTTGGCGGGCTTCCCGACGAGCACTCGCAATACGAGACGTCGCGCGCGGTCATTTTCCCCGTGCCGCTCGAGCGCACCACCACTTACGAGCAGGGTACGCGCAACGGCCCGGCCGCCATCATTTCCGCCAGCCGCCACCTGGAGCTTTACGACGACGAGCTGGAACTCGAGACCGCGAAGGAAGTCGGCATTCACACGCTCGCGCCTATCGACACCATGGACGGCACGCTCGATGAAGTCATCACCGAGATCTTCACCGCACAGTGTGCCCTGCTGGAAGACGAAAAATTTCCGGTGGCCCTCGGTGGCGAGCACGCGCTCACCCCGCCTTTGGTTTCGGCCGTCGCCAAGAAATATTCCAATCTGAGCGTCCTGCACATCGGCGCGCACGCCGCTCTGCGCAATGAATATCAGGCCAATCCCGGGAGCCACGCCTGCGCTATGCGCCGCGTGGTCGAGGTTTGCCCCGCGGTGCAGGTCGGCATCCGCTCCCTTTCCGCGGAAGAGGCGAAGGCGATTCCGCAGCTGAGAACCAAAATCTACTGGGCCAAGGACATCGTCCGCGTTCCGCTGAAGAGCTGGATCGCCAAGGTTCTCGCCGATCTGAGTTCCACTGTCTACATCACCATCGACGTAGCTGGATTCGATCCCTCGGTCGTACCCGCCACCGGAAACCCTGATCCCGGCGGCCTCGACTGGCACCAGGTCACCTCGCTATTGCGCGCCGTCGCCGGCCACAAGAAGGTCGTTGGCATGGATGTGGTCGAGCTTCGGCCCCAGGCCGGACAACACGCTTCCGACTTCCTCGCCGCCAAACTAGTGTATAAATGCCTGGGTTACGTTTTCTGCCAGGGATAGCTAGGGGGATTTCGGATGAGCTTGCTGCTCTCTTTCGCAATGTTCGAGGATAAAGTCTACTTCGTGGGCGTTTCCGAACGCGGCTTCATTGGCTGGATCATCATCGGACTGCTCGCCGGCTGGATCGCCGGACATCTCACGCGCGGCCGCGGATTCGGATGCGTTGTGGACGTCATCCTGGGCCTCATCGGCGCAGTGATCGGCGGCTGGATTTTCACGCGCCTGGGAATCATCACCTGGGGATTCTTTGGCAGCTTGGCCGCCGCTACGGTGGGCGCGGTGCTGCTGGTAGTCGTCGCCCGCCTCTTCGCCGGCCACCGCGACTAGCGGCCAATTTGACAATATATACGCTATTGGCGTATAGTTCTTAGTATACGCTGATGGCGTAGGACATATAAATGGAGTTCCTCGAAGCGCCGGCATTCACACGCCATCTCGCTATCTATCTCCACGACGACGACTATCGGAAATTGCAGGTTGTTCTGGCCGTAAACCCAGAACTCGGAGATTTGATCCCCGCAACCGGTGGCTTCCGGAAGCTTCGTTGGCGGGACGCGAGACGCGGAAAGGGCCGGCGGGGCGGCCTTCGGATCATTTACTGCTACTTAAAGGCCGATCGACAGATATGGCTGATGACGCTTTACGGGAAGAATGAGGCGGCTGACCTTACGCCGAAGGAAAAAAATGCATTGAAAGCCGCTATGCAGGCCGAACTGGAAGCGCGCGCGGTGAAACGCGGTGCGCGGCAAAAGTAGGCACGGGAGATACGGTGATGAGCAAACGACATATTTTTGACGAACTCGTGGAAGGCGTGGCATCGATGGAGCGCCATCGCAAAGGCAAGATTACTTTGCGAACCTATAAAATTGAGCCGGCGCCACTTCCGAAGGTCGACTCCAAACTCATCAGGGATACTCGAAAGAGACTGAGGTTCTCACGGGCGGTCTTCGCGCGGAAACTGCGAATCAACGAAAGAACACTTGAGAAATGGGAGCAGGGACGAGCTAAGCCGAATCCTCAAGCTGCGGCGCTAGTGCTCTTGGTTCGCAAATACCCGGACACTCTCGATCGCCTTGAGCGACTGGCCGCGGGATAACAACGGAAAGTTGGAGCGTCGACTCTAACGCATGGCCAGCAACTGATAGACCAGCCACACCGCAGGGCTCGCCAAAATCAGGCTGTCGATCCGGTCCAGCATTCCTCCGTGGCCGGGTAGGAGATTGCTGGAATCCTTAACTCCCGCGCCTCGCTTGTAGGCGGACTCGATCAGGTCCCCCATTTGCCCGGCGACGTTCCCCGCTCCGGCCATCACTAGGAGCGTCACCGTATCGATCCCAGTCCATCGCGCAAACGCCACGGCCACCAGCAGCGACCCCAGCACGTTCGCGAACGCTCCCTCCCACGTCTTCCCGGGGCTCAACGCCGGAGCCATCTTCAGCCGCCCCAGCGAACGGCCCACGAAATACGCCAACGTGTCGCCTGCCCACATCAAGCACAGCGTGAAGAGCAGCAACTGCCGGCCTCCCGGATCGATTACGCTGATGCGCACCACATAGCTGAGCGGCAGCGCGATCAGCACGATGCCTCCAGCGCTGGCCGCAAGCCCGGGCAGCACTTCTGCGAGGGGACGCCGCGTACCCAGGCCGATGCCCACGGCGCCGAACAGAAAAATCAGCAGCACCAATTCGATCGAAACGGGATGACCGGAAATATCCCGCACCAAGGACACGCCGCCGCTGAATTCGCGCGTCTCGACGAAGCCCAGCGAATATTGCGCGTAGAAAATTCCCGCCGTACACACCATGGTCCATTTGCGGAACGCGCGCAGGCTCATCCGCTCCGCCAAATCGAAAAATTCCGATAGCGCAACGATTGCGACCACTGCCGCGAGCGCCGCCAGCAGCAGCGCCGGCCCCCACCACACCAGGGCTACCACCGCAGGAATCAGCACAACAGCCGTTAGGATACGGGCGCCCATGGGTATGGAAACTATCCTCGCGAAGACTGGCCAACGGAATTCGATTTTGCCCGCCCGGCTTGGGTAGCGGCCGGCGAACCGAGCCCGCCGTAGCGCCGCTCGCGCTTCTGGAAATCGACGAGCGCTTCGAGCAGCCGCGCGCGAGAAAAGTCCGGCCACAATGTTTCGGTCACGTAGATTTCCGCATAGGCGATCTGCCACAGCAGGAAATTGCTCACGCGCATTTCGCCGCTGGTGCGAATCAGCAGGTCCGGATCGGGCAGCCCGGCGGTATACAGATGCTCGGAGATGGCCTGCTCGTCCGCCCGAAAGTCCGCCAGTCCATTCGCACGCGCCCGATCGAGCAGCGCATTGAAAGCGTCTGCCAGCTCCGCTCGTCCCCCATAGTTGAGCGCTACCACCAGCTTCATTCCGGTGTTGCCGGCGGTCACTTGCATGGCGTCTGCAATGTCCGCGCGCACCGCTTCGGGCAGATCCTCGGACCTCCCGATCACCAGTAGCCTGATATTGTTTTTGTGTATGGAGGGCAGCTCGCGCTTCAGGTATTCCCGCAGCAGGCGCATGAGGAAATCCACTTCCGCCTGCGGGCGCCGCCAGTTTTCCTGCGAAAAGGCGTACAGCGTCAGGCACGGAATGTGCAGACGCGCGCACGTCTCGATGATTTCCCGCGCCGCCTTCACTCCCGCGCGATGCCCGGCCACGCGCGGCAAATGCCGCTTCTGCGCCCAACGCCCGTTGCCGTCCATGATGGCGGCGATGTGATTCGGCAGCCGCTCGGGATCGAGCTTCTCGAGCAGCTCGGTTTCTTCGCGGCCCGCGGGCTTCAGCAGTGTGGTTGCGCCGGCGCCGTTCCGGCTCGCCGCGTCACTCGTTTTTTTCACGGGAAATGGCTCTTTGAACGTCCGCCCGCGAAAGTAGCACACGCGCTATTCGCGCGCAACTCCGCTCGAAACCCGCGGCCAGTCGAATACGCACCTCTCCGCCACCGCACGATCGCGTCCGAGCCATGCCGCAATTCGTTGTGTCGAAGGGCAGGGGAACCTTATATGATGCGTGGGTGCGACGTCTAAATCGGACGTTCCGGTCTGACGGAGACCCTACATGACACGGCGCCCCACACGCTCTTCTCCCGCGCATAAAACTGCCTCGCGCCCAAGGCGAGTCGCCAAGACCATTGATTCGCTTGCCGTTTTGCCCTTCGAGAACGCGAGTGGCGATCCGGAGTACGAATACCTGAGCGACGGTATCACCGGCAGCCTCATCAATATGCTGGCGACCATACCGAAACTGCGATTGATGGCGCAGAGCACGGTATTTCGTTATAAGGGCCGGGAAATCGATCCCCGAGCCATTGGCGGCGAGCTGAACGTGCGCGCCCTGCTGATAGGACGAATCGTGCAAGGCGGCGGCTCTCTGCGCATTGGATCCGAACTAATCGATGTGGCCACGGGGTCTCAGCTGTGGGGCGCGCAATACGATCGCAAGCCCGGCGACATCTTTGTGGTGCAGGACGAAATTTCCACCGAGATATCGGGGACATTGCGATTGCAACTGACCCGGACGGAAAAGAAGCGCCTCACCAGACACCACACCGAGAATGCCGAGGCCTACCGGCTCTATTTAAAAGGCCGCCACTTCTGGAACAAGTGGACCGAAGAAGGATTCTACAAAGCGATCGAATATTTTCAGCAGGCCATCGACAAAGACCCCAGATACGCGCTCGCCTACGCGGGCTTGGCCGATTCCTACGTTCTCCTGGGATGGAACAGTTATCTACCGCCGAAGAAAGCCTTTCCTAAGGGGAAAGAGGAGGCGCTGACGGCCCTGCAGCTGGACCCGGATCTTGGCGAAGCACACGCACCCCTGGCAGCCGCGCTTTGGCTTCATGATTGGCAGTGGAAAGAGGCCGAGTCGGAATTCAAGCGCAGCCTGCAATTAACTCCCACCTACCCGACTGCCAACCACTGGTACGCCGAGTATGTGATGACCATGGGAAGGCACGTCGACGCCCTGGCCAAAATGAAGAACAGCCAGGAGCTCGATCCGTTATCGCTGATTATTAACGTGGCCGTCGGATGGGCCTTCTACCATTCCCGCCGGTATGAAGAAGCCATCGAGCAGCTCCGCCGCACCGCCGAATTGGACCCCAACTATCCGGTCACCTACTGGATTCTCGGCCTGCTACTCAGGAAAACGGGCCACTACGACCAAGCCATCGCCCAGGGTGAGAAAGCGGTGAACCTCTCAGGCGGCAGCCCCTTGATGCGCGCGGCGCTGGCGCAAACTTTCGGCACGGCCGGCAGAACCAAGGAAGCGGTGGTGATACTCGACGAGCTGACTAAGCTAGCCAAAGAGAAGTACGTCGCGCCCTACTTCCTCGCCGGAATTTACGTCGGCTTAGGACAAGACGACCGCGCGATCGAATGCCTGGAGAAAGCCTACGAAGAGCGCTCCCACTGGCTCATCTATCTTCATATAGATCCGGGCATGGACACCCTGCGCTACAACCCGCACTTCAAAGACCTGATCCGGCGTGTCGGCCTTCCCTAACGGCCTGCGGCATACGCCGCCCACCCCGCCCGTTTCGTGCGCGTCATTCTGAGGCCATCCGACAAGGATGAGCCGAAGAATCACTCTTAAGACGTGCTCCTTGCCCTTGTAGCGGCCGGCTTCAGCCGGGCGATCGCTCCGGCATGCGGCACAGCGCCCCTTGGGAGTCCTGGCGCGCCACGTTCATGGCGTAGTAAAATCCGCGCTCAGCACGGTCTTCAGCCATCGAACCAGATCCCGACAAGATCGACTATTCGCGGGCCTAGCGCTGTTGCTTTTCATCGCCCCGGCCACTTTCGCGCAGGAGCAACAAACACCGATACAGGATCTCAACTTGCTTCTCGGCAAACAGGTAACGGTTCAACGTAGCCCGCTTTGCCAGCCTGGAAGGTATTCGGTTGTTCTCTCATACGCGGGCAAACAAGCAAAGTGAGTTCTGTGAAGCATTCCAATATGGCTCCGTTGCCTCAAGGGACGATAGACAGCTTAACGTCGCAGGTACGCCGATGATAGAAGACGCGCAGGAGCTGCCACTCGTATTGGCTCACGATTTGATGCGGCTCGCAGCTCGACACTTGTAGTGCCGATTGGCCCAAGCAAGTTATCTGTCTACTTCAGCCGGTATCCGGCAGGTCGGCCAGATGTGGACAACAGGACTCACGACTTCGCAATTAGCCATCTGCTCCCATGGTCGATATACCAGCCGGACAAACGGCGGAAATACTGTCGGATGACGAATGAATCTTCCCAAAGTGGGCAACGGAGCAACGCATTGGGTGTTGATTGAAGATATGGGTCTGATGGCAGCATAAGGAAATCAAGTGCCGCAGATCACAGTGTATATGCCGGACGGATACTGGCGTTACGACGCTGAATCCAGCTCCGACGCAATTCCTCCGGCACGAACCAGATGGAAGAGGAAAGCTGGCCTTCGACCTAGTGGCTGCGGATACGCGGCTTAAACGATTTCTCGAAGTAACTGAAGTTTTGATCCACGAGTGTATTGAACTCCGTCCGAACATTTTTCCAGCTCATGGAGAATCTCTATCTACGATCGGATTGACTTTGGGCGCACATCGGCGCGCGGCTTCATTTCCATGAACTGTGCGCATCTCGCCGGCCATCCCGCCAAGAATGAGCCGAAGTCGAAAACGGCGTCCTTTGAGAATGCACTGAACGCCGTTTTGTCTGAAGCCCCGCACCGAAATATAATCTAGGCCGCCGTAGAAAAGTGGGTGGCGTAATTAAGATTTTTACCGACGGAATTGCTCGACAAGCAAATCCCCCGCAATTCTGCATATCCGTATTTCCCACAATAGACAGCGCCCCCCGCTTTGCGTTAGCGTCAGTCGGGGCACTCTTCACGCCCCGCGGAGAACGCTTATGCGCGATGGCGCTGCAGGTGGACGCAACAGGAGACGACTCTTAGGGGGTCGGAGCTTAAGCTCCGACATAAACGAGCCGCGCACGAGCGCGTTCCGATGCGCCGCTTCATCTGTAGCAAGTACTCCTCGGCCCTCGGCCTTTCCGACCCTTTCCGACTGGCCTGAAGACCGAAACCGCAGAGCGAAACGTTCGACCCAGCCCGGAACGCCCCGATGGACTCACCCCTCGTAAGTTATTGGAAACAATCATCGAGGGTCGAACCAGCCCGGAACTTTATTCCGACCCCTTCGACCATCGTTTCGCTCGGTTCCGTGCCTCTTCCTTGCCTCCTCGCTTCTTTGCATCCTTGCCACCTTGGAGTTCGCTTTCTAATCGACACTCCGGCGATTAGAATTCGACCCAACTGCCCGCAAATCAAAACGTTGAATTTTTCTAATCGACACAAATCGAAGGCTCGGAAAATCGATCTAGAGAATGGAAAGAGCGCGGTGGAGGCCCTTCCACAGGGGCGCGGCCGAGTGGAGCGGGTGAATCAGGAAGCCGGTGATTCCCGCGGCGCTGGGCTCGAAAATGGCCGCATAGACCAACACCAGCGTCAGCACGATCATGATGATGCTCATCGACCAGGCGACGATATTGAATCCCCACGAGTTGGTGTGCTCGCCCATCAAATCCTTGCGGTTGATCAGCAGCAAAATGAAGATCAGCACTACGGGCAGCCACACACCGTTGGCCACCTGCGAAAGCACGAGTATCTTGAAGAGCGGCGCCTTGGGAATCAGGATGATCCCCGCGCCCACCACGATCAGCATGGTGTAAAGCGAATAGAACACCGGAGCTTCCTTCAGCTTGTTGTCCAATCCGGCTTCGAAGCCCAGGCCTTCGCAGATCACGTGCGCCGTGGAAAGCGGCAGAATCGACGCCGCAAAGAGCGAGGCGTTCAGCAGGCCGATGGCAAAGAGCGCCCCGGCGGCGCGCCCGGCAAGCGGCACCAGGGCCTTGGCAGCCTCGCCGGCGTCGGTGATGTTGGTCATCCCGTGCGCGTGCAGCGTGGCCGCCGTACAAACGATGATGAAAAAAACGATCAGCATGCAGGAGATGCTGCCCACCAGCACGTCGGTGCGCGCGTGCTTGTACTGGCGCGGGCCCACGCGCTTCTCAACGAATCCCGCCTGCAAATAAAAAAACTGCCACGGGGCGATGGTCGTTCCCACCAGCGCCGTGAGCATCAGCAGGTAGTTCGCGTCCAGGTGAATATTGGGAACCACCGTCTGCTTTGCTGCGTAGAGCCAATCCGGCTTGGCCAAAAACGCGGACAGTACGTAAGAAAGATAGAACCCGCAGGCCACCAGGAATATTTTCTCTACCTGGCGGTAGCTGCCGCGCACCACCAGCATCCACACGGCAATCGCCGCCAGCGGCACCGACACGTACTTGCTGATCCCGAAAATTTGCATGGAAGCCGCCACGCCCGCGAACTCCGCCACCGTATTGGCCATGTCCACGGCCAGCGCGGCAACCATTACGAAGAATGTCGAACGGAATCCGAATTCCTCGCGAATCAGATCGGACAGGCCTTTGCCGGTGAACACGCCCATCCGCGCGCACATTTCCTCGGAAACATACAGCGCGATGGTCATGGGGATCAGCGACCACAGCAGCGCGTATCCGAATTGCGCCCCCGAGGACGTGTACGTGGCGATGCCGCCCGCATCGTTGTCCACGTTCGAAGTGATCAGCCCTGGACCCACTACCGCCAGAAACAGCGCCATGCGGCGCCGCCACGGCCGCGCCCGGCGGCCGAATTCCCTGCCGCGGTCGCCCAAGCGCGCCAGCGCATCCGTCAATGTGACCCAGGTATTCATTTCCTATCGCTTCCGCTCGCGGCAATCGAAATGCTGCCGCAAAGATTGTTTCGTCGAAACGTGCTGCTAGATCTTGGCTCGCATTCGGCTGACGATGTCGTCCACCGTGATCGCACCTATCGGGCAATTCTCGGCATCCACTACCGCGAGGCTGCGCAAATTGTATTTGTCGAACAGCTCGTACACTTCCTTGTCCCTGGCGTCCGTTGGGACGGAAACGAGCGGCTCAAAAGCCAGCTCGGCCATGCGCGTGTCCCCGGACGACAAAACCAGTCGCGCCAGCGGCACCGTTCCGGCCAGGTGCGCATCGCGGTTGATCAGCACGATGTTGTCCAGCTGATCGGAGGGCACGTCGTGGAAACGGATGTAGTCCAGCACTTCGCCGCGCGTGGCGTCTTCGCCCACCACGACGATTTCCGTGGTCATCATTCCGCCCGCGGTGTCCTCGTCGAACCGCATCAGCCCCTCTACCTCCCGCGCTTCGCGGTTTTCCATCTCGCCCAGCACTTCCTTGGATTTTTCCGGGGCCAGGCTCTGGATGATGTCGGCGGCCGCATCCGGGCTCATCTCCTCCATGATGTCCGCGGCCTTCTCGGGGTCCAATTTTTCCATCACCTGCGTCTGCAGGCGCTTGTCCAGCTCGGCGATGGTTTCCGCGGCCTTCTCCTCATCGAGCGAGCCGATGATGGACTGGCGCTCCGCCGGAGAAAGCTCTTCCATAAGGTCCGCAAGATCGGCGGGATGCAGCTCCGCCAAGTGTTCGCTGGAGAGCCGCAGCTTCACGCGGCGCAGCGGATCGGACTCCACCAGATTCACGAACTCCCAGAGGATGGTTCGCTGCGGCAACCGCGTTTGCATCCTGCGGATGGCGGCGGGCGGCACCAGGCCTTGCAGCAGGCGGCGCACCGCGCCGGGAAGGCCCACATCCACCTGCGTCAGGCGGAGCTCGGTGTTGCCGTTCAAAGGCTCTTCGGCGAGGTCCACATCGTTCACGCGCACCACTTTTCGCCCGTGCGTATCGATGATCTGCTGGTCCAGCAGATCCTTCTGCACCGCGAGCCACTCCTCGTGCGGGACGTAGAGTTCGAGGGCCGACTCGTCGGTGGTCAGGTTCACCCGGCCCGGGGCCACCGTGCCGATCTGGTCATAGCGCGCCACCAGCGGACGGTAGCGGCCGCGGCCCAGCAACAGCCGCGAAATGCGGTTGGGCTGCTCGGCGGGCACCACGAACATCTCTTTGACCAGCCCGACGAAATTGCCATGGGAGTCGTAAGTACTCGCGCCCAGCAGTTCGGTTGCGTGCAACATCGCTTTCTCCCTCTGGCCTGGTTGGCTCCGGTTCCGTGGCTTGAAAGGACAAAAAAAAAGCCCGTAACCGGGGTTCCTCTCCCGGCCGCGGGCAGATTAATGCCGCCCTTAACTTATGTCAGGCCGGGCCTCGCCTCCCTGTCCCCGTTCACACCCTGCGCGGGGACAACCACAAAAAGGCGGGAAGGTAGCGTGCCTTGCCGAGGCCCTATCATCATCGGGGCTGTCGGGGTGAGGCAGCTACTTCCAGGCTCCAAATTGGACGAACGGTCTTCCATCGCGATAAGCGACGCGCTTGTCCTCACTGTGACTAGTAAAGGCTTAGCGAAGTTTTGTCAAGCAAAGAGTGGCTATTTCACTGAATTTTCACGCCGAAAAAGCATATTTCGCGGGACGCGACCCAATCGCCGACATTCGGCCGCGTAGAGATCCCAGTAGGTGCCGCGCATGTAGTCGCGCGGGCTAAAGCCCAGGCGGCGGGCCACCCGGTCGATGGCTCGCGGGTCGCCCTCCAGCTCCAGAAAGACGCCGACCGGGGTCTCATCGAGGTCGATGTGGAGCGCACCAAGTCGGTACATGGTGCGGTATTTTTCGTAGCGGAAGGCAGCCCGCAGTCCGAGCGATGCCAGCATCCGCGGCCAGCGTTCGGCGGAAGCTACCATCGTCTCGCACTCGAATTTCTGCTTGTAGCGCGAGCGGGAGGCGCCCGGTATGGGCGTCTTGCAGGTGACCACCGCGCGGCGCGGGCCGCCGCGGGCTAGGCGCGAAGGCGCGGGAACCTCCGTGCGCAGGCGAAGCAGGCAGCCTCGCTTGCGAAAGTGCGATTCCCCGGTGTCGTAGAGGGTGTTGCGCTCCAGCACGCGGCCGAGAGATTTGGCTCCGATGCCGCGCAGATCGCGAGCGAGCGCTTCTATGTCACCGACGCGCAGCTTGATTTCGATTTCCGGCTTGGCCGAGCTCCGCGGGGGCATGGCCGAGTATATCGCGGGCGGCGAAGCTTGTTGCCAAAGGGAGACTCGAACCGCATAATCGCTTCCCTGCCGCGGCCTGTTGTGCGCAACGATGCCAGAACCAACCACACCACTGATGCAGCAGTACCTGGCGATCAAGCGGCAGCATCCCTCTGCGCTGCTGCTCTTTCGATTGGGCGACTTCTACGAGCTTTTTTACGACGACGCCGTGGTGGCCTCGCGCCTTTTGCAGATCACGCTCACCGCGCGAAACAAAGAAAAAGGCGAGCCCGTGCCGATGTGCGGCGTCCCGCACCATGCCGCGGACAACTACATCGCACGGTTGATTCGCGCCGGGCACAAAGTAGCGATCTGCGAACAAATGGAGGAGCCCGGTCCCGGCAAAAAGCTCGTCCGGCGCGAAGTGATTCGCGTTCTCACGCCCGGAACAGCCACCGATGCCTCGCTGGTGGAAGCCAAGGAAAACAATTTTCTCGCGGCAGTGGCCCGCAGCCCCGCGTCCAAGCAAAAGCCCGGCGGTATCTCCATCGGCTTGGCTTACGCGGATTTGTCCACGGGGGAATTTCGCGCCACGGAATTCAGCGGCGAAAACGCCGAGCTGCGGCTGCGCGACGAACTCGGCATCCTCCGCCCACGCGAAATTCTGGTGGCCCAGCCCACGACGCTTTTCCCGTCCGCCAAGGGCGACGACACCAACGAAGCCGGCGCAATTTTCACGCGCCTGGATGACTGGATCTTCGAAGCGAACTACGCCGCGCGCCAACTGGAGTCGCAGTTCCGCGTATTGGCTCTCGAAGGTTTCGGCCTGACCGGGCATCCCCAAGCCACGGCCGCGGCGGGAGCCATCGTTCATTACCTGCGTGAGACTTCTGCCATCGGCGCGCGTAGGACGGAAGATGCAGCGAGCACTTCCTCGCAGGGCACTCAGGAGACGGCGGGCGCAGGGCTGGAGCATCTCGACCGCATCGTCTACTACGAGCAACAGAACGCCATGATTTTGGATCAAGTGACGGGCCGAAACCTCGAGCTTGTCGAACCGGCTGCGGGAGACGACAACTCCGCCACGCTGCTGCGCGCCATCGACCATACTTCCACGGGCATGGGAGCACGTCTGCTGCGCGCGTGGATTCTGCGTCCGGAGATTTCCCTTGCCGAGATCGAAGAGCGGCTCGACGCCGTGGCCGCACTAAAATCAGAAACCGTGGGCCGCGAGGAAATTCGCAAGGGTCTCGAAGGCATCCTGGACCTCGAGCGGCTGACCAGCCGGATTACGCTGGGAATCGCGACCCCTCGGGATTTGCTCGCGTTGCGGGGTTCGCTTGAAAAGATCCCGCCGCTACGCGCGCTTCTGAGCGGAACGTTGCTAGGTGCGAAGCGGCTGGCGGCGCTGCGCGAACAGATCGAGGAACTAGCGGATATCCGCGAGGTCATCGCCAAGGGCATCGCCGACGATCCTCCTGCCGTGGCCAACGAGCCGGGGGTGATCCGGTCCGGATTTCACGCCGAGCTGGACGAGCTACACACCGTGCTGAAGCAGGGCCGGCAGATCATTGCGGCGATGGAGGAGCGCGAACGGAAGCGCACCGGCATCGGCTCGCTGAAGATTCGCTATAACCAGGTGTTCGGCTACTACATCGAAGTGTCCAAACCGAATCTGACGCTCGTGCCGCAGGACTACGAACGAAAACAAACGCTGGTCAACGCGGAGCGCTTTACTTCAGCGGAACTTAAGGATCACGAGCGCAAAGTGCTGACCGCCGAAGACCGCGCGCTTGAAATCGAGCGGCGGCTGTATACCGAGATTCGCGAGTCGATTGCGCGCGAGGCGGCGCGCCTGCGGCGGGTGGCAGCGGCTATCGCGCAGCTGGACGTGCTGGGCAATTTCGCGCGTCTCGCGGCAGCGCGAGGCTACGCGCGGCCGGAATTCACAGACCGGGAGATCGCGCGAAATGGCGCACGCGGCGAGTTGCTGGTTGCCGGCGGACGCCACCCGGTAATCGAAGGCCTAGTCGAGGAGCGGGGCGAACGTTTCGTGCCAAATGACCTGTACCTCGGCGACAACTCCCCGTTTCTATTGATCATCACCGGGCCGAACATGGGTGGAAAATCAACCTATCTGCGGCAGGCGGCGCTGATTTCGATTCTGGCGCAGATGGGCTCGTTCGTTCCCGCAGCGCGAGCCAGACTGCCGATCTTTGACCGGATTTTCACGCGCATTGGCGCTTCGGACAATCTGGCGCGGGGGCGTTCAACTTTCCTGGTGGAAATGAACGAAGTGGCGGCGATTCTGAATACAGCGACGTCAGCAAGCCTGGTGCTGCTCGACGAGGTGGGCCGCGGCACGTCGACGTTCGACGGATTGTCCATCGCCTGGGCGGTGGTCGAAGCGCTGCACGACGGAGCGCGGCCGCGAACGCTTTTCGCGACGCACTACCACGAGCTGACCGAACTCGAGCAATTGCTGCCAGGAGTGAAGAACGTCCACGTGTCCGTGGAAGAAGCCGGCAGCGAAATCGTCTTTCTGCGACGCGTCGAACCGGGTAGCGCGGACAAAAGCTATGGGATCGAAGTCGCGCGGCTTGCCGGTCTGCCGAACCCTGTAATCGTGCGCGCCCGGGAAATCCTGCGGCGGCATGAGCGAAACGAAGAAAAACTGACCGAAGAGCTTTCCGAGGCGTCTAAGGGAGCAAGTCCCGGAAGTCAGACCAGCTTCACGGCGATTCATGAATCGGTCCTCGAAGAGCTGCGCGGAGCCGATTTGAACGGGCTCACGCCCATCGAAGCGCTGAACCTGCTTGCGGCGCTGCAAAAAGAATTGAAATGACTCCCGGGCGGAAACGGCTGTGAGCGGTACTCACCGATGACCAAAGCAATGCGCGTGCTGGGAATGATGTCCGGGACGTCGGCGGATGGAATCGACGTGGCGCTGGCGCGGATTTCCGGCAAGCCGCCCAGGTTGTCCGCGCGTTTCGAGTTCCACCACCACACTCCGTTTCGTGAGCACATTCGCGAAGCCATTTTGCGCGTGGCCAACGGCGGCGCAAGCACCGCGGCGGACATCGGCGAATTGAATTTTGTGCTGGGGGAAGAATTCGCGCGAGCGGCCATCGAAGCCTGCAAGAAATGGCGCGTGAAGCTCGACGAAGTATCACTGATCGGCTCGCATGGGCAGACAGTCTTTCACCTCGGCTCGTCCGCTCGGTTTCAAGGGAAGGTTCGCTCGCCCAGCACGCTGCAAATCGGAGATATTAGCGTGATCGCGGAGCGCACCGGTGTTCCGACGGTGGGAGATTTCCGTCCGGCGGATATGGCAGCGGGCGGCCAGGGGGCGCCGCTCGTGCCGTTCTTGGACTACTTGCTGTATCGCGATGCGCAGCGCGGCCGCGTTTCGCTGAACATCGGAGGAATCGCCAACGTGACGGTGATTCCGGCGCGCGCGAGGGCCGAGGACGTGTTCGCCTTCGACACCGGCCCGGGCAACATGATCGTGGACGCGCTGGTCGAACGAATCACCCGCGGCAAAGCCACCTACGACCGCGACGCGCGCATCGCGCTGAGCGGCCGCACCATTCAGGAGCTGCTGGCGCGACTCATGCGCGAGCCGTATTTGCGGAAGAAGCCGCCCAAAAGCACGGGGCGCGAACTTTTCGGCCAAGCCTACGCGCGCGAATTGATCGCCTGGGGCAACCGGTTTCATGCCGGGCCGGCAGACCTGGTGCGCACCGCGACGATGTTCACGCCGCTTTCAATTGCCGACGCTTTCCAGCGGCTAGTCCTGCCGCGCGCCGAGGTGCATGAGCTGATCGTCACAGGAGGCGGCGCCAAGAATCCGTTGATAATGGCGCAGCTCGCCGCATCTCTGCCTGGCATTGCCATTCTGCCCGCCAGCCGCTTTGGCGTTCCGGGCGAAGCGAAGGAAGCATTTGCCTTTGCGCTGCTCGCGTATGAGACCTACCACGGCAGGCCGAATAATCTGCCATCGGCAACCGGTGCCAAACATCCCGCCGTGCTCGGAAAATTGGCGCACGGCCGGAAGCGCCGGGGATGAGATTCCGCTACGCCCGGGCTTTGCTAATAACAGCCGCATGCCTCGTCGCGTTGTGCGGATGCCGCTCTGCAAGCTCGCCGGCTACGCCGGGCACGGTGACCTTTCTGATCGAATCGGCGCCCGTGAATCTCGATCCGCGTATGGGTACCGACGCGCAGTCGCAGGAGTTGGACGGGCTGCTCTTCAATAGCCTGGTAAGGCACGATGCGCAGATGCACATGGTTCCCGACCTGGCAGAGCGATGGGAAACACCCGACGCGCGGACCTACATTTTCCATTTGCGCTCCGGCGTGCGATTCCACGATGGGCGAGCGCTCACATCAGCGGATGTGAAGTTCACATTCGATTCCATTCTTTCGGGTCAGGCGAAGTCCACGAAGCGCGGCGCATTCAAGTCAGTCCAGTCGATCGAGGCTCCCGATGCCGCCACCGTGATTTTCCATTTGAGGGAGCCATACGCTTCGTTCCTGTGGAATCTGACGCCCGAGAGCATCGGGATCGTGCCGCAGGGATCTGGAACGGAGATGGCGCAGCATCCCATGGGCACCGGGCCGTTTCACTTTGTGAGCATGACTCAAGACGACGAAATCGTGCTGGAGCGCAATCCGGATTACTACGCCGGCGCGCCGAAGATCGAGCGGGTGCGTTTCCGCATCGTGCCGGAGGCCATCGTCCGGGCGCTCGAACTGCGCAAAGGCACGGCCGATTTGTCGTCTCCCAATTCGCTGACGCCGGACATGGTGCTGGCGCTGGCGAAGCAACCGGGAATCGCGGCAGACCAGGCGCCCGGGACGCAGGTGGCCTACGTGGCCTTCAATTTCGAAGACCCGATCCTCGCGCATCGCGAAGTGCGGCAGGCGCTCGCATACGCCACGGACCGTGCGACGCTGGTGCAATACCTGCTGCGCGGGCAGGCGCGGCCCGCAGCAAGCCTGCTGCCCCCGAATCATTGGGCGTACGATGCGAATGTGCGGCAGTATGACTTCGACCCCGCGCGCGCCAACCAACTGCTGGACGCTGCTGGCTTTCCGCGCGGGCCGAACGGAGTGCGTTTCCATTTGGCGCTCAAGACTTCTACCGAGGAATCCACGCGGCTGCTGGGCGAAGCACTGACGGAACAATGGAGCCACGCGGGTGTAGCGCTGGATTTACGGCCGCTGGAGTCCGCGACATTTTATTCGGATATAACGCGCGGCAGTTTCCAGCTCTATACGCTCCGCTGGGTCGGTGCCAACAACGATCCGGACATTTTCGACTACGTCTTCAACTCCGCCCGCACGCCGCCGGCGGGGGCGAACCGCGGCCACTACCACAATCCTGCGCTCGACCAACTGCTCGACGAGCAGCGCGTGGAGATGGATCAGGAGAAGCGCAAGGCGCTCCTATCCCAAATTCAACAAATCGTTGCGGAGGACGAGCCGTACATCAATTTGTGGTACACGGACAACGTGTGCGTGCATCGAGAGCGCGTGGGACAAATCGTGATGGCGCCGGCCGGTGGCTTCGATTTTCTCGAGACGATGGAATTGAAGTAAGGCGGAGTGAGAACCGTTTACGACAGAGCTTTCTCGATGTCGGCAACCGGGATGGCGCCTTCGCGGATCAGCGACCAACTACCTTCTTCGTCAATCCTCACGATCGTGGAGCTCAGCGTGCCGCCCGTGTCACCGCCGTCGAGAATCAGCGAGAGGCGATCTCCCAACTGGAGCGCCAGCTCAGTAGCATTCGTGCAGGAGGGACGGCCCGAGATATTCGCACTCGTTCCGGTTATCGGGCCACCCGCGGCATCGATGAGCGCGCTCGCGATCTTCGAGTCCGGCCAGCGAACGGCTACGCGCCCGGTGTTGCCGGTAACCTTTAGCGGCACGCGGCGAGTCGCTTCTACGACCAGAGTCAGCGCCCCGGGCCAAAATTTCTGGGCAAGCGTCAGAAACGAGTCGGGAATATCGCGCATAAGCGTCGCGGCTTGTTCGACGGAGCTGACCAAAATCGGGAGCGCGCGCGTTTCCGGGCGGCCCTTCACCTGAAAGAGGCGCTCGACCGCGGAGAGATTAAAAGGGTCAGCGGACAGGCCGTAGACTGTGTCCGTGGGAATGCTGACAATCTCGCCGCGTTTGATGAAACCCGCGGCGTAGCGGATTACTTGAGCTTCAGGCGCTTCCGATGAGACTTTGACGACTTCGACAGGCAAATTTTCGCTCGCAGCGTGTCCCGTAAACATCACGCAAATTATCACACCCAGCGGCGCAGGCGCAAGAGAAGTAAGACCTTATAGAACCGGCAGATCGCACGAGTAGATAACACCAGGAAAACGAGACGCCCGCGCCATGGCCTAAAGTTTACGCGGCAAGTTAGCTCTGCTAGGCTTGCCAGAGCATGCCTTCGCAAATCGACCGGGCTACCATCACCAGCCGCGACAACAAGTGGCTGAAGAGTTTTCGGGCCGCGCTCCGCGGTGAGAAATCGCGCCGCGAGTCCACCGGCGGTGAGCTGCTGGGAATTGAAGGGCCCAAGCTGGTCGTGGAAGCGCTGCGCGCCGGCCTGGAAGCGGAAGCGCTGCTGGTAAGCGAGTCGGGCGAGCGCGAGGCGGAGCGCATCCTCCGCGCGGCGGGTGAAAGCGAAGCGGGTATTCCGCAGTCCCGTGTGTTTCGCACCACCGACAAATTATTCGCGGGGGTCGCGGACACGGAAACACCGCAAGGCGTGGCTGCGCTCTTCCACCAGCGGTTGTACGGCCTGGAGGACGTGCTGCGCGGGCCGGGCGGCGCCGGGCAGAGTTCGCCGCTGGTGATCGTGCTGGCCGCGGTGCAGGATCCGGGAAACGTGGGTACGATTTTGCGTTCGGCCGAGGCGTTTGGCGCTACCGGCGCAGTCGCCGCGCGCGGCACGGCCGATCCGTGGTCGCCCAAGGCGCTGCGTGCGTCCGCCGGATCGGCGCTGCGCTTGCCGCTCTTGCGCGGAATGGCTATTCCGGTTTTGCTCGCGCAACTGCGCGTGAGCGGCGTGAAGATTTACGGCGCCACATCGCAGGAGCCGCAGTCGGGCGCGCGACAAGCGTCTGAAGTCGATCTGACGGAAGCCTGCGCGATTTTTGTCGGCAATGAAGGCGCGGGACTGCCACCGGAAGTAGAGCACGCCGCCGATGCGTTGATTTCAATTCCGACCGTCGCGGTTGAATCGCTGAATGCAGGTGTCGCGGCGTCGATCGTGCTGTATGAAGCCGCGCGGCAGCGACGGCAGCAATCGCAGGGCAAGGATTAGGGGCGACGGCCCACACGAGGAAAGATCGCAAAGATGGGACTATTTCGTGCAATCGAACCGCAGGATGAGCCGCTAGCGGGGCGTCCGCTGGCGGACCGCATGCGGCCGCAGACGCTCGATGAGTTCATCGGGCAAGAAGATTTGCTAGCGCCGGGGAAACCTCTGCGAACGCAGATCGAGCGCGATGAAATGAGCTCGATGCTGCTGTGGGGGCCGCCGGGGTGCGGGAAGACGACGCTCGCGCGCATCATCGCGCGGCAAACGCAGGCCGAGTTCGTTCCCTTCAGCGCCGTGCTCGCCGGGATCAAGGAAATCAAAGAAGTAATGGCCCACGCCGAAAAGTCGCGGCACTACGGCCGCCGCACCATCGTGTTCGTCGACGAAGTGCATCGCTTCAACCGCGCGCAGCAGGACGCGTTTTTGCCGCACGTGGAGGCTGGAAACATTCTGCTCATCGGGGCAACCACGGAAAATCCGTCGTTTGAGGTGATCGCGCCGCTCCTCTCGCGGATGCGGGTCTACGTGCTGCACTCGCTTTCGCGCGAGCAGATCGTCACGCTGCTGCGCCGGGCGATAGAAGATCCGGTGCGAGGGCTGGGTGCCGAGCGCGTCGATGCCAGTGAGGAGATTCTCGACCGCATCGCAGTGCTCGCCAACGGCGACGCCCGCTCCGCCTACAACACGCTCGAAGCGCTCGTGCTCGGCACCGAGCCGGGCGCGGACGGGCGGCGCGTGCTCTCCGAGCAGCGCCTGGAAGACGTGCTTCAGAAGAAGCTTCTGCCCTACGACAAAGCGGGCGAGGAGCACTTCAATTTAATTTCGGCTCTGCACAAATCGGTGCGAAACTCCGATCCCGACGCAGCGCTGTACTGGCTCGCGCGCATGCTGGAGTCCGGCGAAGACCCACTCTATCTGGCGCGCAGGATGGTGCGAATGGCGAGCGAAGATATCGGTCTGGCAGAACCGGGCGCGCTTGCCGTGACCATCGCCGCGAAGGAAGCCTTCGATTTTATCGGACCGCCCGAGGGCTACCTGGCTTTGGCGCAGGCGGCGGTTTATTTGTCGTTGGCGCCGAAATCGAACGCGCTGTACACCGGCTACGGCGCCGTAGGCGAAGATTTGCAGCGAACCATCAGTGAGCCGGTTCCGCTGCATCTAAGAAATGCGGTCACCGGCTTGATGGGCCATCTCGGCTACGGCAAGGGCTATCAGTACGCGCACGACGCCGAGGAGAAGGTCACGGACATGAGTTGCCTGCCGGAAAGTCTGGCGGGTCGTCGCTACTACAAGCCCACGGACCAGGGATTCGAAGCTCGCCTGCGCCAGAGACTCGAAGACATTCGCAAAATACAAAAGAAAGATTTGAAAGGAACCGAGTGAAGGAACTCTGGAAGACGGTGGGCCGGGCCGCACTTGCGCTAGCCCTCACGCTTGCTCCGCTCATTCCTCTTGGCGCCGGCCCGCAGCAGGAAGTCCCGAAGCTGCTCGTCGATGAGGATTGCCAGGCCTTCGCCTTCGACCCCAGCGGAAACAATGTTGCCTACGCCATACCGCACATCAAGCGCGAGAAGCGCCTCTACATCGAGCGCGACGACGTCTGGATCGCAAGCGGATCAGCGAGGAAGCGCATCATCGAGGGCGAGAAATTTATGCCCTTCCCGCCCCCGGCAGGCTACGTGGTGAACTCGATAACTTGGTCGCCGGACGGCCGGCGCCTGGCCATGGACATGATTCTGCAGCAGCCGCCCTCGGGCTACGAATATGCAACCGGAAAGAGTAAGGGCAAGGAAGAGGACGTCGAAGACCGCTCGCCGGTCGAAACCGTCGGCGGAGGCAAGGTTGTGGCGCTCATCGAAGACGACGGCGCGGAGATCAAAGTCGCCGGATCGAAAGACCGCTTCATCCAGGACGCCAAGCAACCGGCGTGGCTTGCCGACAACGCCACGGTTGTCTACCTGGGCGCCGGCAGCAATCAGATCGCGCGCGTGAAGCCTTCGGACGGCCAAGCGCAAACGCTCTTCGAAGGGCATTCCTTTGACGCCGTTGTGTGGGACGGCCCAAGGAACCAAGCGTACGCCGTGGGCCGCGGCCTTCGTGGACAGTTGACGTTGATGCGGCTCGATCTGCTGAATGAAAGAATCACCGAGGTTGCGCGGCTCGAGGACTACCAGGGCTCGCTCGCGCTTTCACCGTCCGGAAAAAAGATCGGATTTTTCGAGGACGGAGACAACATCGTGATCATCGATCTTGCCAACCCGACGCACCTGCGGCGCGTTCCGGCGGGGTTTGGACGATTCGAGTGGAGCAGCGACGAACGGCGCGTATTGCTCAAACGTGGCCCACTCGATAAATCCAACAGCCTGGTATGGGTGAATCTACAGGATGGGTCGTTCCAATCGGCGCTGTATGACCTGACCTATCACGATTTTGCCATCGCGCCGGACGGAAAATCGCTGGCCGTCACGCAGCCGGGCAAGCGCGTGCTGAAGGTATACCCGCTCCAGTAACCCGCTAATCAGCCGGCAGGCGGAAGCGCTTGATGTGTTCCTTCAAAATGCAGGTGTCCATCACGACGCAAAGCCCAGCGGCGCGGGCGCGCTCGGCGGCTTCTGTGTGGATCACTCCCTCTTGCATCCAAACTCCGCGAGCGCCGATGCGAATCGCCGATTCCACGATTTCCGGAACGAACTCCGAGCGGCGAAAAATGTCGACTAGGTCCACGGGCTCCGGAATGTCTTCGAGCCGCGCGTAGGCTTTCTCGCCGAGCACTTCGGTCTCCGTGGGATTCACGGGAATGATGCGATATCCGGCGGATTGCAGATACCGCGCCACGCCGTAGCTCGGTCGATGGCCCCGCGCGGACAACCCGACGACCGCAATCGTGTGGGTCGTCTTCAATATCTCGCTGATGGGATCGCCGGCCGAAGGGCGTGAACAGCCGGACACACCATCCTGTTGCGACGTAGGCTTATCCATTAAATCTCTTCCCCCTGCGATCCAGCCAAACTATCCCACCAACTCGGGCCCTCCAACACCGGCCCGCACACAACCAATACGCGCAGCCGCGCCGAAGCGACGAAACTAGTTTTTGAGTTTGCCTGAACCGCCCCGCCTTCTATGTATCTATGATACAGATTCGCGGCACGGCGACCAAGAGCAAACCCAGCGGGTTAATGACTTCGTATTTCGCGCGAGGGTGATATCCTCCGTTTCGATGGCAGGGAGACAAAACCAAGGCCCGGTGATCTGCGCCTGGTGCGCCGCGGAGCTGGAGCGCGGCGCGTTGAAATCACCCAAGTCGCACGGCCTTTGCCTTGCGTGTATGGCCGCGGCTGCCGGCGATCCGATCGAAGATCTTTCGAGGGTCGTGCCGCAATTGCTCGATGCGCTTCCGTTCGGAGTCATCGAACTCTCGGGCGATGGCATCGTCACCGCCTATAGCCGAAGGGAATCTGCTCTGTCTGGACTTTCGCCCGAAACAGTCATCGGCAAGAACTTCTTCCGACAGGTCGCGCCCTGTACTGCCGTTACGGAATTTCAAGGGGCGCTCGAAGCGTTGCGGGCCAAAGGCCAGAATGGCCACACCAAATTGCGTTTCGTTTTCAAATATGCGCACGGCGCAAAGAACGTCGAAGTTGCAATGGTGTATCACGCCGCGACAGACACATCGACTCTGCTCGTCAGAGTCGTGCTCTCGGAGCCACACCTATAGAAGTCGAGCTGCACGGCGGGATACTAAAGAAAAGCGCTACCTGGTAGCGCTTGGGCTCGCTTGCAGCAGACGGGAGACAAGGGTTTGCAGGCGGGCGCGCGCCACTTCGCTCATGCTCGTAAATTCGAGTCCCATTCCTTTGCCGGCTTTCACGTTGCGCACCACGGCGTCGCAGCGAATTTCCCCTTCGGGTACGGAGAGCAGGACGGAGACGGCAGATCCTGCCGGCGCGGTATTGACGTCGTCGACAAACAGGCCGCCCACATTGAGGTCCCTGACGCGGGACACGCTCTTCCCCGAGCCGGTTTGCCAGGCCACCCAAATGCCGGAGGGCGTCTCGACGCGCGGATAGCGGCGCTTGGCTTTAGGGTCTTCAGTGGACATTAGTTCCCGCTCACGACTCGCATGGCGATTTTCTTACATTCGTTGTTCGAATAAAAGCCGCTAAAGAGCCTGACGTGGCCACACCCGTAACAGTCACCGCGCGCGCTCGCGAAACCGGTTTCCTTAGTTGGGCTTTTGCTGCTTTCCGTTATTTCCGTGCGAACCCTTATTGCTATTCTGGTTGGACGACTTTCCTGATTTCGCGTTCTTCGACCCCCCGCCGGATGCCCCGCCGGACGTTCCTCCCGATCCCCCGCCCTTTTGGCCCTGGCTACCGAATTGCGAGTTCGAGCGCTGCGTCCCGTTCGATCCGGTGGTCGAAGAAGAACCCCGGTTCGGCGTCCCGTTGGAACCGCCGGTCGCAGAAGAACCTCGATTCGAAGTTCCGGGTTGTGTGGCGGTGGTGCCTGGAGTTCCCGAGTTCGTCGTTGACGGAGTCCGGGAGAAGTTGCCGGATGAATTTCCGTTATTTTTATTGCCGCCATTGTAGGTCGAGTTCGTGGTCGATGGATTCTTGGACAGGTTGGTCGACGCGTTGCCATTGGTATTGTTGCCGCCCGCCTTGTTGCCACCGTTGTAGGTTGTTTGGCCCTTCCAATTCTGGTTCGTCTGCGTGTTACCGCCGTTCACGGTGTTATTTCGCGTCTTGTTGCCCTGGTTGTTTACCTGATTGCCGGTATTAACGGTGACGTTGTTATTCACGTTTCGATTGACGGTGTTGTTGCTCTTGTATTGATTGTTCGAACCGCCTCGATAGTTATTGTAGTAGTTGCCGTTGTTGTAGTGAGTGTTCCCCGGATAAGGTTTGTTATAGGCGTAGCGATAATTGGGCGGGCGGTAGTATCCGTTCGCGGGGTGATAGTGAGGGCCGTAAACCGGTCGGTAGGCGTAATAGCGAGGCGCCCAAGGGCCGCCCCGGTAGTACACGCCTCCGCCGTATCCCCAGCGCGGATAGTAGTAATTGTTGCTGCTGAACATAGCCCCGACCGCTACGCCGGCGCCGAACGCCAGCAGCGCACCCACCACAACTGCTCCGGAGGAGGGAGGCGGCGCCGTGTACACCTGCACCGGATTGTATTGCGGCACGTAGACGACCTGGGGATTCGTGGGCTGAATCACGATCACCTGCTGGCCGCTGGCTTGCTGCGTCACGACCGTCTGCTGCGGAGTTGTTTGTAGATTTCCGGCCTGTTGCGCCTGCGCCCGAAGCCTCTGAACCGAGTCAAGAACGGCCGCCTGGTCCGCATCGAATGCCGCTCCCAGATCCTTGGTCGAATCGATCTCCGAGCACATCATGTCAACGACCTGGGGGAAGTGAAACAAGGCCGACATGGCAGGGCCAAAGCCCGCGGCCTGCGCCGCGCTATCGAGCTGGTCTCCCTGCAGATCTTTGTTCTGCAGCAGCCAGTTGCCTCCGTCCAGAACTTCCTGCGAGTTCACCGAAGCCGCTAGAACCTGCATGAGCAAGGCATCGGGATACAGAGCCACAGGCGCGAGGAGCTGATCGAGCTGTTGCGGCGTCGATGCGGATTGTTGGTCCGGGGCCTGTGGCATGGCCAAAGCTCCGTTGGCCACAGTCAGATTCAAGCAAACCACGAGAAGCACCACTATGAATTGCTGAATAAACGAGCTGCGTTTCTCCATGACGACCTCCTGCTTTCTTATGATGGCCTATTGGACAACTGCGAGAGGACGATTTCCTCACTATTAGGAGGGTGTCATATACAGGCGGGTTATTCGACTTCTTTCTTCTAGTCGGGGAGCCGCAACGGACCTCAGGCCTTTCCGCTTGCTTGGGGCTGAGACGAAGCAGGAACCTCGTGCTCCTCAGGCTCCGCCGCCGAAGCCTGGCGGCGAGCGGAGTAAACGTAAGGCCCAAGCAGAGAGATCAACACGGTGCCGAGTACGAGCGCAGCCTCACAGGCAGCCAAGGCGACGCGATAGGAACCGAGCCGATCGAAGATCAAACCCATCAGAAGCGCGCCCACTCCGCTGCCGATAGCAATCGCCGCGCCGACGTATCCCACGATCTCGCTGTAGGCCCGCAGCCCAAAATACCGTGAAACGAAATACGGCATCACCGTGAGTTGCGAGCCAAACCCGGTGCCCAGGATAACGGCCGCCGCGAACAGTACATAGGTGCTTTGTCCGTAGATCATCAGGCCAAGCCCGAAAAATGCCGCGGCGAAGAAAGGAACCGCAACCCTCGGCGTTTGCACGCGGTCGAGGAACAGTCCCGAACCGATCTGGCCGATCAGGCCCGAAAGCGCCATGACCGACACGATCGACGTGGCAATTCCCCCGGAGATCCCGCGATCGGTCAGCCAGGCAACCGAGTGCGCCCGAAATGCATACAGCGCCACGGACATCGATAATATCGAGAGTAGGATTGCCCAGAAAGCCCCGGTGCCTACGGCCTGCAAAGCCGTTTTGCCCGGCGGTACCACTGGTCCGCCGGCTCGGCCGCCGGGCGGGCGATGAGTCGGCGCGCCGGGAACGTCTTCATGCTCAGGCTCGCGCAGAAAAGCCAGCATCATTGGAAAAGAGAGGACAAAGATAGCTGCGCCCATGAGCAGGTACGCCGTCCTCCAGCCGTAGTGAAGGATCGCGAGGCGAGCAAGCGGGATGCCCGCCGCCGTACCGACGGTGCCTGCGGCGCCGATCACCAACGCGAGCATCAATCCACGACGCTCGTAGAAGGTCGCGGAAATGACTTTGATGATCGGGATGAATCCGCAGATGGCGCTCGTAATTCCGATCAGTGCAAAGAGCAGGTAGGCCTTCACGGGAGCGCCGCTAAGCCTCGAGGCACCCATGACGCTCAGGGAGTAAGCCACGATGCCGGGCAGCACGAATCGGCGCGCCCCCCAGCGATCGACGCCGCGCCCAATGATGGGATTTGCGATGGCGTAGAGGATTCCTGCCGTGGTCAACACTCCGGAGACGACGGCGCGGCCCCAGTCAAACTCGGCGGCAATCGGTTTCAAAAATAGAGGGAAAGTCCCGGACACCAGAGCCGAGAAGCTGGTCATTACGCCCGTCGCGCAAGCTGCGGCCGTGAGCAAAGACCGGGACGAAGTTTCTGTATTGGCCAAGGATTCCCACCCTTTAACGGCCGTGTTGTTTGTCGCTCAGCCCAGCTATTGGAACAGCTTCGGCGCAAACAGAATCAGGTACTCGCGCCAACTGAGCCAGTTGTGGTGGCCGCCGCTTTCATACGTCTCGGGCTTGAATCCATGGGCGCGCAAAACTCCCAGCGTCTCCTGCGTGTTGGCGTAGATACCTTTGCTGTCCTTGTCAACGCCCACCCAGTAGAGCTTCAAATCTTTTTTCCACGCGGCGTTGTCCAGTTGATCGCCATGCTGCTTCACGAATTGATCGGAGGTTCCCTGGAACCAACCGGAGCTGAAGATACCGACGTAGGCAAATCGATCGAGATGCATAGTCGAGAGCGCCAGCGTATACAAGCCGCCCATCGATTGGCCGGCGATGGCGCGGTGGTTGCGGTCCGCGATGACTCGGTAGTTCTTCTCGATGTAGGGCAAGAGGTCATTGAGAAAATCATCGTTAAATGCGTCGACGCCCAGGCGATCGAAGGCGACCGTGCCGCTGGCATGTTCGGCGGGCGTGACCAGAATCATGGGCTTGGCTTTGCCCGCTGCGATCAAATTATCCATGATCACATTCGCGCGGCCCTCGGCGAACCAGGAGTCATCGCTCTCCGACGTGTTGTGGAGCAAATAGAACACGGGATAGCGATCCCGGTTGGCGTTGTATCCCGGCGGGGCGTAGACGTGGGCGCGGCGCATCTTCTGCGTCGTCGTTGAGTAGTACCAGACGATATCGACCGAACCGTGCGGCACGTCCGTCTTCACATCCTGAAACTCGGCGCCCGGAACGGTGAAGATGCTCTGCACCGTACTGAGCGTAGTAATCACGCTGGGATTCTTGGGATCGGCGGTGGCCACACCATCGATCATGAACACGTAGCGGTAGGTGCCGGACTCGACGGGGCCAACGGTGACGGACCAAACGCCGTCGTCGCTCCTGGTCATCTTGTCGGCGGAGTTCGTCGCCTCCACAGGATAGTCGCTGCGCAGCACGACCTCGCCGGCCTTCGGCGCATACACGCGAAACGTCACCCGGTGATCGGCGGCGATTTCATTGGAGACGAGCGTATCGTTGGGTGTCGGTGCGCCACGCTGGGCAGGATTCGGCGCCGCCGAAGTACGGACGAAAGACGAAAACAGCAGCGCTAGCAGGCAAAAAGCAGCCGTAAAACTGGGAACAGCTAGTTTGCGCAGCATACTCCCCCCGAGTTGCTTGCAATTGGCAGGACGGAAACGGCGCGAGTGTACACCCGAGGGTTCTGGGCGTGCTACTGGTTTTGAGAGGGGCGTACGCAGCGAAAAATGAAGCGCTACATCTTATAGCGGCCGAGATCCTCGTCGTTGAGGTTCTCGAGCCACTTGCGGAGCTCTTCGTTGGAGCTTTTCTCGGAGACCACACCCGCCATCTTGGAATTCTTCAGCACTTGGTCTTCGACGAAGATCGGGCAATCGAGCCGCAGCGCGAGCGCAAGTGCGTCGCTCGGCCGCGAGTCCATGGAGATCAAGTGGCCGTCGCGCTCCATCCAGATCAGGGCGTAGAAGGTGTCGTCTTTCAGATCGGAAACCACAACTTTCTGCACGCGCACGTCCAGACCGGTAATAACATTCTTCAGCAGGTCGTGCGTCATGGGGCGGGGCGTCTGTACTTTTTCGATTTCGAGGGCGATGGCGTTCGCTTCGTAAACGCCGACCCATATAGGAAGGATTCCGCTGCCTTGGGTTTCTTTCAGTACCACCACAGGCATGTTGGTTACGGGGTCCATCATCAATCCTCTGATCTTGACCTCGTGCTCCATGGTGGCCTCCGTTTTTTTCGGGCTATCGAACGTTCGATGTTCCGCACTGAGTGGCGGTTGCTCTCTCGCCGAAACTAAACGATCTCCTCGCCTACCAAACTATTCGCGGTCGAACGGCTCACGCGAACCTGCACGTATTCTCCCAAAAGGTTCGGACGCGGCGAAGAGAAATTTACGAGCAGGTTGCTGGTGGTGCGTCCGCCCCACTGCGCGCGAGCCTCGTGGCGGCCGTCGACCATCACCTCAAACGAACTCCCAATCAGCTTTTCATTGCGCTCCAGCTGAATCTGGCGCTGCCGCTCCTGCAGAATCGCCAGCCGCCTGCTCTTCTCTTTCTCGGGAACGGCGTCAGGCATCGCCGCGGCTGTAGTGTTGGGGCGCGGCGAATAGGTGAAGGAGAAAACACCGTCGTAGCCGGTCGCGTCCAGCAGCGTAACGCTCTGCTCGAAGTCCTCTTCGGTCTCGCCGGGAAAGCCGACGATGATGTCGCTCGTCACGCTGATCGGGCGCTTGGCGGCGCGAATCCACGAAATCTTCTCGAGATACTCTTCGCGCGTGTAGGTGCGGCGCATTTCGCGAAGGATGCGCGTCGAGCCGGATTGCACCGGCAAATGGATGTGATCGCACAGCTCTGGTACGGAATCGATAGCCTCGACGATCTCACGGTTAAAGTCGTTGGGATGCGACGTGGTAAAACGCACCCGGCGAATTCCCTCGACAGCGGCGACGGAAACCAAAAGATCGACGAAGCTCCACTTGCGAGAGCCTGGATCGCGATAGGAATTCACAGTCTGGCCGAGCAACTGGATTTCGCTGTATCCCGCATCGGCTAGGCGCCGCGCCTCAGCGAGCACCGACTCGCTCGGACGGCTGCGCTCCGGGCCGCGCGTATGCGGCACCACACAATAGCTGCAGGCGTAGTTGCAGCCCTCAATGATGGTCAGATAAGCGCGTAGAGGATTATCGCGGCGCGTGATTTCCGTTTCGAACGTTTCCGTCGTGTCCAGATCGAGGCCCATCACTCGCCGGCCGCCGGACTCCAACTCCGCGAGAAGGTCGGGGAGCTTCCGGTAGCTAGCCGAGCCGCACACCAGGCTCACCCACGGCGCGCGCTCGAAAATATCTTCGCCCTCCTGTTGCGCGAGGCATCCCAGCACTCCGATGACTTTGCCCTGCACGCCTCGCCATTCGCCGAGCCGCGAGAAAACTTTTTGCGCGGCCTTTTCGCGGATGCTGCACGTGTTGTATAGAACGAAATCCGCGTCCGCGAGTGTCTGCGAGGAGCGATAGCCGCGCCCGAGAAGCACGCCCGCGACCTTCTCCGAGTCGTGCACGTTCATCTGGCAGCCGAACGTCTCGATGTAAAAACTCTTCCCCCCGACGGCGATCGTGGGAACGTTTTCCGAGGCAGCGGCGAGCGAATCTATGCTCGACGAGCCGCATCGCGAAGGAGTCGCGCCCTCGTTCACAGCTGCGTTCGCGAGCGTTTCAACGCCGATATCGAAGGCTCTAGACATGATCTGATGCGAGTGTAACACAGCGGCACAAAGCGCTCTGGCGGACGAAGAACTAGGTAGGACTACTTGGGAGCTATTTTCTTCTCAGACTCCAAAATGGAATCGTAAACAGCGATGCATTCGTTGCAGATATATGCCCGAGCAGGCCCGTCAGAGGGATTGGCGACTAGTTTGTCGATTTCGCCGCTGGCCTTATTGCAGAAGGAACACCTTCGGGTCTCTCCATCGCCATTGTTCACAAGCTTGAGTTTCTTGGCCACAACAAGATTCTAGCATTTATCGCGCACCTTCACAGAAGTCCACACTCCTGAAACGGCGCGGCACAGGCGTATCCCTTCGGACAAGAAGCTCGTTCTAAGCGCAATAGAGAATTGAAACGCCCGGTCGCGTGTGCTAGGTTCATTTGGTCGCAAGTTGGATACGTTTTTCTGGGGGAAAATACAATTTCTGGTCTGGCACTCCTTTTCTTCGCCAGTCCGCTCACGCTCATCGAACAGACGAGTGGGCTCGCGCGTATTGTTCTCGGCATCCTTCTTGTGCTGTCCGTTCTCTCCTGGGCGCTGATTCTGCAGAAATGGTTTCAGCTCAGTGGGATCGATCGAAAGTCCGCGAAGTTCCTGCAGACCTTTCGTGCCGGCACCGGCCTTCCGAATCCTAAGGCGCTGCGCTCTAGCGCGAGTGGCACGCCCCTGATCGCCGTTTACGATGCGGGCTACTCGGAGCTGGCGGCGCAGCTCAACGGCGCAGTTTCCCAAAAGCCGAAAAATCCAAACGCCATCGCCGTGGAAATGCAGGGCGCCGCGTCCGACGAAGTGCGGCGGCTCGAGGGAGGCATGTCCACGCTGGCGACCATAGCTTCCGTTTCTCCCTTCATCGGACTTTTCGGCACGGTGTGGGGCGTGATGGACGCCTTCACAGGACTCGGCGACGCCGGCACGGCCAGTCTTCGCGCCGTTGCGCCGGGCATTGCCGAAGCTTTAGTCACCACAGCCGCTGGTTTGCTGGCTGCGATTCCCGCTCTCATCGCTTACAACCACTACCTCCAGACCATTCGCGCGGCTGCCACGCGGATGGACCACTTCGCCGCTGAGTTCGTGAGCCGGGTGGAAACGCTCTACAGTTCCTAAAAGACCGCCATGCCGCAAATGCAACAGCAAACCGGCACCTCGCTTTCGGAAATCAACATGGTGCCGTTCATCGACGTGGTGCTGGTGCTGCTGATCATTTTCATGATCACGGCGCCGATTCTGCAGTCCGGCATCGAAGTGGACGTCCCCAAAACGAAAACGGTCAAAGAGCTGACCGATGTGCGCATGGTCGTTACCATCGACCGCGGCCAGCGCGTGTACCTGAACGATCAGCCCGTCAACATCCACGACATTGGAAAGCAGATCATGGCTCAATCGCCCGACCTGAAAACGCAAGCCGTCTACGTCCGGTGCGACGAAACGGTGCCGTTCGGCAGCTGGGCGACCGTCGTCGACGCTTTGCGCCAGGCCGGCGTACAAAACATCAGCGTGGTCACGCAACCGCTGAGCGAGCGGCCGCAATAACCGTAGAATAGTAGCGAACTGATATGTCCTATCTGCCCGCAACTCGAAACGACGACGCGCTAAAGCGTTTCCTGATGGCGTCGCTCGCGCTGCACCTCATCGTGGCAAGCGTCGCGGCCTTGCGGCTGTATCTTTCGCGGCCTACGGAAGGATGGGGCGGCGAGCAAGGTGCCATCACAATAGGCGTGGTGGGAAACGTGCCGGCGATTCCGCTGCCGCATTCGGAAGTCGAAACTCCGAATCGGGTGGTGGACGAGTCGAAGGGGCTGTATAAGGCCGAGCCGAAGCCTGTGCCGCAACGAGATGCCACCCCGATTCCAAAATTCGAACGCAACAAGCCCCCCAAATACATCAGCAAGCCCTCGAAGCTTTTGGAGAATCCTACGCCGCCACCGCCCAACGCGATCCCGTATGGCGCGGGCGGCGCGCCGACGGTTCCGGCAACGTCTTTTGCCATGGGCCCTGGCGCGGCGAAGGCCGGGGTCAGCTTCAGCGGGCCGGGCGGAGATTTCGGCACGCGCTTTTCGTGGTACGTCGACGGGGTAACGCGCCGGGTGAGCGGCAACTGGCTGCAATCCACGGTCGATCCGAGCCTGGCGTACGCGCAGCGTGTGGTGGTGACGTTTACGATTCTGCGCAGCGGCGCAATAACAAATGTGCAGGTCACGCATTCGAGCAACAATGCGTCGGTCGACAACTCCGTCATTCGCGCGGTGTTGGAATCGAGCCCGCTCGACCGTCTGCCGCCGGCCTATTCGGGTTCGACGGTGAATGTTGAGTTTTATTTCGATTACAAGCGGTGAGTGGGCCAGGCCGGCAGTTGGCGAAAATCGCGGAGGCGCAGTTTGATTCTTAGAGGCTCTTTTATGACACGGAAATCGATCTGTCTGTTAGCACTGGTAAGCGCACTGGCGGCCGCCGTGCTGCTTTCGCCAAGTATTACGACCGCGCAGGACTGGTTCAAGACCGGCACGGGCCTAGGCGTAAGCAAGGCGCGCGTAGCGGTGCCGGATTCCGTCGCGCGATCGGCCCCCGCGCAGGTACTGGCGAAAACGTTTCACGACGTGGTGTGGGCGGACCTCGAATACTCCGGGATCATCGACCTCGTAAGCCCCAGCTTTTATCCGCCGCAGGCCCTGAGCCAGCCCAGCGAATTGCACGCGGCGGATTGGACCGCGCCGCCGGCGACTGCCGCCATGGTGGCCTATAGCAACGTTGCTATCGACGGCACAAATCTGGCGGCGGCCGGATTTCTTTCCGACGTCCGCAATCCCACGGCTCCCTTGGCATTGCAAAAAATCTATCGCGGAGCCGCCACCGATGCGGGTGTCCGCCGCCTGGCACATCAGTTCGCGGACGACATCATCGCTCTGCTGAGCGGAGGCCAGGCAGGAATCGCGCAAACTCAAATCGCCTACGTCAGCACGCGCGACGGCAACAAAGAGATCTGGGCCATGGACTACGATGGGTCGAACCAGCACGAACTCACGCACATGCGTTCAATTTCGCTCACGCCGCGGTGGTCACCCGATGCCACGCGCATCGCCTTCACCTGCTTCCAGCCGTATCGCGGAGTTACCTCTCCGCAGATTTGCATGTATTCGGCGGCTTCGGACCATCTGATCGCGTTCCCCCGCTTCCCCGGTACGAACAGCTCACCGGCATGGTCGCCGGACGGATCGCAGCTCGCCTTCATGTCCAGCCAGGCCGGCGATCCGGAAATCTATACTTGTGACGCGGACGGCGGGCACCTCCACCGAATCACTTTCGCGGCCGGCGTCAGCACGTCGCCGGCGTGGAACCCGAAAACCGGAAAGCAAATGGCTTTCGTCAGCGACCGCGCGGGAATCCCTATGCTTTATCTCTCGGATTCCGACGGCTCCAATGTGCAAAAATTGAATTTGCCGGATATGGGTTACGTGATCGATCCGGCGTGGTCACCAAATGGACAACTCCTGGCTTTCAGCTGGAGGCGGCCTAGCGGAAACTACGATATCTACGTCATGGACGTCGCCACCAACCAACTGCTGGAGCTGACCAGGGACGAAAGCCGCAACGAGCGTCCCAGTTGGGCGCCTGACGGCCGGCATGTGGTGTTCGAATCCACGCGCACCGGCACGCGCCAGATATGGTCGATGTTGGCCGACGGCAGCCAGCCGCGCCAGTTGACATATGAGGGGCAGAGTGAATCGCCCAGTTGGTCGTCACACTAAAAGATTTTTTGAAAGAGATGGATTTTTGTTCGCGCGCGTTTAAGGAGGCACTTCATGGAGCACGGTAGTCTTCGAAAATCTGCCCTTTTGGGCTTGTGTATTCTTGCCGCCGCTTTTGCCGGCTGCAACAAGAAACCAGTTTCTGCGACGCCGCCGTCTGCCGCGCCCATACCCTCGCCGGTCACGCCCACGGTCACGCTCAACGCGTCGCCGTCGTCGATCAAGGCGGGCGGCACCGCGCGCCTCTCCTGGTCGTCCACCAACGCTACCGACCTCGATATCGAACCCGGTGTGGGCAAAGTGGCTCCGCAGGGGACTACGCCGGTAATGCCGCTCACCTCGACGACCTACACGATCACCGCCACGGGCTCCGGCGGCACGGCCACCGCAAGCGCTCTTGTTAGCATTGGCGGTACAGGCGGAGGAACCTCATCGGGGCCGCTGCCGAGTGCGGGGTCCGCCGGGGTCAGCGAGCTGTTTGCGCAAAACGTAAAGGACGCGTACTTCGACCTGGATAGTTCCGACCTGCGGGACGACGCGCGGGACGCCTTGACCAAGGACGCCGAATTCCTGCGCAGCTATTCGAACGTCCACGTATCGATCGAGGGCCATTGCGACGAACGCGGGTCGACCGAATACAATTTGGGCCTTGGGCAGCGCCGCGCCGCAGCCGCCAAGAACTATCTGATCTCTCTCGGCATTTCCGCCGACCGGATCGATACGACCAGCTGGGGCAAAGAACGGCCGTTCTGCACCGAGCAGACCGAGGCATGCTGGCAGCAAAATCGCCGCGCGCACTTCGTCCAGGCCCGCTAGAAACGTTTTCGCAGCTTCTCGCGGAGAGCCGCCCGACGACCGAAGGGCGGCTCTCGATTCACCCGCGGGAGCGATCATTCGAAAGGGGTGACCTTTGCAAACACGACATTTGGTTCTCGGATTCGGAGCTCTATTTTGCGGCGGCCTGGCGGGAAGCCTGTTCGCTCCGCAACCGGCGGGGGCCGTCTCACGGGACATGATTGAGCTGCAGCAGCAGGTCACGCAGCTGCTCCAGGGGCAGCAGGACTTGCGCAGCGCCGTGGACACGCACAGTGCTGAGCTGAGGACGCTCGTCGAGCAATCGCTCGAGTCCATGACCAAAGTAAACGCCCAAATGCAGTCCGTGGAAAAAACTGTGCAAGAGGTGCAGGCCAATACCGGCGCGCGCATCGACTCCATGACGCAACAGACCCAGGGAATTTCCGACAATGTGCAAGACATCCAGGCGCGCGTCGGAAAGCTCGCGCAGCAGCTGAATGACGTGCAGAGCACGCTGCAGAGTATCGACGCGAAGGTTTCCGGGGGATCGCCCGGAACGCCCGTTCCCGCAGGACCGCCCCCTGCGGCGGCCGCTCCAGGAAACGAAGGGGCTGCGCCGGCTGCCGAGCCCGGCACAGATGCCTCAGCCGCGCCTATCGCACCAAGCGGCGCAGACACCCTCTATCAAAACGCTCTGCGCGACTATACCGGCGGCAAGTACGACCTGTCGCAGCAGGAGTTCAACGACTACATACAGAATTTCCCGGCGAACGATCTGGCGTCGAACTCGCAGTTCTATCTCGGTGAGATCGCCTATCAGCAGAATGATTTCAAGGGAGCCATCGCCGCGTACGACATCGTGCTCACCAATTATCCCAAGAGTTTCAAGGTCGCGGCCGCGCTCATGAAGCGCGGGATGGCGGAGCTCGAGTTGGGCATGAAAACCAGCGGAATTCGGGATCTGCGCGAGATCGTCCGCAGATTCCCCGGAACGGACGAAGCCCGCCGCGCGCAAGCGAAGCTGCGCGAAATCGGCGCAACGGCACCGCCGCGCCAGCCGGCACACTGACGCCGCGCCGGCAGGCGTGCTAATAAAAAGTCGCCCGTGCGGCTACATCATGCGCGGAGAAGGTCCGCCTGCCAGTTGCGGATCAGCTTCTTGATCGCTTTCCGGTCCGTCAGCTTTTCGTCCAGCACTTTGCGGGCGAGTTCGGGCAATTCCTCGTCGCTCGCAAACCGCAGTGAGATGAGTTGCGCCGCGGTGAATTCCGGGATGCGCCCTTTCAGATCTCCCGGCAGCAACTGCAGCAACCGCAGACGCATTTCCAGGCGGATCACCCGGTCCTGCGCCTTGAGCGCAAAGGTGCGAGCGCAGAAAGCCAGCAGGAGAAACGCAATCGCCAGGAGAAGAGATACCACCGACTCCATGGAGAACGCGTGTATTACCCGATAGATAGACCAAAACACATTCAGCAAGAAAACGGGCAGCACGAAAAAATGAAACGGGGGAACCAGCTTCGCATGGTTCTCGAAATTCTGAACGTCGTTTGCCATTTGTGAGCTCCGATTTGAAACTTGAACGGCGATTGCGGGGATTCTAACACTTCGCCGCTGCCCTTGCTTTGGCACTGCCTTTGTAGCGGCCGGCTTCAGCCGGGCGGTTTTGGTTTTGTCTTTGCTTTTCCGGGTGCCCCATCTGGCGCGTTTCTTGCGCCAGGTGGGTCTTGCTGTGGAACTATCTTTCTTAGCGCCGAGGCTCGAACTCGGCCCCAAGCGATCGTCGGCCCGCCCACTTTTCCCGCTCCCGCTCTTCGATTTCGGATATACTCCGCCCATGTCCGTCAACAAAGCAATCCTCGTGGGGCGCTTGGGCCGCGATCCGGAAACCCGCTACACCTCCGGGGGCCAGGCGGTAGCGAATTTCACTCTGGCCACCGACGAAACATTCAAGGATCGCGCCGGCGAACGCCAAAAGCGCACCGAATGGCACCGCATCGTCCTGTGGGGCAAGCTCGCGGAAATCACGCAGCAATATCTGAAGAAGGGCATGCTGGTTTACATCGAGGGGCGCATCCAGACGCGCCAGTGGGAAGACAAACGCGACGGCCAGAAGCGCACGACCACCGAGATTGTGGCCAACGTGATGCGCATGTTGACGTCGC
Organism: Terriglobia bacterium; assembly: GCA_963803105.1. Classification (GTDB taxonomy): domain Bacteria; phylum Acidobacteriota; class Terriglobia; order Acidiferrales; family UBA7541; genus Palsa-295. Next base: position 360,924 of record CAWDLF010000004.1, read on the forward strand.
GCGCCGAGGGCGCCGCGGCTGGCGCAGGCGGTGGTGCTGGAGGGGCCGCGCCAAGCCATGCGCGATCGGCGGATTCGGAATTCGAATCGGGACCGATGCCGGAAGAATCCGCTGCCGGCCCGGAAATCTCAGACGAAGACATCCCGTTTTAATTTTTCGAGCGGAAAAATTCCCCAAGAAGCTTTCGATTCGCAAGACCTACGAGTGGCCGCCCGTGTCGCCGCTGCCCGGGTGTGGGATATCGACGGCGTCAATTGAGCCGACCAGATCTTCATCGATCGCCGGCAGCGTGGGCAGAACTTGCTCGGCGATAGAACGGTTCTGAATCAGCACATCCTTCTTCATCTTCCCGTCGCGAAATTCCATGGCCCGCTTGGCGTACTGGGCGATGTCCGGCTCATGGGTCACGATCACCACGGTCAGGCCCACTTCGGAGTTGAGCTTCTGAAAAATGTCCATGATCTCGACGCTCGTGCGGCTGTCGAGGTTGCCCGTCGGCTCGTCCGCAAGCAGCAGCGAGGGATTATTCACCAGCGCGCGGGCAATGGCCACGCGCTGCTGCTGTCCGCCAGAGAGTTGCGATGGATGGTGACCCGCGCGATCCGCCAATCCCACGCGCTTCAGCGCCGCCTGGGCGCGCACGGCGCGCTCCGCAACCGGCACACCCGAATAGATCGTCGGTAGCTCCACGTTTTCCAGCGCCGTCGTCCGCGACAGCAAGTTGAACTGCTGAAACACGAATCCGATCTTATGGCTGCGGATGCCCGCCAGCTCGCTCTTGGTCAAAACCGAAACATCTTTGCCGTCGAGAAAATAGTGGCCCTTGGTGGGCTTGTCCAGGCACCCCAGAATATTCATCAACGTTGATTTGCCGGATCCGGAGGCGCCCATCACGGCCACAAATTCGCCCGGATAAATTTCGAGCGAAACACCGCGAAGCGCGTGCACCTGAAACTCACCCAGGTCGTAGGTTTTGTGGACGTTATCCAGACGTATGGTGGGAACCGCTGCTTCTTTAACGCCAGACACCGAGGCTTGCGTGGAAGACTCCATGGCGTCGGTGCGGTCTCCTGGAGCCGTTAGTGACCGTTTTGCTGCTGGCGTTGCGCGTCCATCTCGCTAATCAATTGATCGAATTTCGGAAGCTGCTCGGGAGTCATCACGGCGCGCAGGCGCTCGCGGCTTTGCGCGCGAATTTCATCCCGCTTTTTATCGACCGGCGCATACATCTCGCGCCACTGCTCGGCAGTGTCTTCCGCGATGGCCTTCACCTGCGCCTGCTGTTCCGGGGTCAGATCGAGGCGCTGGTTGAATTGGGCCAGAAAATCGACATGCGCTTGACGGGCGTTCCGCATGCCCCACACACGCTGCCCCCAAACATGGTTGCCCAGTCCTCCCACAAGCACGCCGAGAACGAAAACGACGAGCACCAGGACGCCGGCTTCTCTTTTGGTCTTAGTTAGTCGCATGACTCGTCTCCGCGACCATCGCCAAAGCCTCGCCTTCATTTGCTGGCAGGCTTACGGGGTCCGGAGAAAACATTTCTCGTACTTCAGTAAGACGTACAGGGGTAGCATTCGGTTGCGATGTGCCGCCCCAGCCGGCTTCGTAGGCGGCCAGCAGCGCCACGGCCAATGTGGCCGTCACCGCGAATCTCCGCCCCAGCAGCACCAGCGACTTCCAGAAGCCTTCGTGTTCCGCTTGTTGGGCGGCTTCGGCGGCGCGGATCCTCGCCATCACGACACGCGGAAAAGCCGGGCTCGGTCGCGCATGCTCGCCCAGCGATTCATTCATCTCGCGAAGGAATCGCGAGCCGGCCAACGCTGCGTCCGCGGCGCGTCGGCATTGTGGGCAAACCTCGATATGCTGAGCCGCGACGGTTACGTTCGCGTCGCACAGCGCACCATCCAAATAATCTTCCAGCAACGCCTCGTACTGCGGGCATGCCGTGCGGGCTAGTTTGCTTTCCTGCGTCATGCGATTAACCCTTCCTCTCTGCCGCTAAAGGGATTCTGGCATCGTAGCCACGTCCCGAGCGGCGTCGATAGGCGTTCATAATCCGGCCTCGCGCACGAAACAGCCTTACTTTCACGGTGTTCACGTTCAATCCGAGGATCTCGGCCAACTCCTGAACCGAAAACCCCTCGATTTCCTTTAAGATCAGCAGTTGGCGGTCTTGCTCCGACAGCGCCCCCAGAACGTAGTCCAGAGCCTGCCGCGCTTCGATGCGCTCGCTCGGACTCTCCGGTGGCCGCTCGTAGGACGCGATGCCATCCAACCGCGAAACCTGCTCCTCGGAAAGGTCCGCCTCGTATAGGAGCGGCCGAACCTTCTTCTTCCGCAAATAGTCCCAGCACTCGTTCACGGCAATCTTGTAAAGCCAGGTCGAAAACGCCGCCCGCTGGTCGAATTTCTTCAACCCTAGATACGCCTTCAAGAAAACCTGCTGCGCGATGTCCTCTACATCCTCGGGATGGCGAAGAATGCCACCCACCAAAGCGAAAACGCGGTGCTGATGCCGCCGCACCAGTTGCTCAAAAGCCGCTTCGTCGCCGGCTTGCGACAGCCGCACGAGCTCGCGGTCTTCTTCTTGTCGGGCCCCACGGTCCATCGTGTGGGCAATCGCGGGCGCTGTGGCTGCCATGGGTTTTGTGACGTGCGCCATTGGCTTTAGGTTACGACGAATGTAGTCCGGCGTTCAAAGAGATTTGTTGTTGCGAGAGGGGTTAGTCCATGTAACAATATCGGCCATGATAATCGGCGAACGCATCCGTCTTCTCCGCGAGACCAAGAAACTCTCTCAGGGTGACATCGAAAAGCGCACCGGCTTGCTGCGGTGCTACATTTCGCGCGTCGAAAACGGACACACCGTCCCGGCTATCGAAACGCTCGAAAAGCTCGCCCGAGCCATGGAAGTTCCGCTCTACCAGCTCTTTTACGATGGGGAGGAGCCGCCCGAGCTTCCCAATCTTCCCAAGCGCACCAGCGCGGACGATATCGCCTGGGGTAGCACCGGGAAAGAGGCTCGCTACCTGGGGCGCTTCCGCCGCCTTCTGGGCCGCATCGAAGAAGACGACCGGCGCCTGTTGCTCTACATGGCGCAAAAGATGGCCAACCGCTAGTACAGCTGTTGCGCCCTACCGAACTATTCCCATTCGATCGTGCTCGGCGGTTTCGAGCTGATGTCGTAGACCACGCGGTTCACGCCCGGTACTTCGTTCACGATTCGCACGGAAATCCGCTCCAGAACTTCGACCGGCAAGCGCGACCAATCCGCGGTCATGGCATCCTGCGAATCGACAACGCGCACGGCGATCGTATCTCCATAGGTGCGCCCATCACCCATCACGCCCACGCTGCGCACCGGAAGCAGTACCGCGAACGCCTGCCATACCTTTTCGTACAAGCCCGCGCGCCGGATTTCTTCCACCACCACGGCGTCGGCCCCGCGTAGCGTCTCAAGTTTCTCGCCCGTGATTTCTCCAAGCAGCCGCACCGCCAGGCCCGGCCCTGGGAACGGGTGCTTCACCAGAATCTCTTGCGGCAATCCCAGGTCGCGCCCGATCTGCCGGACTTCGTCTTTGAAGAGGTCGCGCAACGGCTCGATCAGGCCGAAGGGCATGTCCTCCGGCAAGCCGCCCACGTTGTGGTGCGACTTGATCACCGCCGAGGGTCCCTTCACCGAAACCGATTCGATCACGTCGGGATAAAGCGTTCCCTGCACCAGAAACTTAACCGGCAAACCGGCGGTCGAAGCCACCAACTTCCGCTCCTCTTCCGCAAATACTTCGATGAATTCGTTGCCGATGATTTTTCGTTTTCTCTCGGGATCCGAAATACCCTGCAGTTTCGAGAGAAACCGCTCGGACGCATCCACGCCGATCACATTCAAGCCCAGGCGGTCGCGCAGCATTTCGAGGGTTTCGGCGAACTCATTCCGCCGCAGCAAGCCCGTATCAACAAAAATGTTCGTCAAGCGGTCGCCGATGGCCCGGTGCACCAGCACGGCCGCAACGGTTGAATCCACTCCGCCGCTCAACCCGCATATGGCGCGCGCCCCTTCGGCGTGCTTCCGGATGGACGCAACCGTCTCGGAAATAAACCCGACGCGGTTCCAGTTCCTGCCCGCTCCGCAGATCTCGAAAATGAAATTCTGCAGGATCTCCGTCCCGCGCTCGGTGTGATTCACTTCGGGGTGAAACTCCAGGCCATAAAAGCGCTCCGCCGCGTTTTCAACGGACGCAACAGCGTTGTCGGTGCGCCCGGTAACCTGAAATCCTGCCGGCAAATCGATCACATGGTCGCCATGGCTGTTCCAGATCTTCAGCTGATTCGCGCAGCCCTTGAAAAGCGCAGAAGCTTTTTCGATATCCAGTTGCGCCGGGCCATACTCCCGGCGATCGGCGCGCGCTACCTTGCCGCCCAGCGTGTGCGTCAGCCACTGCATGCCGTAGCAGATTCCCAGCACCGGCACGCCCAGGCGCAGCACTTCGGGGTCGCACAACGGCGCATCTTTGTCGTACACCGAGCTCGGGCCTCCGGATAGGACGATGCCCACGGGCTCCTGCGCGCGAATTTCATCGAGTTTTGCGGTGCACGGCAGCACGGCGGAAAAGACCTGCTGCTCGCGGATGCGGCGCGCGATCAGCTGCGTATACTGCCCGCCAAAATCCAACACCACGATTCCGTGCTTCGTGCTTACCGTCTCTGGAGTTTTATCCACGGCTGCCCCGGCGCTCGGCATGATGTTCCACCTCCCCGTTGTCTCCGTCCTTCGACGCCATCCTGCACCATCTGATTCAAAACGCGCTATTTCGAGACACAGCTATTTCAAAACAATGTTCACGAGTTTGCCGGGTATTACCACCACCTTGACCATTTCCTTGCCGACGAGCAGCGGCTTGATTCGCGGATCGTTCAGCGCTTGCTCCCGAGTCTCTTCTTCGTTCAGCCGCGCATCGACCAGCATCTTCGACCGCACGCGCCCGTTGATCTGGATAATAACCTCGACCTGTTCTTCGCGGGTAAGATCCTCGCGGTACGCCGGCCAGCCTTGCTTCGCGACGGTCGTCTTATTCCCGAGCATCTCCCACATCTCCTCGGCGATGTGCGGCACCATGGGCGAAAGCATCAGCATCAGGGCCGCCAGCGAACGCTTGCGTATCACCGGAGAGACGCCCTGATCGAGCGGCTCCTGCGCGAAAATCTCGTTTACCAGCTCCATCACCAGCGCGACGGAGGTGTTGAAGTGCCAGCGCGATTCGAAATCCTGAGTCACGCGCTTGAGCGTCTGATGAACCCGGCGCACCAGCAGCTTTTCCTTGGGGGTGCATTGCGACAAATCGGTTTGCGCGTCCCAGTCGATGGCCACATCCCGCAGCGCCGGCGCATGCTTGTCCACCAGCCGGAACACACGGTTCAGGAACCGCGCCGAGCCTTCGATTCCCTGCTCGCTCCACTCCAGATCCTTTTCCGGCGGCGCGGCGAACAGCGTGTACATCCGCCCCGTGTCGCAGCCGTACTTGTCGGCCATTTCGATGGCGCCAACCAGGTTTCCCTTCGACTTCGACATCTTCGCGCCGTCTTTCAGCACCATGCCCTGCGAGAAAAGCCTTTTGATTGGCTCGCGATGGTTCACCAGACCGAGGTCGGCCATCACCTTGCAGAAAAATCGCGAGTAGATCAGATGCAGAATGGCGTGTTCGACTCCGCCGATGTACTGATCGATCGGAAACCAGTACCCCGCCTTCTCTTTATCGAACGGCGCATGGTCGTTGTTTGGGTCTGTGTAGCGGTAGAAGTACCAGGAGGAATCGACGAACGTGTCCATCGTGTCTGTTTCGCGCCGCGCCGGCCCGCCGCACTTCGGACAGCTTACATTCACGAATTCCGGCACCGCTGCCAGCGGCGACTGCCCTTGGCCTGTCAGCGCCACATTCTGCGGTAGCCGCACGGGCAGTTGATCGTCCGGCACCGGCACGATGCCGTCCTTCTCGCAATAAATCACCGGAATGGGCGTGCCCCAGTAGCGCTGTCGGGAAATGCCCCAGTCCTTCAGTCGATACGTAGTCTCCGCCGCGCCGATTTTCTTGGTTTCAGCGTCCGCCGCCATTTTCTCAAGGGCTTTCTCGGACGTCAGACCGGTATATCCGCCCGAATCAACCAGCCGCCCATATTCTGTGAACGCCTCGCTCATCCGGTCCGGACGAATCGGCGTCCCGCTTACCGGCTGGATCACGACTTTCACCGGTAAGTGGTACTTCTCGGCAAACTCATAGTCGCGCTGGTCGTGCGCCGGCACGGCCATCACCGCGCCGGTGCCGTATTCCGCCAGAACGAAATTCGCCACCCAAATCGGAATCTGCGCGCCCGAAAGCGGATTCACCGCAAACCGCCCCGTAAAGATCCCCTCTTTTTCGGCGGTGGCGATGTCCGCAGCCTTGGTGCTTCGCTGCTTCATGGCCTTCAGCCGTTCTTCGATGGCGCCAAGACCCGGGACGCCCGCCAGCAATCCGGGCAGCGCCGGATGCGAAGCGGAAAGCAGGATGGCCGAGACGCCGTAAAGGGTGTCGATGCGCGTGGTGAAAACTTCCAACGACTCAGTCGAGTTGACGATCAAAAACTTCAGCCGTGCCCCGCGCGATTTGCCGATCCAGTTCTGCTGCATCACCAGCACGCGCTCGGGCCATCCGCCTTGCAGGTGGGTGATGCCGTCGAGCAACGCATCGGCATACTGCGTGATGCGCAGGAACCACTGCTCGATCTCCTTGGCCTCGACCTGCGTCGTGTCATGCTGCCAGCAGAAGCCGTCGATTACCTGCTCGTTCGCCAGCACCGTCTGGCATTGCGGACACCAGTTCACGCGGCTGCGCTTGCGATACGCCAGCCCGCGCTCGAGCATGCGCAGAAAGAACCATTGATTCCAGCGGTAGTATTCCGGCTCGCAGGTGGAAATTTCGCGCTGCCAGTCGTAACTGAATCCGAAGCGTTTGCAGACCGACTTCATCTGCGCGATGTTCGCGTTGGTCCACTCCCGCGGCGGAGTGCCGCGCTTGATGGCCGCGTTTTCGGCGGGTAGCCCGAACGCGTCCCATCCGATGGGATGCAGCACGTTGAACCCGCACATGCGCTTGTAGCGAGCTACCGCGTCGCCGATCGTATAGTTGCGCATGTGGCCCATGTGCAAAGTTCCCGACGGGTACGGCAGCATTTCCAGAAGATAGAATTTCTCGCGCGAGCCATCGTTGTCGACGGCGCGGAAAGCGTCCTCGCTCGCCCACACCTTCTGCCACTTTGCTTCGATCTGCTGCGGGTCGTATTCGGCCACTCAGTTACTCTCCGGAAAAATTCATTTTTCAACACGCCGGTTTAATACACCGGCGACTCGAGCGTCAGCGCTTGCGCGCTCTCTTCGTTTTCTTGCCCGCACGTGCATTTACAACAGCGCTGGCGGCCACCCTCACAGTCGACGGGCTCGGCTTCTTGCGCGGCTTCATCCCTTTGCCCTTGGCAATAACCGTGTGGCCCGTCAACCTCCACAGCGCCGCAACATTTCGCTTGTCGTCGCCCGGCAAATCGATGGGCGTTTCGAGAATAAAAGCGCGGCCCGCCAGCAGCGGATGATTCAAAATCCTGCGGAATGCTTCGAGCCCTATCTTGCCCTTGCCGATATGTTCGTGCCGGTCGACGCGCGAGCCAAGCGGCACTTTCGAATCGTTCGTATGGATCACCGCCACGCGGCTGAGCCCAATCACGCGGTCAATATCCCGCAGCGCCGCCTCAAGTCCTTCGGCAGTGCGAATGTCCCATCCCGCCGCAAAAAGATGCGCCGTATCGATGCACACGCCCAACGGCAGATCCGGGCACGCGTCGAGCACTGCTCGCAGTTCCTCCAGCCGCGCGCCCACGCAACTTCCCTGCCCCGCTGTATTTTCAAGCAGGATTCGCAGCTCGCCCAGCTTCACTCCGCGAACGGACTGCTTCAGGCTCGCCGCAAGCGCGGCCACGCCCGCAGCGCAGGGGTCTGCGCCCGGCGCTTCATTGCGCGGTGCGCTTCCAGGGTGAATCACCAGGTAATCCGCCCCCAGCGCCACCGCGCGCACGATCTCCTGGTAAAAGCCCTGAATCGAACGCACTCGTAGCACAGGATTCGGCGAAGCGAGGTTGATCAGGTAGTTTGCGTGGACGACCAGCGGCCCAAGCGCGAGTTCCGCGCGGCGGGCGCGAAAGCGCGCGGCATCGGCGTCGGTAATCCGTGAGCTGCCGCGATCCCACATCCTGGGACTCGATGAAAAAATCTGCAGCGCGTTCGCGCCCAAGCCGTGGGCAATATCCAGCGCGCTGGTTATGTCGCCCGCGATGGACGTATGAATCCCGATGCGGATGCTGCCATTTTTCCAAGCAGGAATATCAGGTGGGGGTAAAGGCTCTGGGCGATACTCGTCGGCGTCGTCGAACGCAAGACTAGTCTTGTGTTGTTCTTCCGTCATTCCCCTCAAGTTGTCCGGGAGGCTCGACACTCATTTTAGCGGAAAGCCCGGGAGGGCGCAAACGGTTGCGGATTTTGGCCGGTGGCGCGGTTTGATCGAGGCTCGAAGGCGCGTTTGCTGGATTGCCCCAATCGGCGCCGAGTTTCTTTGCACTTCTGCTCACGGAAGCCGAAACGTCCACTGAGCTCACTTTTCCTCCGCTGGTCGAGGATGGAATCTGAAATCGCCTCGGTGATTAGTGCTTCAGCACCGGCTGCATAATGGCGCCGATCTGTGTCAAGAATTTGTAGTTGTCGGCCATCTGCCAAATCTCAGTCACTTTGTCGCCCTTGAATTGATAAATCATCATGCCCGGCGCGATGACCAACTTATTCGAAGGAATGGTACCGAGGTACTCGGCCTTATGCGTGCCGTAGATCGTGTAGCGGTGCGCGACTTTGTTCTGCGTCGCGAAAAGATCCTCGGTCGTAATCCGCATATCCGGAAAGGACTGGCGCAGCTGCGAGTAATAATCCTTCAATCCCGCCGCCCCGGGCCTCAGCTGCCGGGAGAAGCCGTGAAACACCACCGAGCGCTCGTACATATCGAGAAAACCGTCCACGTCGTTGGCATTGAATCGTTTCACTCCGCGCTCGACGATCTCCATCATCTGCGGCTCCGTCATCATCCCTCCCAAGGTTGTTTCCACTGTGTCTGGAAGGCGGCGCGGGGTCAATCGAACGACTGGCCCGAGTTGTCGGGAATGCAACGGTTGCTTCTTCGGTTTACTCGAGAAGGTGGAGCGGCCCGCTGACGAACGCGCTACCTCGTTCGTAGAAGCGCAGCCGGCGATGCGCCTGGCGCGAAAGGCCGATCCGCGTGCTCACGCCGATTTGTCCGATGGGCCGCCCCGCCGCCCTCTCCGTCACTCTATCCGTCAGTTGCCCCGGCCGACTTGTCGGACGCACGGCTGCGCCCAGCCACAGTGCGCCGCGGCCGCCGCAGAGATCGACGCCGTCCAGCTTCCCGTCGATGCGCATCGCTTCCGCCAGCCGGCCGGGGCCGCGCGCGATGTCCGCATCCCGCGTCACTTTTCGGTAGCGCTTCATCGCTTCAATTCCTTCGAGTGGCTCGATGGCGCGCAGCAGCACACCGCCGCCGATTCCCGCGCGCTCGCTGGTCACGTTGCAGCACCAGTGCACGCCATAGATGAAGTAGGTGTAGGCGAGGCCGCGCTTGAGGAACAGAGTGCGGTTGGCGGGCGTGAGCCCGCGCCAGGCGTGTCCCGCGGCGTCGCCGACGGGGTACGCTTCGGTCTCGACGATGCGCCCGCTCAGAATTGTGCCGCGGAACTCCCGCACCAGCGTCTTGCCGATCAAATACCGCGCGAGTTCGATGGTGTCGACGGGAAGATTTCGTCGAGTGAGAGGGCGAGGAAGCGTACCGTGCATGAGCCGGAGGTTAAGCGGGCTGGCGAGGCGGAGTTGAGAAAGGTAGAACGGCGACGCGCGATGACGAGCGAACCAGTTCGGCCGCCCTGCTGCCGCCGGAACCCACAACGGCGCCGATGACCGATTGGTGCCGCGCGAGAAAATGCTTTTGGGCGCGGCGTCCCCAGCCGCGCACAAAATAATAATTGATCGTCGCGCCGGCGCCCGCGCTGACGACTGGAAAAATTCGTCCGGCCCACTTTTCCGCGACTTCCGCGCCGAGCCGGACCGCGATACGGTCCACCAGCCACGGCACGAGACGTTCGGCGGCTTGCTTTTCGATGAAGTCGCGCCCCAAGTCGACGCCCGCGGCGCTCGCGGCGGCGATCAGGAGTCCGATATTTTCGTCTTCGGTCGAGTATTCGAATCCGTGGAGCAGGCTCAACTTTTGAACCATGCGCAAGGTGATCGCGGAAAGCATTCCGATATCCGGCACCGCCGTCAGGAAGCCGCCGAATCCGAAACCCAGTCCCTGGAGCGCGGCCATCTTAGATGCCGACGAAATCGTACTCCGCGCGATGGGGTTGATCACTTCGGGGCCGAGATCGAACATCTGCTGCCAGTTCTGGATCGGCAGCCGGTGCACCTGGCAAATGCGCTTCAGATATTTATCCGGATCAACGCGCACCTCGCGGTACGCCCTGGCAAACGCCAGCTTCGCCGGCCCGCTCGCCGCCCGCGAGATCCAACTCGGATTTTGCTTTCGCGCCATAGCTATATTCTATCTGAGACGCGCCCGGCGATCACCCAGCTTGTGGAAATTGTGATTAGTGATTGGTGACTAGTGACTGGTGGCACAAACAGCCTCTGATAGTGACGGGTAGATTTTGCATCGGGCCTTTGTTTTGAGGAGGTTAGGGCGAATTCTACCTTGCAGCCATTGTCGGGTAGAAGTGCGAACTCCCTCGGCTCGCGATGCTCGCTCGGGACGACGACCCTGGTCGGGTCGCCGAAGCGAAACGATGGTCGAAGGGGTCGGAATAGAGTTCCGGGCTGGTTCGACCCTCGGGTGGTCGGGAACGGAACTTCTAAAAGTCGTGCCCTCTCGCGTCCTGCGACAGCGTCGTCATACATGCTCGTTCTCCGCTGGGCGTGAAGAATGCCCCAACTTACGCTAAATCAAAGTGAGGTGCGTTGTCTATTGTGGGAAATACGGATACGCAGATTTGCGGGGGGGGGGTAGAAGCGATGTGAATTTGCTCCTCGGACAACCCCAAGACCCACCTGTCGCAAAAACCGCGCCAGATGGGGCACCCGGAAAGGCGCCCTCTCCGGTCGAGCTCGGCGGTGCTATCATGCGTTTCGCGTGTGAGGGTGTGATTCACGAGCGTTCACCACCGCGCCACGCGTCGAGTATGCTTCACGAACCGCCAGCAGATGTCGTTACAAACCTTCGCTTGCTGGAAGTCTGGAAGAGAAGCCAACACATCCTTCCGGCCATTGCTTTCGAGAGAAGGTATTGGAGAACGGTTCTTTTGCCGCTAAAAACAGAAAGCGCACGGCTGGACGTCGACAGACTACGTCAGATCATGAGCCTCAAACCCAACGCCACTCAGATTCAACTGCTGACCTTGGCTAGATCGGAATACGGGCTGAGACATGGGCGAGCAAGAACGATCCTCCATATGAGACGCGGGCTAGAACGGGACTGGATGACCGCAGCGCGGCCGTCGCGGTGTTGCTTCTCTGCCATCGAGGACAGCTCACTTCGCAAATCGATTCCTAATGAAATCCCAATTGAGTATCTCGTTGCCGAACTTGAACGTCACGGTTTTGAATTTCGAGTGCAGAAAGGGAGCAAACTGCAAATACACTGGCCAGGAAAGGTAATGCTCGTATCAGAAGTCACTGCCTGGCTTAAGACTGCGGGATCAACAATCACGCAATACATACGCAAACGTGATGGAATCAGTTCGGCACCGAGCTCTGGGGAGCAATTCATATGGGAGCCGCCCCCAAGAACACCCTAGGCGAGAGCTGGGAGCGAAACGGGCTTGACCGCGTCTGAATTTTCGGGTGCCCCATCTGGCGCGTTTCTTGCGACAGGTGGGTCTTCGCCTCGCTCCGATCGTGTTTCACTCTACCGAATCGACGGGTATCAGGATTTCTCCTTTCCCTTGGTAAAAAGCATAGCTACTCCATGGCCAATCCTTCAGATTCTCCACGAGCCCTCGCTTGACTGGGTTTTGGTGCATGTAGGCGAGTTTCTCGACCTTCTTCTTTTGACTCCACACGTTGAAGTCGTAAAAACGGCGCTGCCAAAACTGCGGCAGACGGGCCGCGGATGAGCGTCGTACTTTTTGCGAGGTTTGCTGCTTCAGAGTCCGGAGCATGCTCGAAGGAGTTCCCAATGGTGGCTCGGAGATTAAGAGGTGGACGTGTTCAGGCATGATTACGTAACCGACGAGCTTGAATCCTTCTCGTTTTCTGACGTCATCAATGGCTTGGACAAGGGAATTGCGAGCGCGAACCGTCCCCAGAAATGGAAGGCGGCGGTAGCAACTGAACGTGATGAAGTGAAGATGAGCGAAGCCGTAGATGCGCTTCAGACCTTCGGGCATGGCGTGGAAACCGAAGACCCACCTGTCGCGGAGAGCGCGCCAGATGGGGCACCCGGAAAGACTCCTCTCCCGTCAAGTGGCGCGATGGTATCACGCGGGGGCGTGCAAAACGGGCGGCAGGAAAATCGAAAGACCCACCTGTCGCAAAGAACGCGCCAGATGGGGCACCCGACAAGGCGAAGAGCAAAGCCTAGAATGATTTGCAAAAGATTCGATGATGCTACATCATGTTTTACTTTGCTTGGGCTCGCCGAAAGTTCACGTATATCCAGCGAGTGACAAAGGGGGAAAGACGAATGCGCAGGCCTGCGAGTATTGCTCCGCCAAAAGGAAAGCTGGGGATATTGACGCCCGGCATGGGAGCTGTGAGTACCACCTTTATGGCGGGAGTGGACCTGGTACGCAGGGGCGAATCGATTCCGGTGGGGTCGGTGACGCAGATGGGCACGATCCGACTGGGCAAGCGCACCGAGAGTCGCACGCCGAAGATCAAAGAATTCGTCAAGCTCGCGGACCTTAACGATCTGGTATTCGGCGGATGGGATGTGTTCCCGGACAGCGCCTACACGGCAGCGTCCAAGGCGGGCGTGCTGGACGCGAAGGATCTCGCCAAAGCCGAAAAATTCCTAAAGAAGATCAAGCCGATGAAGGCCGCATTCGACCAGAACTACGTGAAACTTCTGACCGGCACGCACGTGAAAAAGGCAAAGAACAAGTTCGAACTTGCCGAGCAAATTCGCCAGGACATCCGCGACTTCAAGAAAAAGAACAAACTCGACCGGCTGGTGATGGTGTGGTGCGGATCGACGGAAATTTTCTTGAAGGCCGAGGAAGTGCACAAGGATTTGGCGACCTTCGAGAAGGGGATGAAGGCGAATCATCCGGCGATTGCGCCCTCGATGCTGTACGCGTACGCGGCCATCAGCGAAGGAGTGCCGTTTGCGAATGGCGCGCCGAACCTGACGGTGGACATTCCGGCGATGGAAGAATTCGCGAAGAAGAAAGAAGTGCCGCTGTGCGGGAAAGATTTCAAGACCGGGCAAACGCTGATGAAGACGATTCTCGCGCCGGGATTCAAGGCGCGCATGCTGGGGCTGAACGGATGGTTCTCAACGAACATTCTGGGCAACCGCGACGGCGAGGTGCTGGAAGATCCGGGATCGTTCAAGACCAAGGAAGAATCGAAGCTGGGCGCGCTGGAATACATCATGCAGCCCAAGGTTTATCCCGAGCTGTACGGGAAGTTCACGCACAAGGTGCGCATCAACTACTATCCGCCGCGCGGCGACAACAAAGAGGGATGGGACAACATCGACATCTTCGGGTGGCTGGGCTATCCGATGCAGATCAAAGTCGATTTCCTGTGCCGCGATTCGATTTTGGCGGCGCCCATCGTGCTGGACCTGGCGCTGTTTATGGATCTCGCCAGCCGCGCCGGGATGCGCGGAATTCAGGAATGGCTTAGCTTCTACTTCAAGTCGCCCATGTGCGCGCCGGAGCTGTATCCCGAGCACGACCTCTTCATCCAGTCGATGAAACTCAAGAACACGCTGCGCTGGATGATGGGCGAGGATTTGATTACCCACCTCGGCGCGGAATACTACGACTAACGGGTTCTCACCAGGAACCCTGCTCCATTCCTTTTAAATGGGCAGCACCACTACCCGTTTTTTCGAGCCGCTGCAAGTCGTTGACGAACGAATCCACAGCCGCAGCCTCGACACGCGTGGCAAGCATGACCGATTGATTTGTGCCGCCCATGGCAGTCTTCGAATGGAGCCGCGACTCCACATATGCGTGCCCAGCTCCGCCAATGCAATGGAACCGCATGCTCACGCCGTCGCCGGTATATTGGTTGTCGAGAGATCCAAGAATGACATCGCGCACATCCGAGGGGCGGGCGGGAAATCCACGGAGCTTCTCGGCGATCTCGTGTAACCCCCCTATCCCTACGTATGCTTCGGCCGCGCCCCCAAAGGCACCATTCCACGCAGAGATGCCGAGCTTAAACATATCGTCATCCTTCCACAAAACGCGGAATTGAAAGCCTATCTCCATGGCCCCGGCGCGAACCCCCGTTAAGATCGGCGGAGCTTATCACTGCGCGGAAATTTTTAGGAAATGCTCGTGGACGGTTGTGTCGTCGGTGAGTTCGGGATGGAATGTGGACGCGAGGATGCGTCCCTGCTGAACGAGCACTGCATGGCCGTCTGATTCGGCGAGCATGTCCACACTTTTTCCCACCGATTCGATGATGGGCGCGCGGATGAAGACCATCTCGATGGGTTCTTCGCGAAGTTTGGTGGCGCCACGCTGGATGTGGCTCGCGAGCTGGCGTCCGTAGCCGTTGCGCAGGATCGAAACGTCAAGCAGGTCGAGCGAGTCTTGTGCGGGGCCGTGGACCTCGCAAGCCAGCAGAATTGCTCCGGCGCAAGTGCCGAAAAAAGCTCCGCCGCCGGCGGCGAACTGCTGGAGCGCCGCGAACAGGCCTTCCTCCTTCATTACCTTCAGATGCGTGGTGCTCTCACCTCCCGGGAGAATTATGCCGGAGAGGCCGGCGAGGTCCGCCGGCTGGCGGACGTAGGTGTGCGCGGCGCCGAGGCGATCGAGCGCCGCGGCGTGGGCCTCGTAGTCTCCCTGGATGGCGACGATTCCGATTTTCATGCGTTGGACCAATGCAAATTCAAGGGCAAAGAAAGAAAAGACGCCCGCCTAAAGGCGGCCGCTACAAAGGCAAAAACGCCCGCTTCCCTCGGCAGGCTCGGGACAAGTTCGGGCGGCCGCTACAAAGGCAAAAAAACCCGAAACACCGCGAAGGCAAGACCCACCTGTCGCACAAAACGCGCCAGATGGGGCACCCGGAACAGCACAACCAAAGGCTGCCGGGCTAAAGCCGGCCGCTACAAAGGCAACCGCAAAACAAGACCCACCTGTCGCGAAAGGCGCGCCAGATGGGGCACCCGAAAAACCTAGAGGCTCACCAGCCGCGGGTCTGGAGGAGATCTTTTTCTTCCAGCTGGCGGACGTCCAGGCCTTTCATCGGCTCGCCGAGACCTTCGGAAGCTTCGAGGACGACTTTCGCATCCTTGAAGTGGGTGGTGGCTTTAACGATGGCACGGGCGCGCTCGGCGGGATCACTCGACTTGAAAATGCCGGAGCCGACAAAGACGGCTTCGGCTCCGAGCTGCATCACGAGAGCGGCGTCGGCGGGAGTGGCCACTCCGCCTGCGGAGAAATTGGGCACCGGTAGCTTTCCGTTTTTCGCGACCCAGGCGACGAGTTCGAGCGGCGCGCCGAGTTCTTTCGATTCGTGCACCAACTCTTCTTCGCCGAGCATGGTGAGGCGCTTCATGTGGCCCACAATGGCGCGCATGTGGCGAACGGCTTCGACGATGTTGCCCGAGCCGGCTTCGCCCTTGGTGCGAATCATCGCGGCGCCTTCGGCGATGCGGCGCAGGGCTTCGCCGAGATTGCGCGCGCCGCACACGAAAGGAACCTTGAAGCCGTGCTTCCAGACGTGGTGCTCTTCGTCGGCGGGTGTGAGCACTTCGCTCTCGTCGATGTAGTCGACCTCGAGGGCTTCGAGAACTTGGGCCTCGGCGAAATGGCCGATGCGGACTTTGGCCATGACCGGGATGGAGACGACCTCCATAATTTCGCGAATGATTCGCGGGGCGGCCATGCGGGCTACGCCGCCTTCCTTGCGGATGTCGGACGGCACACGCTCGAGCGCCATGACGGCGCAGGCGCCGGCGTCTTCGGCGATCTTGGCTTGCGCCGCGGTGGTCACGTCCATGATCACGCCGCCCTTTAGCATTTCCGCTAGGCCGACCTTCACGCGCCACAGATTGTTGTTCATCAGTTCCATGTGATTCCCCTTTCGAATTCAAGCAAAGGCTGCCGCGCCAAAGGCCGCGGCGCTACGTAAGGCAAAGACAAAACGCCCGGCTTAAGCCGGCCGCTACAAAGGCAATGCCAAAACCAAAGCAAAGGCTGCCGCGCTCCCTCGGCAGGCTCGGGACAAGTTCAGCCGGGCGCGACGCCACAAAGACAAAGTCAAAAACGCCCGGCTTAAGCCGGCCGCTACAAAGGCAATGCCAAGGCCAATGCAAAACCTAATTCATGAGCCGCTGCTAATGCTTGCCGGATTCGGCGGCCACGGTGGCCGGGCGAAAGCGCGCGGGATCGATGGCGATGAAATGGCCGCGTCCTTTGGCCAAGACCACGCCCGAGGCGTCGCGAATTTCACCCTCGCGAAAAATGTTGCGTCCGCTGCGTTCGACTTCCCAACCTTCGACCACAATATCTTTATCGACCGGAACGGGCTTTAGATATTTCACGGTCAGCTCACCGGTAACGGCGCTGTCCTGGGTGAAGCGGCTGACCTTGGCCATGACTTCGTCGAGGAGCATGGCGATGATGCCGCCGTGAACCATTCCTGTGCCGCCTTGATACGTCGCGCCGATGCGGAAGCTGCCGCGAATGCGGCGGGCGGCATCGTCCTGCTCGAATGTGAGCTGCATGCCGCGATCGTTCGCGCCGCCGCAACCGAAGCAGTGGTTCGACGGATTTGGTTTAAGCAGCATTCACGCTCCCGTGCTCCTTGGCTCTGTGCGACCTCAGGGGTTAAAACCCCTGATAAAAAAACCTACATGTCGGAGCTGAAGCTCCGACCCCCTAAAAACCGGTAGGGCAAAAACGCCCGGCTCCGTCGGCGGGCTCGGGACAAGTTCGGCTCCGATGCCCTAGAAACCGGCAAAACAAACGCCCGGCTAAAGCCGGCCGCTACAAAAGCAACACCGAGCAAAAGGCGCCCGCCTGAAAAACGAGGCGGCCGCTACAAAGGCAATGCCAAAGCAACGGCTGCCGCGCTCCCTCGGCACGCTCGGGACAAGTTCTGGCCGCGGCGCTACGAAAGGCAAATTCTAAACGACGGCGACGCGCGCGGACAGCTCGTTGCGCGATCCGCGTTCGCGCTTGCGCATTTCCGACTTCAGGATGTTGCCAAGGGTCTGAATGCCGCGAGCGATGTGCTTCTCGTCCAGGTTGGCAAAACCCAGGCGCAAAGTATTCGGGCGCGGCTGCTGGAAATAAAAAAGCCGCCCGTGCAAAAAGTATATGCCCTGCTCGCGGGCATGGATCAGAAGTTCGCCGGCGTCGAAGCCGGCCGGCAGTGTAACCCACAGGGACATGCCGCCATTTGGGCGCGTCCAGGTGGCGGAGTCCGGCATGTTCCGCTCGAGCGCCTCTTCCATGGCTTGCAACCGCGAGCGGTAAACTTTTTTCATGCGCGCGAGATGGCGCGTGAGGTAGCCACGGCGCATGAACTCCGCCAGGGTCGCCTGCGATAACTGATCGGTGTGCAGGTCGGTCGACTGCTTCACGGAGCGCAGGCGTTCGATGGCGCTTTCGGCGCCGATGCACCAGCCGACGCGCAGGCCAGGAAAGGCGATTTTCGAAAAGCTGTCGATCTGGATCACGTTGCCGGAAGCATCGAGCGACTTGAGCGACGGCATGGCGGTGCCGCGCAGATGAACGCGCGAGTAGATGCTGTCTTCGATGACCGGTACCTGGAATCGCGCGGCGAGTTCCAGCAGGCGCCGGCGCTCGGCGAGCGGCATGGCTGTGCCGGTCGGGTTGTGATAATCCGGAGTAACGAAGATGAACTTGACGCGGTTCTGCATGAGCACGGTTTCGAGCGCGTTCACGTCCAGGCCGGTATGACCCTTGCCCGGTGGATCTGTTTCCACCGGCACGGCGAGCATGCGGGCGCGCGCGCCGGAAAAAATGGCAATTGCGCCGGGATAGGCGGGGTTTTCGAGGGCGATGGCGTCACCGGGACGCAGAAACGCTTTGCAGATCAGGTCGATGGCCTGCTGGCAGCCGTCGGTGATCAGGAGTTGCTCGGGGCGAACGTTCTGCCCTTCGCTCCGGAACCAATCAACAAGCTGCTGGCGCAGCGGCTCGTAGCCGTCGGTCGAGCCGAGCGAAAGAATGCGGCGGCCTTCGCGGCGTAGCGCCTCATTGGCGCAGCGGCGGAATTCCTCCGCGGGGAAAAATTCTTCGGGCGGACGCGCCACGGTGAAGGCGATGGCGCCGGGAGGAATGTCCGGCATGAGGCGGCTCAGACCCTCTTCGGCGCGCTCGTCGGCGAAAAGCGCTTCCCAGCGCGTGGCGCCTCCGTTTCCATTCGTGCGCGGCGGTGGCGAGAATCGCTTTTCGGGAATGCCGCAGATGAAGGTGCCGCGGCCGACGTGGCCTTCGATCAGTCCTTCGGATTCGAGCTCGGCGTAGGCGTTTGCGACCGTGGTGCGATGGATGCCGAGCTGCCCGGCAAGCTCGCGGCTCGCGGGAATTCGATCGCCGGAGCGCAAGTCTCCCCCAAAAACCATGGCGCGCAGCTGATCGCGCAATTGGATATAGAGCGGAATATGACTCTCGGATTGCAGATGCACCGGCAGCATTGGCTCACCTCCGCAGTCCAATAGTATGTTAGTTGAAGGGATTGAAAAGAGCCAATTTGGCTTTGGGACGTGGAAGATTTCGGGGGTGCCGCCACTGAAAGCTAAAGACAAGACGCCCGGCTAAAGCCGGCCGCTACGAAAGCAATGCCACGGCGAAAACAAAGGCGCCCGCCTAAAAGGCGAGGCGGCCGCTACAAAGGCGATGCCACGGCAAGAGCTAAGGCTGCCCCGCTAAAGGCCGCGGCGCTACTGAAGGCCAATGCAAAACCGCCCGCCTGAAGCCGGCCGCTACAAAGGCAATGCCACGGCAAAAGCGAACCGCGCGTGTGCCAAGGGCTATTCGCTGAAGAGGCGGGGCTGGGGTTCTGGGGCGGGTGCGCCGCGGGCGGGACGAGGGGCGCGACGGGCTACGCCGACGACGCCCAGGACTTTCAATTCGACTAGGGCTGCGCGGGGAACGAAAATCCGCAGGACGTTGCCGTGGAGGTCCGGAGGCGTGAGGTGCAGGCCTTTGTCGAGCAGGTCGAGCAGGTCGTTGGGGATGATTCCCTCCACGACATCCTCATCGCGGAAGCGGAGGCGAACCCATAGGCCGTCGAGCTTTGGGCGACTGAGGAAGGCTTTGCGTTCAAGTTCGAAGGAGTCGCTGAGCTCGCGGACGAAGTAGACGGACTTCATTTTGTCGACGGGGATGGATTTGTGCTCCCCTTCCGGCGTCAGCAGATCGACGGAGTCGGCGCGTCCGAGGGCGCCGGCGTCCAGATAGCCCTTCACCGTGGTGCGGTCGAGCAGAAGGATGACGACCTTCTTGTGCGTCGAGGCTGAGGCTCGGTTTTTCACCAACGGGCGCCTTTTTTAGGCAGGTTATTGCTAAGCTCTCCCAGATTATGTTATCGTTAGCTGTTTTTTGTCAACTTATTGGTGCTGAAAGGCTTAGCACCTTACCAAGCGGGGAGCCTACCAGGATTGGCCAGCAAAGGGCACATACTCAGATCGACCTCCGTTATAGCCTTGGTTACCGTTATCAGCCGTGTTTGCGGCTACTTACGAGACCAACGGATCGCCCTTCTGCTAGGCACTACGCCGGTGGCCGATGCGTTTGTGCTGGCCTTCCGCATTCCTAACCTGATTCGGCGCATGACCGGAGAGGGGTCTTTGGGCGCTTCCCTGATCCCTGTTTTTTCCGGTTATCTCCGCAACCGATCGAGCGCCGAGACCTGGGCGCTCGCGCGCAGGGTCTTTTGGGATTTGGCGCTGCTTCTGGTGATCGTGGCCGTGCTGGGGGTAGTGTTTTCGCGCCAGGTGGTGCAGGTCTTTACGATCTTCGGGGCGAACCACGGGCAGTGGGATCTGGCGGTGTATCTGAATCGAATCATCTTTCCGGCGGTGATTTTTATTGGCCTCGCGGGAGTGACTGCTGCCCTGCTGAATAGCTTTCATGTGTTTGGCCTCCCGGCGTCGACGCCGATTTTCTTCAATCTGACCCTGATCGCGTTTTCGTTCGGTCTGATTTACCGGCCGCTGCTGCGCTGGGTACCCACCGCCTACCACACGCCGGCGGTTGCGCTAGCGGTGGCGATCTTGATCGGCGGTGCGATTCAGCTGGCAATGCAAGTCCCGGCGCTGGTGCGACGTGGGATGGATTTCACACCCACGCTTTCGCTTTCCGACCCCGGCGTGCGGACGGTGGGCAAACTGATGGGCCCGGCGTTTTTCGGGATGGGCGTCTACCAGATCAACATGGTGATCGACATGATTTTCGCGGCCTCTTCGCGAATGCCGTCGGGCAGCATCACGTCGCTGTACGTGGCCGACCGAATCATGCAACTCGTCCTGGGCAGCTATGCCATCGCGATGTCGACGGCGCTTTTGCCTACGATGTCACATCTGATAGCCGCGGGAAAATGGGATGAGATGAAGCGCACCTTCGGCTTTTCGCTGCGGATCGTTTCGTTCATCACCGTTCCGGCGGCCGTGGGGCTGGTGCTGCTCAGGCGGCCGATCGTTCAAGTTCTCTTTCAGCATGGCCAGTTTCTGGCGGAGTCGACGGCCCTCACGGCGCGGGCTCTTTTCTGCTATTCGCTGGGACTGCCGGCTTTTGCGGCCATCAAGCTGATTACACCGATGTACTACTCTGTGCAGGATACCTGGACGCCTGCGCGCGTGGGCGCGTGGTCGTTACTGATGAACGTAGCGTTGAACGCGATATTTCTGCTGTTTTTCTTCCGCACGCTTTCGAACGGCAGTCCGGCGCTAGCGAGTTCGGTTGCGGCCTATTTCAATTTCGGAATGCTGTTTTTGGTATTCCGGAAGCGCTACGGCAGGCTGGGCGCGCGGGGGTTGGCGGGATCGTTCGCGAAGATGACCGTGTGCGCGGCGGCGATGGGCGGGATCGCTTATGCGGCGCTGGCGCTGTCGCATTTCAGTGACGCCCGGCACCTCTTGGCGCAAGCGGGCCTGCTGGTTGCGATGATCGCGGCGTCCGTGGCCGCTTATTTTGGGTTGGCGTGGCTTCTGCGGTGCGAGGAGGTATCGGAAGTATTTCTCCTATTGCGGCGCAGCGAGCCGGCTTTGGTTCCCGCAGTGGGTGGAGAGATTTAGGCGGCAAAAGAGACTATGGAAGCGCAGATTCGCACATTTCTAAATGCCCTGCGGGTTGAAAAGGGCCTTTCGGCAAACACGATCCAGGCCTATCGCCGGGACGTATCGAAGTTTGCGGAGTTTGCCGCGAAGCGCGGCCAGGCGCTGAAGGATGTGCAGAGGAGCGACATTGTCGATTTCCTAGCTTCGCTGTACAAGCGTGGACTCGACAGCCGGTCGGTCGCGCGGCATCTGGTGACGATTCGCAATTTTTTCAGGTTCGCGTTGATCGAGGGTTACATCGTTGACGACCCGGCGGCGACTGTCGAATCGCCCAAATTCCGGCAGAGCCTGCCTGAATTTCTGAGCCTCGAAGAAGTGAACATGGTGCTGCGGCAACCGGACCGGAACTCCGTGGTGGGGCTGCGCGATCAGGCGATGATTGAGCTGCTCTATTCCTGCGGGCTGCGCGTCTCCGAACTCTGCACCTTGCGCGTGGCTGACTTGCAAATGGAAGAGGGATGCCTGCGGTGCATCGGCAAAGGCAACAAAGAACGCCTGGTGCCGGTGGGACGCGAAGCGCTGAAGGTGGCGCGCGAGTATCTACGAAAATCGCGGCCCGAACTGCTGCGCGAAGCGTCGTCTCCCTACCTATTTTTGAATCAGAGGGGCCGGAGGCTGGACCGCATTGCGTTCTGGAAAATCCTCGGTGAATACGGCCGCAAGGCGGGGCTGCGGAAAGTGTTGACGCCGCACATGCTGCGCCACAGCTTCGCGACGCATCTGCTGGACCGCGGCGCGGATTTACGTTCGGTACAAATGATGTTGGGGCACTCGGATATCTCGACGACCCAGATTTATACGCACGTGGTTGAAGAGCGGTTGAAACAGGTCTACAAGTCGCACCACCCGCGGCGCTGAGCCGCGGCAACACGCAAGGAGGGGCACCCACCCCATGCCTGATTATATGTTCCTGCTGGAAAGCCGGCTCTCGCCCGAGCAGCGAGCTGCATTCGAGCGCGTTCAGGAGCTGGCGCGCCTGCTGCAAGTGAACGTCTATCTGACCGGGGGAGCGGTTCGCGACCTGATCTCCGGCCAGGGAATTCGCGATCTGGATTTCACGGTGGACGGAAATCCCGTCCGCATGGTGCGCGAGCTCGAAAAAGGCGGCGCGCGCGTCGTGTGGGAGAGCGAGAAACTTCGCCACTACGAGATGGCTTTCGCCGGCGAAGCGGATGGCTCGATTTCATCGGCGCGCGACGACGTGTACGAAAGTCCGGGCGCAAAGCCGGAATACCGTTTCACGGGAATCATGGAGGATCTGCGGCGGCGCGACTTCTCCATCAACGCGATCGCGATTTCGCTAAACGCGCAATCGCGCGGGCTGCTGCTCGATCCCACGAACGGCCTGGCGGATCTCGAACGGCAGGAAGTGCGAGCGCTCTCGATTCACGCGTTCACGAATCAGCCGGTGCGTTTGCTTCGCGCGCTGCGCTACTGCGCACGAATGGGATTCAAGATGGAATCGCGCACGCAGGAATGGTTCGAGTTGGCCATCGAGCGCGGGCTGGAAAAGAACATGGAGGACTCCGACGTGGGGCAAGAGCTTCGCGCCGTCTCGCGCGAAGAGAATCCCGTGGCGACGCTGAAGCAGTGGGAGGCGCGCGATCTGCTGGCGGCCATCCATCCACAGTTGCAACGCCGCAAACCCGATTACGAAAGCCTGAACAAGCTGGCCAGAGTGCGGGGGAACTATTTGGGTGCGGGCCTGCGGCCGCGGCTGCAAGCGGCGGTGACCAACTATATTCTTGGCCGGCTCAAGGGGCGCGAAGCCGTGGGAACGCTGCGGCGGATGGAATTTCGCAAGGCGGAGACGGAGGCCGTTGCGAATCTGCTGCCCGAGGCGCAGAAAGTCGTGAAGCATCTGAAGGGCCGCAAGACGAATGCGCCACGCGACGCATACTCGTTCCTGTCTTCCGTGCCGGCGGAGACGCTGGTATTCATCGAAGTCGAGCTGCCCAACCCGAAGGCGCTGTCGAAGATTCGCAACTACATGCAGAAGTGGCGTCCTCTGCGGCAGGGTTTGCCGATGGGCGAGCTTGAGGCGCTGGGAGTGCCGCGAGGTCCGAAGTTCGACAAGATCATCGAACAGGTCTTCGACTTGCAGCTGCGCGGGAAGGCGCGAATGCCGGAACTGCTGACCAAGGCGCTGCGGAATCTGGCGGGCATTCGCGACGAGGTTCCGAAGAAGCCCGAAAAGAAAAAACGCGGCAAGGGAGATCCGGCCGAGGACGCTCACCCGCCGACACAGGCGAATGCGCCGAAGGCCGCAGGGGCGGCCGGCAAGGCAACGCCCGCACCTTCTGCAACAGCGGCGGCACCCGCGAAGACGCAAAAGGCGCCGCCTGCTCCGGCGAAGGCTGCGCATGCGAAACCCAAGGCTCCGCCAACGAAGAAATCGCGCAGCCGCTAGCGGCGCTGCGACCAGGGCGCGGGGAGGCATCGAGTCTTCGGTCTCATGATCCTGAACCAACAGCGCCAGGTTCGCGTGCGAGTAGCGGCCCTCGATGACTTCCTTCGTCGAGCGTGCCGCGCGGTAAGGTTGCCCCCGCAATCCCTGACCGTATGCTTGGTGAACGGTACGCAGATAGCTCGCTGGAATCTTGCGTATCGCAAGAAGCGCGGCCCAACCGATGTGCTCTCGTTTACATCCGATGCGACTTCTTCCGCCAAGGGCGGTGCAAAACCAGCATCGGTGCGAAGGAACTCCTCATCTAAGTCCTTCTCGGGTGATTCCTACCTGGGAGACGTCGCCATCTGCCCTGCGGTCGCGCGGCGGAACGCGCGGCGGTTAGGGCGCACGCTGGATGGCGAACTGCGCATTCTGATCCTTCATGGAATCCTGCATTTGATGGGTTATGATCACGAAAGAGACAGCGGCCAAATGGATCGGCGTGAACGCCGCCTTCGCCGCGCACTCGGGTTAGGCTAGCCTATGGCGATCGTTCTGCTGTACATCGTTGGCGGCCTGATTCTCACCGCAGGCCTCGTCGTAATCTCCTACCTTGACCGCATCTACCGCGAGCTCGGCCGCGTGACGACCAGCCGCGTACACGAGCACCTGACGGTATTCGAATCGGAAATCGAGCCGCGGCTGAAGATCGAACGGTTGCGCGCGGGTCTGGCGTTCAGCCTGCTCGCACGAATTACGCTGTTGCTTGTTTCAGCGGCCGTGGTGCGTTCCGTGCTTTTCGTCGCGAACAGCGAATGGGAGGCTGCGCTCGAAATCGTGCTGCTGCTCGGCACCGAGGTCGTGGTGGGCATGCAGCTGCTGCCGCTGCTTCTGCTGGTCGGGACGCGCGGCCATTGGCTTCTGCCGCTGGTGCCGGGGCTGCGCGTTCTTCTGTGGGTGAGCTGGCCTGTGCTGGCCCTGCTGGATATCTCTACATCGCTGCTGCGGCTCTCGGAGGAGGAACCCGGCGCTCCCGCGGGCGACCAACAAGCGATCGAAGCGCTGGTGGACGCGGCAACCGAGGAAGGCATCATCGAACAGGATCAGGCGCGGTTGATCGAGCAGGTGGTCGAGTTCGGCGACAAGCGCGTGAGGGACGTGATGACTCCGCGGCCGGATGTGGTGGCCATACCCGCGCGGGCCACGCTCGAAGAACTGCGCGAGCGCGTGGTGGAAACAAAGTTCTCGCGGCTGCCGGTGTACGAGAAAACGCTCGACGACGTACTGGGCATCGTGATGGCGCGGGACATGCTTGAGGTCAGCGATCGCGACGCCGCCCGGCGCACGGTGCGCGAATTGATGCGACCGGCGCTGTTTGTGCCGGAAACGAAATTCGGTTCCGCGCTGCTGCAGGAGATGCAGCGGAAGAATCAGCAGATGGCTATCGTGATCGACGAATACGGATTGGTGGCGGGCGTGGTGACGGTCGAGGACCTCGTCGAGGAGATCGTCGGCGAGATCGGCGAGGAAGATCGCCGGCCGGCGCCCGACGTGATGCGCGAAAGCACCGGGGACGTGGTGTTGCGCGGCAGCGTGCCGCTCGACAAGCTAGGAGAAATATTCGGTTCGGAGATCGAGATTGCTGAGCCCTCGAATGCTACGACTGTTGCGGGGTTGCTCAACTCCGTTGCCGGACACGTGCCGCGCACGGGCGAGACGATCGAGCACGACGGGCTGCGATTCGAGGTGCTGGAAGCGAATCAGCGGAAGGTGCTGCGCGTTCGCGCGCGACGGACGGCAGCTTCAGGGTCCGCGGCTGTGGGGCGTACCGGCTGAATTTGGGCTTGATGCTTTTGAGTTTTATGTTTTCGGACTGGCGCGGAGGCGGGCGACTTCTTCGCGTAGCTCACGCAGGTCGCGCTGCAGATCCGGCAGACGATTGAAGACCGCGACGGATTTCCGCCACGCAAGATTATCCATTGCGGGATATCCCGAATAGACGGCGTTCGCGGGCACGTCGGTGGGGACTCCGCTCTGCGCCGTGAGCGTGGCGCCGTCACCGATGGTGAGATGGCCGGCTGCGCCGACCTGTCCTGCAAGAATGCAGCGATTGCCAATGTGAGTTGTGCCCGCAAGGCCCACCTGTCCGCACAGCAACGTATCCTCGCCGACCGTGCAGGCGTGACCGACTTGCACCAGGTTGTCGATCTTCGTGCCGCGGCCGATGCGGGTTTCGCCGATGGTGGCGCGATCGATGGCCGAATGCGCTTGAATTTCGACGTCATCGCCGATGAGGGTGATGCCGGCCTGGCGCATCTTGTACCAGTGGCCGTTTGACTCGCGCGCGAATCCGAAGCCGTCGGTGCCGACGACGACGCCGTTCTGCAGCAGTACGCGATTTCCGATTTTGCAGTCCTCGCGGACGCAGGCGTGCGCGTGGGCGAAGAAATCGTCGCCGATGCGGGCGCCGCGATAGATGGAAACGGCGCTGTGCAGGACGGCGTTGCGGCCCATTTCGACGTCTTCGTCGATGAAGCAGAACGGACCGATGTGAGCGCCAGGGCCGATCTTCGCGGACTTCGCCACAACAGCCGACGGATGAACGCCGGGTGCGTATTCGGGCGCGGCGTGGAACATCTCGATGGCGCGCGCGAAGTCGAGGTACGGATTCGCCGAGCGCAGCGCCGCCATGCGCAGAGGTCCGGCGTCGCGCGCGACCAGGACGGCCGAGGCGCGCGTTGTCTCAAGCGCCGGGCGATATTTGCGATTAGTGAGGAAGGTCATTTGCTGCGGCTCGGCCTCCTCGATCCCGGCGACGCCGGTGATTTCGATCGTCGCGTCGCCTTCCAGCTCGCAGCCAAGTCTTTGGGCGATTTCTCCCAGTTTCATAACGTCTCCTCAAATGCCCATCAGTTGTTTCGGTATGGATGCACAGAGATAACAACAAAGACGGATGGAAAATGCAACGCGCGTGCGAAGAAAGCACCATCTGCCACGGCTATTTTCGGAGAAGATCGCGGGCGATGACTAGGCGCTGAATTTCGCTGGTGCCTTCGCCGATGGTGCAGAGTTTTACGTCGCGGTAGAACTTTTCCGCAGGGTAATCCTTGATGAATCCGTAGCCGCCGTGGATCTGCACGGCTTCGTTGGCGACGCGGACGGCCACTTCTCCCGCGTAGAGCTTGGCCATGCTGGCCTCGCGGCTGAAGCGCGCGCGGGAATCACCGGAGGCGAGTGCGCGATCGGCGAGCCATGCAGCCTGATAGATGAGCAGGCGCGCGGCGTCGATCTGCGTGGCCATGTCCGCCAGCTTGAATTGAATGGCCTGAAATTCGGAGATGGCTTTGCCGAACTGTTTCCGCACTTTGGCGTAGCGCAGCGAGGACTCGTACGCTCCCTGAGCCATACCCAGGCCAAGAGCGGCGATGGAGATGCGGCCGCCATCGAGAATTTGCAGGCTGTTGATGAAGCCGTTGCCTTCGACGCCCACGAGATTCTCGGCGGGCACGCGGCAGTCGGTGAAAACGAGTTCGCTGGTGTCGCTGGCGCGCAGGCCGAGCTTGTTTTCTTTTTTGCCGGGGCGAAAGCCGGGGGTTCCCTTCTCCACGATGAAAGCCGAGACGCCGCGATTCTCTTTGGAGGGGTCGGTGGTGGCGATCACCACGCAGACATCGGCATAGTGGCCGTTGGTGATGAAGGTCTTGGCGCCGTTGATGACCCAGCCGCCGTCTTTCTTGACAGCCGTGGTGCGCGGGCGAGCTGCGTCCGAGCCGGCTTCGGGTTCGGTGAGCGCCCAGCAGCCCAGTTTCTTGCCTTGCGCGAGCGGCGTGACGTACTTCGTCTTTTGCTCTTCGTTGCCGAACTTGTAGATGTGGTTGGTGCACAGCGAATTGTGCGAGGCGACGATGATGCCAATGGAGCCGTCCACGCGCGAGAGCTCTTCGATGATGATGGCGTACTCGATGTAGCCCATTCCCGCGCCGCCATATTTTTCAGGGAAGATGACGCCGAGAAAACCCATTTCGCCGAGCTTGGGAATGAGTTCGGAGGGAAATTGCGAGGTTTCGTCCCACTCCATGACGTGCGGCAAGATTTCGGCCTCGGCGAATGCGCGGACAGTGCGCCTGAGCTGCTGCTGCTCGTCGGTTAGTGAGAAGTCCACAGAATCCTTCTGTCGCCAGCCAGATTGGTGCAACCGTCGCTGATTCGTTTATACCATGCGTGTACGAACGTTTGCATGACTCGGCATGGGTATCCGGAGGTACCGGCGGTAAGTTACACGTACGACAATGCGAGGCGGCTCACAGAAACCGCCAGACGAGCCGGCGGTATGCTGTTCATATTCCCAAAAGTGGGCATCCGACGTCAGCGATGGACAAACCTGAATCCATAAT